>NZ_LGHZ01000004.1 GCF_001266615.1 Kluyvera genomosp. 1 | reverse complement strand
AGCGTCAGATGTGTATAAGAGACAGGAGCTATGGATGCAAATGGCGGTGAGGCGGGGATTCGAACCCCGGATGCAGCTTTTGACCGCATACTCCCTTAGCAGGGGAGCGCCTTCAGCCTCTCGGCCACCTCACCAACACGCCTCTTGCGAGTGCTTCGAGATTCTCGTTAAGAGCTTCTCGTCGCTGCGTGGCGCACATATTACTTTCTGGGACTTATAAGTCAAACAATTTTCCGCAGATTTTTATCGATTGCACATTTCACACGCAATAAGGCGTTAAAAAAGGCAAAACGGGCGTTTTATCAACAGATAAATTGCGATTACCGCCGTAAAACGACATCACGAAAATACGGCACAGAGTGAGATTATAGTGACGAAAACAACGGACAGAGGGAGAGAAGAGAAAGATTGAAGCAGAAAATGGGGAGAGTGGCGTCTCACCCGCTGGGTGAGACGCGAGAACTTAGTAACTGGACTGCTGGGATTTTTCAGCCTGGATACGCTGGTAGATCTCTTCACGGTGAACGGAGACCTCTTTCGGGGCATTTACGCCGATGCGTACCTGGTTACCCTTCACCCCTAAAACTGTCACAGTGACCTCATCTCCGATCATGAGGGTTTCACCAACTCGACGAGTCAGAATCAGCATTCTTTGCTCCTTGAAAGATTAAATGAGTCGGGTCTCTCTGTATCCCGGCATTCTCCATCATATAACGCCAAAAGGTCAGCGATGACAAACACCTTATGTGTAAGCAGTCACGGCATCACATTCTGTTAAATGTAAGTCTAGCCGATTTACATGACTTCAACCTGACTTTATCGTTATCAGTACCGCATATGCAAGGCGCCTTAACGTAGAACGTTAAGGCGCCCGCATGCGATTATCGTTATTACAATTTAGCGCTTACCCAGCCTTTCACGCTGGCCAGTGCAGCAGGGAGAGCAGACGCGTCGGTACCACCAGCTTGCGCCATATCCGGACGACCGCCCCCTTTACCGCCCACCTGCTGGGCGACCATACCAATCAGTTCACCTGCTTTCACACGGTCGGTCACATCTTTAGACACACCAGCAATCAGAGAAACCTTACCTTCTTCGACTGTCGCCAGCACGATGATGGCAGAACCCAGCTGGTTCTTCAGATCGTCGACCATGGTACGGAGCATTTTAGGCTCAACGCCCGCCAGCTCGCTTACCAGTAGACTAACACCATTGATCGTCTCCGCTTTGCTGGAAAGGTTTGCGCTTTCCTGTGCAGCCGCTTGCTCTTTCAGCTGCTGCAGCTCTTTTTCCAGCTGACGGGTACGTTCAATGACGGTACGTACTTTTTCAGTGACGTTGTGGCTATCACCCTTCAGCAACTGAGCGATATCGCTTAAACGATCGCTTTGTGCGTGCAGAGTCGCAATTGCACCTTCACCGGTTACCGCTTCAATACGACGCACGCCTGCCGCCGTACCGGATTCGGAAACGATACGGAACAGACCGATATCACCGGTACGTGAAGCGTGAGTACCACCACACAGTTCGGTAGAGAAGTCACCCATGCTCAGCACGCGCACGTGGTCATCGTATTTCTCACCGAACAGCGCCATTGCGCCCTTCGCTTTCGCCGCTTCGAGATCCATGATGTTGGTTTCGATAGGCAGGTTGCGACGAATCTGAGCGTTGACCAGATCTTCAACCTCACGAATTTCTTCCGGTTTCATGGCTTCGTTATGCGAGAAGTCGAAGCGCAGAATTTTGTCGTTAACCAACGAGCCTTTCTGCGCCACGTGGGTACCCAGAACCTGACGCAGCGCTGCGTGCATTAGGTGGGTTGCTGAGTGGTTCAGACGGATACGTGCACGACGAGCGTCATCCACGTCAGCCTGTACCGCATCGCCCACTTTCAGCGCGCCGTTAGACAGCTTACCGAGATGGCCAATCGCCTGACCGTATTTCTGGGTGTCGCTGACCGCAAAGCTAAAGCCCGCGCCTTTCAGCTCGCCCTTATCGCCAACCTGGCCGCCGGATTCTGCATAGAATGGAGTCTGGTCGAGAACAACAACCGCTTCCTGACCGGCAGCGATAGACTCGACGGCTTTACCATCAACAAACAGCGCGGTGACTTTGCCGTTCAACTCCAGATGGTCGTAGCCTTTAAATTCAGATGCACCGTCAACGCGTATCATCGCGTTGTAGTCTGCACCGAAACCGCTGGACTCACGCGCACGACGGCGCTGTTCTTCCATTGCCGCTTCAAAGCCCGCTTCGTCAACCTTGATGTTGCGCTCACGACAAACGTCTGCAGTCAGGTCAACCGGGAAGCCATAGGTGTCGTACAGACGGAATGCCGTTTCGCCGTCCAGCGTATCGCCGGAAAGCTTAGACAGTTCTTCATCAAGCAGTGCCAGGCCGCGTTCCAGAGTACGAGCAAACTGCTCTTCTTCCGTTTTCAGAACCTGCTCAACCTGTGCCTGCTGGCGTTTCAACTCTTCGCCTGCGGAACCCATCACTTCAATCAGTGGGCCAACCAGCTTGTAGAAGAAGGTCTCTTTCGCGCCGAGCATGTTGCCATGACGGATTGCACGACGAATGATGCGGCGCAGCACGTAGCCACGGCTTTCGTTTGATGGCATCACGCCGTCGGCAATCAGGAACGCACAGGAACGGATATGGTCAGCGATAACGCGCAGAGATTTATTCCCAAGATCAGTCGCGCCGGTCACTTTAGCAACGGCGTCAATCAGCTTACGGAACAGATCGATTTCATAGTTAGAGTTAACATGCTGCAGAACAGCAGTAATACGCTCTAAGCCCATGCCGGTATCGACGGATGGCTTCGGCAGCGGTTCCATCGTGCCGTCAGCTTGACGGTTGAACTGCATGAAGACGATGTTCCAGATCTCAATGTAGCGATCGCCATCTTCTTCAGGGGTTCCTGGAGGGCCACCCCAGATGTGGTCGCCGTGATCATAGAAAATCTCGGTGCACGGGCCGCATGGGCCAGTGTCACCCATCTGCCAGAAGTTATCAGAAGCAAACGGCGCGCCTTTGTTGTCGCCGATGCGGATAATGCGCTCACGAGGGATGCCGACTTCTTTTTCCCAAATTTCGTAAGCTTCATCATCGGTTTCGTATACGGTAACCCACAGACGCTCTTTCGGCAGGGCGAACCAGTTTTCACCGGTCAACAGTTCCCATGCGAACTGGATTGCATCGTGTTTGAAGTAGTCACCGAAGCTGAAGTTACCCAGCATTTCGAAGAAGGTGTGGTGGCGCGCGGTATAACCGACGTTTTCCAGGTCATTGTGCTTACCGCCTGCACGTACGCAACGCTGCGCGGTGGTCGCGCGCGAATAATTACGCTTGTCGAGGCCAAGGAACACGTCCTTGAACTGGTTCATCCCGGCATTGGTAAACAGCAGAGTAGGGTCGTTATTCGGCACCAGGGAGCTGCTATCGACTACCTGATGGCCTTTACTTTGGAAAAAGTCGAGAAACGCCTGACGGATCTCAGCGGTGCTCTTGCTCATAATTATCCTGAAATCAAGCTAAGGGATATTCGTCGCAGAGGCGAGTCGTTGCAAAAACAACCCGCCCCGGACGGAAAAAGTGGGAATAAGATAAGTTTTCTTTAAAGGGAAGTAAAATCCCCAGTGCAGTCAATCAGCAAAATTTCGCCATATTTCCTGGATATCTTCCATCTGATAGCCGCGGTAGAGCAAAAAGCGCTGGATTTTAACCTTTTCAGGAAAAGTGGTTGGCAGCGGGTCACCGTATTTTCGTATCGCCTGGTCACGCGCCAGTAGCATCCAGTCAATCTCGCATTCGCGCATCGCGTGCTCAATGGCCTCGCGGGCAATGCCTTTTTGCCCCAGTTCCTGACGGATTCGCGCGGGGCCATATCCTTTGCGGCTGCGTCCGGCCATAAACTGCTGCACAAAACGGCTATCGTCGAGATAGCGGTTTTCAAAGCACCAGGCAACCACCTTTTCAACCTCCTCTGGCGGTGCGTCGATGGGCTCTGGACCATTCTTCCCCATCACCGGGGCAGTCAGTTTACGTCGCAGTTCCTGTTCGCTGTGGTCGCGCATCGCCAGAATACGAATAGCGCGATCTAACAGACGCGCATAGGCAGAACGGCGCGGGGTATTTTCAGTCATTCTCTTCCTGCCGTAGTGATAAATGCAAAAGGGCTGCATAAGCAGCCCTTCGTTTTATTCTGAATTCCGAGGTTATCAGAAGTCTTCTTTGGTTTCTTCCACGCTGTCGTTATCAACAGCAAAGTCTGGCGTAGAGTCCTGGTTATTGAGCAGCAGTTCACGCACTTTCTTCTCAATTTCTTTTGCCGCAGCCGGGTTCTCTTTAAGCCAGGAGATAGCATTTGCTTTACCTTGACCAATCTTGTCGCCGTTGTAGCTGTACCAGGCGCCCGCTTTTTCAATCAGCTTCTCTTTGACGCCCAGATCAACCAGTTCACCGAAGAAGTTGATGCCTTCGCCGTAGAGGATCTGGAACTCAGCCTGTTTAAACGGAGCCGCAATTTTGTTCTTCACAACCTTCACGCGAGTTTCGCTGCCGACGACGTTGTCGCCCTCTTTCACCGCGCCAATACGACGGATATCCAGACGAACGGATGCATAGAATTTCAGCGCATTACCACCGGTAGTCGTTTCCGGGTTACCGAACATCACACCAATTTTCATACGAATCTGGTTAATGAAGATCAGCAGCGTATTGGACTGTTTCAGGTTACCGGCCAGCTTACGCATTGCCTGGCTCATCATACGTGCCGCAAGGCCCATGTGAGAGTCGCCGATTTCGCCTTCAATTTCCGCTTTTGGCGTCAGCGCCGCAACGGAGTCAACCACGATAACGTCTACTGCGCCGGAACGCGCCAGCGCGTCACAGATTTCCAGAGCCTGTTCGCCGGTATCTGGCTGAGAGCACAGCAGGTTGTCGATATCAACGCCCAGTTTGCGCGCATAAACCGGATCCAACGCGTGTTCAGCATCGATAAACGCACAGGTTTTACCTTCACGCTGCGCCGCGGCGATAACCTGCAGCGTCAGGGTGGTTTTACCGGAGGATTCTGGCCCGTAGATTTCGACGATACGACCCATTGGCAGGCCGCCTGCGCCCAGCGCGATATCCAGTGAAAGCGAACCGGTGGAGATAGTTTCCACATCCATGGAGCGGTCTTCACCCAGACGCATGATGGAGCCTTTACCGAATTGCTTTTCGATCTGGCCCAGCGCTGCCGCCAACGCTTTCTGTTTGTTTTCGTCGATAGCCATTATTACTCCTGTCATACCGGGTGTTACCGGATAGTGAATTCTGTTCTGTTGAGGCAATTATACTGTATGGTCATACAGTATCAAGTGTTTTGTAGAAATTGTTGCCAGAGAAGATTGAGCGCATAAGCCGTTGCCTGTCGGCGCACCGATTCGCGGTCACCGGAGAAACATTCACGCTGGGTAACGCCCTGTCCGTTGGCGCTGGCGACGCCAAACCATACGGTTCCTACCGGTTTTTCTGCGCTGCCGCCATCAGGCCCGGCAATACCACTGACCGATACCGCGAAGTCAGCACGGGCTGCGCGTAATGCGCCAATCGCCATCTCCACCACCACCGGTTCACTGACCGCGCCATGTTGCTCAAGCGTGACTTCCCGCACGCCAATCATCTGCGATTTAGCTTCATTGCTGTAGGTCACAAATCCGCGTTCAAACCACGCAGAGCTACCGGCAATATCGGTGATTGTTTTGGCAATCCAGCCGCCGGTGCAGGACTCTGCTGTGGTCATCGTTGCGCCGCGCGCCTTAAGCGCCAGGCCAATCTGTTCGCTCAGCTGCATTAATTCGGAATCCGTCATTATCACTCCGCAGTCGCCAAATAAAGAGGCCATCAAAGATAGCACTTTCAGGGGATATATGGGGACGGGATAACAATTTTACGAGGGGGATTCAGAAAATGATCGAGATGCGGAAAGCCCCGCTTTCGGATAGCTGCCCAAGCGCGCGGGTGGCACAATCGAGCGACACAAGGAAGGCTCCTTAGCGAGGTTATCAGGAATGGTTAATACAGTGTTCAACTCAAACGAACTCAAAAAAGCGATCCGGCTACGCAGCATTTTAATCGCCTGCGGTATTTGCATATTACTGACCGTCGTTCTGCATCTATTCACTCGCCCCTTTGACATATTGTTTGAAGGTATTGAGACGCTACTCGGCGTGAGCAGTCTGGTGATGGGGATTAAGCAGAACAAAACCGTCCAGGCGTTGCGGGAAAAGCAGCCCATACCATAGAAAAACCGGCCCAATGGACTAACACAGTGAGTTTAAGAATGAGATATCAGGGCGATCACCAGGTTTGGCGTCCCTCCGGAGACCCAATCCCGGCATTTTCCCTAATCGCTTCGCTTAAATAAACGGTGCTAGCCCATTGGGCCGGTTGACTTTAGCGCATACTGGCAGCAATCAGCTCCACATTATGGCGCAGCATCTTCACATAGCTATCCGCTACGCCGCCCGGTTTTGATAGTGCTTCCGGGTACAGTTCACCGCCTGGCTGAGAGCCCGTGGCTGTCGCAATTTGCTTCACCAGACGCGGATCGAGCTGGTTCTCCATAAACCAGGTGTGCACGCCATCGGCTTTAATTTGCGTAATAAGTGCGGCCACCTGCGCGGCGCTAGCTTCGCTTTCCGATGATAGCCCCTGCGGCGCCAGGAAGGTCACCCCGTAGGCATGAGAAAAATAGCCAAAAGCATCGTGGCTGGTTAACACTTTACGCTTAGCTGCTGGGATACCGTCGAACTGTTTTTTAGCCCAACCGTCAATTTCATTAAGCTGGCCGATGTAGCGTTCACCGGATGCTTTCAGCGCCGCGCTATCCTGCGGGTCCGCCTTCACCAGTCCATTAAGGATATTCTGTGCGTACAGCGCTCCATTTGCCGCACTGTTCCAGGCGTGTGGATCGGTGACCGTTTTCCCCTCTTCATCCAACGTATGGGTCTTCACGCCGGTTGAAGCCACCACCAGTTCACCTTTAAAACCGGACGCTTTAATAAGTCTATCCAACCATCCTTCCAGCCCCAGTCCATTCACCACCACCACATCGGCCTTACTGAGCAGTGCGCTATCTTTCGGCGATGGTTCAAAGGTGTGCGGATCGCCGTCCGGGCCAACCAGCGTATCCACATGCACATGTTCACCACCAACCTGTTGCACCATGTCCCCCAACACCGAAAAACTGCTGACAACGTTAAGCGTTTTCGCCATCGCCCCCTGTGCGGCAAGGCTTAATGCCAACGCCAGAAAAATTCCACTACGTTTCATCTCTTTTCCCTCATCCCATTAATTTTCGCCAGCCAACGGTCAACCGGCTATGCGTGCCAAAAAACACAGAAACAAAAAAGACGCCGCTGGCGGTGAGGACGATGGACGGTCCTGCGGGCAGATTCGCCGCCCACGACAGACTCAGCCCCAGCCATGCACAGACGCTGCCCATGCCAGCGGCCAACAGCAGAATGACGGGCAACGTTCGCGCCCAGCAGCGCGCCGCGATGGCAGGCAGCATCATCACCCCCACCGCCATCAACGTGCCGAGCACCTGGAATCCTGCCACCAGATTAAGCACCAGCAGCGCCAGAAACAGACCATGCAGCGCCACCGGTAGCCAGCGAGCATTAACCTGCAGCCAGTCGCTGTCGAAAGCCTCGCTCACTAAACCGCGATAAAACAGCGCAATGCAGATGAGCGTCAGGCTCGCGACGCCGACCACAAACAGCGCAGCATCGTTGTCCACCGCCAGAATTGAGCCAAACAGCAGATGCAGGAGATCGACGTTTGAGCCACGCAGTGAAACCAGCGTGACGCCCAACGCTAGCGAGCCCAGATAGAAACCGGCAAAGCTGGCATCCTCTTTTAGCGGTGTACGTCGACTCACCCATCCCGCAACCAGCGCAACGATAATACCGGCGATAAACCCGCCAATGGTCATCGCCAGTAGCGACATCCCGCTCACCAGATAGCCTACCGCCACGCCGGGTAATATCGCGTGCGACAGCGCATCGCCCATCAGGCTCATCCGCCGTAGCAGTAAAAAGACGCCGAGGATCGTGGTACTTAATGACAGTGCCAGGCAGACCACCAGTGCACGGCGCATAAAGCCAAACTCAATAAACGGTTGAAAAAAGGTATGCCAGATCATGCCAACCTCGCGGTTTGAAAGGCTGGGAGAACATCGGAAGTATGCCCCCAGCAGGCATTGTTCGGCGTCAGCAGCAGTGTTTCCGGGAAGTAATCCGCCACGCGTTGATTGTCGTGCAACACCGCCAGCACCGTTTGCCCCTGCCGGTGCATCTCCTGAATCACCCCCATCAGGTCATGGCTGGTCGCTTCATCGATACCGGTGAAAGGCTCATCAAGCATCACCAACGGCGCCCGCTGTACCAACACGCGAGCGAAAAGCATCCGCTGAAACTGACCACCAGAGAGTGCCTCTATCGGCGCTTTGGCCAGCGCTGCCAGCCCCACTCTCACCAGCGCGGTATGAATACGTTCACGCACCTCACTGCGCAGGCCTCGTAGCAGCGAAACCCGCGGCCACGCGCCCTGGCTCACCACGTCCAGCACCGTCAGCGGAAACTGCGACTCCAGCGAGTGACGCTGCGCCAGCCAGCCGATAACAGGCCGCGATGGCGTCCAGCGAACAACGCCGCTAACGGGAGGAATAAAACCGGCCAGCGTTTTTAGTAACGTGGATTTGCCACAGCCATTCAGACCAACAATCGCCGTCATGCTGCCTTTGGGAATTGTGCCGCTCAGCGATGGCGTAATCGCCATGCCTTCATAGCCCGCTACCAGATTGTCCAGTTCGATCATGGCAGCGCTACCGCCCACCAAACCGCAAGCCACAACAGCAATAGCAATGCGCAGGCCAGCGCCAGCCGCGCCATGGCTGACGCCATAAAAACAGAAGTGAACATCTTTGCCTCGTTATTTGATGTTATAACATAACAATATGAGATTGGCGCTTAGATGTAAACGGTAGGAAATGATGCAAAATGTAACAGGCACCTCTCCGGCGGGAGAGATGCCGAAGGAAGGATTTACTGCCCGCGAGCCTGTGCGACCGACAGCCCCAACTGCCAGACAGCCATCGCATAGTGAGTACTATGGTTATAACGGGTGATGGTGTAGAAGTTTGGTAGACCGTACCAGTATTGGTAGCTAGTCCCGACATCCAGACGCAATAGGCTTGCCTGCTGGTGATTACCCAGCGACTGCATCGGTGTTAAGCCCGCCGCTGCCAGCTGTGATACGCTGTATTTGGTTTTAAAGCCATTATCCAGCCCTGGAGCCTGGCCCATCGCCTGCACCGCCACCGTATCGCCGCTCACCCAGCCGTGCTGTTTGAAGTAGTTGGCTACGCTGCCGATAGCATCTTCAGGATCCCACAGGTTGATGTGCCCATCGCCGTTGAAATCAACGGCATACTGTTTATACGAAGACGGCATGAACTGGCCGTAACCCATCGCCCCAGCGAAAGAACCTTTGAGATCCAGCGGGTCATCTTTTTCATCACGCGCCATCAGCAGGAAGGTTTCCAGCTCGCCGGAGAAGTATGCGGCGCGGCGCGGGTAGTTGAAGGAGAGCGTCGCCAGTGCGTCAAGAATACGCGTTTTGCCCATCACGCGGCCCCAGCGGGTTTCAACGCCAATAATCCCAACGATAATTTCCGGCGGCACGCCGTAAACCTGCTGAGCGCGCTGCAGTGCGGCCTGATGCTGGTTCCAGAATGCCACACCGTTTTGCACGTTATCCGGGGTAATAAACTGTTTGCGATAGCGCAGCCAGGCACCGTTCGGGCCGGTTGGCGGCAGGCCGGTCGGTGCCTGTCGGTCCATCAGACGCAAAACATAATCCAGACGTTTGGCCTGCGAGAGGATTTCGTGCAGCTGCTGTCGGTCAAATCCGTGCTTGCTCACCATCTTATCGATGAACTGCTCTGCCGCCGGGTTATTGGCGAAATCACCAGTCGGAATCAACGCATTATGCTGGGGTTCAAGAAGAAAACCGCCGGAGGTAGTTGCCGGTGATTCAGCCGTTTTCGGCTTGCTGCTACAGGCAGCGAGCAGGACACACAGTGGGAGTAAAGCCAGAACGCGACGCTTCAACATGAGACTTCCATTTAACAATATCAGCAAGAGTTAAATATGGTAAAGCATCCGCCGCTACACAAGGAAGCGCTGGAAGGGCTGACTGGAAAAAAAAGTCCAGAGATACACTATCCATGATGCAATCGATACTCTGACACGGTTCAATGCTTTATCATCGCCGCGCAAAACTGGACCGTTTGACGCGCTAATTATCGGAGAAAGTCATGAGTGATTTTTTGTTAGAGGCCGGGCGAAAGGCCCTGTTACTGGAATTACAGGAAGCAAGCCGCCTACCCGACCGTCTTGACGAGACCTTTGTTCAGGCCGCCAACGCCGTACTGAACTGCAAAGGTAAACTGATCGTATCCGGCATGGGCAAATCCGGTCATATTGGCAAGAAACTGGCGGCCACTTTTGCCAGCACCGGCACCCCCGCCTTCTTTGTTCACCCGGCAGAAGCACTGCACGGTGACTTAGGCATGGTGGAAAGCCGCGACGTGATGCTATTTATTTCCTACTCCGGCGGCGCGAAAGAGCTCGACCACATTATTCCTCGTCTGAAAGAAAAATCCGTGGTGTTGCTGGCGATGACCGGCAAAGCCAACTCTCCGCTGGCGCTGGCGGCCGACGCGGTGCTGGATATCGCCGTCGAACGCGAAGCCTGCCCGATGCACCTTGCTCCCACCTCCAGTACCGTCAACACGCTGATGCTGGGCGATGCGCTGGCCATCGCCGTGATGCAGGCACGCGGTTTTAACGAAGAAGATTTTGCCCGTTCACATCCAGCCGGTGCGCTCGGCGCGCGTCTGTTAAATCGCGTACATCACCTAATGCGTCAGGGCGACGATATTCCGCAGGTCACCATCCACGCCAGTATCATGGATGCGATGATGGAGCTGAGCCGTACCGGGATGGGGATGGTTGCCGTCTGTGACGACCAGTCTCGGGTGCAGGGGATCTTTACCGACGGTGACCTGCGCCGCTGGTTGGTTGGTGGCGGCGCGCTGACTGATATCGTCACCGCGGCAATGACCAAAGGCGGCGTAACGCTTAACGATCAAGCACGCGCCATTGATGCCAAAGAGCAACTGATGAAGCTGAAAATCAGCGCCGCTCCGGTGGTGGATGAAAACCACCGTCTGGTCGGCGCCATTAACCTGCAAAACTTCTATCAGGCCGGGATCCTTTAATCCTTGAGCCCCAGACGCTTCGCCAACCGATGCAGGTTGGCGACGTCTGTCTCTAAAGCCCGCGCGCTCGCTGCCCAATTCTGTCGATGCGTCTCCAGCGCATTGCGGATCATCTCCCGCTGAAAATGCTCAGTGGCTTCACGCAGATTGTTGACGGCAACGATGGACGCTGACGCAGGCACTTCGGCAACGGCTGTACTCATCGCCCCTTCCTGAAACGCAAAATGCTGTACTTCCAGCACCACGTCACCGCTGCTGCGCGTCGCCCGCGCCAGTACGACGGCACGATGCACCGCATGTTCCAGCTCGCGCACATTGCCCGGCCAGCCGTAGCGTTGCAGATGAGTCCGCGCGGCAGAACTTAGCACCACGCGCGACAATCCTAAACGCAGCCGACACTGTTCGCAGAAATAACCCGCCAGTAGCACCACATCGTCTCCACGGTCGCGCAGCGGCGGCACAAACAGCGGAAACACGCTGAGACGATGGAACAGGTCGGCGCGGAAATTGCCCGCCAGCACTTCATCACGCAGGTCGCGGTTGGTGGCGGCCAGCACCCGCACATCCACACGCAGGCTGCGATCGTCGCCCACGCGCTGAATATCGCCGTATTGCAAAACGCGCAGCAGCTTGGCCTGCAGCGCCAGCGACAGCTCGCCGATTTCATCAAGGAACAGCGTGCCGTTATCCGCCATTTCAAACTTGCCGCTGCGGTTACTGATAGCGCCGGTAAACGCACCTTTCACGTGGCCAAATAGCTCGCTTTCGGCGACGCTTTCCGGCAGCGCGGCGCAATTCAGGTATACCAGCGGGCTGACCGCACGCGGCGAACCCTCATGAATCGCTTTCGCCACCAGTTCTTTACCGGTGCCGGTTTCACCGCTGATGAGCACGTTCAGATCCGAGGCCGCAACAATTTCGATCTCTTTTTTCAGCTGCATCATGCCCGGCGACAGACCAATCATCTGCGTCTCTTTGACCTGCTCAAAATCGCTCGCCGAGCCGGGCAGCATATTCTGGCTTTCCAGCTGTTCAATCAGTAGCGCATTGCTTAACGCCCCCGCCGCCAGCGCGGCGATCAGCCGCAGCTCTTCATCACTGAACACGTCAAACTGATCTGGCGACATGCCGTCGAGAGTCAGCGCGCCAATTAAATTTTGTCCAGCAAACAGCGGCAGCCCAATGCAAGCGTGAACTTTCAGGCTTTCCTGGCCGGGGATCAGGCCATCGTATGGGTCGGGTAAATCACTGTCGGCGGGAAAACGCACCACGTCACCAGCACGGGCGATGGCCTCCAGACGCGGGTGACCTTCCAGCGTAAAGCGCCTGCCAAGCACGTCTTTGGCCAGCCCATCAATCGCCAGCGGAATAAACTGCCGCGCGTCATAGCGTAGCAGCGCCGACGCATCGCATTCCAGCACCTGGCGTAGCGTGGTAATCAGACGTTGAAATCTGTCCTGATGGCCCACGCCGCGTTGTAATTCAATGGCGATGCCTGCCAGCACGTCTACAGAAAAGCTCATGGAAACCTCACAGTCATTTTGACAACACATGATGTCATATTGACAATATTCAGCATAGTCATTTTGACTAACAATAAAGAAGTATTATTTATTAATTACATATAAATCAACAAATTAAAAAGTTGGCACGCAGCCTGCAATAAGCAAAACATCTTTTTTGAAAAACGCTGAATTAATTATTGAGGTTGCTATGTCTATTCTGGTTAAAAATAACATTCATTGGGTTGGCCAACGTGACTGGGAAGTGCGTGATTTCCACGGCACAGAATATAAAACGCTGCGTGGCAGCAGCTACAACAGCTACCTTATCCGCGAAGAGAAAAACGTTCTGATCGATACCGTCGACCACAAATTCAGCCGCGAATTCGTGCAGAACCTGCGCGGTGAAATCGACCTCGCTGATATCGACTACATCATCATTAACCACGCAGAAGAAGACCACGCGGGTGCGCTGACCGAACTGATGGCGCAGATCCCTGACACCCCAATTTACTGCACCGCTAACGCGATTGACTCCATCAACGGCCACCACCATCACCCTGAATGGAACTTCCATGTGGTAAAAACCGGCGACTCACTGGATATCGGTAACGGCAAACAGCTGATCTTCGTTGAAACGCCAATGCTGCACTGGCCAGACAGCATGATGACCTACATGACCGGCGATGCAGTGCTGTTCAGTAACGACGCCTTCGGCCAGCACTACTGCGACGAACGCCTGTTCAACGACGAAGTTGACCAGACAGAACTGTTTGAACAGTGCCAGCGCTACTACGCTAACATCCTGACGCCGTTCAGCCGCCTGGTGACGCCAAAAATCACCGAAATCCTCGGTTTTAACCTGCCGGTCGATATGATTGCCACCTCCCACGGCGTGGTATGGCGTGAAAACCCAACTCAGATCGTTGAGCTGTACCTGAAATGGGCCGCCGACTATCAGGAAGACCGCATCACCATCTTCTACGACACTATGTCCAACAACACCCGCATGATGGCGGATGCGATTGCTCAGGGCATTAACGAAGTCGACCCGAACGTGGCGGTAAAAATCTTCAACGTCGCCCGCAGCGATAAAAATGAAATTCTGACCAACGTATTCCGCTCAAAAGGCGTGCTGGTCGGCACCTCGACCATGAACAACGTGATGATGCCGAAAATCGCCGGACTGGTGGAGGAGATGACCGGCCTGCGCTTCCGTAATAAACGCGCCAGCGCCTTTGGTTCCCACGGCTGGAGCGGCGGCGCGGTAGACCGTCTGTCCACCCGCCTGCAGGATGCCGGTTTTGAAATGTCCCTGAGCCTGAAAGCCAAATGGCGTCCGGATCTTGATGCGCTGGAAGTGTGTCGCCAGCACGGCCGCGAAATCGCCCGCCAGTGGGCGCTGGCTCCGCTGCCGGAAGCCACTGCGAAAGTAGACACAGCCAAAGAGTCCTGCGCCTGTGCAGCCGCAGCGGCCGCCGACCTCGGTCCAAGCATGCAGTGCAGCGTTTGCCAATGGGTATATGACCCAGCAAAAGGCGAGCCAAACCAGGACGTACAGCCAGGCACGCCGTGGAGTGAAGTCCCGGACAACTTCCTGTGCCCGGAATGTTCATTAGGTAAAGATGTCTTCGACGTGATGGCAACGGAGGCAAAATGAATCATGGCATTGTGATCGTTGGCTCGGGCTTCGCCGCCCGCCAACTGGTGAAAAATATCCGTAAACAGGATACGAGCGTCAAATTGACGCTCATCGCCGCCGACAGTATCGACGAATACAATAAACCGGATTTGAGTCACGTCGTCAGCCGTGGGCAAACCGCAGCCGATCTCACCCTGCAAACCGCCGGTGAGTTCGCCGAACAGTACAACTTGAATCTGTTCCCGCAGACCTGGGTTACTGGAATCGACGCCGAGGCGCACGTGGTAAAAAGCCAAAACCACGAATGGCACTACGACAAATTGGTATTGGCGACCGGTGCGTCAGCCATTGTGCCACCGGTACCGGGCAAAGAGCTGATGCTGACCCTCAACAGCCAGCAGGAGTTCGGTGCCGCGCAAACGACGCTACGCGATGCCAAACGGGTGCTCATTATCGGCGGCGGTTTGATTGGTAGCGAACTGGCCATGGACTTCTGCCGGGCGGGTAAAGCGGTCACCGTGGTGGATAACTCTGCCAGCGTACTGGCTTCGCTCATGCCGCCAGAGGTGAGCAGCCGGCTGCAGCATCGTCTGACCGATATGGGCATTCACCTGCTGTTGAAAAGCCAGCTGCAAGGGCTGGAGCAAACTGCGAGCGGTATTCGCGCCAGCTTTGACCGCGACCGCCACGTGGAAGTCGATGCAGTGGTTGCCGCCACAGGTCTGCGTCCCGAAACGGCGCTGGCGCGGATGGCGGGTCTGGAGATTAACCGTGGCGTAAAAGTCGATAGCACGCTGCAAACCAGCAATCCGGATATTTATGCGCTAGGTGACTGCGCAGAAATCAAAGGCGCGGTGATGCCGTTCCTGCAGCCGATTCTGATGAGCGCTATGTGTCTGGCGAAAAATCTGCTCGGCCAGTCCGGCGAGCTGAAGCTGCCCAATATGCTGGTGAAGGTGAAAACGCCGGATCTGCCGCTGCACCTGGCGGGCGAAACCCGCCGTCAGGATCTGAACTGGGCCATTGAAACCCGCGCCGACGGTATGCTGGCTCAAGGCTATGATGCCAGTCAGCAGCTGCGAGCCTTTGTGGTCAGCGAAGAAAGAATGAAAGAAGCCTTTGGCTTATTGAAGTCGCTGGTCAGTTAATCAGTAAACCCTCAGTCCACTGTTTGACTTAACCTCATGCGCAAGGAAGCGCAAAGTCATATGTTTGCCCCGCTGCCCCGGGGCTTTTTTTTCTGGCGTTCGGTACCGGCTCTGACGCTAATCTTAACGCACCACCAGCGCGTCATAGTTGCGCCAGCGGTAGTTCACCATCGACACCAGCCAGCACAGCGCAAACAGGCCAATCACCACAAAGCCCGCGTTACCGAGGTTATCGCTTAGCAGCGCAACATCGCTCCACAGTCCGCCGGTTAAGTCGAATTTATCCATAATCAACCCCAGCGCTTCCAGCCCGCCGATAAACAGCGCCACCACAACAGAAGCCCCGGTAATAGTCATGTTGTAATAGAGCTTACGCTGCGGTTTATTGAAGGCC
This sequence comes from Kluyvera genomosp. 1, assembly GCF_001266615.1. Taxonomy (GTDB): domain Bacteria; phylum Pseudomonadota; class Gammaproteobacteria; order Enterobacterales; family Enterobacteriaceae; genus Kluyvera; species Kluyvera cryocrescens_A. Next base: position 354,009 of record NZ_LGHZ01000004.1, on the reverse strand, counting down.
CAGCCGTAGGCGCCAACCATCAGAATATTATCGAGGGTATCCACCAGCGCCATGCCGCTAGCGAACAGCGCCGGGAAGACCATAATCGACCACATCGACATCCCACTGGAAGCGCTGGCCGCTGAGATCCCCAGTACGCCGATTTCGGTGGCAGTATCAAAGCCGAGGCCAAACAGAAAACCCACCAGGTACATGTGCCAGCTCTTACCAATCAGGCGGAAAGTGCGGCTAAACAGCGCGCTCATCAGCCCACCGCTCACCGGGGCGTCGGCATCAATCCACTCGCCCTTTTTCAAAGCCTGGAAACTGCGCCACACGCCGCGCAGAATAATCAGGTTCACCAGCGCCATTGCCAGCAGAAATATCGCCGAGACTGCCGTACCGATAATACTGCCGGTATCGTGGAACCAGCTCATCTTATGCTGGAAAGCGGTCGCCGTGGCGGCAATCGCTACCGACGCCAGCACTACAATGGAAGAGTGCCCCAGCGAGAACCAGGCGCCGACGCCGAACGGACGTTTGCCCTGCTGCATCATTTTGCGGGTGACATTATCAATCGCCGCAATGTGGTCAGCATCCACCGCATGACGCAGGCCGTAGCCCCACGCCAGCAGGCTGGCGGCCATCAGCGCGCCGTTATGACCAAACGCCTGCCATGCCCAGCCCCACGCCAATAAATTCGCCAGCAGCAAAACCAGCACCAGCAGCGACGCACGCGGCTGCTGGCGAAGCACATTCAACAACATGAGAACTCCTTACGCCTGACTACGGGCAGCAGCAACCACGGCTTGCCCAAATGAAATCGCCCCATCGCCAGCGGGTAAACGCTTGGGAAAGAGCAGAGTGAAATCGGATAAATAGTGTGAGAGACGGCTACGCAGCAGCGCGTTGTGCAGCACGCCGCCACCAAACGCCAGCGTAGAAATACCGGCCTGCTGCGCCTGCGCCCGCATCATAGCGGCCACGCCGCATGCCAGCGCATCATGAAATGCCCATGCTTTTTCGGCGGGCTCAGCCTGCCAGCACAGCCAGCTGTGCCAGAAAGTCGCCAGACACAGTTGATGGCCCACCACCGGCATCGTCACCGGGTGAACCACGCCAGGGCACGTGGCGGCGAGCGCTTCAAGACGGCAGGCCGCCTCCCCTTCATAACTCTGCGTTTCTGACGTACAGCCGAGCGCACAGGCCACCGCGTCAAACAGACGACCACAGGAAGAGGCCTGCGGACTGTTTATTCCACGCGTGATTGCCTGCGCCAGCAGCGGCCAGTTTTTTTGCTGCACGCTTTGGGTTTCAGCAAACGCCTGCCAATCCGGCACAAAGGCCAGACACTGCGCAAGCCAGTTACGCCATGGCTGACGCGCCGCCAGATCGCCGCCCGGCAGCGCCACCGCAGGCAGCCCGCCGAGATGCTCACAGTGACGATAGCTCACGCGCAGACACTCGCCGCCCCACAGCGCGCCGGATTCGCCCATGCCAATGCCGTCGAGCGCCATCGCAATCACTTCGCCGCCGTCCAGCGGCCAGTCGTGCTCCGCCAGGCAGGCGGCGATATGCGCATGGTGGTGCAGCACGTGCTGAACGGGCAGACCGCTCGCCAGCGCCCATTGCGACGAGCGATAACCGTCATGAAAATCGGCTACCACCGCTTGCGGAGTAAACTCATAAATCGCCTGCATCAGGCGCAGCGCCTGCTGCCATTGGCCTTCTACACCGTCATCGGTCAGGTCGCCGAAGTGCTGGCTAACCACCGCCTGATCGCCACGCGCCAGACAGAAGGTATTTTTCATATCCGCGCCGAGGCACAGCGTCGGCGGCACATCGTGAAAACCCGGCGGCAGCGGCAGCGCATCCGGCACATAGCCACGGGAACGACGCAGCATTTCACCGCTTTGGCGCACTACCGAGTCATCCATGCGCTGGACGATATCGCGATTGTGCAGCAGGAAACCATCAGCGATATCGGCGAGATCGTGCTGCGCCTGCTGATTGGTTAACGCCGGCGGTTTGCCACTCAGATTCCCGGAGGTCATCACCAGCGGACGCCCCAGCGCCTGCATCAATAAATGCTGCAATGGGTTAGCGGGCAGCATCACGCCCACTTCCGCCAGATCCGGCGCAATCCCGGCACACAGGCCAGAGACATTATGTTTCGCCACCAGCACAATCGGTGCGGCAGGCGTGGTTAAAAGCGATACGGCCTCTAGCGGCAGCGCATCGGCATTGGGTACCATCACTGCCAGCGGTTTCGCCGGGCGATGCTTACGAGCACGAAGCGTGGCAACTGCCCGTGAATTTCCTGCGTCGCAGGCCAGATGGAAACCGCCAATGCCTTTCACGGCGACGATACCGCCCGCTGTTAGCATCGCGACAGCGGCCTGTAATGCCGCTTCCTTTTGCAGTTTTTGCTCAGCGCTTTGCCACTTGAGCCACGGGCCGCATTCGGCGCAGGCCACCGGCTGAGCGTGGAAACGTCGGTCGTAAGGGTTGCGGTATTCCACCTCGCACCTCTTGCACAGCGGGAATGCCGACATCACCGTCAGCGGCCGGTCATACGGCATGGCGTTAATGATAGTGAAGCGCGGCCCGCAGTGGGTGCAGTTGATAAACGGATAGCGGTAGCGCCGCTCTCCGGGGTCGTTCATCTCCGCGAGACAGGCAGGGCACGTTGCCGCGTCGGGGACGATCTGCGTACTCATCGCCCCCGCGCCGCTCTCGCGAATGACAAAATCGGTAGGAATCGTCGCCCAGTCATAGGGCTCAACGTGGGTACTGTCAATGCGCGCAAGCGGCGGGCAGTGCTGATAGAGCGCGGTGATAAAGTCCGCGTCATCACCGTACAGACGCAGCAGCACGCCGGCGCTGTCATTACAGACATCGCCCAAGCGCGCACGCAGCTTAGCCTGTTGCCAAACGAAGGGGCGAAAACCGACCCCCTGAACTTTGCCGCAGATACGAATCTGCACTCCGTTTGCACGCATTTGTTTTACCCGAGCACCGCGACTTTCAGTCGCGTTTTCATCAACTGATAGCTTTCCAGCGCATAGTTTTCAGCCCAGTTCTGATCGTCAATCGCTTCCACTTTCACCGCGCAGTACTTGGTTTCCGGCGTTTTCGAAATCGGGTCGAGGTTATCCTGGGTCAGTTCGTTACAGGCGCCAATCCACCACTGGTAGGTCATGTAGACGCTGCCGTGGTTGATGCGTTCGCTGACGTTAGCGCGGCTAATCACCTTGCCGCGGCGTGAAGAGACCCACACCAGCTGCTGGTCGCGGATGTTCAGCAGTTCCGCATCCGTTGGGTTGATCTGTACAAAGCCCGGTTCGTCAGCCAGCGATTGCAACGCCGCGCAGTTGCCGGTCATCGAACGGCAGGAGTAGTGGCCCACTTCGCGCACGGTGCAAAGCACCAGTGGGAAATCGGCATCCGGAATTTCAGCCGGTGCACGCCACGGCGCGGCGAACAGATGGCCTTTGCCGTCCGGCGTCGCGAACTGGTTGTCTTCATACAGATACTGAGTGCCGGGATGGTCGAGCGTCGGGCACGGCCACTGCACGTGGCCCATGTCACCCATTTTTTCATAGGTGACGCCGTAGAACAGCGGGCACAGCTCGCGCATTTCGTCCCAGATTTGCTGGTTGTCGTCGTAATGCATCGGATAGCCCATCTCACTGGCCAGCAGGCTGATGATTTCCCAGTCCCGTTTCACGTTGTAGGTCGGCTCAATAGCTTTTTCAAAGCGCTGGAAGCCGCGATCGGCGCAGGTAAAGACGCCGCCGTGTTCGCCCCATGAAGTGGCGGGCAGCAGCACGTCCGCCTGCTCGGCGGTTTTGGTCATGAAGATGTCCTGCACCACCACAAAGTCGAGCGCCTCAAACCCTTTACGCACGAGGCCTAAATCAGCCTCAGTTTGCAGCGGATCTTCGCCCATGATGTAGTAGGCTTTCACCTTCCCTTCCAGAGCCAGATGCGGTACTTCGGTGATCCGCACGCCAACTTTGTCGTCCATCAAACTCGCGTCAATGCCCCATGCGTTAGCGAATTTCTCACGTACGGCAGGGTCAACCACATCCTGGTAGCCAGGGAACTGGTTTGGCAGTACGCCCATATCACAGGCGCCCTGGACGTTGTTTTGCCCACGAACCGGGCCAACGCCGACGCTTTCACGCCCAAGGTTACCGGTCAGCAGCGCGAGGCTTGCTAGCCCTTTCACCACGTCAACCGCCTGGCCAAACTGAGTCACGCCCATGCCCCACATAATGGTCGCGGACGGTGCGGCGGCGTAGGTTCGCATGGCCTGACGAACCTGCTGCGCCGGGATACCGGTGAGATGTTCCACCGCTTCCGGCGCGTAGTCTTTGACCACTTCACGCATCTCATCAAGCCCGGTGGTAAAGCGCGCCACGTACTCTTTGTCGTAGAGATTCTCTTCCAGCAGTACGTGGGCAAAGGCATTCACCAGCGCCATATTGCTGCCGTTGCGCATTTGCAGATGCTGGTCGGCGATACGCGCGGTTTCAATGCGTCGCGGATCGCAGACGATAATTTTGGCCCCTTTGTCTTTGGCCTTAATGACGCGTCGCGCCACGATCGGGTGCGAATCCGCACAGTTGTAGCCAAAGACCAGCAGGCAGCGCGAGTTTTCGATATCGCCAATACTGTTACTCATCGCGCCGTTGCCCAGCACATCCTGCAACCCTGCCACCGACGGGCCGTGGCACACGCGCGCGCAGCAGTCGACGTTGTTGGTATGCAGCACACCGCGGGCAAACTTTTGCATCACATAGTTGGTTTCATTGCCGGTACCGCGCGATGACCCGGTGGTCATAATCGCGCGCGGCCCGAATTTGGCTTTGATATCGCCAAGACGTTTCGCGGTGTAGCGAATCGCCTCATCCCAGCTCACTGGAGTGAATTTGCCGCCCTTCTCATAGCGGATCATCGGCTGTGTCAATCGTGGCGTCAGCAGCTTGGTATCGTTAAGGAAGTCCCAGCCGTAGTAGCCTTTCAGACACAGTTCGTTTTGGTTCGTTTGGCCGTCAGCGGCCTCGGCACGGATAATTTTACCGTTATCAACAACCAGCTTCAGCTTACAACCCGCGCCACAGTAAGGGCATACACTCGTGATTTTTTTCATCAGTAACAGACCTGTTAAAAGAGAAATTAAGGGATTTTAAAAAGAGATAGACGTCGCGACATCCAGCGCAGTACGGCGGCGTTTCTCCGCGCTCAACTGCTCGAGCTTGTCGCGGTCAACGCAGAACAGCGCGTGGGTCGGGCAGGCTTCCATACAGGCCGGGCCGGCTTCACGGTGGAAGCACAGGTCACACTTGTTGGCCTCGGCTTTTTCCGCACGAATTTTCAGTCCGGAACCGCTGTTACGCACGACAGGGCGCACCACCACTTCCATCGCGCCGTACGGGCACGCCACCACGCAGGTTTTACAGCCGATGCAGCGTTCCTGCATGACGTGAATAAAACCTTTGTCGCGGATGATCGCACCGTTCGGGCAGACGTTGGCGCACGGGGCGTCTTCGCACTGACGACAGGCGGTGGCGGTGGACACATCCATCCCTTTAATAACGTGGATACGCGGCAGGAAAGATTGTGGCGTCAGGGCTGCGCAGTCCTGATCTTCCTGGTGGGAAACCACACATGCGACTTCGCATGTCCGGCAGCCAATACATTTACTCGCATCAGCAATGATGAAACGGTTCATCAACTTCTCCAGCAATGACAATGAATTGTGCGGGAGAATGCATTAATCGAGCCAACTTTTATTAAGCTGATTATTAAGGATATTTTTTAGAAGCGGCTGCTGGAATGGCTGTCATCGTCATTAATGACGATGACAGCTGACGAGATTAGGCGTGAGGGCCAGAAACGATTGAATCGCGCTCAATGAGTTCGCCGGGAAAGGTTTGTTGATACTTAAAGTCACCGCCGTCAAGCATGAAGATAAGCCGGTTGATGGTCTCTTTAATCATCTCCGTCACCGGTATGCGTACGCTCGATAGCGCCGGGATCATATACGGTGCCAGGGTGATGTCATCAAAACCAATCACCGACACCTGCTGGGGAACGCTGACGCCATGGGCGTGAAGCTGTTTGATAGCGCCTACTGCCATATCGTCATTGCTGGCGACCAACGCGCTAAAGCTGACCCGACGTTCGCGCAGCGTATCTACGCCCGCCGCACCGGTCGCCGGAGTCCATTTCCCTTCAACAATCAGCTCATCACGAACCGCAATACCGTGCTTCGTCAGGGCATCTTTATAGCCGGAAAGGCGCTCAATACCAGTAGGCGAATCCAGTGAACCGGTGATAAACGCAATATCGCGATGGCCGCGGGCAATGAGTTTTTCCACCGCCTGTTGGCTAGCCGATTTCTGATCGCAATAGACGCAGTGGCTGCTGTTGCGTCGTAACCGGCGGTTAATTACCAGCACCGGCTGTTGCTGCTGTTGAATAATATCGTCAATCTCGTCGACGCTTAAAAAGCGCGGATAAATAATGATGCCATCGCAGCGTAGATCGAGCAGATACTGAATCGCCTCACGCTCTTCTTGTGCGCTGTGTTTACCATCGGCCAGAATCAGCCGCCGCCCCTGCGCTTCGGTCATGCTCGCGGCATGAAACAAGAGCTCACTAAAGTAGACGCCGTGATACAGCGTGTTAGTCACCACCAGCCCCAGCGTTTGGGTCTTTTTGGTCGCCAGATTACGCGCCAGCAGATTCGGCCGATAGCCGCTCTCTTCTATCGCCAAAAACACCCGGTCTTTGGTTTCCTGGCTTACGTAGCCGTTACCCGATAGCACCCGGGAGACGGTGGCTTTCGAGACGCCCGCCCGTCGCGCCACCTCCAGCATCGTCGTCATGATCGATATCCTTGAAAAATCATTTGGCAGCAGTGTACTTCACCGTTTAGCGATTTTCAGCAACAGCGAAAGCGGTTAGTTTTTAATCACGCCTGTTTTATGTGATCGGTTTCACGAATAAATTAAAAACAAATTTTAGATCTTGAGATCACAAAATAAACACAAGATGATTATGTGGAACCGGTTTCCTATACAACGTTTCCTTCCCGCGCAGCTTCCGGTGATGGACGAAAAGTACCCTACTGATAAAACAGGATAAAATCCGATGTCTAAAAATTATGCGGCCCTGGCGCAGTCCGTCGTCGGCGCGCTTGGCGGCGTGGATAACATCACCGCCGTCACCCACTGTATGACGCGTCTGCGTTTCGTGCTGAAAGACGATACGCGGGTGGATAGCGCGAGCCTCAAAGGCATCAGCGGCGTGATGGGCGTGGTACGTAACGAAAATCAGTGCCAGGTGATTATCGGCAACACCGTGTCACAGGCGTTCCGCGAAGTCGTGAGCCTGCTGCCGGGTGATATGCAGCCTGCCGCGCCGGTTGGGAAACCGAAACTCACGTTAAAACGCATCGGCGCGGGGATCCTCGACGCGCTGATCGGCACCATGTCACCGCTGATCCCCGCCATTATCGGTGGATCAATGGTGAAACTATTGGCGATGATCCTTGAGATGACCGGCGTGCTGCCAAAAGGCGCCCCGACATTAACCATTCTGACGGTAATCGGCGACGGCGCGTTCTTCTTCCTGCCGCTGATGGTTGCCGCCTCTGCGGCCGTTAAATTCAAAACCAACATGTCGCTGGCCATCGCGATCGCCGGGGTACTGGTGCACCCGAGCTTTATCGAATTGATGGCGAAAGCCGCGCAGGGCGAACACGTTGAATTCGCCTATATCCCGGTGACCGCGGTGAAATATACCTACACGGTAATCCCGGCGCTGGTGATGACCTGGTGTCTGTCTTACATCGAGCGCTGGGTTGATAAAATTACCCCGGCGGTGACCAAAAACTTCCTCAAACCGATGCTGATTGTGCTGATTGCCGCGCCGCTGGCGATCCTGCTGATCGGCCCTATCGGCATCTGGATCGGTAGCGCTATCTCCGCGCTGGTATACACCATTCACGGCTATCTCGGCTGGCTGTCCGTCGCTATTATGGGCGCGCTGTGGCCGCTGCTGGTGATGACCGGGATGCACCGCGTCTTTACGCCAACCATCATTCAAACCATTGCCGAAACCGGCAAAGAAGGGATGGTGATGCCATCTGAAATTGGCGCCAACCTGTCGCTCGGCGGTTCATCGCTGGCGGTTGCCTGGAAAACCAAAAACCCGGAACTGCGCCAAACCGCGCTGGCGGCCGCCGCATCCGCCATTCTGGCCGGTATTTCGGAACCTGCGCTTTACGGCGTCGCCATTCGTCTGAAGCGCCCGCTGATTGCCAGTCTGATTAGCGGCTTTATCTGCGGCGGTATCGCAGGAGCCGTTGGCCTTGCCAGCCATTCAATGGCCGCACCGGGTCTCTTCACCAGCGTGCAGTTCTTCGACCCATCAAACCCAATGACCATCGTCTGGGTCTTCGGCGTGATGGCGCTGGCGGTTGTACTGTCCTTCGTGCTGACGCTGATTCTGGGCTTTGAAGATATTCCGGTTGAAGACGCTGCCGCCGAGGCACGCAAGCGTCAGGCCACTCAACCTACTGGCGTCACAGCACCACAAATTTCCTGATTGTTTAAGCGAGGTAACGCATGTCGACATTTCCGCAAGGCTTTCTCTGGGGCGGCGCACTAGCCGCCAACCAGGCCGAAGGGGGCTATCTTGAGGGCGGCAAAGGGCTGACCACCGTGGATATGATCCCCCACGGAAGCAACCGCCTGCCGGTCAAACTCGGCCAGGAAAAGCGCTTTGCGCTGCGTGACGATGAGTTCTACCCGAGCCATCAGGCGATCGATTTCTATCATCGCTACAAAGAGGATATTGCCCTGATGGCTGAGATGGGGTTTAGCGTATTTCGCACCTCCATCGCCTGGAGCCGTCTGTATCCAAATGGCGATGAGCTGACGCCAAACGAAGAGGGTATTGCCTTCTATCGTGACCTGTTCCGCGAATGCAAAAAGTACGGTATCGAACCGCTGGTCACTCTGTGCCACTTCGACGTACCGATGCATCTGGTCACCGAATATGGTTCATGGCGTAACCGCAAAATGGTGGAGTTTTTCACCCGCTATGCGCGCACCTGTTTTGAAGCCTTTGACGGGCTGGTGAAATACTGGTTGACCTTTAACGAAATCAACATCATGTTGCACAGCCCGTTCTCCGGGGCCGGGCTGGTGTTTGAAGCGGGCGAGAATCAGGATCAGGTGAAGTATCAGGCAGCACACCACGAACTGGTGGCGAGCGCGCTGGCGACCCAAATCGCCCATGAGGTGAACCCGCAAAATCAGGTAGGCTGTATGCTGGCCGGCGGGAATTTCTATCCTTATTCCTGCAAACCGGAAGACGTATGGGCCGCGCTGGAAAAAGACCGTGAAAACCTGTTCTTTATCGACGTACAGGCACGCGGTGCTTATCCATCGTACTCGGCACGCGTGTTCCGCGAAAAAGGCGTAACCATCGCCAAAGAGCCTGGAGATGACGAGGCACTGAAGCACACCGTCGATTTCGTGTCGTTTAGCTACTACGCCTCGCGCTGCGCGTCGGCGGAGATGAACGCTAACAATACCAACGCAGCAAATATCGTTAAATCACTGAAAAACCCGTACATTGAGGCCAGCGAATGGGGCTGGGGCATCGACCCGCTTGGCCTGCGTATCACCATGAACATGATGTATGACCGCTACCAGAAGCCGCTGTTTCTGGTGGAAAACGGGCTCGGGGCGAAAGACGTGGTGGAAGCCAACGGCGAGATCAACGACGACTACCGCATCAGCTATCTGCGTGAGCACATCCGCGCCATGGGTGATGCCATTGAAGATGGGATTCCGGTGATCGGCTACACCACCTGGGGCTGTATTGACCTGGTGGCCGCCTCGACCGGCGAAATGAGTAAACGCTACGGGTTTGTCTACGTCGACCGTGACGACGCGGGCAACGGCACGCTGGCGCGTACGCGCAAGAAATCGTTCGGGTGGTATAAGAAGGTGATTGCCAGCAACGGCGAGGATTTGGCTTAAATCCCCATCAACGTAACGCCCGATGTTGTGCATTTAAGATTGAGATACTCGGGGCGACCACCGGGTTTGGCGTCCCTCCGGGAACCCCATCCCGGTATTTCCCCTCATTCATTCGCTTAAGTGGACGATATTGGGTGTGACACAGGGTAAAAATCCGTCTGAATATGGCATCATAACGCGTAGAACATGTTGAATTCAGGGGTAATGAGTGTGAAACCGGTAACGCTATACGATGTTGCAGACCATGCGGGGGTCTCTTATCAGACCGTCTCTCGCGTAGTGAATCAGGCTCGCCATGTTTCCGCCAAAACCCGTGAAAAAGTCGAAGCTGCCATGGCTGAGCTAAATTACATTCCCAACCGTGTTGCCCAACAGCTGGCTGGCAAACAGACGCCGCTTATCGGCGTTGCCACCAGCAATCTTGCGCTACATGCGCCGTCACAGATTGTCGCGGCGATTAAATCCCGTGCCGACAGTTCAGGTGCAAGCGTAGTCATCGCGATGGTGGAACGTAACGGCCTGGAAGCCTGTAAAGCCGCAGTGCATAACCTGCTGACGCAACGGGTAACCGGTTTGATCGTTAACTACCCGCTTGATGAAAATGATGCTCTTGACGTTGCGGCAAGTTGTGGCAACGTGCCGGTACTGTTTCTTGACGTTTCTGACGAATTCCCGATTAACAGCGTGATTTTTTCCCACGATGAGGGGGCGCGTTTGGGAGTTGAGCATCTGGTCGAACATGGGCATCAGCGCATTGCGCTGCTGGCCGGGCCGCACTCATCGGTTTCGGCGCGACTGAGGCTCGCAGGATGGCATAAATACCTGGCGCATTACCAACTACAGCCAGTTGCAGAAACAGAAGGAGACTGGAGCGCAATGTCCGGTTTTCAGCAAACTTTACAGATACTGAATAGCGGCACCCTACCAACCGCGATGCTGGTCGCGAACGATCAGATGGCCCTTGGCGCGATGCGGGCAATCAGCGAGTTCGGTCTGCGCGTAGCGAACGACATCTCAGTAATTGGCTATGATGATACTGAGGACAGCGCCTGCTATATCCCGCCGCTGACTACCATCAGACAGGATTTTTCGCTGCTCGGTAAAACGAGTGTAGACAAACTGCTACAACTCTCTGGCACTGAACCCGCCACTAACAACCAGTTACTGCCCGTTTCACTGATTCAACGTAAAACAGTTTGTCCGCCCAATACCCACGTGGCCTCCCCTGAGGTATTAGCCAGTTCACTCATCCAGCTAGCCCGGCAGATCTCTCAGCTTTCACCCAAAAAGTGATCGCGTAAAATTGTGTGAGTGAGTTCACTTATTACCCATCTCATCCTTTACAGAAATAACACTCCGCCCCTATTTTAACAAAAATTGTGAGCGGATAACAATTTCTATAAGGATACAGATATGTCCCTGAACACCGATTCACTCGCCGCCGTATTGAAACGTCGCGACTGGGAAAACCCTGGCGTAACACAGCTCAACCGTCTGGAAGCACACCCTCCTTTTTATAGCTGGCGAAATGCCGATGATGCTCATTCCAGACGAGAATCGCCACAAAAGCGCAGCCTGAACGGGCAATGGAAATTTAGCTGGTTTGCCGCCCCTGAAGCCGTTCCGGAAAGCTGGCTGTCCCACGACTTGCCTCAGGCAGATACCATCAACGTCCCCTCCAACTGGCAGATGGACGGTTATGATGCCCCTATTTACACCAACGTGACTTATCCCATTCCGGTTAATCCGCCGTTTGTTCCGGCCAGCAACCCCACCGGATGTTACTCGCTCACATTCAATATTGATGAGACCTGGCTTCAAGAAGGCCAGACGCGGATCATTTTTGACGGCGTGAACTCAGCGTTCCATCTTTGGTGTAACGGACGCTGGGTGGGCTACGGACAGGATAGTCGCCTGCCGTCTGAATTCGATCTCAGCCATTATCTGCTTAGCGGTGAAAACCGCCTGGCGGTCATGGTGCTGCGCTGGAGCGATGGCAGCTATCTGGAAGATCAGGATATGTGGCGGATGAGCGGGATTTTCCGCGATGTTGCTTTGCAACATAAACCCGCCACGCATATCAACGACCTGCGAATTAACACCCATTTTAATGACGACTTCAGCCGTGCCGTTCTGGAAACGCAAGTTCGGGTCGCCGGTGAGCTGCACGATGATTTACGCGTGACGGTGCAACTGTGGGATAACGAAACGCTAATCGGTGAAAGCACTGGCCCGTTGGGCAGTGAAATTATTGATGAGCGCGGAGCCTATCACGACCGCATTACCCTGCGTCAGAACGTCAAAGAACCCGCGCTGTGGAGTGCGGAGACGCCAAATCTTTATCGTGCCGTGGTGAAGTTGCATACCGCCGACGGCGCGCTGATAGAAGCGGAAGCCTGTGATGTCGGCTTCCGTCAGGTCCGCATTGATAACGGTCTGCTGCTGTTGAATGGTAAACCATTGCTGATACGCGGCACCAACCGTCATGAGCATCACCCGGTAAATGGTCAGGTGATGGACGAGGCAACGATGGTGCAGGATATCGTGCTGATGAAGCAGAACAACTTCAACGCCGTGCGCTGCTCTCATTATCCCAATCACCCACTGTGGTACACGCTGTGCGATCGTTACGGTCTGTATGTGGTGGATGAAGCGAATATTGAGACCCACGGGATGGTACCCATGAATCGCCTGACCGACGATCCCGACTGGCTGCCTGCCATGAGCCAGCGCGTCACCAGAATGGTACAACGTGACCGTAATCATCCAAGCATTATCATCTGGTCACTGGGTAACGAGTCAGGCCATGGGGCCAACCACGATGCGCTCTATCGCTGGCTGAAGTCAGAAGATCCCTCCCGGCCGGTGCAATACGAAGGCGGCGGAGCAAATACTGCCGCCACCGACATCATCTGTCCGATGTACGCGCGTGTCGATCAAGATCAGCCCTTCCCTGCTGTACCAAAATGGTCAATCAAGAAATGGTTGTCATTACCTGGCGAGCAGCGCCCGCTGATCCTGTGCGAATATGCCCACGCCATGGGAAACAGTTTCGGCGGTTTCGCCAAATACTGGCAGGCATTCCGTCAATATCCACGCCTGCAGGGCGGCTTTGTCTGGGACTGGGTGGATCAGTCGTTAATTAAATATGATGAGAACGGCAATCCTTGGTCAGCCTACGGCGGCGATTTTGGTGATACGCCAAACGACCGCCAGTTCTGCATGAATGGGCTGGTTTTCGCCGACAGGACGCCGCACCCGGCATTGTATGAAGCCAAGCATGAACAGCAGTTTTTCCAGTTTGTATTGTTGCCGGGATCCACATACCAGATTGAAGTCATCAGCGAATACCTGTTCCGCCATAGCGATAACGAAGTGCTGCACTGGGCGCTGACGCTGGACGGTAAACCGCTGGCTTCAGGCACGACGACGCTGGATATCTCGCCACAAGGACGCCAGGTCATCACCCTACCAGAACTCCCGAAACAAGAGGATGCCGGTGAGCTGTGGCTGACAGTCCGCGTCGAGCAACCGCAGGCCACCGCATGGTCAGAGGCGGGACATACTTGCGCCTGGCAACAATGGAAGGTTGGCGAAAAACTCTGCGCGCAGCGGTCAAAACCTGCCGGGCACGCTCCCCAGCTCACCACTCGTGAGGACGGATATAGCATCACCGTCAGCAATAAACGCTGGGAGTTTAGCCGCCAACTGGGCCTGCTCACACAGTACATGATTGGCGAAGAAGCACAGCTGTTGACGCCGCTCGTCGATCAGTTTACCCGCGCACCGCTAGACAACGATATCGGCGTAAGCGAATCAACCCGCATTGACCCTAACGCCTGGGTAGAGCGCTGGAAGGCCGCCGGTCACTATCAGCTTGAGGCGACCTTACAGCAATGCGAGGCGGACGCGCTGGCAAGCGCAGTGCTCATTACCACCACGCATTCGTGGCAGTACCGCGGAGAGACGCTGTTTGTCAGCCGCAAAACGTACCGCATTGACGACCAAGGCGAGATGCAAATCAGCGTGAATGTTGAGGTTGCCAGCGGCACACCGCACCCGGCGCGTATCGGTCTGACCTGCCAGCTTGCGCTGGTGGCGGAGCGGGTCAACTGGCTGGGATTAGGCCCACATGAAAACTATCCGGACCGACTTTCCTCCGCCTGCGTTGATCGTTGGGATCAGCCACTGGAAGCAATGTATACCCCCTATGTTTTCCCATGTGAAAACGGCCTACGTTGTCACACCCGCGAGCTAAGCTATGGCGAGCACTCCTGGCGCGGTGATTTCCAATTCAACATCAGCCGTTATGGTCAGAAGCAACTGATGGAGACCAGCCATCGCCATCTGCTGCAACCGGAAGCGGGGACCTGGCTCAATATTGATGGCTTCCATATGGGTGTAGGTGGCGACGACTCCTGGAGCCCTTCTGTATCACCGGAATATCAACTGAGCGCCGGACGCTACCACTACCAGCTTATCTGGGGTTAAAAGTAATAAGCTGGCAGGTTGCCCCCTGCCAGCATCCTTCGAAAGGAAGTTCATCATGTATTATTTAAAAAATACTAATTTCTGGATGTTTGGCCTTTTCTTCTTCTTTTACTTTTTCATTATGGGTGCCTATTTCCCCTTCTTCCCTATCTGGTTACACGATATAAACCATATCAGTAAAGGGGATACTGGTATTATCTTCGCTTGTATTTCTCTGTTTTCGTTGCTGTTCCAGCCTATTTTCGGTTTGCTTTCTGACAAGCTTGGCCTGCGTAAACATCTACTGTGGGTGATTACCGGAATGCTGGTGATGTTTGCTCCGTTCTTTATTTACGTCTTTGGTCCGTTATTACAAACCAATATTTTACTGGGATCGATTGTCGGCGGTATTTATCTCGGCTTTATTTACAATGCCGGCGCCCCTGCGATTGAAGCCTATATTGAAAAAACCAGTCGCCGGAGTCACTTCGAATTTGGGCGCGCACGTATGTTTGGTTGCGTAGGCTGGGCGCTATGCGCCTCGATTGCCGGAATTATGTTTAACATCAATAACCAGTTTGTCTTCTGGCTGGGCTCTGGCTGTGCGGTCATTCTAGCCTTGTTGTTGTTCTTTTCAAAAACAGAAGCCCCTTCTTCTGCACAGGTCGCGGACGCGGTGGGCGCTAACCATTCTGCCTTCAGCCTTAAGCTGGCTTTGGAACTGTTTAAGCAACCAAAGCTTTGGTTTCTTTCACTCTACGTGGTCGGCGTCTCCTGTACATATGACGTGTTTGACCAACAGTTTGCCAACTTCTTCACCTCGTTCTTTGCCACCGGCGAACAGGGCACCCGCGTGTTTGGCTATGTCACGACCATGGGAGAATTACTCAACGCCTCCATCATGTTCTTTGCGCCATTGATTGTGAATCGCATCGGGGGCAAGAACGCACTACTGCTGGCAGGAACGATTATGTCGGTGCGAATTATCGGTTCCTCATTCGCGACCTCTGCGCTAGAAGTCGTTATCCTGAAAACGCTGCATATGTTTGAGATACCGTTCCTCATCGTCGGCTGCTTCAAATACATCACCAGCCAGTTTGAGGTGCGTTTCTCCGCGACGATTTATCTGGTGTGCTTCTGTTTCTTCAAACAGTTAGCGATGATTTTTATGTCGGTACTGGCTGGCAACATGTATGAAAGCATTGGTTTCCAGGGCGCTTATCTGGTTCTGGGAATGATTGCACTGACCTTCACAGCCATTTCAGTGTTTACCCTTAGTGGCGCAAAACCTTTTTCCCATTACATCATGAAAAGTAGCCAGGAAATTTAAACTTGAATTTAAGGATGAAATAACGCCAATGACAATTTCCATGAGAGATAGAATAAAATCAGGCATGCTGTACACGGATATGTGTGAAGGATTGCCAGAGGAACGATTACGTGGAAAGGAGTTAATGCATGACTTTAATAATACACGGCCATCCGAAGATAAAAAAAGAATTGAACTCATTTACCAAATGTTCGGTAAAGTGGGGAAAAACCCCTGGATTGAACCACCAATACACTTTGCCTACGGCAGTAATATTTTTATTGGTGACTGCTTTTATGCCAACTTCAATTTCACCATTGTTGATGATCATACGGTGACGATTGGCGATAACGTCCTGATTGCTCCTAACGTCACAATTTCCGTCACCGGACACCCAGTCCATCATGAGTTGAGAAAAAATGGCGACATGTTCTCTTTCCCGGTGACAATAGGAAACAACGTGTGGATCGGTAGCAATGTTGTTATCAATCCTGGGGTAACGATTGGCGAGAATACCGTTATCGGTGCGGGCAGCGTAGTTACAAAAGATATCCCCGCAAATGTCGTGGCGGCAGGTGTTCCATGTAAAGTCATCAGAGAGATTACCGACCGGGATAAAGAGTATTACTATAAAGACTTTAAAGTCGAAACGGCGAATTAAATGTATCAGCACCATAGAGATACCATTGATAAAGCCATCAAGAAGCTCAGCAAGGATAAGAAGATTCTCGCTGCCATTCTTGGCGGGTCTGTTGCTCATGGCTTTGCTGCTGAATCTTCCGATATCGACTTAATGCTTGTTTTGTCTGAGGAAGATTACCAGCAGGCAATTCATCATGGAGACCTGCACTATGTCGATAAGGAATCGGCCGACTATCCAGGAGGGTATGTCGAAGGCAAATATATAAGCGAATCGTTTATCAAAGCGGTTGCGGAAAAAGGCAGTGAACCCGCCCGCTTTGCCTTTAAGGATGCCATCCTACTCTATTCTTATTTGGATAATATTAATGGTTTAATTTCTGCGGCATCGGCATATCCCCGTCACAATAAGGCCGATAAATTAGAGAAATTTCATGCCCAGTTTGACGGCTGGAACTGGATGTATCATGAAGGATTAAAAACAAACGATCTTTACGTCATTAATTATGCCGTCACTCATCTTTGTCTTTTTTCCGGACGTCTATTACTGGCGCACAATGAATTACTCTACCCTTATCACAAATGGTTTTTGAAGGTATTGGAAACCGCTCCCGATAGACCCAGAGATATCATTAAAATAATAAACTCAGCCTTAATAACAAAAAGCGAAAGCGATGTGAGTCATTTATACCAATCAGTCAAAAACTTTCATGACTGGCCGCAATATCAACATGGTTGGGTCGCTAAGTTTGTTATAGATAGTGAGATAAACTGGCTCAATGGGCCAGTTCCCATTGCTGATTTATAATGATGATGTCTGTGCTTAATCCTTCGGGCAACCCGGGTATTCACTCGCTGCCCTGCTGCTTGAAGAGTTTTGTGTACAACTCATTTCCCACACGGTCTCTTGAGGCGACAATCAGCTCAAGAGACCATTTATCCTGAGAGGAAGCGCGAAGGAAAACTACTCTTCTTCTTCAACCGCTAACGGTTCAAAACCGCCATTCCCTTCCCAGCCTTCAAGACGCTGGTAAACCACGTCCACCGCATCTTTAATCGCTTGGGTCATCGGGTAATAAAAACCAACAATATCCGGCTGAATGCCGAGGAAAATCACCTCGCCCACATCCTCTTTAAGCTGGTCGATAAGGTAATTCAGCGGCATGTTATGGGTGGTCATCATAAACATCTCGGCGATGTCGTCCGGGTCGATAATCCGTATCTCGCCGGGATTGAGCCCCATATCGGTCGCATCAACCAGCAGCAGACGCGACGGGTTCAGTTCGCGGATAGCGACGATATCATTCTCCGGCGCGCTGCCGCCGTCGATCACAACCCACGCCCCTTTCGGCTGGGCCGCGCACATTTCTGCCAGCAGCGGGCCCGCGCCGTCGTCGCCCATCATGCTATTGCCGACACAGAGTAAAACGTCAGTCATGTTGATTCCTCAATCGTTAAAATTCAGTCGCGCAGGCGACGCACCATCAGATAGATAGCGCTCTCCTGGTGGATGGCGTGCAGCATATTGAGCATCGACTGGCTCCACTCCTGCTGCGCTGGCGTTTGGGACGCACGCGCTTTATCAAACGCGTTCGCCAGCATCGACACATGGTTGCTGTCGATAACAATCTCACCGTATTTCGGCACACCTTCCATTTTACGCCGCGCCGTACTGTCCGCTTCGAGCGTGCCAATCCACGCCAGATACTCATCCCACGGGCAGGTTAGCGCAGCTTCGAGGCAGTCGATGACCCCGAGGTGGTGGCCAATCGCCAGGCTGTAATAGACAACCTGCTGCGCCTCATCAGGCGTGGCATCGTTCTCATCAATAAATTTACGGCTCAGTTGACTGAACACCACCTGTTCGCTCATCGAATACGTGCCTCTTCTACTACGTGACTCAGTTGCGTGACGATTTCCGTCAGACGCGGATCGTTTTCCGTGGCCAGCCATTGCTGTACCTGGGTTTCCCCCTGGTTCAGACGCAGCATATAGTCGTCGGCAATTTGGCGACCATAGCGGTAACCAGCCAGACGACGCGCGGCGCGGTCAATCTGCACGCGCAGCGGCTGGACCATATCCGGATGCAGAATTTCTGCCGGCTGTGCGTCCAGTTCTCCCGGCGCACGGGCATGAATTTTCTGCTCCAGCAGGCCCAGCGCCATGGCGAAACCGTACAGCGTCGCAGCAGGCGTTGGTGGGCAACCAGGAATATACACGTCGACCGGCACTATTTTGTCGGTGCCGCCCCAGACGCAATACAGGTCGTGGAAGATACCGCCGCTGTTACCGCAGGCCCCATAGGAGATGCAGATTTTTGGGTCCGGCGCGGACTGCCAGGCGCGAAGCGCCGGCGAACGCATGGCGCGGGTCACCGCACCGGTGAACAGCAGAATGTCGGCGTGACGCGGCGATGGCACCACTTTGATGCCAAAACGTTCGGCATCGAACAGCGGTGACAGGGTGGCGAAAATTTCAATTTCACAGCCGTTACAGCCCCCGCAGTCGACGCGGTAAACGTAGGCGGAACGCTTAATATTTTGTAGCAGCGACGCTTTCATGCTGGCGATAGACTCATCTACCGTCATCGGCACCGGCATGCCGTTGTCGTCGCGTGGCCCGATTAAGTTGCTCATCAGATAGCCCCTTTCATGTGGCGAGTCAGGTCAATACGGTCGGAAGGCACCAAACATTTCTGACGCTTACATTCCGGGCAGGTCTCAAAGCTCTCGCGGTGATTTTCCGCGCGGCTGTCGCCATTGTGTTTTAACAGCGCAATGGCGTAATCAATCTCTTTTTGCACGGCAAACGGACGCTGGCAGACACGACAGTTGCAGATATCAAAGCGCGACTGCTGGAGGAAATCCTCTTTTTTCCACACCGCCAGCTCATATTCCTGCGACAGCTTGATGGCTGCCGTTGGGCACACTTCTTCACAGCGGCCGCAGAAGATGCAGCGGCCGAGGTTGAACTGCCACGCCAGCTGGTTGGTTACGCGGTCGGTTTCCACCGTCAGCGCATTCGACGGGCAGGCGTTAACGCACGCCGCGCAGCCGATACACTGCTGCGGATTGTGTTCCGGCTTGCCGCGAAAGTTTTTATCAACCGGCATCGGCTCCAGCGGATAGGACGATGTCGTCACGCCGGTTTTTATGGCTTTTTTAATAAAGGTAAACATAGTTGCTCCCAGCTTGTGTGCGGTGCTTTACCCTCACCCTAGCCCTCTCCCTACAAGGGAGAGGGGACAAAACGGCGTGGTCGGTTAACCCGGACGCTGCCTGCCCTTCCCCCTCGCCCCTATGGGGAGAGGGCCGGTGTGAGGGGCCCCTCACACAAAGGCCCAATTATTTCAGCGGCGAGTTCTTACGCTCGATGCTGTAGCGCTCAAGCTCTTTGTACGGCACGACCTTGCTCTTTTTCTTACGTACATCGACCACGGTCATGCGGTCGGTACAGGAGTAACAAGGGTCGAGGCTACCGATAATCAGCGGCGCATCGGAGACGGTGTTGCCGCGCAGCATGTAGCGCAGGGTCGGCCAGTTAGCGTAGGTCGCCGCGCGGCAGCGCCAGCGGTACAGCTTCTGGTTGTCACCGGTCATGCTCCAGTGGATATCGTCACCGCGCGGTGCTTCGGAGAAGCCAAGCGCAAAGCGGTGTGGAATATAGGTGAAACCTTCCACCGCCAGCGGGCCGCCCGGCAGGTTATCAAGACCGTAGTCAATCATGTTCAGCGCGGTGAACACTTCGTTGATACGCACTTTCAGGCGCGAGATAACATCGCAACCCTGCTCGCTATGCACTTCCATTGGCAGCAGACCGTAGCCGACAAACGGGTGATCGGCGCGGGTGTCACGGGCGTGACCGCTGGCGCGAACCATTGGGCCGACGTTACTGAAGTCGCGGGCGATTTGCGGATCCAGGCGGCCGATGCCGACGGTGCGCTGTTCCATGTTTGGCGTGCTAAGCAGAATATCCACCAGATCCTGGACGTCACGACGCATCTGCTGTGCCAGTTGACGGGTCTGAATCATGTCGTCTTTCAGGAAGTCGCGACGGATACCGCCAATCAGATTCAGGCCGTAGGTTTTACGCGCACCGGTGAGGATTTCTGCCATTTTCATGGAGGCTTCACGGACGCGGAAGAACTGCATAAAGCCGGAGTCGAAGCCGGTGAAGTGACAGGCCAGGCCGAGGTTCAGCAGGTGCGAGTGCAGACGTTCAACTTCCAGCAGAATGGCGCGAATCATCTGCGCGCGTTCCGGCACCACGATACCCATCGCGTTCTCGACGGAAGTGGTGTAAGCGGTGCTGTGGGCAAAGCCGCAGATGCCGCACACGCGGTCTGACAGGAAGGTCACTTCGTTGTAACCCATCCGGGTTTCCGCCAGTTTCTCCATGCCGCGGTGGACGTAGAACAGACGGTAGTCGGCGTCGATAATGTTTTCGCCATCGACGAACAGGCGGAAGTGGCCCGGTTCATCAGAGGTCACGTGCAGCGGGCCAATTGGCACTACGTTGTTTTTCTTGGTACCCAGTTCGTTGATGAACTCATAGGTCTCGGCATCGGTGGTCGGCGCCGGGCGCTGACGATAGTCCATGCTGTCTTTACGCAGCGGATACAGCTCGTCCGGCCAATCGTCCGGCAGCACCAGGCGACGCTCGTCCGGCAGGCCGACCGGGATCAGGCCGTACATATCGCGCACTTCACGCTCGCCCCAGACCGCAGCCGGCACGCGCGGCGTGACGGACGGATATTCGAGGGTGTTAGCGTCCACTTCTACGCGCACGGTAATCCAGCATTTGGTGCCACTTTCCATCGACAGCACGTAGTAGACGGCATAGTGACCGTTCAGCTTACGTTCATCGTTGCCGAATAACACCGACAGCCAGCCGCCCTGCTGGTAGTAAAGAAACTCGACGACTTCCGGCAGGTAGTTGACCTTCACGGTAATCGTTAACTGGTCTTTGGTCTGCCAGGCTTCGTCAAGCACTACGCCCGGGAAGGCCTGGTGCAGCGCTGCGAGGTAGTGTTGACCCACTTTTTCTTCAGACATGCTCAAAACTCTCTTATCACGCCACCAGCAAGGAGACGAATGCTAAAAAGGCCAAACCGAATCCGGTCCAGGTGATACGGCCGGTAATATCCAGACGCAGACGCGCCATGCTGTTTTCGAACAGCGCGATAATCAGTACGCCCACCACCAGCTTGACGATGGCGGCAATCACCGCCAGTACCAGACCGCCAACGCTAAAGCTGGTCATCTGGCCCCACGGGATAAAGACGCCGACAAACATCTGCAGCACCACTAGCTGTTTCAGGCTGATGCCCCACTTCAGCACGCCGAAACCGCTACCGCTATACTCGGAAAGCGGGCCTTCCTGCAGTTCCTGCTCTGCTTCCGCCAAATCGAACGGCAGCTTGCCCATTTCGATAAAGGTGGCAAAAGCACAGGCGCAAAACGCCAGCACCAGTGGAATGCTGCGGCTGACAGGCCAGTGATAGATGGCATCAGTGATATTGCTGATATGGGTAGACCCCGCCACCAGCGCCGCAACCCACAGACCGAGCAGCGGCATCGGCTCTACCAGCACACCGAGCATCGCTTCGCGACTCGCACCGATCGCCGTAAACGGGCTACCGGTATCCAGCCCAGCAATGGCGAAGAAGAAACGCGCCACGGCGAACAGGTAGATAAGCGTAATCAAATCGCCCAGGCCCGGCAGCGGCGACGCGACGGTCACCACCGGCAGCGCGGTGGCAATCGTCAGCATCACGCCCACCATCACAAACGGCGTCAGGCGGAAGACCCAGCCGGAAGCGTCCGGGCCAATGCTCTGGCGCCCCAGCAGTTTGATGATGTCGCGATACTCCTGCATCACGCCCGGCCCGCGACGGTTATGTAACCGTGCGCGCAGCACGCGGGTAATGCCAGAAAGCAGCGGCGCGACGGCAAACAGCACCAGCGCCTGCAATAAAGCAAATAAGACCGTCATGTTCAGGCTCCTTGAGAGATGACAATCACGACCAGAACCGCCAGTTCAACCAGCGCCAGACGAGCGAACAGCGGTGCTGCCGCCGCGTTCTGCCAGCCCGGAACCAGGGAGACCGGGTTAAGCCACTGACGCATTTTCAGAACCGGGGCAAAGGCCTGTTTCACCGGCATAGCAAAGCCGTGCGCGGTAATGACCATTGACTGCTCGTGGTCGTAACCACAAACCCAGGCCGCACCGCGAGAACGGCTCGGCAGGCGGTTGCCTTTGAGCAGGGCGAGAATGATGAACGGCAGCAAAGGACAGGCAATCAGCAGCAGCGTAATCATTGGCTGAGAGACCACGGTATGCGCGGTTTCGACTGGCAGCGGTACGGCTGAACCCAACAGCGGCAGCAGCCACGGCGCAGCAACACCACCGACGATGCACAGCAGCGCCATCACCACGGTGCTCACCGCCATCAGCAGCGGCGCGCAGCAGGCGTTTTCCGCCTCTTTAGTCCGCGGCGCGCCAAGGAAGGTCACGCCGTACACTTTCGCCATACACATCACCGCCAGTGCGCCGGTAATGGCTAAGCCAACGGCCAGCAGCGGCCCCAGCAGGCGCCCGACAAACGCGCCGCTATTGCTCAGCTTGAAGAAAGATTGATAGATAACCCACTCACCGGCAAAACCGTTCAGCGGCGGCAATGCGGCCATCGCCATCAGGCCAACCAGCATAGCGAGCGAAATCACCGGCATGCGTTTACCGATACCACCCAGTTTCTCGATATCACGGTGACCGGTACGGAACCAGACCGCACCCGCGCCAAGGAACAGCGTGGTTTTAAACAGGCTGTGGTTGAGCAAATGATACAGCCCCCCCACTAATCCCAGCGCGACCATCACCGGCTGTTGTAATGCCAGACCAGTAATGCCCACACCTAAACCGAGCAGGATGATGCCGATATTTTCCAGAGTGTGATACGCCAGCAGACGCTGGATGTTGTGCTCCATCAGCGCATACAGGCCGCCAACGAAAGCGGTGATCATGCCAAGAACCAGCAGCGCAATACCCCACCACAGCGGCTGCGTATTACCCAGCAGCGACACGGTCAAAATACCAAGTAAGCCCACTTTCATGACCACAGCGGAGAACAACGCCGCCGCCGGTGCGCTCGCATTAGCATGCGCCTGTGGCACCCAACCGTGCAGTGGGATAATCCCGGCCAGCAGGCCAAAGCCCAGTACGCTCAGCACCCAGATATCGGAGCCGAGTGGCAGCATCTGCGCGCGTTCGTTCAGCAGTGGCAGTTCCAGCGTGCCGTAGCGTTGCCACACCAGCAGGCAGGCAATCGCCAGCAAAATGGTGCCCAGGCGACCCAGTGCAAACCACAGTTTGCCGGAAGAGACACAGCCGGTGAGGAAGGCGCCACACAGCGCCATGATTTCCGCCATCACCACCAGCGAGCCAAAGTTGCTCGCAACAATGGCGCAAACGGCAGCCGCCAGCAGAACGTTCACCAACAGACCGTTATTCTTGACGTTGGGATGACGATGCCAGTCGATGTTGTACAGGCTGACAAACAGGCCGCACAGACCCAGCGCAATCAGCCAAACCGCATTCAGCGGCGTGACCAGCACGCTGAAATGAACCAGCGACAATCGGCCAATCACCGGAACAGCGTGAATCAGTACCTGAATCCCGGCAAGAGCGGCGCACAGGCTACCCAGCGCACCGCCAACCCCAGCGATAAAACCACTCAGGGATTTCTTGAATGACAGCAAAAAGGAGATCACGGCGGCAAAGGCAAACCACGCCACTGCGTTATTGATTAAGGTCATCACGCTCATTTCACCTCTCCTTGTTGCGCCTGGAACAGTGACAGATCGCCTAAATCGGTGTGGAAAGTCAGTTCGCGTTTACGGCGGCTGGCGCGGGCGATATCGGTGTTATTAACCAGATGCAGTGCTTTCGTCGGACAGGTGCGAACGCAGGCCGGGCCTTGTTCGTCGAAATGGCACAGGTCACATTTCACCGCGATAGCGCGTACGCCCGGCACCCAATCGAGCAGCGTACTGACGCGTGCAGGCGCCGGAGGTGCCGGCAGCGCTTTCGGTGAGTTGGCATTCGCCGGGATATCCAGCGGGCGGCTGCCGGAAAATTCAATCGCGCCAAACGGGCAAGCGATACCGCAAAGTTTGCAGCTGACGCACAGGCTTTCATTAAGCTGTACGGCACCATCAACGCGGGTAATGGCATTCACCGGGCACACCCCGGCGCACGGCGCGTCTTCGCAGTGGTGGCACATCTGCGGCGCGGATTCTTTTTCATTGAGCATTACTCTAAGCCGCGGCATCGATTGCAGGCCGTGATGGCGATGCGTTTCCGCGCAGGCCGCTTCACAGGTGCGGCAACCGATACAGACGGTAGAGTCAGCAATTACAAAACGATTCACCAGGTCTTCCTCAGGTGATAGTCATTTTTGACGAAATCATGCAGAGCAGGTGTCATTTCGACACCCGTCGACACACCGATAATTCAGGCAAGATTTGCCCGTTGAGGCTCACGTGCCAACTGGCCGAAATTGACCGGGCTGTCGCTCTCTAGCGCGGCATACAAGATGTTGTATACCGGAGAAATTTTATCCAGGTAGTGTTCCAGCACCTGCTCGCGGTCGCGGATATTGACGGTCCCGTCGATAAAACCACTGGCGTTGAGTTCAGCGCGCGCAACGCACTCTTTATTCAGGCCATCACGCGTTTCCACGTAGTACTCAACGGTGTGGCTGTTGAAGCCGTCGGACAGGCTTACGGATACCACGAAGTGCTCAAACAGCACGAAGCTCAGCTCTTTCTCCGGCGCGCAGTTCATGGCGTGATGCAGACGCGCTTTTGACAACGTGATCCCCTGAACCAGAGAGTTGCAGTACACACGCCATTGATCCTGATGGCGGCGGTGACGATCGGCGATAAAGTCGGCCTTTTCGCTAATTTCCCAAATAGTCATGTCGGTTACCCGGTTAATAGAAACAAGCCTCCTAAGCACTTTTCATGCCACATTTTTAACATAATGATTTTTATGATTTTTGTTCAAATGACATGTCTGTTGTGACATGTCATTTCGTCAAAGTGACATCGTCATCGACAGTCTTTGAAGCGGCTTTACTATCTCTGGCATCGTTATTGCATTACGTCTGCGAGAAATGAAAACAGGAGGCGTTATGCACGAAATTACGCTCTGCCAGCGCGCGCTGGAGATTGTCGAACAGCAGGCCATGCAGAATGGCGCCAAACGCGTCACCGGCGTCTGGATTAAAGTCGGCGCGTTTTCTTGCGTAGAGATCAGCGCAATGACCTTTTGTTTTGACCTGGTGTGCCGCGGCACGCTGGCTGAAGGCTGTGAACTCCACGTTGAAGAGCAAGAGGCGGAGTGCTGGTGTGAATCCTGCCAGCAGTACGTCCAGCTGGTATCGGTACACGTGCGGCGTTGCCCGCAGTGCAACAGCGATAACCTGCGTATCGTCGCCGACGACGGGTTACAGATTCAGCGAATTGAAATTGATCAGGAGTAAAGTATGTGTAGCACCTGTGGTTGTGCCGAAGGCAACCTCTATATAGAGGGCGATGAACGTAATCCGCATTCCCTGTTCCGCAGCGCCCCCTTCGCACCGGCAGGCCGTCCAGCTCTGTCGATTACCGGCGTCCGAACCCAAGAATTCCAGCCGCAGGCGGCCGATAACGGCGACCTGCACTACGGCCACGGCGAAGCAGGAACCCATGCGCCAGGCATGAGCCAACGGCGGATGCTGGAAGTGGAAATCGACGTGCTGGATAAAAACAACCAGATTGCCGCCCGCAACCGCGCGCGTTTTGCCGCCCGCGAACAGCTGGTGCTAAACCTGGTTTCCAGCCCCGGCTCCGGTAAAACGACCCTGCTCACCGAAACCCTGATGCGTCTGAAGGATCGCGTGTCCTGCGCGGTTATTGAAGGCGACCAGCAGACGGTCAACGACGCCGCGCGCATTCGCGCCACCGGCACGCCGGCGATTCAAGTCAACACCGGTAAAGGCTGCCATCTTGACGCGCAGATGATTGCCGATGCCGCACCGCGTCTGCCGATGGAAAGCCACGGCATTCTGTTTATCGAAAACGTCGGCAACCTGGTGTGCCCGGCCAGCTTTGATCTCGGCGAACGCCATAAAGTGGCGGTGCTATCGGTCACCGAAGGCGAAGACAAGCCGCTGAAGTATCCGCATATGTTTGCCGCCGCGTCGGTGATGCTGCTGAACAAGGTCGACCTGCTGCCGTATCTGAACTTCAACGTCGAGCAGTGCCTGGCCTGCGCCCGGGAAGTGAACCCAAATATTGAAATCATCCTGATTTCCGCGACCAGCGGTGAAGGGATGGATGAGTGGCTTAACTGGCTGGAGGCGCAGCGATGTGCATAGGCATTCCTGGACAAATCTCCGCCATTGACGGCGTACAGGCCAAAGTCGACGTTTGCGGGATTAAACGTGACGTCGACCTGACGCTGGTGGGTGCGGTGGACGAAAACGGCCAATCGCGCATCGGCCAGTGGGTGCTGGTGCACGTGGGTTTTGCCATGAGCATCATTAACGAAGAAGAAGCGCGCGACACCCTCGCGGCGCTGGAAAATATGTTTGAAGTCGAGCCGGACGTCGGCGCGCTGTTGTTCGGTGAGGAACGGTAATGCGTTTTGTTGATGAGTACCGTGCTCCTGAGCAGGTGATGCAGCTGATTGCTCACCTGAAAACGCGTGCGCAGCAGTTGGCCTATACCGCCGAGCGCCCGCTGCGCATTATGGAAGTGTGCGGCGGCCACACCCACGCGATTTTTAAATTCGGCCTCGACCAACTGCTGCCGGAAAATATCGAGTTTATCCACGGCCCTGGCTGCCCGGTATGCGTGCTGCCGATGGGCCGCATCGACACCTGTATTGAAATCGCCAGCCACCCCGAGGTGATTTTCTGCACCTTTGGCGATGCCATGCGCGTGCCGGGAAAAAACGGTTCACTGATGCAGGCGAAAGCGCGCGGCGCGGATATTCGTATCGTCTATTCGCCGATGGACGCGTTAAAGCTGGCGCAGCAAAACCCAGAACGCAAAGTGGTGTTCTTCGGCCTAGGCTTTGAAACCACCATGCCGACCACCGCCATCACGCTGCAACAGGCGAAGGCGCACAACGTCAGCAACTTCTTCTTTTTCTGTCAGCACATTACGCTTATCCCAACGCTGCGCAGCCTGCTCGACCAGCCGGATAACGGTATCGACGCGTTCCTTGCGCCGGGGCACGTCAGCATGGTTATCGGCACTCACGCTTACGGATTTATCGCCAGCGACTATCATCGTCCGCTGGTGGTCGCGGGCTTTGAGCCGGTCGATCTGCTGCAAGGAGTGAACATGCTGGTGGAGCAAAAAATTGCTGAGCACAGCTGTGTTGAAAACCAATACCGTCGCGTGGTGCCGGACGATGGCAACCTGCTGGCGCAACGAGCGATTGCCGACGTCTTTGCGGTCAAAGGCGACAGCGAGTGGCGCGGCCTGGGGTTAATTAACGACTCCGGCGTGCAGCTGACGCCCGCCTATCAATCCTTTGATGCCGAAGCGCATTTTAAACCGCAGCCACAGCGTGTTTGCGATGATCCGCGCGCCCGCTGCGGCGATGTGCTCACCGGGCGCTGTAAACCACATCAGTGCCCGCTGTTTGGCGCGACCTGCAATCCGCAGAGTGCATTTGGCGCGCTGATGGTCTCCTCTGAAGGAGCCTGCGCCGCCTGGTATCAATATCGCAGTCAGGAAGCAGAAGTATGAAAAGCATTCAGTTAGCCCACGGCAGCGGCGGCCTGGCCATGCAGCAGTTAATCGATGGCCTGTTTATGAAGGCCTTTAGTAACCCGTGGCTGGCAGAGCAAGAAGATCAGGCGAGGATTTCGCTAGCCACCCTCACCGCCCACGGTGACCGGTTGGCCTTCTCCACCGACAGCTACGTGATTGACCCACTGTTCTTTCCCGGCGGCAACATCGGCAAACTGGCCGTGTGCGGCACCGCCAACGATGTGGCGGTGAGCGGCGCGATTCCACGCTACCTCTCCTGCGGTTTTATCATTGAGGAAGGTCTGGACATGGAGACGCTGGAAGCGGTGGTCAACAGCATGGCGGTTACCGCCAAAGCTGCCGATATCGCTATCGTCACCGGCGACACCAAAGTCGTCGGACGCGGCGCGGCGGACAAGCTGTTTATCAATACCGCCGGAATGGGCGCGATTCCGTCAGATATTCATTGGGGCGCGGCGACCTTAACGCCCGGCGATGTGCTGATCGTCAGCGGTACGCTCGGCGATCACGGTGCCACTATTCTTAATTTGCGCGAGCATCTGGGTCTGGATGGCGAACTGCAAAGCGACTGCGCGGTACTCACCCCTCTAATCCAGGCGCTGCGCCCAATTACTGGGGTTAAAGCGCTGCGCGATGCCACCCGCGGCGGCGTTAACGCCGTGGCCCACGAGTTCGCGGCCACCAGCGGATACGGCATCGAAATTCAAGAACAGACGCTTCCACTTAAGGATTCCGTGCGCGGCGTGTGTGAATTATTGGGACTGGACGCGCTTAACTTCGCTAATGAGGGTAAACTGTTGGTCGGCGTCAGCCGGGAAGCAGCCGATGAAGTGCTGGCGGCGATGCGCGCTCACCCATTGGGCCGCGATGCGGCAATCATTGGCGAAGTCACCGAACGCCGTGGCGTCCGCGTTGCCGGGTTGTACGGTGTGAAACGTACTTTAGACCTTCCACACGCGGAGCCGCTTCCCCGAATTTGTTAACAGACCTCTCAAGGTCTGAATTTTATTATTATTATTATACCTTATGGATTTCGCGCAGCAGGGATTCGGGTGAGCAAAAGCCGCCGATACCTACCGCGTGAAAACCGATGGGTTTTATTCTTTATTGCGCCCAGCGTGGCGCATTTATAGGCACGTGACATGTCGTATACACCGATGGGCGATCTCGGGCAGCAGGGGCTGTTTGATATCACCCGGACGCTTCTCCAACAACCCGATCTCGCCGCGCTCAGCGAAACGCTAGCTCAGTTGGCGAAACAATCTGCGCTGGCGGACAGCGCGGCCATCATTCTGCTTCAGCCGGGTAACCAGCGGGCGGGCTATTACGCAACGCGTGAAGATGGCATCACGCTGGCTTACGAAGACGACAACCTGCTGGCTAACGGCCCCGTCAGGCGCTTACTGTCGCGTCCCGATGCGCTGCACTGCAGCTACAGCGAGTTCAGCGAAGCCTGGCCGCAGCTGGCTAAAAGCGAGCTCTACTCCCCGTTTGGTCACTACTGCCTGCTGCCGCTAGCCGCCGAAGGGCGTATTTTTGGCGGCTGCGAGTTTATCCGTCATAACGACCAGCCGTGGACGGAAAAAGAGTATCAGCGCCTGCACACCTTTACGCAGATTATCGCCGTCGTCACCGAGCAGATTCAAAGCCGGGTGACCAATAACGTCGACTACGATCTGCTGTGCCACGAACGCGATAACTTCCGCATTCTGGTGGCAATCACCAACGCCGTGCTGTCGCGTCTGGATATGGACGAATTAGTCAGTGCGGTGGCAAAAGAGATCCACTACTACTTCAATATTGACGCCATCAGCGTGGTGCTACACAGCAACCGTAAAGGCAAGCTGAATATCTACTCGACGCACTATATCGACGTGAACGATCCGGTCCACGATCAGAGCGAAGTGAATGAGTCCGGTACCTTGACCGAACGGGTGTTCAAGAGCCAGGAAATGCTGGTGCTCAATCTGAATGAGCAAGATAAACTCGCCCCGTACGAGCGTCATTTGTTTGAGATGTGGGATGATAAAATCCAGACGCTTTGCCTACTGCCGCTGATGTCAGGCGACAAAATGCTCGGCGTGTTAAAGCTTGCCCAGTGCGACGAAAAAGTCTTTTGCGCGGCTAACCTCAAGCTGCTGAAACAGATTGCTGAACGCGTATCGATTGCCGTCGATAACGCCCTCGCCTATCAGGAAATTCACCGCTTAAAAGAGCGCCTGGTGGACGAAAACCTGGCGCTGACTGAACAGCTGAACAACGTGGACGGCGAGTTTGGTGAAATCATCGGCCGCAGCGAAGCCATGTTCAACGTACTTAAACAAGTTGAGATGGTGGCTCCCAGCGACAGCACGGTGCTGATCCTCGGTGAAACCGGCACAGGGAAAGAGCTGATTGCCCGCGCCATTCATAACCTGAGCGGCCGTAACAGCCGCCGGATGGTGAAAATGAACTGCGCTGCCATGCCAGCGGGCCTGCTGGAAAGCGACCTGTTCGGCCACGAACGCGGCGCGTTCACCGGTGCCAGTACCCAGCGCATTGGCCGCTTTGAGCTGGCGGATAAAAGCTCAATGTTCCTCGATGAAGTCGGCGATATGCCGCTCGAGCTGCAGCCGAAACTGCTGCGCGTGTTGCAGGAGCAGGAATTTGAACGGCTGGGCAGCAATAAGCTGATCCAAACCGACGTGCGCTTGATCGCCGCTACCAACCGCGATCTCAAGCAGATGGTGCTGGATCGCGAATTCCGTAGCGATCTCTACTACCGTCTCAACGTCTTCCCGATCCACCTGCCGCCGCTGCGCGAACGCCCAGAAGATATCCCGCTGCTGGTGAAAGCGTTCACCTTTAAAATCGCCCGTCGTCTGGGGCGCAATATCGACAGTATTCCTGCCGAAACCCTGCGCACCCTCTGCCAGATGGAGTGGCCGGGCAACGTGCGTGAGCTGGAAAACGTCATTGAGCGGGCGGTGCTGCTAACCCGCGGCAGCGTCTTACAGCTGTCGATGCCTGAACTCGCGTTTGCCAGCGAAGAGCCGGAACCGACACCGGTTGCCGAAGCGGCGAAGGATGGTGAGGATGAATATCAGCTGATCGTTCGCGTGCTAAAAGAGACCAATGGCGTCGTCGCCGGAGCCAAAGGTGCAGCGCAACGATTGGGGCTGAAGCGCACAACATTGCTGTCACGAATGAAGCGCCTGGGCATTGATAAAGATGCACTAATGTAACGGCTATGACTATACTGACCGCTGATTCGATAAATCATGAATGGAGGCAGTATCGTATGGCAGTTTCAGCACGTAACCAATTAACCGGTACCATCAGCGCCGTCGCCACCGGCGCGGTCAACGACGAAGTCGAACTCACCCTGCCGGGCGGCGCAAAGCTCGTTGCTATCGTCACTCACAGCAGTAAAGAAGCGCTGGGTCTGGTCAATGGTAAGGAAGCCATTGCCCTGATCAAAGCGCCGTGGGTCACCCTGGCAACCGAAGACTGTGGCCTGAAGTTCTCTGCCCGCAACCAGTTTGCCGGTAAGGTCACCCAGGTGACTGAAGGCGCGGTGAATGCAACAGTGCACATCAAAGCCGATGCCGGTTTTGATATCGTGGCGGTGATCACCAATGAAAGTCAGCATGAGATGAAACTGGCTGTCGGCAGCCGCGCCATTGCCTTAATCAAGGCGTCGGCCATTTTGCTGGCAACCCGCGCGTAATTTTATCTCCGCCGGAGAGGGCATTTTTGTCGTCTCCGGTAAGATGTAGCGCTACTGTTGATGGCGCTGCGCCTGCCTCTCCTGTCTATCTCTTCTCTTGATGTTCCGCATAGAACTCACAGCATTTTGTTTCTCTATTTATGAAACATCGTTTTGTGAATCATTTCGCGTTCTCTCCGGCTAATGGATGATAAATAAGCGTTTTCCCTGGGAGATGCTTATGATTCGCTTACCGCTGGCCGCCACCATGACGTTGCTCTTTTCCGCCCAGACGGCCTTCGCCGCCCTGCCCACATTCACGTTCTGGCCCGGCGGTGAAGCGCCGGGCGCGAAAAACAGCCCGGTCAGCTTCTCGTTGGTAGAACGTAGCCAGGACCCCACGCTGCCTGACCGCGCGGTCACCGGCATTCGCGCCCCGGAAATCACCGTTTATGCTCCTGAACACCCTAACGGCGTCGCGCTGTTGGTTACCCCTGGTGGCTCATATCAGCGAGTGGTGCTTGATAAAGAAGGCAGCGATCTCGCCGCCCCCTTTAATGCTCAAGGTTACACCCTGTTTGTGATGACCTACCGCATGCCAGCCGATGGTCATGCGGAAGGTGCCAACGCGCCGCTGGCGGATGCGCAACGGGCTATTCGTACCCTTCGTGCCCGCGCCGGGGAGTGGAAAATTAACCCGCAGAAAATTGGCGTGATGGGCTTTTCAGCCGGTGGGCACGTGGCGGCAAGTCTTGAGACGCGCTACGACGAATCGGTTTATTCCCCACTGGATGCCGTCGATAAGCAAAGCGCCCGGCCTGATTTCGTTGTGCTCGGCTACCCGGTGATTTCAATGGATAACGCCATCGCCCATCCAGGCTCACGCAAGGCATTGATTGGCGACACGCCGAACGCAGAGCAAATTACGCGCTATTCGCCGGAGCGGAACGTAACCCCACAAACACCGCCGACCTTTATTATGCATGCGGTTGATGACCCGTCGGTGCCGGTAGATAACTCACTGGTGATGTTCAACGCCCTGCGTGCTCATAAGGTGCCAGCGGAGCTGCATCTGTTTGCCGAAGGCAAGCACGGCTTCGGTATTCGTGGAGCGAAAGGATTACCCGCCGCCGAATGGCCGCAGTTGGCGATGAACTGGATTACTTCACTGCCCTAGTTAACGCCCCAAGTGATACCCGGCGAAGCGCAGCGACGCCGGGTTTTACCCAGACAAAACTTAGATCCCACTTTTCAATTTTGATCACAATAATCCAGTAAATCGCCCCATTCTCTTCTGTCTCCCCTCGCCGCATTTACCTAACGTAGAAGCCATAAGAAACGTCGGGTTAATTTCCCAAGGAGCCAGCACAATGACCACTCGAATCCAGCGCCTGAAAGACGCCCTGTTTGCCAAGCCACGTGAAATTTCGCTTGAGCGCGCCGTGTTGTACACCGAAAGCCATCGCCAGACCGAAGGCGAGCCGGTGATTATCCGCCGCGCTAAAGCCACCGCGCATATTCTCGACAACGTCGCCATTAGTATTCGCGACGACGAATTGATTGCCGGTAACCGCACCATCAAACCGCGCGCCGGGATCATGTCGCCGGAGATGGACCCCTACTGGCTGCTAAAAGAGCTCGACCAGTTCCCAACTCGCCCGCAGGATCGTTTTAACATCAGCGATGATGACAAGCGCCTGTACCGCGATGTGCTGTTCCCGTACTGGGAAAAGCGCTCAATGAAAGACTTCATCAACGCGCAGATGACCGATGAGGTCAAAGCTGCCGTCAGTACGCAGATTTTCAGCGTGAATCAGACCGATAAAGGCCAGGGCCACATTATCATCGACTACCCGCGACTGCTGAATAACGGCCTCAATGCGCTGGTTAGCGAGATGCAGACGCATCTGCGTCAGCAGCCGGATAACGTGTTTTATCACGCGGTGTTGATTCTGCTCGAGGCTTCCCAGCGCCATATCCTGCGCTATGCCGCGCTGGCGGAAGAGATGGCGGCCGCGTGTAACGAGCCACAGCGCCGTCAGGAGCTGGAAACCATCGCCCAGGTTTCGCGCCATAACGCAGAGAGGAAGCCGCAGAACTTTTGGCAGGCCTGTCAGCTGTTCTGGTACATAAACATCATTTTGCAATATGAGTCCAACGCCAGTTCCATTTCGCTCGGTCGCTTCGACCAGTACATGCTGCCGTTCTGGCAGACATCGCTGAACCATGGTGAAGACCCGGCGTTTATGCAGGAGCTGCTGGAATCACTGTGGGTGAAATGCAACGACATTGTGCTACTGCGCTCCACCAGCAGCGCGCGCTATTTCGCCGGCTTCCCGACCGGCTATACCGCCCTTTTAGGCGGCCTGACCGAAAACGGGCGCAGCGCGGTCAATATCCTTTCCTTCACCTGTCTCGATGCCTATCAAAACGTCCGCCTGCCGCAGCCTAACCTTGGCGTGCGGGTCAACGAACTGATTGACCGGCCGTTCCTGCGTAAAACGGCAGAAACCGTGCGCTTAGGTACCGGCATTCCGCAGATTTTTAACGATGAAGTGGTGGTGCCCGCATTCCTCAACCGCGGCGTGTCGCTGGAAGATGCCCGCGATTACGCGGTAGTTGGCTGCGTGGAGCTGTCGATCCCCGGCCGTACCTACGGACTGCACGACATTGCGATGTTCAACCTGCTGAAGGTGATGGAAATCGTCATGCTGGAGCACGAAGGCGATGAGCAAATTAGCTACGATAGCCTGCTGGTCAGCATTCGCGACAAAATTCAGCACTACATCAAGCTGATGGTGGTAGGCAGTAATATCTGCGACATCGGCCACCGCGACTGGGCACCAGTGCCGCTGCTCTCCTCATTTGTGGAGGACTGTATTGCCAACGGCAAAGATATTACCGAAGGCGGCGCGCGCTACAACTTCTCAGGCGTACAGGGGATTGGGATTGCCAACCTCAGCGACTCGCTTCACGCGCTGAAAGGCATGGTATTTGACCAGCAGCGCATGAGCTTTGACGAATTACTGGCGGTGCTGAAGGCCAACTTCGCGACACCTGAAGGAGAGAAAGTTCGCGCCCGCTTGATTAACCGCTTCGAGAAGTACGGCAACGACATTGACGATGTTGACAATATCAGCGCCGATCTGCTGCGTTTTTACTGCAAAGAGGTGGAAAAATATCGTAATCCGCGCGGCGGACAATTTACGCCGGGTTCATATACCGTGTCGGCCCACGTGCCGCTCGGTTCGGTCGTGGGTGCAACACCGGATGGGCGCTTTGCCGGCGAACAGCTGGCGGATGGCGGCCTATCGCCGATGGTGGGCCAGGACGGCCAGGGGCCGACGGCGGTGCTGAAATCAGTGAGCAAGCTCGATAACTATCTGCTCTCAAACGGCACGCTGCTCAACGTCAAATTCACCCCCGCAACGCTGGAGGGTGAGAGCGGCCTGAACAAGCTGGCGGATTTCCTCCATGCGTTTACCAAGCTGAAACTACAGCATATCCAGTTTAACGTGGTGAACGCCGAGACGCTTCGCGAAGCCCAGCAGCGGCCGCAGGATTATGCCGGGCTGGTGGTGCGTGTGGCGGGCTACAGTGCCTTCTTTGTCGAGCTGTCGAAGGAGATTCAGGATGACATTATCCGCCGCACCGCGCATCAGCTGTGAGGTGATTGAAACGCGCGCCGACACGGCGCGCATTTTCAACATTCAGCGCTATTCATTAAACGACGGCCACGGCATCCGCACGGTGGTGTTCTTTAAAGGTTGCCCACATCGCTGCCCGTGGTGCGCCAACCCGGAATCCATCTCGCCAAAAATCGAGACCGTGCGGCGGGAGAGTAAGTGTTTGCACTGCGCGACCTGTCTGCGGGATGCCGAAGAGTGTCCTTCCGGCGCATGGGAACACATCGGCCGTGATGTCACGCTGGAATCGCTTGAGCGAGAAGTGCTTAAAGACGAGGTATTTTTCCGCGCTTCGGGCGGCGGCGTCACGCTCTCCGGCGGAGAGGTATTGATGCAGGCTGCATTCGCCAGCCGTTTTTTACAGCGCTTAAAACAGTGGGGCATTCGCACCGCCATCGAAACAGCAGGCGATGCGTCCCCTCAACGCCTGCTGCCGCTGGCGCAAGCCTGTGATGAAGTGCTGTTCGATTTGAAAATCATGGATACAGAGGCGGCCCAGCGTGTGCTTCATATGAATCAACCGCGTGTACTGGAGAACTTTCGTTTGCTGGTCGACAAAGGTATCAATGTGATCCCGCGCCTGCCGCTGATCCCAGGCTTTACCCTCAACGAAGACAACCTCACGCAGATTCTGGATTTTCTGACACCGCTATCGGTGAAAGAGGTCCATCTGCTGCCGTTTCATCAATACGGTGAGCCGAAGTATTCGCTGCTAGGAAGTGAATGGGCAATGGCGGGAATAAAAGCGCCAGAGCCTGAAGAGATTGCGCTCATTCAGGCCAGAATCGAACGGGCGGGATATCGGGTGGTGGTTGGGGGATGAGCCTCGGCGTTCCCCCTCTCCCTAAAAAGGGAGAGGGTTGTCGGTTCCTGAATGTCACTCCACATCCAGCAGCCATTTCTGCGCCGGTGTTAGGCGGCTAGCCGTTTCCGGCGTCAGCCAGCGGCGCTGATCCTGCTGAGCTGTGTCGGCGCGGTCGATATACAAACCATGCAGCACGCGGCGGCGTGAACCTTCACGATTGGTGGTACCGCCATGCCAGGCGTGAGCGTTATATATCATCACGCTGCCCGCAGGGGCTTCAAAGATCACCTCATCTGGATGCGGTAATCCAACATCCTCCAGTACCTCTTCCGGCAGCTCCGGTCGGAGATGGGTGGCCGGAATAATTCTTGGTGCACCGTTAGCGGCGTAGAGATCGTCAATGGCCCAGATGGTGTTAACGAGGTGGACTTTCGGGAAGTCCGGACGCGGTTTTTTCCAGTCAGCGTGCAGCGGTTGATGGCCGCCGTTGTAGAGCGCTTCGCGGGCGTTGAGGCTGGAGATTTTAAACTCGCCCTCAAAGATATAGCGACACGCCGAGAGGATCAGTGGATGCGACCATACCTTTTCCCATACCACGCCTTTATTCACCAGGTTCGCGACGCGGGTGGCGGTCTCCTCCTGATGGTGTTCAACCGCCAGATTCTCCCCTTCTTTTTCGACCAGGAAATCAATGCGTTCACGCATCGCCGCCAGCCAATCGGCATCGACCACGCCGTGCACAATCGTGTAGCCCTGGGTATCCAGTTCGTGTTTCATGATGGCTGACAGTTCGCCGTTGGCGCCCAGTGCCTCCAGCCAGAATGCCGCTTGCTTGTCCATATCGCCTCTCTTTTGTTAACCATTTCACAACATGTATGAAAAGTTACTGCACGCGGCCGCGGCATTCTGTATGAGATAGCTACACAACACTGGATTTTTGTGTACAGCAAAATAAAGTGTGATGAGATTCAAAATCCAGAATAATAACCAGGACATGAGCATGTCAGAGCAATCCCTCGTCCCCGTGCTGGAGCAGCTATTACGCCAGCAGGGAGACCTTGTCGTGCGTTTCCCACAAACCGCCCAGCCGGCACCAGAGCTGGCGATGAGCCTGTCATTTCCCCGTCTGGAAATTGTGCTGGAAGGTGAGCTGACCGATGGCTGCCTTGACGCCCCGCTCGGCCCACTAGAGGCGTTGTATATTCCCGGTGGACGCTGGAATGCCCCGCAATGGAAGGGACCCGCCACGACGCTAAGTATTTTATTCAGCAAGCAGAAACTGGGGTTCAGCCTACAGCGTTTTGATGGCCAAAAATTTGTCGAGATCCGCAAGCAACATGTCGCGCGCTTAGGGCCGCGCGTGGGGTCATATCTTTTGCTGGCGCTAAACGAACTGGCGATTCGTCCGGTGATGCCGACGGCGCAGATTGTGCTCAGCGGGCTGCTCAGCCACTGCATCGATCAGCTCACCCATCTGGCAGATACGGTGAGCAAAAGCAAAGAGCTGTTTATGGCGATTCAGGAGTATATCGACGAGCATGCCGCCGAAGCGCTCAGCAGGGAGACGGTGGCGAGAAAATTCCACATCACCCCGAACTATCTGTCGCACCTGTTTCAGAAATCCAGCACCGTGGGGTTCAACGAATACCTGACCGCCGTGCGTCTGGAGCTGGCGAAGAAATTACTGCGCGGGTATGAGATGAAAATTAAAGAGATTGCCCATCACTGTGGCTTTGAGGACAGCAACTATTTCTGCCGAATTTTCCGTAAGCATACGGCGCGGTCGCCGTCGGAGTACCGCCGCCACTGCCGCACGATGTGAACATTATTTTTTCGGCCGATATTTTTCCGGCAGTTCCGGCACCGGACGCCTGTCGTCAATCAGATGGCGAATCGTGAGGACTGGGTGGCGCCAGAGCATTCGCGGCCCCGCCCAGCGCATGATCTGCTTCATCTCTTCACGCTTCGCGGGCTGATAGCAGTGAACTGGACACTGTTTACAGGCCGGTTTCTCTTCACCAAAGACACATTTATCCAGGCGTTTATCGGCATAGTCGTTTAGCGCCTGATAGTGCGCGGCATCGTTGTGCGCATCCGGGCAGCGACGCTGATACAGCGTAATCATGCTGCGGATAGTCAGTTTTTCACGATCGATGCGTTTGCCAGCCATAGCCTGTTCCTCACCAATAAAGATGCATTAATAATACACTTTTAATAATACCTTCGCAGCCGCTTTATCCGGCGCTTTTATCTACATGCCCTAGTGGTTTTTCCGGGAAGCTGACGTCACGCACCCGGCGCTTAAGCTCTGCAGCATCGGGAAAACCGTCGTCACGTTTACGATCCCAAATCAGTACATCGCCAACGGTAATGGTGAAAATTCCCCCGGTGCCTGGAATCAAGGTGACCGAACCAATATCAGTGTTAAAAGTATGTAACAACTCCTGAGCCATCCAGCTGGCGCGCAGCATCCAGTTACACTGGGAACAGTAGGTAATGGTGATTGCAGGCTTGTTCATCAGCAATTTCTCGTATCAATGCATGAAAGGAAACGATAACAAGATATCGTTTTATAAGGGAAAATTTTGACGACTTCGCGATAATTTTGCTTTAGACACAGATTTACGAAAAAGTTCTTGATGAGAATGATTATCTTAACGATAATCATTACCGATTTTACAAATTGTCATCATTTCACAGCGGATGTACCCAATATGCACGAACCAACGGCAGCCCAAAAAAAAGAAAATGCGCCGCTTTCTCCTTCCCGTTCCAAGCCTATGGTAAAGAGCAAAGATTTACTGGGCGAAGAAGGATGGGTGCTGATCGAACATAACGATCAACACTATCTGCTTCGTCAGACGCAATCCGGCAAGCTCATTCTGACTAAATAAACAAACGAAATTCAATCAATACCGCCAGCCACCCAGGTTATCCCAGGCAGCAAGCGCTTTTCAATTTTCTCACGGAGAGTTGTTATGTTACGCCTGCAATACGCCTCACTGCGCCCTTCACTGTTAGCGCTGGCTATCGGTAGTCTTCTTCCTGCCTCAGCCTTAGCTGAATCAGAAACCCTCACCGTTACCGCGACCGGTAACGCACGCAGCTCCTTCGAAGCGCCAATGATGGTCAGCGTGATCGACGGTTCGGCACCAGAAAGCAAAACCGCCAGCTCGGCGGCAGATCTCCTGCGCAGCGTGCCAGGCATCATGCTTAGCGGCACGGGCCGCACCAATGGCCAGGACATTAGCATGCGCGGTTACGACCGCCGCGGTGTACTGATTCTGGTTGACGGCGTACGCCAGGGAACCGACACCGGCCACCTCAACAGTACCTTCCTCGACCCAGCGCTCATTAAGCGTATTGAAGTGGTACGTGGGCCATCGGCCCAGCTGTACGGCAGCGGCGCATTGGGCGGCGTGATCTCCTACGATACTGTTGATGCGAAAGATCTGCTGGCGGAAGGCCAAAACAGCGGCTTCCGCGTGTTTGGTATGGGCGCAACGGGCGACCACAGTATCGGTATGGGTGCGAGCGCCTTTGGCCGCACCGATAATCTGGATGGTTTGGTTGCATGGTCCAGCCGCGATCGGGGGGATATCAGCCAGAGCGACGGTTCTACTGCACCAAACGATGAAGCTATCAACAACATGTTGGCGAAAGGGACGTGGCAGATGGACGAAGCACAGTCGCTCTCCGGCTCGTTCCGCTACTACAACAACAACGCCCAGGAACCGAAAAACCCACAGGAAATTGAGGCGTCAACCGCCAGCAATCCCATGGTTGATCGTTCCACTATCCAGCGCGATGCGCAGCTCTCCTACAAACTGGCACCACAGGGCAACGACTGGCTGAACGCCGATGCGAAAATCTACTGGTCTGAAGCGCGCATCAACGCGCAAAACCTTGATAACACCAATGAGTACCGCGAGCAGACCACCAAA
Source organism: Kluyvera genomosp. 1 (assembly GCF_001266615.1). GTDB lineage: Bacteria > Pseudomonadota > Gammaproteobacteria > Enterobacterales > Enterobacteriaceae > Kluyvera > Kluyvera cryocrescens_A. The sequence continues at coordinate 313,594 of NZ_LGHZ01000004.1, read as the reverse complement.
GGCGGCAAACTTGAAAACCGCACCCGTCTGTTTAGCGATTCATTTGCCTCTAACCTGCTGACCTACGGCGGCGAGTATTATCGCCAGGATCAGAGCCCAAGCGGTGCCACCACTGGCTTCCCGGACGCCAAAATCGACTTCAGCTCCGGCTGGTTACAAGATGAGATCACCCTGCGCGACCTACCGGTCACCCTGCTGGGCGGTACGCGCTTCGATAGCTATCGCGGCAGCAGCGACGGCTACGAAGACGTCAATAAAGATAAATGGTCCTCCCGTGCAGGGATGACGGTCAGCCCGACCGACTGGCTGATGGTATTTGGCTCTTACGCTCAGGCCTTCCGTGCACCGACCATGGGCGAGATGTACAACGACGCCAAGCACTTCTCCATCGGTACTCGCTATACCAACTACTGGGTGCCAAACCCGAACCTGCGCCCGGAAACCAATGAAACGCAGGAATACGGTTTCGGTCTGCGCTTTGACAACCTGGCGCTGGCCAACGATGCGCTGGAGTTCAAGGCCAGCTACTTCGATACCAAAGCGAAAGACTACATTTCGACCACCGTCGACTTCGCCGCAGCGACAACCATGTCCTATAACGTTCCTAACGCCAAAATCTGGGGCTGGGACGTGATGACCAAATATACCGCCGATCTGTTCAGTCTCGATGTGGCCTATAACCGCACCCGCGGTAAAGACACCGAGACCGGAGAGTATATCTCCAGCATCAATCCGGACACCGTCACCAGCAAACTGGATATCCCGCTGGCACAAAGCGGCTTCTCAGTGGGCTGGATTGGAACCTTTGCTGACCGCTCCACGCATATCAGCAGCTCTTACAGCAAGCAGCCGGGCTATGCGGTTAACGACTTCTACGTCAGCTACCAGGGACAACAAGCTCTGAAAGGAATGACCACCACGCTGGTGCTGGGCAACGCCTTCGACAAAGAGTACTGGTCACCGCAGGGGATCCCACAGGACGGCCGTAGCGGCAAAGTTTTCGTCAGTTATCAATGGTAATCACTCGGCCCGGCATTTTGCCGGGCCACTATCTGGAAGGAAGAGACAATGAACCACTACACCCGCTGGCTTGAGTTAAAAGAACAAAATCCAGGAAAGTACGCGCGTGACATCGCAGGTTTAATGAATATCAGTGAAGCCGAACTGACCTCCGCGCGCGTGGGCCACGATGCCAAACGCCTGCAGGGCGAAGTCCGCGATATTTTAGGCGCACTGGAAAGCGTGGGCGAAACCAAGTGCATCTGCCGCAACGAATATGCGGTACATGAGCAGGTTGGCGCATTTACCAATCAGCAGTTGAGCGGCCACGCCGGGCTGGTGCTAAACCCGCGCGCCCTCGATTTACGTCTGTTCCTGCATCAGTGGGCCAGCGTTTTCTTTATCAAAGAAGCCACGGCTCGCGGTGAACGTCAAAGCATTCAGTTCTTCGACCATCATGGCGATGCCCTGCTGAAAGTTTACGCGACTGACAATACCGATACGTCCGCGTGGGCGGACGTGCTACAGCGCTTTATCAGCGAAGAAAACGCGCCGCTGGTACTGAAAGCAAAAGAGACCGCAGCGTCTACCGCTCAGGCTGATGCGCAGATCGTCGATCAAGAGTGGCGCGCCATGACCGACGTGCATCAGTTCTTCATGCTGATGAAACGCCATAACCTGACGCGCCAGCAAACCTTCGAACTGGTGGGCGATGACCTCGCGTGCAAAGTATCGAATGATGCACTGGCTCAGGTGCTAAACGCTGCGCATCAGGAAGGCAACGAAATTATGGTCTTCGTCGGCAACACAGGCTGCGTGCAGATCTTTACCGGCAACATTGAAAAAGTCGTGCCAATGAAAGGCTGGCTGAATATCTTCAACCCACAATTTACTCTGCATTTGATGGAAGAGCACATTGCGGAAACCTGGGTCACCCGTAAACCAACGGTTGACGGTCACGTCACCAGCCTGGAGCTGTTTGCCAAAGATGGCACCCAGATTGCTCAGCTGTTTGGTCAACGTACCGAAGGCCAGCCGGAGCAGACCCAGTGGCGCGCTCAGGTTGACGCTCTGACGGCAGAAGGACAGCCTGCATGAAACGCCTGCTTGCCCTAATTGCTACGCTTCCTCTGATGGCGTTTGCCGCCGCGCAGGAGAGAATTATTACCCTCGGCGGCGATGTCACCGAGATTGTCTACGCACTTGGGGCAAAGTCGGCGCTCGTCGCTCGCGACAGCACCAGCCAGTGGCCGTCGGAGACGGCCGCTCTGCCCGACGTCGGTTATCTGCGTCAGCTCAATGCCGAAGGCATTCTTTCCCTGCGCCCGACCCTGGTTCTCGCCAGCAGCCAGGCACAGCCGTCCCTCGTGCTGCAAAAGGTCCAGGACAGCAAGGTGAAGGTGGTCAACGTGCCGGGTGGCTATGATGCCCACGCGATGGACAGCAAAGTCAGCGTGATTGCCGATGCGCTTGGCAAACAGGCGCAAGGGGAAACGCTTCGCCAGACGCTGCATGCTGAGATGGCGAAAATTCCAGCTAAAAAGCTGAACACGCGCGTGCTGTTTATTCTCAGCCACGGCGGTTCCGGCGCCATGGTCGCTGGCCAGCAAACGGCGGCGGATAGCGCAATTCAGCTTGCCGGTCTGCAGAATGCTATGCAGGGCTTTGACCACTACCGCACGATGTCGCAGGAAGGGGTCATCGCCAGCTTGCCGGACCTGGTGGTTATCTCCGCCGACGGTCTGAAAGGCATGGGCGGCGAGGCCTCATTGTGGAAACTACCGGGCCTGGCGCTGACGCCAGCCGGCCGTAACAAGCAAGTCCTGGTGGTTGATGATATGGCACTGTTGGGCTTTGGCCCTCGCACGCCGCAGGCACTGCTGCAGCTGCGGCAAAAAGCGGAGCAGCTACCCTGATGTTCATGACCGTCTCCCGCCAACTGTGGCTGATGGCCATTGCGTTGATTGGCCTGACGCTATTTGCCACCACGCTCGGCGCTATGCGTCTACCGCTCGCCAATCTGTGGAGCTCAGGCGATGAAGTGCTGCGCCATATCTGGCTCACGATTCGTCTCCCCCGCGTTTTGCTGGCGCTGCTGGTGGGCAGCGCGCTGGCGCTTTCCGGCTGCGTTATGCAGGGGCTGTTTCGCAACCCTCTTGCCGACCCCGGGCTTTTGGGGATCAGCAGCGGCGCGGCTCTTGCGGTGGCGTTTTGGTTGGTCCTGCCGCTAACGGTTCCGGCCATTGTGGCGCTGTATGCCCCGATGCTGGCGGCGTTTATCGGCAGTCTGGCGGTGATGGCGGTTATTTTTGTACTCAGCAAAGCGGGAGATGGTTCACTCTCCCGCCTGCTGCTCGTCGGTATTGCGATTAACGCTCTGTGCGGCGCGCTGGTAGGCATGCTGTCGTGGATAAGCAACGACGCACAGCTGCGTCAGCTTTCGCTATGGGGCATGGGCAGCCTGGGGCAGGCCGAGTGGTCAACGCTCATCGTGGCCGCCACGCTGATCATCCCCGCGTCGCTGGCGGTGTGGTGGTTGGCATCACGCCTCAACCTGCTGCAATTAGGGGATGAAGAAGCCCATTATCTTGGCGTTAACGTGCGTCTGATGCAGCGTATTTTGCTGCTGTGCAGCGCCGTGTTGGTGGCTGCCGCCGTGGCTATCAGCGGTGTGATTGGATTCATCGGCCTGGTCGTTCCGCATCTGATGCGCATGTGGCTGGGGCCAGACCACCGTGGACTGGTACCCGGTTCACTGCTGGCGGGTGCGATTTTACTGCTTATCGCTGACACCCTCGCCCGCACCATTGCCGCGCCGGCAGAAATGCCGGTAGGCCTGTTAACCAGCGTGCTCGGTGCACCGTGGTTCCTGTGGCTCATTTTCCGCCAGCAGAGGTCGTCTCATGGATAACCATTACACCGCACGCTCACTGTCGCTGCGCCTTGGAAAACGCCGGATCATCGACAACGTTTCACTGCAGCTGCGCCGCGGCGAAGTCACCGCGCTGATTGGTCCCAACGGCGCAGGAAAATCCACTTTGCTGCGCCTGCTGACCGGTTTTTTATCCCCTGACAGCGGTGAACGCACTATCGAAGGCCGGCCGCTTACTGAGTGGTCAGCCAACGCCCTCTCCCGCCGACGTGCGGTGATGCTGCAACGTACGCAACTTAACGCCAACTGGCCGGTGGAAACGGTCATCGCCATGGGGCGCGCGCCGTGGGGGAGCGAGGTTGATACTGCGCTTATCCAGCGAGTGATGGCAGAAACGGGCTGTAGTCATCTGGCAGGCCGCCCTTACCCTGCACTCTCCGGTGGTGAACAGCAGCGCGTGCAGCTGGCACGCAGCCTGGCGCAGCTATGGCAGAACGATGGCCCACAGGGCTGGCTGTTTCTTGATGAGCCCACGTCGGCGCTGGATCTGTTCTATCAACAGCACCTGCTGCGGCTGTTGAAAAAGCTCAGCCGCCGTAATGCGCTGCATGTCTGCATTGTGCTACACGACCTCAATCTTGCCGCACTGTGGGCTGATACCATTTTGCTGCTGCACCAGGGCGCGCTGGTTGCCGAGGGCACACCACAGGAAGTGATTCAGCAATCGGTGATTCATCGCTGGTACGGCGCGGACATCAGCATGGGACATCACCCGGAAGCCTCAGTACCGCAAGTCTATCTCGCCCCTTAGCCACCCAGGGCGCTCCCTGCGCCCAATAATTAATACCGCCAGTCATTATTTTTCAAATTATTAAGTGCAGACTAAACAACAATCTATAACTACGTAGAAATAATCAATCGTGACCAATTTCACAATTGACTAAACAGTCAATAGACAAACAAAATAAATATAATAATGTATGGCGTGTCTAATGGAGAACGTACATTATGAACAACTTAAATAGAACGTATAAGATTTCAAAATGGTTTAATATTGACAATGTCATTGTCAATCACCGTCCTTAAGTCCTCAAACGCCTCCGCATTAATATCACATCAGGCAGGTTAACTCTCTGCTGGTGATACCCCATACGAATTTTATGATTCTGAGCTCGCGACAGCAATCGACTTACGCGTGTATTTAACACGTCTACGTTAAATATTGCAGTGGTGACCAGATGTCAGGAAATAGCATTCGTATTGCGCAGAATCAGTGGTTTTCATTACCCATGAATACCCGCGGGACGAGTGCGTCTAAATTTAAGGATTACGCCATGAACAACTTTAAACATCTGCCAGAACCTTTCCGTATTCGCGTTATTGAGCCCGTAAAACGCACCACGCGTGAACACCGCGATAGCGCCATCATCGGCGCTGGCATGAACCCATTCCTGCTTGATAGTGAAGATGTTTTTATTGATTTACTTACCGACTCCGGCACCGGTGCTGTCACGCAAAATATGCAAGCGGCGATGCTGCGGGGTGACGAAGCCTATAGCGGAAGCCGCAGCTATTACGCATTGTGCGATGCGGTAAAAGATATTTTCGGCTATCAATATACTATTCCGACTCACCAGGGACGTGGTGCCGAGCAAATTTACATCCCGGTATTAATTAAAAAACGCGAGCAGGAAAAAGGTCTCGACCGCAGTAAAATGGTCGCTTTCTCCAACTATTTCTTTGATACTACTCAGGGCCATAGCCAAATCAATGGCTGTACCGTGCGTAACGTTTATATTAAAGAAGCCTTTGATACCTCCGCACGTAATGATTTTAAAGGTGACTTTGATCTCCAGGGGTTAGAAAACGGTATTGAAGAAGTCGGCCCCAATAATGTCCCTTATATTGTCGCGACAATTACCTGTAACTCCGCGGGCGGCCAACCGGTTTCTCTGGCCAACCTAAAAGCGATGTATAACATTGCGAAGAAATACGATATTCCGGTGGTCATGGATTCCGCACGCTTTGCTGAGAATGCCTATTTTATTCAGCAAAGAGAGCCGGGATATCAAGACTGGACAATTGAGCAAATCACCCGCGAAACTTACAAATACGCGGATATGCTCGCCATGTCGGCGAAGAAAGATGCCATGGTGCCGATGGGAGGCCTGCTGTGCATCAAGGATGATGGTTTCTTTGACGTCTACACCGAGTGCCGCACCATTTGCGTGGTGCAGGAAGGTTTCCCAACCTACGGTGGTCTGGAAGGAGGCGCGATGGAGCGTCTGGCCGTCGGTCTGTACGATGGGATGAATCAGGATTGGTTGTCCTATCGCATCACGCAGATCCAGTATCTGGTTGATGGCCTGGAAGCGATTGGCGTTACCTGCCAGCAGGCGGGAGGACACGCGGCATTTGTTGATGCCGGCAAACTGTTGCCACACATTCCGGCCGAGCAGTTCCCGGCGCAGGCACTGGCCTGCGAGCTGTACAAAGTCGCTGGGATCCGCGCGGTAGAAATTGGTTCCTTCCTGCTGGGCCGCGACCCGAAAACCGGTAAGCAACTGCCGTGTCCGGCAGAACTGCTGCGTTTAACCATTCCACGTGCCACCTACACCCAAACGCATATGGATTTCATTATCGAAGCGTTTGAGCACGTGAAGAAAAACGCCGCCAACATTAAGGGCCTGACCTTCACCTATGAACCCAAAGTATTGCGCCACTTCACCGCAAAACTAAAAGAAATTTAACTTTCAATAATTCCAATGGCTATATCTCTGATATAGCCATTTTGGATTCTGACACCTGGCATCATTTTTTATTCCTGACGCAGTATCAATTTCGCTGTTATCAATAAGGGAAGGCCATGGACGAAAACTCGAATGCAAAACATTCCTCATTCTGGGGAATTATGGTTATTGCCGGCACCGTTATTGGTGGCGGAATGTTTGCTTTGCCGGTTGACCTCGCCGGCGCCTGGTTTTTTTGGGGTGCATTTATTCTTATCATTGCCTGGTTTTCAATGCTCCATTCCGGATTGCTATTATTAGAAGCCAATCTTAATTATCCGGTGGGTTCAAGTTTTAACACGATTACCAAAGATTTAATCGGTAATAAATGGAATGTGGTTAGCGGTATTACGGTGGCTTTTGTACTGTATATTCTCACCTACGCTTACATCTCTGCTAACGGCGCCATCATCAGCGAGACCATTGCCATCAATACGGGGACGCACGTGAACCCGCGAATTGTCGGCATTGGTAGCGCCATCTTTGTCGCCAGCGTACTGTGGGTGAGTTCACTGGCCGCAAGCCGTATCACCTCTTTATTTCTCGGCATTAAGATTATCGCCTTTATTGTCGTATTTGGTTCTTTCTTCTTCCAGGTCGACTACTCGATTCTCCGTGATATTGCTGCCCCGGAAGATAACAGCCGCTATTTCCCATATATTCTGATGGCAGTTCCCGTTTGCCTGGCCTCGTTTGGTTTCCATGGTAATATTCCCAGCCTGATCATTTGCTACGGGAAACGTAAAGATAAGCTGATTAAAAGCATTGTCTTCGGCTCCATTCTGGCGCTGGTAATTTATCTGTTCTGGCTTTATTGCACCATGGGAAATATTCACCGCAGCAACTTTAAAGACATTATCGCCTCAGGCGGAAATGTCGATTCACTGGTGAAATCGTTCCTCGGAACCAATCAGCACGGCGTAATTGAGTTCTTCTTGCTGATCTTTTCTAACCTCGCGGTCGCAAGCTCATTTTTTGGCGTCACGCTCGGGCTATTCGATTACCTCGCAGATCTATTCAAAATGGACAATACGCCGTGGGGACGATTTAAGACGCTGTTATTGACCTTTTTACCCCCGGCGGCTTTATATCTTATTTTCCCGAACGGGTTTATTTACGCCATCGGCGGTGCCGGGCTATGTGCCACTATCTGGGCAGTCATCGTACCGGCGTTCCTGGCGCTGAAATCACGCGAGCGGTTTCCGGATAAAAGCTTCACCGTTTGGGGTGGCAAAGCCATTCCTGCGGTGGTCATTGCATTTGGCGTGATGGTGATTCTGTGCTGGTTTGGCAGCACGCTGAACCTGTTGCCGCGGTTTGGGTAAAAAAACGTGCTCTCGCCGGGCGGCGAGAGCGACGTCTTATTTCTGAATCAGATAGCGAATGGTTGGCCCATCCTGCTGAATGTCCAGCACCGTGTAACCATGGTTTTTGGCATCCAGCGGGATGTTGTTAATCGACTGCGGACAGTCGCTAACCACTTCCAGTATTTCGCCTTTTTTCAGCTGCGGCATCGCTTCAAGGGTGGCCACGGCAGGATATGGGCAAGGCTCACCCACCATATCCAGACGGTAATCAGGCACTATCGTGTTCATACGCTCTCCTTCGCAGTAACGTTAGCGGTGGCTGTACGGCGGAAGAAACGCTTTTCCCAGCCAATAATCAGCAGCAGTGCAATCAATAATAGACCGTAGGTGACCAACAGGCCGCCAAGTGGACCAAAGGTGTTCAGCAGGTTAACTTTATCCCAGTTGGTCGCCAGCGTAGGTGAGATGTCATCCCAGTAGTAGGCCAAAATTGTTGAACCCACCACGTTACCCAGCCCTACCCACCAGTAGTGCACCTGGCCTTCTACCGCACGGTACATCCAGCCGGTTTCACAACCACCGGCCAGTACGATACCAAAACCAAACAATAATCCACCGATGACGGCATTCGGACCGGCCCACATGATTTTTGGTGCCACGCCCAGCTGGACATAACTGAAGATACCGATGGCGCTGACCGCCATCCCAAAGATAATGGCTTTCGCCATTTGCGTGCGCCCGGTGATCCACAGGTCTCGGAACGCCGAGGTAAAGCAGATTTGCGCACGTTCAATCAGCAGACCGAAGCCCACGCCAAACAGCATCGCCAGACCCAGTTTTGGGCTGCCAACCGCCGTTAACAGCGCCCAACCCACCATACCAACAAAAATCAGCATCCCCAGACGGAAGCGGCGGCGCGCCTGATCCGGACGTTGCGTTAACGGGGAAGCCGCAGAGACTTTGACCATTTTTACCGGGATGCGGAACATCGGCAGCAGCGTAAAGCGGGCACCAAACCATGAACCAATCGCCGTCGCCAGCGCAAAGAACCAGGCGTGAAGCGAGAACTGAGGAATACCGGTAAAGAAGGCCGCGAGGTTACAGCCCATCGCCAGACGTGCGCCAAACCCGGCAATCATCCCACCGATAATCGCCTGGAAAATACGGATACGGCTTTTTGGCAAACGCAGTTTCACGTTGTTTGCCCACAGCGCTGCGGCAAAGCAGCCGCCGAACATACCGATAATCATCATGCCGTCGATACGCGTCAGCGGTGTACCTTCAAGGCCAATCAGTTTGTAATAACCCCAGGTTTCAGCGTGAACGCCCGCCAGTTGCAGCAACTGTCCGCCCCAGCGGGTAAATTCGCCGGTCACGGCCCAGAAGGTCCCGGTGATGCCAAAGTAATAGGTTGCGAGAATACCGGCGGCGATCACGGCCGGCACCGGTGACCAGAATTTGATCAAGAAGGTGTGTTTGAATTGTTGCCAGGTCATAACGATGTGCCTCTGAACTCAGAAGGATGGTAGTGCGGAAAGTTGGGGATTATAGCGGGATTATCAGACGTAATAATGACAACCGCAGCAAAAGATCGCTTAGATCAATTTATCACAGACCAGGATTAACGGCGGCCGAACAGCTTTTCATCGAGATACCTTCTCTGCTGTTTTCCTGACATTCAGACTCCGTTATCATGCAGCCTACGTACTCATGAAAAACGATCCGGATCGGTTGCGATCCTGCAAATCAAATGAGTCTGCAAGAGAACCTTCAAGATTTCTAAGTAAATGGACATCATAAACGGATGAGTACAATCGACAATCTCGACGCCCACACGCCGATGATGCAGCAGTACCTGAAGCTGAAAGCGCAGCATCCTGAAATTCTGCTGTTCTACCGGATGGGTGACTTTTACGAGCTGTTTTATGACGATGCGAAACGCGCATCGCAGCTGCTGGACATCTCCCTCACTAAACGCGGTGCCTCGGCCGGTGAGCCTATCCCGATGGCGGGCATCCCGTATCATGCCGTAGAAAACTACCTTGCCAAGCTGGTCAATCAGGGTGAGTCCGTCGCCATTTGCGAGCAGATCGGCGACCCGGCCACCAGCAAAGGGCCAGTAGAACGTAAAGTCGTGCGTATCGTCACGCCCGGCACCATCAGTGACGAAGCGCTGTTACAAGAGCGTCAGGACAACCTGCTGGCCGCAATCTGGCAGGACAGCAAAGGCTTTGGCTACGCCACGCTGGATATCAGCTCCGGGCGTTTTCGCCTGAGCGAGCCCGCAGACCGCGAAACTATGGCCGCCGAACTGCAGCGCACCAACCCGGCCGAGCTGCTGTATGCCGAAGATTTTGCCGAAACCTCCCTGATTGAAGGCCGTCGAGGCCTCCGTCGTCGCCCCTTGTGGGAGTTTGAAATCGATACCGCGCGCCAGCAGCTGAATATGCAGTTTGGCACCCGCGACCTGATTGGCTTCGGTGTTGAAGGCGCGCCTCGCGGCCTGTGCGCCGCAGGCTGCCTGCTGCAGTACGTGAAAGACACCCAGCGCACCTCGCTGCCGCATATTCGATCTATCACCATGGATCGTCAGCAGGACAGCATCATTATGGATGCTGCCACCCGTCGTAATCTGGAGATTACCCAAAATCTGGCCGGTGGGCTGGATAATACCCTCGCGTCGGTGCTTGATTGTACCGTGACGCCGATGGGCAGCCGTATGTTGAAACGCTGGCTGCATATGCCCGTGCGTGACACCAAGGTGCTGACCGAACGTCAGCAAACCATCGGCGCATTACAGGACGCGACGGCGGATTTGCAGCCGATACTGCGTCAGGTGGGCGATCTGGAACGTATTCTGGCGCGTTTAGCGCTGCGCACCGCCCGCCCACGCGATCTGGCGCGTATGCGTCATGCCTTCCAGCAACTCCCTGAACTGCGGGCACAGCTAGAAAGCGTCGACAGTGCGCCGGTGCAGGTGCTGCGCGAAAAAATGGGTGAATTTGCTGAGCTGCGCGAGCTGCTGGAACGCGCAATCATCGATGCGCCGCCGGTGCTGGTGCGCGATGGTGGCGTGATTGCTCCGGGCTATCATGAAGAGCTGGATGAGTGGCGTGCGCTGGCCGATGGCGCGACCGATTACCTCGATCGTCTGGAGATCCGCGAGCGTGAACGTACCGGCCTTGATACCTTAAAAGTCGGCTTTAACGCGGTACACGGTTACTACATCCAGATCAGCCGTGGGCAAAGCCATCTGGCGCCAATTAACTACGTGCGCCGCCAGACGCTGAAAAATGCCGAACGCTACATTATTCCTGAGCTCAAAGAGTACGAAGACAAAGTTCTGACCTCCAAAGGCAAAGCGCTAGCGCTGGAAAAACAGCTGTACGATGAGCTTTTCGACCTGCTGCTGCCACATCTTGCCGACCTGCAGCAAAGCGCGAGTGCGCTGGCTGAGCTGGACGTGCTGGTCAACCTGGCTGAACGCGCCTATGCCCTGAACTACACCTGCCCTACGTTTAGCGATAAACCGGGGATCCGGATTATTGAAGGCCGACATCCGGTGGTGGAACAGGTGCTGAACGAGCCGTTTATCGCCAACCCGCTCACGCTCTCACCACAGCGTCGTATGCTGATTATTACCGGCCCGAACATGGGCGGTAAAAGTACCTATATGCGTCAAACCGCGCTGATTGCACTGCTGGCCTATATCGGCAGCTATGTCCCGGCGCAGAGCGTAGAGATTGGTCCTATCGATCGTATCTTTACCCGTGTTGGCGCTGCGGATGATCTGGCTTCCGGGCGCTCAACTTTTATGGTGGAGATGACCGAAACTGCCAATATTCTGCACAATGCCACTGAACAGAGCCTGGTGCTGATGGATGAAATTGGCCGCGGCACCTCGACCTATGATGGTCTGTCACTGGCCTGGTCCTGCGCAGAAAACCTGGCAAATAAGATTAAAGCGCTGACTCTGTTCGCGACCCATTATTTCGAACTGACGCAGTTGCCGGAGAAGATGGAGGGCGTGGCCAACGTGCATCTCGATGCGCTTGAGCATGGCGAAACTATCGCCTTCATGCACAGCGTGCAGGATGGCGCGGCCAGCAAGAGCTACGGTCTTGCGGTTGCGGCGCTGGCGGGTGTTCCAAAAGAGGTGATTAAGCGTGCGCGTCAGAAACTGCGCGAGCTGGAAAGCCTGTCGCCTAACGCCGCTGCCACGCAGATTGATGGTACCCAGATGTCGCTGCTATCCGTGCAGGAGGAGGTTTCACCGGCGGTTGAAGCGCTTGAAAATCTGGATCCAGACTCTCTGACTCCACGTCAGGCGCTGGAGTGGATCTATCGTCTAAAAGGCATGGTGTAAATTCCTCCATGTTCAAAGCCGAGCCAGTAAAATGGTTCGGCTTTTATTATCGTTTTCTTTTCATGCATTCTGCTAAAGCCATGTCTCACGTATTAACCCAAACGATTTACGCGTCAACAGAACAACCCTACGTTCAGATAACACCTCGCAGAAGTTCTCTTTTTTACCAGCAGGTCATCCTTTCCCATGGTTCCGTATCAACACAATTAAAACAACCATTATCACAATGAGTTTTAATTTATCAATTTGACACTCCCCATGAAATATTCATTAACAGTTCCCTCGCACGGCCAACATATTTTATATAACGCTCACAATTATTCACTGCCAAATATTCCATTTCACTTAATGGCGTAATTATTGCCTGTTCTTCCTATTGACCAGAGGATACTTATCTTAAGGGGAGTGAAATGGAAGCACGAGAAACGACCGCAGTTGGCGATAGATGCATGCGCGTCGACGCTATTGCCAAGGTCACTGGGAAAGCGCGGTATACCGATGATTATGTAATGGCAGGGATGTGCTATGCGAAGTATGTCCGCAGCCCTATCGCGCATGGCTACGCCGAGAGCATTAACTGTGATGAGGCCAGAAGCCTGCCCGGCGTACTGGCTATTTTTACCTGGGAAGATGTTCCTGATATTACTTTCGCCACGGCGGGTCACGCGTGGATGCTTGATGAAAGCAAACAGGACGTTGCCGATCGCCAACTGCTCACTCGTCACGTCAGGCATCACGGTGACTCAGTCGCCATCGTGGTAGCTCGCGATGAACTCACGGCAGAAAAAGCCGCGCAGTGCGTCAACGTCAACTGGCAGCCGCTGCCGGTGATCACCACGCCCGAAGCCGCGTTAGCACCGGATGCCGTCAACATCCACCCCGGAGGCAATTTGCTTAAACAAAGCGAAATGTCGACCGGCGACGTACAAAAAACTATCGACCAGGCTGACTACAAAATACAGGGCCGCTACCAGACGCCGGTTATTCAGCATTGTCATATGGAGGGCGTGACCTGTTTTGCCTGGATGGAAGAGGATGCCCGCATCACCATCGTATCCAGTACGCAGATTCCACACATTGTGCGGCGCGTGGTGGCACAATCGCTCGGGCTATCGTGGTCGCAGGTGCGTATCATCAAGCCCTATGTTGGCGGCGGTTTTGGCAACAAACAAGATGTTCTCGAAGAACCAATGGCCGCGTTCCTGACCAGCAAACTCGGCGGTATTCCGATTAAAGTCTCTTTGAGCCGCGAAGAGTGCTTTCTGGCCTCACGCACGCGACACGCCTTTACGCTTGACGGTCAACTGGGGCTAAATCGTGATGGAACCTTAACAGGCTTTAGCCTGGACGTGCTTTCCAATACCGGGGCATACGCCTCTCACGGCCATTCCATCGCCTCCGCCGGGGGGAATAAAGTCGCCTACCTTTATCCGCGTAGCGCCTATGCTTACCGGGCAACCACCTGCTACACCAACCTCCCCTCCGCAGGTGCGATGCGCGGATACGGTGCACCGCAGGTTGTCTTTGCTCTTGAAGCCATGCTCGATGATGCGGCCGCTGCCTTAAATCTCGACCCTGTCGAGGTTCGCCTGCGTAATGCCGCACGCGAAGGCGATACCAATCCGTTTAGCGGCAAAACCATCTACAGCGCAGGGCTACCTGAGTGCCTGCAAAAAGGTCGGGCGCTATTCGAATGGGATAAGCGACGCGCGAAGTGCCTCAATCAGCAGGGACGAATTCGTCGCGGCGTCGGTGTCGCCTGCTTCAGCTATACCTCCAACACCTGGCCCGTGGGCGTAGAGATTTCGGGCGCTCGCCTGCTAATGAATCAGGATGGGCGCATTCATGTCCAGAGCGGCGCAACGGAGTTAGGCCAAGGGGCTGACACCGTATTTTCGCAAATGGTGGCTGAAACCGTCGGCGTTCCCGTCAGCTATGTTCATGTGATATCTACCCAGGACACCGACGTTACGCCTTTTGATCCCGGCGCATTTGCCTCACGACAAAGCTACGTCGCCGCCCCGGCGCTGCGCAAAGCTGCACAAATGTTGAGAGCGAAAATCATCGACTATGCGGCGGTGATGCTCCATCAGTCGGCCCTGAATCTGACTCTCATCAACGGTAATATCGTGTTGACCGACGCGCCACAAATACCGCTTCTCACGCTCGCAGATCTGGCGATGGACTCTTTCTATCACCCGGAGCGCGGCGGCCAACTGTCGGCAGAAAGCTCCGTCAAAACCACCACCAATCCTCCAGCTTATGGCTGTACTTTCGTTGATCTGAGCGTCGACATCGACCTGTGTAAGGTCACCATTAATCGCATTCTCAACGTTCATGATTCGGGGCGCATTCTCAATCCACTGCTGGCCGAAGGACAGGTTCATGGCGGGATGGGGATGGGTATCGGCTGGGCGCTGTTTGAAGAGATGATTATTGATGCCGAAAGCGGCCTTGTGCGTAACCCTAACCTGCTGGATTACAAAATGCCGACCATGCCCGACATCCCGGCATTGGAAAGCGCGTTTGTTGAAACGCAGGAACCGCAATCCGCGTATGGCCATAAATCGTTGGGTGAACCGCCGATTATTCCGGTCGCTGCCGCGATCCGTAACGCCGTACGCATGGCGACAGGCGTTGCCATAAACACGCTGCCGCTGACGCCAAAGCGTCTGTTTGAGGCGTTTCACGAGGCCGGTCTGGTTTAAGGATAACACCATGTTTGATATCGCAACTTACCATCGTGCCGCCACGATGGCTGAAGCCGTTAATTTGCTCAGTAACCATCCACAGGCAAAATTGCTCGCTGGGGGAACCGATGTACTGATTCAACTTCATCATCACAACGCCCGCTACCGCCACATAGTCGACATTCATGCCTTGCCTGAACTGCGTGGGATTGCGTTCACGTCTGAAGGGGCATTACGTATTGGTTCAGCAACCACCTTTACTGAATTGATTGAACATCCATTAACGAAGCAGCATCTCCCAGCCCTATGCGCCGCCGCATCGTCCATCGCCGGCCCGCAGATTCGCAACGTCGCCACCTACGGCGGCAATATCTGTAACGGAGCCACCAGCGCTGACTCCGCCACGCCCACGCTGATTTATGAGGCTTTACTCGAAATCCATTCACCAAAGGGCACACGGTTTACTCCTATCCAGGGGTTTCATACCGGCCCCGGTAAGGTTGCGCTGGAACATAATGAGATCGTCGCCGCATTTCATTTTCCTGTGTTTTCGGATGCGCACGTTGGCAGCGCGCATTTTAAATATGCCATGCGCGAAGCGATGGATATCTCAACCATCGGCTGTGCGGCTCGTTGCCATCTGTTGGAGAACACGATGGCGGAACTCCGCCTCGCCTTCGGCGTTGCCGCCCCCACCCCCATCCGCTGCCAACACGCTGAGCAAACCGCGAAAGGGGCTCCATTAACACCAATAACGCTGGATGCAATTTCTGAAGCCATTCTTCTGGACGTTGCACCACGTTCATCCTGGCGAGCCAGCAAAGAATTTCGTCTCCATCTTATTCAAACCATGGCCCGAAAAGTCATTACCGAAGCCGTCATCGCGGCGGGAGGGAAGCTGTTATGAAGTACACCGACAGAATCATGCTTGAATGCACAATTAACGGCAGGGCATTTGAAAGCGATATCATTCCGGGCATGCCGCTGGCAGATCTGCTCCGCGAACAGGGATTACTCAGCGTTAAGCAAGGCTGCTGCGTAGGGGAGTGCGGGGCATGTACCGTTCTGGTTGATGATATTGCGGTGGACAGCTGCCTCTATCTGGCAGTCTGGGCTGCGGGTAAACAGATCCGTACGCTGGAGGGAGAAACACGTGGCGAACAGCTGTCGCCCCTCCAACAAGCCTATGCCAAATCGGGTGCGGTACAGTGTGGTTTCTGTACGCCAGGATTTATCATGGCCACGAAAGCAATGCTGGCGAAACCTCACGATACGCCGCTCACTATTCTTGAAATTCGCCGGGGCCTGGCTGGAAATCTCTGCCGCTGTACGGGCTATCAAACGATAGTGAATACCGTGCAGAGTTATGAGCAAGAGAATAAATAGCAAAATGGAGACAAGGACGTCCCCCCCAGCTTATTGTATTTTCGCCATCGCCACGCATTTATCATTATCATAATGAGATAACACCAGCCAACCCGCTATTCTCAAAAATAATAAAAGGCTATCAATTAGAACAGCAGACGTTTTTTGCTTCCGCCAAAAGTTAAATGATGCCATTCACAAAGTCCCTTCAGAATTAGAACTCCCTCACATAATTCCATCTTTATTCTCCTGACCCGTAAGTGTGGTATGGACGTTGCTGCATATAGCCCAAATTTACTTGCGCTTCGATTTACTCCCGGTCGAAAAGGCCGCTACCGATACAGTCTCTCAGTTATTTCTAAAGAGAGGAGCATAAGGACAGTTTATGATCGAACAATTCTTCAGGCCCGATTCTGTCGAACAGGCTCTTGAGCTTAAACGCCGCTATCAGGGCGAGGCCGTTTGGTTTGCTGGCGGCAGCAAACTCAATGCTACGCCAACGCGCACCCAAAAGCGTATTGCCATCTCGCTTCACGATTTAGAACTGTCGTGGGTTGATTGGGACAACGGGACGCTGCGTATTGGCGCGATGACCTCACTACAAATGCTGCGCGATACCCATTTCATCTCTTCCGCACTGCACGACGCGCTGGGTTTTGTTTACTCCCGGCACCTGCGCAATCAATCAACCCTCGGCGGAGAAATCGCGGCTCGTCAGGAGGAGTCCGTTTTACTCCCCGTCCTGCTCGCGCTCGACGCGTTGTTGCTCTTCGGAGACGGAGAGATGCAATCGCTGGAAGATTATCTGGCCAATCCAGAGGACCGTTTGATAACGGAAATCGTGATTAAAGATCCCTATCGCCGCTGTGCTACGCGCAAAATCAGCCACTCGCAGGCCGGGCTCACCGTGGTCACTGCCGCCGTCGCGCTCACCGAACATGAAGGGATGCGAATTGCACTTGATGGCGTCACGCCTCGCACACAGCGCCTACGCGATGTCGAAGCACAAAACCTGGATGGCGAAGTCCTGGAGCGTGCCGTCGCCGCCGCTATATTCCCGCAGCCAGATCTGCGTGGCAGCGTGGCTTATAAACGCTATATCACCGGCGTCGTCGTGGCTGATCTCTATGCCGACTGCCAGCAAATGGGAGAGGAAATAGCATGATGGTCCACTTTACGCTTAACGGCATTGCTCAGGAAAAAAGAGTAGATGCGGGCGAAAACGTCCAGAAACTCCTGTTTAAGCTCGGCATGCATTCAGTACGCAACAGTGACGACGGTTTTGGCTTTGCCGGCTCTGACGCCATTCTTTTTAACGGCCATATCGTTAACGCATCATTACTTATCGCCGCCCAACTCGAGCAGGCTGAAATTCAAACGGCGGAATCTCTGGGAAAATGGAACGAACCAAGCCTTGTCCAGCAGGCGATGATCGACGTTGGCGTCGTGCAATCCGGTTATAACGATCCCGCCGCGGCGCTGATTATTACCGAACTTCTTAACCGAATTGCAGCCCCAACCCGCGATGAGATTGATGATGCACTTTCTGGTTTGTTCAGCCGTGATGCTGGTTGGCAGCAGTACTATCAGGTTATCGAACTCGCCATTGCCCGCAAAGCCGATCCCCATGCGACTACCCAGGTTGCCCCGACCTTCCGCCCGGATCTTACGGTGATAGGCAAACTGCATCCCAAATCGGATGCCGCCGTAATGGTCCAGGCCAAGCCCTGCTACGTTGAGGATCGTGTTACTGACAATGCCTGCATCATCAAAATGCTGCGCAGCCCGCATGCGCATGCGCTGATTACCCATCTCGACGTCAGCCAAGCGGAGGCTTTGCCCGGCGTGGTGCATGTCATCACCTACCGTAACTGCCCGGATATCTACTACACCCCAGGCGGGCAAAGTGCACCGGAACCCTCACCTTTAGACCGCCGCATGTTTGGCAAGAAATTACGCCACGTTGGCGATCGCGTTGCCGCTGTGGTGGCCGAGAGTGAAGAGATTGCGCTGGCGGCGCTCGCCCTTATCAACGTTGAATACCAGGTGCTTAAACCGGTGTTGTCGATTGATGAAGCCATGGCGGATAACGCGCCCATCGTCCACGACGAGCCCGTCGTCTACGGCGTTGGCGCACCCGACACGCTGGAAGAAGACAACGCGCATGCCACCCAGCGCGACGAGCATATGATCATTAACTTCCCCATCGGTGCTCGCCCACGCAAGAACATTGCCGCCAGCATCCACGGCCATATCGGCAACATGGAGAAAGGATTTGCCGACGCCGACGTGGTGATTGAAAGAACTTATCACTCGACCCAGGCACAACAATGTCCGACGGAACCGCATATTTGCTTCACCCGCATGGATGGCGATCGCTTAGTGATTCACGCCTCCACCCAGGTACCGTGGCACGTCCGTCGCCAGGTCGCGCGCCTGGTTGGCATGAAGCAGCATAAAGTACACGTCATCAAAGAGCGCGTTGGCGGTGGTTTCGGATCGAAACAGGACATTTTGCTCGAGGAGGTCTGCGCCTGGGCAACCTGCGTAACGGGACGGCCGGTCTATTTCCGCTATACCCGTGAAGAGGAGTTTATTGCCAACACCTCTCGTCACGTGGCGAAAGTCACGGTGAAACTGGGGGCCAAAAAAGATGGTCGCCTGACCGCAGTGAAAATGGATTTCCGCGCCAACACCGGGCCATACGGCAACCACGCGTTGACCGTACCCAGCAATGGGCCCGCCCTTTCCCTGCCATTATATCCTTGTGATAACGTCGATTTTCAGGTCACCACTTACTACAGCAATATTTGCCCTACGGGCGCTTACCAAGGCTACGGCGCACCAAAAGGCAACTTCGCCATGACCATGGCGCTTGCGGAGCTGGCCGAGCAGCTACAAATTGATCAGCTAGAGATTATCGAACGCAACCGCGTTCACGAAGGCCAGGAGCTTAAGATCCTTGGCGCAATCGGGGAAGGTAAAGCGCCAACGTCCGTCCCTTCTGCCGCCAGCTGTGCGCTTGAAGAGATCCTGCGCCAGGGCCGGGAAATGATCCAATGGTCGTCGCCTAAGCTGCGCCAAGGCGACTGGCGGATCGGCCGTGGGGTAGCCATTATCATGCAGAAATCAGGCATCCCGGATATCGATCAGGCCAACTGCTTAATCAAGCTGGAATCCGACGGTACCTTCATCGTGCAGTCCGGCGGCGCGGATATCGGTACGGGCCTGGATACGGTGGTCGCCAAACTCACCGCTGAAGTACTGCATTGCCCGCTGTCCGATGTACAGGTCATCTCCGGCGATACGGATAGCGCCCTTTTTGATAAAGGCGCCTACGCCTCCTCGGGCACCTGCTTCTCCGGTAACGCCGCGCGGAAAGCGGCAGAAAACCTGCGCGATAAAATCCTGTTCCACGGTGCAGAGATGCTCAATGAGCCACTAGTCGATGTCACGATTGCGGCACCGGGAGTCGTGCGCGGCAAAACGGGAGAAGTGAGTTTTGGCGACATTGCACATTTGGGCGAAACCGGAATGGGCTTTGGCGCCCTCTCTGCAACCGCCTGCTATATCACGCCTGATTTTGCGTTCCCTTATGGCGCAAACTTTGTCGAACTGGGAGTGAATATCCGAACAGGTGAAGTCCGCCTTGATAAATTTTATGCGCTACTCGACTGCGGCACGCCGGTTAACCCAGAGCTGGCGCTGGGGCAAATCTATGGGGCAACCATGCGCGCCATCGGCCACAGCCTGAGCGAGGAGATTATCTACGATACCAAGGGGAATCCGCTCACCCGCGATCTGCGCAGCTACGGGGCCCCTAAAATCGGCGATATTCCGCGTGATTTCCGTGCAGTGCTGGTTCCAAGCGACGATAAGGTCGGCCCTTTCGGTGCGAAATCAATTTCCGAAATTGGCGTTAACGGTGCCGCACCGGCTATCGCCACCGCCATTCATGATGCCTGCGGCGTTTGGCTGCGCGAATGGCACTTCAGCGCAGAAAAAATTCTGCGTGCTTTAGGAAATATATAACCATCGCGGGCCGCTTTTGCGGCCCGTTGATACCCCTCGCTGTTTATCAGGATGACGTGTTTAGCGAATTGAGATAACGCATTCTCAGGGGCCTCTACGCCTCAAATTCGCCAATGTGTTCCGCGGAATCAGATGATCAAATTTGCTTTAAAAGGAGTAAAGGGATGTCTGATATAACTCGTACGAACTCCGATCTGATATATGAGTTGGAGGATAAGCCCCCGTTTTACCAGGCGATTATTGGCGCAATTACGCACTTATTAGCGATCTTTGTTCCCATGGTCACACCAGCATTAATCGTCAGTGCAGCATTGCAGCTTTCCACCGACACCACCGCTTATCTGGTCTCCATGGCCATGATCGCCTCAGGTATCGGCACATGGCTGCAGGTCAATCGCTATGGCATCGTGGGCTCCGGCCTGCTTTCCATTCAGTCCGTTAATTTCTCTTTTGTCACGGTGATGATTGCGCTCGGCAGCAGCATGAAGATCGATGGTTTTCATGAAGAGTTGATCATGTCATCACTGCTCGGCATCTCGTTTGTGGGCGCATTTTTAGTGGTCGGAGCGTCATTTATCCTGCCTTATTTGCGCCGGGTTATTACCCCCACCGTCAGCGGCATTGTGGTATTGATGATTGGTCTGAGCTTAATCAAAGTCGGCATTATCGATTTCGGCGGCGGCTTTGCGGCGAAAAGCAGCGGTACCTTCGGCAGTTATCAACATATTGGCGTCGGTCTGCTGGTTTTAATGGTGGTCATTGCGTTCAACTGTTGCCGCAGTCCCCTACTACGTATGGGCGGCATTGCGATTGGGCTATTCGTTGGCTATCTCGTTTCATTATGTTTAGGCATGGTCGATTTCAGCGGGCTGAAAAATTTGCCCCTCATCACCATCCCCTCCCCCTTTAAATATGGGTTTCATTTTAGCTTTCACCATTTTCTGGTGGTTGGAACGATTTATTTACTCAGCGTATTAGAAGCCGTTGGTGATATTACGGCAACAGCCATGGTTTCTAATCGCCCGATTCAAGGTGAGGAGTATCAATCTCGTTTAAAAGGCGGTGTGCTGGCCGATGGCATTGTCTCCGTCATTGCTTCCGCCGTTGGCTCACTACCGCTCACGACATTTGCGCAAAATAATGGCGTCATTCAAATGACCGGTGTCGCCTCACGCCATATTGGCCGGATCATCGCCATAATTCTGGTGATTCTGGGGCTATTCCCGATGATTGGCGGCTTCTTCACCACCATCCCCTCTGCGGTATTGGGTGGCGCCATGACGCTAATGTTCTCGATGATCGCCATCGCCGGTATCTGCATCATTATTACTCATGGTCTGAAACGTCGCGATACCTTAATCGTCGCTACCTCCTTAGGTTTGGGACTTGGCGTGTCCTACGACCCTGAGATATTCAAAATTTTACCGGCCTCAATTTACGTGCTGGTGGAAAACCCCATTTGCGCGGGGGGATTAACCGCCATCGTTCTGAATTTAATTTTGCCCGGCGGCTATCGGCCAGAGGAAATATTACCCGCCGTCTCATCCGCGAAGGATACGAATTAAATAATAAAGGAATGCATCATGTCTGAAGAAAAAAAGATAAAAGCGGTTCGTGGAAGCTTTATTGATATCACGCGCACCATTACGCATCCGGAAGAAATCGAGTCGGCGCTGCGCTTTATTGAAGACGGCTTACTGTTAATCCGTAACGGTAAAGTTGAGTGGTTTGGGGAGTGGAAAGAGGGAAAGCACCTGATCCCAGAAACCATCCGCATTCGCGATTATCGCGGCAAACTGGTGGTGCCGGGATTTGTCGATACGCATATCCACTACCCGCAAAGCGAGATGGTCGGCGCCTACGGCGAACAGCTGCTGGAATGGCTCAATAAGCACACATTTCCGACGGAACGACGCTATCAGGATCTCGACTACGCCCGGGAGATGTCGACCTTTTTCCTCAAGCAGCTTCTGCGGAACGGCACCACTACCGCATTGGTCTTTGGCACCGTGCATCCGCAATCGGTCGACGCGCTGTTCGAAGCGGCAAGCCATATTAATATGCGCATGATTGCCGGTAAGGTGATGATGGATCGCAACGCGCCCGATTATCTCCTTGATGATGCGCAGAGCAGCTACCTGCAAAGCAAAGCATTGATCGAACGCTGGCATAAAAATGGTCGCTTACTGTATGCCATTACTCCTCGCTTCGCCCCCACCTCCTCGCCTGAGCAGCTGGCTATGGCGCAGCGGCTGCGTGAAGAATATCCCGACACATGGGTGCATACCCACCTGTGCGAAAACAAAGATGAAATCGCCTGGGTCAAAGAACTGTACCCCGACCACGATGGCTACCTCGATGTCTACCACCAGTTTGGGTTGACCGGTAAGAACTGTGTTTTCGCCCACTGTGTGCACCTGGAAGAAAAGGAGTGGGACCGTCTGAGCGAAACAGATTCCAGCATCGCTTTTTGTCCGACATCCAATCTCTACCTCGGCAGCGGGCTATTCAATCTCCAAAAAGCGTGGCGCAAAAAGGTCAATGTTGGCATGGGAACGGACATCGGCGCGGGGACCACCTTCAACATGCTGCAAACCCTGAACGAAGCCTACAAAGTGGTGCAGCTACAGGGATACCGTCTCTCCGCCTATGAAGCCTTTTACCTCGCCACGCTCGGCGGGGCAAAAGCATTAGGGCTGGACCATCTGATTGGTAACTTCAACGTGGGCAAAGAGGCCGACTTTGTGGTTCTCGAACCGACCGCCACACCGTTGCAACAGCTGCGCTATGACAACTCCGTCACGCTGGCAGACAAGCTGTTTGTGATGATGACGCTGGGTGACGACCGCTCCATCTACCGAACCTATGTTGATGGCCAATTAGTGTATGAACGCAGCTAACTCATTGTAAACCCCTACTCACACTCTTTGAGGGCACCATTATGTCTGGAGAAATGCATCAAACTCCCGCTTCCTCATCATTGCACGGTGCGTTAGATAATTTTTTTCACATCTCCGCACGCGGCAGTAGCGTCCGCCAGGAGATCCTCGCTGGGCTCACCACGTTTTTAGCCATGGTGTATTCCGTCATCGTTGTTCCTAGCATGCTGGGCAAGGCCGGTTTTCCGCCCGGAGCGGTATTTGTCTCCACTTGCCTGGTGGCGGGCTTTGGCTCGCTGTTAATGGGCCTGTGGGCGAACCTGCCTATGGCGATCGGCTGCGCCATCTCACTGACCGCTTTTACCGCGTTTAGCCTGGTCCTTGGACAACACATTAGCGTCCCCGTGGCCCTCGGCGCCGTTTTCCTGATGGGCGTTATCTTTACCGCGATTTCCGTCACCGGCGTGCGTACCTGGATTCTGCGTAATTTGCCGATGGGCATCGCGCATGGTACCGGGATTGGCATTGGGCTGTTTCTCCTGCTGATCGCGGCAAATGGAGTGGGAATGGTGATTAAAAACCCACTGGAGGGATTGCCCGTCGCCCTTGGTGCCTTTGATTCATTCCCCGTCATTATGAGCCTGCTCGGCCTGGCGGTGATTTTTGGTCTGGAGAAGTGCCGGGTCCCCGGTGGAATTCTGCTGGTTATTATTCTTATCTCGATTATCGGCCTTATTTTTGATCCTGAGGTGAAATATCATGGCCTTGTCGCGATTCCGAGCCTCAGCGATGCCGACGGCAACTCCTTAATTTTCAGCCTTGATATCATGGGCGCACTCAATCCAACCATTTTACCGAGCGTACTGGCGCTGGTCATGACCGCAGTCTTTGACGCAACCGGCACTATCCGCGCGGTTGCTGGTCAGGCCAATTTGCTGGATAAGAACAACCAGATAATCAACGGCGGTAAAGCGCTGACCAGTGACTCCATCAGTTCCGTCTTCTCGGGCCTGGTGGGAGCTGCTCCGGCCGCCGTGTACATTGAGTCGGCGGCGGGGACTGCTGCTGGCGGAAAAACCGGGTTAACGGCTACCGTGGTTGGCGGCCTGTTCCTGGTGATTCTCTTCCTCTCACCGCTCTCATTCCTGATCCCAAGTTATGCCACTGCGCCGGCACTGATGTACGTCGGCCTGTTGATGCTGAGCAACGTGTCAAAGCTTGATTTCAATGATTTTATTGATGCGATGTCGGGGTTAGTTTGCGCAGTCTTTATCGTCCTGACCTGCAATATTGTGACCGGGATTATGCTGGGGTTTGTTACCCTGGTGATTGGGCGACTGGCCGCGCGTGAGTGGCAAAAACTCAATATCGGCACGGTGATTATCGCGGTTGCTCTGGTGGCGTTTTACGCGGGGGGATGGGCAATTTAATGCGATGGCCACTCCATACGCTATCGTGTGGAGTGGCTGGTTAACTTAGCGTTTATCCTGCGCTAACAGCGGCGGGATACTCGGCACCATCGGGGCTTCATCGATATCCTTCTGCGTCATGCGGAAAGCTTCCGGATAGTGCTCACGGCTGGTGCGACGCAGCGGCTCGGTATCGCGCCAGGTGTACAGGCAGTGCTGGCACTGATAGACAGTCCAGACATCTTTTACAGGCGATTTCGCCATCACTTCAATATGTTCATCGGCGCAACGTGGACAAATCATCTTTTCCTCCTTACTTACGGTTAGCCAGCATAGCGGTCAGTTTTTCAGCCCAGGCTTTGGTTTCAGGCAGATCCTGTACCGGCTGGCTGTAGTGGCCACGATTGTCCGGCGCAACCGGTGTGGTCGCGTCAATAATCATCTTATCGGTGATCCCCGCAGGGCTTGAGCCAGGGTCCAGTTCCAGCACGGACATATTCGGCAGCTGGACAAGATCGCCCGCCGGGTTAACTTTCGACGACAGCGCCCACATCACCTGCGGCAGGTTGAACGGGTCGACATCTTCATCAACCATAATCACCATTTTCACGTAGCCCAGACCGTGCGGCGTAGTCATGGCGCGCAGCCCAACCGCACGGGCAAAGCCACCATAGCGTTTTTTGGTCGAGATAATTGCCAGCAGGCCGTGGGTGTACATCGCGTTAACCGCCTGTACTTCGGGGAATTCTGCTTTCAGCTGCTGATACAGCGGTACGCAGGTGGCCGGGCCCATCAGGTAGTCAATCTCGGTCCACGGCATCCCCAGATAGAGGGATTCAAAAATAGGTTTAGTACGATAAGAGACTTTATCGATACGGACCACCGTCATGTTACGGCCGCCCGAATAGTGACCAGTGAACTCGCCAAACGGCCCTTCAATCTCACGTTTACGCCCTTCAATCACCCCTTCCAGGATCACTTCTGAACCCCACGGGACATCAAAGCCGGTCAGCGGTGCGGTGGCAATCGGGTACGGGCTTTCACGCAGCGCACCGGCCATCTCATATTCTGACTGGTCGTATTTCAGCGGAGTCGCCCCCATCAAGGTGATGATCGGATCGTTACCGAGGGTGATGGCAATGGGCAAGTCTTCCCCACGTTCTTCAGCTTTATGCAGATGCAGCGCGATATCGTGCATCGGCACGGGCTGCAAGCCGAGCTTACGTTTGCCCTTCACTTCCATCCGGTAAATACCGACGTTCTGTTTGCCGAAGTTATCCGGATCAAGCGGATCGCGTGACACTACGCAGGCCTTATCGAGATAAAAACCACCATCACCGTCGTTCAAGCGAAACAGCGGCAGGATATCAAACAGGTTAATCTCTTCACCATCGACGGTATTCTCAGCCCAGGCCGGGTTGGCACGACGTTCTGGCGCAATCGGGAAATGGTCCCAGCGGCGGATAAATTCATCGATCTGTTTTTTGACCGGCGTGTTCATCGGCAGGCCCATCGAGATCGCATGGTTCTGCCACGATCCAATGGTATTCAGCGCCACGCGCGCATCGGTAAAGCCACGAATATTATCGAACCACAGCGCCGGCGCACCGTCACCAATACGTCCCGTTGCGTTGGCCGCGGCCGCCAGATCCGGCTCCGCATTTACCTCTTCACTGATTTTGAGCAGTTGCCCCTGATCTTCCAGCGCTTGCAAAAAACTGCGTAAATCATCAAAAGCCATTATGCATTCTCCTGTGACAATTTCTCAGCCCGTAACCCGCTCCAGCGCCGTGCCTGACGGTGTTCAAGGCCAAACTGATCCAGCACCCGCGTAACAACGTGATGCGTGACATCATCAATGGTCTGCGGATGGTTGTAATACGCGGGCATAGGCGGCACCATCGCCACCCCCATGCGCGAGAGCGCCAGCATGTTTTCCAAATGAATGGTGCTGAGTGGCATTTCACGCGGCACTAACACCAGCTTGCGCCCTTCTTTGAGCACCACATCGGCTGCGCGCCCTACCAGTCCCTCAGCATATCCAGCACGGATCCCCGCCAGCGTTTTCATGCTGCACGGGATAACAATCATGCCGTCGGTACGAAATGAACCCGATGAGATAATGGCGGCCTGATCGGCGGGGCTGTGGGAAAAATCGGCCAGGTCGGTGACATCGCGGACGCTATACGGGGTCTCAAGCTCAATTGTCGTTTTGGCCCATTTCGACATCACCAGGTGGGTTTCTACATCCGGCATGTCACGCAGTGCCTGGAGTAGAGCCACACCGAGCGGCGCGCCGGTCGCACCGGTCATTCCAACAATCACTCTCATACTTACCTCTAAATTTGTTCGTGTACGAACATTTAAAATGAAAATACGCCTGAATATCGTCGATGGCAATATCGTTCGTACACGATCGCACTTAAAGCTCAAAGATGGAGGATTAAAAAAGATGGCAGGAGCGGCTATCATAAAGAACATGTTTTTGAAGATGGGGTTTTCATGGAGTTAAGAAACGAAGCATTTCACCTGCTACGCCAGCTTTTTCAGCAGCATACGGCGCGCTGGCAGCACGAATTGCCGGAGCTGACCAAACCCCAATATGCGGTTATGCGCTCCATTGCCGAACATCCGGGTATTGAGCAGGTCGAACTCACCGAAGTGGCCGTCAGCACAAAAGCTACCCTGGCAGAGATGCTGAGCCGGATGGAAAGCCGGAATTTGGTCAAGCGCGAGCACGACCCGGCGGACAAACGCCGGCGATTTGTCTTTCTCACTGCGGAAGGTGAAGCGCTGCTCAATGCCAGTAAGCCTATCGGCAACGGCGTTGATGAGGAGTTTCTTGGCAGATTAAGCGATGAAGAACGCGCACAGTTTACGCGGCTGGTTCGAAAAATGATGAGCTAAAAGACCCTGTCTTTCGTCGGCCACCAAGTTATGGGCAATCAGAAATCTCGTGCGACAAAAGAAAAAGGCCAGTCGATGACTGGCCTTTTTGACGAATGTTCACTTACTCGCGGAACAGCGCTTCAATATTAAGCCCCTGACCCTGCAGGATTTCCCGCAGACGGCGCAGACCTTCAACCTGAATCTGACGTACGCGTTCGCGGGTCAGACCGATTTCACGGCCCACATCTTCAAGGGTTGCCGCTTCATAGCCCAGCAGGCCAAAACGACGCGCCAGCACTTCACGCTGCTTGGCGTTCAGTTCGAACAGCCATTTGACGATGCTTTGTTTCATATCATCGTCCTGCGTGGTGTCTTCCGGGCCGTTTTCATTTTCATCGGCCAGGATATCCAGCAGCGCTTTCTCAGAATCCCCGCCCAAAGGCGTATCAACTGAGGTGATGCGTTCATTAAGACGCAGCATCCGGCTAACGTCATCAACGGGCTTATCGAGCTGTTCAGCTATCTCTTCGGCGCTCGGCTCGTGATCCAGTTTATGCGACAGTTCACGCGCGGTACGCAAATAGACGTTCAGTTCTTTAACGATATGGATTGGCAGACGGATTGTACGGGTTTGGTTCATGATAGCCCGTTCAATAGTCTGACGGATCCACCACGTGGCATAGGTCGAAAAGCGGAACCCACGCTCCGGGTCGAACTTCTCTACGGCACGAATCAGCCCCAGGTTGCCCTCTTCGATAAGATCCAGCAGAGCCAGACCACGATTGCCATAGCGGCGAGCAATTTTCACTACCAGACGAAGGTTACTTTCAATCATCCGGCGGCGTGAGGCGACATCGCCACGCAGAGCACGGCGAGCAAAGTAGACTTCTTCTTCTGCGGTTAATAATGGAGAATAACCGATCTCACCCAGATAAAGCTGAGTCGCATCGAGTACACGTTGAGTGGCACCCTGCGAAAGTAGCTCCTCTTCGGCGAGTTCGCTGTCACTGGGTTCCTCTTCATTCAGGACTTTCTCATCGAAAGTCTCTGCTCCATTCTCATCAAACTCCGCATCTTCATTTAAATCATGAACTTTCAGCGTATTCTGACTCATTAAGGTGGCTCCTACCCGTGATCCCCAGGCAATGCACCTTATCATGTCACTTTTCAGGTAGCCCCTGCGGCTGCCGACGCCACCTGAAAGCGTTCATGTGAAGTACTTTGCCGAATTATCGCTGCGGTAAATACTGCAGCGGGTTGACGGATTTCCCCTTGTAACGAATTTCAAAATGCAAACGTGTCGAACTTGTTCCTGTGCTACCCATGGTAGCGATTTTCTGCCCCGCCTTGATATCTTGTTGCTCTTTTACCAGCATCGTATCGTTATGAGCGTAAGCACTCAGGTAATCATCGTTGTGTTTGATGATAATAAGATTACCGTAGCCGCGCAGTGCGTTACCGGCATAGACGACGCGCCCATCGGCGGTTGCGACGATTGCCTGTCCTTTACTGCCCGCAATATCGATACCTTTGTTGCCACCGTCGGTGCCGCTAAAGTTTTCGATAATCTTGCCGTCAGTAGGCCAGCGCCAGGAAGAGATTGGCGAACTGGTTGATGTACTGCTGGCAGTCGCTACGGTTGTGCTCGTGGTTGGGGCCGTTACAGGCGCTGTGACAGTCGTCGCAGGCTTGTTATTAGGCAACATTTTATTAGCACTTTGTTCACCTGAATCCTCAGAATACGTAATTGTCGAAGTCGACGCAACAGCTCCGGTTGAATTTTGTGCAGGTTTTGAGACTAATCCGGAATTTCCGCTACTGGTCTGCGCACTGGCTACAGCCACCGGGTTATTGCCGGTAATCGGCTGGCCGGAGGCATTGCCAACCTGCAGCACCTGGCCGACGTTCAACGCGTAAGGTGCGGCGACATTGTTACGCTGCGCCAGGTCGCGGAAGTCGTTGCCGGTCACCCAGGCAATGTAGAACAGCGTATCACCATGCTTCACCGTATAGGTGCTGCCGCCCGCGTAGCTGCCCTTTGGAATATCACCGTATTTACGGTTATAGACGATATGGCCATTTTCCATTTGTACCGGCTGCTGTGCGACCGGCTGAACAACGCGCTGCTGAGGTTGAATCTGTTGCGTCTGAACCGGCTGTACCGGTTGAATCTGAGGTGTTGACTGCGCCGTGCTGCCCATTTTAGGTGGCGGCGTAATCAGCATGCCGGAACTCGTGCTGCCAGAGCCGTTACTGTTGCTGTTGACGGAGCTAACTGGCGCTGGTGCGTTATTCGATGAAGAACAACCGGCCAGCCAAAGTGAAATCAGTGACAACGCCACTACACGATTAACGGTAAATTTAGGGCTTCCCGCGCTCATTTATCCCCCAGGAATAGGTTAACTGCCAGTGACTTAATACCGCGCAACGCACGTCATGAACACTGGAAAATGTGTTCACCATACGCTGAATCGAGCCGAAAACTCTCAGAAAAATCCGGGTCTCAGGCCAGTTCCCCCTTCACGAGAGGAACGAAGCGAACGGCCTCGACGGTATCAATAATGAATTCGCCTCCCCGCCGATGAACGCGTTTCAAATATTGCTGATCATCGCCCACGGGCAAAACGAGAATGCCGCCTTCATCCAGCTGCGACATCAGTGCAACCGGGATCTCCGGCGGTGCCGCCGTCACGATAATGGCATCAAATGGAGCGCGAGCCTGCCACCCCAGCCAACCATCACCATGACGGGTAGATACATTATGCAAATCAAGCTGCTTCAGGCGACGCCTTGCGTGCCATTGCAGACTTTTAATCCGCTCTACCGAGCAGACGTGGTGAACCAGATGCGCCAGAATCGCCGTTTGATAGCCCGAGCCGGTGCCAATCTCCAGCACTCTCGACTCTGGCGTCAACTCCAGCAGTTCGGTCATACGCGCCACCATATACGGCTGCGAAATGGTCTGTCCCATCCCAATGGGCAGCGCCACGTTATCCCACGCGCTGTGTTCAAACGCTTCATCAATAAACTTTTCACGCGGCACTTGCGCCAATGCATCTAGCACCCGCTCATCGCGGATGCCAAGCTGATGAAGCTGATTCAACAGACTCTGGATGCGTTTGCTAACTACCATTGCGCGTCGACCCTCGCCTGCTCCAGCCAATCGGACACCACCTCATTCGCACTATGGGCGGTAAGATCTACGTGCAGCGGAGTCACGGAAACATATCCCGCATCAACGGCGGCAAAATCCGTATCCGGACCCGCATCGCATTGCGCGCCCGGTGGACCAATCCAGTAGAGCGTATTCCCGCGCGGATCCTGCTGCGGAATCACTTTATCCGCGGGATGGCGGCTGCCACAGCGGGTGACGCGGATACCTTTGATTTGGTCGAGCGGCAAATCGGGAACATTGACGTTCAGAATGCGTCCGGTGCGCAGCGGTTCGCGGGCGAGCGCCCGTAGCAGCGAACAGGTCACGGCGGCTGCCGTCGCATAATGCTGATGACCATTTAGCGAAACGGCAAGTGCGGGAAAACCTAAATGACGGCCTTCCATTGCAGCCGCCACGGTACCGGAATAGATAACATCATCGCCCAGATTTGGCCCGGCGTTAATCCCGGACACCACGACATCCGGACGCGGACGCATGAGCGCATTAACGCCCAGGTAGACGCAGTCCGTCGGCGTGCCCATCTGTACGGCAATGTCACCATTATCAAACGTGAAGGTACGAAGCGAAGACTCCAGGGTCAGCGAATTTGATGCGCCACTGCGGTTACGATCGGGTGCAACAACCTGAACCTCGGCAAACTCCCGTAAGGCTCTGGCCAACGCCTGAATACCTGGCGCATGAATCCCGTCATCGTTACTCAGCAATATTCGCATAATCACCTGTTGTATTGATAAGTTCCCTTACCACGCTGGTTGCAAAGCTGCCGGCGGGGAGCCAGAAACGCAGTTCGACAGTGACATCGTCCCACCAGTTCCAGCTCATTTGCTGCGGATAGAGCAGCATGGCGCGGCGAGCAGCCTCGACTTTTTCACGCTCCAGCAAGGACTGCAGCGCGGTTTCTTCAGCCAGCACGGTTTTTTCAAATTCCAGCGCATCGCGCTGGGTTCCCCAGTCGCCGCTACCCGGCAGCGCTGCGGTAATCATCAATTCACGCGCGTCGACGCGAGCCTGCAGGGTTTCCCGTTCTTCAACGCTTGCGACAAACCAGCTGCCACGCCCGGATAATTGTAGCGCATCGCCGTCAACAACTTGATTAAAGTCCGGTTTTTTTAGGCGTTCACTCACAATCTGATTAAACAACGCGCTACGGGCCGCCGACAACCAAAAACTGCGTTTATTACGATCGCGAACCGGGGCCCCGCTTTCCGCCCAGCGCAGCGCGCCCAACAGGTTACTGCCGCCAATGCCGAAACGCTGAGCGCCAAAGTAGTTAGGTACACCGCGTTCAACAATCGCCTGTAAACGGGCTTCGACATCGTCGCGCCCCCTGACTTCACGCAGCACCAGCGTGAACTGGTTACCTTTCAGCGCACCTAAACGCAGCTTACGCTTATGGCGGGCATATTCCAGTACCTGACAGCCTTCCAGCTGAAACTGGGTTAAATCCGGCATTTCTTTGCCCGGCACTCGCGCACACAGCCACTGTTCAGTGACCGCATGCTTATCTTTTTGCCCAGCAAAGCTCACTTCACGAGCGTGTATTTTAAGGAATTTAGCCAGCGCATCAGCGACAAATCGCGTGTTACAGCCATTTTTCAGAATGCGAACCAGAATATGTTCGCCTTCGCCGTCCGGTTCAAAACCTAAGTCTTCAACCACGAGGAAATCTTCCGGGTTGGCCTTCAACAGACCCGTCCCCTGCGGTTGGCCGTGCAACCAGGTCAATGAATCAAACGCAATCATGACGCCGCCTTATTCAGCAACGCAACAGCTTCACAGGCAATACCTTCCCCACGGCCGGTGAAGCCCAGCTTCTCGGTGGTCGTTGCTTTCACGTTGACATCATCCATATGGCAGCCAAGGTCTTCGGCAATAAACACGCGCATTTGCGGGATATGTGGCAGCATTTTCGGCGCCTGAGCGATGATGGTGACATCAACGTTACCCAGCGTATAACCCTTAGCCTGTACACGCTTCCACGCCTCACGCAGCAGAGCGCGGCTGTCCGCACCTTTAAAGGCCGGATCGGTGTCAGGGAACAGTTTACCGATATCCCCCAGCGCCGCGGCGCCCAGCAGTGCATCGGTCAGAGCATGGAGCGCAACGTCACCGTCAGAGTGTGCCAGTAACCCTTTTTCATAGGGGATACGCACGCCGCCAATAATAATTGGGCCTTCGCCTCCAAAGGCGTGTACATCAAAACCGTGTCCAATTCGCATTATGCTTTCTCCGGGTTACCCGTGCGGGTGAGGTAAAATTCAGCAAGCGCCAGGTCTTCCGGGCGAGTCACTTTAATATTATCAGCACGTCCGGCAATCAACTCGGGGTGAAAGCCGCAATATTCTAAAGCTGACGCTTCGTCGGTTATCGTCGCCCCTTCGTTCAATGCGCGAGTCAGACACTCGAGCAATAATTCACGAGGGAAAAACTGTGGCGTCAGCGCATGCCACAAATCGTTACGATCAACCGTATGGGCGATCGCTGTTTTGCCTGGTTCAGCGCGTTTCATTGTGTCGCGTACGGGGGCGGCAAGAATACCGCCAACACGGCTGGTTTCGCTAAGGCTTAGCAAACGCGCTAAATCATCCTGATGCAGACACGGGCGCGCAGCGTCATGTACGAGCACCCATGGCGCATCGATAGCGGCGCGTAGGCCTGCTAAAACGGAGTCTGCACGTTCAGCGCCGCCGTCAACGACGATAATCTGCGGATGTTGGGCAAGAGAGAGTTGCTGGAAGCGTTCGTCTCCGGGGGAGACGGCGATAATCACTCGCTGAACGCGGGCATTAGCCAGCAGCGCATCCACCGAGTGTTCAAGAATCGTTTTGTTACCGATTGAGAGATATTGTTTTGGGCAATCCGTTTGCATGCGGCGGCCAAATCCGGCTGCCGGCACCACGGCGCATACGCCCGGAAAAGTTACGGCCATGTCGTCATCCTGGAACTGATTATCGATTAGTTTGCGTTTGCCCCGCGCTCTGGTTGCGTCTGGACGCATCCGGCACCAGACGATAAAACGTTTCGCCCGGGCGGGTCATACTCAGTTCATTACGAGCACGTTCTTCGATAGCTTCTTGCCCGCCGTTGAGGTCATCAATTTCGGCGAAAAGCTGATCGTTGCGCGCTTTTAATTTTGCGTTGGTTGCCTGTTGTACAGACACATCGTCGTTGACCCGGCTGAAGTCATGAAGACCATTTTTGCCGAACCATAAGGAATATTGTAGCCAGACCAGCAAAGCCAGTAATAGCAGCGTTAATTTACCCATCCTGCCCCCTGAAAAACGGCACTATCATCCCATAACTTGCCGTCATACTCCACTCCGGCCGCAGGTGATACTGCATATCGCCGGGAATGTACCACATTTCACGTGTGTACAGGCATGTCTTGTGGCAGTCAATCAAGCGGATGACACCTAATGCAATCGCACTAACTCATAATCCACAGAAATAACAAACCGCACAGTACGGCGACCGTCGCCAGAGTTGTCACAATGGTGTAACCCAGCTTACCTTTTACCAGCGAGTGAAAGGCAACACCGATAACGACCGCGACAGGCATCAGCGCCAGGAAGAAAGGCCACGTGTACAGAAAGAAGAATAGCGTGTTATTGCCATAGTGCAGATAGGGGATACCCAGCGCCATTAACCACGCGACAAAGCCGACAAAAGCCCCTGACAGAGACCAGGTGGTCTCGTCATAAGCGGGGGCCAGTGACTCGGTGTGGGTCACGTTGAGGTTCTGAGTATTACGCATAAATAATCCTGTTAGGCCGACGTCAACCAACGCCGGCACCTTTTCAGGATCTGATAATATCGCTCTGCCTCAGCAGATCTAATAATTGCGCAACCAAATTTGTTACTAATTGTTCACCATCCAGATGAATAGCAGGCTGCTCTGGAGATTCATATACTGAATCAATCCCGGTGAAATTACGCAGTTCGCCGGCACGCGCTTTTTTATATAACCCTTTCGGATCGCGCGCTTCACAGGTCGCCAATGATGTATCGACAAAAACTTCAAAGAAGCGATCGTCCCCCACCCGCTCACGCACCATCTGGCGCTCTGCGCGATGCGGCGAAATAAACGCGGTCAACACCACCAGTCCGGCATCAACCATCAGCTTTGCGACTTCACCGACACGGCGGATATTCTCTTTACGATCGCCGTCGGTAAAACCAAGATCGCTGCACAGACCGTGGCGCACGTTATCACCATCAAGCAGGTAGGTGCTTACGCCCAGCTCATGCAGCGCCTCTTCCAGTGCGCCCGCGACGGTTGATTTCCCCGAGCCCGAAAGCCCGGTAAACCACAATACAACTCCACGATGACCGTGGAGTTGTTCGCGCTGCTGCGAAGTGACAGGATGGGCGTGCCAGACGACGTTTTCGTCATGCTGAGCCATTATTTTCCTCCCAGCAGATCGCGTGCGCCCCAGTGCGGGAAGTGCTTGCGTACCAGCGCGTTAAGTTCCAGCTCAAAAGCGCTAAACTCGGACGCCACGCCAGCTTCCTCGGTATTTGGTTCACGAACCATCCCTGCACCCACGGTGACATTGCTTAAGCGATCGATAAAGATCAAACCGCCGGTCACCGGGTTTTCCTGATATTTGTCGAGCACCAGCGGCTCGTCAAAAGTGAGATCCACCAGACCAATGCCGTTGAGCGGCAGTGCGTCAACCTCACGCTGAGTCAGGTTGTTGATATCCACCTGATACTGAATACCGTCAACGCGAGCGCGGGTTTTCTTGCCTGCAACTTTGATGTCGTAGCTCTGTCCCGCAGCCAGCGGTTGCTCGGCCATCCACACCACGTCAACGGAAGCACGCTGCACCGAAGGCAACGCGTCCTGCGCATCCAGCAGCAGGTCACCGCGACTAATGTCAATTTCATCTTTAAGCACCAGCGTCACCGCTTCACCGGCAGCGGCTTCCTGCAGATCGCCATCAAAGGTCACAATACGCGCCACGCTGGACTCAACGCCCGACGGCAGCACTTTAATTCGTTGCCCCACCTTCACACTGCCGGAGGCAATCGTGCCGGAGAAGCCGCGGAAATCGAGGTTTGGACGGTTCACATACTGCACCGGGAAGCGCATTGGCTGAGTTTCAACCGTGCGACGAATCTCAACAGTTTCCAGCACTTCCAGCAGCGTTGGACCGCTGTACCAGGGAATGTTCGCACTCTGGCTAGCCACGTTATCGCCTTCCAGCGCCGAAAGCGGCACAAAGCGAATATCGAGATTACCCGGCAGTTGCTCAGCAAAGGTCAGATACTCTTCACGGATGCTATTGAAGGTCTCTTCGCTATAGCCAACGAGATCCATTTTGTTGATCGCCACCACCAGGTGTTTGACGCCCAGTAGCGTCGAAATGAAGCTGTGACGACGGGTCTGATCCAGCACGCCTTTACGCGCATCGATAAGCAGGATCGCCAGATCGCAGGTGGAAGCGCCGGTCGCCATATTACGGGTGTACTGTTCGTGCCCCGGGGTGTCGGCGATGATAAATTTACGCTTCTCGGTGGAGAAATAACGGTAGGCCACGTCGATAGTGATGCCCTGCTCGCGCTCGGCCTGCAAACCATCCACCAGCAATGCCAGATCGAGTTTCTCACCCTGGGTACCGTGGCGTTTGCTGTCGTTATGCAGCGATGACAGCTGATCTTCATAAATCTGGCGAGTGTCGTGCAGCAGGCGGCCAATCAGCGTACTTTTGCCGTCATCCACGCTGCCGCAGGTCAGAAAGCGCAGCAGGCTTTTATGCTGCTGGGCGTGCAGGTACGCTTCAACCCCGCCTTCATCGGCGATTTGTTGTGCAATAGTGGTATTCATGGCGGCTCCTTAGAAATAACCCTGACGTTTTTTAAGCTCCATGGAGCCAGCCTGGTCGCGGTCAATCATGCGCCCCTGACGTTCACTGGTGGTCGAGACCAGCATCTCTTCAATAATTTCCGGCAGCGTCTGCGCTTCAGATTCAACTGCACCGGTCAGCGGCCAGCATCCCAGGGTACGGAAACGCACCATCCGTTTTTTGATAACTTCACCAGGCTGCAGATCAATTCGGTCATCATCAATCATCATCAACATGCCATCACGCTCCAGTACCGGGCGTTCTGCGGCCAGATACAGCGGAACGATCTCAATATTTTCCAGGTAGATGTACTGCCAGATATCCAGTTCGGTCCAGTTGGACAACGGGAAGACGCGGATGCTTTCGCCTTTGTTAATCTGGCCGTTATAGTTATGCCACAGCTCCGGGCGCTGGTTTTTCGGATCCCAGCGGTGGAAACGGTCACGGAAAGAGTAAATACGCTCTTTCGCACGTGATTTCTCTTCATCGCGGCGTGCACCACCGAAAGCCGCGTCAAAACCGTATTTGTTCAGCGCCTGCTTCAGCCCTTCGGTTTTCATGATATCGGTATGCTTCGCGCTACCGTGGACAAACGGGTTAATTCCCATCGCCACCCCTTCCGGGTTTTTATGCACCAGCAGCTCACAGCCGTAAGCTTTGGCCGTACGGTCACGGAATTCGTACATCTCGCGGAATTTCCAGCCGGTATCCACGTGCAGCAGCGGGAACGGCAATGTGCCTGGATAAAACGCCTTGCGCGCCAGATGCAGCATCACGCTGGAATCTTTGCCGATGGAGTACATCATCACCGGATTGGAGAATTCGGCGGCCACCTCACGGATGATATGGATGCTTTCCGCCTCCAGTTGCCGCAGGTGAGTAAGTCGTTTTTGGTCCATAACCATTCCTTAAGCCTGATTCATCGCATGTCTGTTGTGTGTTGGGATTTGCTAGCGTCGTCAGCACGTTGGGTTTGTTGTGGCGGGCGTGATGCTACAACTCGCTAACAATCAGCAATAGAGGGACTATAGGGGGAGGCTAAGACCAAATGAAATTACGAAAAGGAATGAGTTGTTACTGAAAGGAATAACGGCATAGAAAAGCAAATATCAAAAAGTGCTTAACACGCTATTTTTCCGGCATTTAAGAGCATTTGAAATTGTGTAATGAAAACCACGGTTTCATACTAGGGGCGTCTATTTTTTTGCTCTGTTGTAAGGATTATCTATGTTCTCCGCACTGCGCCACTGCATAGCAGCCCTGGCGCTCGGCGTATGTATGACTCTCCCGGCACACGCGGCCACCACCTCGCTGGGATCTATCGCCAATACTCAGGCTCGTTATATCGCCACCTATTTCCCCGGACGCATCACCGGTACGCCAGCTGAAATGCTTTCTGCTGACTATATCCGCCAACAGTTTGCCCAAATGGGCTATCAAAGTGATATCCGCACCTTCAGCAGTCGCTACATTTACACCAGCAAAGACAATCGTAAAAACTGGCATAATATTACTGGCAGCACCGTTATCGCGGCGCATGAAGGTAAGTCCAGCCAGCAAATTATCGTCATGGCGCATCTTGATACCTACGCCCCGCGTAGCGACAGTGATGTTGAAAAAAATCTCGGCGGACTGACTCTTCAGGGCATCGATGATAACGCGATGGGCCTCGGCGTCATGCTGGAACTGGCCGAGCGTTTTAAAAATATTCCTACCGAATACGGCATCCGCTTTATCGCCACCAGCGGTGAAGAAGAAGGAAAACTCGGCGCTGAAAATTTATTAAAGCGCATGAGCAGCGGCGAGAAGAAAAATACGCTGCTGGTCATTAACCTCGACAATCTGGTCGTCGGTGACAAAATCTATTTTAACAGCGGTGTAAAAACGCCGGCCTCAGTGCGTAAGCTCACCCGCGATCGGGCGCTGGCTATCGCCCACAGTCGAGGCGTCGTCGCCGCGACAAATCCTGGACTTAACCCCCAGTATCCACAGGGTACCGGCTGCTGTAACGATGCAGAAGTCTTTGATAAAGCGGGGATCCCCGTGCTTTCCGTTGAAGCGACTAATTGGTCGCTGGGCAAAAAAGACGGGTTCCAGCAGCGGGCAAAAAACGCCAGCTTCCCGGACGGCACCAGCTGGCATAGCGCTCACCTCGATAACCAGCAATATCTTGATAAAGCGCTGCCGGGACGAATTGAGCGCCGTAGCCGCGAGGTAGTTCGAGTGATGATGCCGCTGATGAAAGAGCTGGCAAAAGCCCAAAAACGCAGCTAGTCAGTAAGATGGGTGCTGAGGATAAAGCTAAACAGCCAATACGCGGGGATGTCTCCCCGCGTTGT
Organism: Kluyvera genomosp. 1; assembly: GCF_001266615.1. Taxonomy (GTDB): domain Bacteria; phylum Pseudomonadota; class Gammaproteobacteria; order Enterobacterales; family Enterobacteriaceae; genus Kluyvera; species Kluyvera cryocrescens_A. The sequence goes on along the minus strand of NZ_LGHZ01000004.1, from coordinate 274,634 downwards.
TGCTACTTCTTCGGTTCGTAAGCGAGAATAGCCTTAAACTCCATACCCCGCTCCCGGATACTCAATTCGCACAGCGAATCGCGCACCATCAGCGTGAATCCTAATGCCGTTATGCACAGCACGATGATCGCCACCAGGGCGTACTTTGTCAGCATATCTTGCCTCCCTGCAAAGAAGAGGCTAACATTTGAACTGTCGGGTTCATACGCTGGCCTCAGGTTGATAGAAATATCGCCTGGGGCTTTCGTCTTTCTGGAACCCTGCAAATGCCCAAAGCCCAAAAAGCCTCAAGCACCCGGCGAGATTCTATAATCTAAACGCATGCGCTGACGCGACGTTTAGCCATATCTGGAAGCATGCTCGCACGGTAACTCACGGGTAAAAAAATGCCCCCGGCGATTAAGCCGGAGGCCTTAATTTCTGCGACGCGATATTAGCCTTCGTGAAGACCACACTCGCGTTTAAGCCCAAAGAAACGAGTCTCTTCTTCCGCCATACCCGGCTCCCATTTACGAGTGGTATGCGTATCGCCGACCGACAGGTAGCCCTGGTCCCACAGCGGATGGTATTTCAAACCGTGTTTTTGCAGGTACTGATAAACCGTCCGATTGTCCCAGTCGATGATTGGCAGCACTTTAAACACCCCGCGCTGGATAGCCAGCACCGGTAGCGTCGCGCGGCTCCCCGACTGTTCACGACGAAGTCCAGCAAACCAGGTTTGCGCATTCAACTCTTCTAGCGCGCGATTCATTGGCTCAACCTTGTTGATGTCATTGTATTTCTCAATACCATCAACGCCCTGCTCCCACAGTTTGCCGTAGCGCGCCTCCTGCCAGGCCGCACTCTCTTTCGCGCGGTAAACCTGCAGGTTGAGTTTGAGTTTGTCCGCTAACTCGTCAATAAACTGATAGGTCTCCGGGAACAGATAGCCGGTATCGGTCAGAATCACCGGAATATCCGGGCGAACCTGGTTCACCAGATGCAAACTGACCGCTGCCTGGATGCCAAAGCTGGAAGAGAGAACATATTCACCGGGCAGATTTTCCAGCGCCCAGGCAACACGCTCTTCGGCAGTCAGCTTTTCCAGCTGGGCGTTGGTTTCCGCCAGCGCCAGCACGCGGTCAACTTTCGGCAGTTCGTTTAGCGCGTTTAGATCGAGTTTGGACATAGGTTCCTCACAGTTTGCGTTGCCGGGTGGCGCAATGATGCCCCCACCCGGCCATTCAGGTTATTCCCAGAAATCACGCGCCGGATCGAGCACCGGGCGAATGATGCCCGCACGCACCGTAAAGTCGCCGAAGCCTTCACCCGCTTCACGCTCTTTCGCCCAGCGCCCAACCAATTCATCAATCGAGCCAAGGATTTCCGACTCGGTGATATTTTCACGATACATACGCGGAATACGCGACCCGCTGCGATTCCCCCCGAGATGCAGGTTGTAACGGCCCGGCGCTTTCCCCACCAGACCAATTTCCGCCAGCATCGCACGGCCGCAGCCGTTCGGGCAGCCGGTCACACGCATGACGATATGCTCATCAGGAATACCGTGTTTCTCCAGCACGGCTTCCACTTTATCGGTGAATGACGGCAGGAAACGTTCGGCTTCTGCCATCGCCAGCGGGCAGGTAGGGAACGACACGCAGGCCATCGAGTTTTCACGCTGCGGTTTCACCGCATTCATGAGCCCATGGTCACGCGCCAGCTTCTCGATTGCCGCTTTCTGACTTTCCGGAACGCTAGCGATGATCAGATTCTGGTTGGCGGTAATGCGGAAATCACCTTTGTGGATCCTGGCGATTTCAAGCAGGCCTGTTTTCAGCGGACGGCCCGGATAATCCAGGATACGGCCGTTTTCAATGAACAGCGTCAGGTGCCAGTTTTTGTCGATTCCTTTCACCCAACCAATACGATCACCACGACTGGTGAATTCGTACGGACGAATTGGCTCGAATGTGATCCCTGCGCGGCGCTCTACTTCGGCTTTGAAGGTGTCGACGCCGACGCGCTCAAGGGTGTATTTGGTTTTCGCATTTTTACGATCGGTACGGTTGCCCCAATCACGCTGAGTGGTCACTACCGCTTCAGCCACCGCCAGGGTGTGTTCCAGCGGCAGGAAGCCGAATTCACTCGCCGTACGGGCATAAGTTTTCTTGTTGCCGTGCTCAATAGATAAGCCGCCACCCACCAACAGGTTAAAGCCTACCAGTTTGCCGTTTTCAGCAATCGCCACGAAGTTCATGTCGTTGGCGTGCAGATCGATATCGTTCTGCGGCGGGATGACGACCGTGGTTTTAAACTTACGCGGCAGATAGGTCGCGCCGAGGATCGGCTCTTCGTCAGTGGTCGCCACTTTCTTCTGATCGAGCCAGATCTCTGCATAAGCGCGGGTACGCGGCAGCAAGTGTTCTGAGATCTTCTTCGCCCACTCGTACGCTTCAGCATGCAGCTGCGACTCGTACGGGTTGGAAGTACAAAGCACGTTTCGGTTCATGTCGTTGGCCGTCGCCAGCGCATCAAGGCCGACCGAGTGCAGCATCTGGTGCACCGGCTTGACGTTCTTTTTCAGAATGCCGTGGAACTGGAAGGTCTGACGGTTAGTCAGACGAATACTGCCGTAGATGGTGTTATCGGCAGCAAATTTATCGATTGCTTTCCACTGGGTCGGCGTGATCACTCCACCCGGCAGGCGGCAACGCAGCAGCATCGCATGACGCGGCTCCAGCTTCTGCGCGGCGCGTTCTGCGCGGATATCGCGATCATCCTGCTGGTACATACCGTGAAAACGGATAAGCAAGAAGTTGTCGCCGTGGAAGCCGCCGGTCAAGCCATCGTTAAGATCTTCCGCAATGGTGCCGCGCAGGAAGTTACTCTCACGCTTCATGCGCTCGGCGTCAGTCAGTTTGCCTTCGACCACTAAAGGCCCTGGGTATTTTTCGCTCATTAGTAGACATCTCGCTGATAACGGCGCTCAACGCGCAGCTCACTTAAAAATTCATCCGCCGCTTCGATGTCCATAGCACCGAATTCAGCAATCACTTCCAGCAATACCTGCTCAACGTCTTTCGCCATGCGATTGGCGTCGCCGCAGACATAAATATGGGCACCATCATTGATCCAGCGCCACAGCTCTGCGCCCTGTTCGCGCAGTTTGTCTTGTACGTAGACTTTTTCTTTTTGATCGCGAGACCAGGCCATATCAATACGGCTCAGCACGCCTTCTTTTACGTAACGCTGCCATTCAACCTGATAGAGGAAATCTTCGGTGAAGTGCGGGTTACCGAAGAACAACCAGTTTTTACCTTCTGCGCCATCGGCCGCACGTTGTTGCATAAAGGCGCGGAATGGCGCAATACCGGTACCAGGCCCAATCATAATGACCGGCGTTTGCGGGTTAACAGGCAGACGGAAGTTGTCGTTATGCTCGATAAACACGCGCACTTCGCCCTCTTCTTCCACGCGGTCTGCAAGGAAGCTGGAGGCACCGCCCGCACGGGCACGGCCTTCGATATCATAGCGAACCACGCCCACGGTGACGTGCACCTCACTCTCCACTTCAGCTTGTGCTGAAGCGATAGAGTACAGGCGCGGCGTGAGTGGTCGCAGCAGGCCAATTAACGCTTCGGCATCGAGCTGCGCCGGAGAGAAACGCACCATATCGACGATGGGCGTCGTTGCCGCATACTGCTGCAGCTGCGCCTTATCGCCCACCAGCGGCAGCAGAGATTCACTACGGGTCAGCGTGGCATAGTTTTCCACGATATTGGCAGTGTTGACCGTCAGTTCGAAATGCCACTGCAGCGCTTCCGCGAGCGGCAGCGTTTTACCATCAACCGTGACGGTTTCATCACCTTTCAGCCACAGCAACTCAACCATTTCTTTAACCAGCTCAGGATCGTTCTGATACCACACGCCCAGCGCGTCGCCCGGCTGATAACGCAGACCGGAATCACCCAAATCGATTTCAATATGGCGAACATCTTTTTCTGAGTCGCGGCCGGTAATTTTCTGGTTGACCGACAGTGCAGCGGTTAATGGCGCTTCTTTGGTATACGGGCTGCTATGAATGTCATTCACCGCTCCGCTTGCCGCTGCGGCTACAGATGTCGCGGCTGGCGCACGGGCTTTCAGGACATCAACCAGACGCGCACGCCATTCGGCTGCCGCCGGCTGGAATTCCACATCAGCATCCACGCGGTCAAGCAGGCGCTCACCACCCAACTCAGCCAGCTTGCTGTCGAAGTCTTTACCAGCCTGGCAGAAGAATTCATATGAGGTATCGCCAAGACCCAGTACGGCAAAAGCAGTACCGTCAAGCTTCGGTGCTTTTTTCGAGAACAGGAATTTATGCAGCGCGACCGCTTCTTCTGGCGCTTCCCCTTCCCCCTGTGTGGAAGCCACGATGACCAGCAGTTTTTCTGACGCGATTTGTTTGAATTTATAATCCCCGGCGTTGACCAGGTTCACGTTCAGTTTTGCTGCCAGCAGGTCATCACGCAGCGCTTCCGCCACCCGACGAGCATTGCCCGTTTGCGAGGCGGAAATAAGCGTAATGGCCGGCGTCTCAACCTCAGCAGGCGCGGGCGTTAATGCCGCTGCGCCCGGTTGCTGGTTAAGCACGCCCCAAAAATAGCCGGAAACCCAGGCAAGCTGGGTCGGTGTTAAATCAGTGGTTGCCGCCTGGAGGCGAGCCAGCTGTTCCGTATTGAGCGGAAGCAAAGCTGAAGGGGGAGACTGTGTTGTCATGCGTTGTTATGTTCCAGTAGCAAAGCGGTTTTCTAAACAAGAAAAACGAAACCCTAAATTATTCGGATTGCAGAAAAGCGGCGAAGGAAAGAATCCCCGGCAGCGTACAAAAGTACGTGACTGGGGTGAACGAACGCGGCCAACACATCTGCAATCTGAAGAATGACGGATAAACTGAATGTAAGGTTAACGACGACGATAATAACAATTAAAGAAGGGATAGAAATATCAAATAACCAAATGGACTAACCTGTTTTCCTGGTAGTTTATAACGATAAAACAGGTTGAATAACTAATTGATATAAATTAAAAATAATTATTCACACGAGTGATTTTTATACTCATTGCCTATTTGGCCGTTTTAGTTAATGCAGAAAAATGTGCTTTCCGGTACTATGCGGCGTTTTTTTCCGCAAGACTGAGAGTTCATGATGTCCACTACACTGTTTAAAGATTTCACCTTCGAAGCCGCCCACCACCTGCCGCACGTACCGGAAGGACACAAGTGCGGGCGCCTGCACGGGCACTCGTTCATGGTGCGTCTTGAGATTACCGGTGAAGTTGATCCGCATACCGGCTGGATCATGGATTTCGCCGAACTGAAGGCGGCGTTCAAGCCGACCTACGATCGTCTGGATCACTACTATCTAAACGATATTCCGGGCCTCGAGAATCCGACCAGCGAAGTGCTTTCTCGTTGGATCTGGGAACAGGTTAAACCGGTTGTGCCGCTGCTGAGCGCGGTGATGATAAAAGAGACCTGCACCGCTGGCTGCGTCTATCGCGGCGAATAATTTCGCCCGCACGCGGGGAGCCCATTCGTGACTCCCCCTCCCCTTTCTGAATTTCGCTATCACATTCATTTATCTAATTTTTCATTATGCGGCACGTGACCCGGAAAAAGGCTGAAGTTGTGCCAGACTCATTGGGTTGGTCAATATATAATGAGGAAATAGGGATGAAGAAAACGTTTCTTGCCGCGGTACTGCCCGCACTGTTTTTCGTTTCTGGCGTATCTCAGGCACAGACACCACCGGACGGCTACCAGCTCCAGCAGGTTCTCATGATGAGTCGTCATAACCTCCGTGCACCGCTAGCCACCAACGGCAGCGTACTTCAACAGTCCACGCCGAAAAGCTGGCCTGAATGGGAGGTTCCTGGCGGCCAGTTGACCACCAAAGGCGGCGTGCTGGAAGTCTATATGGGCCACTATATGCGCGAATGGTTGGCTCAACAGGGGTTAGTCACCAGTGGCGAATGCCCTGCCCCCGAAACGGTTTACACCTACGCCAATAGTCTGCAGCGCACCGTTGCCACCGCCCAGTTCTTTATTACCGGCGCCTTCCCGGGCTGCGATATCGTCGTTCATCACCAGGATAAAATGGGCACCATGGACCCGACGTTTAACCCGGTGATCACCGATGAATCCGCCACTTTCCGTGATAAAGCAGTCCAGGCGATGGAAAAAGAACGACATAGCCTGAAGCTTGATGAGAGCTATAAGCTGCTGTCGCAGATGACTGATTATCAGAACTCACCGGCCTGCAAAGAAAAGCAGGCGTGCTCATTGAGCGATGCGAAGGATACTTTTAGCGCCAACTATCAAAAAGAGCCTGGTGTGAAAGGGCCACTGGCCATCGGCAACTCGTTGGTTGATGCTTTTACGCTGCAATATTATGAAGGGTTCCCGCTCGACCAGGTGGCATGGGGCGAAATCAAAACCGACCAGCAGTGGCGTGTGTTGTCGCAGCTGAAAAACGGTTATCAGGATAGCCTGTTTACCTCTGCCGAAGTCGCACGCAATGTGGCAAAACCGCTGGTGAAATATATCGATAACGCGTTGGTCACCGATGCCGCGAAGACGCCAAAAATCACCGTATTGGTAGGGCATGACTCCAATATCGCGTCAATGCTGAAAGCATTAGATTTCGATGCTTATACCCTGCCGGGGCAGTATGAACGCACGCCGATTGGCGGGAAAATTGTGTTCCAGCGCTGGCACGATACGAAAGACAATCGTGAATTGATGAAAATTGAATACGTTTATCAAAGCACGGAGCAGCTGCGCAACGCCGATAAACTGACGCTGGAGACCCCGCCGCAGCGCGTCACGTTGGCCCTGAAAGGCTGTCCGGTTGATGCCAACGGCTTCTGCCCAATGGACACGTTCGCGAAAGTGATGAATGATGCCGCGAAGTAGCGTTTGATTGAGATGATTCCCGAAGTCGGCGCAATCCGCCGGCTTCGGGCGACGATTCGGTCAGTCAGACCAAATGCGTTGAGCGATGCCGAAATCAGGCGATATTTAGGTACTTGTGCGTCTGCATCGACAGCCGCCAGTTGCGCACAATACAGGTTTCAATGCACAGGCGTGTCGCATCCTCTTTCTGACTGATTGGCTGCAGCGCAATAATGCGCGGCTTATCATCAGCAAGCGTTTCCAGCAGTTCGTCTAGTGCTTCAATATCACGTACGCGCCCCACCGGGTGTTTGATTTCATCGGCGCGGACCAGCGCCTGTGACAGCACATCATAGCCACCGCGCATATTGACCTTCGGCGACACGGTTACCCAAGTATTATGGCTGCAGCGCACTTCATGGGTGCCGCTGGTTTCAATCTGGCAGCTGTAGCCATTTTGCTCCAGCAGTTCCGTCAGCGGGGTTAAATCGTGAATACATGGCTCACCGCCGGTGATCACCACATGCCGTGCGGTCCAGCCCTGACGGCCAATGATCGCCAGCAGATCTTCGCTGCTCGCAGCGCCCCATTTGTCGCTCTCTTTGGTTTTCGCCAGGATACTGAACAGTGACACTTCCCGATCGCTAAGCTTTTCCCAGGTATGTTTGGTATCACACCAGGCACAGCCTACCGGGCATCCCTGTAGACGAATAAAAATGGCGGGGACGCCGGTAAAATAGCCTTCACCCTGCAGGGTCTGGAACATTTCGTTAATCGGGTACTGCATCATCGACTCTTCAGTAGTAGTAAACCGTTATTATTGCATACTTCGCGCCAACTATCCCCCGCACTTCTTGCGCAACTTTCGGCACTCCCTTATATCACGCTCTTGATAACACAGCGCTCGCGGCGATGTTCTGTGATGGAAGCGTTTTTTTTCATGAAAAGTAACATTTTAATTACACAAACTTTTGCAGCTTTTCACTGTTCAGCAAGTTCAGACGTCAATCAAATTGGTATGACACATTTGCAAATGTAATATCCACGACCGGATACATATCATACCAATTATAATTTTTGACAAGGAAAAAGGATGAACGCGTTCGCTGAAGCTCTGCCGGTGATCTGGGTCGCCCTGGGCGTTGTACTGCTACTTATTCTCAATATGAAGTTTAAAATCAATGGCATGCTTGCACTGCTGCTCGCCGCTATTTTTGTCGGCGTCTGTGAAGGGCTGCCGCTGGAGGCCATCGGCAAATCCATTGAAACAGGTATCGGCAGCACCCTGGGCCATTTAGCGCTGATTATTCTGTTCGGCGCCATTTTGGGCAAACTGATGGTTGATTCCGGCGCTGCACAGCGCGTTTCCTCCACGCTGCTACAAACCTTTGGTCCGAAAAAGGTGCAGTGGGCCATTATGGTCATTGGCCTGATTTTCGGTCTCGCCATGTTTTATGAGGTCGCATTCCTGATCCTGGCCCCTCTGGTTATTAGTATCGCCCGCGAGGCAAAAATTCCGTTCCTGAAGCTAGGCATCACCATGGTCGCGGCTGCCACCACTGCGCACAGTTTATTCCCGCCACAGCCGGGCCCCACTGCGCTGGTTGCGGCGTTCCATGCGGATATGGGCATGGTCTATATCTATGGCATTATTGTCGCCATTCCCACGGTCATCTGCTCCGGTATTCTGCTGCCTAAACTGCTGGGTAATCTGGATCGCCCCGTTCCACAGCTGCTGGAATCACAAAAGGTGTTTAGGGATGATGAAATGCCGTCCTTCGCTACCAGCCTGCTGGTACCGCTAATCCCGGCTATCATTATTACCGGTGTGACCGTTATTAAGCTGTTTATTCCCGCAACGACCAGCATGACGTCATTCCTCAATTTTATCGGCAGTGCGCAGGTTAGTATGCTGATAGCCGTCCTGGTGGCACTGTACGCGTTCGGTACCGCACGCGGCAGATCCATGACCGAGGTGATGAGTTCCTACTCTACAGCCATTGAGAAAGTGGCACTGGTGGTCTTTATCATCGGTGCGGGCGGCGCGTTCAAGCAAATAATTATGGATACAGGGGTGGGTGATTACATTGCCGATATGATGCGAACCTCTTCGGTTTCGCCCCTCATCATGGCGTGGTTTATTACCGTACTGTTACGTCTGGCAACCGGTGCAGGCACCGTCTCTGCGATCACCGCGGCTGGGATCGTCGGCCCGATGATCACCACCTTTAACGTTGATCCTGCTCTGATGGTGCTGGCAACTGCGTCAGGCAGCAACACGCTGACTCACGTTAATGATGCCGCATTCTGGTTGTTTAAAGAGTATTTTGGGCTATCGATTAAAGACACCTTTAAAACCTGGGGTCTTTTAGAATTAACTAACTCCGTTGTCGGTCTATTGATTGTTTTATTACTCAATTTAATCATCTAAACCAATATAATTTCCTCACCTCCTCTAACCCGTAGTTTTTGGCTACGGGTTATCTATTTTAAACATTCTAAATCCTCATATTTGGTGTAACAAAAAATGTTTATTTTTACAGTTAGGAAATAATAATTAAGAATGTAAATTCATTTTAAAACAACACCTTATTTTTTTATTGAATCTTTTTAAATCATTAACTGTCGAATAAAATCCATATAATCACCGAACCTTAAAATTGTCTTAAGATGCCCTTTCACCCCGCTACTAGTTATTTAATCGCCGTTTACTTTTCTCATCCTAGAATCCGAAAAACCAACCATGATGAGAAAATACTCATGAACACATTATTAATCACAGGCGTTACCGGTTTTCTGGGCGGAGCGGCGCTGGAAGCTATCTTTAACAGCCAGCAGCACTTTACCCTACTGCTATTAGTGCGTGCGCAGGACGTGGAGGCGGGCCTGGAGCGAGTTAGGGAAAACATGCGGAAATTCAACGTCAGTGAACGTGAATTGGCACAATTAAGCGTGGAGAATATCCTGCTCGGTGACCTGGCCGCGCCTGAAGGCTTTCTTGACGACCCGCGGCTAGAGCAGACCACCCATGTGCTGAATTGCGCGGCGGTCGCCTCATTTGGTAATAATCCACTCATCTGGAAAGTGAATGTGGAAGGCACACTGCTGTTTGCTCAACGTATGTCGCAGGTTAAGGGGCTTCAGCGTTTTTTACATGTCGGGACCGCCATGTCATGCTCACCGCAGCCAGATACTCTGGTAGCGGAAAACGCAGAACTACGTGAACGCGCAGAGCATCTGGTTGAATACACCCATTCCAAATCGACCATTGAGCAACTGATGCGAGAGCGCTGCCCATCACTCCCGTTGGTGATTGCCCGCCCTTCTATTGTGGTCGGACACACCCATCACGGCTGCCAGCCTTCCAGCAGTATTTTTTGGGTGTTCAGCATGGGGCTGATGCTGCAAAAATTTATGTGTTCCATGGAAGACCGAATCGATGTTATTCCGGTGGATTACTGTGCCAGCGCGCTGCTCATGCTACTTAACGCACCAATGGCTCAGGGAGAAGTCGTCCATATTTCGGCCGGAGAAGAAAACAGCGTCAGATTTGGCGATATTGATAACGCCATGGCAGCTGCACTAGAGCAAGCGCCGGTTGGTGATAAATATGCGCAGGTGGGTTATGAAACGCTGGTGAAGATGCGTCGTGAGTTAAAAACCATTTTCGGCCCCTGCAATGAACGCCTGATGCTCAAAGCCATGCGTCTGTACGGGGCTTTTGCCACTCTCAACGTCCGCTTCAGCAATGATAAGCTGCTGAGCATGGGAATGCCGAAACCGCCCCGCTTTACCGACTATATTGGGCGCTGCGTGCAGACCACTCGCGGACTGTCGATCCCTCAGCAGATGGCTGTCGATTTTAAATAAAAAAAATGCCAGCCCAAGGGCTGGCATTTTCAAATCAAAGAAAGCTTAGGCTTATGCCTGGCCTTTGATCTCTTTACGACCGTTGTATGGCGCGTGTTCACCCAGAGCTTCTTCGATACGAATCAGCTGGTTGTATTTAGCAACACGGTCAGAACGGCTCATAGAACCAGTTTTGATCTGGCCTGCAGCGGTACCAACAGCCAGGTCAGCAATGGTAGCGTCTTCAGTTTCGCCAGAACGGTGAGAGATGACAGCGGTGTAGCCAGCGTCTTTCGCCATTTTGATCGCAGCCAGAGTTTCGGTCAGGGAACCGATCTGGTTGAATTTGATCAGGATGGAGTTAACGATGCCTTTTTCGATGCCTTCTTTCAGGATCTTGGTGTTGGTTACGAACAGATCGTCACCAACCAGCTGGATTTTGTCGCCCAGTACTTTGGTCTGGTATGCGAAACCATCCCAGTCAGATTCGTCCAGGCCATCTTCGATGGAGACGATTGGGTACTGTTTGGTCAGGTCTTCCAGGAAGTGAGTGAATTCTTCGGAGGTGAATGCTTTGTTGCCTTCACCAGCCAGAACGTATTTACCGTCTTTGTAGAATTCAGATGCTGCACAGTCCATCGCCAGAGTGATGTCGGTGCCCAGGGTGTAGCCAGCAGCTTTAACAGCTTCAGCGATAACAGCCAGAGCTTCAGCGTTAGAACCCAGGTTTGGCGCGTAGCCACCTTCGTCACCAACTGCAGTGTTCATACCTTTAGCTTTCAGAACTTTAGCCAGGTTGTGGAACACTTCGGAACCCATACGTACGGCTTCTTTCAGGGATTTAGCGCCAACTGGCTGAATCATAAATTCCTGGATGTCGACGTTGTTGTCAGCGTGCTCACCACCGTTGATGATGTTCATCATCGGAACCGGCATGGAGTATTTGCCTGGAGTGCCGTTCAGTTCAGCAATGTGCGCATACAGTGGCAGGCCTTTGGCAGCAGCTGCTGCTTTGGCGTTAGCCAGGGACACAGCCAGAATGGCGTTAGCACCGAAGTTGGATTTATTTTCAGTACCGTCCAGATCGATCATGATCTTGTCGATGCCAGCCTGATCTTTAGCATCTTTACCCAGCAGAGCCTGAGCGATTGGGCCATTTACTGCGCCAACTGCTTTCAGTACGCCTTTACCCATGAAACGGGATTTGTCACCATCGCGCAGTTCCAGTGCTTCACGGGAACCAGTAGAAGCACCTGATGGGGCTGCTGCCATACCGACGAAACCACCTTCCAGGTGAACTTCTGCTTCAACAGTCGGGTTACCACGGGAGTCGATGATTTCACGACCGATGATTTTAACGATTTTGGACATTAGGTTTTCCTCAGTACAAGTTAAACTAAAACTCCAGACAAACAACGCCCCTCGTGGGGCGCTGCCGTTCTAACTTTTCTTACTTCGCTTGACGCTTCTGGTACTCGCCTGCGGCTTTCACAAAGCCTGCAAACAGCGGGTGTCCATCACGCGGCGTGGAAGTAAACTCCGGATGGAACTGACAAGCAACGAACCACGGGTGATTCGGAACTTCGATGATCTCGACCAACTGATCATCACCGGAACGGCCCGCAACGCGCAGACCTGCAGCTTCAATAGGTTTCAACAACATGTTGTTGACTTCATAGCGGTGACGGTGACGTTCAACAATGGTTGGTTCGCCGTACAGCTGGCGTACCAGGCTGTCATCGCCAAGCTGGCACTGTTGTGCGCCAAGGCGCATTGTGCCACCGAGGTCGCTTTCATCAGAACGAACTTCGACATTGCCTTCTTCATCACGCCATTCAGTAATGAGCGCCACGACCGGGTACTTACAGTCTGGCACAAATTCCGTAGAGTTGGCGTTGTCCATCCCCGCAACGTTGCGCGCGAACTCAATCAGCGCAACCTGCATACCCAAGCAAATACCCAGGTAAGGAATTTTGTTTTCACGCGCATAGCGTGCGGTAGCGATTTTACCTTCAACACCACGGTAGCCGAAGCCACCAGGGATCAGGATAGCATCCAAATCTTTCAGAATTTCGACACCACGCGTTTCCACATCCTGCGAGTCAATCAGCTTGATGTTAACGGTCACGCGGTTTTTCAAACCACCGTGTTTCAGCGCTTCAATCACTGACTTGTAGGCATCTGGCAGCTCAATATACTTGCCAACCATACCAATCGTGACTTCACCTGCCGGGTTAGCTTCTTCGTAGATAACCTGTTCCCATTCGGCCAGGTTAGCTTCCGGGCAGTTCAAGCTGAATCGTTTACAAATATAATCGTCAAGGCCCTGAGATTTCAACAGGCCTGGAATTTTATAAATGGAATCGACATCTTTCATCGAAATAACGGCTTTTTCTGGCACGTTACAGAACAATGCAATTTTTGCACGTTCGTTAGCCGGAATCGCACGATCGGAACGGCACACCAGAATGTCAGGCTGAATACCGATAGACAGCAGTTCTTTTACAGAGTGCTGAGTCGGTTTGGTTTTAACTTCACCCGCTGCCGCCAGATAAGGAACCAGGGTCAGATGCATGAACAGCGCGTGTTCACGACCAATATCTACCGCCAGTTGGCGAATCGCTTCAAGGAACGGTAAGGATTCGATATCACCAACGGTACCGCCGATTTCAACCAGCACTACGTCGTGACCTTCGCCACCCGCCAGCACGCGCTCTTTGATCGCGTTGGTGATGTGTGGAATAACCTGCACGGTTGCACCCAGGTAGTCGCCACGGCGCTCTTTGCGCAGGACTTCTGAGTAAATACGACCGGTAGTGAAGTTATTGCGGCGAGTCATTTTAGTGCGGATGAAGCGCTCATAGTGACCCAGGTCCAGGTCGGTTTCAGCGCCGTCTTCAGTAACGAACACTTCCCCGTGTTGGATCGGGCTCATGGTGCCAGGATCGACGTTGATATACGGATCCAGTTTCATCATGGTGACGTTAAGGCCACGGGCTTCAAGAATGGCTGCCAGGGATGCTGCGGCAATGCCTTTACCCAGAGAGGATACGACCCCGCCGGTCACAAAAATATAGTTCGTTGTCATGCTGGACCTGAGAAGTTAGGGTGAAACGATGGAATAACCAAGACGGGAAAGTAGTATACCCGAACATGGCGAGCGCCACAAACTTTCATTCTCGCTCCTCAATCGCCGCAGAAACAAACATGGGGAGTGAGAAAATAGCCCCTTTTGGGTAAATGTTTTTGACGCAAATCAAGCGCTTGTCATTTAAGATTTCGCACTTTTCGCCCTTACACACAAAAATTCTTTAGAGATCATATTCCTGCCGTTTTACCTGCTGCCAAACTTCTTCCATGACATCCAGATCCACACCGGTCATTTCCAGGCCACGAGCGGCGACAATACGTTCAACCTCGCGGAAGCGGCGCTCAAACTTTTCATTGGCTTTTTGTAATGCGGTCTCGGCTTTTACCCCTAAATGACGAGATAAATTAACCGTCGCGAACAGCAAATCACCAACTTCCTCCTCCAGTTTAGCTTCATCCACCACGGCCTGCCTGGCTTCATCCATGACTTCATCAATTTCTTCGTACACTTTGTCGACAACCGGCCCCAACGTCTTCCAGTCAAAACCCACCGCCGAGCAGCGCTGCTGAATTTTGTGCGCCCGCATCAGCGCCGGGAAAGCGCGCGGGATGTCATCCAACGCCGAATGCTGTGCCTTTTCAGCACGCTCAGCGGTTTTAATTTGCTCCCAGCGGGTAAGCACTTCCTGGCTGTTACTGGCGCTGGCATCGCTAAAGATATGTGGGTGGCGACGTTCCAGCTTGTCGCTAATGGCGGCGCAAATATCGTTAAAATTAAAACGCCCTTCTTCCTGTGCCATCTGCGCGTAAAACACCACCTGGAATAACAGGTCGCCCAGTTCACCGCGTAGATCGTCAAAGTCTTCGCGCGCAATCGCATCCAGCACTTCGTAGGTTTCTTCTAATGTGTATGGCGCGATAGAACTGAACGTCTGCTCTTTGTCCCACGGACAGCCGTTTTCCGGGTTACGCAGGCGCTGCATAATTCCGAGCAGTCGGTCGATTTGGTTCATGGTGAATCCTTGCAAAATAAGTGTGTTTACCCTCTCCCGGCAGGGAGAGGGTGAAGGGAGGAATTAACCGCCGTGCAAACGACGGGCATCAATCACGTCAGGCACCTGATTGAGCTTGCCGAGCACGCGGCCCAGCACCTGCAGATTGTAAATTTCGATAGTCATATCGATAGTCGCCATCTGCTGCTTGGTATCGCTGCGGCTGGCCACGCCCAGCACGTTTACCTTCTCGTTGGCGAGAATAGTGGTGATATCACGCAATAATCCGCTGCGATCGTTCGCCTGAACGCGAACCACCAGCGAATAACCCGCCGAGTAGCTTTCGCCCCAAACTGCATCAACGATGCGCTCCGGCGCATGCGATTGCAGTTCTGCCAATTGGTCACAGTCCGCACGGTGCACGGAAATACCGCGCCCCTGGGTGATAAACCCAACAATTTCGTCGCCCGGAATAGGCTGGCAGCAGCGTGCAATGTGGTGCATCAGGTTACCTACCCCTTCTACCACAACGCGGCCATTGTCTTTGCTACGGTTGTTCTGCGGCGTATAGCTTTTCTGCTGTAGCTGTTTCAGCGCTGCGGCATCCTGTTCGGCGGCGCTTGGCTTATTAAACTGTGCCTGCAGGAAGTTAACCATCTGGTTGAGACGAATATCGCCGCCGCCGATGGCAGCCAGTAGCTCTTCGACTTCATTGAAGTTATAGCGTGGCAGCAGGTGTTTTTCAGCCTCTTTGAGGCTGATACCCAGATGTTCTAACTCGTCATCGAGGATTTGACGCCCTGCCAGCACGTTCTTGTCTTTGTCCTGCTTGCGGAACCAGGCGTGGATTTTCGAGCGCCCGCGGCTGGTTGTCACATAGCCAAGGTTCGGGTTCAACCAATCACGACTTGGGTTAGGTTGTTTCTGGGTGATAATTTCAATCTGGTCGCCCATCTGCAACTGATAGGTGAACGGCACGATACGGCCGCCAATCTTCGCCCCGATACAGCGGTGCCCGACATCGCTGTGAATGTGATAAGCAAAGTCGAGCGGCGTGGAGCCCGCCGGCAGGTCCACCACATCGCCTTTTGGCGTAAACACATACACCCGGTCGTCAAAGACCTGGCTGCGGACTTCATCCAGCATTTCGCCAGAATCTGCCATCTCTTCCTGCCACGCAATCAGCTTACGCAGCCAGGCAATACGGTCTTCGTAGCCAGAACGCAGACCCGTTGCGGTGCCTTCTTTGTACTTCCAGTGCGCAGCAACGCCCAGCTCGGCATCTTCATGCATCTGTTTAGTACGAATCTGGATTTCTATGGTTTTACCATTCGGCCCCAGCACCACGGTATGGATGGACTGATAGCCATTGGGTTTCGGGTTCGCGACGTAGTCATCGAACTCATCCGGCAGGTGGCGATAGTGAGTGTGCACTATCCCCAACGCGGCATAGCAGTCCTGCAGACGCTCAGCCACGATACGCACCGCGCGCACATCAAACAGCTCGTCAAAGGCGAGGTGTTTTTTCTGCATTTTGCGCCAGATGCTGTAGATATGTTTTGGGCGACCGTAAACTTCGGCTTTGACCCCTTCCGTTTTCATTTCACTGCGCAGGTGGCCGACAAAATCATTGATGTACGATTCGCGGTCGATACGGCGTTCGTGCAGCAGTTTGGCGATACGTTTGTATTCTGCAGGGTGCAGGTAGCGGAAACAGTAATCTTCCAGCTCCCATTTTAGCTGACCGATACCCAAGCGGTTGGCGAGCGGCGCATAGATGTTGGTGCACTCTTTTGCCGCCAGCACGCGCTCATCTTCCGGCGCATCT
The DNA here is from genome assembly GCF_001266615.1 of Kluyvera genomosp. 1. GTDB lineage: Bacteria > Pseudomonadota > Gammaproteobacteria > Enterobacterales > Enterobacteriaceae > Kluyvera > Kluyvera cryocrescens_A. The sequence continues at coordinate 257,953 of NZ_LGHZ01000004.1, read as the reverse complement.
TTCACTTCGCGCAGATGGGCAATACGCTCGGCAAGCTTGATAACAACGCAGCGGAAATCATCGACCATCGCCAGCAGCATCCGGCGGACGTTATCGACCTGTTCAGAAGAGACGGCATCGGTATGCGTGGCTTTCAGTTGACGGATGGCCGCCATATCGCGAACGCCGTGAATCAGTGCCACCACCGACTGCCCAGCGCTTTCACTCAGCACCTCTTCGCTCACCACGTTAGCATCAACTAACGGAAACAGCAGCGCCGCGCGCAGCGTGTCGTTATCCATGCTCAGCGTAGAGAGGATTTCGACCATTTCTACACCGCGCCACAGCATCAGCTCGGCGTCGGAGCGCCCCACGGTTTGGCGACGACAATAATCCCAGGTTTCGGCTAAGCGCTCACACGACTGCTGGCTGGAAATTCCCAGACTAGTGATCCATTTCTGCGGGTCAAATTCCCCAGCTTTGTTTAAATGTGCACTTCTTACCGCAACCATTGTCCTCTCCTTTCAGGGACAGGCCTGCCGAAGTCGGCAAGCCAAGTTATAACTTACGCTCAAACAACACCATCGATTCCAGGTGCCCAGTGTGCGGGAACATATCAAGCATTGCCAGACGCTGAATTTGGTAACCTGCACTCAGCAATGCCTCGCTATCGCGCGCCAGCGTTGCCGGATTACAAGAGACATAGACCACCCGCGTCGGCGCTAATTTTATAACATGCTGCATCACGCCCGGTGCGCCAGCACGGGCAGGATCGAGTAAAACTTTGTCAAAGCCGTGCTTAGCCCACGCCTGTAGCGTGACGTCATCTTCCAGATTCTCGTGGAAGAAGGTGACATTCTGCAGGAGGTTCTGCGCTGCATTCTCGCGGCCTTTTGCAACCAGCGCTGGTACGCCTTCCACTCCGACAACGCTCGCCGCCTGCTTCGCTAACGGCAGCGTGAAATTACCCATGCCGCAGAATAGATCCAGCACCCGATCGGTCGGCTGAATATCCAGCCATGCCAGAGCGGTAGCCACCATCTGCTGATTGACGCCGTCATTGACCTGAATAAAATCGCGTGGGCTGAAGGTTAAGCGTAGCCCGTCTGAGGAATACCAGGGGGATTCACCCGTAACGCGTTCAAGTATCTCGCTTTCCGGCGCCAGATAAAGCGCAACGCCCGAAGAATGCGAAAAGCGTTCCAGTTTTTCTTTATCTTCCGCAGTTAATGCCGCCGTGTGCCTCAGCACCATCAGCGGGCCGTTGTCAGCACTGACTAACTCCACGTGCCCTAACTGACGCTTACCCTTCAACCCGCTCAAACATTCGCGTACCGCAGGCAATAGCGCCTCAAGGCTGGGCACCAAAACGGGGCACTGCACCACTTCGATGATTTCATTTGAATTAGCCTTGCGAAACCCCATCTGCAATTGTTGGGTCTTTGGCTGATAATTCAAGCTTAACCGCGCGCGACGACGGTAGCCCCAAGGCTCTCCAGCAATGACGGCGTCGACGTCATGTTTCATTAAACGATTCAGTGCCGCACGCTTGCTGCGCTGTTGTAGTGCAACCGACGCATGCTGCTGCTGGCAGCCGCCGCACACACCAAAATGTGGGCAACGCGGGGTTTCGCGTTCAGAACTGCTGCTCAGACGACGTTTAACCTGCCCGCGTGCGTACTGTTTTTTATCTTCCGTGATGGTGATTTCTGCACTTTCCTCAGGAAGTAACCCGTTGATGAATAATGCTTTACCGTTGTGGCGCGCCACTCCTTGCCCGAAGGGATCAAGATCGTTGACTGTCACGGTTATGATCTGGCGCGTCGTCACGCGCCGTTTTGCAGAGTAGAATTGCGCCATCGTAGAGATTTTTCTCAATCAAAAATATTGCACTGATTCTCCCACAACGGACCTCCATGACCAACTACAGCCTTCGTGCAAGAATGATGATTTTGATCCTGGCACCAACCGTATTAATCGGTTTACTGCTCAGCATCTTCTTCGTCGTACACCGCTATAACGACCTGCAGCGTCAACTGGAAGACGCCGGCGCCAGCATTATTGAGCCGCTTGCCGTCTCCAGCGAATACGGTATGAATTTACAAAACCGTGAATCGATCGGTCAGTTGATTAGCGTACTTCACCGCCGGCACTCCGATATCGTGCGCGCGATTTCCGTCTACGATGAACACAATAAACTGTTCGTGACCTCCAACTATCAGTTGGACCCTGGCGATTTACAGCTGCCGCGCGGCATGCCGTTCCCCCGGAGGCTGAGCGTGACGCGTCATGGCGATATCATGATTCTGCGCACGCCAATTATTTCGGAACACTATTCGCCGGATGAATCACCTCAGTCAGATGCTAAAACGCCAGTCAATATGCTGGGCTACGTCGCGCTTGAGCTGGATCTCAAATCAGTACGTCTTCAGCAATACAAAGAGATCTTTATTTCCAGCGTGATGATGCTGTTTTGTATTGGTATTGCACTGATCTTCGGCTGGCGACTGATGCGGGACGTCACCGGGCCGATACGCAACATGGTCAACACCGTTGACCGTATTCGCCGTGGGCAGCTCGATAGCCGCGTTGAAGGCTTCATGCTCGGCGAGCTGGATATGCTGAAAAACGGCATTAACTCGATGGCGATGTCGCTTGCCGCCTACCACGAAGAGATGCAGCACAACGTCGATCAGGCAACGTCGGATCTGCGCGAAACGCTGGAGCAGATGGAGATCCAGAACGTCGAGCTGGATCTGGCTAAAAAGCGCGCCCAGGAAGCGGCGCGTATCAAGTCTGAATTCCTTGCCAACATGTCGCATGAGCTGCGCACGCCGCTTAACGGTGTGATTGGCTTTACCCGTCTGACGCTAAAAACCGAGCTGAATCCGACGCAACGTGACCATCTGAGCACCATCGAACGCTCGGCAAACAATTTGCTGGCCATCATCAATGACGTTCTCGATTTCTCAAAGCTCGAAGCCGGCAAACTGCTTTTGGAAAGTATTCCGTTCCCACTGCGCAATTCGCTTGATGAAGTGGTCACGCTACTCGCCCATTCCGCCCACGATAAAGGACTGGAATTAACGCTCAGCATTAAAAACGATGTGCCGGATAACGTCATTGGCGACCCGCTCCGCTTACAGCAGGTCATCACTAATCTGGTCGGTAATGCCATCAAATTTACCGAGAATGGCAACATCGATGTGCTGGTTGAACAGCGTGCCATCAGTAACAACAAAGTGCAGATTGAAGTGCAAATCCGCGACACCGGCATCGGTATCCCGGAACGCGATCAATCGCGTCTGTTCCAGGCATTTCGTCAGGCCGATGCCAGTATTTCTCGCCGTCACGGCGGTACCGGGCTGGGGCTGGTTATCACCCAAAAACTGGTGCGCGAAATGGGCGGCGATATCTCCTTCCACAGCCAGCCAAACCGGGGCTCGACCTTCTGGTTTAACATTAATCTCGATCTGAACCCTAACGTGGTGTCCGATGGCCCTGATACCAGCAGCCTAAAAGGAAAACGCATCGCCTACGTGGAAGCCAACGCGGCGGCGGCTCAGGCCACGCTGGACATGCTAGCCTCCACACCGCTGGAAGTGGTCTATGCGGTCAGCATTGCCGCCTTACCGGTAGAGTTTTATGACATCCTGCTGGTTGCTGTCCCGGTCTCGGTACGCGACCTCAGCATGCATCAGGAAAAACTCAATATCGCCCTCGGCATGACCGAACTGCTGGTGCTGGCACTGCCGTGCCATGCTCATGTCGACGCGGAAGCGCTGAAGAAAAACGGCGCTGCGGCCTGTCTGCTAAAACCGCTGACCGCCACTCGTTTACTGCCCGTGCTGCTGGAGTTTAGCCGCAGCGCGCCCTCTTTGATTGAACTGCCCAACACCGAACATCGTCTGCCAATGACGGTGATGGCGGTTGATGACAATCCCGCGAACCTGAAACTCATTGGCGCACTACTTGATGATCAGGTCCAGCACGTTGAGCTGTGCGAGAGCGGGCAGCAGGCAATTGAGTGCGCCAAACAGATGAAGTTCGATCTCATTTTGATGGATATTCAGATGCCGGATATCGATGGCATCCGCGCCTGTGAACTCATTCGCCAACTACCGCACCAGCAACAGACGCCGGTGATTGCCGTCACCGCGCACGCCCTCGCAGGGCAAAAAGAGAAGCTGCGCGCAGCCGGGATGAACGATTATCTGGCGAAGCCGATTGAAGAAAATCGGCTGCATGATTTGCTGTTGCGCTATAAGCCCGGCGTCAATACGCCACCACGTCCTTTACAACAAGAACCAATCGAGCCGCCGATTGATCTAAACGCTACGCTCGACTGGCAGCTGGCGTTACGTCAGGCCGCCTACAAACCGGATTTGGCGCGTGAAATGCTGCAAATGCTGGTTGCTTTCCTGCCGGAAATCCGCAACAAAGTGGAGGAGCAACTGGTGGGAGAGGAACCGGAAAATCTGGTCGATGCCATCCACAAACTCCACGGAAGCTGCGGATACAGCGGTGTGCCGCGGCTGAAGCACTTGTGCCAGTTAATTGAAGGCCAGCTGCGCAGCGGCACCCCGGCAGAAGATCTGGAACCTGAGTTGCTTGAACTACTGGATGAGATGGACAATGTCACCCGGGAGACCCGGAAGATTTTGGGATAGCACCTACCCGGCAGCGCGCAGTGTTGCCGGGTGACGCTAGTTAGGCCGGCTCAAATAAAACGCCCCTACGAAATTCTGTTTCGTATTGCCGTGGGCATTAGGCAACGCTGTCGGGAAAAACTCTACAGCGTCTGCCCTATCTTGATCGCGGCCGCAATGTTCCGCGCCGCCATCCGCACATTATCACCTGCCTGAGCTAAGGCATCTTCAAGCGAACAAATGCGGTAGAGAACGCTAAATACCGCATCCACCCCGTGTTGATGCACCACGCCGACATCCTCCGTCAGACTGCCAGCGATGCCAATAACTGGAATATGATGACGTTTGGCCACTCGCGCTACGCCCACAGGAACTTTACCGTGAATGGTCTGACTATCCATCCGTCCCTCGCCGGTGATCACCAGATCCGCACCCGCCACCAGCGCCTCTAAATGCAGCGCGTCAGTAACGATATCGATACCGGGCCGCAGCTTTGCGCCACAGAAGGCATACAGCGCGGCGCCCATCCCTCCGGCAGCACCACCACCTTCCAGTGTCAGTACATCGATGGCTAAATCCTGTTTCATCCGCTGAGCAAAATGCATCAGCGCATCATCCAGTTGGACCACCATTTCCGGTGTTGCCCCTTTCTGCGGGCCAAACACCGCAGAAGCCCCGTCGTCACCCGTCAGCGGGTTAGTGACATCGCAGGCCACGTCTATCTGACAGTGTGCCAAACGGCTATCCAGCCCACTGACATCAATCTTTGCCAGCGTTGCCAGGCCAGCGCCACCGTAGGCAATTTGCTGATTTTCAGCCGTCAGCAGTTTCGCGCCTAGCGCCTGAACCATCCCCGCACCGCCGTCATTGGTGGCGCTGCCGCCTAAACCGATGATGATCCGCTTTACGCCCAGATCCAGGGCGTGACGAATCAACTCACCGGTTCCCCATGACGTGGTTTTCAGTGGGTTACGCTTTGCAGCCGTTAAGAGTTCAAGGCCGCTTGCCGCCGCCATTTCAATAAACGCGCACTGCTCGTCACCCGACACACCGTAAAATGCCGCCACCGTCTCACCCAGCGGCCCGGTCGCCTCGACGTCAATAATGCGCCCTTGTGTCGCCGCGACCATGGCTTCCACGGTACCTTCGCCCCCGTCAGCTACCGGAATCTTTACGTATTCAGCGTCGGGGTAAATTTCCCGAAAGCCCGATTCAATGGCGCTTGCGACATCAAGTGCACTCAGACTTTCCTTGTAAGAATCCGGGGCAATCACAATTTTCATGGGCTGTCCTTATGCGGTTAGCAGCAGTGTTCTACACACCCTCATGTGTAGAACACTGCCGGCTCCTGTTGGAACCGGCATTAATTTTAGCGCACCATACACGGGCGTTTGTTATCAAAGGTCCAGTTTGGGATCAGGTACTGCATTCCCATCGCATCATCACGCGCACCAAGACCGTATTTTTTATACAGTTCATTGGCTTGCATAACCTGATCCATATCCAGCTCTACCCCCAGACCCGGTTTGTTTGGCACCTGAACCATCCCGCCGTTAATCTCAAACGGCTCTTTAGTTAGGCGCTGATTCCCCTCCTGCCAGATCCAATGGGTATCGATAGCGGTGATTTTACCCGGAGCGGCGGCGGCAACATGGGTAAACATCGCGAGCGAAATATCAAAGTGGTTGTTGGAATGCGATCCCCAGGTCAGGCCAAACTCATGGCACATCTGCGCCACGCGAACCGAGCCCTGCATAGTCCAAAAATGCGGATCGGCAAGCGGGATATCCACCGACTGAAGGGCCAGGGTATGGCCCATCTGACGCCAGTCGGTGGCAATCATATTGGTGGCGGTCGGAAGGCCCGTCGCGCGGCGGAACTCTGCCATCACCTCACGCCCGGAGAACCCTTGCTCAGCGCCGCACGGATCTTCAGCGTAGGCCAGCGTCCCCTTCAGGTATTTACCGATTTTAATCGCTTCATCCAGCGACCACGCACCGTTTGGATCAAGGGTGACGCGCGCCTGCGGGAAGCGTTTCGCCAGTGCTACTATAGACTCGGCTTCTTCTTCACCGGCCAGCACCCCGCCCTTGAGTTTAAAATCGTTGAAGCCGTATTTTTCATATGCTGCTTCCGCCAGGCGTACCACCGCATCCGGCGTCATCGCCTCGTCATGGCGCAGACGATACCAGTCGCAGCGCTCATCTGGCTGGCTCTGATACGGCAGCGGCGTCGCGTGACGGTTGCCGACAAAGAACAAATAGCCGAGCATTTCCACTTCGTTACGCTGCTGACCGTCGCCCAGTAACGAGGCCACATTGACGCCCAAATGCTGGCCTAACAGATCGAGCATCGCAGCTTCAATACCGGTGACCACGTGGATCGTCGTACGCAGGTCGAATGTTTGCAGGCCACGACCGCTAGAATCGCGATCGGCGAAGGTACTGCGGACGGTATTCAACACGTTTTTATACTCGCCGAGGGTTTTCCCCACGACCAGCGGAATGGCGTCTTCCAGCGTCAGTCGAATCTTTTCACCGCCCGGAATTTCACCTACGCCCGTATGGCCCGCGTTATCGTTGATAATCACAATATTGCGGGTAAAAAACGGCGCGTGCGCCCCGCTCAGATTCATTAGCATGCTGTCACGCCCGGCAACCGGGATCACCTGCATAGATGTCACGATGGGCGTTGAAGAGGAAATGGTCATGGCTTAATCCTTGTTAACTGTAACGACTGCCGTAAGCACAGTGACTCAGCGCCTCGACTCGTCGACTAAAAGCAGTATAAGAAGCAATAGATAAGCGCTCATCGTGCATATGCACAATATTGGAGGGGATTATTGTTTACTTGTATGGCCAACGAACAAATAGCAACCGGTACAAACCTGTTGTACCGGTTGAAAAAAGAAGAGAGTGCTCTATTTAAGCAATGTCGCCCACTGCTCAACCCACGGATTAGAAACGCTTTCCGGCTCTGGGTCTTCTGAAGCGTCAATCATCAGCATGTCGCCAACGCGCTGAGCGCTTTGTTCTTGTAGCAGCGCATCAAAGCGTTTACCGCCACCGCAAAAATTAGCGTAGGTGCTATCTCCCAGCGCAATAATGCCGTAGCGTAAATGTGGCTGATACATGTCCTGAAGATCGTTGTACAGCGGTACGATGCTGTCAGGCAAATCGCCCTGTCCGGTTGTGGAAGTCACGACCAGAACGTATTTCCCGGTGTAACTTTCCCAATCGCCCACCATCGGATCTTCAAAGACTTTTGCCTGGTGGCCGAGACCGGTCAGAATGGTTTCCGCTTCTTCCGCCACCAGCAGCGAATTGCCGTACATGGTACCTACAAAAATCCCGACTTCTGCCATGATTTAACTCCCTGTTTACTTCTGGATAGCTTCATCCTGACCGCTGTCGGCAACAAACTCAACCCTTTCATTCTCAGGGAGAAGTCCGCGCCAGCCGAAATGTGATAAAGCCTGCATCCAGACGTCATCCAACCCGGCTCGAATCACTAGAGGTTCACCCGTGAACGGATGAGTCAGCGACAGCTGGCTGGCGTGCAGCATCAGCCGACTACAGCCAAAATGCTCGAGCGCGCTGCGATTCTGACGTAAATCACCGTGCTTGCTGTCGCCTATCATCGGGTGGCGAAGATGGGACATATGGCGGCGCAGCTGATGCTTACGGCCCGTTTTCGGATCCAGTTCCACCAACCCATAACGCGTCGTCGGATAACGCCCGGTCGCCACCGGCATTTCCACCGTCGCCAGGCCGCGATAGTGGGTTACCGCAGGCTGCGGTTCTTTATTCTCGCGAGCGAACTTATCGGCGATTTTATCCAGCTCTTCTACCAGCGGATAGTCGAGCACCGCGTCGTCAGTGAGCCAACCACGCACAATCGCGTGGTAACGCTTTTGAATCAGGTGCTGTTCAAACTGCTGAGACAAACGGCGGCCCGCTTCGCTGGAAAGCCCCATCAACAGGACACCTGACGTTGGCCGATCAAGACGATGGGCGGTAAAAACGTGCTGACCAATTTGGTCACGCACCGTTTGCATCACGACCACTTTTTCATCGCGATCGAGCCAGCTGCGATGAACCAACCAACCGGACGGCTTGTTGACCGCCACCAGCCATTCATCCTGGTAAATAATTTCCAGCATCAGCGCGCGTCGTCCGCGAAGAAAGTGTCCAGCTCGCTCAACGGTGGCAGGATAATCTCGCGCAGCGGATGGGCTGTATCGAGAGCCATCTCATAGTAGGGTGCGATGGCGAAATCTTTTGGTAGCGGCATGCCGCTATCCAGTAGCTGATGCATACGCGGGATCAACACCCACTGTAGCCACTCAAGCGGCTCCAGCGTATCCATGCAAAAAGGCTGATCGCTGGCGAAAGCGCTGTCGTGCGGGGCGGTCTCTTGCCAATGCTGATGCTGACGAAGCAGAGTTTCAATTAGCAGGAGTTGGTCGCGTAGGCTGTCGTGGCGTGTCATGGAAACCTCAGAGGAAACAAAATCGGGCGCAGAATACCACTTCTGGTTGGCGAGAAACAAAAAAAAGGGAGCACTGTATAAACAGTGCTCCCGGTTCGTTTCGCAGCAATCCAGCTACTTTTGGTGCTCCCTGCTCGTCCGTGACAACTTTTCCTATGGTCTCCTGACCTGTTCGTCCATAAACGGCTGCTTCCTGCATCACACCACCCCGATGTGATTTCACCCAATCCTTGAGTGTGTCCCGATCTTCCTGATCCACCAGATATCCTGTCTGGCTCTCATTCTCCGTCCTGGAGGTGTCCTTTAACGCGTTCCTGCGTGATCCTGCGCTTCATCCTGAAGCCTTTCCTTGTATCACCTTCCCGGTGTGTCCTATGAAGTGTCATCATCCTGATGTTCACTTCACTGTGCGACTCCCTGTCGACGTAGATAGAATCCGCTATTCCGCCCCGTCTTACAAGTGCCTCACAGGAAAACCCTTAAGGCTTACACGATTAAAAAATAGCAGAATAAAAACTCATCTAATTGATATAAAAAGAAATAGTTAATTTAACGTGATGAGTATCCTACTTACATTCTGGCGATCTCCTACAGTACGTGTAAGAGATCTCTCACAAAGTGACGGGCAAACTGTCTTACAGAAGTGGATTAAGTTGAGTCAGGAAACTCGCAAGGGAGGAGGCTAGCGGCAGGCGGTTACGGGTTCCGAGGGTCTCTTTGACCACTTCACCGGTCACGTTACACACGGAAATCACATCCAGTTCACTGTCCAGCGTCGCAATAAACAGAGTCGGCGAAAGCTTCAAACGCTTCTGCGTGACCAGGTGACCAATCAGGTTCTCCTGCACACGGAGGAAATCGTCGCGGCTCCATGCCTGCAGCAATGTCAGGGTTTCCCCCATAAACAGCGCCTGCATATCACCCGCATACTGGGTGGTATAATAACTGTGAATGGGTTGTTGTACCACGATACCCATAGCACGCTCAACGCCATTTACATTTTGCTCGCCGTCAAACGGCTGTGGCTGCCAGAATACGGCATCATCAGTGGTCGACACCTGACACGGCGATGGGATGCCATAAAGCTCTTCGCTTCGCGGCAGGCTATTGTGGTCGCGCTGCCAGGCATCGCAATAGCGTTGGGTAAAGGCATGTAATGCTTCTGCAGTCTGCTGATCCACGAATTTCTCTCTTCAGGTTAGCCAGGATACACTAGGTACAATAGTGTACCTGCTTTATAACGGTGAAACATGTCTTCTTATGAGAACCATCAGGCGCTCTCGGGCCTGACGCTGGGTAAAACCACAGATTACCGCGATACCTACGATGCCAGCCTGCTTCAGGGCGTGCCGCGCAGCTTAAATCGCGATCCGCTTGGCCTGCATGCCGATTCACTGCCCTTCCACGGCGCTGATATCTGGACCCTGTACGAACTCTCCTGGCTCAACGCTAAAGGGTTACCGCAGGTTGCCGTGGGTCACGTCGAGTTGAGCCATGAAACGGTGAATCTGGTCGAGTCAAAAAGCTTTAAGCTTTATCTCAATAGCTTTAACCAGACCCGTTTTGCCAACTGGGAAGCTGTTCAGGAAACGCTGGAGCGCGATCTCAGCGCCTGCGCACAGGGCAAAGTGACCGTCGCGCTGTATCGTCTTGATGAGATTGAAGGCCAGCCGATTGCGCATTTCCACGGTAGCTGCATCGACGAGCAGAATATTGAGATCGAGAGCTATCAGTTCAATGCCGACTATCTCGAAGGCGCAGCCGGAGAAAAAGTGGTGCAGGAGACGCTGGTCAGCCATCTGCTGAAGTCCAACTGTCTGATCACTCACCAGCCGGACTGGGGCTCCGTACAGATTCAGTATCGTGGTCCGCAGATCGACCGCGAAAAGCTGCTGCGTTATTTGGTCTCTTTCCGCCACCACAATGAATTCCACGAACAGTGCGTCGAGCGTATTTTCAACGACATTCTGCGTTTCTGCGCGCCGGAAAGCCTGAGCGTCTACGCGCGTTATACCCGTCGCGGTGGGCTGGATATTAACCCTTGGCGTTCGAATACCGATTTTGTCCCGGCAATTGGTCGTCTGGTACGCCAGTAATCTGAACAATTTCTCAATACTGCGCACATTGTTCCGCGCATGAGGTTGTCGTAACCGGGCCTGCGAGGCTATTGTAATCACTAAGGAAGACGATTTTCGTCCCATAAGGAGTTCCCTTGATTACACATATTAGCCCGCTAGGCTCGATGGATATGTTGTCACAGCTGGAAGTGGACATGCTTAAGCGCACGGCCAGCACTGACCTGTACCAATTGTTCCGTAATTGTTCACTGGCCGTACTGAACTCAGGCAGCCTGACCGATAACAGCAAAGAGCTGCTATCCCGCTTTGAAAGTTTTGATATCAACGTGCTGCGTCGCGAACGTGGCGTCAAACTCGAACTGATTAACCCGCCGGAAGACGCTTTCGTCGACGGGCGGATTATTCGCTCGTTACAGGCCAACCTGTTTGCAGTACTGCGCGATATTCTGTTCGTTTACGGACAAATTCATAACACCGTCCGCTTTCCGAATCTCGATTTAGAAAGCTCAGCGCATATCACTAACCTCGTCTTCTCCATCCTGCGTAACGCCCGCGCGCTGCATGTCGGCGAAGCGCCAAGCATGGTGGTCTGCTGGGGTGGTCACTCCATCAATGAAAACGAATACCTGTACGCTCGCCGCGTCGGTAATCAGCTGGGTCTTCGCGAGCTGAATATCTGCACGGGCTGTGGCCCAGGTGCGATGGAAGCTCCGATGAAAGGCGCCGCGGTAGGTCACGCGCAGCAGCGCTACAAAGAAGGCCGCTTTATCGGCATGACCGAACCCTCCATCATTGCCGCTGAGCCGCCTAACCCACTGGTGAATGAGCTCATCATCATGCCAGACATCGAGAAGCGTCTGGAAGCGTTTGTCCGTATTGCCCACGGTATCATTATCTTCCCAGGCGGCGTGGGCACGGCAGAAGAGCTGCTGTATCTGCTGGGGATTTTGATGAACCCGGCCAACAAAGATCAGGTTCTACCGCTGATTCTCACCGGGCCGAAAGAGAGCGCCGACTACTTCCGCGTACTGGACGAATTTGTGGTGCATACGCTGGGTGAAGGCGCGCGACGTCACTACAAAATCATCATTGATGATGAAGTGGAAGTGGCGCGGCAGATGAAAAAAGCGATGCCGCTAGTGAAAGAAAACCGCCGCGACACCGGGGATGCATACAGCTTCAACTGGTCGATTCGAATTGCGCCTGACCTACAGATGCCATTTGAACCATCGCACGAGAACATGGCGAATCTGAAGCTCTATCCTGACCAGCCGGTTGAAGTACTGGCTGCCGATCTGCGCCGCGCCTTCTCAGGCATTGTGGCCGGTAACGTAAAAGAGGTGGGGATTCGTGCCATTGAAGAGTTTGGTCCCTATAAGATTCACGGCGATAAAGAGATGATGCGCCGGATGGACGAACTTCTGCAGGGCTTTGTGGCCCAGCACCGTATGAAACTTCCTGGCTCTGCCTACATTCCTTGCTATGAAATCTGCGCCTAAGTCTCCCTCTTAGCGTATTTCACTCCCACCCCGGCGATATTCTTCGCCGGGATTTCATCAAATGACGCGAAATAAATGCTTTCCTACAGCCCAAGCCAATCGTTTGCGTAATAGAGGTGACCGCACATTATCAGCAATAGTTATGATTGGGCGCTAAAAAACGCCACTTTCTCTATTTTTATCAGCAAAAACATCGTATTTACTCCCTTCCCCATTTACCACTCATACTGCCAATGTTAGCCTTCGCGCCCATAAATTTTCGCATAAAAGCTAATCACAGGGTAAAGACCTGCAATAACCTACTTCAAAAGTGGATTATTACATTTGCGATCATGATCACTGATAGATTGACCAGTTAAATGTACATTTGCGCTCGCCAAAAACGGCGTTGGGTAAAAATCATAAAAAAACCGACGCGTATAAAATTTAATATTGTGTTTATCGTTATTTTTACTTTATTTGACTAAAAAATTAGCATTTTTCCTTCCTCCAGGAGATACAGATGGAAAACACTCAAACCAGCACTATCGTCACAGCAGAATCTGCTAGCGGATGGCGCAAAACAGATACAATGTGGATGCTGGGTCTTTACGGCACTGCAATCGGCGCGGGCGTACTGTTCCTGCCGATTAACGCCGGCGTAGGCGGCATGATTCCGCTTATCATTATGGCAATCCTTGCTTTCCCAATGACCTTCTTCGCCCACCGCGGCCTGACTCGTTTCGTGCTGTCCGGTAAAAACCCTGGCGAAGACATCACTGAAGTGGTTGAAGAACACTTCGGCATTGGCGCAGGTAAACTGATTACCCTGCTTTACTTCTTCGCTATCTACCCAATTCTGTTGGTATACAGCGTCGCCATCACTAACACCGTCGAGAGCTTCCTGGCTCATCAGCTGCACATTACGCCGCCACCGCGTGCGCTTCTGTCGCTGATCCTGATCGTCGGTATGATGACCATCGTTCGCTTCGGTGAGCAGATGATTGTGAAAGCGATGAGTATCCTGGTATTCCCATTTGTTGCCGCACTGATGGTGCTGGCTCTGTACCTGATTCCCCAGTGGAGCGGTGCGGCGCTGGAAACGCTGTCCTTCAGCAGCGCAGCATCTACCGGTAAAGGCCTGTGGATGACTCTGTGGCTGGCAATCCCGGTCATGGTGTTCTCCTTCAACCACTCACCGATCATCTCTTCCTTCGCGGTTGCTAAGCGTGAAGAGTACGGCCAGGGCGCAGAGAAAAAATGCTCCTCCATTCTGGCTCGCGCTCACATCATGATGGTGTTGACCGTCATGTTCTTCGTCTTCAGCTGTGTACTGAGCCTGTCCCCAGCGGACCTGGCTGCGGCGAAAGAGCAGAACATCTCTATCCTGTCTTACCTGGCAAACCACTTTAACGCGCCGGTTATCGCATGGATGGCACCAATCATCGCGATTATCGCTATCACCAAATCCTTCCTCGGCCACTACCTGGGCGCACGTGAAGGCTTTAACGGGATGGTTATCAAGTCTCTGCGCGGCAAAGGCAAAACCATCGAAATCAGCAAGCTGAACAAAATCACTGCGCTGTTCATGCTGGTTACCACCTGGATTGTGGCAACCCTGAACCCAAGCATCCTCGGTATGATTGAGACCCTGGGCGGCCCAATCATCGCGATGATTCTGTTCCTGATGCCGATGTATGCCATTCAGAAAGTACCGGCAATGCGTAAGTACAGCGGTCACATCAGCAACGTCTTCGTTGTTCTGATGGGTCTTATCGCTATCTCCGCAATCTCCTACTCTCTGTTCAGTTAATCCCCTGCGCCGCCTTCGGGCGGCGCACCTCGTTACACAATGGACGCCTCATGATTAGCGTATTCGATATTTTCAAAATCGGCATTGGTCCTTCCAGCTCACATACCGTCGGGCCAATGAAAGCAGGCAAACAATTCACGGACGACTTGATTGCGCGTGGGATCCTCACTGATATCACTCGCGTAGTCGTCGATGTTTACGGCTCACTGTCTCTGACCGGTAAAGGTCACCACACCGATATCGCCATCATTATGGGCCTGGCAGGAAACCTGCCGGATACCGTCGATATCGACTCCATCCCGGCATTTATCCAGGATGTGAATACCCACGGTCGACTGTTGTTGGCTAACGGCCAGCATGAAGTAGAGTTCCCGGTTGATCAGTGTATGAATTTCCATACCGACAACCTCTCTCTGCACGAAAACGGCATGCGTATCACCGCGCTAGCAGGTGACAAAGCGGTTTACAGCAAAACCTATTATTCCATCGGCGGTGGTTTTATCGTCGATGAAGAGCACTTTGGTCAGGAAACTGAGGCCCCGGTTGCGGTCCCTTACCCGTACAACAACGCCGCCGACCTGCAGCGTCATTGCAAAGAAACCGGTCTATCGCTGTCCGGGCTGATGATGCAAAACGAACTGGCGCTGCACAGCAAAGAAGAGTTGGAAAAACACTTTGCTGATGTTTGGGCGGTGATGAAAGGCGGAATTGAACACGGCATCACCACCGAAGGCGTATTGCCAGGTAAGCTGCGTGTTCCACGCCGTGCCGCCGCGCTGCGCCGTATGCTGGTAAGCCAGGATAAAGTGAACAGCGACCCAATGGCTGTCGTTGACTGGATCAACATGTTCGCGCTGGCAGTCAACGAAGAGAACGCCGCTGGCGGGCGCGTTGTCACCGCACCAACCAACGGTGCCTGCGGTATCGTTCCGGCGGTGCTGGCCTACTACGACAAGTTTATCCGTGAAGTGAACGCTAACTCGCTGGCGCGCTATATGCTGGTTGCCAGCGCGATTGGCTCACTGTACAAGATGAACGCCTCTATCTCGGGCGCCGAAGTCGGTTGCCAGGGCGAAGTCGGCGTAGCCTGCTCTATGGCGGCAGCGGGTCTGGCAGAGCTTCTGGGCGCAAGCCCGGCGCAGGTCTGCATCGCGGCGGAAATCGGCATGGAACACAATCTCGGTCTGACCTGTGACCCGGTTGCCGGTCAGGTTCAGGTGCCGTGCATTGAGCGTAACGCGATTGCTTCCGTGAAGGCGGTCAACGCTGCGCGTATGGCACTGCGTCGCACCAGCGAGCCGCGCGTGTGTCTCGATAAGGTTATCGAAACCATGTACGAAACCGGCAAAGATATGAACGCAAAATACCGCGAAACGTCTCGTGGCGGTTTAGCGATGAAAGTTTCCTGCGATTAAGCATTTCCCAGAGGCCTCGTTTTGCGAGGCCTCTTCCCGTTTTATCCCCCATCAATAGCCTCATCTGGCCGTGAATGTTACCCTTAGCACCCGTTCAGTTAAGGAGAACACCGCGTGGCCGTTCATTTGCTTATCGTTGACGCGCTCAATTTAATCCGCCGAATCCACGCCGTTCAGGGTTCACCCTGCGTGGAAACCTGCCAGCACGCGTTAGATCTGCTGATCGTTCACAGTCAGCCAACGCATGCGGTGGCGGTGTTTGATGACGAAGCCCGTAACAGCGGCTGGCGGCATCAGCGACTCCCGGACTATAAAGCGGGGCGGGCCCCCATGCCCGATGCGCTACACGCGGAAATGCCCGCCCTGCGCGCGGCATTCGAACAACGCGGCGTACAGTGCTGGGTTTCAACCGGCAATGAAGCCGATGATTTGGCCGCTACTCTAGCGGTAAAGGTGACTCAGGCGGGGCACCAGGCAACTATCGTGTCTACCGACAAGGGTTACTGCCAGTTGCTATCACCGACGCTACAAATCCGCGATTATTTTCAAAAACGCTGGCTGGACTCCCCATTTATCGAAAAAGAGTTTGGCGTGTTGCCACAGCAACTTCCCGACTTCTGGGGGCTGGCAGGGATAAGCAGTTCAAAAGTCCCTGGCGTGGCAGGCATCGGTGCCAAAAGCGCCACCCAACTGCTGGTACAGTTCGGGACTCTGGAAGCACTGTATGAGCGTTTGGAAGACGTGCCCGAAAAGTGGCGCAAGAAACTCGTGGAGCATCGGGAAATGGCGTTTTTGTGCCGGGATATCGCGCGCCTGCAAACCGATCTCCATATCGACGGGAATTTACAGCAGCTAAGGCTGCCTCGCACAGCCTGAAAAACATAAAGCCATCAGACAAGCTGATGGCGTTGATATGCCGAATACAACACTACCAGGCAGTATGATACAGCTCGACAATATCAGAAAGACGGGCTTCGCGCGGGTTTCCCCCCGTACACACATCTTCAAACGCCGCCTGTGCCAGCGCCGGGATATCTTCCTTGCTGACGCCAACATCGCGCAGATGTAGCGGGATGCCAACATCCTGGTTTAACGCAAAGACAGCATCAATTGCCGCAGTTCGCGCAGCCGTAAGGCTTAGCCCTTCCACCTTAATCCCCATTGCCCGTGCGATATCACGAAACTTCTCGCCGGTAGACTCCGCGTTAAAACGCATGATGTGGGGTAGCAAAATAGCATTCGCCACGCCGTGCGGAGTGTTATAAAACGCCCCCAGCGGATGCGCCATACCGTGAACCAGCCCCAGCCCGACATTCGAAAACCCCATCCCTGCCACGTATTGCCCCAGCGCCATCGCTTCACCGGCATCGCGCTCACCCGCGACGGAACCCCGCAGCGCCCCGGCAATAATCTCAATCGCCTTGATGTGCAGAGCATCGGTCAATGCCCAGGCGCCACGAGTAATATAGCCTTCAATCGCATGGGTCAGCGCATCAACACCTGTTGCGGCTTTCAGTGAAGGCGGCATACCATCCATCATGTCGGCGTCAATAAAGGCGACCTGCGGAATGTCGTGGGGATCGACGCATACAAACTTACGCCGCTTCTCTTCATCGGTGATGACATAGTTAATGGTCACTTCAGCCGCCGTTCCCGCCGTCGTAGGGATTGCCATGACGGGAACGCTAGGTTTACGGGTAGGTGACAGCCCTTCGAGGCTACGAACATCCGCAAACTCAGGATTATTACTGATAATACCAATCGCCTTGCAGGTATCCTGCGGTGACCCACCGCCAATCGCGATGAGATAGTCCGCACCGCTATGCTGGAAGACGTTCAGCCCCTCTTGTACAACACCGATCGTCGGATTGGGAATTACGCCAGAGTAGATCTCCCACGCCAAACCTGCCTCATCCATTTTACCCGTCACCTTTGCCACCACTCCGCACTGCAGCAGCGTTTTATCGGTGACGATTAACGCCTTGCGATAGCCGCGGCGTTTAACCTCATCACAAAGCGACGAGACCGCCCCACGGCCAAACCACGCCGTTTCATTCAGAATCATTCTGTTAGCCATTGCCCTTCTCCCGTGTGTCTCGCGACATCACTCTTCAATACGCAGCCCGTAGGTTTTGAATTTTTCCAGAACGATGGCGATCGCCTCATCGCTAAGCGCCGGAACCGGATCGGTAATCGCCAACGTGCTGAGATATAGCTGTGCCAACACTTCAACTTCATGTGCCAGCCATAAGGCTTTTTCCAGATTATCCTCGCAGGCGATAAGCCCATGGTGCTGCAGCAGCGTCGCTTTACGGTTTTTCAGGGCAACGGCGACGTACTCGGACAGCTCACGCGTGCCAAAGGTGGCATACGGGGCACAGGGGATGGAGTTCCCTCCGGCGGCAGCAATCATGTAATGAATGGCCGGGATAGGCCGGTTAAGAATAGAAACAGCGGTACAGTGCACGGCATGGTTATGCACCACCGCATGTGCATCCGGGCGCGTCTGATAGGCAGCCATATGGAAGCGCCATTCGCTTGATGGCAATTTGCCCTCTTCATGATGCCCCTCGGCATCGATATAAACGATGTGCGCTTCAGTCAGCTTCTCATACGGGATCCCCGTTGGGGTGATAAGCATCCCCCCCTGATAACGCACGCTGACGTTACCTGCAGTGCCCTGATTTAATCCCAGACGCGTCATTTCCAGGCAGGTATTAATAATCTGCCGTGCTAGTGTATTTCGTTCCATTTATGACCTCTCTTGATGATGCTAATGCCACAACAGAATAACGTTGCTGATTCTGTTGAATTAACCGTCCACTTACTCACCATCATCATATTGAAGAGCCATAATGGAATTCCCTGGGTTTTATTTTGTGACCACCATCAATTAATCCCCTAAAATACTTTGCTGCACTTAAAAAATCACCGTGATAAAAATGACCGCTCTTAGCAATATTTATAGAAACGGGCATTTTCTTTCCACAACCAATAAATGCCCGTTTTCACAACAATAAATTAAATCGGTCATACCGACTGTGGGTTTTAATATTTATTTTCTCAAACGGGCATTGTTTACAGGAAATTAAAGTGACAGCTATCACATAAAAATATCAACATATCGCCAAATGTGACCGTCATCATATTAAAGAGCCTTTTTTACTCGAAAATGAATTCACGAGTTCATTCCTGACCATCACTTTACCTCAGGTAAGAAAAGCGAACTCTTTTGTTTTTACGGTCTGATCGCTAAAAAGGACCACACTCTGACGCTTCTGAATCAATGAGGATGTTATGGGAAATACAACAATACAAACGCAGAGCTTTCGTGCAGTGGATGCAGGACAAGCTCAGCGCTACATTATTCCTTTTGCTCTGCTTTGCTCACTGTTTTTTCTTTGGGCAGTCGCGAATAACCTAAACGACATTTTATTACCCCAGTTTCAGCAGGCCTTTACCTTAACTAATTTCCAGGCCGGGTTGATTCAATCTGCATTTTACTTCGGTTATTTTGTCATTCCTATCCCTGCTGGGATCCTGATGAAAAAGCTGAGTTATAAAGCCGGCATCATTACCGGGTTATTCCTATATGCCTTCGGCGCAGCACTATTCTGGCCAGCAGCTGAAGTCATGAATTACACACTATTTCTAATTGGACTATTTATTATCGCCGCAGGGCTAGGTTGTCTTGAAACAGCAGCGAACCCATTTGTAACGGTATTAGGCCCTGAGAACGGTGGTCACTTCCGCCTAAATCTGGCGCAAACATTTAATTCATTTGGCGCTATTATTGCGGTTGTATTTGGGCAAAGTCTTATTTTGTCTAACGTGCCACATAAATCCCAGGATGTGCTCGATAAAATGTCGCCAGAGCAGCTCAGTACCTATAAACACAGTCTGGTGTTATCGGTACAGACGCCTTATATGATCATCGTGGCAGTTGTCCTGCTGGTTGCCCTGCTGATCATGTTCACTAAATTTCCAGCTCTACAAAGTGACGACCACTCAGAGACCACACAGAGTTCATTCTCCGCGTCTATTTCCCGCCTGGTGCGTATTCGCCACTGGCGCTGGGCGGTGCTGGCACAGTTTTGCTATGTCGGTGCGCAAACAGCCTGCTGGAGTTATCTGATTCGCTACGCCATTGAAGAGATCCCCGGCATGACACCCGGTTTTGCCGCTAACTATCTGACCGGCACGATGGTGTGCTTCTTCATCGGCCGCTTTACTGGCACCTGGCTTATCAGCCGCTTCGCGCCGCATAAAGTGCTCGCCACCTATGCTTTGCTGGCGATGATTCTATGTCTAATTTCCGCCTTAAGCGGCGGCCACTTTGGCCTGTTAGCGCTAACGCTGTGCAGTGCATTTATGTCGATTCAGTACCCCACCATCTTTTCCCTGGGGATCAAAAATCTGGGACAGGACACCAAATATGGCTCCTCTTTCATCGTCATGACCATTATCGGCGGCGGTATCGTGACGCCGGTTATGGGCTTCGTCAGCGACGCCGCAGGCAATATCCCAACCGCAGAATTGGTTCCGGCCCTGTGCTTCGCCGTCATCTTCATCTTTGCCCGTTTCCGTTCACAAACGGCAACGCATTAATCTTTTATCCGAATAACGTGAGGGATCTGTAATGAAAAAAATCAGCTTACCGAAAATTGGTATCCGCCCGGTGATTGATGGCCGTCGTATGGGCGTCCGTGAATCGCTGGAAGAGCAGACCATGAACATGGCAAAGGCGACCGCGGTACTTATCACGGAGAAACTCCGCCACGCCTGCGGCGCGCAAATTGAGTGCGTCATTGCCGATAGCTGTATCGCCGGTATGGCGGAATCGGCCGCCTGTGAAGAGAAATTCAGCGGTTTGAACGTTGGCGTGACTATCACCGTGACACCATGTTGGTGCTACGGTAGCGAAACCATCGATATGGATCCAATGCGCCCGAAAGCAATCTGGGGCTTTAACGGCACTGAGCGCCCTGGTGCCGTTTATCTGGCGGCCGCGCTGGCAGCACATAGCCAAAAAGGCATTCCGGCATTCTCTATCTACGGTCACAACGTTCAGGATGCGGATGACACCTCTATTCCTGCCGACGTTGAAGAAAAATTGCTGCGCTTCGCCCGCGCCGGTTTGGCGGTAGCCAGCATGAAAGGCAAAAGCTACCTCTCCGTTGGCGGCGTATCGATGGGGATTGCGGGTTCGATTGTTGACCATAACTTCTTTGAATCCTGGCTTGGCATGAAGGTACAAGCGGTAGATATGACCGAACTACGCCGCCGCATCGACCAGAAAATCTATGACGAAGCGGAACTCGAAATGGCGCTCGCGTGGGCGGACAAAAACTTCCGCTACGGCGAAGATCAAAACGCTCAGCAATATAAGCGCAACGAGGCACAAAGCCGCGCAGTGCTCAAAGAGAGCCTGCTAATGGCAATGTGCATTCGCGACATGATGCAGGGTAATAAAAAGCTGGCGGATAAAGGGCTGGTTGAGGAGTCGCTCGGCTATAACGCCATTGCGGCGGGCTTCCAGGGCCAGCGCCACTGGACCGATCAATACCCTAACGGCGATACCGCCGAAGCGCTACTGAACAGTTCCTTTGACTGGAACGGCGTGCGCGAACCGTTTGTCGTCGCCACCGAAAACGACAGCCTTAACGGTGTAGCCATGTTGATGGGCCACCAGCTTACCGGCACCGCGCAGGTCTTCGCCGACGTCCGCACCTATTGGTCACCAGAAGCAGTACAGCGT
This sequence comes from Kluyvera genomosp. 1, assembly GCF_001266615.1. GTDB lineage: Bacteria > Pseudomonadota > Gammaproteobacteria > Enterobacterales > Enterobacteriaceae > Kluyvera > Kluyvera cryocrescens_A. Next base: position 236,292 of record NZ_LGHZ01000004.1, on the reverse strand, counting down.
GTTACCGGAAAACCCCTCAGCGGGTTGGCTGAGCACGGTATTATCCATTTGATCAACTCTGGCTCAGCGGCACTGGACGGTTCATGCAAGCAGCGCAATAGCGAGGGCAAACCGACCATGAAGCCGCACTGGGAAATCAGCCAGCAGGAAGCCGATGCTTGCCTCGCGGCCACCGAGTGGTGCCCGGCGATTCATGAATATTTCCGCGGCGGCGGTTTCTCCTCTCGCTTCCTTACCGAAGGTGGCGTGCCGTTTACGATGACCCGCGTCAATATCATTAAAGGTCTGGGTCCGGTACTCCAGGTTGCCGAAGGCTGGAGCGTGGCGCTGCCAAAAGAGATGCATGACCAGCTTGATGCACGCACCAACTCCACCTGGCCAACCACCTGGTTTGCACCGCGCCTGACCGGTAAAGGGCCGTTCACTGATGTCTACTCGGTGATGGCTAACTGGGGGGCTAACCACGGCGTGCTGACTATTGGTCACGTCGGCGCTGACTTTATTACGTTAGCCTCAATGCTGCGCATTCCGGTCTGCATGCACAACGTGGAAGAGTCGCAGATCTATCGCCCTTCTTCCTGGTCGGCACACGGCATGGATAGCGAAGGTCAGGATTATCGTGCCTGTCAGAACTACGGCCCGCTGTACAAACGTTAATACGCAGCGCCCTTCCTGATACAGGAAGGGCGCTATTTTGGGCAGCATTGTTAGCTGGATTCTCCAGAGATGTTTCAGGAGTCTTTATGAAACAAGATGTTATCCTGGTTCTCGACTGCGGCGCGACCAACGTCAGGGCAATTGCCGTCAACCGCCAGGGAAAAATTGTCGCCCGTGCCGCTACCGTAAACGCCAGTGAAATGGCGGCAGAAAACAGCACCTGGCATCAGTGGTCGCTAGAGGCCATCTTACAGCGCCTGGCAGACTGCTGTCAGACGCTAGCGACCGAATTAGCAAACTGCCGGGTGCGAGGCATTACGGTCACCACATTCGGCGTCGATGGCGCGCTGGTCGATGAAAATGGCCAGATCCTCTATCCCGTTATCAGTTGGAAGTGTCCGCGTACCGCTGAAGTGATGAAAAATATCGAACGGCTACTTCCACAACACAGGCTTCAGGAGCTTTCTGGTGTCGGCGCGTTTGGCTTCAACACGCTCTATAAACTGGTGTGGCTGAAAGAAAATCACCCACAACTGTTAGAACAGGCGCACGCCTGGCTATTTATCTCGTCGTTGATTAACCATCGCCTGACCGGTGAATTCACCACCGATCTCACCATGGCGGGAACCAGCCAGATGCTGAATATTCATCAACGCGACTTTAGTGAGGAAATATTGCAGGCCGCTGACCTGCCGCGCCGGTTGTTCCCGCGTCTGGTAGAAGCCGGTGAACTCATCGGTACACTTCAGCCTGCCGCCGCCGCGCTCCTGGGACTTCAGGTCGGGATCCCGGTCATTTCAGCCGGGCACGATACACAGTTTGCCCTCTTTGGCGCAGGAGCCGAGCAGGATGAACCCGTGCTCTCTTCTGGTACCTGGGAAATCCTGATGGTGCGTAGCAACCAGGTCAGCACCTCGCTGCTTAGCCAATACGTGGGATCGACCTGCGAGCTGGATAGCCAACCGGGGCTTTATAACCCAGGCATGCAGTGGCTGGCTTCAGGCGTGCTCGAATGGGTGCGCAAGCTACTGTGGACGCCACAAACCCCCTGGCAAACCCTCATTGAAGAGGCTCGCCTGATTCCGGAAGGGGCTGAGGGGGTGAAAATGCACTGCGAACTCCTGACAAACCACAATGCCGGATGGCAGGGAGTCACGCTAAACGCGACTCGCGGTCATTTCTATCGCGCAGCGCTAGAAGGGCTCAGCGAACAGCTTGCGCAAAATCTGCGCACGCTGGAGCAAATCGGCCACTTTAAAGCCACGGAGCTTTTGATGGTGGGTGGAGGAAGCCGTAACACGCTGTGGAATCAGATCAAAGCCAACATGCTCGACATGCCCATCAAGGTGCTGGATGACGCCGAAACCACAGTGGCGGGCGCGGCGATGTTTGGTTGGTTCGGCGTGGGGGAATTTTCCAGCCCGGAACAGGCCAGAGCGCAGGTGCACTATCAATACCGATACTTCTATCCACAAACCGAACCCGAACTGATTAAGGAAGCTTGAAATGCTGAAAACGATTTCACCATTAATCTCCCCAGATCTGCTGAAGGTATTGGCCGAAATGGGCCACGGCGATGAGATCATTTTTTCTGACGCCCATTTTCCAGCGCACAGTATGGGGCCGCAGGTTATTCGCGCCGACGGTTTGAAGGTTAGCGAGCTACTGCAGGCCATCATTCCACTGTTTGAACTCGACAGCTATGCACCACCGCTGGTGATGATGGCGGCGGTAGAAGGCGATTCTCTCGACCCCAGCGTAGAAGCTCGCTACCGCGAGGCGCTTTCCCTCCTGTCCCCCTGCCCAGAAATATCCCGCATTGACCGCTATGCGTTTTACGAGCGGGCGCAAAAAGCCTTTGCGATCGTTATCACAGGTGAGTGTGCCAAGTATGGGAATATTCTTTTAAAAAAAGGAGTAACACCGTAGTCTCATGCCGGTGCGCCCGCCCGATGCGGGCGCGTATCGAATGATGGGGTGAAAAAGATGAAAACGGCACGCCAGCAAGCGATAGTAGACCTGCTCATTCAGCACAAAAGCATGACAACTGATGCTTTGTCCGCTCAGCTTAACGTCAGCAAAGAGACCATTCGTCGCGATCTCAGCGAACTCCAGACGCAGGGCAAGGTGCTACGCAACCATGGACGGGCGAAGTATATCCATCGAGAAAATCAGGATAGCGGCGATCCTTTCCACATGCGGCTGAAAAGCCACTTTGCGCACAAAGCCGATATTGCCAGGGAAGCACTCGCCTGGATAGAAGCCGGCATGGTCATTGCCCTCGACGCGAGCTCAACGTGTTGGTATCTGGCGCGACAGCTGCCTGATATCGACCTGCAGGTTTTTACCAATAGCCACCCTATCTGCCTTGAGCTAGGAAAGCGCGAGCAGATTCAGCTTATTAGCTCCGGCGGCCAGCTTGAACGAAAGTATGGCTGCTACGTGAATCCCTCCCTGGTCTCACAGCTAAAACCATTAGATATCGACCTGTTTATTTTTTCCTGCGAAGGGATCGATCGTGAAGGCGGGCTTTGGGATTCCAATACCGTTAACGCCGACTTTAAGTCGTTACTGCTTAAACGGGCATCACAATCATTGCTGCTGATTGATAAAAGCAAATTCAACCGTTCGGGCGAAGCGCGCATCGGTCACCTCGATGATGTGACCCACATTATTTCCGATGCCAGGATGGAGGCCCGACAAACGCTTATCATTTGAAACAAAAATGGCCCACCAAGGCGGGCCATTTGGCGAAAGAAATAAAACTTAACGCTCGTCGCGACGACCGCCTACGGAAGCCCACAGGCGGCGAACGTGAACGGTCACTTCCTCGCGATCGTGGTACAGCTGACGCGCCTGGATTTGCGCATTAATGCCATTCTCGTCAAGTTTCTCCTGGATATACGCCAGGTTGTGAGACAGCTCCTCATAGCGTTTTTTCATCGGCAGCTTGAGGTTAAAGATAGTTTCACGGCACCAGCCGTTGACCAGCCATTCAGCCATCAGCGCGGCCACTTTCGCTGGGCGCTCAACCATATCGCACACCATCCACGAGATGTTGTTGCGGGTTGGGCGGTAGCGGAAACCATCTTCACGCAGCCAGGTCACCTGGCCGGTGTCCATCAGGCTCTGCGCCATCGGGCCGTTATCCACGGAAGAAACCCACATGTTGCGTTTCACCAACTGATAGGTCCAGCCGCCTGGGCAGGCACCTAAATCGACCGCGTACATACCGTTGGCCAAACGCTCGTCCCACTCGTCGGCAGGGATAAAGACGTGGAACGCCTCTTCCAGTTTCAAGGTCGAGCGACTTGGTGCGTCGGACGGAAACTTCAGACGCGGAATGCCCATATAGAACGGCGAGTTATTGGTGCTGTAAGAATAACCGGTGTAGCAGCAGCCCGGAGCGATAAAGAACACATGCACGACTGGGCGTTTGGTTGTCTCATACGCAGCTAAGACTTTAGCTTCACGCAGCGCCGAGCGCAGAGGCACGGTGAGCTTACGGCAGAATTTCATCAGCTCTTTGCTTTCGTTGGTGTCAGCCACTTCAACACGCAGATCGCCACCTTTCTCCACCACACCTTGCAACATGCCTACGATAGGCGTCACGCGGTCTTCCGGCGGCAGATCTTTTAACAGCTCACCCACCACAATCATCTGACGGGCAAAGACCAGCGAGCTAAACGGCAGATCACGCGCCAACTTGTCAGCATCGCCTTCCTGATAGCATTCGAAGATCACGTAGCCAGAGTTATCTTTGACGCGCGCAAAGCCAAATACTTCGCGACGCCCGGCTTTGTCCGTAATCTCTGCAGCACACTCTTTCTCAAACCCAGGGCGGCAATACAGCACAACCTTATTCATGAACCACACCCTTACGCTTAAGTCGAATCGCACCAATCAACATCAAAACCCAGCCGGCGAGGAAGCTCACGCCACCTACCGGAGTCACAAACGCCCACAGGCGGAGATGGGAGAGCGCCAGGCAATACAGGCTACCGCTAAACAGCACGGTACCCAGCGCCATGAATACGCTGCTCCAATAGAACCAAATACTAATACGGCGTTGCATCGCCACGGCAAGGCCAAAAATCGCCAGGGTGTGAAATGCCTGGTACTCCAGACCGGTCTGGATCCAGCCCATCTCAACAACGCCTAACGATTTGCTCAGCACGTGTGCGCCGAACGCGCCCAGTGCCACAAAAATAAAGCCACTGATTGCGGCAAATATCAGCATAAAACGGCTGGTCATGGTATTACCCTAAATTCATTTATTGATCGTATCGAAAACGAAAAGTTTCTTGCTCATGAGCCGCTTTCGCCAGAATCCACTGACGAAAGGCCGCTATTTTACCCAGTTCTGCCTGACTGTCATGACAAACCAGATAAAAAGCATTTTTGCTCACGAGGACATCGTTAAACGGGCACACCAGGCGGCCCGCTTCAATTTCAGATTGCGCCATGACGTTATTCGCCAGCGCAACGCCCTGTCCATGGATGGCAGCCTGCAGCACCATTGCGCTATGGCTGAAAATAGGCCCCTGCTGAACGTTGATGTGGTTAAGGCCGAGCTGGCGCGTATACGTTTGCCAGTCGCGGCGAGATGCATCGTGCAGCAGCGTGTGTTTTGCCAAGTCAGCAGGTGTTTTCAACGCTTTATCGCCGGTAAGCAGCAGCGGAGAACAGACGGGGAGTAAATACTCGGCGTACAGTTTTTCCACTCTGAGCCCCGGCCAGTTGCCGCGACCATAAAAAATAGCAACGTCGACATCGTCCGCCAGCTTGTCTTCCTGACGGTCTACGGCCTGGATTCTGACATCAATTCCCGGATAAGCTGAGTTAAAGCTTGAGAGACGCGGCACCAGCCACTGAATAGCAAAACTGGGCAATAAACTGACGGTTAACGCCCCTTTCGCGCTTCGTGCCTGTAGTTTACGCGTTGCCTCCGTTAATTGCGAAAAGATCTCTTTGATGTCCTGAAAATAGCTCTGCCCTTCTTCGGTCAAAAGCAGAGAACGATTGCGCCGCCGAAACAGCTTCAACCCCAGAAAATCCTCAAGAGACTTGATTTGGTGGCTTACTGCGGCCTGCGTCACAAAAAGCTCATCGGCCGCGCGAGTGAAGCTTAAATGGCGTGCGGCTGCATCAAATACACGTAATGCATTAAGTGGTGGCAAACGCTTTGACATGGTCCCAGAACTCAATTGTTAATTGATTTTAACAAATAGGAAACAACAGTTAACCTATTAGTTTTTTTTATCTGAGCCATTATAATTTGTCCGTTGAGCTTCTACCAGCAAATACCTATCATGGCGGCACTTCCTGAGCCGGAACGAGAAGCTTTTTTTGGAATGCGTGTTCTGAAGGGCTTTTGGCTTACGGTTGTGATGTTGTGTTGTTGTGTTTGCAATTGGTCTGCAATTCAGATCACGGTAGCAAGGCTACCCTTTTTCACTTCCTGTACATTTACCCTGTCTGTCCATAGTGATTAATGTAGCACCGCCTAATTGCGGTGCTTTTTTTTGCCTGGACGATCGTCTCTTTATTTCTCCAGCGCAACCATCTCTTTCACTTCGCTGTGGTTAATCTGCTGTTTCACACCGTTCGCATCTTTATACGAAATCAAACCGGTATCATTATCCGTCTGCGGTTTCCCTTCAGACACGATGCTTCGGCCATCATTGGTGTGTATCACGTAGTTCGGCCCCGCGCAGGCGCTCAGCGCGAAAGTCAGCATACAAGCAGAGAGTACGGCGGCAGTCTTTTTCATTTTTTTCTCCTTAAAGCGACTTATGCTATTCAATATTAGATTAACAACAGGGATTAATATTTCCCCAACACTAAACAGCATAAGACACTGACACGGCTTCGTATGCAGTTCCGGATAATTCCGACGATGAGCACAAGCCTTGTATCAACGCGCATTTTGCGCGACGATCTCCTTATTGATATGAGGAATTCCATGAACGCGTTCTCCCCCGCGCAGTTTCGCGCACAGTTTCCCGCCCTGCACGATGCCGGGGTTTACCTTGATAGCGCCGCTACCGCGTTAAAGCCGCAGGCCGTTATCGAGGCAACAAATCACTTTTACTCGCTCAGCGCCGGTAACGTTCATCGCAGCCAGTTCGCCGAGGCGCAGCGCTTAACCGAGCGATATGAAGCCGCGCGTGATCAGGTCGCGCGTTTACTCAATGCGCCGAGCGGGAAAGATATCGTCTGGACGCGCGGCACCACCGAAGCCATCAATATGGTAGCGCAGTGCTACGCCCGTCCGCGGCTACAGCCGGGCGATGAGATTATCGTCAGCGTTGCCGAGCACCACGCTAACCTGGTGCCGTGGCTGATGGTCGCCGAACAGACGGGGGCGAAAATCGTCCAGTTGCCGCTGGCTGACGACCGGCTGCCAGACGTTGCGCAACTCGCCACGCTTATCACGCCGCGGAGCCGCATTTTGGCGCTCGGGCAGATGTCCAACGTCACCGGTGGATGTCCGGATCTGGCCCGTGCCATTGTTCTTGCCCATCAGGCTGACATGGTAGTCATGGTCGACGGTGCGCAGGGTGCGGTCCATTTCCCCGCGGACGTTCAGGCGCTGGATATCGATTTTTACGCTTTCTCCGGCCATAAGCTCTACGGGCCAACCGGCATCGGTGCGCTGTACGGCAAAAGCGAGCTGCTCGACGCCATGACCCCGTGGTTAGGCGGCGGGAAGATGATCAGTGAAGTGACGTTTGACGGCTTTACCACCCAGCCGGTGCCATATCGCCTGGAAGCCGGTACGCCAAACGTTGCGGGCGTCATTGGCCTGAGCGCGGCGCTGGAATGGCTGGCAGAGATCGATATCCAACAGGCCGAATCCTGGAGCCGAGGGCTGGCGACGCTGGCGGAAGAAGAGCTGGCGAAACGCCCGGGTTTCCGGTCATTCCGCTGTCAGGACTCCAGCCTGCTGGCCTTCGATTTTGCTGGTGTACACCATAGCGACATGGTGACGCTGCTGGCCGAGTACGGTATTGCGCTGCGCGCCGGTCAGCACTGTGCTCAGCCGCTGCTGGCAGCATTAGGCGTGAGCGGTACGCTACGCGCCTCGTTCGCCCCTTATAACACGCAAGACGACGTGCACGCGCTGGTCAGCGCCGTCGATCGGGCGCTCGAACTTCTGGTGGATTAATGACAACAACGTTAAAAGCCGAGCATCCGTTTGGCACTGAGATAACGCCTGAAACCTTGCGCCAGCAGTTTGCGGCGCTTTCGCAGTGGGAAGATAAATACCGCCAGCTGATTCTGCTGGGTAAAAAGCTGCCAACACTGACGGATGAACACAAAGCCCAGGCGCAGGAAATTCCAGGCTGTGAAAATCGCGTCTGGCTGGGGTATACGCAGGAAGCAAACGGTGCGCTGCACTTTTTTGGCGACAGTGAAGGAAGGATTGTACGTGGTCTGCTGGCCGTGCTGTTGACCGCCGCAGAAGGCAAGCAGCCAGCGGAGATTCTAACATCCGAGCCGCTGGCGCTGTTTGATGAACTGGGCCTTCGCGGCCAGCTTAGCGCCTCACGCAGTCAGGGCCTGGCAGCCCTGAGCGAGGCAATGACCCAAGCTGCCCGTCAAGCGCTGGCCTGACGCTCCGCTTTTGCCATCATCTTTTTCAAGGCATGGGATACCGCGACAAAGCCAAAGGTTGCGGTGACCATCGTCGCCGCGCCAAAACCGGACGCACAGTCCATACGTTTTGGCCCTTCCGCCGTACTCTTCATCGCGCATACTGAACCGTCCGACTGCGGATAAACCAGCGCTTCGGTGGAAAATACGCAATCAACGCCGAGTTTGCCTTTACTGTTCTTCACCACGCCGAAGTCGCTTTTCAGCCGCTCGCGGAGCTTCGCTGCCAGCGGATCCTGGATGGTTTTCGCTAGATCGCTGACCTGGATCTGCGTCGGATCAATTTGCCCACCCGCACCGCCGGTGGTGATTAGCGGCACTTTGAAGCGACGACAGTAGGCAATCAGGGCCGCTTTCGGTCGCACGCTGTCAATCGCATCGACGACATAGCTGTAGCCTACGCTCATATATTCCGCCACATTATCAGGGGTGACGAAATCGTCGATCACCGTGACGCGACACTCAGGGTTAATCAGTCGGATACGCTCCGCCATCACCTCGGCTTTCGCTAAGCCGACGTTGCCGCCCAGGGCATGAATCTGGCGGTTGGTGTTGGTGACGCACACGTCGTCCATATCAATCAACGTGATGGCACCAATGCCGGTACGCGCTAGCGCTTCCGCCGCCCAGCTGCCGACGCCGCCAATACCCACGACACATACGTGCGCCTCGGCAAAAACCTGAAGAGCTTTTTCACCGTATAAACGCGCCGTGCCGCCAAAACGCTGACGCCAGGCGTCACTGATAACAGACATAAAACCTCAAATTTCTTCATTAATGCCTCCCCGGCATCGGCAAACCTCAGCCGGGGAGATAACGGACTTAGCCGCTAAAAACATTGCCTGCGTTGCTTGCTGTCTTCAGCACCCACACGCGGCCGTAGTGATTATACCAGCCCGCGCGATGCCCGGCATCTGCACCGATACCCTGGTAGATGTCAAAGTGCTGGCCTTTAATCGCGCCGCCCACATCCAGCGCCACCATTAAGCGAAGCTCATACTGACCGTTAAACTTACCGTTATTATCAAGCTGCGGGACTTCCGCTAGCAGGGTGGTGCCCGGCGGGATAATGCTGCGGTCGGAGGCCACCGATGCGCGGCCAATCAGCGGCACGGCGCTCGCACCTTTCACCGGCGCGAAAGATTGTGGTTTAAAGAAGACGAACGATGGGTTCTGCTCCAGCAGTTCACGAACCTCCGCTTCGCTGTGAGTTTCGCCCCAGTGACGGATCGCCTGCATCGACATATCTTCACGCTTCACTTCACCGCGATCGATAAGTACTTTACCGATGCTTTTATATGCCCAGCCGTTTTTCCCGGCATAGCTAAAGAAGTTAAGCGGTGAGCCATCACCAAAATCAATGTATCCGCTGCCCTGCACATCCATGATGAAGTTATCCATCAAGGAGTTGCTGTAGGCCAGCACGTAGTTATCGCTCAACTCCCCGGCATAAATTCCGGCACGAGATGGCAGCTTGCCGCGCTTCGGCGGCATGCGGTAAAGCGGATACTGGAACTCGCCCTGACGCGTATGGCGCGCCTGCACTACTGGCGTGTAGTAGCCAGTGAATTGGACGTTGCCGTAATTATCGGTGCCTTCCATCTGCCAGGCATCGAGGCCATACTGGCGCATAGTGCGCGTATCGCCACCGGAGAGCAGCCACTGCTGCACGGCGCTATAAAGGTTGCTCTGGTTGCCGTACAGGCGCGGAGAGGCGTTACGAATCTGGTTTACCTGCTCGGCGAAGTCGCCCGCATTAATCGGTGCGCCGACAGCATCAGGTTGATTGACCAGTGAGAAAGGCTGGGTGAATTTCCCGTCTTTATACTGTTGACCGCGATCGGTCGGTTTTGACGAACAGGCTGCCAACATCGCCAGCATTGCCCCGGTTGCTACATACTTAACCCAACGTCCTTTCATGGTGTCTTCTATTTTCCGCATAATCGAAAGTGCCCGAAGAAGATAACAAACCGCCAGGGGTATTGAAATGCGATTACGCCAGCCAGCAATAATTTTGTACAAAAAATAATCCAATCGTGTCGTATACATACAACCTATAAAAAAATGAGTGATTTATCTCAAAAATGAGTTGCATCAAAAGCTCAGCAGAGTATAGTGCGCATCCACGGACGCGGGGTGGAGCAGCCTGGTAGCTCGTCGGGCTCATAACCCGAAGGTCGTCGGTTCAAATCCGGCCCCCGCAACCAATTAAAAAGAAGTGAAAATCAGAAGCAACGTTACTCGATGGAAGAGTAATGACGGACGCGGGGTGGAGCAGCCTGGTAGCTCGTCGGGCTCATAACCCGAAGGTCGTCGGTTCAAATCCGGCCCCCGCAACCAATTACAATCTGATGCAAGTTTACTCGATGGAAGAGTAAAGACGGACGCGGGGTGGAGCAGCCTGGTAGCTCGTCGGGCTCATAACCCGAAGGTCGTCGGTTCAAATCCGGCCCCCGCAACCAATTAAAATGACACCCTACTGGGTGTTTTTTTTTGCCTGTCATAAACTGCTGGTGCCACTCTCACGAATGGCACGTCATTGCCGCTACGGCTCCTGATGCTCCCGCATAATCGTATAAATCTTTTCAATATCAATATGCTGACGCATAGACTCCGCCAGAATATCAAACTGCTGTGCTTTGTAATGGGCGTAGTGGAAGTCGCCGTCCAGTGCCATTAACCCTTTGCGTTTGCGCAGACCATTAACCAACGCACGAGTAAACGCATCGCTATCAAACAGGCCATGAAGGTAGGTGCCAAATACCAGGCCATCTTCGCTTGTTGCACCATCAGCGTGATGTTGACCATCTTTGCACAGCTGCATCAAAGGGCAAACACCATCCAGCAGCGTGGTCTCCCCCATATGAATTTCATAACCGCGTAGCGCCATTCCCGATACCGCCGCCAGCCAACCCGGCAGTGCGTCATTGAGTATGGCCGTTGCCTGAGTGGTGATTTTAGTCGGTGCAAAACGGGTCACGGTATTGAGCAGCCCTAACCCCGGCAGCGTCCCCAGCCCTGACTCCACCTCATCAATCAGCGTATCGCCCAGTATCTGATAACCACCGCAAATTCCCAACACCGGTACGCCCTGTCGCTGGGCCTGCAAAATACCGTGCGCGAGCGCGTTTTCCTGAAGCCACAGCAGGTCGCCGAGGGTATTTTTGCTGCCCGGTAGGATGATCATGTCGGCCCCAGCCAGATCGTCGGCGTGGCGGACATAGCGCACGCGCACATCCGGCTGTGCTGCTAAGGCGTTAAAATCGGTAAAATTAGAAATATGCGGTAGCTGTATCACCGCAATATCAACTTCACGCTGGCTGGCACCCCGATATTTACCTTTTTGCAGCGCCACGCCGTCCTCGTCTTCAAGGTCGACCTCCAGCCACGGCATTACCCCCAGCACAGGCACGTTGGTTAAGGCCTCAATTTGTTCTATACCGGAGTAAAGCAGCGCTACGTCACCGCGAAACTTATTAATGATGACGCCCTTTACCCTGGCCCGCTCATGGTCATGCAGCAGCGCCAGCGTGCCGAAGATGGATGCGAAAACGCCACCCCGGTCGATATCCGCAACCAGGATGACCGGGCACTGTGCCATCTCCGCCATGCCCATATTGACGATATCGCGGTCGCGCAGGTTTATCTCCGCTGGGCTACCCGCCCCTTCCAGCACCAGCACGTCATACTCTTGCGCCAGGCTTTGGTAAACCTCAAGGATCTGCTCCCGCAGCCGCGGCTTGTAATCGTGATAGCTAACGGCATCCATGTTGGTGGCCACCTCGCCCATCAACACAATTTGCGCTTTACGGTCGCTGGTTGGTTTAAGCAGAATCGGGTTCATACGTACATCCGGCGCAATCCCGGCGGCTTCGGCCTGAAAAATTTGCGCCCGCCCCATCTCTTTGCCATCCGGAGTAATTCCAGAGTTAAGCGCCATATTCTGCGATTTAAACGGCGCGGTGCGCAGGCCATCCTGATAAAAAATCCGGCACAGCCCCGCCACCAGCATACTTTTGCCGACGTCGGATGCCGTGCCCTGCAGCATAATGGCCTGGGTCATACGTTTCCTTTTTCACGCATACGGCGGAAAAACTCCGCCTCGGTTTTACACAGCGGCAGCCCAAGCTCCGCGTGCAACTTAACTAGCCACGGCTGGCTTAGGCCGGCCTGTTCAATCAGCTCGCGTCGGGAAAATACCTCACCCGGCGTGCCTGCCGCCAATACTTCGCCACCGCGCAGCACGTATACCGCGTCGCTGACTTCATAAATCAAATCAATATCGTGGCTGGAAATTACCACATGATTGCCCTGCGCGACGATACGCTTAATGATGTCAATCATCTGCGTCCGCCCGGAAGGGTCCAGCCCGGCGGTCGGTTCATCCAATAATAGATAGCGCGCCCGCAACACCAGCGCCCCGGCAATCGCCACGCGTTTTTTCTGCCCGTGGCTTAGGCATTGAATCGGCTGCTGGCGAAAATGCTGGGCATCGACCAGCGTCAATGCGTCATCAATGCGCCGCGCGATCTCATCCTCCGCCACGCCCAGATTGCGCAAGCTAAAGGCAATATCGCTATCGATATCGGTATAAAAGATTTGCTGATCCGGATCCTGGAATACCGTGGTCACCTGCTGACGCAGCGCCAGCAGCCCACGTTTGCTGTAATCCAACGGTTTTCCCTGCCACAACACCGCCCCCTGCTGCGGGCGCAGCAGGCCACTGAGATTCATAAACAGCGTTGATTTCCCGCAGCCGTTCGCCCCCACCAGACCGGTGACGGCCTGACGAGAAAAATCCAGCGTCAGCCCTTTGAGCGTCGGTGCGTCCTGGTAACGAAACCAGAGGTCGCTGGTCGCCAGCATGGTATTCCTTACAGGTGAAAATCACCCTGATACAGTTTGATATCAAGCGCCGTGCTCATCTGTTGATAGCGAATGAGTACGCGGGTAAACAGCAGCCCGACCAGCATCGATAGCGAGCGGTAGCCCAGGCGGACATTGCGGTAGCCAAAGCGCAGCGTTTGCGCCCGATGAATGGCCATCGCCTCATCCAGCAAAATAAAAATAAAGCGCCAGGTCAGCAGGATTTGCTCGGTGAGCAGGCGCGGCACGCGCGCCCGTTTGAGCAGAACAATAAGCTGCGGGAACGGCAAATTGAGTACCAGCCAGAATGTCGCTGACAGCGCTGCCAGGCTGCGCCAGAAGGTCTCATTGGCGGTAGTCAGCCCAACCTGGGTAATGCCCAGGTGAAACCCGCCAAGCGATACGCTCGCCAGCAGCGTATGCGCATCGCGGCTCACGCTAAACACAATCGTCAGCACGCCCACCAGCAGAAACCCTAGCGGCAGGGCCATCCAGCGACACCAGCGCCACAAAGAGATACGCAGCAGCCAGCAGGTCAGCGCCGCCGTTCCCGCCATCAGCAGGGCCTGCCCCAACGGCGGCAGGCTGAAAGCCAGAATCATCAGCAGCAGCCAGAACAGGAATTTCCGTTCTGGCGCGATGTGAAACCAACGGCTTTGGTAGCTGAGTCGGTCAAGCCCGGTCATCATTGCGCTGACGGCCTTTGTAGTAGCCCAGAATGTAGAAAATCACCGCTGCCCCCAGCGATCCCTGCAGGGTAAACAGCAGGCTTTCGATTTCCCCACTCGCGGGTTCATACAGCGGCTGGAACCATGGTTCATAGTGCGGCGCAACTGCCTGGATCTGGTTTTCCGCTTCGCCGTCAGAGCCACCGTATTCACCGCCGTGATTGATAAAGAACGGCAGGACCACCAACGCAATTACCATTGCCAGCAGGATCAATGTCTTTTTCATCTTAATGTCCTCGTGCGGGGATCAACTGACGCTTGGTCAACTGGTCGTAGATCATCACCGTCAGCAGCCCTTCGGCAATGGCGATCGGGATCTGCGTCAAACAGAAGATCCCCATAAATTTCAGGCTCGATCCGGCAAAACCACTCTGCGGATCCGGGAAAGCGGCTCCCAACTGAAGCGAGGTGACAAAATAGGTGGCCAAATCCGCCAGCATGGCGCAGAGGAATACCGACACATCGCGACGGAATCCGGCCTTACAGGCCATTTTCCACACCAGATAGCCGACAATAGGCCCAATCACCGCCATCGACATACCGTTAGCACCCAGCGTTGTCAGCCCGCCGTGTGCCAACAGAAGCGCCTGGAACAGCAGCACGATGGCCCCAAGGATCGCCACCACGCCAGGCCCAAACAGGATCACCGCCAACCCCACGCCCGTTGGGTGCGAGCAGCTACCGGTCACTGACGGGATCTTCAGCGCCGAGAGGACAAAAATAAACGCCCCGCACAGCGCCAACAGTACCTTCTGGTTGCTGTCGTCCTGCACGATGCGGCGCAGCCGTACCAGTCCGTACCACAGGCACGGCAGGAATAGCAGCCACCATGCCAGCGCCCACATCGGCGGCAAAAAGCCCTCCATAATGTGCATCGCAAAAGCCTGTTCCGGCACCACCATCAGCAATAACGCGGCTCCCACACCGCTTAACGATAGCTTTTTAAGCTGTTGTTCAAGATTCACTGTCCCTGCCCCCACTGTTTATTCACCAAAATGGTTGAGAAATAAGGCAGCGCCTGGTCGTCGCTCACCTCTGCAAGATTTCGCCAGCACTGTTCACCGGGCAGCGTTGCCTCGGCCATTAACACGGCATGGTCCAATACCCCGGCGCTCGCCAGCAGCGCTTTGATGCGCGGGAAACGGCCATAAACCTTCATCAGTACCAGACTGTCGTGCTGCGCCAACGCGCGCTCAATCTCTGCCTCCGGTGCGGTGCAAGCGACCACGGCCAGCGACTGTTGTTCCATCGCCAACGGCATCTGTGCACGGGCGGCAATCGCCGCAAATGAGGTCACGCCGGGCACAATCTCCAGCCACTGCGGGCTGCCAATACGTTGCAGTAAAAAGACCCAGGTGCTGAAGAGCATGGCATCACCAAGAGTGATAAATCCGACCTGTTTGCCGGCTTCCACTTCCTGTACCAGCGCGCGGGAAACGTCATCCCACACCGCCTCTTTTTCCGCGCTGTCAGCACTCATCGGGAAGTGGCAACAGCGCACTTCGGTATGTTCACCTAAATATTCGCGCACGATGGAGAGCGCGAGGCTGTCACCACCTTTGCGCCCTGCCGGGGCGTAGAGAATATCGAGCGTTCCCAAAATACGCGCCGCACGGACGGTAATCAGATCGGACGCGCCAGGCCCGGTGCTCAGGGCATACAGTTTCCCGCTCATGCGACCTCCAGCGACTGTTGCAGATGGTCGACAAACATCGCCCGTACCGCCGGATTCTCGCCCAGCCCTTGCAGCCACGGCGTTGCCGGGATGCCTGCGGCGATAAACAGCGTTTTCCACGAGTCTTCTTCATCGGAGGCCATATCGTTAATCGCGTGGTCACCCGCTACCAGCATCAGCGGCATCAAGTGCACACCGCGCACACCTTCCTGATTCAGGCTTTCAATCAGCACGTCAACTTCCGGGTAGCTCTCTACCGCGCCAACTCGTGCTGGAAAACGCTGAACACTCATCATGTGGTCAAGGCAGGCGTAGGCGGCAAAGGCGTGGTGGCTGGCGCCGTGGCCCATAAACACCACTTTTTCGTCAGCGTTAAGCGACGGCATTTGCTGCTCCAGCGCCTGCATCAACCGCACGTAGTCGTCATGACCGCTCAGCAGCGGCGTGCCGATCGTCAGACGACGAAACAGCGGGCGCAGGCTCTGTACTTCGCGGGCAATCTTCTCGTATTCATCGCCATTGATGATATGCAGCGACTGTACCGCCACGTCTTCGTAGCCCTGCTCGGCCAACTTTTGCAGCGCCTCCAGCGGCGTGTCGGTTTCGATGCCGTCTCGCTGTTTCAGCTTGCGGATAATCATGCCGGAGGTGAAGGCGCGAAACAGGTCACGGTCGGGGCAACTTGCCGCCAGTTCACGTTCGCAGGCGACGATATTTTTCTCACAGGTATCGTGATAGCTGGTGCCGAAGCTCACCACCAAAAGTGCTTTTTTCATTGTTGTTTCCTTAATTCCGTGGCCTGCCAGCGGGCTAAACGCTCGGCAAACGCAGTCAAACTATCCAGTCGTTCATCGCCGGTCACTAGCGGTGCCGGGCGGGTAATCACCACGCAGGGAATGCCAGCATCGAGGCAAGGCTGAACCTTTTCCCGATAGCCGCCTTCCGCACCGGAAGCCTTGGTGACCATCACATCAGCGCGGCAGTGGCGGTAGAATGCCGCGTTAAACTCGGCGCTAAATGGTGCACAAATGGCAAAAATCTCCGCGACGCCAAAACCCAACTCCGCGCACTGCTGGACGACTTCGGGGACCGGAAGTACACGAGCGAGCAGCGTTTTTTCCGGCAGCCCTGCGCGCCACAGCGCGAGGTCTTTACTGCCGGTAGTGAGCAGGACGCGATTTCCCATCCCGTGAATCAATTCACAGGCCTCAGCGAGGCTAGCCACGTAGTGCAGCAGGGGATGCGTTAGCGCATCAAGCTGGTCTGGACGCTGATAGCGACTCAGCAATACGCCGGTCTGCTCGCAAGCTGCCTGCACGTTGCGGCTCACCACCTCGGCGTAAGGGTGCGAAGCGTCAATCACCCAGCGGGTTTTCTGCTCACGCAGCCAGGCGGCCATTTCCGCCAGTTCCAGCCGCCCGCAGCGCACCTGCCCCTTAATATCACCCGCCAGCGCGGCACCGGTTGGCGTGGCAACCGACACGGTATAGAGCACCTGCGCGGCGTCCAGCTGTAAACAAATCGCCCGCGCATCGCTGGTGCCACCCACCACCAGAACATCGCCGTAATTCACAGCACGTAGCCTCGCGGGGTAATCATCAGGCCGTCCTGTATGTAGGTCGTTTTATTGCCGACAATCACCAGGCTGGTCATATCCACGGGCGCAAAGTCCATCTCACCCAGCGTGGTCAGCCATTTTTCCTGTTTCTTCCGCCCGGCAGATTTCACGACACCGACTGGCGTATCCGCACTTTTGCTGGCAGCGAGCAGCTCAAAGGCGCGCGCCAAATGCCCTTCACGGCCGCGGCTGCGCGGGTTATAGAAACAGATAACGAAATCCGCTTCCCCGGCGGCGATAATGCGTTTTTCAATCACTGGCCACGGCGTCAGCAGGTCGCTAAGGCTGATATGGCAGAAATCATGCATCAGCGGCGCGCCCAGAAGCGATGCGGCGGCAATGCTGGCGGTCATGCCAGGAATCAGGCGTACTTCTACGTCCAGCTTCTGCTTACTCACCAGTTCCAGCACCAGCCCCGCCATACCGTAAATCCCAGCATCGCCGCTGCTGATAAGCGCCACGTTGTGTCCGGCCTGCGCCAGCTCAATCGCCGCCTGGCAGCGTTCAATCTCTTTGCACATCCCGGTTTTTATCACCTGCTTATTGCCGGTAAAGGCTTTCACCAGGTGGGTATAGGTTTTGTAGCCGACGACAATTTCTGCAGCCTGCAAGGCCTCAACGGCCTCCATGGTCATCATCGCCTGTGAGCCAGGGCCGATTCCAATTACGCTTAACATCAGTGTGTAACTCCCAAAGTGATAGTGACGCCCTGTTCTCGCAGGTTCTCGCCAATAAGATGTCCATTGCTCAGCAGCCACGCCGCCGGGCCAGAAACGCTGCCAACGCCCACCGTTTGTTTCACAAACAGTGAGGAGGGAAAGCGATGCTCGTGCGCGCTCAGTTCGGCCACGCTAAAAATTTCAAACGGCACGTCGAAGTCGCTCGCCAGTTGGATAAGCCCCAGCTCATCCTGCTTTACCACGATGCTGCCGATGGCCTTCAGGGCTAATGGGTCAAGCCGCTGAGAAGCCAGCTGGCGCAGCAGCAGATCGGTGATGACACCGCAATCGGTACCGCGTCGACAGCCGATACCGGCGACAATACGTCGCGGTACCAATTTCCAGTGGGGAAGCGACAGCTCAGGTAATTCATCGCGCAGCGTGATACACACCAGCGCGTCCAGTTCCGGAAGGCGCTGAAGATCGGTGACGGTGATAAACCCGCGACGATCGCAGCGGCTGACCTCTTCGGTCAGCGACTCATCCCACCACAGCCCCACTCGCTTCTGGCTCACCAGCATCTGGTTAACGGTCTTCACCGCCAGACGAAACCCCGTCATTCGCGCATCAAGCTGGCAGGCCAGGGTATCGAGGGCCGCCACGTCATTAACGTCGGTGGCGGTCGTGATGACCGGGTCAACGCCGAGAATGCCCGCCAGATGGCGCGCCAGCGCATTGGCGCCGCCAATATGCCCGGAAAGCAGGCTGATGACGTGTTGACCCCGCTCATCGATAACCACTACTGCCGGATCGTGGAATTTATCCACCAGCAGCGGTGCCAGCACGCGCACGGCAATGCCGGTCGCACCGATAAAAATGAGCGACGAATAGCGAGTAAATGCTTGCTGCACACTGTGAGCAAAGCTACCGTCAAACGCCACGAAGCCATCCTCAACCAGCGTTTCGCGGGTCATACAGGTCATCGGCAGTGCCGCGCTAAGCCGCTTCGCCAGAGCGACACCGCCGGGCGTCAGGCAAAACAGCGCGATGCCATCAGGCTTTACGGTATTCATGGCTGAAATCCGCCGCGTAGAGCCGCGAGTAGTGGTATTCGTCGCCCAGGAAGTTGCCGACCAGAATCAGCGCCGTTTTGCGAATATTCGCGTCGCGCACTTTGTCGGCGATATCCGCCAGCGTGCCTCGCACCGTCTGGCTTTCAGGCCAGGTCGCCTTATAGACCACTGCCACTGGCGTGGCGGCGGGATAGCCGCCGTCAATCAGCCGCTCCGCCACTTTATGGATGCGCTGCACCGAGAGGTAAATCGCCATCGAGGTTTGGTGTTGGGCAAAGGATTCCAGCTGCTCGCGCTTCGGCACCGGCGTGCGCCCTTCCAGACGGGTGATAATCAGACTCTGCGATACTTCCGGCACGGTGTATTCAACGCCAAGCTCTGCCGCCGCACCCAGGAACGCGCTCACGCCCGGTACCACCTGGAATGGGATACCGCGACGCGTCAGTTCTTCACCCTGCTCGCGTACCGAACCGTACAGAGAGACATCGCCGGTTTGCAGGCGTACCACCGTTTTTCCGGCTTTCACGCCCTCTTCCATTAGCGTGAGGATCTGCTCCAGATGCAGTTCGGCACTGTCGTGGCATTCCGCCTCCGCCGGGCAGTACTCCAGCAACTCAGTATTAATTAACGATCCGGCGTAAATCACCACCTGCGCCTGTTGTAGCAGGCGATAGCCCTTGAGGGTAATCAGGTCGCGGTCACCGGGGCCGGCACCAACGAACCAAACGCAGCGTGAGTCAAAGGCTTCAGCCATGGTTTTCTTCCTTCTGGCAGGCAATCACAAAAACGGGGTTATGCGGTTTGAAATAGTGGCCGCTGCCCAGCGCGGTCAGCGCTGAGACATTGAGCTGCTGGCAGTCCACGTTGCTGATACCCGACTGGCGCAAATGGTCGAGGGCGCAATACAGGTTCTCCTGCAGGATAAAGGTCATCACCAACCGTCCGCCGGGGCGCAGTTGGCGCAGCGACCAGTCAATCAGTTCGCGCAGATGGCCGCCGCTGCCGCCCATAAAGACCGCATCGGCGGGCTCTTCAATCGTCACCGGAGCCTCACCGTCGACGATTCGCACGTTGTCGCAGGCAAAATGCCGGCAGTTTTCCGCCAACAGTCGCAGCGCCGCCGGGTTACGCTCAATCGCGGTCACCCTCAGCGTCGGATTTTGCAGCGCTGCTTCAATCGACACGCTGCCGGTTCCGGCTCCGATATCAATCAGATGTTGCGCCTGATGCAGTTGCAGCTTCGACAGCGCCAGCGCCCGCACGGCCTCTTTGGTCATCGGCACCTTTTCACCGCGCAAAAACAGCTCATCTTTCATCGAGGATCACCACCGTGTTCATCTCATAGTCCTGCTCCACCGCGCTGACCGGCAGCCAGTGGATCCGTTCGTCGTCCTGCGCCAGGTTCTCGCCAATAACCATCCAGCAATGCCCCTTACCGCGCGCCACCAGTTCGGCGGCAATGGCTTTTGGGCCGCAGCGTTTATCGGTCACCATCGCCACTTTGCGATGCGCGGCGAGCACGTCAAAGTCGACCTCACGTCCGTGGCTGCTGGTGAGCCACATGTCGTTCATGTCGATTCCGGCCCGCGCGCACAGGTACTGCACGGCGCTGACGCCGGGGATCACCTGCACGTTGTCACGGCCAAAATGGGTCATCAGCCGCGTGCCGATGCCGTAAAACAGCGGGTCGCCGGACGCCAGCACCACCACGTTCTGTGCCTGACGCTCGCCAATCCATGCCAGTACTTCAGTAATGTTGGCCCCCAGCACACAGCGTTCGCCGGAAAACTCCGCGAACTGCGCCAGATGTCTCGCGCCCCCCACCAGCGCATCGGCGCGTTGTACCGCTTCTTTGGCCAGCGGCGTCATCAGCTGTACGCCCGCTGGGCCCATGCCCACCACCGTCAGCATTGCATCGCCTCCACAATCTCACTCACCGGGCGGTTACTGCCGAGGATCTGGTTATCAAACGAGAACATGATGGCGTCACAGACCGGCGGCGTTTTGGTGAAGCGCAGGCGCTGCATCACGCGCTGGCAGATACGTTCGGCGAGGTGGTTGTAAATCCGCTGGAAACCAAACGCATCGATGTGCTCCATCGCGGCTTCGGTGGTGTCGCAGTCGCTGACCAGCCTTAACAATTCCAGCGGTGCGCCAAGCAGCGCCAGATGGGCGACCAGCGTTTCCATGCGCGCATCGGCAATGTGGCTGTGGGTATGGAATATTCCGGCGGCAATTTTAATCAGCTTGCCCGGATGGCCAATCAGCACAATCTGGCGGAAACCAAGGCGTACGGACTCTTCAATCATGTAGCCCACGAAGTTACTCATGGTGACCACCACCTGTGAATCGATGCCCATCTGCTCACGCACAAAGCGTTCGCCATGGTTGCCGGGCACCAGTACTACGCGCTCCAGTCCCGCCGCGCGCTTCATCTCCAGCTCCAGCGCCAGCGAGCGTTTCCAGCTTTCTTCCGACATCGGTGTCACGATACCGGTGGTACCGATTATCGAAATACCGCCCAAAATACCGAGCCGCGAGTTATAGGTTTTCTGCGCCCGTTCTTCCCCTTCCGGGGCAAAGATTTCCACCTCTGCACCGCGCGCCGAGCCAATGGCCTCGCGAACGGCGGTTTCGATGGTGTGGCGCGGAGTGCGGTTAATGGCCGAACTCCCAATGGGCAAGCCGATGCCTTTGCGGGTCACGGTGCCTACGCCCTCGCCGCCGCGCAGCGTAATTTCACCGCTGTCATTTAAGGTCACGCGGGCAAAAATCAGCATGCCGTGGGTGGCGTCGACATCGTCGCCGCCATCTTTACGAATTGCGGCGATCCCCTGCTGGCCCTCAACGTGCGGCGATTCGACGTTCAGGTTTAGCGTCACGCCGGAAGGAGTAACAATCGACACCTGGTGAATGAGGTGCTGGCGCATCACCATCAGCGCGGCGACTTTGGCCGCCGCCGTGGCGCAGGAGCCGGTGGTGTAGCCTTTGCGCAGCGCTTTACCGTTATGCCATACCGGGGCGTCGAAAGCGGGTTCGCTCATTGGCCGGCCTGCAGCTGATAAAGAATGGCGTTGACGATAGCCGCCGCGACGTTGCTGCCGCCTTTACGTCCCAGCGCGGCAATCCCCGGCAGGCCGCTGTGGCTCAGCGCCTCTTTCGACTCTGCCGCGCCGACAAAACCGACCGGTACGCCAATCACGCCGCCGACTTCCAGCGCTTTGTGCTCCAGCAGTCGGAACAGCGCCGTCGGCGCATTGCCGAAAACAAACACCTTATCGCCCTCTTCTTTCGCAGCAATATCCACCGCCGCCATCGAGCGGGTAATGCCCTGGGCTTTGGCCTCGCGCACCACGCGCGGGTCGCTGATATAGCAGCGGCATTCGCCGCCAAAGGTCGCCAGCAGATTTTTATTGATGCCAGAGAGCGCCATGGTGGTGTCGGTATATAGCGTGCACGGCCGGCTTAACGACGCGCTCAGGCGGGTCAACGCATCCGGGGCGAACCACAGAATATCCAGCCATTCAAAGTCGGCGGTGGTGTGAATCACCCGCTTGATAATCGCTTCGTGCAGCGGGCTTTCGAAGCGGTACTCAGGGCGAGTTTCCGCGATAATCTCGCTGATGATCTCAAAGCTTTTACGCTCAATCGCCTGCGGTTGCTGGATATAGTTCATTACTGCTCTCCTCAGGCCGCGCCAATCAGCCAGAACCTGACCGCCATAAACAGCAGCAGGGCCAGCGTTGACGCCACCCACATCAGTCGAATCGTTCGGGAAATATCATCAATGGCGATATCGCGTCGGGCATCGCCAATCCACGGCTTGTCCACGCGCTGGCCAAAATAATCGTTAGGGCCACCAAGGCGGATCCCCAGCGCTCCAGCCACCGCCGCCTCGGACCAGGCGCAGTTAGGGCTGCTGTGGTTATAGCGGTCGCGCCAGCCGATACGCAGCGCGTGCGCGGCATCCAGGCGGCAAAGAAAAGCGGCGGCGCTGATTAGCAGCCAGCTCAGGCGGGCGGGAATAAAGTTAGCGACATCGTCCAGGCGGGCGCTGACCATGCCGATGGCGCGGTATTTTTCGTGCTTATAGCCGACCATCGAATCGAGGGTGTTCACCGCTTTGTAGGCCATCGCCAGCGGCGCGCCGCCAAGCAGCAAAAAGAACAGCGGCGCGATAATGCCGTCAACGGTGTTTTCCGCCACCGTTTCCACCACCGCCCGGTTAATCTGCTCAGGCTGCAGCGCGGAGGTATCGCGACCGACAATCCACGACAGTTTGAGGCGGCTTTCGGCCAGATCGTTCTCACGCAGCGGTCGCGCTACCTCTTCGGCGGAGCGCGCCAGGCAGCGCCCGGCCAGCACGGTGAAAATCATCCACACTTCAACGCCCCAACCCAGCCACGGATGCACCCATGCAGCAAGCGTTAACACGCTCCAGGCCACGCTATACGTTAGCCCGACCACCACCAGCCACATCACGCCGCCGCCAATGCGCAGCGCGCGGTCGCTGCGGCACAGGCGGCGAACCGTACGCTGCACGGCGTTAATCAGATTGCCAATCCAGCGCACCGGATGCGGCCAGCGCTGCGGGTCGCCGATGACAAAATCAATCAGCCATGCCAGGCTCCAGGCGAGCAGCGTCATTGCGCGCTCCTTGCGGCAGCAAACCAGTGGTTAAGCATCGCCGGACGCTGGGCAAAATGCACATGCAGATAGCTGGCAAACGTGTTGCCCATCTGCCAACCGCCTTGCCACTGCTGGAGAACCGCACCATCGCGGACTTTACGGCAGGACATCACCGCCGAAAGCTGTGGGGTAAAATCGGAGTAGTGAAATTCATGCCCGCGCAGCACATCGCCGGGCGCAGCCAGCAGAGTCTGGTGTTCAGCCTGCGCTTCGCAGTAGCCAAAGCGGGTCAGCCGTTTGCCCATTTTGCTCACGCCGGGAAGAATATCGGCCATCGCGTGAACATCGCCCTGCGCATCTTCCAGCGTGCTGCCGAGGTACATCAGCCCGCCGCATTCCGCATAAATGGCGACGCCACGTCGGTGCGCCGCGCGCAGCTGTTCCAACATTGGCGTATTGGCCGCCAGCGTCCGGGCATGCAGTTCCGGGTAGCCGCCGCCCAGCCACAGCATCTGGCAATTCGGCAGCGCGCTGTCGTGCAGCGGACTAAAACGGACAATCGTCACCCCCGCCCGTTCCAGCAATGCCAGATTGTCCGGGTAGTAGAAATTGAAGGCTTCATCATCGGCCAGCGCCAGCGTTAGCCCTTCACCGTGAAGCGAGGTGCTCGGCCATTCTCCGACCGGAAGCTCCGCCAGCTCGCTCAGCGCTAACAGCCTGTCGATATCGAGTGTGCGTTCAAGACCGGCGGCAAAATCAAGCCACGGCTGGCTATCCAGCGTTGATTCGCGGGCGGTGACCAGCCCCAGATGGCGTTCAGGCAGCGACACGCCTTCGGCGCGCGGAACGTAGCCCAGCACCGGTAGATCACAGTAGCGCTCGATGGCGCTTTTCAGCAGTTGAAAGTGGCTGTCGCTATTGACGCGGTTGACGATAACCCCGGCGATATTAAGACTCGGGTCGAAGTGCTGAAAACCCATCACGGTAGCGGCAATCGAGGTGGAAACGGCCTTGCCATCCACCAGCAAAATTACCGGGCAGCCCAGTTGTTTCGCCATCGCCGCGCTGCTGCAATAGTTTGGGTCGGTACCATAGCCGTCGTACAGCCCCATCACGCCTTCAATCACGGCGATATCGGCCTGCTGCATGTGTTCGCAGAACAGCGCATTGAGAATGGCAGGAGGCAGCATAAAGCTGTCGAGATTACGTGAGGGGACGCCGCACAGCGCGGTATGCCAGCCGGTATCAAGATAGTCAGGGCCAACTTTGTACGGCTGAACCCGCAGCCCGCGCCGCTGGAGCAGTTTAAGCAGGCCAAGCGTGACCGTGGTTTTACCACAGCCGCTGCCGGTACCTGCGAGAACAAATGCGTGCTGCCTGGCTGACATACCCTGACCCTTTTCAGGCAGGACTGGATATAGCCGTACATCTGCCCGGCCAAACGACCGTGCAGCGCAAAGCAACCCACTTCCCACCGAAGTTGTTGTTAATGGCCAACAGGCAGGTCTTCTGGCTTAGCGTCATCCTCACCCGTCCTTCCCGATCTGGCGATCAGTGGTGTTTACGGGGTCGTCAGCATCACAGCAGCGGGGGCTGCGGAGGATTTATACACGGGTGTATTCACCTCCTTCCCTGACACATAATGTGTCGAACCTGTTGGTTGCAGATTTATGCCGGCGCAGCGCCCGCATAAAATAAGAGCACTTTACTCTAGCGCCGTGGATGAATGATTTCGTTGCGCTATGACAATACCGGTATATTTATTTACGGTAGTTATATTTCGTTCAACAAGACAAGGACAATCATGAGCGTGGCAAGCTGTCCCGGTTCCTGCGGGGAACTCATTCAGGGCTGGATTCTGGGCGGTGAAAAACTGGTCTCCTGCCCGATAGACTGGTACAGCACGGTTGAAGTACGCGACGGTGCACCGCTGCCAAACGAGCGTCCGCTGACGCGGGCGATGATTCGCGCGCTGCTCGCCCACTTCGGATACCCGCAGGAGATAAACGAGACGCTGCGTATTGAAGTACACTCGACGCTACCGATTGCCAAAGGGATGGCCAGTAGTACCGCCGATATCGCCGCCACCGCCGTGGCCGCCGCTCACCACCTCGGCCATTCGCTGGATGAAACCTCGCTCGCCGCGCTGTGCGTGGTGCTGGAGCCTACCGACAGCACGCTGTTTCGTCAGTTGACGCTGTTCGATCACCATCACGCGGGCACGCAGATTGCCTGCGCCCCCGCCCCGCATTTTGACCTGCTGGTACTGGAAAGCCCGGTGATTTTACGTACCGAGGATTACCATCGTCTTCCGCGAGAGGCTGCTTTAAAGGCGCATGCTGGAGAGTTGGAGCTAGCCTGGGGAAAAGTGCAGAATGCCTGCATGCAACAGGATGCCAGCCTGCTTGGCGAGGCGGCAACCCTGAGCGCGATTGCCAGCCAGGCGCTGCTGCCTAAACCGGGGTTTGATGCGCTGATGGCGTTGGTCGAATCTTGTGGCTTATACGGACTGAATGTGGCGCACAGCGGCAGCGTGGTTGGGCTGATGCTCGACCGGCATCGTCATGATGTGGAATATTTGACGTGGGCGCTGACGCAGAAAAAGCTGACCGACCACTGGCCGAAACAGCATTTACTCAGCGCGGTGGCTGGGGGTGTTCAGCTTAGCACCTGACGCAGCGCCGTCAGCAACAGTTGGTTTTCCACCTCACTGCGAATCGCGACGCGGAAGTAACGTGCGTCGAGACCAGGGTAATTGGCACAGCTGCGAATCAGTACGCGCTGTTGCAGCAGCGCATATTGCAGTTCAATCTCCGCACGTTCACAGCGCACAAACAGATAGTTCGCGCGCCCCGGATAGACGGTCAGGCCGTTAATTTCGCCCAGCGCCTGATACAAACGCTGGCCTTCCCGCGCCAGCCAGCGCTGGGTCGACTGTTGATAATCGTGGTCGTTAAGCACGTGCTCGCCAGCCAGCGCGGCAAACGCGTTGATTGACCACGGCATCTGATACTTACGCAGGTGCGCCACCGCCTGTTCATCGCCGTTGAGCAAATAGCCCAGCCGCAGGCCAGGAATGGCGTAAAACTTGGTGAGCGAACGCAGCACCCAGATGTGCGGATTGTATTGAAGCTCGCCGATAAAGCCCGGTTCATCGGCAATAAAGTCGATAAAGGCTTCGTCGAGAATCAGTGCAATATTGAGCGTCCGGCAGCGCGCCGCGATGGCTTCCAGCAGCGCCCGCTCTGGCAGTAGCCCGGTGGGGTTGTTCGGTGTGCACAAAAACAGGCAGTCGAGTTCCGCCGTCAGCGCCGACAAAATACGCTCGGTAAGCTGCCAGCCGTCTTCCTCACGCAGAGCGTAGGTTTCTATTTCGCAATCGATCGTTTCGAGCGCCCGGCGATACTCCGCAAAGCCCGGCGCCACCACCATTGCCCGACGCGGCCTGAGGCTGTGAACAAGGGTAAAAATTGACTCGGTTTCGCCGTTACCGGCCAGTATCCACGACGCGGGTACGCCGTGATGCGCCGCCAGCGCCTGATGCAGCTGCTGATACTCTACGTCGGGATAGCGCTCGACGCAGGCGAGATTATCAATTATCGCCTGCTTGAGACTTTCCGGCATGCCCAGTGGGTTAATATTGGCGCTGAAATCCAGCAGCGTATCGGCAGGAATACCCAGCAGGGCCGCCGCTTCGCGGATATTGCCGCCGTGGGCACTCTTTAACCGTGACATCTCTGATTACCCGCGTCTTGCCAGCGTTGCGCCGTCGGCAAAATAGGCTTTAATCCCCGCAAGAATCGACTCCGCAACTTCCTGCTGGAACTTGGCGGTCTTCAGCTTACGTTCTTCTTCAACGTTACTGATAAACGCCGTTTCGACGAGAATCGATGGAATATCCGGGGCTTTCAGCACTGCAAAGCCGGCCTGCTCCACCTGATTTTTATGTAGGTTGTTGACCTGTCCCAGACGTTTGAGTACCGCTTTACCAAATTTCAGGCTGTCGGTAATCGTCAGCGACTGCACCATGTCGAACATGGTGTGGTCTACATAGCGGTCACCGCTCTTGCTCACGCCACCTACTAAGTCGGCGGCGTTCTGCGTTTGCGCGAGGTATTTGGCCGCCGTACTGGTGGCCCCTTTGGTCGACAGCGCAAAGACCGACGAACCGCTCGGCTGACGGCTGGTGAAAGCATCGGCGTGAATGGAGACAAACAGGTCGGCACGCTGCTTTTGCGCTTTCGCCACCCGCACCTTCAGCGGAATAAAGATATCTTCGTTGCGCGTCATGTAGGCTTTCATATTGCCTTCTTTCTCAATCAGCGCACGCAGGCGACGGGCGATTTGCAATACGACGTCCTTCTCCCGCGTTTTATACAGACCGACCGCACCGGAGTCTTCCCCACCGTGTCCGGGGTCTAACATGATAACAATCGGGCGGTCGCGCCCGGCTTTGCCCGGCTGTGGGCCACTTTGGGCCGGTGGGACCTGCGTTTCGAGGCCGTCTTTGTTGTACTCTTCCAGCAGCGCCAGTAAAGGATCCTGCACATCTTTACTGCTGGCAGGATAGAGATCCATCACCAGGCGCTCTTTAAACCCGGCGACCGGGGCCAGCGCAAACAGCTGCGGTTTGACGTCCTGCTTGAGCTCAAACACCATGCGCACGGTTTGCGGGTCAAACTGCCCCACGCGGGCCGATTTGATGTAGGGATCGTCGCCGCGAATTTGCGCCCCCATGCCTTTGAGCACCGAGTTCAGATTGACCCCTTCGAGATCCACCACCAGACGGTCGGGATTGCTCAACGCAAACTGTCGATACTTAATCACCCGGTTGGACTCTACCGTGACGCGCGTGTAGCTGGACGCAGGCCAGATGCGCACGGCCACCACCTGACTAACGGCAGCAAAACCCACCTGACTCACGCTCAACAACCACATGGCGCCCGCCCCTTTTAATAGGCGGCGACGACTTAACGACTGACTTCCCGACATGCTCCATCCCAGGCAAAAAAAGATAATTTCGGTTTACGCATAATACGATTGACCGAAAACTTTAACCAAAGGCGAATAAACTGTCATCTATAAAAGGGTAAACATTCGTAGGATCAACGAAATTGGCGGCAAGCTTTTCCGCTATTTAGGCAAATTCCGGCTTGCGTTTCCGGCAAAAACAGAATAAAAATACATTAATTACGAATAATCATGCATTGAGGGTTGTGCCGTGGTGAAGGAACGTAGAACCGAATTGGTAGAGGGGTTTCGTCATTCAGTCCCCTATATTAACGCCCACCGGGGGAAGACGTTTGTCATCATGCTTGGCGGCGAAGCCATTGAGCATGAAAACTTTTCCAGCATCGTCAGCGATATTGGCCTGCTTCACAGCTTAGGCATTCGCCTGGTGCTGGTCTATGGTGCACGCCCGCAAATTGACGCTAATCTGGCAGAGCACCACCACGAGCCAACGTACCATAAGCATATTCGCGTTACGGATAGCAAAACGCTTGAGCTGGTCAAGCAGGCGGCCGGTCTTCTGCAATTAGATATTACCGCTCGTCTGTCGATGAGCCTCAATAACACCCCGCTACAGGGTGCACATATCAACGTGGTGAGCGGCAACTTTATTATCGCTCAGCCTCTCGGCGTGGACGATGGTATCGACTACTGCCACAGCGGGCGTATTCGTCGTATTGATGAGGAAGCCATTCACCGCCAGCTCGATAACGGTGCGATTGTGCTGATGGGGCCAGTCGCGGTATCGGTGACCGGCGAAAGCTTTAACTTGACCTCGGAAGAGATCGCCACTCAGCTGGCGATTAAGCTCAAAGCCGAGAAGATGATCGGTTTTTGCTCCTCGCAAGGGGTGTACAACGAGAACGGCGATATCGTTCCTGAACTGTTCCCTAATGAAGCGCAGGCGCGCATCGAAGAACTGGAGCAGGAAGGCGACTACCTTTCCGGCACCGCGCGTTTCCTGCGTGGCGCGGTGAAAGCGTGCCGCAGCGGCGTACGTCGTAGCCACCTGATAAGTTACCAGGAAGACGGTGCGTTGTTGCAGGAACTGTTCTCCCGCGACGGTATCGGGACGCAGATTGTGATGGAGAGCGCCGAGCAAATTCGCCGCGCCACCATTAACGATATCGGTGGGATTTTGGATCTGATTGCGCCGCTGGAGCAGCAGGGGATTCTGGTGCGCCGCTCTCGTGAGCAGTTGGAGATGGAGATCGACAAGTTCACCATTATTCAGCGGGATAACACCACCATCGCCTGCGCCGCGCTGTATCCGTTCCCGGAAGAGAAAATTGGCGAGATGGCCTGTGTAGCGGTTCATCCGGACTACCGCAGCTCATCGCGCGGTGAAGTGCTACTGGAGCGTATCGCCGCGCAGGCGAAACAGATGGGCTTAAACCACCTGTTTGTGCTGACCACCCGCAGCATTCACTGGTTCCAGGAACGCGGCTTTAAGCCGGTTGACGTGGAGCTACTGCCGGAAAGCAAGAAGCAGCTGTATAACTATCAGCGCCGCTCGAAGGTACTGATGACAGACCTGGCGTAACGCCGGGCTCGGAGTCAAACCCTCACCCCAGCCCTCTCCCTTAAAAAGGGAGAGGGAGCACTGCGTGCCCACACTCTTATCTGAATAGCACTCTAACACCAAGGCACTACCAGTCCCCTCGCCCCTTTGAGGAGAGGGCACACAGCGGGCCGTATTCTCATCTGAATTCCGTTATAACACCGAGGCACTATCAATCCCCTCGCCCCTTTGGGGAGAGGGCGTAGAGCGGGCTGTATTCTCATCTGAATTCCGTTATAACACCAAGGCACTATCAGTTCCCTCGCCCCTTTGGGGAGAGGGTTAGGGTGAGGGGATGTTCCGAGCTAAGCCATTTCGGCGAAAATCGCCGCCAGCCCACTGCGCCGTTCGGTACGGGTGGCAATGGCCTGCGCCAGCAGATTTTCATCGGCATACATCGACAAACGGGCTTTCGCACGCGTAATGGCGGTGTAAATCAGCTCGCGGCTTACCACCGGCACAACCTGCGTCGGCAGCACCAGGGCGGCGTGGGTAAACTCAGAGCCTTGGGATTTGTGCACGGTCATGACCCATGCGGTATCATGCTCCGGCAAGCGGCTAGGCTGCACGGATTTAATGGTGCCGTCCGGCATCGGGAACCAAACGCGCGTCCCCTGCCCCCTCTCCAATGCGATACCGATATCACCGTTAAACAGCCCGAGCGCGCTGTCGTTGCGCGTAATCATTACCGGACGGCCCTCATACCAGCGCGAATGGCGCTGCGGCACAATTTGTCGATGGCGCGTCAATATCTGTTCAAACTGTGTATTCAGACCTGCGACGCCCCACGGCCCCTCGCGCAAAGCGCAGAGCAGCTGGTATTCACCAAATGCGGCCAGGATCACCGATGGCTCCGCTTTTTCACGCAGCAGCTGGAGATAATGCCCGTAGCCCGCACGCGCGTCGTCAAGCATCGCGCTGTAATCTTCAGTTGTGCGCAGCGGCTTGAGTTCGATATCGCTAAACCCACGCACGAAGGCCTCACCGACGGCTTTTTTATCTCCGCGGTTTACCGCGCTGGCAAGCTGCCCGATACCGGAATCGCTGCCGAAACGATAGCTGGTGCGCAGCAGGCACAGGCTGTCGCGCAGCGCACTCGCTGCATAACCCTCTCCAGCTGGTACCTCAGCCCCGACTAAGCGGCTCAGCTCACACGCTCGTTCTTCGGTATAGCCTGCGCTCACCCAGCTACAGATATCGCCCAGCACCGCTCCGGCTTCGACCGATGCCAGCTGATCGCGATCGCCGAGAAAAATCACCCGCCCATGCGGCGGCAGCGCATCAATCAGCCGCGCCATCATCGGCAGGTCAATCATGGAGGCTTCATCCACCACCAGCACGTCCAGGTGCAGTGGGTTATCCGCGTGGTAGCGCAGCCTCTGGCTACCGGGCTGCGCGCCCAGCAGACGGTGCAGCGTGCTGGCATCAGTTGGCAGCATTGCCTTTTGTTCATCGCTCAGGTCTAGCTTACGCAGCGCGGCTCCCAGTGATTCGGTGAGTCGGGCCGCAGCTTTCCCGGTGGGCGCCGCCAGACGGATTCGGCACTTTTCCGTACCAGACATCTGCACCAACGCCGCCAGCAATTTGGCAACGGTGGTCGTTTTACCGGTACCCGGGCCACCGGAAATCACCGAAATACGCCGCGTCAACGCAACGGCGGCCGCCACTTTTTGCCAGTCCACCGTTGCGCTTGCCGGAAACAGCGCGTTTAGCGTTGTCGCCAGCCGTTCTTCATCGACGGCAAACGGTGCCTGGGTATCGCTAAAGAAGCGGGCGACGGTCAGTTCGTTGTGCCACATGCGGTTCAGATACAGGCGTTCACGGCTTAAAATCAGCGGTGATGGGCGCTCTCCATTGCTGACCGCCTGCGAATCCAATAGCAACGTTTCCCAGTCTTCAGGCGCAGCGGCATCCGCAAACAGTTGTTGCCACAACTCACGCGCACGGCCCTTTGGTTGCATCGCTGGATTCAGGTGTGAAAGCGGCAGACAAACGTGCCCTTCGCCGGTATCGTGGCTCAGCATGGCGGCCGCCAGCATCACTGCCGGATGTTCATTCTGCGCCACCATTAGCGCAAACTGCACGTCCAGCGGTCGCAGCAGCTTAAGTTCGACGGCCTCCAGCAGGCGTTGTTCGAGCGTCATGCGTTTAACTCCTCTCCGGCAAACAGCGCATCCATTGCCGTAATCAGTGCCGGATCGGGCCGGGTGGTGAATATTCCCTGCTGTCCTGCCTCACCGTCTACACCGCGCAGGAACAGATAAATCACACCGCCGAAGTGACGTTGATAGTCGTAGTCGGCAATGCGGTGGCGCAGATAGCGGTGCAGCGCCAGGGTATAGAGCTGATACTGCAGGTCATAGCGGTGCGCCTGCATGGCTTGCGCCATCGCCTGTTGGGTGTAGGCTTCGCCGTTTTCCCCCAGATAGTTGGACTTGTAGTCCAGCAGGTAATAACGCCCGTCGTGGCGGAAAACGAGGTCGATAAAGCCCTTCAGCATGCCGCGAACCTGACGGAAATCGAGCTCCGGACAGCCTGCGGATAGGGGGTCGTAGCGACGAGTTAGCGCGTCCAGCGCTCGCGCATCGAGGGTTTTACCAATTGGCAGATAAAACTCCATCTCCACCTGTTTTTGCCGGGCGCTGAGCTGATTGAGCGCAATCCCGCTTTCTGCTAGCGGGGCCGCCAGCACCTGCGAAATCCACTGAGTCAGCACTGGCTCCCACTCTTCGCCGAAGCCGTTGCTTTGCAGTTTTTCACGCATCCAGACGGGATCAATCGGCTGGGTAAAGTCGAGATCTTCAAACAGGCTATGCAGGAAAGTCCCCGGCGACGCCCCACGCGGGAAGTTGTGCGGTGTCATCGCAGGCTCCGGCTGAGTATCACCGGTACCCACGGCATCAATATCCAGACGCGGCAACAGATCCTGTGCCACGCTGTGCCCGCTCTGTTGCAGGCCGGAATAGCTGGTGACTCGCCAGTCATCAAGCACGCGTCGCAGTACCTGGCGCGCTGCCAGCTCCGGCATCTCTGCCTGTACCGGCTGCCAGCGAGCATCATCCGGTGTCGTGACGGGCGTCAGTGCGATATGTTCGTCGCACAGCGCACGCAGGCAGGATTCCAGCCCTGCGGCGGTCAGCACCTCGCCTTTTTGCAGCAGCCTTCCCGGCGCACTGTGATGTAATTCGGTATCGGTGGGTTTATCGCTGCGGCGCGCGGTTAACGGCGCAATACCAAGACTGCAGTGCCATACCGCGCGGGTTAAGGCCACATACAGCAGACGCAGATCCTCTGCCAGACGTTCGGCTTCCGCCAGCTCCAGGCTCTCATCGCTTTCGTTAAGATCGAGCACCGCAGCAAACGACTCGCGGTCATGATAAAACGCCTGTTTCTCTTTACGGAAGCGAGCGATAAACGGCAGCCAGACCAGCGGATACTCCAGCCCTTTCGATTTGTGAATGGTGACAATCTGCACCAGGTGTTTGTCGCTCTCCAGACGCATTTGCTGGCTAGAGGCGTTAGTATCCGGTTCAGCCACCTGCTGATTCAGCCAGCGCACCAGCGCATGCTCGCTCTCAAGTTGGGTAGCCGCCTCTTGCAGTAGCTCGCTGAGATGTAGGATATCGGTTAAACGCCGCTCGCCGCCGTGCGTCGCCAGCAGGTTTTCCGCCAGCGAACGGGCATTCATCAGGGCACGAATCATCGGCATCACCCCGCGCCGCTGCCAGATATTGCGGTATTCGCTAAATTCTTCCACCAGCGCATCCCAGGCATTTTCATCCTGGTTTAGCCGCTCAATATCCAGCGCATTGAGGCCAAACATTGATGTTGCCAGCGCGCTGCGCAGGGTGTTTTCCCGCTCCGGCGTCAGTACCGCCTGCAGCACCCACAGCAGCTCCTGCGCCTCAGGAGTTTCAAACACGCTGTCGCGGTTTGACAGATACACCGAGGGGATTGCCAACGCGTTTAAGGCATCCCGGATAAGCGACGCCTCCTGGCGGTTACGCACCAGCACGGTGATATCGGAAGCCTTCACCGGATGAGCTTTGTCGCCACGCCACAGCAGCGCGGTACCGCCCTGTCCTGCGGTAAGCCAGTCGCGAATTTGCGCCGCGCACTGCTGGGCCATCACATTCTGATAATCCCCCGCGCTGACCCCTTCACCGGGCATCAGCCACAGGTTCATCGCCGGCTGTTTTTCTCCGTCAACCTCAAAGCGCAGCGCGGCGTTTTTATCCGCCGATTTGACGGGCAGGAACGGAATATCGCGGAACATAAAGGGGTTATCAACCAGCCCAAACAGGCGGTTGACGCTTTCCACCATGCCCGGCGCGGAACGCCAGTTGGTGTCGAGCGTGTAATGTGCGGCAACGTCGCCGCGCGCGCGCATGTAGGTGAAGATATCGGCGCCGCGGAAGGCATAGATAGCCTGTTTCGGGTCACCAATCAGCAGCAGCGCGGTCTCCGGCTGCTGCCGCCAGATGCGGCGAAAAATTCGATACTGCTGCGGGTCGGTATCCTGGAATTCATCGATCATCGCCACCGGGAAACGCTGGCGAATGGCGGCAGCCAATGCATCACCGCTGTCCCCGTACAAGGCTTCATCGAGCCGGCTCAGCATGTCGTCAAAGCCCAGTTCACCGCGACGCCGTTTCTCGCGTGCCACCGCCTCACGAATTTCCGTCATCGCCTGAGCAATCACCAGATCGTTGAGCGTCAGCGGTGAATCCAGCAGCCGTTCGATAGCGCTGAACAGAGAGTGTGTGGGCACTTCCCCGCCTGCTTTGGTGCGTTCAACCAAAAACGGCTGGCTGAATTTTTCCAGCGCGTCGGGCAACTGGTAGTTTTGTGTCTCTTCTTGCGCCCAACTGCTGATTTTGTCGATCCATTTCCCCTGATTACCGCGGTTAAACTTGCGGCGATCAATACCTGAGTTTTCCAGCAGCGCATCCAGTTCGCCAACGTGCGTTAGCCACAGCTGTTTGATCTCGCAAATCTGCGCGAGGATCTTCTGATGGCGGGATTCCAGCGTTTCCGCATCGCTTATCGGCATTTTCAGCTGTGGCGCTTCGCCCTGCAGGTAACGATCGATAGACTTCAGCAGATCCTGAGGCCCTTTCCACGACTCGACAATCACCTGCGCAATATCGCGGTTCAGCGGGTAGCAATGACGTCGCCAGAAGTCGGCGCAGGCCTGGTAACGCAGTTGAGATTCGTCTTCGATCAGCTGCTGTTCAAACAGCATGCCGGACTCAAAGGCGTTAAGACTGAGCATCCGCTGGCAGAAGCCGTGAATGGTAAAAACCGCGGCATCATCCATCTGACGTTCAGCCAACAGCAATACGCTCGCCGCTTGCTGGAGATCGTCGATTTCCGCCAGCAGACTGGCATAGAGGGGATTATCGGTGGCGTTACGCAGACAGGCGACGCGCAGTTCATGAATATTGCTACGAATACGCCCGCGCAGCTCTTCAGTGGCGGCTTCGGTGAAGGTCACCACCAGCAATTCTTCGACGTTGACCTGCCGGGGATAGGCGGCCTCGCCGCCAAGCCCCAGCAGAAGCCGCAGGTAGAGTGCGGCGATGGTGAAGGTTTTTCCGGTGCCCGCTGAGGCTTCAATCAGGCGCTCACCAAGAAGGGGCAAGCGCAGGGGATCAAGGGACTCGGCGGTATCGGTCATTCGTTCTCTCGTCTTAAGGGTAAGGATTGCTGCAACGCGGTGATACTCTGCCACACCTTCCAGCCTTCAGGGTGCGCGTAGTCACCTTTGCCATTTTGGCTACCGGAGACCTGCGACAGTACCGTCATGCCCTGTGGTGCTACCACCGTCTGGTGGAAGAAATCGGCCAGTTTTTGCGGCGTTAACAGTTTAATTTGGGCCACTACTTTAGCACGTGAATCGAAGGCCATATTACCGCGATCGAAATCTTTGCTCAGCTGCGAGGCTTCGTCACCCAGCGTTTGCGGCGCTTGCAGCATATCGGCAATGACCGCCTGCTGGATCTGCGCGAACTCTTCCGGTTTCATCGCCCGAAGCTTTTGTTCTGCCGTCGGGAAGAAGGCCTTAAAGCGATCCCACAGGAAGGCCGGCTGTTTTTCGTTACTTTGCAGCAGGAAGCCCATGCCCCACTGGCGGCCAATGTTCATGGAGAAGGCAAATACCGCATAGCCCAACTGCTCTTCGGTACGCAGTTGAGTGTAGAACCACGGCTGGACGATTTGCGCCAGCATAGAACTTGCCGCCGAGCTTGAGAACTCATCCACGTTTGGCGGAACAAATACCGCCGCCAGCGCGGAGTCGGTGCTGCTTCCGGCTTTTTCAAAGATAGCGTTCTGCTGTTTATCAACCAGCACATCTTTATTGCGGCACCATTCATTGCCGTGGGCGCCAAGCTGCGTCTGCACGTCGCGCGCAAGCGTGGTCGACTGTTCACGGCTCAGGTTGCCAATCACCATAAACTCAGGACGTCCGCCCGCTTTAAGCTGGTCGCGATAATCCATCACCTCTTTTAACGTAATGGATGGCAGCAGCGCTTTGCGCTCGTCACGCTGGAAATACGGTACCTGCGAGACCATCTGAATCGGCATAATCGCCTGTTCGTAGGCTTTGCCTTTCTCCGCCGAATCCATCATCTGCTTGTACCAGGACTTGGCCTGCTCAAGCTGTTCTTCGGTTGGCGTGTAGCTGAAATAGCCCTGCAGCAGCGCGTCGAACAGTTGAGGCAGACGCTGGGTGTAGCCATTGGCGTTGAGCATCAGACCATTGTTGGCACCGGTCGAGAAGCTAATGCCACCCACAGCGGCCTGGTTGCTGAGCTGATCCAGCGCAATACCTGCCAGGTAGTCATTGAGGGCAAACATCACCTGGCTTTTCGCGCTGTCCATGGCCTGCGGGTTACGCAGAATCATCGTGATATCGGCTTTCGGCTCACTCGCAAAGTAGCGGCTCGGCATATACACCAGGCGCAGCTGCGGCTCATCGACGATAAGCTGCGGGCGCTCGGTGCTTTTCTCAGGCTTAATCAGCGTGAAGTCATCCGGAATATACGGGTTCAGCTTCGGTAAGTTGAGGTCAATCGCGCTGGAAGCCTTCTGCCATTTGGTAAAGGTCTCCGCGCCGATTTTGTCGACCTGGTACGGGGCATCCACAAAATAGGCCACTTTGTTATGCGGCTCTTTCGGGCTGATGTACCAGATACGGGCATTCTGCGGAGTCATCATCGCCAGGCGATCTTTAACCGCTTGCGCATCGTAACGGTCGGCGATATTCACCGCGTCCAGCGTATGCTGAACCGGAACGCGGATCATGGTATCCGCCAGCCATTCAACGTAATCCATGTTGCGGTTAATCGACGGATAGCGGAAGTCGAGATCCAGCACGTGGGCCAGTTCATCAAAGTAGCTTTTGTCGATACCTTTCTCACGCATCACATCGAGGTAGCGGAAAATGGCGGCAACGACCTCATCGCGGTGCGCGAGGCCTTTATCGGTCAGGGTCGCAGAGATAGCCAACACACCGCTGTTGCCGTTAACCACCGGATCGGAGTCAGCGCGAATACCTTCCACCAGCCCTTGTTTTTGCAGCCAGTCGGATAAGGTACCCGGGGTACGGTTACCGATCATATAGGTGATCAGCTCATCCGTTTTGCTGCGGAACTGGTCAGAGTTATTGTCGATACGGAACTCGACGCGCAGCACTTTGCGCGGCAGCGCCGGGACGTAGTGAATAACAATGCCTTTTTGCGCATCGGTCACCACCGGAACGGTGATTTCCGGGCGTTCAATCGATTTGTTCGGTACGCGGCCGTAGGTCTGCGCGGCGATTTTAGCCAGCTCAGGCAGCGGCTTATTGCTGTAAATCACGGCCTTCATCAGGTTGGCAGAGTAGTACTTATCGCGAAACGCCAGTAAGGCATCGTAGACCGGGCTATCCGGTTTATCGCTCAGCGTTTCAAGATTGCCGCCGGAGAAGCGTGCGCCGGGATGCTCAGGGTTGATGGTTTCTGCGCTCACCTGCGCCATACGCATACCATCACGAGTACGGGCCATGGTCAGCTCGGCATTTACCGCATTGCGCTCACGATCGACGTATTTTTTATCCAGCAGCGGTGCGGCAATGGCATCAGCAAGCCGGTCCACCGCCCCCTGCAACGCATCGTTCTCGACTTCCAGATAGAAGGCGGTGCGATACGGTGCTGTACTGGCATTGTGGCTACCGCCGTGCATTTTTAAGAATTCGGCAAGATTGTCAGGCTGCGGGTAGTTTTTTGAGCCCATCAGCGTCATGTGCTCAAGATAGTGCGCAAGACCCGGATGAGAATCAGGATCTTCAAGCGAACCAATAGGCACCACCAGCGCCGACAGTGATTTCACCGCCTGAGGATCGGAAACCAGCAGGACAACCATGTTGTTATCCAACGTAATGGCCTGATACTGGCGAGTGTCCTTTTCGCTTTTGCGGATGGTTTCCTTAATCGGTTGCCACCCGGTGTCTGCCTGACCAACGGTCGCCCAAAGGGCTGTGACGAATACAACAATACTTAACCAAATACTGCGGGGCATTCACGGACCTCACCATTAACAAATACTGCTAAAAATCTTAATGCTTGTGCAGGTAGCCCGGTCTGCGCCTTACCGGGGACGTCCCGAAGCAGGGCAAATTGCCTGATCCGGGCTACCTCTCATCAGTC
Source organism: Kluyvera genomosp. 1 (assembly GCF_001266615.1). GTDB lineage: Bacteria > Pseudomonadota > Gammaproteobacteria > Enterobacterales > Enterobacteriaceae > Kluyvera > Kluyvera cryocrescens_A. The sequence goes on along the minus strand of NZ_LGHZ01000004.1, from coordinate 197,467 downwards.
CGTGACGCGATGCGCATAGTAAAACAACCGCTCAACTTGCGCAATTTTTATACAATCAAACTGACTGATTGAAGTGAAATACAGGGAGTAGATAAGGCGTCGTTTGCTCAACGATCGCTTCATACTGTGCGGGCTCCAGGGTACGCCACAGGCGTTGATACCAGACATCAGCCCCTTCACCGCTCACCACCATATTGCCTTCGTACGCCTGCAAAAATTTACTACGCGCTTTTTGCAGGGTCTCTTCATCCCTTAAGATGGCATCATTTTCGGCATCGTAACAGGCTTTTATCCATGCCCCGCCGCTCTCGGGTAAAAACAGCAACGGTTGGCACATCCCCTGACGATAGCCTTGAACCAACTGAGCCAGATAGGCGTTAGCCTCCTCAGACGCCAGCGGAGGGAAGCACCATTCCCCCTCTTTTCTTAGCAGCAGACGACTTTCGCCGTTGCCGCCGCTAGCACAGTAGACAAGGTGTTCCAGCCAAAGTTGCATCCCTTGTGAAACGCTAAGCAAAGATGGCCGCCAGCGCAACAGTCCATTCTCCTGAACCTGCGGTAACCATCCGGTTATGTTAACCCCGTCGCATTCAAGGTCGATTTCCATACTCTGACCGGCACGCCGATACTCGATAACCCGGCTGGCCAGCGCGGTCATCTCCTGACGCTGCGCCTCCCAGGCAATTTCGCCAAACGGGCCATAGGGCAGTTCGCCCGCGGCACGATAGCGGCGATACATTCGCTCCGGTTCCTGTTGCTCAATCAGGGTGTTGAGTAATTGCTGGTTCAGCTGATAACGCGTGAGCCCTTCAAGGGTGAACGGTTCTGTATCAGGGATATCGCTCTCTTCACTACGGAAATTAACCTGCAGCCGTAGCTGGAAGAATGCGCGTACCGGGTGACGCCAAAAGCGCTGCAGCTGTTCCAGCGGCAGCGTAGTGAGTTCCAATGGTTCAAGTGGCTGAATAAAATCGGCGTGGGCTTCGCCCTGCTGGCTGGCCGCCGCCAGCCACTCATGGGCATAACTTTGCTGCTCATCAGCACGATAGTTTTCGGCGTCAAACGGCATGCGGCTATGCAGATGCATAATGTGATTCTTCACCCGCTGTTCGCTTTCGTCGCAATTCAGCGACTCGTCACCCTCCAGGCAATGGCTCTGGCCGATATAGTCTAAAAGTTCCTGCACCAGCACCGACGGATAACGTTCGCTGTTGTCCTGAATCGAACGGCCGATATAGCTGATATAAAGTGCCTTCTCTGCAGACATCACCGCTTCAAGGAACAGATAGCGGTCATCGTCACGACGGCTGCGGTCACCGCGCACGGGTTTCTGACTCATCAAATCAAAGCCAAGCGGTGCGAGCGCGCGTGGGTAGATACCATCGTTCATTCCCAGCAGGCAAACCACTTTGAAGGGAATAGAGCGCATCGGCATCAGGGTACAAATATTGATAGGCCCGGCAAGGAAGCGTTGGCTAATACGCTCCTGGTCCAGACGCTGCGCCAGCTCATCGCGCAGCAGAGACAGCGGCACTTCGCCACCATACTGCGACTGTACGCCCTGGGCGATGATTGCCTGCCACTGCTGTTCAATCAGCGTCAGCGCCGCTTCGGTATCCTGATCGGGTAAGAAGAAATCGTTGAGCATTTCGCGGCACACCGGCAACCACTCTTCCAGCGAACGCGCCTGCGTCAGCACCTGCCGCCAGCGATTGAGCTGCATCAGCAGCGAGGCCAGATGGCCGACCAGTTCGGCAATCAGGCCGCTGGATTCGTCGTATGGCAGGACATCCTGCCACTCACCCTGACTGCTCTCCATCGCATAACCCAACAGCATACGCGTCAGACCAAAACGCCAGGTGTGTTGCCCGGTGGCTGGCAGATCCAGTTCGCGGACGTTATCGTCGTCCATCCCCCAGCGCACACCAGATTCATTAACCCATTGACGAAGATACAAAAGCCCCGCCTCATCAATATTAAAGCGCGCGGCCAGTACCGGAACGTCGAGCAGCGCCAGCACATCTTCACTGGTAAAGCGGCTATCCGGCAGCGACAGCAGGGTGATAAAGGCCTGCATTGCCGGGTGTGCCTGGCGGGCGCGACGGTCGGAAATGGCGTACGGCAGATAGCGCTCACCGGTAGCGCTACCAAATACGGCCTGAATAAATGGACTGTAGCTGTCGATATCCGCCACCATCACGATGATGTCACGCGGCGTCAGCGTGGGATCCGCTTCCAGCATTGCCAACAGACGATCGTGCAGGACTTCCACCTCACGCTGCGGGCTGTGGCAGACATGGACGGTCAGACTGCGGTCATCCAGCGCCAGCGATCGTTTGTCACCGCTGTGGGCGAACTCTTCGGCGGTCCGCCCAGCAATGGCGCTGTTTTTCAGCTCCAGTACGTCATATTGAAGGTTGTGCAGCAGGTTATCTGGCTCGACATCAACAAACGCATCCAGCTCCTGATAGCGTTCAAGCCCTGCTAGCAAATAGATATAGTCGCGGCCCAGCTTGCCCCAAGAAGCCAGCATTGGGTTGCCGACATCCTGCTCGCCGTCGTCATTAAACAGCCCCGGCGCGGTTTGAGAATCCTGGAACAGAGGAAGTTCACGCTGTTCACGGTAATGCCGACGCTGCCGCGCCATTAATCTGGCGAGAAATGCGGGGTCTTTGATATCGCCCCAGTAGTAGCGGCAGGGATTAGTGAACAACACGTAGATATCGATGTGCTTGCCCAGTGCCTGAAGCGCATGCAGATACACCGGCGGCAGCGCGGAAATACCGCAGATAAATACCCGTGGCGGCAAACCGGCCGGCGTTTCGCTGCTGTTTTCCAGCGTATCGATAAAACGTTGGTAGAGGTTGGCACGGTGCCACTGCGGTTGTCCAAGCGCCGCGGTATGCTCCACCAACGCTTTCCACAGCGGTGCCTGCCACTGCTGGGCATCGCCCACGCCATCAACCAGCAACCCTGCTTCCCACTGGGTCAGCCACTCGGGGCGATAGACCAGATACTGGTCATAGAGGTCAGCAACGCGGGAAGCCAACTGGAACAGCTTGCGCTTGTCGGCGTCATCCGTCAGGTAATGGCGCAGCGGGGTGAAGGCTTCATCATCAAGCATCCCCGGCAGCAGCGTCATTAGCTTCCAGCTCATACCTTGCTTGTTAAAGGCGCTTTCGCCGGGGATCTCAGGTAATACGCGCGTAAACATATCCCAGATAAAGCTCGCGGGCAGCGGGAAATCGATGTTCGCCGCAATACCAAAGCGCTGAGACAGCGTCATTTGCAGCCACTGCGCCATCCCGGTACTTTGTACGAGGATCATTTCAGGCTCGAAGGGGTCAGCCAGACGGTCCTGCTCAACGATAAATTCCATCAATGCTTCCAGCACATCCAGACGGTTGGAGTGGTAGACCCGTAACATATTGGCTCCTGACTACTGACTGACCGGACAATGCAAGCGCGTCATGCGCCCCTGCCTGCCCATAGGGGTGATAATAGTAGCATTGATGCTGACACAAGATGCTGACGATGTCTGTATCCGCTGGCTTTGCCAGCCGTCAGGCACCACCATCGACTGCTGCTGCGTCTGTACCCAAGCCTGGCGCCACATCTGACGATACTGGCTAAGCTGCAAACTTGTCGTCGCCAGCCCACGATAATAACCGCCCAGCGCCGTCACCACGCTGACCATCAGAAACATCGCCAACATCACTTCGGGCAGACTGAAACCGCGCGATTTTACTGTGGCTGACATAACGCCACCTCCTTTAAGGGGCAAAAATCACTCCAGCCATGTGCTGAAAAATGAAGCTTGCCTGTGGCCCTCAAACCCGATTGCCAGAGCCTTAGCCCTTCACTTTGCGCAATCAACAGCACGGTACCATCAACGAAAAAGCGCAAACAAACCCGACTGGTTTCGTCGTAGTTCAGACACTGCAGCCCTACAGCCACAGACCATGGCTGCACTTTTCCCCACTGGAGCGCAGAGTGAACGATCGCCGTTTTTCGAAGCGCACGGGTTTCGTCATTGACCATGGCTAGCTGCTGTCGCTGCACCTGATTTAGCCCTTGCAACATCAGGCTTCCCAATAGCAAGAGCATTAACACCATCGCCAGCGAAGAGACGCCCCGCTCCCGGTTCATTGGTTATAGCCCGTCACGCTGTACTGCGCGTTCGCCGACTCACCCCTCTCGCTAGTCGCCGACAGCGTAAGGAAAAACTCTGGAGGGAAACCGCTGTGCGCATTGCGGATAACCTGAAAACGGGTAATGGTCATGCTCGCAGGGTCACTCATTTTGTACCAGCCATTGCCCTCACAGTTCGCCGCGCCACGCTGTGTTTCTAGCATCCCCGATTTAAGGCGAAAACCAATGCTATCGGCATCATCGGCAGGTACTGTTTCCCAGCGGCCATTGCTATTAGCATCCCAGCGAGCAATGAGGCACTCACCATTTGCCGCGAGATACAGAGGCTCGCTGCCACATCCATCTCCCGCACAGTATCCTGCGCGCTGCAGATGCTTTGCTACCGTAAAAATCTGCTGCCAGAGGTCCTCCTCCAGCGCCTGCTGGCGCATCTGCTGCATAATGCCAAACTGTAAGGCGGGTAAAAAACGAGAGGCACCCAATAGCAAAATACTGCTAATCGCCATGGCAATCAGGACCTCCAGTAATGTAAAACCGCGCATTAACATAGTGTCGCCTCACACAAACGAACTCGCCCCCAGCCAGAAACCACTACGCTCCAGCGGCCCGCTGCACTTGCGAGCGTGACACTCCCCGCCCAGGCGGTATTACGCAGGCCAAAAAAGGCCAAATTAGGGGTGATGTTGCTGACAGACACTTCAGCCCACAGCGGGCGAAAAACGGCAGGGTTTCCCGAAGGACATCCTGCTTGCACCACATCATCAGCCACCAGGCACCAGCCGGCTCCCTGTCGGTTAACCCGCAGCCGTCGGTCAACGTTGTGCCAGTTGGCATCGCTTCGCAGATAAAGCATATATTCCCGTAGCGCGCTGGCGGTTTGCCATAGCCGCTGCGATTGCTGCCAGCTTTGCCAACCGTAAAGGCCGGATACGCAGAGGATGAGCACTAAAGCCATCGCCACCAACGTTTCTATCAGGGTAAAACCACGTTGTCTGTTCATGACGATGAGTATGTCGAGAGAAGGATTGTCACTCGAGAGAAGGATTTCATTTTCACGTGGCGTGACGGAACAAGAAGTCAGAGTTGCTGTAAAGGCTGATTCAACCTGGAATCCGCTACGCAAAATAATACAGAAGCCCGCTTTCGCTAGCCCGTTCTACAGACATAAAAAAACCGGCGCAAAGTGCGCCGGTTGATAGTGCTTGCTCGGTTAAATCGCGACCGGTGCTTTGATACCCGGATGCGGGTCGTAGCCTTCAATTTCGAAGTCATCAAAGCGGTAGTCAAAAATTGACTCTGGTTTACGCTTAATCACCAGCTTCGGCAGCGCACGCGGTTCACGCGTTAACTGTAGCGCAGTCTGCTCCATGTGGTTGCTGTACAGGTGGGTATCGCCACCGGTCCAGACGAAATCACCCACTTCCAGGTCACACTGCTGCGCCATCATGTGTACCAGCAATGCGTAGCTGGCGATGTTAAACGGCAGGCCGAGGAACACATCGCAGGAGCGCTGGTAGAGCTGGCAGGAAAGCTTGCCGTCCGCTACGTAGAACTGGAAGAAAGCGTGGCACGGCGCCAGCGCCATTTTGTCCAGCTCGCCGACGTTCCAGGCAGAAACGATAATGCGGCGCGAGTCCGGATCATTTTTCAGCTGATTGACGACGGTGGTGATCTGGTCGATATGACGGCCATCCGGCGTCGGCCATGCACGCCACTGTTTACCGTATACCGGGCCCAGGTTGCCATTTTCATCAGCCCATTCGTCCCAGATACTGACGTTGTTTTCCTTCAGGTAGGCGATGTTGGTATCGCCCTGCAGGAACCACAGCAGTTCATGGATGATAGAACGCAAATGGCAGCGCTTGGTGGTCACCAGCGGGAAACCATCTTTCAGGTTAAAGCGCATCTGGTGGCCAAAAATAGAGATCGTACCGGTACCGGTGCGGTCATTCTTCGGAGTGCCCTCATCGAGCACCTTTTGCATCAGTTCGAGATACTGTTTCATGCTTCCTCAGGAAATCTGTTTCTGCGGACGGCGAAACGCCCAGACCATCATAATGATACCCGCAAGAACCATCGGTACGGAAAGGATTTGCCCCATGCTGATGAACTGAACCCATTCGCCGGTGAACTGCGCATCCGGCTGGCGGAAGAATTCGCAGATGATACGGAACATACCGTAACCAATCAGGAACAGGCCGGAGACCGAGCCCGCCGGGCGCGGCTTGCGAATAAAGAAGTTCAGGATCAGGAACAGTACGATGCCTTCCAGCGCCAGCTCATAGAGCTGAGACGCATGACGTGGCAGCGAGCCATAGGTATCAAACAGGGTTTGCCATTCTGGGTGAGATGGCAGCAGCGCGATATCTTCCGCGCGAGAGCCCGGGAACAACATGGTGTAGTGGAAGCTCGGGTCAACGCGGCCCCACAGTTCACCGTTGATAAAGTTGCCCAGACGGCCGCAGCCTAAGCCAAACGGAATCAGCGGCGCGATGAAATCGGAGACCTGGAAGAAGGTACGCTTGGTGCGTTTGGCGAAGATAATCATCACCACGATCACCCCAATCAGGCCGCCGTGGAAGGACATCCCGCCGTCCCAAACGCGGAACAGATAGAGCGGATCTTGCAAGAACAGGTCAAAGTTGTAGAACATGACGTAGCCGATGCGCCCGCCGAGGAAGACCCCGAGGAAGCCCGCATACAGCAGGTTTTCAACTTCGTTTTTGGTCCAGCCGCTGTTCGGGCGATTCGCGCGACGCGTAGCCAGCCACATTGCAAAGATAAAGCCCACAAGGTACATCATGCCGTACCAATGCAGGGAGACCGGTCCAATGGAAAAAATTACCGGATCAATGTCCGGGAAACGCAGATAACCACTATTCATCTGTCACCACAAATGCTTGTTATTCCGCCGAAAGTGGACAGCGGTAGAGATGCGCGCCGAAGGCTTCAGACGCTCCAAAGGTGCGAATAATAGCACAAGGGGGATGAGAGATGATGCGTGGAAGATGTAAAAGATATGTATAGCGCGCAGACTCCGCTCTCCCATGGGGAGAGGGAATCGTTAGAGACCGCCGCGAATCAGGCCGCCGAGACCGCGACGTTCCATAAACGCCGCTACCTGATGACGCACTTCGGTCGCCATCTGCGCTTCGAGACTGCGCTGCGCCAGCGTTTGCGCATCCTGCAGGTCGATATGACGTAGCAGGTATTTCACACGAGCCACTGAACGACCGTTCATCGACAGGTGACGGAAGCCCAGGCCAATCAGAATCGTGACGCACATCGGGTCACCCGCCATTTCACCGCACAGGCGCAGATCGATACCGTAGCGCTCCGTTTCCTGGACTATCATCGACAGCACGCGAATCATGCCAGGGTGCAGACTGTCGTAAATGCTCGCCACCCGAGTATTGTTGCGATCCACTGCCAGAACATATTGGGTCAGGTCGTTGGTGCCAACCGAGATAAAATCGATGCGGTTTGCCAGATTTGGCAGCATAAACACCATCGACGGCACTTCCAGCATGATCCCCAGACGCGGCTTCGGAATGGCATAACCGATCATCTCTTCCACTTCACGACCGGCACGATCGATAAGCCGACGAGCCTCATCCACCTCTTCGAGGCTGGTGATCATCGGCAGCAGAATACTTAAATTACCGGTGGCGGCATTAGCACGCAGCATAGCCCGCACTTGAACCAGGAAGATCTCCGGCTGGTCGAGCGTAATGCGGATACCGCGCCAGCCAAGGCACGGATTCTCTTCACTAATCGGCATATACGGCAGCTGCTTGTCTGCGCCCACGTCCAGCGTACGCAGCGTGACCGGCTTGTCGTTAAACATTTGCAGCATGCCCTGATACTGCGCCACCTGCTCCTCTTCGGAAGGGAAGCCGCTTTGCAGCATAAAAGGTATTTCAGTGCGGTACAGGCCGATGCCGTCAATACGGCGCCCCAGCATTTGCTCGTGCTCAGGGCTTAGGCCCGCGTTGAGCATCACTTTGACCCGCTCACCGCTTTTCAGCTCGGCAGGGCGATCGACGTCCCCTTCCGCCAGGCGGCTGAGTTCATTCTCTTCGCTGATGAGGCGCTGATATTCCTGAATGAGGATCTGTTCCGGATCAACCAGCAGTTCACCGCGATAGCCATCCACCACCAGCGTGCGCCCATGAAGGATTGACGGCTGAATATCTGCGCCCATAACGGTCGGAATGCCCAGCGCGCGCACCATGATCGCCGCATGGGAGTTAGCGGCACCATCGCGAACGACGACACCCGCTAAACGATCCTGCGGCAGTTCAGCAAGCGTGGCGGCAGAGAGTTCATCTGCCACCAGGATAAAGCGTTCCGGCCAGGCATTAGCCCCGGTGGTGGTGTCATCGAGATGGAACAGCAAGCGCTGGCCCAGCGTGCGGAGATCGCCGGCACGCTCTTTCAGGTAACCATCGCGCAATGCAGCAAACTGCTCAGCAAATTTCTCGACGATCTTCTTCACCGCCCATTCCGCCACCGCGCCTTTGTCAACTTCGGCAAACAGTTCGCGGCGCAAGCTGGCGTCGGATAATAGATGCGAGTAGAGATCGAAAATAGCCGCCATCTCTTTTTGCGCACCGGCGGCAAAACGTTTGCTGTAGCGACGAAATTCGTTGGCGGCTTCTTCCAGCGCGCCGGTCAGGCGTTCACGCTCAAGCGCGGTGTCGAGCGATGACGCTTCATACACCTGCTCCATCAGCGGCAACGTCGCATCCATCCAACCTTCGGCAATCGCCACGCCCGGCGAGGCAGGCAACGCACGTACGCGCGTCTGGCGGTACTGCCCGAATAACGCAGTGAGCTGAGACAACGAAAGAATGGCCGCCATCTGCGTGGCCAGAGTCACGAGGAAAGATTCTTCACTTTCATCAAACTGTCGCAGTTCACGCTGCTGTACCACCAGTACGCCTAAAAGCTGGCGACGCTGAATGATCGGCACGCCAAGGAAAGCGCGGAAACGCTCTTCTTTTACCGAAGGAATGTATTTATAGCTGGGGTGTTTTTGCGCATCAGCGAGGTTGATAGGTTCAGCCAGGCGGCCAACCAGGCCAACGATGCCTTCATCAAAGGCGAGCGTGATGGTACGACCGCGCGGTTTTTTGAGGCCGCGGGTCGCCATCAGGTAGAAGCAGCGTCGATCGTTGTCGGCAAGATAGACTGAGCAAACCTCTGTCTCCATTGCCTGGCAGACATCGGTAACCAGAATATCCAGCGCCTCGTTCAGCCGAGGCGCACTCGCGACCTTCTCAACAATTTCGCGTAAGCGAGTGAGCATAATGTGCGTGGCTTAACCTCTTTTGCGTCGATAAGCAGGCGCGGGCTGCGGTTTTGGCGCGCTCTCCGCAAGCGCCATGACTACACTGGCGAACTCTTTCATCACCCGGCGGTAGACGTCGCGTTTAAACGAAACGACCTGGCGCACCGGATACCAGTAACTCACCCAGCGCCAGCCATCAAATTCCGGCGTGCTGCTGGTCTGCATATTGATATCCGCGTCATTGCCGATCAACTGCAAGAGAAACCACTTTTGCTTCTGGCCGATACAAACCGGCTTAGTGTCCCAACGCACCAAACGTTTTGGTAACTTGTAACGCAACCAGTTTCGGGTCGAAGCGAGGATCCGTACATCCTTACGGCTTAATCCTACTTCTTCGAACAGTTCCCGATACATCGCCTGTTCTGCTGTCTCACCGGGGTTTATGCCCCCTTGCGGGAATTGCCAGGAGTGCTGACCATAGCGCCGGGCCCACATAACCTGACCCTGACGATTGCAAATTACAATACCAACATTTGGGCGGTAGCCATCGTCATCAATCACCGGACTACCTCAAAATAAGCTTCAATGTGAATGATTGTTTCACACTCGCTGGAAACGGTAAACCACTCTATTGCACTGCCTCATCACGAATAACATTTGAATAACTCACAGTAATCATCAGAGTTATAAACAGCAAAGCGTGACAACGACCGATTTTATTCACTTTTTCTGTGGATAGAGTTGTGAAGAAGTGGGGGTTTACCCAGGGAAAACCCAGAGTACTCTGAATAATCGCACGCCTGGCGGTTTCAGTAAAACGCTATTTTTCATTATGTTATTAGTATTCATACGCCAGGATGATGCTATAACGTGATGATCGTCACATAGGCGATCCTTCCATTGATGAAAGATCGAGCAACGTCGGTTTTATCCACAGATTGTGCCAACATCTTAGACACCTTTTGTGCAAAAATTCGATTTTCGTCGCACGTCAAGGCTGTAAATTGAAACAGTAGTGGGGCTTTTCCCCAGTTATCCCACTTTTCTGTGGATAACATGGTGTAAGATCCTGTTCATTGTCAGTGACCAGATTTGGAAAACCTTTTTTTTCGCCGTTTTTTACCCGTGAATAATTAAAAAAACACCATACTAATCATTACGTTGTCATATTTACCCAGAAAAAGTTAAACTCTGTCCACACCCGGTGAATTTACCGTTCATTTTTTAAGCGAAAGGCGCGTTATGATGTCTACCCTTGCTCCACTCCCTTCCTCACCGAAAACGCAGGCCGAACTGCTCGCTCAGGCGCAGCGCCTGGCAGGCTATTCGCTGGGTGAACTGGCGGCGATGGCAGGTATGGTGGCACCGAAGGATTTAAAGCGAGACAAAGGCTGGATTGGCATCCTGCTGGAAATCTGGCTCGGCGCAAGTGCCGGCAGCAAACCCGAGCAGGATTTTGCCGCGCTAGGGGTTGAATTAAAAACTATCCCCATTGATGCCCTGGGCCGTCCGCTGGAGACCACGTTTGTTTGCGTTGCCCCGCTGACCGGTAACTCTGGCGTCACCTGGGAGAACAGCCACGTTCGCCACAAGCTCAAACGGGTGCTGTGGATCCCTGTTGAAGGCGAGCGGGCAATTCCACTTTCAGAACGTCGGGTCGGTTCTCCTCTTCTATGGACGCCAAGCGCTGACGAGGAGCACCAGCTCAGGATGGACTGGGAGGAGCTGATGGATCTTATCGTGCTAGGTCAGGTCGAACGGATTACCGCGCGCCACGGCGAAGTGCTGCAACTGCGCCCGAAGGCGGCAAACAGCAAAGCATTGACCGAAGCCATCGGGGCGAAGGGCGAACGCATCATGACGCTTCCGCGCGGTTTCTACCTGAAGAAGAATTTTACCGCCGCCCTACTGGCCCGTCACTTTATGCCTTAAGTGCATTAATTTTTTGTCCTGTCGCGCTGCGGGCTTATAATCACTCCAGCTATTCATCGTAAATTCGCCGGTTTTCCTTTGCTTTCCCCCGTCTCGACAGGGATCCGTTTCTGGGGTGAGCCTTGCCTGCGTCCCGCTGAGTAGACATTCAACGTACATCAATTAACGCTTCGTTTTTTTGGCAGGACTTATCTAATGTTATTTGCATGGATCACCGACCCCAACGCCTGGCTCGCGCTCGGCACTCTGACGCTGTTAGAGATAGTTCTGGGAATCGATAATATTATTTTCCTCTCTCTGGTTGTCGCTAAGCTCCCTACTGCCCAACGCGCCCACGCCCGTCGAATTGGGTTAATGGGGGCGATGATTATGCGTCTGGCGCTGCTGGCCTCCATCGCCTGGGTCGTCAAACTGACCAATCCGCTGTTCACCGTGTTCGATCAGGCCATCTCTATTCGCGACCTGATTTTGCTACTTGGGGGATTATTCCTTATTTGGAAAGCCAGTAAGGAAATTCACGAGTCGATTGAAGGTGATGAAGAGAGCATTAAGACCAACGTACACTCCTTTATCGGCGCTATTGTGCAGATTATGCTGCTGGATATCATCTTCAGCCTCGATTCGGTCATCACCGCCGTTGGCCTCTCTGACCATCTGTTCATCATGATGGCGGCCGTGGTGATTGCGGTGGGTGTGATGATGTTTGCCGCGCGTTCGATCGGCGAATTTGTTGATCGCCATCCCTCCGTGAAGATGCTGGCCCTGTCGTTCCTGATACTGGTCGGCTTTACGCTCATTCTGGAAAGCTTCGACGTGCACGTACCGAAAGGCTACATCTACTTCGCGATGTTCTTCTCCATCTCGGTTGAAAGCCTCAATCTCCTGAGAAACAAGAAAAACCCACTGTAATCTGCTACCGATGGCCTCCTTTTGGGGGCCATGTCTGATTTTTTTAAGATTTTCCTGCTTTATGCTGTTCTCTGAGTCGGTTATTACTAGACTATTGAGAGTGCGGTGATGGAGGGGATAACGATGACAAAATGGGCAGTATTGATTTCCGCAGTGGGTTTAGCTTTCGCAGTTTCCGGCTGTAGCAGCGATTACGTCATGGCGACCAAAGATGGCCGTATGATTCTTACGGATGGTAAACCAGAAGTTGATGACGACACGGGCCTTATCAGCTATGAAGATCAGCAGGGTAATCAGATGCAGATCAACCGTGACGACGTATCGCAAATCATTAAACGATAAACGTATACATTCGTCATACTCCAGGTTGCATGCGCGTTGGCAGCGTTTGCTCACCCGAATCACTTACTCGAGTAAGCACATCGGGATTCTCTCACTTGCCGCCTTCCTGCAACTCGAATTATTTTGTGTATAGGTCAGCCGCCAGCTGGCCTTTTTAATTTTTTACTTCCCCTTTTTCTTCCCCTCTGCCATTTTGATATTCCTTTGTCAGGACTCTTTCCTGACGCTGTTGATAAAAGGAAGCCGGCTTATGCAGTACCACCGTATCCCCCACAGCTCGCTTGAGATAAGCACTCTTGGGCTGGGCACAATGACGTTTGGTGAACAGAATAGCGAAGCCGACGCCCATGCACAGCTTGATTACGCCGTAAGCCAGGGCATCAATCTGATTGATGTCGCTGAAATGTACCCCGTCCCGCCGCGCCCGGAAACCCAGGGGCTGACTGAAACCTACGTTGGTAACTGGCTTGCCAAACACGGCAACCGCGAAAAGCTGGTGATTGCCTCAAAGGTCAGCGGGCCGACGCGTAATAACGACAGCGGCATCCGTCCTAATCAGGCGCTTGACCGTAAAAACATTCGCGATGCGCTGAACAACAGCTTAAAGCGTCTGCAGACCGACTATCTCGATCTGTATCAGGTGCACTGGCCGCAGCGCCCAACCAACTGCTTTGGCAAGCTGGGCTACGCCTGGGCCGATTCGGCGCCGGTGGTTTCACTGCTGGAAACGCTGGAAGCACTCACCGAGTACCAGCGCGCGGGTAAAATTCGCTATATCGGTGTCTCAAACGAAACGGCATTTGGCGTGATGCGCTATCTGCATCTGGCGGACAAACACGACCTGCCGCGCATTGTCACTATCCAGAACCCGTACAGCCTGGTGAACCGCAGCTACGAAGTGGCGCTGGCGGAAGTCAGCCAGTTTGAAGGCGTGGAGCTGCTGGCTTATTCCTGTCTGGCGTTCGGCACGCTGACCGGCAAATATCTCAACGGCGCGAAGCCAGCCGGAGCCCGCAATACGCTGTTTAGCCGTTTCACCCGCTACAGTGGTGAGCAGACGCAAAAAGCGGTCGCGGCCTACGTCGATATCGCCAAGCGTCATAGCCTTGATCCGGCACAGATGGCGCTGTCTTTCGTACGTCGTCAGCCGTTTGTCGCCAGCACGCTTTTAGGGGCGACCACCATGGAGCAGCTCAAAACCAACGTTGAGAGTTTGCATCTGGAGCTAAGCGAAGAGGTATTGGCGGAAATTGAAGCGGTGCATCAGGTTTATACCTATCCGGCACCGTAACGTTTCAGGGGCGCAATGGCGCCCCTGAGTTTTTCTATTGTGGCGACAACCGCTAGCGCCGTTTTCCCCACAGCCACAGCACAATAATGGCTAGCGCAAACAGCACCCCGAAGCCCACGCCGACGCCGACCACCGGAATGCCCACCGCTACCGCCAATGAATACAATCCCAGCATAATCAGCATCGCGCTGTTCTCGCCGAGATTCTGCACCGCAATCGCGTTACCAGATCCCACGGTGTGCTTACCGCGATCCTGCAGCAGCGCATTGAGCGGCACGATAAAGAAGCCACCGCAGATACCAATGATAAACAGCAGAACGTAGGCCGGCAGAATGGCATGTTGTAGGGCAAAAATCGCCACCACTACGCCAATGAGCACGCCCGCAGGCATGCAGCGGGCCACAGTTTCCAGCGTCACTAGCTTCGCCGCGGCGCCAGCCCCCACCACAATCCCGACGGCAACCATGGCATTGAGATAGGTTGGCGTGGCGTTATCGGTTAATCCCAGCACCAGCGGCACCCACAGCACCAGCAGGAAACGCAGGGTCACGCCTGCGCCCCAGAACAGGCTGGTGCCAAGCAGTGAGAACCGCGTTTCACTGTTGTTCCACAGCTCGTTGCAGGCGTTGAAAAAACTGGCGGTCATTGGACGAAAACGCCAGGACTGCCCAGGGCGTGCCGCAGGCAGCTTGGGAATAAAGATATTCGCCACCACTGCGCCACCGTACACGATAGCGCAAAGCGCCAGCGCGCCCACCACGCTCATGTCAGCAACAATCCCGCCAGCCACCGAGCCCAGTAGAATCGCTGCAATCGTCGAGGCCTCCATCAGGCCGTTGGCCTTGACCAGCTTATCGCCGGTGGTGATTTCCCCCAAAATGCCGTATTTCGCCGGGGAATAGGCAGCTGCGCCAATCCCCACCAGCGTATAGCCGACAAACGGGTTAATCCCCACGCAAATTGTCGCTGCGCCCACCAGCTTCAGGCCGTTGGCAAACATCATGACCCGGCCCTTGCCAAAGCTGTCCGCCACCTGGCCGACGAACGGTGCAAAAATGATGTAAGCACCCACAAACACCATCTGCAGCACCGGCTGGCTCCAGTCCGGGTAGAACTGCAGCTTCATCAGCGCTAAAGTCGCAAACAGCAGCGCGTTGTCGCCAAAAGCCGAGAGGAACTGGGCAAAAATAACCGCCATCATGCCTTTCGACCAAATAGATGGGTTAGTGTGTACTGACTCACTCATTCGGGTGTTCCGTCTCTGCAACCATACTTTTAAGGGTAACGAAATCCGGTTTACCGCTGCCCAAAAGAGGCAGCTGTTTCAGATAGCGGATATCGCGAGGAACCGCCAGCTCAGGTACGCCGTTTGCCCGGGCATACTGCAGAAGCCTCTCGCGGGTCAGTTCATTATCGGTGGTAAATAGCACCAGCGCCTCGCCTTTGCTGGCATCCGTTTTCACCGCCGTGCCGTGCATTTTATCCGGCGATACGCCTAGCGCCATCAGCTCAACCATCTCCAGCGAAACCATCTCGCCGGCGATTTTGGCGAAACGTTTGGCACGGCCTTGAATTTGCACAAACCCCTGCGCGTCAAAAGCCACGATATCGCCGGTGTCATACCAGCCAGTTTCCAACTCTCCGTGCTGATTTTCCGCCGTCGGCACTTCCAGCACGCCTGGGTTTTCAACGCGCAGATAGCCTGACATCACGTTCGGCCCTTTCACCTGCAGGCGTCCGCCCTTCTCGATACCTGGAATTTCCAGAAGCCTTGCATCCATCCCCGGCAGAATACGGCCGACCGTGCCCGGTTTCGCCGCCATCGGCACGTTAATGGAGACCACCGGCGCACATTCCGTCACGCCGTAGCCTTCCAGAATGCGCAGGCCAAATTTGTCCTGCCACAGCTCTTTCGTACTCTGCTGGAGCTTTTCCGCCCCGGCCACCACATAGCGTAGACGATAGAAATCGTACGGGTTGGCGAAGCGAGCATAGTTACCCAGGAACGTTGACGTACCAAACAGGACGGTGCAGTTACGGTCATAGACCAGCTCCGGCACGACGCGATAATGCAGCGGGCTTGGATAGAGAAACACTTCCGCGCCGGTCAATAACGGGGTGAACAGCCCGACCGTCAGCCCAAATGAATGGAACAGCGGCAGTGCCGACATAAAGCGGTCGTTGGCGGTGAAGTCGGCGATGGTTTTAATCTGCTCGACGTTGGCCAGAATACTTTTATGGCTGTGTACGACGCCTTTTGGATGGCCTTCTGAGCCGGAGGTAAAGAGCACAATCGCCGGGTCTTCCGGTTTCTGAGCGACCTGCGCCAGATGCGGCATCAGCACGCGGGAGAAAATCCACAGCTTATCGGCGGTGGTCACGTCGCCTTTTAAATCTTCGAGGAATACCCAGCGCACCTGGGTCAACTGCTCGGTCAGATACCAGAGTTTGCCTTTATCAAGGAAGGTACGGGAGGTGAAAATGGTGCCAATCTGCGCCGCAGTGATAGCGCTGGTGAGCCCTTTCACGCCAGCCGTGTAGTTCATCATTGCCGGGATGCGCCCGCGAGCAATGGCACCAAAAATCACCGCTGCACTGATACCAGCATTGGGCAGCATTAAACCGATCTTTTCGCCCTTCTGGCTGTATTTTTCCAGAATTCGCGCCACAAACAGCGTTTTAGTCAGTAATTTTCGATAGTTGTCCGGCTGGAAGTTAATGTCTTCTATGCACGTTTTTTTCTCGCCGTAACGACGCATTGCCGACAGCAGCGATTCATACAGCGTTTCGCGCGGACGCACCGCCATCCGCGCTTCCATCATAATTTGATGCAGCATCTCACCGGCAATCTTACGGCGGTCACGGGCACGCGGCGCTTCCGGCATCGGCAGCGTCGTAGGCGGTAACAGGTGCAGTTGGATGCGGGGGAATAACCGGCGTTTTACCAGCCCTTTCAGACGACTGAAATAGGTCAGCTCCGCCCCTTCGATACGCACCGGGATAATCGTGGCCCCGGACTTCGCCGCCACAAAGGCCGCGCCGTCATAAATTTTCATCAACGAGCCGGAAACCGAAATGCGCCCTTCGGGGAAAATCACCACTGGACGGCCCTTCTCAATCAAGCGAACCAGGTGTTTGATTGACATCGGTTTTGTCGGATCAAGCGGCACAAAATCGATAATTGGTGCTAGCCAGCGCATAAACCATTTTTCAGAAATCGAGCTGTAAACGGCAAACACGGGGCGAACAGGGAGAAACAGCGCCAGTAGGACGCCATCAAGGAATGAAACGTGATTAGGCGTGATCAGCACTTTTGGCTGACGAAGCGAGTCGGTGTTGCCGGTCATCCTTACACGGAATAACACCTTAAAAATCTGTCGAAAGAACCCCAGAAGCATATCAACTCCATTTGTCGTCGTTTTGTCATTTCAGGGTACACGAGAAAACTGGGGAAATGCAGCAAACGGGCCGGCGGAGGCAAAAAAAAACCTGCGCATCTGCGCAGGTCGGTGTAAGTGATGGCGTGTGCAAAGCACACATTAAAACATTCACCAATCAATACCTCTGGGACCACAATTGTCTCTTTCAGCGCCGCGGGCAACCAGCGAAAAAGCGCAAGAGAGTGAGCGTAAGTGCAACGAGGTATTGCGATTATCGAGAACTGTTACAGGACGAGAGACGGGTAAAAAAAAACCTGCGCATCTGCGCAGGTTGGTGTAATCAAGTGATCAACCTTTAGGGCCGACTTCACCTATCAATACCTCTGGGAGAGTCAGATTATCAATTCGCATCCCAGGTGCTCCAGCAGACATTCGCAACAGCGTTTCGCAAAGTGTAAGCAAACATTTGAATATTCCCTTTTGCTTGCATAACCGCAGTGTAACGCACTAAAAAAACGTCACCGACGCCTCAATATTGTGCATTTCCCCACAGAGTCATCCTTGAATACAACAGGGATTTCCGTAACACTGTTATGGTGTAAACGTTTACCCACCGAAAGAACATGAAGGCATATTATGGCGACAATAAAGGATGTGGCACGGCTTGCAGGCGTTTCCGTCGCAACCGTATCTCGCGTCATCAACAACTCCCCCAAAGCCAGCGATGCTTCACGTCAGGCCGTCAACTCTGCCATGGAGTCATTGAACTACCATCCTAATGCTAACGCACGCGCGCTGGCGCAGCAGTCAACGGAAACCGTAGGTTTGGTGGTGGGTGATGTATCCGATCCTTTTTTTGGCGCCATGGTGAAAGCCGTGGAGCAAGTCGCCTATAACACCGGCAATTTCCTGCTGATTGGCAACGGCTACCATAATGAAGAGAAAGAGCGTCAGGCCATTGAACAACTGATCCGCCATCGCTGCGCGGCGCTCGTCGTCCACGCCAAGCTTATTCCCGATGCCGAACTGGCCGGGTTGATGAAGCAAATCCCCGGCATGGTGTTAATCAACCGCATTCTGCCCGGTTTTGAAAAACGCTGCGTGGCGCTGGATGACCGCTACGGCGCCTGGCTAGCGACTCGTCACCTGATTCAACAAGGGCATACCCGTATCGGCTATATTTGCTCTAACCACGCGATTTCAGATGCGGAAGACCGCCTGCAGGGCTATTACGATGCGTTAAGAGAACACGGTCTACCGTGTAACGACCGATTGGTGACTTTTGCTGAACCGGACGAGAGCGGCGGCGAACTGGCGATGACCGAACTGCTGGGCCGCGGTAAACAGTTTACCGCAGTAGCCTGCTATAACGATTCGATGGCAGCAGGGGCCATGGGCGTGCTCAATGATAATGGCATTGATGTACCGCAGGAAATTTCGCTGATGGGGTTTGATGACGTACTGGTGTCGCGCTATGTGCGTCCGCGTTTAACCACCATTCGCTACCCGATTGTCACTATGGCAACTCAGGCGGCTGAGTTGGCGCTGGCACTGGCGGAAAAACGCCCTCTACCGGATATTACTCACCTGTTTAGCCCAACGCTGGTGCGCCGTCATTCAGTGATTACGCCAGCCGATACGCCAAAATCGTAACGATACAGATGCACGGTGGTGTCCGGGTAATCCAGGCCATCACCGATATACTGCCAGCCAAATCGCTCATAAAAATCACGACAGGCCGAATAGAGATACAGCGCATCAAAGCCCAGCCCTTGGGCATATTCTTTGACGTGCAGCTGTAACTCGCCGGCTAAACCACGCCCGCGCGCGGATTCATCGACATAGAGCGCCGCCATCCACGGCCACAGATCCTGACGGGTAATGAGATCACAGCGCCAAAGCCCTACCGTCCCCAGCAGCCTGTCACCCTCGGTCGCCACAAACGTTATCGGCAGCGCGTCTGGCGTCATGCTGTGATGAATGATACTTGCAAAAAACGTGGCCGATAGCCCTTCACCAAATTCCTGCCACAGCCAGCGGCTGACTTGTCCCGCATGCTGCGGAGCAGCGTAGAGCGGCTGGATAATCACAGCTGTTTTCCCTGGAAGATAGGCACCGACTCAAACAGATAGCCGTCGAAATCCGGCGCATCTTCGTCGGAAAGCTCCAACAGGCTATTTTTGACATTTTCCAGATGCTGCCACGTCGCCTGCCAGGCCCCCATCACATCTCGACGGCGTAGCGCAGCAAGAATGGTTTGCCGGTCACCAAGCCATTTCAGGCGATAGGCGCGACTGGCGATATGCACATTAAACTGCTGCCACAGCGGGCTGCTGTCCATCTGCAGCCAGACGCGTTCGATGGTCGCCAGCAACATCTGGTTTTGCGTCGCCCCAGCTAGCACTAGATGGAACAGGCGGCTGTTGTCCTGGCTGGTATCATTCATGGCGATCGCACGCTGCTCCCGTTCGATAATCTGCTTGAGGTTATCGATATCCGCACGGGTCGCCATTTTGGCGGCAAAGGCCGCGATGTTGCTTTCCAGCAGCTGTCGCGCCTGCAAAATTTCAAACGGCCCGACGTCGCTGCTGAGCATCTGCTCTTCTTCGCCATCATCCTCCTGCGGGACACGCATGACGTAAACGCCGGAGCCCTGACGAATATCGACCGTGCCCTGCAGTTCCAGCATCAGCAAAGCTTCACGCACGATAGTTCGGCTGACGCCATAAGTTTCAGCGATATTGCGCTCCGGTGGCAGGCGTGACCCGACGGGATAGCGCCCCTGCATTATCTGAGCGCGCAAATCTTCGCCAATCTCCTGATACGGCTTCTTTTCCGGCGGGACGGTTGCCTTCTCCACGATATCACCTGTACGTTAAGCTTATTCCGCCGCTATCTTAGCAAAATTTAGCGCCACTCATCATCGATATCCACAGTCAGTTCGCGGCTTTCGCGCAGCTGGCGGAACCAGTTGGCTGAGGCTTTAGGACGGCGCGCGCGGTCATTTTGCAGATCAATCTCAATCAGCCCGTAGCGATTTTTAAACGCATTCATCGGCGAGACGTTGTCGGTAAAGGCCCACAACATATAGCCATGGCAGTTAGCGCCATCTTCCCGCGCCCGCAACGTTTGCCATAAATGCTCGCTGATAAAACGAATTCGATAATCATCGGCAATCACGCCGTCGGCGTTACGGAACTGACCTTCGTTCTCCACGCCCATTCCGCTTTCGGCAACAAACCACGGAATATTGCGGTAGTCGTTCTTTATCCGCATCGCCATATCGTAAACAATGCGTGGATAAATCTCCCAGCCGCGGGAGTTATTCATCTTCCTGCCGGGAAGTTCGAAGGGCTCGTAGTACCAGGCCGGGTGGAACGGCGTGTCGGGATGCCACGCTCGCGATGGCGCTTTTACCCGGTGCGGATAGTAAAGATTAATCCCCAACTCATCGACAGTGTTATCGCGGATGATCGCCAATTCTTCGGCGCTGTAGTCCCAGGCCACGCCGTGTTTCTCCAGCAGCGTGAATAGCTCCTGCGGATAGGCACCGTGTACGAAAGGATCGAGGAAAACACGGTTATAGAACAGGTCGTAAATCTCCGCAGCACGCCTGTCGTGCGCGGCGCTAGAACGCGGATAGGTCACTTCCGGATTGAGAATACAGCCCACCGTGCCCCGATAACCTTTCGCGCGGAACAGTTGAACCACTTTGGCCGTTGCCAACACTTTGTGGTGGTTCCATTGCATCCAGGTCGCGGTATTTTGTTCATACGGCCAGCGCAGCGCATCAAGATAGACGCGAGTTTGCACCACAATCGGCTCATTAAAGGTGAACCAGCGCGTCACTTTATGGTGGTAGCGAGCAAAGACCTGTTCAACATAGCGAATGTACAGCTCAACCACCTTTTTGCTGGCCCAGCCACCGTATTGCTCCAGCAGATAGCCCGGCAGCTCGTAGTGTTCCAGGCAAATCATTGGCTCAATTCCGTTAGCCAACATCTCGTCGAACAGTTGGTCATAGTAGGCTGCGTATTCTTCATCTACCGTTACCGTTTCATAGTCGACCAGAAAGCGCGACCAGTTAATCGAGGTACGGTAGTGGGTCAAACCTGCCAGCTTCATCAGCTGTACATCTTCACGGAAGCGGTTGATAAAATCGGTCGCAATCGCCGGGCCATAGCCGTTATGCCAGACATGGCGATCGTTCTTGTACCAAAGATCTGGCCATGAATCCTGGCCTTCTTTCTTGCCGCTCCAGCCTTCCGTTTGCCAGGCCGAAGCCGCCGCGCCCAGGATAAAGTCCTGTGGGATAGTCATCCGTTTTATGCTCATAGCGTCCTCACAGGGTATCGGTAGCGGGGGATTTCTCTGCCAACCGCTCGGAGATCTCTGCGCGACGGGAAGCAATTTTGACGAACGGCAGATAGATCAGCACCGCAACCACAATACAGATAAGCTGAGTGACCACTGCCCCCATCGATCCGGCCGTCGACAGCCAGGCGTTAATCAGCGGCGGCGTAGTCCACGGCACCATCACCACGGCTTTGCCCGCAAAACCGGTCACCGTCGCAAAATAACCGATACTGCCAGTTACCAGCGGCGTGATGATGAAAGGAATAGCGAGAATGGGATTAAGCATGATCGGCATACCGAAGATTACCGGTTCGTTGATGTTAAAGATCCCCGGTCCTATCGAAAGTTTGGCGATCTCTTTCATCTCTTTGCGTTTGGTGGCGATCATGACTGCGATTAAGAGACCTATGGTCAGGCCGGATCCCCCGATGCTCATATAAACATCCCAGAACGGCATGGTGATGATATTCGGCACCTCTTTGCCCTGCTCAAAAGCGCTCATGTTGACGGTGATCGCCCCCAGCAGCAGGGGCTCACGGATCGGTTTGATCATCTGGTTACCGTGAATACCGATAACCCAGAAGATCTGCGCGACAAACATCAACAGCAAGATGCCCGGCAAACTCTGCATAACCCGTTCAAGCGGCTGCTGCACAACCTGATACACCGCATCGTAGAGATACATGCCGGTTATCTGGTGGAAAACGAAGCCGAAAGTGGCGATGGCCGTGGTGGTGATAATCGCCGGAATCAGCGCCGAGAACGAAGCTGCGACGTTGGGTGGCACCGTGTCCGGCATTTTGATCTTCAGGCCTTTTCGCGCCTCCAGCCAGCAGTAGATTTCAACCGATAAAATGGCGATAAACATACCGAGGAACAGGCTGCGGGTATCGGAGAACTGGCGTAGCAGAACATCTTTCACCTCGCGCATTTGCCCATCGACCATCATTTCAACGGTCGTCGGCGTGACGCAGATAAAGCAAATGACTGCCAACAGACCGGGAAACAGCGTCTTAATACCATTGATACGCCCGAGCTCAATGCCTATCAGGAAAACCGCACCGATATTAAGGAAGTTAAGCGTGGCATAGTTTAGCGCGCTGGTAATCGGTTTGAGCGTGGCCAGAAACGACAGTGACTGGAAGCTGGCAAGACCGTTTTTGGGATCCAGCACCATATTGGAAATCAGTACCGAAAATGCCCCAACAATGATCACTGGCATCAGGGTAATGAAGGCGTGTTTGATCGCCATAATATAGCGGTAGCTGTTGAATTTCGTAGCGAAACTCCCCAGAGAATCAATTAGTTTTTCCTGTAATGCCATAGAGGATACCTCGGGTTAAGGACTATTTAGCGCACCAGGTGTACGGCCAAACACCTTTTGGCATACCAAAAATAGCTATTGCTGCAAAAACGTTCTGTGATTGAGCTCTCAACCTCTAATTTGGTATTCCAGAATAAGATTAATTTGATTATTGGCATACCACATTCTTATCGTGGCTTTTTTAGGACGGGATACTGCAAAAGCGTGATCGCGATAGGTTTTTTACCCCCCAGGCAGTTCACTTAACCCCGCAGTGTCTGTGGTAGACTGCGACGTATTACGGAGTCTCAGGAAATAATAATGGCAACGATGCTGGATGTCTCAATACACGCGGGCGTCTCTAAGGCGACGGTATCTCGCGTGCTTAATGGTACGGGTCAGGTTAAAGAGAGCACTCGTCAGCAGGTGTTCAAAGCGATGGAAGAGTTGGGTTATCGGCCAAACTTTCTGGCGCGTTCGCTGGCAAACCGGACCAGCAACAGCATCGGCCTTGTGGTTTCGACCTTCGATGGTTTCTACTTTGGCCGCCTGCTTCAGCAGGCCTCCCGCCAGACGGAAGCCTGGGGCAAGCAGCTTATCGTCACCGATGGACACGACACGCCCGAGCGTGAAGAACAGGCGGTGCAAATGCTCGCCGATCGCCAGTGTGATGCCATCGTGCTCTACACGCGCCATATGAGCGAGAAAGCCATTATGTCACTGGTGAATAACACGCCGATGCCATTGGTGGTTATCAACCGCGACGTCAGCCAGGCTCGCGATCGCTGCGTGTTCTTCGAACAGCAGGACGCGGCATTTCAGGCCGTCGAGTATTTGATTTCTCAGGGGCATCGGGATATCGCCTGCATTACCGTTCCTATCCATACGCCAACCGGTAAGGCCCGTTTGGAAGGCTATCGCCGGGCGCTGGAGCAAAATGGGATCGCGTGGGATCCGGCAAAGGTCAAACACGGTGACTCAACCATGAACTGTGGCTATGACATGTGTAATGCCTTGCTGGCTGAGAAAGTGACGTTTAGCGCCCTGTTCGCGTGCAACGATGATATGGCACTCGGCGCTTCAAAAGCACTGCATCAGGCGGGGCTGCGTATTCCGCAGGATATTTCGCTGTTTGGTTTTGATGATGCGCCTAGCGCAAAGTGGCTTGAACCCGGATTGTCGACCGTCTATCTGCCGATCGACAACATGATCGTGACCGCTATTGACCAGGCGATTAAGCTGGCCAGCGGCGAAGAGATCGAAACCATTCCGCCATTTACCGGCACTCTGGTACTGCGCGACTCGGTGACCACCGGGCCGTATTACGGATCGTAATGTCCTATTCCGGGTGCGGTACGCACCCGGAAGCGCCTCTTGTTTAGATTAATTCCAGCGCTAACAGCTCTTCAATCGTCTGACGACGACGGATCAGTCGCGCCACACCGTTATCAAACAGCACTTCCGGCAGCAGTGGACGGCTGTTGTAGTTTGATGACATCGACGCGCCGTACGCACCAGTATCATGTAGCACCAGAAAATCCCCCGGCACAACTTCTGGCAGCAGGCGCGTTTCCACTTTACCACCCTCCTGCTGAGTGAACACATCGCCCGATTCGCACAGAGGCCCGGCGACAACCGTTTCAATTTGCGGTGTCTGTTCCAGGGAACGGCCATCGCCCGCCAGTGCGGAAATATGATGATAACTACCGTACATCGCCGGGCGCATCAGATCGTTAAAGCCTGCGTCGATCAGGACAAAGTGACGGCTGCCCATCTCTTTGACGCTACGCACCTGCGCCACCAGCACACCGGCTTCTGCCACCAGGAAACGCCCAGGTTCGATTTCCAGCTTCACCGGGTGTCCCAGATGTTTGGCGATCTCCTCACGCGCGCGGTTCCACAGGCCAAAGTAGTGATCGGCGTTGATCGACTCTTCCCCTTCACGATAAGGAATAGATAACCCACCGCCCGCCGAAATCGCTTCCAGATCCTGGCCGAATTCCACCACCTGGCGCACCATCGCACCACAAACCTGCTCCAGATGACCGTAGTCCACACCGGAACCGATATGCATATGAATACCGACAAGTTTCAGTTTATAGCGCTGAATGACTTCCAGCGCCGCTGGCAGATCGCTATACCAGATACCGTGCTTGCTGTTTTCACCGCCGGTATTGGTTTTCTGGCTGTGCCCGTGGCCAAAACCTGGATTCACTCGCAGCCATACGCGGTGGCCCGGCGATACTTCGCCCAGCTGTTCGAGCATATCCACCGACCCCGCGTTCACCGGAATCTGCAATTCATGTACTCTTGAAAGCGTCGCGCCATCAATCATGTCGGCAGTGAAGACGATCTCATCTTTACCCGGCACAAAGCCCGCCGCGATGGCGCGTTCAATCTCACCTAATGATACCGAGTCCACCTTTACGCCCTGCTCACGCATCAGGCGCAGAATATGAATATTCGAGCAGGCCTTTTGGGCAAAACGGATAACGTCGAACTGATTTAGCTTGGCGATCTGCGCACGAATAATTTGCGCGTCATAAACCCACACCGGGCAGCCAAACTCGGCAGGTAGGCGCAGCAGGTTGTCGGCGGTCAGGTCGGTGTCAGTGTTGTTGAGCGGGCGTGGCATAGCGAACTCCGGTTATCATTTTTTTATGATTACGCCACAGTCGAAAGAGAATAAAAAATATCGTTTTGTCGAGAGTCTATGCAAAAATGATATGGACATGCTGATATAAGGAACGCCCATGCCTGCAGTTAACCTACGTCATATCGAAATCTTTCACGCCGTGATGACGGCGGGAAACCTGACCGAAGCCGCGCGTTTATTGAATACGTCGCAGCCGACCGTCAGCCGCGAGCTGGCGCGCTTTGAGCAGGTTCTGGGGCTAAAGTTGTTTGAGCGCAGCCGTGGGCGTTTGCATCCCACCGTCCAAGGATTACGTTTATTTGAAGAGGTTCAACGCTCTTGGTACGGCCTCGACCGTATCGTGAGCGCGGCGGAAAGCCTGCGCGAGTTCCGTCAGGGTGAGCTGTCTATTGTCTGTCTGCCGGTGTTCTCACAATCTTTTTTACCGCTGCTGCTGCAGCCATTTTTATCCCGCTACCCGCAGGTCAATATTCAAATCGTACCGCAGGAGTCACCGCTGCTGGAAGAGTGGCTGTCGGCACAGCGTCACGATCTGGGGCTGACCGAAACAACGCACACACCTGCCGGAACCGAGCGGACGCCACTGCTCACCTTGAATGAAGTTTGCGTACTCCCCGCGGCGCATCCGCTGGCGAACAAAGAAGTGCTGACTCCCGCTGATTTTCAGGGTGAAAACTACATTAGCCTGTCGCGCACCGACAGCTATCGTCAGCTGCTCGACACGCTGTTTAATGAACATCATATTAAGCGGCGAATGGTGGTTGAAACCCACAGCGCAGCGTCCATTTGCGCGATGGTCAAAGCGGGTGTCGGTCTATCCATCGTCAACCCGCTGACCGCACTCGACTATGTGAATAGCGGTGTCGTCATACGCCGTTTCAGCATTGACGTCCCCTTTACCGTGAGCCTGGTGCGCCCGCAGCATCGGCCAACGTCCGCGCTCATCGAAACCTTTACCGCACATTTGCAGCAAAACCTCGGGCGGATAATCGAGCCGTTTGACGCGGTGCTTAACCCGATTAAGAAAGCATAAACTCCACCGCGTCCGCCGCGTGAATAGCGGCTGTATCAAACACCGGCAGCGGGCTCATCTGAGCCGGGACCAGCAGACCAATTTCGGTACAGCCGAAGATCACCCCTTGCGCCCCCTGCTGCGCCAGAGACGCAATCACGCCGAGATAATAATCACGTGACGCATCGCTAAATTCTCCCAGGCACAGTTCGTCAAAGATTATCTGGTTGATCCGCTGGCGATCAGCGGCTTCCGGGATCAATGTGCTGATGCCAAATTCTTCCTGTAGCCGCCCGCGGTAGAAATCCTGCTCCATGGTGTAGCGAGTGCCCAGCAGCGCCACGTTGCTCATATTTTGCTGGCTAATGGCACGGCCCGTTGCATCAGCAATATGCAAAAACGGCACGTCGCAAGCGGTTTCAATCGCGTCGGCCACTTTGTGCATCGTGTTGGTGCACAGCACGATACCTTCCGCACCTGCCTGCTGTAGACCCACAGCCGCCTGCGCCAGAATCTCTCCTGCAAGCTGCCAGTCTCCGCGCGACTGACAGGCCTCAATCTCATGGAAATCAACGCTATGCAGCAGAATTTTTGCCGAATGTAGGCCACCCAGCTGCTGCTTCACTCCTTCGTTGATCAAACGGTAGTACGGAATGGTGGACTCCCAGCTCATACCACCCAGCAGGCCGATCGTTTTCATGCGCTTATCCTTATTCGTTGTCGTCCTCCCAGTGAACCAAAGTTGTGATCAACTTTCCACATCTGCGGCGAGAGTTTTCTTTTTGTTGGTTTCTGAGATAAATTTAATGAAACACCGTTTCAACATAAAATAGGACTGCTGGATGTTTATTTTTCATAAAGAGACCACCCTTGAAGATTTGGGCAATGGCGTAACCCGCCGCATCCTCGCGCACGATGGCAAGATGATGGCGGTCGAAGTTAACTTCGAAGCAGGCGCTATTGGCCCTATGCACAATCACCCGCACGAACAGCTAACCTACGTGCTGTCCGGCGAATTCGAGTTCACCATTGGTGAAGAGAAGCACATCGTCGGTGCAGGCGATACGCTGTACAAACAGCCCAATATTATGCACGGCTGCGTGTGCCTGAAAGCCGGTACTCTGCTGGATACCTTTACGCCAGTCCGCCAGGATTTCCTGAAGGCGTAATGCTTAACCGCCCAGCCGCTTTTCTATTTGAAAGCGGCTATCCTTTCTCCGTATTATTCCTGGCATTTATATCAGCGACATCTTAAATATTCACTATTTTGGATGAGTTATAAATCAGATTCCCATCACAGTTCCCTCAAAATAATTAACGATATTCTACTACACATTCGCGTTAATCAATTTTCTAAATATAAAAGGAATATATATGAAAAGGATTTCTATCGATGAGCTGCACCCTGCTGATGTTTTGCTTTTCTCACCAGAAAAGAAAAGCTTTATTTCCTGGGCCATTACTTTCCTCACCGATGCACCAGTCAGTCATGCGGCTATGTATTTTAATGCCATGCCACCGACGATCATTGAAGAAACACCACCGCAAGTTACCCTCAATGCCGCCGAGCGTCGTTTTATAGGTCGTACAATTCACGTATATCGCCACACCACACCGTCATCGCTTAACCCCGTTATTGATGCAGCACGACACCACCTCAATAATAATGAACCGTATGATAACACTGGTTTATATATGGTTGGGTTATTATTGATGTACAAGAAGTTTTCAATAACCAGTCAGAAACAGCAGATCATTATTAGAATTTTTCAAAAGCTAACTTCCACGATAACCCACTATATTCAACAACATCAGACACCGGGTAAACATCCGATGGTGTGCTCACAGTTTGTTGCCCAGTGTTTTGACGACGCAGGCAACAACTTCCGGCTACAGTTCCGCCATGCCGTACAGCTAGATTCGACGATCGGAGAGACGCTGCTGGAGAAAGCGATCGACTGGACAACGCAGAGACAACCGGTCTTTACCCAGCAGGATTCAGTCGCTGCGCCAGAAACTGCGAGCGATGAAGCGTTATGTGAAGCTCTGTATAAATCGTTCATGGAGGATACCTCCCAGCCAGCGCCTGCGATGACCGATGCGCTGGCTGAAGCTATTTACCATTTTTCCGAAGCGCATGCAGCGTTATTAAATATTGATACCGCAACCAATCGTTTTAATCCATTAACTGCGCTGCAAGCAAACAATAATATGTTCGTTTCGCCAGGCGATCTCATGCGTCACTGTAGCAATTTAACACCCGTCGGTATTCTGATGATATAGCACTAACACTTAACGATTTATTAATTGTTCAGGAGAATTAATCATGGTTGATGAGCACCGTCCGGAAAACCCAAAATCAGTAACAAATGAATCCCACCAGCAGGAATTTATGGTCACTACGGATATAACCATAAAGGAAAATGGACCGGAGCCAAACCCAGCATTATTAGATGCAGCAACAACACCGAGTTTCGCCGATGAGTTATACGAAAAAATCACTTCCGTAATCGGTGGGAGCAACCCGAATCAATTTTTCTGCATGAGCCTACCAGGTACTCATATAGATAAAAACCTCTACAGTTACGATATTGAAAAAAATGAGCAGAAACCGGCATTCGTCGAAGCTAATGAATCGAAGCTGGTGAATAAACTCTTTGATGCCTGCACCATGACGGCCTCCGATAATGGGCGGCATCTGCAAACACAGTATAAAAGCGCGCTTGATATGCTCACGCCGCAATTAAACAGCCGTCTGTTCGATGCGAAATCAAAACTACGCAAAGTCCTGATGACGCCTTACCCCTACAATTTTGGTGAAGGGCTTACCACTGGCTTTACCTTGCAGCAGGTTTTTTACCGCCTGTACAGTGAATACGTTGATGCCAAACAGGCCTGGGCTAAAGTACAACTAGACAAGAAAACAGAGTTAAACGCTAAATATCCCGGCAATAGCCGGGAGGACAATCGCAGTCGGCAGAATGACTATCTTGACTGGTATGAAACCACCGCCGAGTCTCAGTTGCTGAAGGTGCAGGAGAAGCTAGGTAAAGTACTGAACGTCTTTTCGCCGGGCGATATGGAGATTATTACCGGGATCCTCGATAGCGGTGCCGGACGCGAAGTTGCAGAGGCCCGACAGACACTCGCCAACGTGCAGAAACTCAATCCTGACGGCGGCTATGTTTATCCGGTGACCCTTTATCCTGAAAACTGGTTCACCCTGCTGGACACCTCATTTACCGCCCTTGATCTACTAGAAAGCCCAACAGCGCTGGCACAGCAGCTTTCAGTGCTTATCATGCAGCGTAATAATTTGACCTCTACCGTGAATTCATTCCTTGCCATTATTCCCGATGAAGAGGTGGTCAAAGCGCTATCAGATGCCCATACCACAGCCAATGATGCATTGACAAAAGCGGAAGGACAGCTGCTACAAAAGCAAATTAAAGTCACCAGCGATGCCATAAAATGCTTTATGACAATTGCCTCTAAATCAAATGGCAAGCTCCCCGATGCCACCGCGGCTAAAGTTCTCGGCATAGATTTAGGCAAGGTAACCGACGCCGTAAACGTCCTCACCACTTGTGCCACCGAATGTACACAAGCCCTGGACGCAGTGATTACCGCCGCGCAAAACGTCACAAGCAGTGCGATGGCCTACTTCAGCAAGCATAATTTAGAGCAGTACAAAGGGATGCTTGAGCCACTCCAAAATCAACTCAAGCAGGTGAACACAGAAATTACTGAGCTGCAAAATAAAATCGCCCTCTCATCGGTCATGCAGCAGGCCAAACCTGCAGAAAGCGACGCGAGTGAATTGAACGACAGCGATGTGGCGCCAAATGCTATTCCAGACCGTTTTACCCAAATTATCATCCACTCAAAAATGTCCTCAGTGAACCAAAGCTCCAGTAGCGCTACGTCCGCATCAACATCATCAAGCCGGGTATCGTTCTTCTTTGGCGGCTACAGCAGCAGCCAGTCGCATATGTCGGCAGTTAATGAGAGTCTCGCCAAAGAGAGTGATATGGATATTCAGATTGGTATGTCGGTGGCGAAAGTGGCGATTGGCAGGGAATGGTTTAACCCTGGAGTGTTCCTGTTGACTAAAGACATGTACAACACCTCCAGCAAAAAAATCGCGCCAAAGTACAGCGGTATACCGCTCAGCAAAGAACATTTTGACGCAATGAACAAATGCACCTTCCCGTGTTTTCCGGTTTCCTTCGTCATCGCCCGGGATATCACCATCAAGTTCTCATCGCGCAGTTCGGTATCCAGTAGCTTTGCGCAAAGCGTTGAGGATCACTCCGCACGGGGCGGTGGATTCTTTATCTTTGGCGGGAGTTCATCATCGTCATCAAGTTCATCACGCAGCAATTCGAGCACCAACTCCACGGCTAACAGCGTGACCATCCGCTTCACCAGTCCACAGATCATCGGTTATTACCTAGAGGCAACACCGGCCGATGAAAGCGCCAGCCTAAGTGAAGAACGCAACAGCACTGGCGAATTCATCTCCATTCTGGACTTTATTAAAAACTTCCAGTCGATGCTTGATGACTACAACAGCACCTATAATCGGGACGCCCTGCAAATGTCCCCACGCAGTAATCGTGCTACGGACTAATGGGAGATTGATATGCACATGGAAGACAGTGCTCCACTAGCACTCCAGACTTTGAACTGGCTGGATATCGTTGCCGCCGCGGCACAGATGAATATCGAACCCTGCACGCTCCAGGCCGTGTGTACCGTTGAAGCGTCAGGAAATGGTTTCCTTCCCTCCGGGAGGCCAAAAATTCTGTTTGAAGGGCATATTTTCTGGCGTGAGCTAGCAAAACGTCATTATCAACCGGAGCGTCTGGCCTCTGACTTCCCTTCTATTCTCTATCAGAGATGGACAAACCAGTTCTACCAGGGGGGAGAGAAAGAGTATGAACGGCTAGCCATGGCTCAGAGTATTCATCACGAGGCCGCATATTGCTCGACATCGTGGGGAGCATTTCAAATTATGGGATTTAACTATGCCCTCTGCGGTTTTCATTCAGTCACCGATTTCGTCGCCGCACAGCAGCAAAGCTGTAGTAAACAACTGGAGGCCTTTTGCAAATTCCTGATCACCAATAACCTACAGGTCTATTTGCAAAACAAAGATTGGACTGCTTTTGCCAGGCGCTACAACGGGCCAGAATATGTTCGTAACCAATATGATAAAAAACTAGAAATCGCTTATCGTTCGTGTCAGCACGCCCATTCGTGATGTTTTCGAAATAAGCTTTTTATTGTGACCAAAGCCTCATCTTTTTAGCTGAGGCTTTATATTCTTACCTCTCCATAAAGATTAGTTAGTTAATCATTTAAATAATTAATTATATCGCAATTTATAAAAGTTTATCGCCGTCAACTTCCATACCAGACACCCTGCAAACCGCCGCCAGATGGGTAAAAACGCCATCGCCGTCACTATAATGAAACATCGTTTCGACTTTGATCACACTTTCATGATTAATCGAATGACGTAGAAACAAATCGCAATAAAATAAATTTAAAACGGTGTTTTATAAAATGATTGTAGCCAAGCATGAGATTTTAAAACGCAACAACACCGACGAAAGGACCGCGTTTAAATTTTTTATATTACATCTACTTACAGGGAAGGCTTCATGACTGACACCAAGCTAACGCTTTAACACTCCTGGCGCCAGCAGGCGCGGGGAATGTCACTAACACCCAATCCATTTGACACACTTGTTTGCCAGGTAGGTATGTATGAATGAAAACAGAATGCTGGGATTGGCCTGGATTTCGCCCTATATAATCGGGCTGATAATCTTTACGGCCTTCCCGTTCGTGTCATCTTTCTTCCTCAGTTTTACTGAGTATGACTTGATGAGTCCGCCGGTGTTTAACGGCATTGAAAACTATCGCTACATGCTGACAGAAGATTCTCTCTTCTGGAAATCCATGGGTGTAACGTTCGCCTACGTATTTTTGACCATCCCATTAAAGCTGGCATTCGCTTTAGGGATTGCGTTTGTTCTGAACTTTAAATTACGCGGTATCGGCTTCTTCCGTACTGCTTACTATATCCCGTCAATCCTCGGTAGCTCCGTTGCTATCGCGGTGCTTTGGCGTGCGCTGTTTGCTATCGACGGCCTGCTCAACAGCTTCATCGGCGTATTAGGCTTTGACCCAGTTAACTGGCTGGGCGAACCGTCATTGGCGCTGATGTCCGTGACCCTGCTGCGCGTTTGGCAGTTCGGTTCCGCGATGGTTATCTTCCTTGCCGCGCTGCAAAACGTACCACAGTCTCAGTACGAAGCGGCCATGATTGATGGCGCCTCCAAATGGCAGATGTTTATGAAAGTGACCGTGCCGCTGATTACGCCGGTTATCTTCTTCAACTTCATCATGCAGACCACTCAGGCATTCCAGGAGTTTACCGGACCATACGTCATTACCGGCGGCGGCCCAACCTACTCAACTTACCTGTTCTCGCTGTACATCTATGACACGGCGTTCAAGTACTTCGATATGGGTTACGGCGCAGCGCTAGCGTGGGTTCTGTTCCTGGTCGTTGCGGTCTTTGCCGGCATCGCCTTTAAGTCTTCAAAATACTGGGTGTTCTACTCCGCCGATAAGGGAGGCAAAAATGGCTGATATCCAACAAATCTCAGAAGCAAGAAGCATCGCTGAACGTGAGGTTGCCCGTACCCTTAGACGTGAAAAGATTAACGCCTGGATTCGCTATGTCATCCTGCTGTTTGTCGGACTGTTAATGCTTTACCCGCTGGCGTGGATGTTCTCGGCATCGTTCAAACCGAACTACGAGATCTTCACCACGCTGAGCCTGTGGCCCGCACATGCAACCTGGGATGGTTTCATCAACGGCTGGAAAACCGGTACCGAGTACACCTTCGGCCACTACATGCTTAATACCTTTAAGTATGTGATTCCGAAAGTGATCCTGACCATTATCTCTTCCACCATCGTGGCATACGGCTTTGCCCGCTTCGAGATTCCATGGAAGAAATTCTGGTTCGCGACGCTCATCACCACCATGCTGCTGCCAAGCACCGTGCTGCTGATTCCTCAGTACCTGATGTTCCGTGAAATGGGCATGCTGAACAGCTACATGCCACTGTATCTGCCGCTGGCATTTGCGACACAAGGGTTCTTCGTCTTCATGCTGATTCAGTTCCTGCGCGGCGTCCCGCGTGACATGGAAGAAGCGGCGCAGATTGACGGCTGTAACTCCATCCAGGTGCTGTGGTACGTGGTGGTGCCGATTCTGAAGCCGGCGATTATCTCCGTCGCCCTGTTCCAGTTCATGTGGTCCATGAACGACTTTATCGGCCCGCTGATCTACGTCTACAGCGTTGATAAGTACCCGATTGCACTGGCACTTAAAATGTCCATCGACGTCACCGAAGGGGCGCCGTGGAACGAAATTCTGGCAATGGCGAGCATCTCCATTCTGCCATCCATCATTGTGTTCTTCCTGGCGCAGCGCTACTTCGTACAGGGCGTTACCAGCAGCGGAATTAAAGGTTAAGAGGGATATATCATGGCTGAAGTTATTTTCAACAAACTGGAAAAAGTGTACTCCAACGGCTTCAAAGCGGTACATGGTATCGACCTGAAAATTGCAGAAGGGGAATTTATGGTGATTGTCGGTCCATCCGGCTGCGCCAAGTCTACAACCCTGCGTATGCTGGCTGGTCTGGAAACCATCAGCGGCGGTGAAGTTCGCATCGGCGAGAAGATCGTCAACAACCTTGCGCCAAAAGAGCGTGGGATTGCGATGGTGTTCCAGAACTATGCGCTGTACCCACACATGACCGTGCGTGAGAACCTCGCGTTCGGTCTGAAGCTGAGCAAAATGCCGAAAGCGCAGATTGACGCTCAGGTTAACGAAGCGGCCAAAATCCTCGAGCTGGAAGAACTGCTGGAACGCCTGCCGCGCCAGCTTTCCGGTGGCCAGGCGCAGCGTGTGGCTGTAGGCCGTGCGATTGTGAAAAAGCCAGACGTATTCCTGTTCGATGAACCGCTGTCGAACCTGGATGCCAAGCTGCGTGCTTCCATGCGTATCCGTATCTCCGACCTGCACAAGCAGTTGAAGAAATCCGGCAAACCAGCGACCACCGTCTACGTCACCCACGATCAGACCGAAGCGATGACCATGGGCGACCGTATCTGCGTCATGAAGCTGGGCCATATCATGCAGGTTGATACCCCGGACAACCTGTACCACAAGCCTAAAAATATGTTCGTGGCCGGTTTTATCGGCGCGCCGGAAATGAATATTCGCTCCAGCAAGCTGGTGAATAAAGAAGGCCGTCTGAACCTGACTATCGGTGATGAGTTCATGCCGCTGTGCGACAGCCTGCAGCAGAAACTGACCGGTCATGAAAATGAAGAAGTGTTCTACGGTATTCGCCCGGAATTCGTCGCGCTCTCCGACGAACCGTTCGCGGAAGGTGGCTGCAGCGGTGAAATGGTGCGTGTGGAAAACATGGGCCACGAGTTCTTCGTTTACCTGAAAGTTGCCAACTACGAACTGACGGCACGCATCCCTTCAGATGAGGCTAAGCCAATGATTGATAAGGGGCTTCATCGTAAGGTGTACTTTAAGTTTGACATGGATAAATGTCATATCTTTGACGCTAAAACTGAACAGAACCTCTCTCTCTAATCTGGAGTATTAAAATGAAAAAAGTGCTTTTAAGCGCAGCAATCTCCGCCACCCTGGGCCTCACGGCCCTCCCATCGATGGCAAAGGATGTCGACCTTCGCATGTCCTGGTGGGGCGGTAACGGTCGCCACCAGGTGACGTTGAAGGCGCTGGAAGAGTTCCATAAGCAGAACCCGGATATTAACGTCAAAGCAGAGTACACCGGTTGGGATGGCCACCTGTCCCGTCTGACCACCCAGATTGCAGGCGGCACAGAGCCTGACGTGATGCAGACTAACTGGAACTGGCTGCCGATCTTCTCCAAAACCGGCGATGGTTTTTACGATCTGAACAAAATGAAAGACGTCATCGACTTAAGCCAGTTCGATGCCAAAGAACTGCAGTCCACCACGGTCGACGGCAAGCTGAACGGGATCCCAATCTCCGTGACCGCGCGTGTGTTCTACTTCAACGACGAAACCTGGAAACAAGCGGGCGTTGCTTACCCGAAAACCTGGGATGAGTTGATGGCGGCGGGTAAAACCTTCGAAAGCAAACTGGGCAAACAGTACTACCCGGTAGTTCTGGAGCACCAGGATACGCTGGCGCTGCTGAACTCCTATATGACGCAAAAGTACAACATCCCAGCTATCGATGCGCAGGCTAAAAAATTCTCCTACAGCAAAGAGCAGTGGGTTGAATTCTTCCAGATGTACAAAAAGCTGGTCGACAGCCACGTGATGCCGGATACCAAATACTATGCGTCATTTGGTAAGAGCAACATGTATGAAATGAAGCCGTGGATCCAGGGCGAATGGGGCGGTACTTATATGTGGAACTCCACCATTAACAAGTACTCCGACAACCTGAAGCCACCGGCCAAACTGGAACTGGGTAGCTACCCAATGCTGCCAGGTGCAACCGATGCGGGCCTGTTCTTCAAGCCAGCGCAGATGCTCTCTATCGGCAAATCCACCAAAAATCCTGAAGCCGCAGCGAAGGTCATTAACTTCCTGCTGAACAGCAAAGAAGGCGTGGATACGTTAGGCCTTGAGCGCGGCGTGCCGCTGAGCAAAGTCGCGGTGAAATACCTGACCGAAGACGGCATCCTGAAAGAAGACGACCCATCCGTTTCTGGCCTGCGTTTGGCGCAGTCTCTGCCAGCGAAGCTGAGCGTCTCTCCGTACTTTGACGATCCGCAGATCGTTGCCCAGTTCGGTACCACTCTGCAGTACATCGACTACGGTCAGAAAACCGTAGAAGAAGCGGCCGCTGACTTCCAGCGTCAGGGTGAACGAATCCTGAGACGCGCAATGCGCTGATTGCTATCAATGCGTTAATACCCTGCAGCTTCCGGCTGCGGGGTATTTTTTTATTTAAGGAGAAAGCACATGAAAGGCAAAATCATCCCGCTGAATTTCCGCCAGCAGAAAGACAGCGAAACCGGTCATGAGGTGATCCGGATGACGCCACCGCACATTATTTGCCACCGTAACTACTTCTACCAAAAATGCTTCACCCGCGACGGCGGCAAGCTGATTTTTGGCGGCGCGTTTGAGGGGCACTGGAACTACTATTTACTGGATATTGCCGCCCAACAGGCAACCCAACTGACCGATGGCCCCGGAGACAATACCTTCGGCGGTTTCCTCTCCGATGACGACCAGTCGCTGTGGTACGTCAAAGACACCCGCCAGCTCAGACGCGTTGACCTATCGACGCTGGAAGAGTACGTGGTATATGAAGTGGACGATGAATGGGTGGCCTATGGAACATGGGTCGCCAATTCTGACTGTACGCAGCTGGTCGGCATCGAAATTAAAAAAAGCGACTGGCAGCCGCTGACAGATTGGTCGAAATTCCGCGCCTTTTACTTCACCAAACCGGAATGCCGCTTAATCAATATTGATCTGAAAACCGGCGAGCAGCGGACCATTTTGCAGGAAAATGGCTGGCTCGGGCACCCGATTTATCGTCCATTCGATGACAACACCGTGGCGTTTTGCCACGAAGGACCGCGCGATGCGATTGATGCACGCATGTGGCTAATCAACGCCGACGGCAGTAACCTGCGCTGCGTACGCCAACACCAGACAGGGGAAAGCTTTACCCACGAGTTCTGGGTGCCGGACGGTTCAGCACTCTACTATGTTGCTCATAAGGAAAACAGCCCGCACCGTTATCTCTACAGCGCCGACCCATTAACGCTGGAAAATCGCCAGTTGATGGCGATACCGCCCTGCTCTCACCTGATGAGCAACCACGACGGTTCCCTGGTCGTCGGCGATGGAGCCCCGCACAATACCGGCGATATCAGCCTTAACGATCCATTTATCTGGGTCTTTGACCTGCACTCCGGCGAGAAGAAAGCGATTTGCCAGCACAACAGCAGTTGGAAAGTGCTCGACGGTGACCGCCAGGTAACCCATCCGCATCCATCATTTTCACCGGATGGGCAGTGGGTGCTGTATACCTCAGACGTGGAAGGGATGCCGGCGCTGTATATGGCGCAGGTTTAAATTCGTGCGGTTTGCTCCCCTCACCCCTTTGGGGTGAGGGAACTGAATTACACACCGATGTTTCTTAACTTCTCCCCTTTCATCAGCTTACGCTCAATATGTTCCAGCGTGACCCCTTTGGTTTCAGGAATCAGCCAGAAAGTGACGCCAATAAACGCCACGTTCAGCGCGGTGTATAGCCAGAACGTTCCCGCAGCGCCGATAGAGTCCAGCAACGTCAGGAAAGTCGCACCGATAATCATATTCGACACCCAGTTAGTGGTTGTCGAACAGGTGATGCCAAAATCACGGCATTTCAGCGGCTGAATCTCTGAGCACAGGATCCACACCACCGGCGCGGCGCTCATGGCATAGCCAGCGATGCACATCATGGTCATGCCTACCGACAGCCAGGACAGGCCGCTGGAGGCGGTACCGTTATCAAACTGCATCAGGCAGTAACCGAGCACCAGCGTCCCCAACGCCATAATAGTGAAACCAATTTTCAGCGCCGGTTTACGCCCCGCTTTATCGACGGTAAACACGGCGATAAAGGTGGCGAACATAAAGGTGAGACCCACCACCAACGTGGCGATCATCTGCTGTTCAGTGGTGGTAAAACCGGCCATCTTAAAAATACGCGGAGCGTAATACATGATGATATTCATCCCGGTAAATTGCTGCATCGCCTGCAGTAACATCCCGAGGAACACCGCCCGGCGTACGTTGCGGTTAACTTTGAACAGCGCCCAGCCGCCTTGCTTGAGTTTGAGGCTTTCTCGAATTTCATTTAGCTCATCGCGCGCTTTTTCTGACGTATCACGCAGCATACGCAGCACTTCTTCAGCCTCAATGTGACGACCTTTTTCCGCCAGCCAGCGCGGGCTGTTAGGGAGGAAAATCACCAAAATCATCAGCAGAACCGCCGGAAGCGCCAGCACCCCCAGCATGGCGCGCCAGTTGCCGCTATAGCTAAATGCGGTATCGGAGAGAAACGCCATCACAATCCCCAGCGTGACCATCAGCTGATACATACTGATCATTTTGCCGCGAACGTTTTCACTCGCCATCTCCGACAGATACAACGGCGCGGTATACGAAGCAATCCCTACCGCGACGCCGAGAATGACCCTGGCGATCAGCAGCATTTCAACATTAGCGGCAAATGCCGAGCCCAGCGAACCGGCGACAAACAGCACCGCGCCAACCATCAGGCTGTATTTACGCCCGAGGCGGAAAGAGAGCCAGCCGTTGAACAACGCGCCAATTGCCGCACCAAGCATCATGCTGCTCACCACCCACTCCTGCAGGCGGCTGGATAACACAAAGTGGTCAGTGATAAAGGGCAATGCGCCCGCAATCACCCCAATATCCAGACCAAATAGTAGCCCTGCCACCGCGGCAGCAATCGACACGAACTGATTCATTCGCTTGGTATCACGCAGCGTACGCGGCATTAACTTTGGATCATTACTGATGGAAGTCATTTTTTCCTGCCTGACAAAGTAAGACGTGACATGAAAGTAAGGGATTGCCGGGCGAAGGTGTCAGGCGGGACAGGTTAAAAACATGGATTTTATTGCTGCAACACTTGGTTTTGTGATGGACATTTTACTTTAAGATGGAAGAAAAACGCGTTGCATATTGCCTTAACCCCTATTACACAGGCGTTATTATTTCATGCCGGGAATATCGATATGGATTATCCAAACATATCAATATGGATATTTTACATACAACCAAAGACAACAGCCGTTGTCTTATGGGCGCAAAAAAACCTGCCGCAGCAGGTTTTTTTGAAGACGGCTAAAACTTAGCGCGCCAGCCAGCCGCCATCTACTGCAACGGTATAACCGTTGATGTAGTCAGATGCTGGGGAAGCCAGGAAGACAATCGGCCCCATCAGATCGCTTGGCAGACCCCAGCGGCCCGCTGGGATACGGTCGAGGATCGCAGCACTACGCTCTTCGTCAGCACGCAGCTGCTGGGTGTTATTGGTCGCCATGTAGCCTGGTGCAATGGCGTTCACGTTGATACCGTGTTTCGCCCATTCGTTCGCCATCAGACGAGTTACGCCCATCACGCCGCTTTTTGATGCGGTGTAAGAAGGAACGCGGATGCCGCCCTGGAAGGAGAGCATGGAAGCGATATTGATGATTTTGCCGCCTTTGCCCTGCGCAATGAAGTGCTTAGCCGCAGCCTGGGACATGAAGAACACGCTCTTGATGTTCAGGTTCATCACGTCGTCCCAGTCTTTTTCGCTGAAATCGATAGCGTCTTCACGGCGAATCAGACCGGCGTTGTTCACCAGAATGTCAATATGGCCAAACTCTGCCACCGCGCGCTCCAGCAGCGCCGGGATACCGTCAATCTGACGCAGGTCAGCGGTCAGGCTCAGGAAGCGACGACCCAGGGCGGTAACGCGTTCGATGGTTTCAGTGGGCTCAACGATGTTGATACCCACGATGTCGCAGCCGGCTTCAGCCAGACCCAGCGCCATACCCTGACCCAGACCCGTATCACAACCAGTAACGACGGCAACTTTACCTTGCAGAGAGAATGAATCCAAAATCATTATATATTCCTTGTTGTTAGCGCCTGTACCGAACAGGCATTGTTAGTCTATACGCGTACTCTTTCGGGCTACCTTCACGGCAGACTTAGCCCGAAATCCTCTGCGTACAATGCTGTCCGCGACTAGCGCAGATCTTTCACTGCAACATGATCCATGTCATCAAAGACCTGGTTCTCACCTACCATTCCCCAGATGAAGGTATACGCCTTAGTACCTACGCCTGAATGGATTGACCAGCTCGGTGAAATCACCGCCTGCTCGTTGTGCATCACGACATGACGCGTTTCCTGCGGCTGCCCCATCATGTGGAACACACAGCTGTCTTCATCCATATTGAAATAAAAATAGACTTCCATGCGGCGCTCATGGGTATGGCACGGCATGGTGTTCCACAGGTTGCCTGGCGCCAGTTCGGTCAGGCCCATGCTGAGCTGACAGGTTTCGAGTACATCAGGAACGAAATATTTATTGATGGTGCGGCGGTTACTGGTGAGGTTATCCCCCAGCGTGACTGGCGCAACGTCGGCCGGCGTCACTTTTTTCGTTGGGTAAGTGGTATGGGCTGGCGCGCAGTTGTAGTAAAACTTCGCGGGTT
Organism: Kluyvera genomosp. 1; assembly: GCF_001266615.1. Lineage (GTDB taxonomy): Bacteria > Pseudomonadota > Gammaproteobacteria > Enterobacterales > Enterobacteriaceae > Kluyvera > Kluyvera cryocrescens_A. The sequence goes on along the minus strand of NZ_LGHZ01000004.1, from coordinate 156,493 downwards.
TCGCCGCATCGACGCTGGCGAAGACCACTTCTTTGGCTCCTTTACCAACATACAGCGCGTCGCGGTGGCCAATTTCATAACACTGACCGTCAACGGTAATCGTACCGGCACCACCGATGTTGATAACACCCAGCTCGCGGCGCTCCAGGAAGAAGCTAACGCCCAACTGTTTACCGACTTCACCGCCGACCGATACTGTTTTCGCCACCGGCATGATGCCGCCGACGATAATGCGGTCGATGTGGCTGTACACCATGGTGTACTCATCAGCGACGAAAACCTGTTCAACTAAAAACTCGTCACGAAGGCCTTGTGTATCCAGCGTCTTGGCATGCGCGCTGTGAATGCTCTGTCTCACTTCCACCTTAACCTCCAGGAAAATGTGGCTTTACTCTATATAGTAGAACGAAACTCTATTCCACTTTGTTTATGCACATATCTTATCGCTGATGAAATGGGTTTTCAATTCCAAATAAAACATCGTTTCATTTTTTCTGTGAATTAATATCAAAAATGCAAATGGGATCACGAATACGCCATTCAAGACGATCAATTAAAACTAAAAAACATTACTATTCATTTGGTTACATGTTTCTTTGAAAAATAACCTGAAAGAGGTAAATACCGTCGCAAAAATGAAGGTCGGCTTGACAAGCTCGTTAAACAAGCATCAAAAAAAGTAGCAGGAATGCTGATTTTTCGTATAAAGTGCGTCAGGCATCACAAACAATGAAACGTCGTTTTGATAAATTAACACCATATTTTTAAAATAACGTCCACATCGGCCAGCGAGGAAGATAGACCCCGCGACCGCTGGAGTAAAAGGAGAGCATCATGGCTAAAGGCATGCGGGTAAAATTGAACTATGAGGTCAGCCGCGACCCGGACACTGGCGCGGAAGTCACCCGCTTAACTCCACCAGAAGTAACGTGTCATCGTAACTACTTCTATCAAAAGTGTTTCTTTAACGATGGCAGCCATCTGTTATTTGCCGGTGAGTTCGATGGCCATTGGAACTACTATTTGCTGGATGTGGCAAATGCCGAAGCCGTACAGCTGACCGAAGGCGCTGGTGACAACACCTTCGGCGGCTTCCTGTCTCCGGACGACAAGTCCCTCTATTACGTTAAAAACGACCGTACCCTGTTGGAAGTGAACCTGAAAACGCTGGCCGAGCGCGAAGTTTACCGCGTGCCAGAAGAGTGGGTAGGCTACGGCACGTGGGTATCTAACAGCGATTGCACCAAGCTGGTTGGTATCGAGATAGCCAAAAGCGACTGGACACCGCTCAACGACTGGCAGCTGTTCCACGACTTCTTCCATAAAGGCCCGCATTGCCGCCTGCTGCGCGTGGATCTGAAAACTGGCGAAAGCGCGGTGATCCACGAAGAGAAGAACTGGCTCGGTCACCCAATTTATCGTCCGTTTGATGACAATACCGTGGCCTTCTGCCATGAAGGTCCGCACGACCTGGTGGATGCGCGCATGTGGCTGGTCAACGAGGACGGCAGCAACGTCCGTAAAGTGAAAGAACATGCCGAAGGCGAAAGCTGCACCCACGAATTTTGGGTTCCGAACGGTTCCGCGCTGGTTTACGTCTCTTACCTGAAAGGCAAACAGGGCCGTACCATCTACCGCTTCAACCCGGATACCAACGTCAATGAAGCGCTGATGCAAATGCCAGCCTGCTCGCACCTGATGAGCAACTTCGACGGCACCTTGCTGGTCGGTGATGGTTCCGGTACACCGGTCGACGTGAAAGACACCAGCGGCTACACCATCGACAACGATCCGTACCTGTACGCGTTCGACGTAGCCAAACAGTCATACTTCCGCGTTGCCCGCCACGATACCTCGTGGGCAACGGTACAAAACAGCCGTCAGGTCACTCACCCGCATCCGTCCTTTACCCCAGACGATAGCGCGGTGCTGTTTAGCTCTGATAAAGACGGCAAACCGGCGCTGTATATCGCCAAACTACCGAGCGAACGAGTATTAATGAAAGCATAAGTGTTCTGAGTTTGTGTTTCTGTAACTGGCCTTGCCCTCCTTTCGGAGGGCCTTTTTTTGTCTGCCGTTTAAGGCGATAAATATCACGCTGTACCGCCCTTCCTTTTCTCTCCAACATTAGGTTAATCCGAGCCTTTCTGTTTTCTAAGGCCATGCTCTGAAATCGATCGCTTTCTCATTCAAGCACACCATTCTGTCCCGCGGTGAGAGGGTTAAGGTGAAGAGATGGGCCTCGCAGAGAATAAAAAGATGAAGAAAATTGTGGAGGCGAAAAAACGAAAACCCCCGGCCAAATGCTCCGGGGGGAAAACGGATGAGGGTCCGGTTTTAATTAGAAGGAGTATGCAACACCAACACGCAGACGGGTCTGACGTTCATCGGTAGATTTCACACCCACGTTACCCACTTCAAAATACGGGGACCAGTTTTTATCCCACTTATAGGCCAGCTTAGCGTTGTATTCATTGCTATAAGGTTTGTTGTTATTACGATACAGGCTCTTATGCTGATCGTCTGCAATAGTACTGCGCGCATATACATAGTTCAGTTCTGCACGCCAGTCGCCCATCACCCAACCTACCCAGGTATCCACTTTATTCACTTTATCATCGGTACCGCCATTGCTTGAGGTCGCCGGTACGCGGGTATATTCGTAACGGTAACGCGCCGCGACGTAGAAACCGTTATCAAAACTGTACTGCGCGTGTAGATACGGTTTGTAGATAGAGTAGCTGTCTTTACTTTCAATATTAAAGCCAGGGTTCAGGGCAAAGTTATCCGTTGCCTTCCAGCGCCAGTTAATGGATTCCTCGTGTCCGTTACCCACGATTTCGTTAAATGGACGATCCTGTTTATCCGTATCGCCGCCCGTCTTCCACTTCGCTTCTACACCAAAGCCAAGACCATTATCAAAACGGTGTGAAACTGCCACACGGTCTGCGTTGGAACCGCTATCAATATATTCATGACGCAGGTCAACGGTCACCGCAGAAGCGGCGAAAGACATACCGGATAAAATAGCCAGGGCCAGATTTTTCTTAAGCATTTGCCATCCCTCAAAATGAAATAATGTTTCTTTATTATGGAATTTGATTTTATTTTTTCCGGATTTGCATTTTAGTGATCAAGATCGTAATTATTTGTTTCATAAAATCCGGCACAAAAAGGACGTGACAAAGCTCAACAAAAATAAGACAGAAATACAAAAAACCAGAACTTAGATCACAGTTATTTATTTATATAAATAAATCTTTTCTATATTTTACTTAAATTACAGACAGTTATCACAAAACAAATAACGTGCGTTATTTGTACTGATTGCAATGATTTATTTTCGATTGATAATCAGGCTAATGTTTAACGTATTAATAACGCCATTGATTGATACAAATACACATACGTTCATAAAAGGTCTAACTAGACATTTGCCTATTTATCTTCTTCAGAAAAAGGGCATAGAAACAAAAAAAGACCTCTCGCGAGGCCTTTTTAAATGGGGGGTGTTGGAAAGAAATTCGAAGAAAAGTTACGAGATATCCCGCTCAACCGCAAGTGCAACACCTTGTCCACCGCCGATACACAACGTTGCCAGTCCTTTGCGGGCATCACGTTTAACCATTTCATGGACCAGCGACACCAGAATACGACAGCCGGATGCGCCAATCGGATGTCCCAATGCAATGGCCCCGCCGTTTACATTGACCTTCTGTTCATTCCATTCCAGCATTCTACCCACAGATATCGCCTGGGCGGCAAATGCTTCATTGGCTTCAATCAGGTCAACATCGTTGAGCTGCCAGCCCGCTCGCTCAAGGCAGCGACGGGTAGCGTAGACGGGAGCAATTCCCATCAGCGCAGGATCCACGCCCACGCTGGCAAAAGCCCGGATGCGGGCGAGGATCGGCAAGCCCAGCTCCTGCGCCTTACTTTCACTCATCATTAATACGGCAGCCGCGCCGTCGTTTATCGACGAGGCATTACCGGCAGTCACCGAACCGGCGCTCTCAAAGGAAGGCACCAGACGCGCCAGCGCTTCGGCACTGGCATCGGTTTGCGGCTGCTCATCGGTATCGATGACCTGCGATACACCGCCGGGCAGTGAATTAGTGACCGGCACGATCTCATCGCGAAAACGGCCGGAATCAATGGCTTTACGCGCTTTATGCTGTGAACTCAGCGCCCACGCATCCTGCTGCTCGCGGCTAATACCATATTCCCGCGCCAGGTTTTCCGCCGTCACGCCCATATGATAATCATTGAACGCATCCCACAAGCCATCATGGACGAGGCTGTCGATAAGCTGGCTATTCCCGAGCTGAGCGCCGGTGCGGCTGTCGGTCAACACGTGTGGCGCGCGGCTCATATTCTCCTGCCCACCAGCGATGACCACATCCGCCTCACCGCATTGAATGGCCTGGGTCGCCAGATGCAGCGCCTTTAATCCGGAGCCGCAAACGTCGTTAATGGTGATGGCCGAAACGGTATTCGGCAGTCCGCCTTTGATGGCCGACTGTCGCGCCGGGTTTTGCCCAGTGCCTGCCGTCAGTACCTGACCAATAATCACCTCATCAATCACCGCGGCGGGTACTCCGCTGCGCGCGATCAATGCCTGGATCACAAGGCTACCCAGCTCCACGGCAGAATGGCGGGCCAACGCCCCCTGAAAACAGCCAATGGGCGTTCGGACAGCACCTACGATAACGACGTCTTTCATCTCGACCTCAGCGCAAAATAGTCCGCGTATAGTAGATGATTGTTATCAAATTTTTTCGCGATTGTTTAAAAAAAGTGAGTTTTATCACAAAGGAATTTCGTATTCGTCGCGTTAGCCCGATACCTGCTGCAGGTACTGCCGCAGCCAGCTTCCTGATGCGCCGAGCGGAGCCGCTTTATGCCACAGTAAATCGGTTGAAACCGAGATCGGCCAGCCCGCAATATTGAGCATAGTCAGCTGTGCCGAACGAGCAAATTCATCCACCAGCGCACAGGGCAGCGCGCACCAGCCCAGTCCCTGCGCCGCCATACTGAGCAGCATCAGATAGTTGGGGGCAGACCACACCGGCCCGCGAGAAGGCGCTGCGCGGTTTTCCAGGTAGGTGTTTAGCCGCAGCTCGCGCCAGGTGCGCAGCTGTTCCAGCGTTAGCCCCTGTTCACGCGTCAAAGGGTGATCCGGTGAGGTATAGATCGCCATGCGCGTCTGCATTGGCAGGCGGATGTGGCCAATATCGGTGGGATAGTCATCGCGGGCCTCAATCAGCCCGACCTGCGCACGCCCTTTTTGCAGCAGATCGACAACATCGTCGTCCTCCCCTACCAGGCACTCAAATTCGGTATGCGGAAAACGCTGGTCAAACTGCGCCAATAACCCTTCCAGCACGTCCGGATGTAGCGTATCGGAAAGCACAAAAGTCAGCCGAGCCTCGGTTTCGCCGCTCAATTCTACCGCCAGTTCGTCCAGTCGCTCGCTGGCCGCCAGTATCGCCTGCACGTAGCTCAACACCCGCTGCCCTTCGGCGGTCAACACCGGCTGGCGCGCTGAACGGTCAAATAGCGTAACGCCAATATCGGCCTCCAGATGGGCGATAGCGGTGCTGATGGTGGACTGGCTTTTTCGCAAGCGGCGAGCGGCGGCGGAGAACGATCCGCAGGCGACCGTTTCCACAAAGGCGGTCAGAGCTTCGGGAGAATAGCGCATGAAGTATCTACTTTATCGATGGGTTCTATCTTTTACTTATCACATTTGTCCATAAAATACCCGCAACAACGTTCAATAATTGAAAGGTCATCAGATGCAACACGATTCATTACATCGCAGAAAGCTCCCGGAGCGTATCTTCCATGCCGTTTGCTTTGAGGGGATCGCCACAGCGATCCTCGCCCCCACCGCAGCCTGGCTTATGCAGCGTTCGGTACTTGAAATGGGCGGCTTAACGGTGATTCTGGCTACCACCGCCATGGTGTGGAACATCATCTATAACGCCGTCTTCGACCGACTGTGGCCGGTCACTCGCGTGAAGCGCACCGCTAAAGTTCGTGCCCTGCACGCGCTGGGGTTTGAGTGTGGGTTTATCGTCATCGGCGTCAGCATTGTATCGTTCGTGCTCGGCGTGACGCTGCTACAGGCTCTGACGCTGGAGATTGGTTTCTTCCTGTTCTTCCTGCCTTACACCATGCTCTATAACTGGGCCTATGACAGCCTGCGTGAGCGCGTGGTCAAGCGCCGTTTAGAGAGACGCTGCGCGTAAAATCCCTTAACTTTTCAGACCGATAGCCATCGGTCTGAAAATGTTCAACCACACGAAAAGCTAATTATGGTAAATTATCCGCCATTTTTTTGGTTTCTTGGTTGATATATTCAAATAATGTCTAAAATTTGGTCTAAAGAAGAGACCCTCTGGAGCTTTGCCTTATATGGCACTGCTGTCGGAGCAGGAACCTTGTTCCTGCCCATCCAGTTGGGTGCAGCAGGTGCGGTCGTTTTGTTTATTACCGCCCTCGTCGCCTGGCCCCTGACGTATTGGCCACATCGCGCGTTATGCCAGTTCATACTGTCCGCTAACACCCCAGCCAGCGTGGGCATCACCGGTGCTGTCACCCACTACTACGGAAAGAAGATCGGTAACCTAATTACCGCGCTCTACTTTATCGCGTTCTTCGTGGTGGTCTTGATCTACGCGGTGGCTATCACCAACTCGCTGGCCGAGCAGATTTCCCGCTATCGCCCGGTGGACTTACCGCTGCGTGCACTGATTAGCCTTGGCGTAGTGCTGCTGCTGAACCTGATCTTCCTGACCGGTCGCCAGACGACTATCCGGGTGATGGGGATGCTGGTATTTCCACTGATTGCCTATTTCCTGTTCCTGTCGATTTACCAGATCGGGAGCTGGCAGCCGTCGCTGTTGACGACTCAGATGGAGGTCAACACCCATACGCTACACCAGGTGTGGTTATCCATTCCCGTGATGGTTTTCGCTTTTAGCCATACGCCGATTATCTCGACCTTCGCCATCGACCGGCGCGAGAAATATGGCGATCTCGCCATGGGTAAATGCAAAAAAATCATGAAGGTGGCCTATCTTATTATCTGCCTGAGCGTGCTGTTCTTTGTCTTCAGCTGCCTGATGTCGATTCCACCGTCCTATATCAACGCCGCAAAAGACGAAGGCGTCACCATTCTCTCCGCGCTGTCGATGGTGCCAAACTCGCCGAGCTGGCTGTCTATTTCCGGCATTATCGTGGCGGTGGTAGCAATGTCGAAGTCGTTCCTCGGCACCTATTTTGGGGTGATTGAAGGGGCGAGCGAAATGGTGAAGTCCACGCTAAACCAGGTGGGTGTGCGTAAGAGCCGCTCCTTTAACCGCGGCTTGTCTATCCTGCTGGTGTCAACGCTGACCTTTATCGTCTGCTGCATCAACCCGAATGCTATCTCGATGATCTACGCCATCAGCGGCCCGCTGATTGCCATGATTCTGTTTATTATGCCAACGCTGTCGACTTATCTTATCCCAACGCTCAAGCCTTACCGCTCCATCGGTAGCCTGATTACGCTGATTGTGGGTCTGATGTGCGTCTCTGTCATGTTCCTCGGTTAACCGGGTGACAGACACGAAAAAGGCCTGCTGGGGTAACCTGGCAGGCCTTTTTTATCGCTTTCCTGCACGCCGGTAACCCGGCGGCAGGAAGTCCTAATTACAATGCCATATCGTGCTGCGGTGAAGCGACTGCAGGCTGTTCAGCCGGTTTAGCCTGCGCAACCGGCGCATCTGGCATAGTGATCACCGGTGGTTTCGTCAACTGCAACGTGGCGGCCGTGTCGTCCCACACCTGCTGCGTCAGCGCCGTATTACCGTTCAGGTTCTGGCCAAAGCTCGGAACGATACCGCGAATTTTGCTCTGCCACTCCGGTGAGTTGAACTGCTCAGGGAACAGCTTTTTAATCACATTTAGGGTGATAGGCGCAGCGGTAGATGCACCTGGCGATGCGCCCAGCAGTGCAGAAATGGTGCGCTGTTGGTCAACAACCACTTCAGTCCCCAGCTTCAGTACGCCACCTTTATCAGCATCTTTCTTGATAATCTGCACGCGCTGGCCGGCCTGAATCAGTTTCCAATCCTCTTTACGCGCTTCTGGGTAGTACTCTTTCAGCGCCGCAAAACGATCGTCGTCGCTCAGCATGACCTGACTAATCAGATATTTCACCAGATCGAAGTTATCCAGACCGACGTGGGTCATCGGCAGCACGTTGCTGGTCGTGGTGGTGCTCAGCAGATCGAAGAACGAGCCCTGCTTCAGGAATTTGGTTGAGAAGGTAGCGAATGGCCCAAACAGCACCACGCGTTTGCCGTCGATAAAGCGCGCATCGATATGCGGCACCGACATCGGCGGCGCGCCCACGGAAGCCTGACCGTAGACTTTTTCCATGTGCTGACGAGTGACGTCCGGGTTTTCGGTCATCAGGAAGGAGCCGCCCACCGGGAAGCCCGCGTAGTTATCCGCTTCTGGAATACCGGTTTTTTGCAGCAGCTTCAACGCCCCGCCACCGGCACCGATGAAGACGTATTTCGCATCAATCGCATGCTGCTTACCGCTGTTCACGTCTTCAATGGTCACGTGCCAGGAGTTATCGCCATTACGCTTAAATTCGGTTACTTCGGAAGAGGTTTGCAGCGTGAAATGGTTATTTTTTTGCAGGCTGCCGATCAGCTGACGGGTGATTTCACCGTAGTTCACATCGGTACCGGATGGCGTCCAGGTCGCCGCCACTTTCTGCTGCGGGTCACGACCGGCCATCACCAGCGGTGCCCACTGGGCAATTTGCTGATGATCGGTCGAGAATTTCATGCCCTGGAACAGGGTGGTTTTTTGCAGCGCATCGTAGCGTTTGCCGAGGTAATCAACGTTCTTATCGCCCCAGACGAAGCTCATGTGCGGCGTCGAGTTGATAAACGCATGCGGGTTATTCAGCACGCCGCGTTTCACCTGCGCCGACCAGAACTGACGGGAAATCATAAACTGTTCGTTGATTTCCAGCGCTTTGGTGACGTCGATGGTGCCGTCGGGGCGCTCCGGCGTGTAGTTCAGCTCCATGTTCGCGGAGTGGCCAGTACCGGCATTATTCCAACCGTTAGAGGATTCAAGCGCCACTTTGTCGAGCTTCTCGACCATCACTTGTTTCCAGTCTGGCTGCAGCTCTTGCAGCCATGTGCCCAGCGAGGCACTCATAATCCCGCCACCAATCAGCAGGACGTCGGTTTTTTGGGTGGTATCGGTATTTGCATAAGCGGCTGAATTGACCAGCAGCGCTATTGTCGCCAGAGAGAAGAGTTTTTTATTTATAGCAGACATAATGATGATATTCGCATAGCAAAATGTAATGTGTGCGCTAATGGTAGCGCACTTTTACATTATTTTAAAATATCACTCATTTTTCATTTCGAATTATTAACATTTATTGCCACGCCTGCTTTTTTTAATTAAAAAAAGCAGGCTTATTCTTTGCGTGGAAATAAAAGCTAACCAACTCATCTTGCAACGAATAATTAGTGCAGACCAAACTCGGCCATTAATTCCTGGCGTAACGCAACAAAATCGGCGCTGCTGCGAACCCGTGGACGAGCGAGTGAAACTTCAATAGTGCGAATAGGATCACCCTTAATTTTCGGCAGAATCAGTACCCGGTCGGCAAGATAAATGGCCTCTTCCAAATCGTGCGTCACCAGCACCATGGTAATTTTTTCCACCTCGTGGATCCGCGCCAGTTCTTCCTGCATGGTGATTTTGGTCATCGCGTCCAGCGCGCCCAACGGCTCATCAAGCAGCAGGATTTCCGGTTGGATGGTCAGCGCCCGGGCAATCCCAACACGCTGGGCCATTCCGCCAGAAAGCTGATTCGGCAGCGCCTGCTCGCAGTGGCTTAACCCCACCAGCTCAATCGCTTCTTTTGCCCGCTCCCGCGCTTTTTTACGCGGGACGCCCTGCACATCGAGGCTAAAACTGACGTTTTCCAGCACCGTCAACCACGGCAGCAAACGCGGCTCCTGAAAAATCACCGCCCGCTCGCGGCTCATGCCATGTACCGCCTGACCGTCAATCACCACATCACCGCCGTCCGGTGTCTCCAGCCCTGCCAGAATGCGCAGCAGCGTGGTTTTTCCGCAGCCGCTAGGCCCGACGATAGCGATACTCTGGCCGCTGTCGATCTGCAAATTCAGATCGCGAAAGACATCAAACGGCTTACCTTCAAGGGAAAACGTCTTGCGCAGACGGCGAATCGAAATATCGCCGCGCGCTGCCTGAGTGGATATCGTCATCATGCACCTTCCGTTTTCAGCAAAATAGTGGACGCTTTCAGCTGGCCTTTTTGGATAACACCGTCGCGCTCAAGGATATCCAGCCAGAACTGCACGTCATGCGGCTCAGACAGCCCGCCTTTACGCACGCCGTAGCCGGTAAAGTACTTCGCCACTTCCGGGTTTTCACCGCGTTCTTTGAGGATGTTGGCCATAATTTCGCGCACTTTTTCTGGATTATCGCGGGCATAATCCAGCGCTCGCGCTGACTCCACCACGAAGATGCGCGCTGCATCCGGATGCTTTTTCACGAAGTCTGCACGCAATACGGTGAAACCACCGGCAATCGGCCCCAGCACATCGGCATCGTTGAAGATAGGACGCAGGCCGCCGTGGCTACGCGCCGCGCCTTCAAAGGTAGTTTGCCAGTAGCCGAACGCCGCAACGTCAACCTGCCCTGAACGCAGGGTCTGTTCCAGCTGCGGGCCCGGCACCGCAACCGGCTTGGCTGCGTTTTCCGGTAATTTCGCCTGATGCAACGCTTCGCGCAGGGTGTAATCCAGATGCGCCCCCAGCGTGTTCACCGCGACGCTTTTGCCGACTAAATCTTTGATAGATTTAATCGGGCTATCTTCCTTAACGTAGAAAATCGATTTAGTGGTTTCATTGATGCCATTGGTCGGATAAGCCGCAACAAAGTCATTGCCGTTGGCAATCGAGTTAATCACCGCTGGCGTTGCCGCTGAACCGATATCGATGCTGTTAGAGGCCAGAGCAAATAATGACTCCGGGCCGCCGCTGGCGTAACCGGCGTTTTTAATCGACACGCCTGTGCCCTTAAAATATCCCAGCGCTTCAGCTAACTCATGGGCGGAAATACCGCCGTAGCTCGCCATATAACGCATAGTGACTTCATCCTGAGCGCGCGCCGATGCGCTCATACCAAAAAGGAAAAGTGCCGCAACCCACGCAAAGTAAATTTGTTTTTTCATTATAGAATTCTCATCAGGCTATATTCGAATGCGAAAAATAAAGTGCTAGAAAATTAGTGGTTACGCGTGTTCCAGCGACACAGGCGGCGCTGTAAAAGCACCAGAATGGCGTTAGCTAATAGCCCGGCAAAGGCCAGCAGGAATATGGCGGCAAACATCATCGGGATCTGGAAGTTATATTGGGCGTTCATCACCCTAAAGCCGATCCCCTGATTGGCACCAATCATCTCAGCAGCGATCAGCAGCAGCAGCGCGGTGGTCGCTGACAGACGCAGGCCGACAAAAATAGAGGGCACGGAAGCGGGCACAATCACCCGGTAGAACAGCGTCAGCCGTCCGGCGCCGAAGGTTTTCGCCATTTCCAGCAGCTTTGCATCCACCTCTTTCACGCCGCTAATGGTCGACAGCAGAATCGGGAACAGCGCCGCCCAGAAGATAACGAATACTTTCGAGGTCTCCCCCAACCCCAACAGCAGGATAAAGATTGGGTACAGCGCAAGTGCCGATGTCTGACGGAAGAGTTGCAGGATCGGATCCAGCGCCTGTTCCAGCGGGCGAATTTGCCCCATAAACAGGCCCAGCGGAATGCCCACTACGATAGCGGCGAAGAAAGCCAACCCCGCACGCTGCAAACTTATCGTAATATCCCCGAGCAGTGCGCCCTGTGTAATACCGTTCCACAACGCCACAATGATTTTATCCAGCGGCGGGATCACCGCTGCATTCAGCCAACCTGCGCTGCTGGCAATTTGCCAACCGGCGAAGAACAGCACCAGCAGGCCGTAGCGGGCAATTAGCGACAGACTGCGCTGATACCACACCTTGTACGCTGGCGCTGATGCCACCTGGCGACGGGCTCTCAAACGGATTCGGGTCGTCGAATAAAACATAGCGCCTCCTCAAGCCACTTTGGCGTTGCGCACCGCGCTGTAGCGGTTGCTGACAAACGGTAGCCCCAGATTTTCACGCAGCGTTTTGCCCTCATACTGAGTACGGAACAGCCCGCGTTTTTGTAAAATCGGCACCACCAGCTCGATAAAATCATCCAGACCGCCGGGTAACCATGGCGGCAACACGTTGAAGCCATCTGCCGCTTCGTTTTCAAACCACGCTTGCAGCGTGTCGGCGACCTGTTCCGCGCTCCCCACCACCGTGAAGTGGCCGCGCGCGGTTGCCACCCATTGATAGAGCTGGCGAATGGTAAAGTTGTTTTCATCCGCGATCTGGCGGATCAGCTCCGGCCGCGACTTCATCCCTTCGGTCACCGGCAACGGCGGTAGCGGGCCGTCCGGATCAAATTTGCCCAGATCGATCCCCCCACCGGCGAGACCGTTCAGCAGCGCGATGCCATCGGCTTCAACAATCAGCGAGGTCAGTTTGTGGTATTTCTCTTTGGCTTCTTCTTCGGTACGGCCGATGAACGGCGCGACGCCCGGCATGATCAGCACATGATCCGGATTACGACCGGCGGCTCTGGCGCGTTTTTTAATGTCGCGATAGAAATCCTGTGCGGTTTCCAGGTGCTGATGTGACGTGAAAATCACCTCGGCAGTGGCGGCCGCCAGCGAACGACCGCTTTCAGACTGCCCGGCTTGTACGATAACCGGCTGGCCCTGCGGTGAACGCGGCACGTTTAGTGGCCCGCGGACTTTAAAGAATTTGCCGACGTGGTCGGTGTCATGCACCTTACTGCGGTCAAAGAACTGACCGGAGGCTTTATCACGTAAGAAGGCGTCGTCTTCAAAGCTGTCCCACAGCTTTTTCACCACTTCTACGTGTTCAGTTGCACGCTGGTAGCGATATTCATGCGGGTGCTGGGTATCGAGATTAAAATTGTGCGCCGCCGCTTCGGTGGCAGTCGTCACTACATTCCACCCCGCGCGGCCGCCGGAGATTAAATCCAGAGACGCGAATTTGCGCGCCAGGTTATAGGGTTCTTCATAGGTCGTGGACGCGGTAGCGATGAAGCCGATGTTTTTGGTCAGCGGTGCCAGCGCGGAAAACAACGTTACCGGTTCAAAACCGGCGACTTTCGCCGTACCACCGTCGGTCACGCCGGAGGCCGGAATAGCCAGGCCATCGGCCAGGAAGTAAGCATCAAACAGGCCGCGTTCGGCGGTTTGCGCCAGCTGTTTGTGGAATTCAAAGCTGGTTGCGCCATCGGCGGGTTGGTCCGGATGACGCCACGCCGCAATATGCTGGCCGCCGCCGGGAAGAAAAGCACCTAACTTGATTTGTCTGCTCATTCTGGGTTTCTCCTGATTCGTTGCCGGAATAGTGGGCTGGAACCAAGATAGCCAGAATGAGCCGCCATTCTGAAATAACAATTATTGAGTACGTTATTTACATTTTCGCAATAAGAAATCCATGCTGTTACAACAATACGTTATTAGCTATCCGCTTTTGCTTCATCATGATGCGCCGTCGGCTGCCGTTGTTCACGCTGCCAGGCCGGCAGTTCTGCCAGCTTAATCCCCTCGGGCACGATGCGATGCTTCAGGCAGGCCACGCGCTGAGAGCGATAGATGCCGGTGTAGCCCGACACCAGATAAGCCACCACGCAGCCCATCGCCGCATAAATGCCGATATCAGCGCCGAAGAGTTCGATCGCCATTAGGGTAGAAGCAATCGGCGTATTGGCCGCACCGGCAAAAATTGCCACAAAACCGATCCCGGCAAGGAAAGCGAAAGGCAAATGCAGTAGCGGTGCCAACGCATTGCCAAGCGTAGCCCCAACGTAAAACAGCGGCGTCACTTCCCCACCTTTAAAGCCGCTGCCCAACGAGGTGACGGTAAACGCCAGCTTGCCGAGAAAATCCCACGGCGCCAGCGGATGCTGGAAAGCATCAACAATCACCGGGATCCCAAGGCCAATGTAGCGGTCGGCATGCAGCAAATAGGCCGCTGCGGCGACAACCGCCCCGCCGATAAACGGCCGAAGCGGCGCGTAGGCGATGTGCGTTTTCATGATGCCGCCGATCAAATGCGTGGCATCGGCAAAGACGCGAGCCGCGAGCCCAAAGCAGCAGCCTGCGATGATCACCGCCCCCAGCGTCCAGAGAGACATTTGCGGGATCAGCGACATCGCGTAATGCGTGTGCTGAACGCCCCACATCAGCCCCACCTGGTCGGCGACAATGGCCGCCAGCAGGCAGGGAAAAATCGCCGTGTAGTGCATACGACCTATCGCCATCACTTCCAGGCCGAAAATCGCCCCGGCCAGCGGCGTGCCAAATACCGAAGAGAAACCGGCGCTGACGCCTGCCATCAACACCATCCGCCGCGCGTCATCATTCAGTTTTAACGCCGAGGTAAACTGGTCGGCAATCGATGCCCCCATTTGTACCGCGGTGCCTTCACGGCCGACCGACGCGCCAAACAGATGCGAAACCACCGTCCCGATAAACACCAGCGGAGCCATCCGCAGCGGAATCACCTTTGCCGGGCTGTGCACCTCTTCGAGAATCAGGTTGTTACCCGCTTCAACATCACGGCCAAAACGTAAATAGACCCAGCCCACGGCAAAACCGGCAAACGGCAGCAGCCAGATAAGCCAATGATGATGTAGACGCGTTGCGGTTGCCCATTCAAGCAAGAAGAGAAATAGCGCGGAGGCCGAGCCGACAAAAACGGCAATCACCAGAGCCAGCAGCAGCCATTGCAGTAAAAAGAAAAGCGGATTTTTACGAGCGAAGTGTTCAGAAAACATTGACGCATCCTTAGATGAAGAAATCATCCTGGACGCGGTTGAGGTGTGCCTGTTCATTCCCGGTCCAGGAATACAAACAGGCATCATCAGCCACACGGCGGTTCAAGGGGGTATGCCATCCCCTGCGCAATAATATTAGCACACGAATCGTTTCAGCTAAAAGCGTTTAGCCACGGTTATTTTAATGAGTCCAGTGGGAACGGCCTGTCCTGTACCACGGTTTTCATGACCAGCGTCGAGCGCAGATGCTGCACGCCCGGCATCGCCGAGAGCTTTTGGTCATAGAGCTTCTGAAAAGCCGACAGATCGCGAGTCACAACCTGCATCAAATAATCCGGATCGCCAAACAGGCGCTGTGCCAGCACGATCTGTGGGATCTCTTCAACCGCTTCCTCAAAAGCGCTGACCGCTTTCTTGTCGCCCTCTTTTAAGGTGGCAAACACCAGCGCCACAAAGTTAAACCCCATTTTGCCGGGATCGAGATTGGCACGGTAGCCGGAGATCACCCCTTCCTGCTCCAGCGCCCGCAGGCGTCGGTGGCACGGCGAAAGGCTTAAATTCACCCGTTCAGCCAGCTCGGTAATAGATAAACGCCCATCCGCCTGAAGCTCAGCAAGAATTTTTCGATCAATGCTATCCATTTAGAAGATTCTCTCATTTAACGCGGATTTCCAGCATAACATTGAAAGCTCATTGCGCAGTATTCCCGATATTCTTTCGTTAACGCAAAACACGAATGAATTGAGGCTAACACAATGAAAAATAAGGGAAGGTATAGGGAATGGAAATAAGTCTGGTGGCTGGATTCTGGCTGGTTTCTTTTCTGCTCATTATGACACCCGGCGCAGATTGGGCTTATACCATCAGCGCCGGGATCCACGGTCGCCGTATCCTGCCTGCGGTCGCCGGGCTGATGTCCGGCCATCTGCTGGCGACACTGGTGGTCGTCGCGGGGCTAGGTGTACTGATTGCCGGACACCCGCTGGCACTCTCTGCCATTACGCTTTTGGGTGCATGTTATTTGCTGTGGCTTGGCGTTTCGCTATTACGTCATCCGGCAACGGTTGCCAGCGCCAGTCACCTCAGCGGCGGCTGGAATCAATGGGCATTGAAGGGCTTGTGCATCAGCGGTCTCAATCCAAAGGTCTTTTTATTGTTTCTGGCGCTGCTGCCGCAGTTCACTGACCCACACAGCCAATGGCCGGTTGCCATGCAGATGTCGGCGCTCGGGCTGATGCATCTTGTCACCTGTACCATTATCTATTTACTGGTGGGTTATGGGTCGCGGGCGCTGCTGGCAAGCCGTCCACAGGCGGCAAGAATGGTCAGCCGATTCTCAGGGGGGTTGATGGTGGTGATTGCGGCACTGCTGCTGGTCGAACAGATCCGCTAAAACGAAACTGCGCCAGCCTCAGCTGGCGCAGAGATTCAGGCGCGAATATCGTCGTATTCGCGAGTGTTATCGAATTCGTGTTTGGCGAACGGGCACAGCGGAATGATTTTGCGCTGTTCTGCACGCATTTTCGCTACCACTTTGGCCACCAGCTTTTTACCGACGCCCTGCCCTTTCAGGCTTTCATCGACATCGGTGTGTTCAATAATACTCAGGTGTTCACCGGTAGGAACAAACACAATTTCGGCAACCTGGTTACCGTCAGCGTCGTTGACGTAAAACTTATTATGACCTTCCAGAATGTCCATTGGCTCTCACTTAGTCATGATGACGGTACTTAAGTGCCCCGCTTGGGCAGGTATCAATCACGCGAACAACCGTAGCAACGTCAACTTCATCCGGGATAATCCACGGTTTACGTTTCAGGTTAAACAGTTTACCGCTGCCGCGAACGCAGTTGCCGGAGTGCTGGCAAATCGCCGTATTGAAGTAGACATCAATCTTCTCCCCGGTGTAGACGCGATAACCCGCGTCCTCGAGTTCCTTATCCATGACATTGCCTCTATTTTTTATCTATGTTCGAGACTAAGCATAGACCTCTCACCGGTGAAAATCGTCAATCATTTTACCGTCACTTCATTGCGAATACGGTTCTGAAACTCTGTGGACTGGGTGGAGAACTTCTGTAGCTTATCGGTAAGCTCGGCAATCACCCGCTGGCTGTCGTTCGAGCGTCCGTAAAGGTAGTCAAAATAGACCGTACAGTCGGCGATTTTGCACAGCTTGGCATAGTCGTCCTGAAGATGGGGAAAGTAGATGAAAATCAGCGCTTTAATTTTTGAGTGCAAATGCGTGTTGTCACCGTTGATGCTGGCTTGGGTTCCGCGGTATTCCGCATCCTGCTTTTTCTTTATTTTGGCAATGAAGAAATGAATACTCGCAATTCGATGCGTGTGCCATTCAATTTCCATCGCTAACAGCTCTTCATATTTCTGCAGCGTTTTCTGATGTTTTTCCTCCTCACGTTTTAGCTCAAATTCATTCAGCATTTTTTTCTCGATCTTCATTTCGGTGCGCATGATGAGAAACCATCCGCCGCCCAGAACCAGAAAACAGACGATGAGAAGTAATAATACGACCATAGCGCTATCCATACACGAACCTCTGCGAGAATGTGAAAACAAATGACTCCGTGTAAGAGCGACACAACCGTGTGGGAATATTAAAAAATAGATGTCGATGCTAAAAAAATGATCGCAGATGAGGTTTATCGCAATACAGAAAGGAGAGAACCCCGGCTACTGCGCCGGGGGATCTCTAAATCGAAACGGATTAGAAGGAGTACGCTACACCGACACGGAAACGGGTCTGGCGGTCATCGCGGTCGTTAACGCCAACGTTGCCCACTTCACCGTACGGTGCCCAGTTTTTATCGATTTTGTACGCCACTTTAACGTTGTATTCCTGGGAGTACGGTTTGTTGTTGTTACGTGCATTACCTTCAGTACTACGTGCATATACGTAGTTCAGCTCGGTACGCCAGTCACCAAACACGTAGCCCGCCCACGCGTCACCACGGTTGACCTTATCATCGTCTTTATTCGCATTTGACGGATAACGGGTGTAGTCATAACGATAACGTGCCGCCACATAGAAGCCATTGTCGAAGCTATATTGCACGCGCAGATTTGGTTTATAAATAGAGCGGCTGTCGTTACTTTCAATATTAAAGCCAGGCTGTACAGAGAAGTTCTTGTTGAACTTGTACTGGTAGCTAATCGACTCTTCATGACCATTACCAATAAAGTCGGCGTAAGGCTTATCAGTATTATCGCCACCTGATTTCCACTTCGCTTCCACTGAGAAGCCGAAACCATTCGCAAAACGGTGAGAGACAGATACGCGGTCGGCGTTGGTTTTATCTGTCTTACCACCATCAATGAATTCGTGACGTAAATCGACAGTTACTGCGGATGCAGCGAAAGACGCGCCGCATAAAGCCATCATGACCAGAGATTTTTTAAACATTCAATAACCCTCAATTGGAATCATGTTTCATTTTTATGAAACTGAATTTTATTTTTTTAAGAAAGTTATTTTAGTGATCGAGATCGTAAAGATTTATTTCAAACAGCAGAGAGGTCTAATGACGTGATGAGCTTCAAGCTAATCGCGATTGACGAAGCCAAAATAATGGCTTAGATCACATCATAAGTTTATTTACAGTAAGTTGACATAACTTTAGATATCTATTTTATGTGTTTATTTTCAACAGGATAAAAAAACAAATAACCCATGTTATTTGTTTTTCATTAATAGTTAACGATGTCAATAATATAAAAACAAAGAGTAACCTGAAGTGAAAAACCTATTTGATACATATCTTCACAACCCAACTATGGAAAAGCCTGGCTGTTTCTGGATCACATTATCTGGATAAAATCGCTGTCATTAATATCATCCATGTTATGCTATTGGGGTTATTTCCTTTATTACGCACTTCGAGGCCTGCATGCTGGAGAATGTCATCATCAGATAATCAGCTTCCCGACCTTTTCAGGCCGGACTGATTATCGCTGCGCTTAAAACCTACGCTTTCACCTGCGGGTGATGGCTCGTTTTCGCACATGATGATTAAACAGGTTCTTCAGTATGAATTTATCCCGTCAGGAACAACGTACCTTACACGTTCTCGCCAAAGGTGGCCGCATCGCGCACGTCCGTGATAGCTCAGGCCGCGTCACATCCGTCGAATGTTACAGCCGCGAAGGGTTCTTGCTCAGCGACTGTACGCTCAGCGTATTCAAAAAACTCAAAACCAAAAAACTGATTAAATCCGTCAACGGACAGCCATACCGGATCAATACCACCGGACTAAACAACGTTCGCGCCCAGACGGATAACCGCTAAGGAGCAAGCCATGACAACGCGATTTCCTTTTACCGATCGCTACAATCCCGCGCTTTTGCAGGAAAACATGATGGGCCCCAACGCCATGCGCATTATGGAAGAGATGGCAGCAAGGCTGGAGATTAAACCGGGTATGCGCATTCTCGATCTTGGCTGCGGAAAGGGTATCTCCTCTATCCTGTTGGCAGAAAAATACGCGGTCACCGTTTTCGCCGCTGACCTGTGGATCTCACCGACGGAAAATGCCCAGCGCTTTACCCAGTTGCAGCTGGATGGACAAATTTTTCCGTTATCAGTCGATGCAACGCAGGCGATACCTTTTGCTGAAGCGTACTTTGATATCATCGTCAGCGTCGATGCCTATCAGTACTTTGGTGGCAATGATGACATGCTGGGGAAGCTGTTGCCCTTCCTGAAGCCAGGCGGACAGATTGCTGTCGCGGTACCGGGATTTACTGGCAACTACTCAGCAGATAACCTGCCGGAAGTCGTCAAGCCATTCTGGACACCGGAATGGTATTTCTACTCCTGTGCCTGGTGGCAAGCGCTGTGGGAGAAAGAACCGGGGCTTCAGCACTTTACCTTGCGGGAGATGGATTGCTGTCAGCAAGCGTGGGATGAATTTATGCAGTGTCCCATGGCACAGGAGATGATGGTGCCTATTATGGAAGCCGGTGCAGGCCGCTACTTTAACTTTATCGAGCTCACGGGACGTAAGCCAAAATAACCTCAACGCTGCCCTCCTTCCTGGAGGGCAGTCATCGATCGCGAGATAGTTTTTCTTCATCGTGATGCTATTTCTTATGCTTCGTCAGATTCGTTTTCCCCTGCCATTATTCTCCCATCGCAAGCGGCGCTCTGCGGCTTGATTCAATTTTGCAAACGAGGTTAACGATGAACGCATTATTTGCCGGTAAAAAACTGTTAGTGGTCGGCGGAACCAGCGGTATGGGTTTTGAAACGGCGAAAAAAGTCCTGCAAAACGGCGGTAGCGTAGTATTGGTCGGCAATCGTCAGGAAAAAGCTGAGCAGGCACGCCAGGCGCTGGCAGCCTACGGTAGCGTCGATATTATCGTTGCCGATCTGATGACTGACGCCGGTATGCAACACGTGATCGCCACCATCAATGCCAAACACAAAGATATCAGCCTGCTGGTTAACGCCGCCGGGGTATTCTTCCCGAAACCGTTCACCGAGCATGAATCTGCCGATTACGACATGTATATGAGCATCAATCGCGCGACCTTCTTTATTACCCGTGACGTGGTACGCAACATGGTCTCCGCAGGCATTAAAGGTGCTATCGTGAACATTGGTTCAATGTGGGCACAGCAGGCCATTGGTGCGACCCCCTCCTCCGCCTACTCAATGGCGAAAGCCGGTCTGCACGCGTTAACTAAAAACCTGGCGATTGAGCTTGGCGGTAACGGCATTCGCGTCAACGCGGTTTCTCCAGCGGTGGTGCACACGCCAATTTATGAGGGCTTCATTCCAAAAGACGACGTCAAAGAAGTGATGACCAGCTTTGATAGCTTCCACCCCATCGGCCGCGTGGGAAGCGCGGAAGACGTCGCCGAAACCGTGACCTTCCTGCTGTCGGACAAAACCGGCTGGGTAACCGGCGCGATTTGGGACATCGACGGCGGCGTGATGGCCGGCCGTAACGCGTAATCAATCTGGCGCATGCTCTTTCAGAGTATGCGCCGTTCGCTTGTTATGCCGCCTCACTCGGCATATCACCCAGAGAGTAATACACCGCCAGACCAAGTTCTCCCGCAATACGCACATCGTTATCCGCACCGTTCGATGCCCCTTCAAGACGCAGTACGGCATCACAGCGCGTCAGCAATCGGTGGGCGACGGGATAAAGAAACGCCTCGCTGATCTCATCACCAATGCGCGTTGAGCCGGCAGCAGTAGAGAGCGGAAACGCCAGCCACTCGCCAATGACCGGAATATGCCCTTTGCGATAGACAGCCAGTGCAGCCTGCTCCATTCGCGCCAGGTTTTCATGCATCAGCCGCTCATCACCATGGGTACCGCTTCTCACTGGGCCAGCAATCAGTACGATCATACTTTTCATTTTGACTCTCCAGGTATGTTGTTATTCTCTGTCGCAGATGACAGCACACAACCTATCATGCATAATCGTGCACATTCAAGACAAAACAAGCATAGAGGAAATGATGTTAGCCAGCCAACGAAAGCAGCTCATCCTGGATATTCTCGCTCGGGATAAGCAGGTCCACTCGACCGAACTTAGCCAGCGCTTTAGCGTTTCTGAAGACTCTATTCGTCGCGATCTCAGAGAGCTAGCATCGGCCGGATTGTTACAGCGGGTGCACGGCGGAGCACTGCCTGTTTCCGCCGCTATTGCCCCATTTGAAGCGCGGAAAAACGTGCAAATAGACGCAAAAAAAACCATCGCCCAGAAAGCGATGACGCTTATTGGTCCGGGCCAGGTGGTGATCATTGACGGTGGAACCACCACCGCCGAGATGATTAAGCTCCTGCCGCAGGAGATGCCCTTTACCGTCGTCACCCATAGCCCGAATATCGCCGTCGGGCTGATTGACTACCCGGCCATTGAAGTTATTTTGCTGGGAGGCACGCTGTTTAAGCATTCGGTGGTGACCATGGGCACTGCCATGACCGAAGCCGCCAGCCGTATTAACGCCGACCTGTACTTTATGGGCGTGACGGGCGTGCACCACAGCGCCGGATTCACCACCGGCAGTTTCGAAGAGGCTGGCGTTAAGCGTTTATTAAGCCAGAGAGCCAGCGAAACCATTGTAATGGCCTCACACGAGAAAATTAACGCCGCGTCCGCTTTTGCTATCGGTGATTTGGGCCTTGCCAGCACGATAATTGTAGAAAGTGAACTGGATATAGCACTGGTAGATGCGTTGGAACGCCACCGCGTAGCTGTCATTCGTTAGCCCCGCGAGCAAATGACAGCTCGGTAAAAAGCAAAAAATAAGGTGCCCACGCGGGCAGGGGCACCTCACATCTTCTTATTGCGCTATTACGCTAGAGATATCAATAGCGGGATCGTCCACTTTATACGGCTGCTGGCTTAAGCCAAAGTCGTTGGTATCGGAAATGCCATCAAAGAGATTGTAGGGCTGGATTTTCTCCGCGCTAATACCCATCCAGTCAGCCAGACCATTCACAAACAGTAAACCCGATTTCTGTGACGAGATAACTTTGCGCTCACGATCGTCCGATGAAATTTTCACCAGCGGAATGTCATGATGATATTTACTGATATAGTTGTTATTCAGTTGAATCACACCATCCACATCGCGATGGGCCATGCCATGATCGGAAAAATAGATCATTGAAAAACTGCGGCCATGGCTATTTTGTGAAATCACATCATGAAGATTTTCCAGGAACTTATCGGTTTGTTTGATGCTGGAGATATAACAAGCAATATAAGAATCTGTCTTGTTAGTTACGGTGATCGGGTCTTTCATTTCTTTAATACGATCGCAGGCATGCG
Organism: Kluyvera genomosp. 1; assembly: GCF_001266615.1. Lineage (GTDB taxonomy): Bacteria > Pseudomonadota > Gammaproteobacteria > Enterobacterales > Enterobacteriaceae > Kluyvera > Kluyvera cryocrescens_A. The sequence goes on along the minus strand of NZ_LGHZ01000004.1, from coordinate 133,686 downwards.
GGTGAGAGCCCATGGTATGAATCACAAAGAAGCGCCGCTTCGTCGTACTTTGGTTAATCATCGGCTTTAATATTCGCAGCATGGCGAAATCTGAAATATTACGCTCGTTGTATTCCTGGAATTTGGTGAAGTAGCTTTTATCGCTTTTCTTGGCGATCGCTGATATCGGGGTATCCCACTCACCAAACTGCCCCTGATTTGAAACCCAGTAAGTACTAAAACCAGCTTTAGTGGCTAAGCCAACTACATTCAGATTATAGTTTGGTGTCCAGGCATTGGTATCCGCCAGGGTCAACATTAAACGTAATGAACCGATCGTGTAAGTTCCGGCAGATTCCAGACCGTTAACGATAACGCCCTTAGTCGAGTCGAGGAACGGCGTGTTCTTTACCGGGTAGCCGTAAGCATGGAAGTAGTCACGGCGCGCACTTTCACCAATAACCAGGTAGTAATCATCATACTGAGTTTTCCCCGTTTGCTTAACATCGACCCAATCGTTTTTGTTAACGAATTTCTCAAGCTCACTGTTTTCTTTCTCGACTTTCGCCACCGAGGCTTTTGTTTCATTGAAGAACAAAAATGCTCCTGAAGAGCAGAAAGAGAGGACAGCAAAGGACAAAACGAACAGCTTGTTGTTACAAGGTTTAATATTAAAACGTAAAGCCATACGATGCAGAATAAATGGTGCAACCAGTAATATAACCGTATACAAATATGCCTTAAGTGGAATTAATCGCAGAAACTCCAGTGATTCTCCAACGGTGGTTGCAAACAATGATGCAACATACTGATAGGTTGGATAGCCATATGTCAGACCAACTGGTGCGTATAATGTCAGAATCAGCAAGAAAGGAATGGTAATAAGAAACGTTCTTTTGGCCGTAAATAGCAAAGAACAGAGACCAGTTAACAACAAAACGTTCACAACTTCCGGATGCCCATCACCCGTCGCACGTAATAAAAAACGTGAGTAAAGAAATAGTGCAGTGAAGAAAAAAAGAACAGCAACGTGTTTTTTATATTGGCTAAACATTTTTAATAACATTTTTAGGCGAGTCGCGGATTGTACGCCTGAAGGTATTTGCCATCAACCTAATGAGGGAAATCCCAGTAAAAACTCTTATATATAGTAGTGTTCACTCAAGCTCAAATAATTTCGCAAAGAAAAATTAGCAATCATATAGTAATATGACTAACCATTTTAAATGGTCTTAGCGTATTACTGAAAAATTATCGTCCTTTCTTTATGCAGCCCAACTTAATGCATTTATACATTTTCAAAAAGGGAACGCTCATGCGGCCCCAAAATGACCTAACTATCGCCCTTAGAATTGATAACTGTAATTTACGCTGGCGAACCATAGGTAAGGATCGCTGTAGCTGCCTTTGTACACCGCAGGTGACTGCACGCGAGCGGACTGTATGTGCAGGTACGACACCGCAACGCCGAGATTACTCTGTGGCGTTATTTGATACTGCGCCCCGGTTGCAAAGCGCCACTCATCGCCGGTGGGTAACGTGAGCGCAGCATTGCTCTGCGAACGATAGACCGTACTGTCGTAAGCCACGCCCGCGTTCAAGCGCCACTGCTCCGTAGGCCGGTATTGCACCCCCAGCGCCGTGTGCCAGGAATCTTTAAGACGACTGTCTTTATCCAGCGGCTGGTCGCTCACGGTAATTTGCGGTGCGCCAAACTGGCTCCAGTCCTGCCAGCCCAGATCGCCCATCACCGACCACTGTTGATTAAGGTCATGCACCAGACTCAGCATCACCTGCTGCGGTGCCCGCACCTGAGCAGAAATAGGCAGATCGTATTCCACGTTCGGCAAGTTCGGGAAACGGGCTTTGCCGTCGATATTGAAGTCGTAATCGGTTTTACTGGTCCAGGCGATACCCGCTCGAGTTTGCTCAGTCAACGCCATCAGCAGGCCCAAACGGTAGCTCGTCGCCCAATCGTGATCTTTTTGCTGTTCATCATTGCCATCAACATTGCGCGTGAGCGATAGCAGACCGTAGTTAAAGTTAACAGAACCGCCGATAGACACCCTGTCGCTGAGTTTGTAGGCCAAGGAAGGGCTTAACGTCATCGCGACCATGGTGCTTTTCTTGATGAGCCTATCTCCTGCCCAGGAGCCAAAATCAATACCCAGCCCATAGTTACCGTACAACCCAAGGCCAGCATAAAGATCGTCGTTAACCTTCTGGGCATAGAACGCACTCGCATTCGGGAAAAAGCGCATGATATTGCCGGGGCTTTTGCGACCAGCATCATCGTCAAGCGAGTAAGAGATGTCGCCATCCATCGCCTGCAACCCGCCGGTGAACATATGATCCGGGAGTCGCGTCATCCCGGCGGGATTGGTCACAATGGTGGATGCATCCTGAGCTCGCGCCGCCTGCCCGGCCCCTGCCAGTGCGGTGTCCTCGGTACCAATCTCGTAGAAATAGAGCGCGCTCGCCTGCGTTGCCGGGGCGAAAAACAGACCGAGATAAACCAACGTGGATTTTTTCATGTTTGACCCGCAATTATCGATACTATTGGCAGCATTAGGGCACGTCGTGACGCCTGCTGCTTCGCGTGACTCTCCAACCCGATCCCAGGACTATTTTCCCGCATCCAACGGCACCGCCGGCGCCGGAGACCAATTCTCTTTCCCCACCATCACCGCCCCCTTTGGCTGCATCACGAAATTCGGCGACATAATCTGGACACCGAACTCATTAAAGACATCCTGAATATTGCTATGCAATTCGTTGCGCGCGTCGGCCAGAGACTGACCGGCAACCAGCCGAACCTGTAACTCATAGGCGATGTACCAGTCCATCAGGCTGAGCTGGCGTACCAGCGGCGGCGGCGACAGTTCGATACCCTTAGCCCGCTTCGCGGCAAGTTCCAGCATGGCGTGAACCTGACGCCAGGGAGTGTCATAACCGATGGTCACGCTAACCGTCAGGTTGACGCCACCGTCGGCGCTTTGCGCACTGAGGTTGGTAATTTTTCCGCTAACGACCACCGCATTGGGTACCGTCACCACATAGTGCTCACGGGTGATGATTTTGGTGGCAAGCATGCCAATTTCACTCACCTGTCCTTCGTTATCCGCAATGCGGATAACGTCGCCTTTGCGCAAGGCGCGGGAGTAAATCAGCACCAATCCGCTCATCGCGTGGTTCATCACCCCGGCCGACCCTAGCGTCAACATCAAACCGAAGAAGACGCTAATGCCTTTAAACGCCAGCGAATTAGCACCCGGCAGGAAGGGATACGCGGCTGAAAGCGCAAATAGCCAGACCACGACGGAGATCAGTTTACGGGTGGCGCTGACGGTTTCCGGATGAATGCCAGGAAGCTGTAATCGCCCTGCGGCGACCTGATCCAAAATCACCCGCAGCAGCTTCAGGATGAAGGCGGTAATCAGCACAATGACGAGAACAATCATCAGCCCAGGAAGAGCCGAGACGATCGATAACGCAATGTCGCGTACGACGCGGATCGACCAGTCGCCCAACGACTCTCCCCATACTCGCGTCCAGGGAAACAGGCTAAACACCCAGCTAAGCCATACATAAAACACCGCAACGCCGAGCAGAATCATCAACAACGCGTAGAGCCGCGTCTCAATCGCACCGATAAACCGTCTCCAGCTTTGGGGAACCCAGCTGCGGTTCTCAATAATCCGCCGACGATAAAAACGCCTGACGCCGCGCCAGGAGTAATAAGCGATATACCACAGCAGAATCATCCCCAGCATCGCGGCGAAGGCTTTCACCGCAGACAAGGCCAGTTGGCGGCCATCATACTGATCGTGCAGCGCCGTACGCTGCGCTTCCATTCTCACCAGCACCCGCTGCGCGGCCTGATCCAACGTGAGATCGTCGCCTTCATCGAGATCGCCTTGTGCCAGCAGCATCACCGGCTTACCGTTCATGACAATTAGCCTGCCGGGCTGGTTATAGCGAGTGACGGTTATCACCTTCAACGGCTCTCGTACGTCGGCTTGCGTGAAATGACGCAGCGTATTACGAATGCGCAGTACACGTTCCTCAGGCGTCGTAAGACCGAACTTTGCCTGTAACATCACAATCGGCTGATGAAAGATATATACCGTTCTGGCGCGTTCTTGATCGGTAGGTTCCTGGCGAGGCTCCGCCGCCTCGGTATTAAAAACCGCGGAAAGAAATAAACACGTAAAAACAGCGAGCAGTATCCTGTTCATATCCGCCACCGCGCACGCGAGAGTTATCATTATTATTCAAATGGACAGCCAAAGGCTGGGGGCACTTTTTCAGCATAGACCAGCCTTCCTCTTGCGCAATGTCAGTGGAAACATCGTCGAATCAAAACTCAGGCGTTAAAGAAAGGATTTAATCAGGCGGAGATGGAATACCGTAATACCTACACAGGAATCACTCAGGTGTTCAACACAAAAGCCGTATCAGCGATTAAGAAACACAGGAAGCTTCCTAAGATATTGCAGGGTATTCATGGTGACACAGGGTATTCACGGTACGGTTTTGGCTTTTGATGCCGGTATGGAGAGTGACAGACTTTCCCTCGTTGACCCAAAAACTGTCGCCGGCCTGCACCTGCTCATTAAAAATCGTCGCCCCAGGGTACATCTCTCGCAAACTACCGCTGCTCAGACCAAACCATTGCCGTGAAAGCGCTCTGAACGCTTGAGTGGTTAACAATTTGCCACCGACACGTTCGCAATGTTTGCGCGCCTCCGAGGCGTTGGCATCGACCGTACCCTCTCCGGTAAGCCAGTTTTTTATATAAAACGGATAGTATTGCGTTTGCCCGGTCTTTCGGTTGTAGACGACCAGCGTATTGACCCGCTCATTCGCCTTTGGCTGCCTTATCATTCGCAGCGTGACCCGCCCTTCGTGATGGGGTTTTATTTCAAGCCAATTACGGCTCGCACGAAACGTCAGGTCATTCAGATTCAAAAACTTACTGTTACTGCTCATCGTGACGGACGCCCCTACAAAACCTGACGTCAGCATCTCTACGGTGCGGTATCCCGGCATGCTGGGGGAGTGAAAGCTTATCCACTTAAAATGGTCGACGGCAGCAGACACTTTCTCGTTCGCCAACGCGGCGAACGGCAGTATAAAAGGTAAAACGGCAGCAGTAAGCAACAGAGCTTTCATGGTTGACCATTAGGCAGAGATTAACGTGAGATAAGTATGCAGAGTAGAGCCTTTGCCCTGGTTTGAAAGCGAATTTACACGTTCTGAAAGAAAGCCCTATCTCATTAAAAAACCTGACATAAAAACGCCTCCAGGCCAACAATACGTTTGGCATCCATAAACGCGATTAACGGAGCCAACGCCCGACCATTCCAACCATTTCGGCTATACTCACGATATCAACGCAGCCGTGCAGAGCAAGAAAATGCGAACAACGCTAAACGCTTCATTTGCAACCACCATCCCGACCATCATTCAGTTTATTTTAAATATCGGCATGCTGTGTTTGGCCATCATCCTGCTGGTTTTTCTCGGTAAGGAGTCCTTGTTTCTGGCGAAAACCTTTTTCAATGCAGCAACGATCAAGAGCTATGATTTTGTAGAAGGTCTGCTGACGTGGTTTTTATATTTCGAATTTATTGCGCTGATTGTTAAATACTTTCGGTCCGGTAGCCATTTCCCGCTGCGCTATTTTGTCTATATTGGCGTGACGGCCATTGTTCGTCTGATCATCGTACATTACGATTCCCCAATGAACGTGCTGCTCTATTCTCTTTCGATTCTGATCCTGGTGGTAACCCTTTGGGTATGTAGCAGCTCCCGACTGGCGCGAGATTGAGAACCTCGCCATCCACTCTTTCAGTGAGCGTTTCCAGGTACAAAAGAACGATCGCAACAGAAGTACACCTTATTTATTTATGGTTATAACGGTTCTTTTAAACTAATTTTGATTATTTATCCAACGAGCTAATTAAATCGTCCCACGTTGTCACACGCTGCCGCATAATATATACAAAACCCTTATTTTCTCTTTACGTTAATTCACCATTAGCGCTGTTAGAATTGGTTTCCGGGTATTACCCGGCCTAAATAACCACTTTTTTAATAGACCTACTCTCGGTTTCTTTTTAAACCCTAAGGGTGAATCAATGCAGCAAAAGTTACTGACCGGCCATATTGACCAGCGGCTATGGAATGGCATTATCCTCAAGGAGGGAGACAGTAAACAGTTTATAGAACTCCCCGCCGCCATTCTCCAACACGTTGAAATAGGCCAAACCATTCGTCTTTTATTCCGCAGACAGCGACTGGTTCGGGTCTTTAACGCAACCACCGACCAATTATACGAAACCGATTTCTTTGCGAATAAGCCTCTGCAGCGTAAATATCAGCTCTTTTTGTTTTTACTTGTTGCGGCTATTTGCGGGATTCCCGCTATTGGGGCGCTATTGGGTCTGGCGTTGATTGGGGGGCTTATCGGAACCACCTTCAGACGCAGCGAGGCAGCGGCATTGCAGGTTGCATTGGTCAGTACTGTCACGGCATTACTTTATGTTGGAATAGGTGGATATTTGCTGATGACCGGGCAATTTTTATTGGCCTTCGTGGTCTGCACGACGCTGGTGTTTAGCGCATTTATCTATGCCAGGACCATCGGAACGAAAGAGGCTGTTTTGCTAAATCAAACCATCGTCGCTACAGCAACATGATGATCCGGTCTGGATGACGAAGGGCAATATTCCAGCCCCCCAGAAATCGGCGTCGGGTCATAAACCCGTCGCCTTTAATATTCCGGGTCAACGGTTTCATCTTCTCTTTTCCTTTCTCGCCAACATTTCACATTTGCGCAGCAGACAGGCCAAACATAGGCTGGAAGATCACTCACATCGTTGCGCATACTTTGGAAAAACAGAGGAGTAACGATTTTAGGGAGAGTTTTGGAGCGGGCGAAGGGAATCGAACCCTCGTATAGAGCTTGGGAAGCTCTCGTTCTACCATTGAACTACGCCCGCAAAGGTGTGCGAGGAGCATTATAAACTTTACTCCTCGTCTGGCAAGGCTTTACATGGTTAAGTGATGATAAATTAACCGCTTAGCACTTCGGTTTGCTGCCCTGCGGCGGCAGATAACGTAGCGGGTCAATCGCCGTCGCCCGATAGCGAATCTGGAAATGCAGCCTGACGGAGTCAGCATCTGAGTTGCCCATGGTGGCAATCTGTTGGCCAATCTTCACGTTTTGGCCGTTATTCACCATCAGCTTATCGTTGTGCGCATAGGCGGTGATGTAATCTTCGTTGTGCTTAATCATCACCAGGTTGCCGTAGCCACGAAGCTGATTGCCGACATACACCACTTTACCTGCGCCTGCGGAGTAAACCGGCTGGCCGCGGCTGCCGGCGATATCAATCCCTTTGTTACCGCCTTCCGAGGTAGAGTATGTCATCACCACCTTACCACTTGTCGGCCATCGCCAGCAGCGCTGGCCAACAGGAGGCCAGGAGGATTTCGGTACCGCAGATGACGGTGTGACTTTTGCCGTCTGACCGGAGGATGATTTTTTGCTGCTCGAGGATTTCGACGCCCCGTTGACCTTGATCTTTTGCCCCACCTCAATGGTATACGGCGGAGAAATACCGTTCATGCGCGCCAAATCTCGCACGCTGGTGCCGGTCATGCGCGAAATACGCGACAGCGTATCCCCTCGTTTCACGGTGTATACCGAACCACTGTAGCTGCCCTCTGATTTGGACGAGTTACCCGCACAACCGGAGAGTACGAGCCCGATAATCAGGCACATCAACAGGCGTATTGGGGAAGTGATTGGGCGTCCTGCTCGCAAAACGAATCCTCAGAGAGTGAATAGTGGGGGCTATATCATAGCAGGGTAACGACGGATGCTAAACTCCCCGCTCGCTAGCGCGTAGGAAAGGGATAGCCTTCCGCCACCAGCTCCATGACCTGTGTACACCAGTTCACACCCGGCATTTTCACCATCGCAGGATAAAATATCTGCGGCGAGGGGAAAACATCCACCACGTAACACTGCTCAAGTTTCTCTGCACATACCTCTGATGAAGGCAGCAACGTCGCCGCCGCAAGCCCTGATTCCAGCCAATCGAGAATCACACCCGGCTGGGTAATATGCATAATGACTTTAGGGTCGACGCCCGATTTACGAAACAGATCAATCAGCATCTCATAGGTGCCAGAGTCCTTAGCGCGGTGCAGTAGCACCAGCGGTAGCTGTCCCAGAGCATGATAATCAAACGGGTTCGCCGGGGGACCCGGCAGGCACTGCTTGTTAATCACCGCCACTAGCCTGACCGGATCGAAAGAGACAAAGTCGAATCCTTCGCTGCGATAGGGGCGCTGGATAAAAGCCAGATCGATAGCACCTTCGTTTAATAACCCCTCCAGATGGCTGGAGTCCGTCACCGAGATATTAATTTCGATCTCCGGGTAGCGCTGATATAGCGCCAGCAGCAGCGGTTTGAAATACGATTGAAAAAGATGGCTCATACCAAAACGAAAATGCAGCCTGTCCTTCTGGGCTATTTCCATGGTTTCCCGCGCGGTGTCCTCCACCTGCCGCAGAATTTCGCAGGCTTTGCGATAGAGGAAAAAGCCGGCTTCGGTGGGCTCAATTCGGTTACCATGCCGCAAAAATAGCGGCGTATGCAGTTCGTCCTCCAGCTCCTGAATACGCTTGCTCAGCGGCGGCTGCGCCATATTCAGTACTTTCGCTGCCTGGCTTATCGACCCCTGCTCCACCACCCGGCAGAAATACCGTAATCGTTTTAAATCCATGCCGCACCCACCTCCAGAATCGCTTTGCTTTAGTGTACGCACGATATCCCGACGGGTGTAGTCCCATCTTTTTGATCTTCCCAGACCTAGCGAAACGGTATTTGCCCCTAAAAAGGGTAAGGAATAGGGTGAACGCAGACATTCTTTCGTGATTATCAACAGGAATACACTGTGAAAAATACCCCTACCGTACGCGACCTCCGCTCGGCGCTGGCGCTACTGAAAACGCTGCCGGGCGAATACGTTGAAACCAATACCGAAGTTGACCCACATGCCGAACTTTCCGGCGTTTACCGCTACGTGGGGGCGGGCGGTACCTGCCAACGCCCAACGCGTAAAAATGGCCCGGCGATGGTGTTCAACAAAATCAAAGGGTTTGATGATATCAGCGTGGCCATCGGCATTAACGGCTCGCGTAAACGCGTCAGCCATTTCCTCAACTGCCCGCCGGAACGACTGGGGCATCTGCTTAAAGACTCGGTTCAAAGCCCAATTCCACCGGTCCTGACGACGGAAAAAGCGGTCGCTCAAGAGGTTGTGCATCTGGCCACCGACGCCGATTTCGATCTGCGTAAACTGCTGCCTGCACCGACCAATACCGAAGAAGATGCCGGCCCGTATATCACCATGGGGCTGTGCTACGCCTCGGATCCGCAGACGCATGAGTCGGATATCACCATTCACCGTCTGTGTGTGCAAAGCCGCGACGAGCTCTCGATGTGGCTCACCCCAGGCCGTCATATCGATGCGTTCCGCATGAAGGCGGAAGAGCTGGGTCAACCACTGCCGATCTCAATCAGCATTGGTGTCGACCCCGCCATCGAGATTGCCGCCTGCTTCGAACCGCCAACCACGCCGCTGGGCTTTGATGAATTGAGTATCGCTGGTTCGCTGCGCGGCCAGGCCGTGGAAATGGTTAACTGCCTGACCATCAATGAAAAAGCGATTGCCCACGCGGAAATTATTATTGAAGGTGAACTGCTGCCAAACGTGCGGGTTCGCGAAGACCAGAACACCAATACCGGGCGCGCGATGCCGGAATTCCCAGGCTATACCGGTGAGTCCAAAGATGCGCTGCCAGTCATTAAAGTGAAAGCCGTAACGCATCGCCTTCAGCCAATCTGGCGCACCACCGTCGGGCCTGGCGAAGAACACGTCAATATGGCCGGTATCCCAACCGAAGCCAGCATCCTCGATATGGTGGGCCGCGCGATGCCGGGCAAACTGCTGAACGTCTTCGCCCACTCGGCGGGCGGCGGCAAGCTGCTGGCGGTAATGCAGTTCAAAAAATTCTCCCCAGCAGATGAAGGCCGTCAGCGCCAGGCTGCGCTGCTGGCGTTCTCCGCCTTCCCGGAACTCAAACACGTCATTTTGGTGGACGAAGACGTTGATATTTTTGATAGTGACGACGTGCTGTGGGCTATGCAAACCCGCTATCAGGGTGATATCGATACCATCACCATCCCAGGCGTACGCTGCCACCCGCTGGATCCGTCACAGGTACCGGAATACAGCCCAAGCATTCTGCAGCAAGGGATGTCCTGCAAAACCATTTTCGACTGCACCGTGCCGTTCCATCTGAAGCATCACTTTGAACGCTCGAAATTTAAGGAAGTGGACATCAAACGCTTCCTGCCTGATTTCGAGTAAGAGGAAACGACCATGACACCACGCATCATTATCGGCATCAGCGGCGCATCGGGCTTTCAGTACGGCGTGAAAGCGCTGGAGCTTCTGCAACCGCTGCCGCTGGAAGTTCACCTGGTGGTTTCAAAAGGTGCGGAGAAAACCTGCGCGCTGGAAACAGACTACCGTCTGGATGAGGTGATGGCGATGGCTGACGTCGTACATCCGATCGGTAATCTGGGTGCCGCGATCTCCAGCGGGTCATTTAAAACGCTGGGGATGTTGGTTGCCCCCTGCTCCATGCGATCGCTGGGGGCCATTGCGCACTGTCTTACCGATAATTTGCTGACTCGCGCGGCGGACGTGGTGCTTAAAGAGCGCCGCCGTCTGGTGCTGCTGGCTCGCGAAACGCCGTTAAACCTCGGCCATATTCGCAATATGGCCGCCGTGACCGAAATGGGAGGCATCGTCTTCCCACCGGTACCGGCGCTTTATCAACGTCCGCAAACCGCGGACGACATTATTACGCATAGCGTTAGCCGTGCGCTCGATCTGTTCGATATCGACGTGGACAACATTCCACGCTGGGGCGAAGGATCGCTGCGACACGAGGCTTAACGTACCAAGGACATTTTTTTCATGTTAATCGGCCCTTATGTAAATGGTTCCGCCATCATTATTGGCGGGCTCGTTGGTGCGCTAGCGGGAGGAAAACTTCCAGAGCGCGTGAAAACGGCACTGCCGATGACCTTCGGCCTCTGTTCCGTTGGTCTGGGTATCACCCTGGTTTTGAAAGTGAAATATATGCCCGCCGTGGTGCTGGCAATGATCGTCGGCGCGCTGATTGGCGAGCTGCTACATCTGGAAAGTGGAATTGGCAAAGTGGCGGGATCAACCCGTGGCCTGATCAATAAAGTTTTGCCGCCGGTGCAGGGCTTAAGCCATGAGGAATTCACCGAGAAGTTCGTGGCGATTCTGGTGCTATTTTGTGCCAGCGGTACCGGGGTTTTTGGTGCGATGACCGAGGGGATGAGCGGCGATCCATCTATCCTGTATATCAAAACCATCCTTGACCTGTTTACCGCCGGTATTTTTGCCACTCTGCTGGGCTACGCGGTGATGACCATTGCCATCCCACAGTTGATCATCCAGCTGGCGCTGGCGATGCTGGCCGTTGTTCTGCTGCCGATGATTTCACCCTCTATGATGGCGGATTTCTCCTGCGCAGGTGGACTACTGATGGTCGCTACCGGGTTGCGTATCTGTAACATTAAGCTTTTCCCGGTTGCCAACATGTTGCCAGGGCTTGTTTTGGTAATGCCTTTTTCCCATTTATGGGCTACGCTGGTCGCCTGAGTATATGGCCCGGTGGGTTTATGCCGGGTCATCTTTCATTTTCAGGAGTAGTCATGACTGGCGAACATGTCATTTTGCTCGATGAGCACGATAAACCTTCAGGCATTCTGGAGAAGTACGCCGCTCACACCCTCTCCACTCCCCTGCATCTTGCCTTCTCATGCTGGTTATTCAACGATAAAGGCCAACTGCTGGTCACCCGCCGTTCGCTGAGCAAGGTTGCCTGGCCCGGCGTATGGACCAACTCGGTATGCGGCCACCCGCAGCAGGGGGAAACCTTCGAACAGGCCATTGTCCGCCGTAGCCGCTTTGAGCTTGGCGTTGAGATTACCGATATCATTCCTGTCGCCACCGACTTCCGCTATCGCGCTGTAGCACCCAATGGCATCGTTGAAAATGAGGTTTGTCCGGTGTACGCCGCACGTGCGACCAGCGCCGTAGCGGCAAACCACGACGAGGTGATGGAGTATCAGTGGTGCGAACTGGCCGATATGTTGAGTGCGCTGACGCTCACGCCGTGGGCATTTAGCCCGTGGATGGTGATGGAAGCCGCCGACGAAAACGCGCAACAAGCGTTTATCGGCTTCGCAAAACAGGCCTAAACACAAAATGGCAGAGATAAAAAAACCCGGCAATGCCGGGTTTTTGCTTTTCGCGGTCGCAATTATTTCACCGGACGCATCGCCGGGAACAGGATAACGTCGCGGATGGTGTGGCTGTTGGTGAACAGCATAACCATACGGTCGATACCGATGCCCAGGCCTGCAGTTGGTGGCAGGCCGTGCTCCAGCGCGGTCACGTAGTCTTCGTCGTAGAACATCGCTTCGTCATCGCCTGCTTCTTTGGCATTAACCTGATCCTGGAAGCGCTGCGCCTGGTCTTCTGCGTCATTCAGCTCGCTGAAACCGTTACCGATTTCACGGCCGCCGATGAAGAATTCAAAGCGGTCAGTGATTTCAGGATTTTCATCATTACGACGCGCCAGCGGAGAAACCTCTGCCGGGTATTCGGTGATGAAGGTCGGCTGAATCAGGTGCGCTTCGGCAACTTCTTCGAAGATCTCGGTGACGATACGGCCCAGACCCCAGCTCTTCTCAACGTGAACGCCAATGCTTTCAGCAATCGCCTTCGCGGAATCGAAGTTATCCAGGTCAGCCATGTCGGTTTCTGGACGGTATTTTTTGATAGCTTCACGCATGGTCAGTTTTTCGAACGGCTTGCCGAAGTCGAAAGTCTGGTCGCCATAAGGCACCGCGGTGTTGCCCAGAATGTTCTGCGCCAGCGTACGGAACAGGGATTCGGTCAGCTCGATCAGGTCTTTGTAGTCCGCATACGCCATATAGAGTTCCATCATGGTGAACTCTGGGTTGTGGCGAACGGAAATACCTTCGTTACGGAAGTTACGGTTAATTTCGAACACACGTTCGAAGCCGCCAACCACCAGACGCTTCAGGTACAGTTCCGGCGCGATACGCAGGTACATGTCCAGATCCAGCGCGTTATGATGGGTGATGAACGGACGTGCGGATGCGCCACCTGGGATCACCTGCATCATTGGCGTTTCCACTTCCATGAAGTTACGGCCAACCATGAATTCACGGATGCCAGCCAGGATCTGGGAACGCACTTTGAACGTGTTGCGAGACGTATCGTTGGAAATCAGGTCCAGGTAACGCTGACGATAGCGCGCTTCCTGATCCTGCAAACCGTGGAATTTATCTGGCAGCGGACGCAGTGCTTTAGTCAGCAGACGCAGCTCGGTGCAATGGATAGACAGTTCACCGGTTTTGGTTTTGAACAGTTTACCTTTTGCGCCCAGGATATCGCCGAGGTCCCATTTCTTGAACTGCTCGTTGTAGATACCTTCCGGCAGATCGTCACGGGCGACGTACAGCTGAATACGGCCGCCAACGTCCTGCAGGGTAACGAAAGACGCTTTACCCATAATGCGGCGAGTCATCATACGACCAGCCACGGACACTTCGATATTCAGCGCTTCCAGCTCTTCGCCTTCCTTGCTATCGAATTCAGCGTGCAGTTGGTCTGAGGTACGGTCACGACGGAAATCATTTGGGAACGGGATACCCTGCTCACGCAGTGCAGCCAGCTTCTCGCGGCGTGCCTTCATTTCGTTATTAAGATCGACTACCTCGTCAGCGCCTTGTGCGTTTTGTTCAGACATGTTGGTTCCTCATAACCCTGCTTTCAAGCTTGCTTCGATAAATTGATCCAGACTTCCGTCCAGTACCGCCTGCGTATTACGGGTTTCAACCCCGGTGCGCAGGTCTTTAATGCGGGAATCGTCCAGAACGTAGGAGCGAATCTGACTACCCCAGCCAATGTCGGACTTGGTGTCTTCCATCGCCTGTTTTTCTGCATTCTTCTTCTGCATTTCCAGTTCATAAAGCTTCGCTTTCATCTGCTTCATGGCCTGGTCTTTGTTCTTGTGCTGTGAACGGTCGTTCTGGCACTGCGTCACGATCCCGGTCGGAAGGTGGGTAATACGCACCGCCGATTCCGTACGGTTAACGTGCTGACCACCTGCACCGGAAGCGCGGTATACGTCGATACGCAGGTCTGCCGGGTTGATTTCGATATCAATATCGTCGTCCACTTCCGGGTAGACAAACGCGGAGCTAAACGAGGTATGACGACGGCCACCGGAGTCAAACGGACTCTTACGCACCAGACGGTGAACGCCGGTTTCAGTACGCAGCCAGCCGTACGCATAGTCGCCGGAGATTTTAATGGTCACGGATTTAATCCCGGCCACGTCACCTTCGGACTCTTCAATAATTTCGGTTTTAAAGCCGCGTGCTTCTGCCCAACGCAGATACATGCGTTCGAGAATGCTTGCCCAGTCCTGCGCTTCAGTGCCGCCAGAACCGGCCTGGATATCGATGTAGCAATCCGCGCTGTCATATTCACCGGAGAACATACGACGGAATTCCAGCTGTGCCAGCTTGTCTTCCAGCGTGTCCAGCTCGGCAACGGCCTCGTTAAAAGTCTCTTCGTCGTCGGCTTCTACGGCCAGTTCCAGCAGGCCAGAAACATCTTCCAGACCCTGAGACATCTGATCGAGGGTGTCGACGATGGCTTCAAGGGAAGAACGCTCTTTGCCCAGCGCCTGCGCGCGTTCGGGTTCGTTCCAGACATCCGGCTGTTCCAGCTCGGCGTTTACTTCTTCCAGACGCTCTTTCTTGGCATCATAGTCAAAGGTACCCCCTAAGAACGTCAGAGCGCTCCGTGAGGTCCTGAATGCGATTATTTACCGGGTTTATTTCAAACATGGTCTATTTTCTTTTAATGGACGAGAAAAATGCGGTTATAAGAGCGGAATCTTAGCGGATTCCCGCTCTTAATTACAGTCTAAGTGATGTTAAATCGGCCAGAGATTCTCGATGATTAGCTGTAAGCTTCGGTTGCCGCGATATTCATTGATATCCAGCCGATAGGCCAATGTCACCTCACGCACACCATTATCCGGCCAGATGGTGGTATCGACATTAAATGCGATGCCATCCAGCAGCGGGCCACCTCCCACCGGTTCCACCATCACTTTAAGATGGCGCTCGCCCACCAGCCGCTGTTGCAGCAAGCGGAAACGCCCATCAAACAATGGCTCCGGGAACATTTGACCCCATGGCCCTGCTTCACGCAGCATCTGCGCCATCTCAAGGGTCATCTCCTGCGGACTCAATTCCCCGTCTGAAAGGATTTCACCCTGCAACAAAGCCGGATCCAGCCATTCGGTAACCAGATCGCCAAAGTGACGCTGGAACTCTTCAAAGCGCGCCTCTTCCAGCGAAAGTCCCGCCGCCATCGCATGGCCGCCGAATTTCAACATCAGTCCCGGGTGCAAGGTATCCAGGCGCTCCAGCGCGTCGCGCATATGCAGCCCCTGAATAGAACGCCCCGAGCCTTTCAACTGGCCGTTGCCCGCTGGAGCAAACGCGATGACCGGACGATGGAAGCGCTCCTTAATGCGTGAAGCCAGAATCCCCACAACGCCCTGATGCCACTCTGGATGATACATCGCCAGCCCGCCAGGCAGCTCATCGCTGCTGCGTTCCAGTTTTTCGCACAGGGTCAACGCTTCCGCCTGCATACCCTGCTCAATTTCTTTACGCGTCTGGTTGAGCGCGTCCAGTTCGTTTGCCAGTACGCGTGCATCGCCAAGGTTATCGCACAGCAGCAGCGCTACGCCGACCGACATATCGTCCAGACGCCCAGCGGCGTTAAGGCGAGGCCCTAGCGCAAAACCGAGATCGCTTGCCACCAGCTTCGAGGCATCGCGATTGGCAATCTCCAGCAGCGCTTTAATCCCCGGGCGACAGACTCCGGCGCGAATACGGCTCAGCCCCTGCCAGGTGAGGATACGGTTATTGACGTCCAGCGGCACAACGTCGGCAACGGTTCCCAGTGCCACCAGATCAAGGAGTTCAACAATCTTCGGCACCGCGATACCACGGGCTTCAAACCATCCCTTTGCCTTTAGGTGATTACACAGCACCAGCATTAGGTAGAACGCTACGCCTACGCCTGCCAAAGATTTAGACGGGAACGGACAATCGACGAGATTGGGGTTAACCATTGCATCAGCGGCAGGCAGCGTTTCACCCGGCAGGTGATGATCGGTGACCAGCACGCTGATCCCAAGCTTATGCGCATGATCGACGCCGGCATGGGAAGAGATCCCGTTATCCACCGTCATGATCATCTGCGCGCCGCGAGCATGAGCTTGATCAACCACTTCCGGACTCAGCCCGTAACCATCTTCAAAGCGGTTTGGCACCAGATATTCCACGCTTCGACAGCCCATCGCTCGCAGGGCCAGAACGCTTAGCGCGGTGCTGGTAGCACCATCGGCATCAAAATCGCCTACCACCATAATGCGCAGATTTCTCTCGAACGCGTCGTGGAGCATGTCGACGGCCTTTTCGACCCCCGTTAGGTCGCGCCAGTGCAGCATCCCTTTCAGGCCACGCTGCAAATCATCCGGAGATTTCACCCCGCGGCTGGCATAAAGGCGTCGCAGCAGCGGTGAAAGATCATCGGGCAGCGTGATTGATTCATCCACCTCACGGCGGCGAAGTTGAGTCTGTAATTTCACGCGAATTATTTACCGCTGGTCTGTTTTTGATGTTCGTCGAGGAAGGCTTTCATCTCTTTCGGCCCCTGATAACCCGGAACCACGTAACCATCGTTAAGGACAATCGCTGGCGTTCCGTTGACGCCAAACTGCACGCCCAGCGCGTAGTGGTTGGCAATATCGATATCACAGGTCGCGGCCTGCGCACCTTTGCCATTCATCGCGTCATCAAAGGCTTTGTTGCGGTCTTTCGCACACCAGATGGACTTCATATCTTGCTCAGCCTGGCTCTGCACTCCCTGACGCGGGAAGGCCAGATAACGCACGGTGATCCCCAGTGCGTTGTAGTCTTTCATCTCTTCATGCAGCTTGTGGCAATAGCCACAGGTGATGTCGGTAAAGACCGTGATCACGTGTTTTTCCTGCGGCGCTTTGTAGACGATCATCTCTTTTTCCAGCGCTTTCAGATGGGTCATCAACAGGCCGTTGGTCACGTTCACCGGCTGCGCGCCGCTCACGTCATACATTGGCCCCTGAATGATATGTTTACCGTCTTCGGTAACGTACAGGACGCCGCTATTGGTCAGCACGGTTTTCATGCCGGCAACCGGAGCGGGCTGGATATCAGTGCTCTGCACACCCAGTTTCGCCAGCGACTGTTTAATCGCCGCATCATCCGCGTGCGCCAGACCAGAGAATGCGGCCGCCAGCAGGGTAAACATCATTAAACCTTGTTTCATACACTGTCCTTTTAAATCAGCATCATGCTCGTGGATGGTGCTGTTGATGAAGTTGACGCAGCCGCTCTGTTGCGACGTGCGTATAAATTTGAGTGGTCGAAAGATCGCTATGCCCCAGCAGCATTTGCACGACGCGCAGATCCGCACCGTGGTTTAACAGATGCGTCGCAAAGGCATGACGTAAAACGTGCGGTGACAGCTTTTCACTGTCGATCCCCGCCAACTGTGCATAGTGCTTTATGCGGTGCCAGAAGGTCTGACGGGTCATCTGCTGCGCACGCTGGCTGGGAAACAAAACGTCAATCGCCACGCCGTTTAACATCCACGGACGGCCGTGCTCCAGCCAATTTTCAACCCAATAGACGGCCTCTTCTCCCAGAGGAACCAGCCGTTCTTTATTGCCTTTGCCAATCACCCGGACCACGCCCTGACGTAGGCTGATATCGCTCATCGTCAGGCCCACCAGCTCAGATACGCGCAGCCCAGTGGCATACAGTACCTCAAGCATAGCCTTGTCGCGTAGCTCAAGCGGTTGATCGACAACCGGCGCCTGCAGCAATCGTTCCACCTGCGCTTCGCTGAGATCTTTGGGTAATCGCTGAGGTAGTTTAGGCGACGCCAACAGCGCGCTGGGATCGTCTGAACGAATCTTTTCACGATACAAATGCTGGAAGAAGCGGCGCATGGCACTAAGCAACCGCGCTGTACTGGTCGCCTTATAGCCGCCCTGCTGGCGTTCAGCAAGCAGATTTTGCAGATCGTCGCTTTGCACGCTCTCAAGCGTGAGGCTGCGATGCGCCAGCCATTCAACCACCATCGTCAGATCTCGACGATAGGCGCTGAGGGTATTTTCCGCCAGATTTCGTTCCAGCCATAGCGCATCGAGAAACTGCTCGATTCGTGCAAGGTCCTTGTCCACATCGGCTCCTGTGCGTGTTTAATCAGCACCATTATGCCTGAATCAGATGCCTTTCTGGTACACTAGCGGCATCGTCATCGCAAGAATCGAGAGCTGTACGTCATGAATATTGGCCTTTTTTATGGTTCCAGCACCTGCTACACCGAAATGGCAGCGGAAAAAATTCGCGACATTATCGGACCGGAACTGGTCACATTACACAATCTAAAAGATGATTCCCCTGCTTTAATGGAGCAGTACGATGTGCTCATTCTCGGGATCCCGACCTGGGATTTCGGTGAAATTCAGGAAGATTGGGAAGCGGTCTGGGAACAGCTAGATACGCTGAATCTGGAAGGAAAAATCGTCGCGCTTTACGGCATGGGCGACCAGTTGGGCTACGGCGAGTGGTTCCTCGACGCGCTAGGTATGCTGCACGACAAGCTGGTCACCAAAGCGGTTAAATTCGTCGGCTACTGGCCAACGGAAGGGTATGAGTTTACCAGCCCGAAACCGGTTATCGCTGATGGGCAGCTGTTTGTCGGTCTCGCGCTGGATGAAACTAACCAGTACGATCTGAGCGATGAGCGTATTCAGAGCTGGTGCGAGCAGATCCTCGGCGAAATGGCCGAACAGTTCTCTTAATGTTTGCTCGGTGCGGGCTGCTGCAGAAGGATCCGCCGCAGGTCGCGCCACTCTTCCGGGTTCATACTGTCAGCCGCTAGCCACAGATGATGGCGTCGGCCGCCACCGCAGCGGCGAATGCGCAGCATCATGCCAGAACTCAGCATCCACGGCGCCCCCAGAACATCCCACTCCTGATTACGCCAGCGCAGCCGAGAGTCCATCAGCAGTTTAATCTCTCCCTGATGCGAATTGATGCGCCGTTGGCTGCGTACGCAGTCAAACACCACCAAAGACAGCAACAGTAGCCAAAGCGGGGTGTAACTCAACGGCCATGGCATCAGCAGCACAAAAGCCGCCACCAGGCCGTGGAGTAGTAAAGAGAGCCACTGTGAGCGCCAGGAGACGCGTAAATCAGATTGCCACAGGACCACGTTCCCGATTCCGTGTCTGAATGAGTTGCACCATGCGCTGGAGGCTGGCATCGGCTGGTTTACCGTGGTTCATCAACCAGTTAAACAGGTCCGGATCGTCGCATTCCAGCAGACGAATAAAGATAGCTTTATCTTCATCGCTCAGCGTGTCGTATTCATGCTCAAAGAACGGCATGATGGAGATATCGAGTTCACGCATACCGCGGCGGCATGCCCAGTGGATACGGGCTTTATTATTGATGTCCATAATTTCCTTCCAGCATAACGTTGTTACTAGTTTAACGTGTTTTTTGCAGTTTCTTTACTGGAATCTCACGTCATGCGCGTCATATTCAGAAAAAAGACCATGATAAATGAAAGGAATTCATTTTGTTACACGGCATCTCGCAGAACACGCTAACGGCACAAAACGGCCGTCAAAACCGCTTGCAATGGCGGGCAGCTCTTTTACCATGAGGGAATTAGCGCGATCGTTACTCAATTCAGGACACTCATATGGCTTTTACTCCTTTTCCTCCACGCCAGCCTAGCGCCTCCGCGCGTTTACCGCTGACGTTAATGACGCTTGATGATTGGGCGCTGGCAACCGTCACCGGTGCCGATAGCGAAAAGTACCTGCAGGGCCAGGTTACCGCCGACGTCGCGCAGTTAAACGAACATCAGCATCTGCTGGTTGCCCATTGCGATGCCAAGGGAAAAATGTGGAGCAACCTGCGCCTGTTTCGTCGTCAGGATGGTTTTGCCTTTATTGAGCGCCGCAGCGTACGCGAAGCGCAACTGACCCAACTGAAAAAATACGCCGTATTTTCAAAGGTCACTATCTCTGCCAATGACGATTTGGTTCTGTTGGGCGTGGCGGGTTTCCAGGCGCGTGCCGCGCTGGCCAATCTGTTTGCCGAGCTACCAAACGCTGATAAGCCAAACGTACAGGAAGATGAAACCTCCCTGCTGTGGCTGGCGCATCCAGACGAACGTTTCCTGCTCGTCACCGATATCGCCACCGCCGAGCGCGTGGCCGAAGCGCTGCGCGGCGAAGCCCAGCTCAACAACAGCCAGCAGTGGCTGGCGCTAGATATTGAAGCTGGCCTGCCGGTAATTGATGAAACCAACAGCGCGCAGTTTCTTCCACAAGCTACAAACATCCAGGCACTGGGCGGTATCAGCTTTAAGAAAGGCTGCTATACCGGTCAGGAGATGGTTGCCCGCGCGAAATTCCGCGGAGCCAACAAACGTGCGCTGTGGACGCTGGCAGGTAAAGCAGCCCGAGTCCCGGAAGCCGGGGAAGATCTCGAACTGAAAATGGGTGACAACTGGCGTCGCACCGGTACCGTGCTGGCCGCGGTGCAGCTGGAAGATGGTCAACTGCTGGTACAGCTGGTGATGAACAATGATATGGAAGCCGACAGCGTATTCCGCGTCCGCGACGATGCCAATACATTGAGCATCAAGCCGCTGCCGTATTCGTTAGAAGAAGAGTAAGCGGTTTTTCAGTCTCGCCGAGCTACGGCTAAATGTAGCCTGGCGAGATGTCGTACCATCAGGGCCGCTAGGCGTGTTGCCCCACATAGAGGTAAATTGCCAGGAAATGGCAGGCGCTCCCCCCCAGTACAAACGCATGCCAGATAGCGTGATTGTAAGGTATCCGCTTGCAGACGTAGAAAATCACGCCCAGCGAATAGACTATTCCACCGACCGCCAGCAGCGTCACCCCACCTATCGACAGCTTCACCGCCAGCTGATACACCACAATGAGCGACAGCCAGCCCATCGTTAGATAAGTCACCAGCGACAAGACCTTAAATCGATGGGCAATGGTTAGCTTAAATAAGATCCCCAGCAGCGCCAGGCTCCAGATAACAATCATCAGCCCCCGCGCCAGCGGCGAGTCCAGCCCAACCAGCAAAAACGGTGTATAGGTTCCGGCAATCAGCAGATAAATGGCGCAGTGGTCGAATTTTTTCAGCCATACCTTAGCGCGCTGAGAAGGAATGGCGTGATACAGCGTCGAGGCCAGAAACAGCAGAATCATACTGCCGCCGTACAGGCTGTAACTGGTGATAGCCGTGGCGCTGGCGTTGGTATCGATCGCTTGCACCAACAGCAGGACCAAACCAACAATCCCCAACACAAAACCGACACCATGACTGATGCTATTGGCAATTTCCTCTGCCAGAGAATATCCCTGCTGAATGAGTGGCTTCTTATCCATTACGCGCTCCGGGCGAACGATAAATCGAACAAACGCCCTAGCGTAACTGAGAATGATTTCAGTGAACACATGTAAGCTAAAATAAAATGATGATTTTTTGTAAAATCAGATTAATCAATAAGTTAATCAAGTCATTCAACTAACACGTGTACCTTATTTTAATCAATGCATTTAAATTCAATAACATAGAAGGTATTTTCACCAGGATAAATATCGGCGATCACCTGTTTAAGCTCGGGTAGGATCATGTTTTCCTGTTCAGCATGCCGCTCCGTCAAGGTATCCATGGTCACGGTTGAGGTGGCCACTACGCGAATGGTACAAAAGTAACCGTTATCTTCGTAACGCCCTACCCGCAGCACATCTCCAACTTTAAAATGCGATTCCGTCGCATCACGCAGCGTGATGGTCTTACGACCGGCAAGAATGTCGTCCTGAAAACGCTGAAAAAAAGTGATGTCGTTAGGCTGCATGGTATTATTCCTGTAGATGATTTAATTTGATGAGTATCGCCACCGTGAGCCTATTCTCCCACGCCACTATCGCCAGCCTCAATAATCTTGAGATGATGGTTTATCACTACGTTATCAAAAATCGCGACACGGTAATGTACATGACCATCCGCGAGCTGGCAGACGCGGCAGGTGTCTCAACTACCACGGTGATGCGCTTTTGCCGCAAGCTTAACTGCGAAGGCTACTCGGAGTTTCGCGTACGCTTCAAATTATATTTAGAGCAAGATGAACCGCAACAGGCTAATTTCGGCGCCAGTGAGATAATTAGTTTCTTCAAAGGCGTCAATAATGACGAGTTTGATAAACTGCTCGATAATGCTGTCGATATTATTCTGTCCTCAGAACGTATTATATTCGTTGGCGCAGGCACCTCCGGCTCACTCGCTAAATACGGTGCACGATTCTTTTCCAACATTGGTAAATTTAGTAATCATATCGACGATCCTTATTTTCCGGTCACTAATGATATGGCCAAAAATGCGCTGGCAATCGTGCTATCCGTCTCCGGTGAAACTGAAGAGATCTTGCGTTTTGCTGGCCAGTTCAGCCTGCACCGCTGCAAAGTGATGTCCATCACCAGCCACGAACACTCGCGCCTGGCAAAGCTCGCCGACTTTAATCTCTCCTGGCACGTGCCGCAAACCCGTATCGGCGGCGTCTACGATATTACAACACAGATCCCCGTTATCTATATTCTCGAGTCACTCGGTCGTAAACTGGCGAAGAAATTAGCATAAAAATACAGGGTGTTTTTTCGATGTAACATATTCCCTATGGTGGAATTTGTTATATCGTGACATTTAATTATCCTTTGTTAGACTCGGTTTTATTAAGACCAATATATGAGCATAGCAAAGATGAAAAAACTGACCTTACCGAAAGACTTTTTATGGGGTGGCGCCGTCGCCGCACACCAGGTTGAAGGCGGCTGGAATAAAGGCGGCAAAGGCCCCAGCATCTGTGACGTGCTAACCGGCGGTGCCCACGGCGTTCCGCGTGAAATTACCCAGGAAGTCGTGCCGGGGAAATACTATCCCAATCACGAAGCCATCGACTTCCACGGCCACTACAAAGAAGACATCAAGCTGTTTGCCGAGATGGGCTTCAAATGCTTCCGTACCTCCATTGCCTGGACCCGCATTTTCCCGAACGGCGACGAAGCGCAGCCAAATGAAGAAGGGCTGAAGTTTTACGACGATATGTTCGATGAGCTGCTGAAATACAACATCGAACCGGTTATCACCCTCTCACACTTCGAAATGCCGCTGCATTTGGTACAGCAGTACGGCGCGTGGACCAACCGTAAAGTGGTCGATTTCTTTGTCCGTTTCGCCGAAGTCGTTTTCGAGCGCTACAAGCACAAGGTCAAATACTGGATGACCTTTAACGAAATCAATAACCAACGTAACTGGCGTGCGCCGCTATTTGGTTATTGCTGCTCCGGCGTGGTGTATACCGAGCATGAGAATCCAGAAGAGACCATGTATCAGGTGCTGCACCATCAGTTCGTGGCCAGTGCGCTGTCAGTGAAAGCCGCTCGCCGAATTAACCCGGAAATGCAGGTCGGCTGCATGCTGGCAATGGTCGCCCTCTATCCGTTCTCCTGTAAGCCAGAGGACGTGATGTTTGCTCAGGAATCGATGCGCGAGCGCTATGTCTTCACCGACGTGCAAATGCGTGGCTACTACCCGCGCTACGTGCTGAACGAGTGGGAACGTCGCGGCTTCAACATCAAAATGGAAGCGGGCGACGAGGCCATCTTGCGTGAAGGCACCTGCGATTATCTGGGCCTAAGCTACTACATGACCAACGCCGTGAAGGCTGAAGGCGGTAGCGGCGATGCGATTTCCGGATTTGAAGGTAGCGTACCGAATCCGCACGTGAAAGCGTCTGATTGGGGTTGGCAGATTGACCCAGTTGGCCTGCGCTACTCACTGTGCGAACTGTACGAGCGCTATCAGAAGCCGTTGTTTATCGTGGAAAACGGCTTTGGCGCGTACGACAAAGTTGAAGACGATGGCAGCATCAACGACGACTATCGAATCGACTACCTGCGTGCGCACGTCGAAGAGATGATGAAAGCAGTCACCTACGATGGGGTTGACCTGATGGGCTATACGCCATGGGGCTGTATCGACTGCGTGTCATTCACCACCGGCCAGTACAGCAAGCGCTACGGCTTTATCTACGTCAATAAGCATGACGACGGCACCGGCGACATGTCGCGTTCACGTAAGAAGAGCTTTAACTGGTACAAAGAAGTGATCGCCAGCAACGGCGAAAACCTCTAATCGATAGCCCCTCTTCCTGACGGAGAGGGGCGAATTTCGCTATTTACCACCCGCCAGCTCAATAAAACTTCCGGTGACGTAAGAGGCCTTATCGCTGAGTAACCAAATAATCGCCTGTGCCACTTCTTCCGGTTGTCCACCACGCTGCATTGGCAGCATCGACTTCACGCGATCAACCCGCCCCGGTTCTCCGCCGGATGCATGCATCTCGGTGTAGATAAGACCAGGACGCACGCAGTTGACGCGAATTCCCTGCGCTGCCACCTCAAGTGCCAGCCCGGTAGTCAACGTATCAACAGCCCCTTTTGAAGCCGCATAATCCACATATTCGAAAGGAGCCCCCAGCCGTGACGCCGCCGAAGAGACATTCACAATCGCTCCGCCTTGCCCACCGTGCGGCAGCGCCATGCGTTTTACCGCCTCCCGGCAGCACAGAAAATAGCCGGTGACGTTGGTCTTTAAAACCCGATTAATACGTTCAGCGGTCAGCGCTTCCACGCGGCTTTGGGTAAACAGAATGCCAGCGTTATTCACCAGCGCCGTGAGCGGCTCCGCATGCTTGTCGAGCAATGCAAACATGGCCTCAACCTGTTCTTCATCGCCAATATCTGCCTGTACGGCAAACGCGTTGCCGCTGGCAGCTCTAATGGCGCTCACCACCTCTTCCGCCGCCTGCGCGTTCTGGTGATAATTCACCGCCACCGTATACCCTTCTTGTGCAAGCTGTAGCGCTGTCGCTCGCCCGATCCCCCGGCTTGCGCCGGTCACTAATGCAAGAGCCATCCAATCCTCCAAAAAATAAAGGCGCCGAAGCGCCTTTAAAAGATAGTGTAATCAGCGGATTACTGATATTCGCTCATCGGTACGCAGGAGCAGAACAGGTTACGGTCGCCGTAAACGTCATCAAGGCGTTTCACCGTCGGCCAGTACTTGTTCGCCACGCCCGCCGGGAAGACGGCGACTTCACGGCTGTAACCGTGGTTCCACTCGGCGACCAACTCATTCTGGGTATGCGGGGAGTTGACCAGCGGGTTGTCTTCCAGCGTCCATTCACCGGCTTTCACGCGGTCAATCTCAGCGCGAATGGCCAGCATGGCATCGATAAAGCGGTCCAGCTCGGCTTTGCTTTCCGATTCAGTTGGCTCAACCATCAGCGTACCCGCGACCGGGAAGGACATGGTCGGCGCGTGGAAGCCGTAGTCGATAAGACGCTTAGCAATATCCAGCTCGCTGATGCCGGTCTCTTCTTTCAGCGGACGAATATCCAGAATACATTCGTGCGCGACATGGCCATCGCGACCAGTGTACAGCACCGGATAAGCCTCTTTCAGGCGAGTCGCGATATAGTTGGCGTTCAGAATCGCCACCTGACTTGCCTGTTTCAGGCCCTCCGCGCCCATCATGCGGATGTACATCCAGCTAATTGGCAGAATAGAAGCGCTGCCGAACGGCGCCGCAGAAACCGCGCCCTGACGGGTCAACATGCCTTCGATATGCACCACGCTGTGTCCTGGTACGAACGGAGCCAGGTGAGCTTTCACGCCGATTGGACCCATGCCTGGGCCGCCGCCGCCGTGCGGGATACAGAAGGTTTTATGCAGGTTAAGGTGCGAAACATCCGCGCCGATAAAGCCCGGTGAAGTAATACCAACCTGCGCGTTCATGTTCGCGCCGTCGAGGTAAACCTGTCCACCGAACTGATGGACAATTTCGCATACTTCACGGATGGTCTCTTCATACACACCGTGAGTGGACGGATAGGTCACCATAATGCAGGAAAGATTTGCCGCATGCTGCTCCGCTTTCGCACGCAGATCGGCCAGATCGATGTTACCGTTCTTATCGCAAGCAACAACAACTACCTGCATCCCCGCCATCTGTGCGGAAGCCGGGTTGGTACCGTGCGCTGAGCTTGGGATCAGGCAGATATCACGATGACCGTCGTTGCGGCTTTCGTGATAGTGACGAATCGCCAACAGGCCTGCGTATTCGCCCTGCGCGCCGGAGTTTGGCTGCATGCAAAGCGCATCGTAACCGGTGAGTTTCACCAGCCAATCGGAAAGCTGACCGATCATCTGATGGTAGCCTTCTGCCTGATCAACCGGGCAGAACGGGTGCAGTTCAGCAAATTCTGGCCAGGTGATCGGGATCATTTCCGCCGCAGCATTCAGCTTCATGGTGCACGATCCCAGTGGGATCATCGCCTGATTCAGCGCCAGATCTTTACGCTCCAGAGAGTGCATATAGCGCATCATCTCGGTTTCGCTGTGATAGCGGTTAAACACTGGATGGCTCAGAATCGCGTCATCACGCTGCATCACCGATGGGATAGAGCGGCTGTCGAGCGCCACGTCTTTATCCAGGGTGTCGATATCCAGACCGTGATTATCGCCCAAAATCACCTTAAACAGGCTCAGCACATCTTCACGAGTGGTCGTTTCGTTCAGGGTGATGCCTACGGCATTGAGGATATCGCTACGCAGGTTAATTTCCGCAGTCTGCGCGCGCGCCAGCACCGCGGCTTTATCCGCCACTTCCACGCACAGAGTGTCAAAGTAGTGCGCATGACGCAGTTTTTGACCTTTCTGCTGCAGGCCCGCAGCCAGAATATCGGTCAGACGGTGAATGCGATTGGCAATACGCTTAAGGCCAACCGGGCCGTGGTAAACCGCATACAGGCTGGCGATGTTGGCCAGCAGTACCTGAGAAGTACAGATGTTGGAGTTCGCTTTCTCGCGGCGGATATGCTGCTCACGGGTCTGCATAGCCATACGCAGTGCGGTATTGCCTGCGGCATCTTTTGAGACGCCGATAATACGGCCCGGCATAGCGCGTTTGAATTCATCTTTCGCAGCAAAGAATGCCGCGTGTGGGCCACCATAACCCATGGGTACACCGAAGCGTTGAGCAGAGCCGAAAACAATGTCCGCGCCCTGTTTGCCTGGTGCGGTTAACAGCACCAGCGCCATGAAATCAGCGGCAACGCTCACCACCACTTTGCGGGATTTCAGTTCTGCAATCAGTGCCGAATAGTCGTGCACTTCGCCGGTCGTGCCAACCTGCTGCAACAGCACGCCAAACACATCCTGGTGATCCAGTGCTTTCTTCGCCTCGTCAACAATCACGTCGAAGCCGAAGGTTTCCGCACGGGTGCGCACCACGTCCAGCGTTTGCGGATGGACATCGGCAGCCACGAAGAAACGGTTCGCATTTTTCAGTTTGCTGACGCGCTTGGCCATCGCCATCGCTTCGGCCGCGGCGGTCGCTTCATCCAACAGGGAGGCGGACGCCATGTCGAGACCGGTCAGATCCAGTGTAACCTGCTGGAAGTTGAGCAGCGCTTCAAGGCGGCCCTGAGAAACTTCCGGCTGATACGGCGTATAGGCGGTATACCAGCCCGGATTTTCCAGCATATTGCGCAGGATAACCGGTGGCAGCTGCACTGGCGCATAGCCCATGCCAATGTATGACTTAAAGCGCTTGTTGCGACCGGCAATCGCCTTCAACTCCGCCAGCGCGGCGAATTCTGTGGTGGCGTCGCCTACCTGCGGCGGCGTAGCAAGCTGGATATCTTTCGGCACGATTTGTCCAATCAGTGCGTTTAATGAATCCGCGCCAACTGTTTTGAGCATCTCTTGCTGCTGCTGGGCATCCGGCCCGATGTGACGTTCAATAAACGCGCCACGGTTTTCAAGCTGGCTTAAAGTCTGTGTCATGAGCGATGGTTCCTGAAACGTGCGGTGAATCGTGATTGTCTAACTAAGCTGCCCGGTGGTGCTTCGCTTACCAGGCCTACAAACTACGCCAAATAATTCGCGTTGCAGGAGGCGGCAAGTCAGTGAATGCCCAGTCACGTACATAAGTACGTGACTGGGCTAAACGAACGCAGCCAACGCGCCTGCAGCGCGAAGTATGAAGCGTATTTATTCGTCTTCGAGCAGAGCTTCATATGCGGTCGCATCCAGCAGCGCGGCAACTTCCGCTTCGTCGCTGGCTTTGATTTTGAAGATCCAGCCGCCAGCGTAAGGTTCGCTGTTGACCAGCTCAGGAGAGTCTCCCAGCTCGTCATTGACGGCGACGATTTCACCGCTGATTGGCGCGTAAATATCGGATGCCGCTTTAACGGATTCCGCTACCGCACAGTCGTCGCCTGCACTCACGGTCGCACCGACTTCCGGCAGGTCAACAAACACCATGTCGCCCAGTAATTCCTGTGCGTGTTCGGTGATGCCGACGGTGTAGCTACCATCCGCTTCTTTGCGCAGCCATTCGTGTTCTTTACTATATTTCAGTTCTGCTGGTACGTTGCTCATCAAAAAATCTCCAGAATAATAATGAGTTACGCGACGGATTTGCCGTTGCGTACAAAAATAGGTTTCGTGACCTTCACCGGCATTTCACGGTTACGGATTTGCACAATCGCCGTCTCGCCAATCCCTGCCGGGACGCGAGCCAGTGCAATACTGTGGCCTAAAGTCGGCGAGAACGTTCCGCTGGTGATCACACCTTCACAAGGATTGCCGTTGGCATCGATAAAACGTACTGGCAGCTCGCCGCGCAGTACGCCTTTTTCGGTCATCACCAGGCCTACCAGTTGCTCGGTGCCTTTCTCACGTTCCAGCTCAAGCACTTCACGACCGATAAAGTTACGGTCTGCCGGTTCCCAGGCGATGGTCCAGCCCATGTTGGCCGCCAGCGGAGAGATGCTTTCGTCCATCTCCTGCCCGTATAGATTCATGCCCGCTTCCAGACGCAGCGTATCGCGCGCGCCCAGGCCACAAGGCTTCACACCCGCCTGTACCAGTTTTTGCCAGAAATCCGCGGCCTGCTCTTTTGGCAATGCAATTTCGTAGCCCGCTTCACCGGTGTAACCGGTGGTAGCGATAAAGAAATCCCCCGCCTGCACGCCGAAGAAAGGTTTCATTCCTTCTACCGCGTGACGCTGTTCATCGCTAAACAGGCTGTTGGCTTTTACTTGCGCGTTCGGCCCCTGCACCGCAATCAGCGACAGATCGTCACGGACGGTGATATCAATGGCATACGGTTCGGCGTGTTGGGTAATCCAGGAGAGGTCTTTTTCGCGGGTGGCAGAGTTAACGACGAGGCGGAAATAATCTTCGGTAAGGTAATAAACGATGAGGTCGTCAATCACGCCGCCCGAGGCATTTAGCATGCCGCTATAAAGCGCTTTGCCGGGCTTAGTGAGTTTGGCGACATCGTTCGCCAGCAGATAGCGTAGAAACTCACGGGTTCGACTACCGTGGAGGTCAACGATGGTCATGTGCGACACATCGAACATCCCGGCATCAGTACGCACCGCGTGATGCTCATCAATCTGCGAGCCATAGTGCAGCGGCATCATCCAGCCGTGGAAATCTACCATGCGCGCGCCACATAACACGTGCTGGTCATACAAAGGCGTTTGTTGAGCCATCATGTCCTCGTTGAATATATCGCACCACAAAAACTAACGGCGGAGCCTTTTCAGGCACCGACGCAAACGTTCTCTTTTCCCTGAACTTACCACCGAACACGGTGCTAAACCATCGGGAAAAAAGGGACATCACATTAGCTTATGACCAAAAGCCGCGAAAAAGCATACAGAATGATTGACTGCTAAAAAGCGAAATGCGCCACATATAATTAACAAAAACGGCGAGACATTCAGCATAAGATGATATTTCATGCGGAAAACGAGGCGTGTTTTCCGTAACATGAAAATCATAAGATTAAAAAATCTAATGCGAAAAATGGCGTGAAATTAGATTTTTTCAAATGAGGGATATGACTCCCGGCAGGGGGCCGGGAGTAAAAGTGTGATCGACTTAACGAAGCCACTCGGGAAGGTCATTCAGCCCCATCGCCTGACGAATCAGCTGTGGTTTTACCCCTGGTAGTGTATCCGCCAGCTTCAGACCGATGTCACGCAGCAATTTTTTGGCTGGATTTTCGCCCGCGAACAGTTCGCGAAAACCCTGCATGCCTGCCAGCATCAACGCGGCGCTGTGTTTGCGGCTACGTTCATAGCGACGCAGATAGAAATGCTGGCCAATATCTTTGCCCTGCGCATGCAGACGTTTGAGTTCATTAATGAGTTCGGCTGCATCCATAAAGCCCAGATTCACGCCCTGCCCGGCTAACGGATGAATGGTGTGCGCCGCATCGCCGACCAGCGCCAGACGATGTGCGGCAAACTGGCGTGCATAACGCCCGGTTAGCGGGTAAATTTGCCGTTCGCTCTCGACCTGGCAGAGCCCCAGACGATTATCGAAGGCAATATTCAATGCCTGGTTAAACTCAGCGTCGCTGGCCTGCTGCATCCGTTGAGCTTCCTGCGGCGACAGCGACCACACGATGGAGCACAGGTTAGGATCGGACAACGGTAGAAAGGCGAGGATGCCTTCACCGTGGAAGCACTGACGCGCCACCGCATCGTGAGCCTCTTCGGTGCGAATCGTCGCCACCAGCGCGTGATGGCGATAGTCCCAGAAGGTCAGCGGAATATCGGCCTTATTACGCAGCCAGGAGTTGGCGCCATCGGCTCCCACCACCAGACGGGCGGTCAGCATATTGCCGTCTTTCAAGGTTAAAAAGGCTTCATTCTCGCCCCACACCACCTGCTGGATTTCAGCGGGAGCCAGCAGCGTAACGTCAGAGCAGCGCTGTGCTTTTTGCCAAAGCGCCTGATGGATAACGGCGTTTTCGACAATATGGCCAAGATGACTGTAGCCCATGCTGCGATCGTCAAACGCGATGCGGCCAAAACTGTCTTTATCCCACACTTCCATACCGTGATAGCAGCTGGCGCGCTGGGAAACGATAGCCGACCAGACATCGAGCTTTGACAGCAGTTTTTCGCTGCCGGCATTAATGGCCGACACGCGCAGCGCTGGGGGCGCATTGGCGTCCAATACCTGTGGCAGTGATTGTTCCAGCACCGCCACCCGCAGGCCGCTGCCCTGTAAACCACACGCCACCGCGAGCCCCACCATTCCACCGCCTACGATGGCAACATCAACACTTTGCACATTAACTCCTTAACTGCTGTTAGCGGGCGACCCAGCCCAGCGTCCGCTGCGCCAGCACATCGCGTGCAGGGGTAAACAATTCCATCGCCATCAGCCCTGCGTTACGCCCGGCAACCAGAGGTGCCCAGCGGTTAGCAAACAGATGTACCAGGCTATCCGTAACGCCAATTGTGGCGGATTTATCCTCCGCACGCTGGCGTTGATACAGGCAAAGCAGCGCGTAGTCGCCGATATCCTGGCCGTCACGGTGCGCCTCGGTCAGCGTTTCCGCCAGCGTCATCACGTCCCGCATGCCAAGGTTAAAACCTTGACCGGCAATCGGATGCAGCGTCTGCGCCGCATTTCCCACCAGCGCCAGACGATGTGAGACGGTTCGTTTGGCGGTTGTCAGTGAGAGCGGATAAGCGTTACGTGCACCGGCCTGGGTAATACGCCCAAGCCGCCAGCCGAATGCTTGCTGTAATTCGTGGCAAAAACGCGTATCGGACCAACCCAATACTTCATCATGCCGCTCCAGCGGATGGCACCACACCAAAGAGCAGCGGTTTTGCGACATGGGTAACATCGCCAGCGGCCCATGCTGGGTAAAGCGCTCGAAGGCGCGCCCCTGATGAGCCACGGCGGTGGTGACGTTGGCAATCACCGCCACCTGATTATACGGTTCCTGCTGCCACTGAATACCGCACTGTTCACCGAGCGAAGAGCGTGAGCCATCTGCAGCCACCAGAAGCTTGCCCTTCAGCGTTTCACCATTATCCAGCGTCACGCTGACGCCTTCGGTTTCCCGAGTCACCTGCGTCACGCGTGCTGGGCAATGCAGCGTCACCCCACGCGCTTTACGCAGCAGGCTGAAAAGACGTTGACCCACATCGTGCAGCTCCACCACATTTCCCAACGCCGACAGACGGTAGTCTGATGCATCGAGGGTCACAAAACCGGCATGTCCACGATCGCTGACGTGAACGGTAGTGATAGGCGTCGCGCAGTCGGCAATAGCCTGCCAGAGATCGACTTTCGCCAGTTGCTGACAGGTGCCAGCCGCCAACGCAATTGCCCGGGCATCAAACCCCGGATGCTGGGTGGCGTTGATATCAGCAGCTTCAATCAGGTGTACCGGTAAACGGCCAGCGGTAAGATGTGATACGGCCAGTGCCAGCGTGGCACCGGTCATTCCACCACCGACAATAATCAGGCTCATAGCTGACGCGCCGCCGCCATGAGCGCTTCGATATCGTCAGCCGCTTTCACCACGGTTGCGGTGAGGTTTTCGTTACCGTCTTCGGTGATGAGAATGTCATCCTCAATACGGATACCAATACCGCGATACTCCGCCGGAACGTCCGCATCCGGGGCGATGTACAGACCCGGTTCAACGGTCAGAACCATACCGGGCTCCAGCACGCGGGAACGGTCGGTGCCGTAGGCACCCACGTCGTGAACATCCAGCCCCAGCCAGTGGCTCAGGCCGTGCATAAAGAACGGACGATGGGCGTTGTCAGCAATCAACTGATCAACTTCACCTTTGAGGATCCCCAGCCCCTGCAGACCTGTCACCATGATACGCACCACTTCGGTGGT
Organism: Kluyvera genomosp. 1; assembly: GCF_001266615.1. GTDB lineage: Bacteria > Pseudomonadota > Gammaproteobacteria > Enterobacterales > Enterobacteriaceae > Kluyvera > Kluyvera cryocrescens_A. The sequence goes on along the minus strand of NZ_LGHZ01000004.1, from coordinate 100,514 downwards.
CACTTCCTGAATGGAAGTGCCGGGACGATATAGCTCAAGCGCTTTGTGCAGCGAGGCGAGTACGATGTCATAAATGGCGCGCTGAGCCGGGCTGAACTTGCCGTTAACCGGGAAGGTGCGGGTAATATCTCCGGCGTAGCCCTGGTATTCACAGCCAGCATCAATCAGCACCAGTTCGCCGTCGCGCAGCTCGGATTCATTTTCGGTGTAATGCAAAATGCAGCCGTTTTCACCACCGCCCACAATCGTGTTGTAGGACGGGTAGCGTGCGCCGTGCCGGGAAAACTCATGCAGAATTTCCCCTTCCAACTGATATTCAAACATCCCCGGACGGCATTTTTCCATCGCGCGGGTATGCGCAAGCGCACTAATTTCACCCGCACGGCGCAGAATATCGATCTCTTCGCTGTCTTTGAACAAGCGCATTTCATGCACCATTGGGCGCCAGTCGACAATCGAATCCGGCGCACTCAGGTTCTGACGTGAGCCTTTGCGCAGTTTATCCAGCGCGGTGAAGACGATTTCATCCGCCCAGCTATATTCACCCTGCGCGTGATAAATCACATCCAGGCCATTCAGCAGTTGATACAGCTGCTGATTGATTTCACTGAAGGCCAGCGCGCGGTCAACGCCCAATTTTTCAGGCGCCGCATCTTGCCCCAGACGGCGGCCAAACCAAATTTCAGCCGTCAGGTCGCGAACGCGGTTAAACAGGACGCTGTGGTTGTGGGTGTCATCGCTTTTAATCAGCACCAGCAAGGCTTCCGGCTCGTTAAAGCCCGTGAAGTACCAGAAATCGCTATTCTGGCGATAGGGATACTCGGAATCCGCGCTACGCGTCACCTCTGGCGCGGCAAATATCAACGCCGCGCTACCTGGCTTCATCTGTGCCAGCAGCTGCTGGCGACGGCGGAGAAACGCTTGCTGTGTCATGACATCTCCTTTCAATCCCTAAGCGCCCCGTCAGCGTCTGTGCGCGGTAAACGGAGCAGGTACGGTTAGTGTAATGTTGGTTTTTGAACTTCAGGCGCGGTCGGCTGCGGACGAGTGAACGAATCGTGGCACAACAGCGCGGCGACACGAACATATTCGATAATCTCTTCCAGCGACATCTCCAGCTCTTCCTGGTCTTCGTCTTCTTCATAACCAAGTTGCGCAATATTACGAAGATCGTCAATGGCTTCGCCGGTTTCGCCTTTCACTTTATCCAGTTTTGGCTGCACCATCCCCAGCCCCAGCAGGAAATGGTTTACCCAACCAGAGAGCGCATCAGCACGTTCAAACACGCTAACGTCATCGCCATCCGGCAGATAAAGCTGAAAAAGGAAGCCGTCATCTTCCAGCGCATCGCTGGTTGCCGCATGCATAGCACGCAATGACTGAGCCAGTTCATGACCGAAGGCCAGACCTTCGTTAGTCAGGTCGTGAACCAGCGGCTGCCAGGAGCTGTCTTTATTGCCGCCGCACAGCAGGCCGCTTAGCAGACCGTGCATTTCAGCAGGCGTCAGACCTACCCCTTGTTGGTTGAGTTGCTGGTTCACCGCGGTATAACCCGGCATTTCGTTCTGTATAGACATGGCATTCGTCATTGTTGGGAGGATTTCATGATATGCTACCACTTTGGACCCTGGGGATACCAGAAAAGGGCTTGTATGTTCATACCAGGGTAGCTATAGTGTCGCCCCTTCACATCCTGAGAGTGAAGGTCGCGCAGTCAATCAGCAGGAAGGTGGCATGTCTGCAGAACCCGTCGATATCCATATTTTTGGCCGTTCACTGCGAGTGAATTGCCCGCCTGAACAAAGGGATGCTTTGAATCAGGCTGCGGACGATCTGAATCAGCGGTTGCAAGATCTGAAAGAACGCACTAGAGTCACAAATACTGAGCAGCTGGTTTTCATCGCCGCGTTGAACATCAGCTACGAGTTAACTCAGGAAAAGGCGAAGACGCGCGACTATGCTTCCAGCATGGAACAGCGTATTCGGATGCTGCAACAGACCATTGAACAAGCGTTGCTTGACCAGGGTCGCACATCTGATAAGTCAGGGCCAAAGTTTGAATAACACTTTGCAGTTTACTATGGTAGAGTGACTGTGAAGACAAAATTTCTCTGAGATGTTCGCAAGCGGGCCAGTCCCCTGAGCCGATATTTCATACCACAAGAATGTGGCGCTCCACGGTTGGTGAGCATGCTCGGTCCGTCCGAGAAGCCTTAAAACTGTGACGACGCATTCACCTTGAACCAAGGGTTCAAGGGTTACAGCCTGCGGCGGCATCTCGGAGATTCCCCTTCTACCTACCGGTCGTTATGACACAGCTTCCAGAGCACATTCTCTCCCGACAAGAAATTCGCCAGTTAATCCGGCAGCGTCGTCGTGCGCTCACACCAGAGCAACAAACTCAGTTTGGCCAACAGGCCGCCGCCCGAATGATGGCCTGGCCGCCAATCGCCATGGCACAAACCGTCGCGGTATTTTTGTCCTTTGACGGCGAGCTCGACACCCAACCGCTGATTGAACGGCTCTGGCAGGCAGGCAAGCGCGTTTATCTGCCGGTGTTGCATCCGTTCAGCCCGGGTAACCTGCTGTTTCTGCACTACCATCCGCAAAGCAATTTGGTGATAAACCGCCTGAAAATCAGCGAGCCCAGGCTCGACGTACGCGACGTATTGCCGCTAAACCAGCTGGATATTCTAATCACCCCACTGGTGGCTTTTGATGAGCACGGGCAGCGGCTTGGCATGGGCGGTGGTTTCTACGATCGTACCCTACAGAACTGGCAGACCCATGGCCTCCAGCCGGTCGGCTACGCCCATGATTGCCAGCAGGTAGAAGCGCTGCCGATAGAAGAGTGGGATATCCCCCTGCCCACCGTCATCACCCCCGCCAAAGTATGGCAGTGGTAGCCATTTTCTACCGATTGACAGCGCTGCATTTTTGACCTAAATTCCTCGGTAAAGGGTGAGGGAGGCGAACCTCCCTCCTGCGTAAATACTGTTAATATGCTGGGTAGGCGATAATTAACAGAATCAGCAGTATGATGACGAGTCTCATCATTGTCCCTTTCCTTTTCAGAGCCCCTGTTTCGGTAGGGGCTTTTCCGTTTCAGCCCCATGCTGAGCCTCTATCGTAAGTGGCTTTCTTACGCGAACAAGGCGCAGCAGAGCCTTTAATCACCGTTTGCGGCGAGGCTCGAAAATGAGATGTATCGATTGCACAGAAGAGATGACGCAGGGAGGGCTGATGGAATACGGGCAGACCCATGGCCTGCCCGTGGAGGAGAGATTAGTACAGCAGGCGAGCGCGCAGAGTGCCTGGAATCGCCTTCATGCTCAGCAGCGCTTTCTCGGCAACATCTTCTTCCGCTTCGATATCGATAACCACATAACCCATATCTGAGTTAGTTTGCAGATACTGTGCGGCAATGTTGACACCCTGATCGGCGAAGATCTGGTTTAACGCAGTCAATACACCCGGACGGTTTTCATGGATGTGCAGCAGACGACGCCCACCGTGCAGCGGCAGAGAAACTTCCGGGAAGTTTACCGCAGACAGCGTAGAGCCGTTGTCGGAGTACTTCGCCAGTTTACCCGCAACTTCCAGACCGATATTCTCCTGCGCTTCCTGAGTTGAACCACCAATGTGTGGCGTCAGAATAACGTTATCGAACTCACACAGCGGTGACGTGAACGGCTCGCTATTCGTCGCGGGTTCCGTTGGGAATACGTCGACAGCAGCACCCGCCAGATGTTTACTCGCCAGCACCGCACACAGCGCTGGGATATCAACAACGGTACCGCGAGAGGCGTTGATCAGAAGCGCACCTGGCTTCATTAGCGCCAGTTCTTCCGGGCCCATCATATTTTTGGTGGACGCATTTTCCGGCACGTGCAGGCTGACCACATCACTCATATTCAACAGGTCGGAAAGATGCTGTACCTGAGTGGCATTACCCAGCGGCAGTTTGCTTTCAATATCGTAGAAGAAGACGTGCATCCCCAGCGATTCCGCCAGAATCCCCAACTGAGTACCGATGTGGCCATAACCGATGATGCCCAGTTTTTTACCACGCGCTTCATAAGAACCCGCAGCCAGTTTGTTCCATACACCACGGTGCGCCTTGGCATTAGCTTCCGGAATACCGCGCAGCAGCAGCAGCAGTTCACCGATCACCAACTCCGCCACGGAACGTGTGTTAGAGAACGGCGCGTTAAATACGGGAACGCCGCGTTTTGCCGCCGCTTTCAGGTCAACCTGATTGGTACCGATACAGAAGCAGCCGACCGCCACCAGTTTCTCCGCGGCAGCCAGAACATCTGCCGTCAGATGCGTGCGGGATCGCAGGCCGATGAAATGTGCATCACGGATCGACTCCTTCAGCTGTTCAGTATCCAGCGCACCCTTGTGAAATTCGATATTGGTGTAACCTGCAGCGCGAAGGCTATCCAGCGCCTTCTGGTGCACGCCTTCAACCAGCAGAAACTTAATTTTGTCTTTTTCCAGTGATACCTTAGCCATTTCCCCGTCCTGTCTTTGTTTTACTGATGTTGTGCTGAACGAAAGTTCATCTAAGCAACATATCAAAAATAAATATTGCGGCAATATGAACGTTTGCGTAGGGGTCATGAAGAAGCGTCACGAATGACAAAATGCCAGCATAAAATGCTAAACCGAGAACTAAACGTGGGATGTTAATCAGGCGGGAGTTATAAATGTGACACAAGTCACCAAATTTAACCCTAATAAAAAAAATGGGGGAAATAATGATTCCCCCCGGGTCAGATCATTTCACAATAGTTTTCACGCCATCGGCGGTACCAATCAGCGCAACGTCTGCACCACGGTTGGCAAACAGGCCGACGGTAACCACACCTGGAAGGCTGTTAATCGCATTTTCCAGCGCGATAGCATCGAGAATTTCAAGGCCATGCACATCGAGGATCACGTTGCCATTATCAGTCACCACGCCCTGACGATATTCCGGACGGCCACCCAGTTTAACCAGTTCGCGAGCAACAGCGCTACGTGCCATCGGGATCACTTCAACCGGCAGCGGGAAGTTGCCCAGGATATCAACCTGCTTGGATGCATCGGCGATACAGATAAATTTATCCGCCACGGACGCAATAATCTTTTCGCGCGTCAACGCAGCACCGCCGCCTTTAATCATCTGCATATGGCCGTTGATTTCATCCGCGCCATCAACGTAGATACCTAAACGGTCAACTTCATTCAGATCGAAAACGTGAATACCGAGGCTTTTCAGCTTCTCGGTCGAGGCATCAGAGCTGGAAACTGCGCCTTCGATTTGTCCTTTCATGGTGCCCAGTGCGTCAATAAAGTGCGCGGCGGTTGACCCGGTACCTACACCCACAATCGTACCCGGTTGTACGTATTGAAGCGCCGCCCAGCCTACTGCTTTTTTCAGTTCATCCTGCGTCATGATCGTTTCGCCTGTGGTGTCATTCATCTGCGCGCATTATAGAACAGAACACCGCAACAATTCGAGTTAAGCACCGGCCCTCGACGGCCCAGAGCAGTTGACGACGCCAACACGTGAGCGTCATCACGGTAATCTGCAAACCAATTTCGTCTGTATCTACGGTAAATTTATGTCATAGTGCAGATAACACCGACACGGGAGTACCTCAGAGCAATGAAACGTCCGGACTACAGAACACTACAGGCGCTGGATGCCGTTATCAGGGAACGTGGTTTTGAACGCGCCGCGCAGAAACTGTGCATCACTCAGTCCGCCGTTTCTCAGCGTATTAAGCAACTGGAGAACATGTTCGGCCAGCCGCTGCTGGTGCGTACTGTCCCACCACGCCCAACCGAGCAAGGGCAAAAACTGCTGGCGCTGCTGCGTCAGGTTGAGCTTCTGGAAGAAGAGTGGCTGGGTGATGAGCAAACAGGGTCAACGCCGCTATTGCTGTCATTGGCAGTCAACGCCGACAGTCTGGCCACCTGGCTGCTGCCTGCTCTCTCGGAAGTTCTGAACAACTCCCCTATCCGCCTGAATCTCCAGGTAGAAGATGAAACGCGTACACAGGAACGCCTGCGTCGTGGTGAAGTGGTCGGCGCGGTGAGTATTCAGCCGCAGGCGCTGCCAAGCTGCCTGGTCGATCAGCTCGGTGCTCTGGATTACCTGTTCGTGGGTTCCAAAGCGTTTGCCGAACGCTATTTCCCCAATGGCGTGACCCGTTCCGCGCTGCTGAAAGCCCCTGCCGTCGCCTTCGACCATCTCGACGATATGCACCAGGCATTCTTACAACAGAACTTTGACCTGCCGCCGGGTAGCGTTCCGTGTCATATCGTTAACTCATCGGAAGCGTTCGTACAGCTGGCACGTCAGGGCACGACTTGCTGTATGATTCCGCATCTGCAAATCGAGAAAGAGCTGGCCAGCGGTGAGCTTATCGACCTGACGCCAGGGTTATTCCAGCGTCGTATGCTGTACTGGCATCGCTTCGCTCCTGAAAGCCGTATGATGCGCAAGGTCACCGACGCTCTACTCGCTTACGGGCATAAGGTCTTGCGTCAGGATTAAACAAAGAAAAACCCTCGCATGCGAGGGTTTTTTAATCGATGCCGTGGATTACTTCGCCGCTGATGGAGCCGGTGCTGCTGCAGGTGCTGCGGCCTGTTCAGGTTGCAGCTCGAACACCACATCTACCTGATCGGCAAACTGAATCGTGGCTTGCTCGTAGCTTTCCTGTGCGGAAACCGGTGCAGCATCAGCTTTCATCATGCGCACCATCGGGCTCGGTTGGTAATTCGATACATGGTAACGCACGCTATAGACCGGCCCCAACTTGCTGTGGAACCCGGATGCCAGCGACTGCGCCTGATGCACCGCATCTTCAATCGCTGCTTTACGTGCCTTGTCTTTATAAGCATCCGGCTGCGCAACGCCCAACGAGACAGAACGGATCTCATTCAAACCGGCCTTTAATGCGCCGTCGAGCAACGAGTTGAGCTTATCCAGCTGGCGCAACGTGACTTCCACAGTACGTACTGCACGATAGCCCTTCAGGACGCTTTTCCCATTCTGGTAGTCATAATCAGGCTGAGTGCGTAGGTTAGCCGAGCTAATGTCTTTCTTGTTTACGCCGTTTTGCTCAAGGAAAGAGAGATATTGCGCAACGCGCTGATCGGCTTGTTTTTTGGCACTCGCGGCATCTTTAGCGGCAATGTTCACTTCGATAGAAAGCGTCGCGATATCCGGTACCGCATCCACGCTCGCCGTCCCCGACGTGACAATATGTGGACCATTCGGCAATTCATTTGCCTGCACTGACATTGCGCTAAATCCGATTACTGCAGCCAGAGCCATCACTTTAAACTTCACTGTTGTATCTCCATGGTTATCACCCGACAACGGGGTCTTGCCTGCAAGCTTAGTCGTTGCCAGATGAAAGTCCATCAGATGACGCTTAGTTAAGAAGTGACTGTAGGTGCCCAACACCTTCTTTTGCCAGCTGAAAAGCGATGAACCACATGACAACGCCAACGACGATATTAATAATGCGTTGTGCTTTCGCCGTACGCAAACGCGGTGCCAGCCAGGCAGCCAACAGTGCCAGCGCAAAAAACCACAGGAACGAGGCGCTGATGGTGCCTAACGCAAACCAGCGCTTCGGTTCAACGTCCAACTGGCCCCCCAGGCTCCCCAGCACCACAAAAGTATCAATATAGACGTGCGGGTTAAGCCAGGTCACTGCCAGCATGGTCGCAATAATTTTCCAGCGCCCCTGCTTCATCACCTCTGCATTAGCGAGCTCAATATTGCTACCCATCGCCGTTTTCAGCGCGCCAAAACCATACCACAGCAAGAAGGCAACGCCCCCCCAGGTCACCAGCGCCAGCAACCACGGAGATGACATCAGCAACGCGCTGCCACCAAATATGCCGGCGCAAATAAGCAGCAAATCGCTCACCGCACACAACAGCGCAATCATGAGATGATATTGGCGGCGAATGCCCTGGTTCATGACAAAAGCATTTTGCGGGCCGAGCGGCAGAATCATGGCAGCGCCAAGCATAAGACCTTGAAAATAATAAGATAACACGATGAGTATTTCGCTGAATGTAAGTATGTAGCGAGACTATATCGCGGGATAATCATTAGATGAAATTGATTTTTTTAATAGGTTATTAGAATTACTAATAGCTTATCACTGCGCACGGGCTGCATATCCATTCATTGGCTATGCGTTATACTGCATTTCGTTGATTCAAACCCAATCTTTCCCTTCCGTGTTCAAGGATAGATCATGAAATTAAAGGTATTTTTTGCCGCCACTTTGCTATGTCTCACACATACCTCACTGGCTGAAACGGTACTTCGTTATTCCGACCATGAACCTCTTAGCAATATGCGTACAAAAATAATCAACGACGTTTTCTTCAAAGCTATTGAGCAGGAATCGCAAGGACGTATTCGGGTTGACGCCCACTGGAGCGGCGAACTCGCCGTAAGCTATGATGCCCTTAAAACGATCGGTGAAGGTCAAAAAGCGGATATCGGGATTGTGGTACCGGAGTACACCGCGGAACAACTCCCGCTTTATCAGATCTTTAAAAGCTTTCCACTCGGGCCTGATAACGGCGAGAAACAGGTACGATTTTTCCATAACGTCTTCGCGACAATCCCACAATTCGCTGCCGAACTGGCGGCTAATAACTTAGTCAATCTGCAGTTTTTCCTGGGATATCCGGCAGCCTTTTTCTCGACGGATCCCTCATTAAAGTATGACGACCTCAAAAACACGACCTGGCGTACGGCCAGTTTCTGGCATCAATCCTATTTAGAAAATGCTGGCGCAAAAGTCATTAAGATGCCATGGAATGAACAAATAACTGAGGCCCTACGCGACGGTAAACTGGACGGTTTATTAGTCAATCTCGACAGCGGCGACGATATCAAAGCCTGGCAAGGGGCAAAAGAGGTTGGTGTTTCACAGCGCCTTTGGCTTGGGCACGTCTATCTGTTGGTCATGAACAAAGCGCGTTGGGAAAGTCTTGCTCTACAGGATAAACAAGCCATTCAGCGTGCTGCTGCACGTACTGAAAAGATCCTTGGTTCTACGCTGGATGCGAGTCTTAATGAAATGGTCAGCAACATGAATGCCCATGGGGCTCATGCCCATTTCCTGACGACAACAGAACTGGAAAGCTGGCAGAACATCAGCCATTACCAGTCTATACAAGCCGATTGGATAGCGGTCCAAACAGCAAAAGGAGTGCAGAACACAGAGCATATTCTCAAGGCAGTAGAGGCTCAGCTACAGGCCATAGAGTAGCAACTGAGAGCCCCCGCCAGAGAGGTTCTCTGGCGGTCAGACGGGTGAATCATCAGGATAAACTCGCTTCCGTCCAGTCAAGGTCAAGCGAGAACCCATCATCCGTCTTCACCAGAGAGACCTGATAGCCAGAATCACGAAACAGTTTCATAATTTTTTCCAGCTCCTGCTCCGCGCCTTCGTTACCTAAAATCGGGAATTTCTCCCGGCTGAAAAACGCAGAGACAACCCCTCTCTTATGTTTTTTCGGATCTCGTAATAAACGTACCAGGTCTCCAGAGATCAGCGCTTTTTCATTCGCGATACGCTGAGACAGATCGGAACGATGCTTTTTGTATGTCTGATTAAGTAAGTAAGCTTTAGGAATAAACATTTCAGTAGCTGTCATTCATTATTTTATGTTTTCACGAATTCAGGGCATGTAGTCCGGCCCTGAGCATCGAAGCAAGCTCAGCCAGTAAGCGCTGATTAATTCGCGGTAATGTTGTGCATCTTCCGCGAAGAGTGTACTGACTTTAAAACCTGCCGACTATTGGGGCAGCACGCATTATCAATACAGAAATAAACTTTCTGCATGCAATATCATCTTTGAATATTTATTCAATAAAACTCATCGCCGCCATGAATATCACATAAAAAAATGGCTTCCCGAAAGAAGCCATTATTCGTTGTTCATCACTTACTCACCAGGCGATCGCACAGCTGAATTATGCTGATTCAGTCTGCGAGCTTACCGGTTTCATATTCACATCGAGCTGCGGGTAAGGAAAACTAATCCCATTAGCATCAAATTCACGTTTAATCTGCTCCAAAACGTCCCAATAGACGTTTTGCAGATCGCCACTCAGGCTCCAGGCGCGAACCACAAAATTCACCGACGAAGGCGCCAGCTCATTCAAGCGTACGGTAATATCGCGATCTTTAAGCACACGATTATCGGCTTCCAGAATACGCGTCAGAATCTGCTTAACCTTATCAATATCCGCATCGTAGGAAACGCCGATAATAAACTCATTGCGACGAGCCGGTTCACGGGAGAAGTTGATAATATTACCGGCAATAATTTTACCGTTCGGAATCACCACAATTTTTCCGTCCACGGTCCGCATGGTAGTGGAGAAAATCTGCACGCTCAGTACCGTTCCTGCGACACCGCCAAGGTCTACATATTCCCCGGCACGGAATGGTCGGAACATCACCAGCAGCACGCCAGCTGCGAGGTTGGAGAGCGACCCTTGCAGCGCCAAACCAACGGCTAAACCCGCGGCACCCAGTACAGCGATGACCGATGCAGTCTGCACGCCCACGCGGCCAAGCGCGGCAATCAGCGTAAAGGCGATAACCGCATAGCGCACCAGCGCGGAGAGGAAATCCGCCACGGTGGCATCAATTTTACGTGCCAGCATCAGGCGGTTGACGGTATTTGATACGATCCGCGCCGCAATCATCCCGACAACGATGATGGCAATTGCCGCAACGATATTGACGGCATAACTCAGCAGTAACTCCTGATTACGCACCAGCCATGAACCGGCACCATTTATGCTATCGACAACGTTTAAATCTTCCATTCAATATTCCTTATGGGAAACAAAATACGGCCTGTAAAACTACAGACAGGTATAAAGAGTAAACAAAAAATTAGCATTTTGCCAAATTGATCACATTTCCACGACAGACCATGACATTGAAAAGGCAATAAAAAAGCCCGCCATAAGGCGGGCTTTTACAGAAAAGTCGGTCTTTTCTTACAGAACGTCTTTCGCGTTCAGCTCAGAGAAAGCCTGTTCCAGACGGGCGATCATAGAGGTCTGAGCAGCACGCAGCCATACGCGTGGATCGTAGTATTTCTTGTTCGGCTGGTCTTCGCCTTTCGGGTTGCCCAGCTGACCCTGCAGGTAAGCTTCGTTTTCTTTGTAGTAGTTCAGGATACCTTCCCAAGTTGCCCACTGGGTATCGGTATCGATGTTCATTTTCACTACGCCGTAGCTTACGGAGTCTTTGATTTCCTGAGCAGAAGAACCGGAACCGCCGTGGAAGACGAAGTTCAGGCTGTTGTGCGGCAGGTTGTGTTTCTTAGAAACATAGTCCTGAGAATCGCGCAGGATAGTTGGGGTCAGAACCACGTTACCTGGTTTGTACACACCGTGTACGTTACCGAAGGAAGCTGCGATGGTGAAACGTGGGCTGATTTTGCTCAGCTCGGTGTAAGCGTAATCAACGTCTTCTGGCTGAGTGTACAGTGCAGAAGCGTCCATGTGGCTGTTGTCCACGCCGTCTTCTTCACCGCCGGTGCAACCCAGTTCAATTTCCAGGGTCATACCCATTTTGGACATACGAGACAGGTATTTGGAGCAGATTTCGATGTTTTCGTGCAGGGACTCTTCAGACAGGTCAATCATGTGGGAAGAGAACAGTGGTTTACCGGTAGCGGCAAAGTGTTTTTCACCTGCGTCCAGCAGACCGTCGATCCACGGCAGCAGTTTCTTCGCACAGTGGTCAGTATGCAGGATAACTGGAACACCGTAATGCTCAGCCATCTGGTGAACGTGGTGCGCACCAGAGATAGCGCCCAGGATTGCTGCACCCTGAGGAACGTCAGTTTTCACGCCTTTGCCTGCGATGAACGCAGCGCCGCCGTTGGAGAACTGTACGATAACCGGTGCTTTAACTTTTGCTGCGGTTTCCAGTACGGCGTTGATGGAATCAGTACCGACGCAGTTAACGGCTGGCAGAGCAAAGTTATTTTCTTTTGCTACCTGGAAAACTTTCTGTACGTCATCACCAGTGATTACGCCTGGTTTTACGAAATCAAAAATTTTAGACATGTTACGAGTCCTGTATCTTCGGCCTTGGAAAGGGGCGCGCCCTAAAGCGCGTGAATAACTGGGCAGGTTTCCCTGCCCTTAAATGGCTTACTTCTTAGCGCGCTCTTCGAGCATTGCTACTGCTGGCAGGACTTTACCTTCCACGAATTCGAGGAATGCGCCGCCGCCAGTAGAGATGTAGGAGATTTTGTCGGAAATACCGAACAGGTCGATAGCCGCCAGAGTATCGCCGCCGCCTGCGATGGAGAACGCTTCACTGTCTGCGATAGCGTTAGCCACAATTTCGGTCCCTTTACGGAAGTTAGGGAATTCGAACACGCCAACCGGACCGTTCCACAGAATGGTTTTCGCATTTTTCAGAATGTCAGCCAGTTTCTGTGCAGAAACGTCGCCCAGATCCAGAATCTGCTCTTCATCTTTGATGTCGTTAACAGATTTCAGGGTTGCAGCCGCAGTTTCAGAGAACTCGGTCGCTACGCGAACGTCGGTTGGGACTGGGATATCACAGGTGGTCAGCAGACGTTTTGCTTCGTCAACCAGGTCTGCTTCATACAGAGATTTACCGACGTTGTGGCCTTGAGCAGCAACGAAGGTGTTAGCAATACCACCGCCAACAATCAGCTGGTCAGCGATTTTAGACAGGGAATCCAGAACGGTCAGTTTGGTAGAAACTTTAGAACCGCCAACGATAGCAACCATTGGGCGTGCTGGTTCTTTCAGTGCTTTACCCAGTGCGTCCAGCTCAGCGGCCAGCAGTGGGCCTGCGCAAGCGACGTCAGCGAACTTGCCGATACCGTGAGTAGAAGCCTGTGCACGGTGTGCAGTACCGAATGCATCCATCACGAATACGTCGCACAGTGCAGCATATTTTTTAGACAGCGCTTCGTCGTCTTTCTTTTCGCCTTTGTTGAAGCGAACGTTTTCCAGAACCACCAGTTCACCGGCAGCCACTTCAACGCCGTCCAGGTAATCTTTCACCAGGCGTACTGGAGCAGACAGTTTGTCTTTCAGATAGTTAACAACCGGCAGCAGAGAGAATTCTTCGTTGTACTCGCCTTCGGTCGGACGACCCAGGTGAGAAGTGACCATCACTTTAGCGCCCTGCTTCAGAGCCAGCTCAATGGTCGGCAGAGATGCACGGATACGCGCGTCGCTGGTTACTTTCCCTTCTTTAACTGGTACGTTCAGGTCCGCACGGATGAAAACGCGTTTACCAGCCAGATCCAGATCGGTCATCTTAATTACAGACATGGTGAATCCTCTCGTTGATACTTAAAGTTTTGTCGACGCTCAAGCGTCGAGCCTGAAACCAATAGCTGCCATTGCTAACGTCGTGTCGAGCATTCGGTTAGCAAAGCCCCATTCGTTATCACACCAGACCAGCGTTTTGATCAGGTGTGCTCCACTGACCCGCGTCTGCGTGCCATCGACAATGGCGCTGTGCGGATCGTGATTAAAATCAGTCGAGACCAACGGTAATTCCGTATAGTCAACTATACCATGAAATGTACCCTGTGCTGCTTTTTGCAGCAACTGGTTGACTTCATGGGCTTTTACCGGCTTCTTCACCGTCACGCTCAGGTCAATCGCCGTCACGTTGATGGTGGGTACGCGCACTGCGATCGCCTCAAAATGGTCACTAAACTGCGGGAAAATACGGGCAATCCCCGCCGCAAGTTTTGTATCGACCGGAATGATGGACTGGCTTGCCGCGCGCGTGCGGCGTAAATCCGGGTGATAGGCGTCAATCACCTGCTGATCGTGCATCGCGGAATGGATAGTCGTAACCGTACCGGACTCAATGCCATAGGCATCATCTAATAATTTGATGACGGGAATGATGCAGTTGGTGGTACAGGAGGCATTGGAAACAATGCGGTGTTCCGCGCGCAGTTCGTGTTGGTTAACGCCAAACACGACGGTCGCGTCGAGATCGTTGCTGCCAGGATGTGAAAAGAGCACCTTCTTCGCGCCGGCGGCAATATGGGCTTCGCCGTGTTCGCGATTACCGTACACGCCGGTACAGTCCAACACCACATCAACCGACAGTTCACGCCAGGGGAGCGCGTCGATTGAACGCTCGTGCAGAAGACGGATGGAATCGTCGCCGACATAGAGCTGTTCTCGCTCCTGGCGGACATCCCAGGCAAAGCGCCCATGACTGGTGTCATACTTCAACAAATGCGCGATGCCGGCAGCATCGGCCAGTTCGTTGATAGCCACTACGGTGATTTCCGCACGGCGTCCGGATTCATACAAAGCACGAACCACGTTACGTCCAATGCGACCGAAGCCATTAATCGCTACGCGTACGGTCATAGGTCTCCTGCAAGGTTATCCCGAAGCAAAGTGGCTCACAGAGTAATGCAGCCATCGGTTCTGGGAAACCTTACCCGCCACAAACAGTGACTGATTGGTTAAATGTCGAACAAACTGCCAACTGAAACGCTTCAGCTAGAATAAGCGAAACGCGGAATAAAAGGAATGATTGTCCAGTTAGAGAAAGCGGTTATCTGACTTACGTCACACTTTTGTGCAATGAGAGGCCCTATTTATTCCACATCCCAGAATTGTGCATAAGCGTAGCAAGATAACGTTATTGCCGCTGCGTAAATCTGGATTTCTCTCTGAAAACGGATTAATCGCATCAATATGATGGCCGCCTCCATCAGATTTCAGATAACGTTCCCCACTCATCTTTTATTGAAGACAAAAAAAACGGGCCGCCTAAGCGACCCGTTTTCTACTGTCTTAAAACTACAGCAGCGCTTTCGCTTTCGCGACAACGTTGTCGACGGTGAAGCCGAACTCTTCGAACAGCAGCTCTGCCGGAGCAGACTCGCCGAAGGTGGTCATACCGACGATGGCGCCGTTCAGACCCACGTATTTGAACCAGTAGTCAGCGATACCCGCTTCTACAGCCACGCGAGCGGAGACCGCTTTTGGCAGTACGGATTCACGGTACGCTGCGTCCTGTTTGTCGAATGCATCAGTGGACGGCATGGAAACCACGCGCGCCTTCACGCCTTCTGCAGTCAGTTTTTCGTAAGCTGCAACCGCCAGCTCAACTTCAGAACCGGTCGCGATGAAGATCAGTTCTGGCTGACCCGCGCAGTCTTTCAGCACGTAGCCACCGCGAGCGATGTTTGCCAACTGCTCTTCGGTACGTTCCTGCTGTGCCAGGTTCTGACGGGAGAGAATCAGTGCGGTTGGGCCGTCCTGACGCTCTACGCCGTATTTCCACGCTACCGCAGATTCAACCTGGTCACATGGGCGCCATGTGGACATGTTCGGGGTCACGCGCAGAGATGCAACCTGCTCTACTGGCTGGTGAGTTGGGCCATCTTC
Source organism: Kluyvera genomosp. 1 (assembly GCF_001266615.1). GTDB lineage: Bacteria > Pseudomonadota > Gammaproteobacteria > Enterobacterales > Enterobacteriaceae > Kluyvera > Kluyvera cryocrescens_A. Next base: position 85,033 of record NZ_LGHZ01000004.1, on the reverse strand, counting down.
GCCCAGACCGATGGAGTCGTGGGTATAAACCATCACCTGACGTTTCTTCATCAGCGCAGCCATACGTACGGCGTTACGTGCGTATTCAACAAACATCAGGAAGGTCGAGGTGTAAGGCAGGAAACCGCCGTGCAAAGAGATACCGTTAGCAATCGCGGTCATACCGAATTCACGGACACCGTAATGGATATAGTTACCCGCGATGTCTTCGTTGATTGGTTTAGAACCCGACCAGATAGTCAGGTTAGACGGTGCCAGGTCAGCCGAACCGCCGAGGAACTCTGGCAGCAGAGGACCAAACGCTTCGATAGCGTTCTGAGAAGCTTTACGGCTGGCGATTTTAGCCGGGTTAGCCTGCAGTTTAGCGATGAATTCGTTCGCTTTTGCATCGAAGTCTGAAGGCATGTCGCCTTTCATACGACGAGTGAACTCAGCGGCTTCTTGAGGGAAAGCTTTCGCGTAGGCAGCGAACTTCTCGTTCCAGCTGGCTTCTTTCGCCTGGCCTGCCGCTTTCGCATCCCACTGCGCGTAGATGTCAGCTGGGATTTCGAACGGCGCGTATTTCCAGCCCAGTTTTTCACGAGTCAGCGCCACTTCTGCATCACCCAGCGGTGCGCCGTGGGAGTCGTGAGTCCCTTGCTTGTTCGGAGAACCGAAGCCGATAATGGTTTTGCACATCAGCAGGGACGGTTTGTCGGTCACTGCGCGAGCTTCTTCTACCGCACGTTTGATGGCGTCAGAATCGTGGCCATCAATGCCGCGGATGACGTGCCAGTTGTAGGCTTCAAAACGCTTAGCGGTATCATCGGTGAACCAGCCTTCAACGTGACCATCGATAGAAATACCGTTGTCATCGTAGAACGCAACCAGTTTACCCAGCTTCAGGGTACCGGCCAGGGAGCACACTTCGTGAGAAATGCCTTCCATCATGCAGCCATCACCCATGAATGCATAGGTGAAGTGGTCAACGATATCGTGACCAGGACGGTTGAACTGTGCCGCCAGCGTTTTTTCTGCAATCGCCATACCCACCGCGTTTGCAATGCCCTGACCCAGTGGGCCAGTGGTGGTTTCCACACCTGCGGTGTAGCCGACTTCCGGGTGGCCCGGAGTCTGGGAGTGCAGCTGACGGAAGTTTTTCAGCTCGGACATTGGCAGATCGTAGCCGGTGAGGTGCAGCAGGCTATAGATCAGCATGGAGCCGTGGCCGTTAGACAGTACAAAGCGGTCACGGTCAGCCCAGGACGGATTTTGTGGGTTATGGTTCATAAAATCACGCCACAGGACTTCGGCAATGTCAGCCATACCCATAGGGGCACCCGGGTGACCGGATTTGGCTTTCTGTACTGCGTCCATGCTCAGCGCACGAATAGCATTAGCAAGCTCTTTACGTGAGGACATTTTGACTCCAGTTCGGACTGTTGAAGGCGTACCCTAACGCCACGAGGCGCGCACGTTACGGGCTGTGCCAGAAAAAAGTGCCAACAATGTAACCTATGCGACAAAGCATGTACATGGAGCATCCTTTTGCGAATTCAGAAATCTCTGGAACAGAGGTTAACGAGATGTAATCCACTCGCTCGCAACTGACGATATTCTTTATACTTAGCGTAACTCTGGCGATACCATTCCAGGGCACTATCAGATAAACGACTTTGGAAGCACTCTCATGAAAAAACGGGCGATAGTTCTGGCTTTCGGCGCGACGTTACTGCTTAGCGGCTGCCAGAATATGGATTCAAACGGCTTATTAAGTTCCAGCACCGGCGCGCTGCAGGCGTTCTCCTTAAGCGATGAGCAGGTGCAAGCCCTGAGCGATCAGGCCTGTAAGGATATGGACAGCAAAGCGACTATCGCTCCGGCCAGCAGCGACTACGTGAAACGCCTAAATAAAATTGCGGCCGCACTTGGCGACAACATCAATGGCCAGCCGGTGAATTACAAAGTCTATGTGGCAAAAGACGTTAATGCCTTCGCCATGGCTAACGGCTGCATCCGCGTCTACAGCGGCCTGATGGATCTGATGAATGATAACGAAGTCGAAGCGGTCGTCGGCCACGAAATGGGCCACGTCGCACTGGGGCATGTGAAGAAAGGAATGCAGGTGGCCATCGGCACCAACGCCCTTCGCGCTGCGGCCGCGTCTGCGGGCGGTATTGTCGGCAGTCTGTCACAATCACAGCTGGGCGATCTTGGCGAAAAACTGGTGAATTCACAGTTCTCTCAGCGCCAGGAATCTGAAGCAGATGACTATTCCTACGATCTGCTGCGCAAAAGAGGCATCAACCCAACCGGCCTTGCCACCAGCTTTGAGAAGCTGGCAAAACTCGAAGATGGCCGCCAAAGCTCGATGTTTGACGATCACCCTGGTTCTCAGGAACGTGCCCAGCACATCCGCGATCGCCTGAACGCCGACGGCATTAAATAATTAATCTATACACAAAATTATTCAAGTGGCATCAAGGCGGCAAGTGAGTGAATCCCGATGAGCTTACTGTGGTAAGTGATTCGGGTGAACGAACGCAGCCAACGCTGAGGCAGCTTGAAGGATAACGTGTATACAAGGGGGCGATATTGCCCCCTTGCTATAATAAGTAAAAAATATTAAAAGTAGCTAAACGGCATTAATTGATAATTTAAGCGCACAAACCGTTAAATATGCTTAGATGTCAGCCAGGAATAATATATAAGCAATACCCTCTCGCCTCAAACACTCATCCTGATAATGAATGAAAAATTATATTAATTCTCTTTCGGTAGGACCATAAGCCATATTTTTAAATAGTCTATACCGTCTAAGCCAATCCAGCCGCGACAGGCCATGCGGGTTCACCTGAAGGAAATATCCGCTCATACAATGATTGCTTTTGACACGCTTTCAGGAGAATATCGAAATTGTAACAACACAATTTGACAGTTATATAAACAGAGAAGTTCCCTCCGTGAAAAATAAATTAGCCTTAATTGCCTTAAGTATTATTGCCTCTGCGCCAGCTTTCGCCAGCCAACAATCTGAGAGTCAGGGATTTGTTGACGACAGTCATTTAGATCTATTTTTACGCAATGCCTATATTAAACGCGACTATCGCGATGGCCTGCATGATAAAAGCGAATGGGGCCAGGGCATTATTGCCACCTTCGAATCCGGCTTTACGCAAGGCCCAATCGGCTTTGGTGTGGATGGTATCGCACAGTATGCCGTACGCCTTGATGGCGGTCGCGGCAACAGCGGCGCTGGCGGCATTGACTTCTTTGCTCAGGACAACGACGGTCGCGCAAAATCCGACCTGGCAAAGTTTGGCGCCACGGCCAAAATGCGCTTTTCCAACACCGTATTAAGCTACGGCAGCCAGCGCCCCGCGCTGCCAATCATCAACGCTGATGATTCACGTCTGCTGTATGAAAGCTACACCGGAACCATGCTGACCTCCAAAGAGATCGCGGGCCTGGAAGTCAACGCCGGTTACCTCACCGACGAACAGCGTAAAAGCGACGACAGCCACAATAGCGGCCTGAAGAGCATCACCTTCGGCGGTGCCAGCTATCAGTTCAACGACCAGCTGAGCGGTGCGCTCTACGCTTCTCACGTGGAAGATGTCCTGAACAAACAGTATCTCGGTCTGAACTACGCGCAGCCGCTGACCGACTCTCAGAAGCTGGTCTTCGATTTCAACGGCTATAACTCTCGCCTGGAGCAGGAATATGCCGATTCACTGGATACCGGCCGCAGCAACTCCATCTGGAGCCTGGCCACCAGCTATATCTGGGATATTCACACCTTTAAAATCGCCTACCAGCAGAGCAGCGGCAGCACCGGCTATAACTACGGCGGCTACCAGAACCAGGGCGGCGTCGGCGACGGCGGCAATACCATCTGGCTGGCAAACTCCTACTGGTCTGATTTCAACGGCGAAGATGAGCGTTCATGGCAGGCGTCCTATGCGCTGGACTTCGGCGGTCTGGGCTTACCGGGTCTGAGCTGGACCACTGCTTACGTTCGCGGTGACAACATCAAGACGGCTGAGACCAGCAACGGTAAAGAGCACGAGTGGTTTAACCAGGTGCAATACCAGGTACAGGACGGCCCGGCGAAAGATCTGAAATTCAAAGTTCGCTACTCGGTACTGCGCGTATCCAGCAATGCCAGCGACTACAACGTCAGCGGCAACGAAGTTCGCGTATACGTCGAATATCCGTTCAACGCGTTTTAAGATTATCCCCACCGTTCGGTGAGAATAAACAGACCCCTTTCCCGCCAGGGAGAGGGGCCATCTTTTAAGCATCAATACAGCGTCTTCTGCGGCGGACCGGCAAACTTCAGCGCGCCAATCTGCCCCATTTTGACTTCAACCACCGACGGCCCTGGCATCGCTAACGCTTCGGTCATCACCGCAGTAAAATCCTCCGCCCGATCCACGCTCCACGCCTGCAGACCAATCGCCTGCGACAGCAGAGTGAAATCCGGCGTATGCAGTTCATTAAAGTATTGGCGTCCGCCGAAATACTTATCCTGAATGCCGCGCATCACGCCGTAACCCCCATCGTTCATGATTAGCAGCGTCACGTTGGCCTTTTCCTGCGCCAGCGTCGCCAGTTCGCCGAGGTTCAAACTCAGACCGCCGTCACCAACCAGCCCGACAACCTTGCGCTGTGGATTAGCAATCGCCGTGCCGATCGCCATCGGCAGCCCCATACCAATCGCCCCAGCTAACGAATGAATATTCATCAGTGGGCCGTTAGCGCGGAACAGACGACTGCCCCACAGACTGCCGGACACGGTAATGTCGCGAACCAGCAGGCCATCCTCAGGCAGCGCCTGGTCGATAGCATCGTTGAGTTTGGCATACTCGCCGCACTGCTCTCGTAATCCTTCTTCGGCTTTCACCACCGCGCCGCGCACCAGCGCATCCCACTGCGCGTTGCCCCATTCGCGCCCCTGCACTCTGTCCGCCAGCGCCGTCAGCAGCGCCGCACAGTCGACAGTGAGGGTGTTATCCATCAAGTAGTTGCGGCTGGCCGCGGCCGGGTCGATATCAATCTGCACCCTAGGATGCGGCAGTTCCAGCGTCCACGAACGGGTTTCATTACTGCGCAGTCGTGACCCGGCAACCAGCGTGAAATCGCAGCCCGACATCACCGCTTCAACCGACGGCGAGTTGTGGAATGCCCGCAGGCTCGCGCGGTGGCTATCCGGCAAAACGCCGCGCGCATGGGTGCTGGAAATCACCGTCATCCCAGCATCCGCCAGCTTTTTCACTGCCTCAGCGCAACCAAGTGCACCACCGCCCAGCCACAGCAGAGGCAGTTTTGCTTGCTTGAGTTGCGCCCACAGTGCATCCACTACGAGGTTATCGACACTCTCAGGGGAGCGCGCTTTAATCGGCGCAGTCACCAGCGACAGCGGGATCTTCGCCCCTTGAATATCAATGGGAATTTCCACCGATACCGGACCGCACGGCGGCGTTTGGGCCTCCTGAATCGCCTTGTGCAAAATCGCTATCGCCTGATTGGCATTACTGATGCGATAAGCACGCTTCGAGCTGGCCTTAAGGAACGTTAGCTGGTCGCGGGTTTCATGGATAAAACCGGTATCCGCATCCAGCCAGGCTTTTTCTACCTGACCGGTCAAATGCAGCAGCGGCGTGCAGGCATTCATCGCTTCCACCAGCGCACCCACCGCGTTGCCCGCCCCGGCACCGGTGCTGGTCAGCGCCACGCCCAGTCCAGAAAAACGGCCATGGGCATCCGCCATGGTGACCGAGCCCGCTTCACCGCGCGCGGGCACAAAACGGATATTGCCGCGCTGGCCCACCGCATCGGCAATCGGCAGGTTATGAATCGAGATGACGCCATAAATGGCTTCAACGTGATACTGCTCCAACGTTCTGGCGATAGCGTCGCCGACGGTAATCATTTCGCTCATTGCTCACCCTTTCTTAGTCGCACCAGTGGTTGACGCCATTACCCGTCGCCAGATAAATGCTCTTTTGTTGCATCCAGGCCTTTAATCCCTGAATACCCTTTTCGCGGCCCAGGCCGCTCTCTTTAAAGCCCCCAAACGGGGTCGAAATCGAAAAGACTTTGTAGGTGTTAATCCACACCGTGCCGACTTCCAGCGCTTCGCTTAAACGCAGCGCTCGCCCGGTATCACGCGTCCAGATACCGGCGGCCAGACCGTAGATAGAATCGTTGGCTTGGGTGATCAGCGCCGCTTCGTCGTTAAACGGTATGGCTATCGCCACCGGCCCGAAGATCTCTTCCTGACAGACACGGGCCTGATTATTCAGCCCTTCAATAATGGTCGGCATAAAGAAGCTACCCGCCGCCAGCGCCGGGTCGGCCGGAACCTCACCGCCGCACAGCACGCGACCCCCTTCGCGCTTCGCCAGCTCGACGTACTCCAGCACGCTCTGGCGATGCTTTTCACTGATGAGCGGCCCCAGATGGGTATCCGCACTGAAGGGATGGCCGACGCGTAAGCCGCGAGTCAATTCCAGCAGGCGTGCCATCAGCGGTGCATAGACTTGCTCGTGGATGAATAGTCGCGATCCGGCAATGCAGGCCTGGCCGGCGGAGCTAAAAATGCCGTAGCAGATCCCGCGCGCGGCCAGTTCAATGTCGGCATCTTCCAGCACGATAGTCGGTGACTTCCCGCCCAGTTCGAGAGAGGTAGGGATTAGTTTTTCCGCCGCCACATGCGCCAAATGACGCCCGGTCGTCGTGCCGCCAGTAAAGGAGATTTTTCGCACAGAAGGGTGGCGCGCCAGCGCATCGCCAATTACAGAGCCTTTCCCCGGCAGTACGCTCAGCAGGCCAGTCGGAAGCCCGGCTTGCTCAAAAATACGCGCCAGCTCCAGCGCCATCAGCGGCGTGGCTTCGGCGGGTTTTAAGATAACCGCGTTGCCGGCGGCAATCGCCGGGGCGACTTTTTGCATCTCGCTGGCAATCGGCGAGTTCCACGGCGTAATGGCCGCCACCACACCCAGCGGTTCATAGCAGCTCAGCGTCAGTAAATCTGGCTGACGCGGGGTTGGCAGCTCGCCTTCCAGCAGCTCGCAGGCAGCGGCAAAATAGCGCGCCGTCCCCGCAGCGCTCATCACCAGCCCACGCGCTTCCGCCAGCGGTTTGCCGTTATCACGACTTTGCATCCGCGCCAGCTCATCGACACGCGATTCAATATTGTCCGCCACTTTATGCAGCAGCCTCGCCCGCTGATGCGGTAGCGCATTGCGCCACTGCGGGTCGCGCCACGCGCGCTCTGCGCACTCAATCGCTTCCTGTAAATCCTCAAGACTTGCCGCATTCAGCGTGGCGTTGACGGAGCCGTCGGCGGGGAAATAGCTGCGCATCGTATCCCCACCGCCGAGACGCCAGTTGCCGCCAATAAAAATCGATAATATTTCCATAACAGCCTCTTAGCGCATCGCCAGTTCACGGCAGGCGCGAACCGCGCTTAATGCTGCCAGGGTGGAGGTTTTAGGGTTACTGGCCAGCGGTAATCCGCTGAGTTCCAAATGGAATTCGCCAAACCCCCCTTTGACATGGATGGTATGGGTATTGCGCTGAGTGGCCGGATCAACCATCAGCTGCACCCGGGTTTCGTCCATGCCGACGCCGCCAAGCGCAACGGTCGCCGCCACGTTGGCGTTCGCCGGAAACAGTCTGGCTGCCTCGCGGGCACTGCCTTCAAAAAAGACCTGCGCCTCAGAGACTGCATTGAGATCGATAAGCTGCTCGGCGTAGCTGCCGCGCCAGCTGGCGGGGCTTTTACGCGCCTGATAGGTTACGTGCTCCAGCCCGCCCTCTTTCGCCGCGGCCAGACCGTCAATTCCCGCCACGGCACCGGACAGCAACGTTAACTGGCCGCCCGCGTTAAGCAAACGGCTCTCCAGCGCGCTATCAGCCAGCGCGCCGGTGGAAATCACCGCCAGATGCCAACCGCGCGCCAGCACCGCTTCGCCGTACTGCGCCACCGCCTGTTGGCTTGCGCATTCCAGTACCAGATCCGGCGTGTCGTGGCATTCCAGCGGTGAAGTCAGCGCTTTCACCGCCTCACCAAGCTGGGCGTGAATGGCCGCATGATGCGACTCCCGCGCCACAATCCAGCCGATCGCCACCTGTTCTGGCAGACGTTCAATGACCGCCTGTGCCATGGCACCGTAGCCAATTAACATGATCTTTTTCATGACGCTTCCTTAAAGATGACGGCAGAAACCGCCGGAGACATCCAGCGCCGCGCCGGTAGTAAACGAGGCCAGCGGAGAGGCGAGGAATAACAGCGCCTGCGCCGGTTCCTGTGGTTTGCCAAGGCGCGCCATCGGAATACCGCGCTGACGAGCGATTTCCTCCGTCCACTCCGTCCAGCCCTGGCTTTTATCGCTGCGGTTCTCAAAGCGGCGTCGCCACTGACCAGACTCAACCATCCCCAGCAGAATGGAGTTCACGCGGACGCCTTTATCCACCAGCTCTTTTGACAGCGTCAGGGTCATATTCAACAGCGCCGCGCGGGCCGCCGACGTGGCAATCATGTGCTCTTCCGGCTGCAGCGCCAGCAGCGAGTTCACGCAGGTAATGGAGGCGATATCCGACTGCTCAAGCTGCGGCAGAAACGCCTGCACTGGGTTAATGACGCCAAACAGTTTGAGTTCCGCTTCATGCAGCCACGCCTCGCGCGGGGTATCGGCAAAATGCGCCACGTAGCCTTGTCCTGCGTTATTGATAAGCATGTCGACGGCACCAAAGCGCGCGTACACCGCGTCGGCAAACGCCTGTACCTCTTCGCTTTTCAGTACGTCACAGCAGCAAGAGAAAATCTCGCCTGCGGGATATTCGTTTTGTAATGTCGCGTGTGCGCTGGAGAGCCGGTCGGGATTGCGGCCGCAAAAGGCGACTTTTGCCCCCTCACCCAGCAGCAGGCGTAGCGTTTCAAAACCAATTCCTGAAGACCCTCCGGTGACTACCGCTACACGTCCATCAATTTGTGCATTCATCGCGCACCTCTTCTTTAATCCGTAAAAGCTGTTGATTGAAAAACTCGTGGTTATCGAGATAGCTGGCGTGCCCGGCCTGCGGTATCGCGGTGTACGGCATGCCGTATCGCAGCGCGAGTCCATACACCAACTCCGGTTGGGTGATGGCGTCCTGCTCACCGCACCACACTTCGAACACCCCGGCATAAGATTTCAGCCAACCGTGAATGTCGTCGTGCGCCAGCATCCACGACGCCGCCAGATAGCCTTCGGGGCGCAGTTTGCGCATCCCGTTGGCCACGGTAGCGATATCCGCTTCTCGTGCATCAGGGTGAAGCAGCCTGGCCGCGCGGGTCTGCGCCAGAATTTCGCCGCCTAACGCGATTTGCTGTTCGCGGCTGCGCCACACGTTTTCACGCAGCTCCAGTGCGCTTTGGCCGTAGCCCTGGGCCGCATCGGCCAGTACCAGATGCAGAACGCGCTGCGGATACTTCGCCGCAAAGGCGCTGGCCACCAGCGCACCGAGCGAATGACCCACCAGCACCGTTTGCATCACGCCTGCCTGGTCGAGCAACGCTGCTAGCGCATCGGCATAGTCACCGGCGTTGGCACACGTCGCGGTTAACATTGGGCTTTCGCCATAACCCGGCATATCCCACGCCAGGACGCGAAAACCGGGGAGCGCCATCTGCTTATGCCAGGAGGCCGCTCCGGAGCTAATACCGTGCAGCAGCATCAGCGGGATACCGGTTCCCTGCTCACGAAAACCCGTCATCATGGCTCCTTAGCTCCGCTTCACTTTGGACAGCGGGTGATCCGCCGGATAAGTTGGGATATGCGGTTTCTGAGTACCGAGCATGACGCACATCAGCGCTTCCTCTTCACCGTGGTTAAACAGCCCACGGTAGATTCCCGGCGGTACAGAAATCAGATCGCGTTCGTGTAGCACGGTTTCGGTGTACTGATCACCGTCCTGAATCATCAGCGTGATCTGCCCTTTGAGCATGAAGAACACCTCCTCAACGTCATCATGCAGATGCAGTGGCCCTTCGCACTTCGACGGCAGCACCATCGTGGAGAAAGTGAAATGTTCAGCGGGAACGGTGTTGGTATCGCTCGCCACGCCGGTCGCCCCGGTGCCGATATAGCGCATCTGCGCACGGCGATATTTCGGGTCGTAGTCAGCCTGGAACTTCAGTGCATTCCAGTCATATTTACGCCCTTCGAAACGCGCTATACGCGATTCGACCCACTCTTCCATGGTCAGATGGTCAGGTTTAACGCCCGGTTTTGCGGTTACAGTTGAATCAGTCATGACACTCTCCTCAATAACGTCTTAGCAGCGGCAGTAACAGGAAGCAGCCCACCGCCGCCATCACCGCCAGAAAAATCAATCCGGAATCCATGCTGTGGGTGAAGGCGATAAGCGCCCCCATGACCGCAGGCGATAACGCCCCAGCAAAGTTTCCCAGCCCGTTAAAAATGCCCCCCGCCGTGGCGCTCACCCGTGGATGCGTCGCTTTGGCCAGCAGGGCAAAAATGTTGGGTGCACCGGTTCCCCACATAAAGGTGCTGAAGCTCATCGCAGCGATAATCGCCAGCGGGGTATCAAGGTGCATCACCACCGCCAGCCCAACGCCTGCGCCCGCCATCGAGAGAAAACAGGCGGCGGCGCGTTTATCAACCCGGTCCGACAGCCATGCACCAATCACTTCTCCCGCCAGCATGGCGATAAACGGCATCGACGCGAGCCAGCCAGCATGTTCAAGATGGATACCTTTCCCTTTGATTAAATAGCCCGGCAGCCAGCCGTTGATGCCCCATAGATAGGTCAGGAAAGTGATGTTAAAGATGCAGATAATCCAGAAATGCGGGCTGACGAACAGCTCACGCCGCGCCGCACGCCGTTCATCCTGCGACGTCTGGGCAGTGCTGGTTTTCTCCTCCAGGCGAATTCCGCGCAAACCGATGCGCACAAAAATCAGCACCGGCACGGTGAGCATTGCCATCACAAAGAAAGTGCTCTGCCAGCCAAAGGTGTTGAGCAGCCAGAGAGAAAGCGGGAAGCCAATCGCTGCGCCAACTGGCGTACCGAGCAGCCACAGCATGGTGGCGCGCGCCTGGAGGTGCTGCGGGAAGTTGTGACGGACGATAGCAAACGCCAGCGGGAACAGAGGCCCTTCGGCAATGCCAAGTAAAATGCGCAGCACGATCATCAGCGTGTAGTTATGGGTAAAGCCCATCGCCACCATCAGCACGCACCACACCGCCATCATGCCGGTCAGCAGTCGCAGGGGCGCGATCTTGTCGCCGAGTCCGCTTAAAAAAACGGAGGAAAAACCGTAGCTCAGCAAAAAAGCGCTCATCAAAATGCCCAGCCGCGTGGTATCGAAATCGATCCCCATCGCCCGCTGAAAATGGCCGTCAGAAAACAGCGCAGCAATGCTGATTTTGTCGAAAAAGGCCAACAGTACGCAGGCCAGCAGCGACAGCGGAATAGCCCAGCGAACGGCTTTTTCAGGCATGCAGATGCCCTCACCGCTCGCCTCAACCGGCGCGGTGTTCGTCTCTAATGTGGTCATTTCTCCCCCTTAAGGGTGCGCGTGTTTTATCGCAATGACATCAGCGAAAAGGTCGGGTCAGTGAGCGGTACGTCCGATAAATCTCGTCCGGCCGCCATCCAGCGTTTTGCCAGCTTGACGGTACGAGCATCGTTAAACGCCACCAGCTGCGTGAGCCGTCCGTTATCATCCAGCGAGAAATAAAGGGTATTATCGCGTATCACCGTTTTACTTCCCGGTGAAGGGATCCCCAGGATCTGAATGTTGTGCTGGTATTGATCCGACCACAGCCACGGCGCTTCGTCATAGCCGGCGGCCTGCGGGTCGAGCATCGCTTTGGCCGTTGCCACCGCCTGGTTTTGCGCAAAAGCCCACGACTGAATACACAAGCCATAATGATGGTGCTGAGCCACATCACCAGCGGCGAAAATTGCGGGATCCGAGGTGCGACCCTGCGCATCCACCACGATCCCTTGTGCAATGTTCAGCCCGGCATTGCGCGCCAGTTCGAGGTTAAGATCGACACCGATCCCCACCACCACCGCATCAAACGTTTCGCGTTTACCGTCGCAGTGAATCACCGGATGGCCGTTATCGTCCTCCAGCTCCAGCCCACCGCAGCCAGTGCGAATATCCACGCCCTGCTGGCGATGCATCTGCTCAAGATGCTGCGACACATCGCGGCTGACCGAACGCATGCACAGCGTCGGCTGCTGCTCAAACAGCGTCACCGCAACGCCGCACTTGCGCGCCGAGGCGGCAATTTCCAGCCCAATCCAGCCGCCGCCAATAATGGCCAGCCGTTGGCTTTGCGCCAGCCGCTGCTTCAGACGCTGCGCATCCTGCCAGTGGCGTAAGGTATAGACCTGAGGATGGTTCGCCCACGCGGTACCAGGAAGACGCGCCCGACCACCGGTCGCGATCAGCAGTTGGTCATAGGCCAGAGACGCACCGGTGCTCAGGCGTACCGTTTTTGCCTCACGATCAATCGCTTCAGCGCGCTGCGGACGATACCAATTCAGATTCAGAGTCTGCTGCACCTCTTCGCTGAACAGACGCGGCAGTACGGCATCAGGCTCCAGCAGGGAAGCTTTCGACAGCGGAGGGCGCTCGTAAAAATCCCACTCCTCTTCCGCCACCACGCAGATTTCACCGCTAAAGCCTTCATCGCGTAGCGTTTTTGCCGCCCAGCCGCCCGCCTGACCGCCGCCAATAATGACAATGCGCGCCGTCATACCGCCTCCGACTTCTGCTGCTGGCGACGGGTATCATGATCAATCCCGCCTTCGACCGCCCATTCGGTAAACGACACCAAAGAGTGCTCCAGCTCGCGCGGATGCCAGTTTTCCGTCAGGTAGTCGTCGTTGGTGTAGTATTCAAACGCACCGCCGGTTGGGCTGTTGACATACCAGAAGTAGGCCGAAGACACAGGATGGCGGCCTGGACCGATAAATGTGCTCCAGTCGTGCTTGTTCATGGCGATCCCGCCGCCAATCACCTCATGGATATCACGCACGGTGAACGCCACGTGGTTCAGCCCACGCTTGCGGTTGGGTAACTGGAGTAAGAAGAGGTTGTGATGGCCGCCGCGCGCGCCACAGCGCAGGAACACCGCGCGGTTAATGTAGCGATCGGAAACCTGGAAACCGAGCACGTCGCGGTAGAATTTCTCCACCGCCGCCAGCTCTTCCACAAAGAACACCACGTGGCCGACGTTTATTGGTTGGGCGCGTTCGTAAACCGGGCTCGGGGTGTCGATGCGGCGCACGTCCCCCCACTGGTTTATCGGCTCGACGTTGAGTTCAACCGGCACCTGCTGACTGACCTGCACCCGCAGCGTCATGCCGTTCGGATCGAGACACTCCAGCGCGCCGTCCACTTCACGAAAGTCCGGCTGAACGGCCAGTTTCGGTCTTAGCGCTTCAAGGCTTTGTCGATCGGCCACCGCCCAGGTCATCCGGCGTAGTGTATTACCGGCTTCGAAAGCCGGAGGAAGATCGGGGCTGTCGGTGGCATTTAGCTCAACGCTCGCGCCGCTTAAGGTTGTAAAACGCTGGCCGCTGACGTCGCCGGTCAGGCCAAAATCATGCATAAATTTGGCGCAATGCGTCAGGTTATCGACGCCAAATTCCAGCTTTTCTATTCCAATCACGCTCATCACAGGTTGCCTCATTTACCGTTTATCACCCAAATTTGGGCGTAAGACATGCCCGACGCCCTTCGGCGCCTAGAGTTAACTCACTGATTTAACTGGCTTGAGAAAGATGTCCTAAGAAGCCAGAAATTTTATCTGCTGCCAGGCGAACCTCCTGCTGCAAACGCTCCCGGTCGGTTTGCGGGATCTCTTCGGCAGGTACCAGAATGCTCACCACCGCGGCCACGCGGCCGCTTCGGTCATACACCGGATAGACGATGGAAGAGATGCCGTGGCGGAAGAAGGATTCACCAATCACATAGCCGCGCGCTTTATCTTCCTGCACCATCTGCCACAGCGCTTCACGCTCAAAAAGCTGGCCCGGCGTGTTGCCCGGCAGCCGCTCCTGCGGGAACAGCTGTTCAAAATCAGCGCGGGAAAGGTCGGTCAACAGCATGCGTCCCAGCGAGGTGCAGTGCACCGGCAGCCGTGTGCCGATACTGACCTGATTAATCCGCGAACCGGCGGCACTGACGCGAGCGATGTAGATGATGTCGCGCCCATCGCGAATCGCCAGATGACTGCTGCACTGGCTGGTGTCACGCAGCTGTTCGATAACCGGCTGCCCCACCTGTGCAACATCCAGCGAAGCGATATATTCAAAGCCCAGACGCAGCACATTCATGCCCAGCGAGAAGGTGTTGGTGCGCGCGTTGCGCTCCAGAAATCCCATATACTCCAACGTCTGTACCACGCGATAGGCGGTGGCTTTCGGCATATCCACCAGCCGGTGCAGTTCGGCAAAGGTCAGATCGCGATGCTGCTCGCCGAAGGCCAACAGCAGCTGTAAGCCACGTTCCAGCCCCGGCACCAGATATTTCACTTCCTGATCGTTTGCCATATGCACTCCACTTCTTAGTTAAAAACAAAACCGCCGTTGACCGGAATGAGCTGCCCGGTGATAAACCGCGACAGATCGCTCAACAGCCAGACTACGCTGCCGGTCACATCCTCGGGCTGCTGCGCGCCGCTGAGCGCGCGTCCGTTTTCATACAGCTGGTGACGCTCCGCAGGCACATATTCCGTGGCCTCGACGCGGGTTAATCCTGGCGCAATCGCGTTGATGTGAATGCGTTTTTCACCCAGCTCGCGGGCCATGGAACGCGTCATGGCAATCACCGCCCCTTTGCTGGCGACGTAGGCCATTAAGCGCGGTGCGCCCCACAGCGCGGTATCCGAAGCCACGTTGACGATGCCCGATCCTTCGCGCAGCAGCGGCACCGCCGCGCGGGTGACCAGCCAGGTGCCTTTGACGTTCACCGACATCACCCGATCCCAAAGATCCGCATCGTAGTCGAGCATGTTTTTACCGCCGACGCCGGTGGCCATCGCCGCATTGTTCACCAGACCATCAATCTGGCCCTTCTCACCGATCGCGCTGAATGTGGTATCGATTGAGGCCGCATCCGCCAGATCGATAACGTGCGATTCGATGGTATAGCCCTGCTCGCGCAGCCCATGGGAGCTTTCGGCAAGTTCACCTTCAAGAATGTCGCACATCACCACCGCCGCACCCTGCTCTGCGCAGGCTTTGGCGAAGTGGAAACCCAGCCCACGCGCCGCGCCGGTAACCACAATGCGTTTACCGTTCAGGAGGCCATTCATCAGGCCGCTCCTTGCTGCTGTTCCCGAACCGCCAACTGCTCTTTAGCGGCTTTCTGCATCATGCGGCGCAGGCGGGACAACCCCACGTCGTGCTGATAAAGGTATTCGTGTTCACGGGCGTTTGGCGCCAGGCTTTCAAGCACCACGCGGTCTTGCTCCAGCACTTCCCAGTGCAGCTTCTCCAGGCGATTACGGTACATGAAGCGCCACATATCGCGCTGCCAGCCCTGCACACGGCGAATACGCCAGAAGAACACGCGGCAGTGATCGTTATCTTCCGGCACCACCATGCCGACGATAAAGAAGTGGCCACCCGGCCCAAAGCGCTGCTTGTAAGGGATCGACAAACGCATCCAGTAGGTGCCGCTGTTGCCCAGTTCTACCCAGTCAAAGTTGACGCCGCTTTGGCCTTTTTTCTCAAAAATGAAGCCAGTCTTAGTTGGCTGCAACACCATGTCGGCCTTGCGATCGCCTTCAGCCATCGAGTGCGAGGAGGAGTGCAGGTAAGTGCCGTGCATCGGATCCATCACGTTTTCCAGCGCGTACTGATAGTTACAGTCCCACGCCGCGGTACACAGGAAGTTGCTGTAGGCTTCGCCGTCAGCCAATTCCGTTGGGAAGGTTAACTCATCGGGCTGCTGATCGGCGGTAACGCCAAACCACAGGAAGATCGCGCCGTGCGCTTCCTGCACGTTGTAGCTGCGCACGCACTGCTGGCCCACCAGCGGGCATTTATCGACGGCGGGAACATCTTTGACTTCGCCGTTACCCGCCACCTCAACCCCGTGATACCAGCAGGCGATGCGATCGCCCAGATTCCAGCCCATCGACAGACGTGCGCCACGGTGCGGGCAGCGGTCTTCCAGCGCCTGTACCTGACCATCTTTGTTACGCCAGACCACAATCTGCTCGCCAAGGCGAGTAATGCCCACCGGTGCCGACTGGACTTCCCAACTGGCCAGTACCGGATACCAAAGGCCGCGCAGGCCCGTGTCGAGATAATTTTGTACGCTCGTCGTCATCGCCCTGCCCTCAGTAACCATTAACCTTTAAGAACGCCTGGAAGCTGCTGTCGCTCCACGGCTCCCCCTGCTGGTCGTGCATACGTGCAGCATTCAACCCGTTCACCAGCGCCGGTAGCGTATCAACGCCCTGCTCGAAGAGCGTCTCCAGAGCAGCAATCAGATTCAGTTCCCAGTTCTCCGGGACCCGGCTGCGCGTCTGCCAAATGAGGTTCTGGTAGCTGCCCGGTTTATGAATTGCACCGTTGCCGCCTTCAGCAGGAGGCGTGAACTGACGGCTCTCCGGCAGCGCTGGGTTAAAATCCTGGGTTTCGCTCATGCCACGGTCTCCTCGATAAACGTAATCTGAATCTGATTTTCAAATACCCGAACCGGGTAACGGTTGAGATTTCGCCCGCCGGGACCGTGCAAACACTGGCCGGTTTTGACATCAAATACGGCCTCATGCAGCGGACACTCCACCTTGCCGTCTTCGACAAAACCCTGGCTCAACAGCGCATAGGCGTGGGGGCATACATCTTCCAGGGCAAAAAATTCACCGTCGATCAGGTAAATGCCGATCTCTTTGCCTTCGATATTGCCGCTAAAAGGGAAATCTTCCTGTACTTGCTCTGCGTCACATACGCCTATCCAGCTCATCGCGATCCTCCAGGCTTTTGTTTCATATATGAAACTCTGTTTCTTATTTAATACGGTCAATATAAAAGCGATGCGTCTGACGTCAAGTGGGAATGTGACCGAATTGTTAATCTCAAGGAGTTTAATTAACTAAGTGTGCAAAGGATCACGAAAAAATGCAGAGATATGAAATCTTCATAATACGAAGCGTCAGGAATACATTTTATTAATGTTCTTAAATTTTCAAAAATAGATATTGACTTGTTCTATTGATAGTCTCTAAAAATTATTACCCGCTACCATGAAGCTGTTTCACCCATGAAACAACAAGTTATTTTATCTATATAAAACAATGAGTTTCATATGTTAACCATTTTAGCTCCGTGATAGTCACCAGAATAACAATATAAACAGATAAACATCATTAAGGCGGAAGTCATGACGGTAAGATGGCAGGGAACAATCGCATTGTTATTGTTAATTATTATTTCATACGTCGACCGGGTAAATATCTCGGTGATGATTCTCAACCCGGAATTCGCCGATCACTTCCGTTTAAATGGAAACAGAATGTTACAGGGAATGTTAATGACCTGCTTTCTACTGGGTTATGGTTTTTCCGCTTTACTATTAACTCCGGTTATTGAAAACCGGTTTAATTATCGACAAGGGTTGTTGGGCAGCATTCTGATTTGGGCCGTGGTGTGCGCCATATCACCGCTGTTGGGATCGCTGATGGGCATGCTGGTCGCACGCATCATTCTGGGCATCGCCGAAGGGCCACTGTTCTCACTCAAAACGCGGTTTATCAGCGATAACTTTACTGCCGATGAGATAGGTAAACCCAACGCTGTCACTGCGCTGGGCGTTTCGTTGGGACTGGCGGTTGGCTTTCCGCTGATCACCTGGACAATGACGCATTTTGGCTGGATGGGATCGTTCTATGCACTGGCGGTGATGAATCTTTTGCTCGGCGGTGGACTTATCTGGCGCTTTCTTCCCGCACCACGTCGGGAAGTCGAACGCCACAGCGCGGGCTTTATGCACACTTTTACCCTCGCATGGAAAACGCCGCTACTGGGCTGGATCCTGCTGGTCGAGATCGCCACGCTAAGCTACCTCTGGGGTAGCAGCGCCTGGCTGCCGGCATGGCTGCGCGATGAGCACCACTTCTCGCTGCACGCGACCGGTTTGCTCGCGGCCATCCCTTTCTTACTGAGCCTGGGGTCTAAGTTTCTTGGCGGCGTGCTGCTCGACAAAATGCGCCCGGAACAGGCACCGGTGCTTTTTGTGGTGGGCGGTTTACTGACGGCGCTTTCCGTGATGGCGCTGATGTTGAGCCACCAGCCGGCCATGCTGGCGCTGTTTATGCTTTCGGCGAATATCTTCTGGGGTTTGCAGGGCGCGGCAATTCCTGCGGTGGTGCAGCATCACGCCGCCCGGGAAGCCGTCGGGAGCGCTTACGGGATTATCAATGGCATTGGCAACATTTGTGCGGCGTTTATTCCGCTGTTGATGGGGTTGGTGATGAAGTCGGTGGGTTCGGTCAGCTCCGGGTTTTCGGTGCTGGTTGCCTCGCAGATTATCACGCTGCTGGCAGGTGGGATGCTGCTGCTGCGCATGCGTCGCGCAGCAGCAGTGAGCGTTTAAGGCTTATTCGCCTTTTTTCGCCGCCTGGATGTAGAGCATTTCCAGCGCCAGGGTTGCGGCCGCCAGTGCGGTGATCTCTGACTGGTCATAGGCCGGAGCCACTTCAACCACGTCCATACCGACGATGTTGAGATCTTTAAGGCCGCGGACCAGTTTAATGGCGCGATCGGATGTCAGACCGCCGATCACTGGCGTACCGGTGCCCGGTGCAAACGCCGGATCCAGACAGTCGATGTCGAAGGTCAGATAAACTGGCATATCACCGACAATCTGCTTAACCTGCGCGATGATATCGTCCACGCCGCGATCGTTAACCTGGCAGGCATCGAGCACGGTGAAGCCGTTGTCTTTATCAAACTCGGTACGGATACCAATCTGCACCGAGTGGTTCGGGTCAATCAGACCTTCGTTCGGCGCGGTGTAGAACATGGTGCCGTGGTCGAACTCGCAGCCGTTAGCGTAGGTATCGGTGTGGGCATCAAAGTGCACCAGCGCCATTTTGCCGAAGTGCTTCGCGTGCGCGCGCAGCAGCGGCAGGGTGATGAAATGGTCGCCGCCGAAGGAGAGCATACGCTTACCGGCTGCCAGCAGTTTTTCCGCGTGCGCCTGCAGTTTTTCACTCATTTCACGGGCATCGCCGAACGCGTAAACCAGGTCGCCGCAGTCAACGACATTCAGGCGTTCACGCATATCGAAGTTCCACGGGAAGCGGTTGTGCTCCCAGGCCAGGTTAGTGGAAACCTGGCGGATCGCCGCCGGGCCATGACGGCCACCGGCACGACCGGAGGTTGCCATATCAAACGGTACGCCAGTAATCACCCAATCCGCATCGCTGTCGTACGGCTGGAAGTTCATCGGCAGACGTAGAAAACCAAACGCGTTGGAAACCAGGGAGTTATCGTATTGATGACCTAAGGTGCTCATGTGCTAACCTCTTGTAAAATCATGCTAAAAAAAATCCCCTCCGCGTCGTTAGGCCCGACGAGGAAGGGATTGATTTGGGTAACTGCTTATATGGGCGAATTATCGCCGTTATTTTGTACGGATACAAGCGGTGTACGCTTGTCCCCTCACCCCGCCCCTCTCCCTCAGGGAGAGGGAGAAAACCAAACCGCATCGTTTAGCTTCTCCATCTCTGCGGAGAGCCTGAAAACTCAACCGCACAGCGGGCCTCTCTCCCCTTTGGGGAGAGAGTTAGGGTGAGGGGGCCGTCAACTTACTCGTCTTCGAGATAAGTATAGCCGTACAGCCCAGCTTCAAACTCTTCCAGGAACTGCTGCTGCAGTTCGGCGTCCAGATCGGTGTTTTTCACCTGGTCGCGGAACTGGGTTAACAGCGTATTAGGATCGAGCTGCACGTACTGCAGCATATCCGCCACGGTATCCCCTTCATCGGACAGTTCAACTTCCACGCTGCCGTCAGGGAAGACAAACACGTCCACCGCTTCGGTATCGCCGAACAGGTTGTGCATGTTGCCGAGAATTTCTTGATACGCGCCAACCATAAAGAAGCCCAGCATCGGCGGGTTATCCACGTCGTATTCTGGCATCGGCATGGTCGTGGCAATACCGTCACCATCAACGTAGTGATCGATAGCACCGTCGGAGTCGCAGGTGATATCCAGCAGCACCGCACGGCGTTCAGGTGCCTGGTTCAGCCCTTCCAGCGGCATCACCGGGAACAGTTGATCGATACCCCACGCATCCGGCATCGACTGGAACAGGGAGAAGTTGACGTAAATCTTATCCGCCATACGCTCCTGCAGTTCGTCGATAATCGGACGGTGCGCACGGTTGCTTGGGTCGAGTTGCTTCTGCACTTCATGGCACATATTCAGATAGAGCTGTTCCGCCCACGCGCGTTCCTGCAGGCTGAAGGTGCCTGAAGAGTAGCCGACGTGAATATCGTGCAGATCCATCTGGCTGTCGTGCAGCCATTCACGCAGCGAACGGCGTGTTCCCGGCTCATGCATCTCCTGCCAGGTTTCCCACATGCTTTGCAGAGCGCGCGGAGCATCTTCTGCCGGAGGCGTTGCCTCGGTGTTTTCGCTACGTTCAACCCCGATAATATTGGAGACCAGCACCGTATGGTGTGCGGTTACTGCGCGGCCGGACTCGGTAATCACCGTTGGGTGCGGCAGGCCGTGTTCTTCACACGCATCGCCAATCGCCCAGATAATGTTGTTTGCGTATTCGTTGAGCCCGTAGTTCACGGAGCAATCGGACTGCGAACGCGTACCTTCATAGTCCACGCCCAGGCCACCGCCGACATCGAAACACTGAATATTCACGCCCAGCTTATGCAGTTCGACGTAGAAACGGGCAGACTCGCGCACGCCAGTGGCGATATCGCGAATGTTGGCCATCTGTGAACCGAGGTGGAAGTGCAGCAGTTGAATGCTGTCAAGACGACCGCGCTCACGCAGAATTTCAACCAGTTGCAGCACCTGGTTTGCCGCCAGGCCAAACTTGGATTTCTCACCACCGGAGGACTGCCACTTACCGGAGCCCTGCGACGCCAGACGCGCGCGGACACCCAGACGCGGAACCACGTTCAGGCGCTCGGCTTCTTCCAGCACGATGGCAATTTCGGACATTTTCTCGATGACCAGATAGACCTTATGGCCCATCTTTTCGCCGACCAGCGCCAAACGAATGTATTCACGGTCTTTATAGCCGTTACAGACAATCACGCTACGCGTCATGCCCGCATGCGCCAGCACAGCCATCAGCTCGGCTTTTGAACCGGCTTCCAGCCCCAGCGGTTCACCGGAGTGGATCAGCGATTCGATCACGCGACGATGCTGGTTCACCTTGATCGGATAGACCAGGAAGTAGTCGCCTTTATAGCCATAAGACTCACGGGCGCGTTTAAACGCGGCGTTAATCGAGCGCAGACGATGCTGCAGGATCTGCGGGAAGCAGAACAACGCAGGCAGACGCTGCCCCTGCGCTTCACGGGCTTTTACCAACTCGGCGAGGTCAACACGGGCGTCCGGAACATCAGGGTCAGGGCAGACGCTGATATGGCCAAGCTCGTTGACGTCGTAGTAGTTATTGCCCCACCAGGCAATGTTGTATGTGCGTAGCATTTTGCTGGCTTCCTGGGAGCTCATCGCAACCTCCTGCATGGAACGTAGTACACCGCGTTCGCCTGCTGACGAAAGCGAATCCAATGAAATGTCGTCAGACATAGCGAACCTCAATTATTTATAACAAGTGTAAAACAGTTAACTACTATCGCAGCGTAACGTTGCGATAACAACCCATAAGCAGACGGATTAGCCAGCAGAACATGCTGGCGCACCGACTGTGCGACCGGTTTCTTATTCATATCATTGTAAAACACGCACCTGAACCTGGTATGACGGTTCAGCGAAACCACGAGAAAACCCTTGCTACAAGCAAGAGCGCCCTTGTTCAGTCATCCGTTACCTACCGGCTCTGGAGTCCTGAGAAGCGCCGAAATGGGTATAACATCGGCTGGTATGCAAAGCAGAAATGAGGGTTGCGGGGGGTATGTTCGCGCCAGAACGGCACGACAAAATCGGCAGAATACAACGGTTCATTATCTCGTATCACCTCCACGGCCGCCCGGTAAGAACGGACCAACAAGCCAAAGCAAAGTTTTAGCCCGGCTGGAAGTGGCGACACGTGAAAATGACGTGTGCTTATTGGTATGAGCCGCGCGCGGCGTTTTATACCGATAAGGCGGGAAAAAAGCAAAATATAAATGTGCACATTGACGACAGTGTCAGGAAAAATTTCCATTCCATTGAGCAGCAGAATGAGAGGCATCTCAAAAAAAACTGGCAATGAGGTGAAGATGTGACCTAAAATAGCCATCCAGATGTTAATCCATCTATACCGATTAACACTCAGACTGCCAGTGACAGAAAGCGACAAGTCCGTGGTAGAATCCTCCATCGTGACTATGCAGCACGACAGTTCGAGCTAACCAAATTCCTATTGGGTGATATTAAATATGGCAAAACACCTTTTTACGTCCGAGTCTGTATCCGAAGGGCATCCTGACAAAATTGCGGACCAAATTTCTGACGCCGTGCTGGACGCTATCCTGGAACAGGATCCGAAAGCCCGCGTAGCGTGCGAAACTTACGTCAAAACCGGTATGGTGCTGGTCGGCGGTGAAATCACCACCAGCGCTTGGGTTGATATCGAAGAGATCACCCGTAAAACCGTTCGCGAAATTGGCTATGTGCATTCGGATATGGGCTTTGATGCCAACTCCTGTGCAGTACTGAGCGCTATCGGTAAACAGTCCCCTGACATCAACCAGGGTGTTGACCGTGCTGACCCGCTGGAACAGGGTGCGGGTGACCAAGGCCTGATGTTCGGCTATGCGACCAACGAAACCGATGTGCTGATGCCAGCACCAATCACCTACGCACACCGTCTGGTGCAGCGTCAGGCTGAAGTGCGTAAAAACGGCACCCTGCCGTGGCTGCGCCCGGATGCGAAAAGCCAGGTGACCTTCCAGTACGACGACGGCAAAGTTGTCGGTATTGACGCGGTAGTCCTGTCTACCCAGCACGCTGAAAGCATCGATCAGAAATCGCTGCAGGAAGCGGTGATGGAAGAGATCATCAAGCCGGTTCTGCCAACCGAATGGCTGAACGCATCAACCAAATTCTTCATCAACCCAACAGGCCGTTTCGTTATCGGTGGCCCAATGGGTGACTGCGGTCTGACCGGTCGTAAAATCATCGTCGATACCTACGGCGGCATGGCTCGTCACGGTGGTGGTGCATTCTCCGGTAAAGATCCTTCTAAAGTTGACCGTTCCGCAGCCTACGCTGCGCGTTATGTCGCGAAGAACATCGTTGCCGCAGGCCTGGCGGATCGTTGTGAAATTCAGGTTTCCTACGCTATCGGCGTGGCAGAGCCAACGTCCATCATGGTTGAAACCTTCGGTACCGAGAAAGTGCCAACTGAACAGCTGACCCTGCTGGTACGCGAATTCTTCGATCTGCGTCCATACGGCCTGATTCAGATGCTGGACCTGCTGCACCCAATCTACAAAGAGACGGCAGCATACGGTCACTTCGGTCGCGAACATTTCCCATGGGAAAAAACCGACAAAGCAGCCCAGCTGCGCGACGCCGCTGGCCTGAAATAAGCCTCGACTCATCGCTAAAAAGCCAGCCTCGCGCTGGCTTTTTTTATGCCTGCTCACCATCCCTTCATCGTATGCATTTACATTTCCAAACAAAGTAATGAAAGCGATTACATAATGTGATTGGCGTGGATAAAGCCTTACAACACCACCATGAAACGCCTTTTCATCTTTATGCGTTGTGTTTCAGTTAATTCTCATTATTTGCTTTTATCACAATGTTAAAATACATAAATCTATATGATTTTATTGTAATTTAACCTAATTTTAACTTAAACGTTAGTGTAACCGATTACACAGTCGTGATTATTATCACATTTTTTTACTTCGTACTCTCCTACCCTAAGCATCTACAAAATCAATGACTCAACTGGAGGGCATAATGCCTAACAATAAAAAACAGGGTCGCTCTAACAAGACAATGACCTTCTTTGTCTGTTTCTTAGCCGCTCTGGCCGGACTGCTGTTCGGCCTTGATATCGGCGTTATTGCCGGTGCTTTGCCCTTTATTACGACCGATTTCCAGCTCAGTGCACATACGCAAGAGTGGGTGGTGAGTTCCATGATGTTCGGTGCTGCGGTGGGTGCCGTCGGCAGCGGCTGGCTCTCCTTCCGCTTGGGTCGTAAGAAAAGCCTGATGATCGGCGCGATCCTTTTCGTTGCCGGCTCCCTGTTCTCTGCCGCCGCGCCAAACGTCGAAGTGCTGCTGATCTCCCGCGTGCTGCTGGGCTTGGCCGTCGGCGTAGCGTCCTACACCGCGCCGCTGTACTTGTCTGAGATTGCGCCGGAGAAAATCCGCGGCAGCATGATTTCTATGTACCAGTTGATGATCACCATCGGTATTCTCGGCGCCTATCTGTCCGATACCGCGTTCAGCTACAGCGGCGCATGGCGCTGGATGCTGGGGGTTATCATCATCCCAGCGATTCTGCTACTGATTGGCGTTATTTTCCTGCCGGACAGCCCGCGCTGGTTCGCTGCCAAACGCCGCTTCAACGATGCCGAACGCGTGCTGCTGCGGCTGCGTGACACCAGCGCAGAAGCCAAACGTGAGCTGGACGAAATCCGTGAAAGCCTGAAGGTAAAACAAAGCGGCTGGGCGCTGTTTAAAGAGAACAGCAACTTCCGCCGCGCGGTGTTCCTCGGTATTCTGTTGCAGGTGATGCAGCAGTTCACCGGGATGAACGTCATCATGTACTACGCGCCGAAAATCTTTGAGCTGGCGGGTTATGCCAATACCACCGAGCAGATGTGGGGGACGGTTATCGTTGGTTTAACCAACGTGCTGGCGACCTTTATCGCGATTGGTCTGGTTGACCGCTGGGGCCGTAAACCAACGCTTATCCTCGGCTTTATCGTCATGGCCGTCGGTATGGGCATACTGGGTAGCATGATGCATGTGGGCATTCACTCCGCCGCTGCGCAGTACACTGCAGTCCTGATGCTGCTGATGTTCATCGTCGGTTTTGCAATGAGTGCCGGTCCGCTGATATGGGTTCTGTGTTCCGAAATTCAGCCTCTGAAAGGCCGTGACTTCGGTATCACCTGCTCAACCGCTACCAACTGGATTGCCAACATGATCGTTGGTGCCACCTTCCTGACGATGCTGAACTCGCTGGGCAGCGCGAATACCTTCTGGGTATACGGCGGCCTGAACGTGCTGTTCATCTTCCTGACCCTGTGGCTGATTCCAGAAACCAAAAATGTCTCTCTGGAACACATTGAACGTAACCTGATGCAGGGCCGTCCGCTGCGCGAAATTGGTGCTCGCGACTAACCCTGAATGACGCTTCCTCCTGCGGGAGGAAGCTTCCCCTTGCACCACCTCGCTTCACGTTTTATCCTCAGCCGTTATGAAAACCCCTCGAATTCCTATCGCCATCCAGCAAAACGTTATGCGCAGCCTGCGGGAAAAACTCGCCCAGGCCAACCTCGCGCTGGGCCGAAATTACCCGGAGCCCAAACTGGTTTATCAGCAGCGCGGGACGTCCGCCGGTACCGCGTGGCTTCAGCAGTATGAGATCCGCCTGAATCCAGTGTTATTGCAGGAAAATCAGCAGGCGTTTATTGATGAAGTGGTACCACATGAGTTGGCGCACTTGCTGGTATGGAAACACTTTGGCCGCGTGGCGCCACACGGCAAAGAGTGGAAGTGGATGATGGAAAGCGTGCTTGGGGTACCGGCTCGCCGAACGCATCAATTCGAACTGGAATCTGTACGCCGCCAGACTTTTCCCTATCGCTGTAGCTGCCAGCTTCATCAGCTTACCGTCCGCCGCCATAACCGCGTGCTGCGCGGTGAAGCCACCTACCGCTGCGTCCACTGCGGCGAGCCATTAGTTGCAGAAATGTAACCATCGGAAATATCAGGAAGTTTTCCGTTCTAACTGATTGCATCTGACAATCACATTCGTTACGTTGCGGGCTCGATTTGAGATGGAGTTCGTGATGTACCGTAAATTGTCTTTTGCCGCCGCATTTTTGGCGACGGCGCTTTCAGGCCAGGCATTAGCCGAGGGTATCAACAGTTTTTCCCAGGCCAAAACGGCGGGCGTAAAGGTTAATAACGACGTTCCCGGCGACTTTTACTGCGGCTGTAAAATCAACTGGCAGGGTAAAAAAGGCGTTATCGATCTGGAGTCCTGCGGCTATAAAGTGCGTAAAAATGAAAACCGCGCCAGCCGCGTTGAGTGGGAACACGTAGTGCCGGCCTGGCAGTTTGGCCATCAGCGTCAGTGCTGGCAGGACGGCGGCAGAAAGAACTGCGCTAAAGATCCGGAATATCGCAAAATGGAAAGCGATATGCATAACCTACAGCCGGCGGTTGGCGAGGTTAACGGTGACCGCGGCAACTTTATGTACGGACAGTGGAATGGGGGCGAAGGCCAGTACGGCCAGTGCGGCATGAAGGTCGATTTTAAAGCCAAGGTCGCAGAACCGCCGGAACGTTCGCGTGGGGCGATCGCCCGTATCTACTTCTATATGCGTGACCGCTACAGCCTGACTCTTTCACGCCAACAAACCCAGCTGTTCAACGCCTGGGATAAAATGTATCCCGTCAGCACCTGGGAGTGCCAACGCGACGAACGCATCGCCAAAGTTCAGGGCAATCATAATCCTTATGTGCAGCAGGCTTGCCAGGCGCAAAAAAGCTAACCTATACACACGATCTTTCAAGCAGTCCAGGCATTATGGTATGCGTTTACTCCGGGCACGAGCCTGAGTCAGCGCATCAGGATTTGCTGCCTTGATGCATCTTGAAGGATTTTGTGTTTACACTAGCGGCAATCGTTCATTTTCCCTGCCCTCTTCTTAAGCTGAGGGCATAGCTACAGATGGAAGTCAGACTATGCGTATCCCCCGCATCTATCACCCGGAATTGATAACCGTCGGCACGCAGATCCCTCTGTGCGATGACGCCGCTAACCACGTTGGCCGCGTCCTGCGCATGGGCAAAGGCCAGGAGATCCAACTGTTCGACGGCAGCAATCAGGTTTTTGACGCCGTGATTACTGATGCCAGCAAGAAAAACGTGATGGTCGAAATCTTGCGCGGCGAAACGGATGATCGTGAATCTCCAGTACATATCCATCTGGGTCAGGTGATGTCGCGCGGCGATAAAATGGAATTCACTATCCAGAAATCGATAGAACTGGGTGTAAGCCTCATTACGCCACTTTTTTCTGAGCGCTGCGGGGTTAAACTGGATGCCGAGCGCCTGAATAAGAAGCTCCAACAGTGGCAAAAAATCGCGATTGCCGCCTGCGAGCAGTGTGGTCGCAACGTTGTACCGGAAATTCGCCCAGCAATGGATGTCGAAGACTGGTGCGCCGAGCAGGATGATGCGCTGAAGCTCAATCTGCACCCGCGCGCCAGCGCCAGCATCAACACTCTGCCGCAGCCGGTTGAGCGCGTACGATTACTGATTGGCCCCGAAGGAGGCCTATCAGCGGATGAAATTGCCATGACCGCACGCTACCAGTTTACTGATATTCTGTTGGGGCCTCGCGTTTTGCGCACAGAGACTACCGCACTCACCGCCATCACCGCACTACAGGTGCGCTTTGGCGATTTGGGTTAAAGGAGAACAATAATGATCAAGCTCGGCATCGTGATGGATCCCATCGCAAGCATCAACATCAAGAAAGACACCAGCTTCGCTATGCTGCTGGAAGCCCAGCGTCGCGGTTACGAACTCCACTATATGGAGATGAACGACCTGTATCTGGAGAACGGCGTGTCTTACGCCCGCACCCGTCTGCTGAGCGTTGAGCAGAACTACGACAAGTGGTACGAGTTTGGCAGCGAACAAGAGATTAAGCTCGCCGATCTCGATGTCGTTTTGATGCGTAAAGATCCGCCATTCGATACTGAATTTATCTACGCGACCTATATTCTTGAGCGCGCAGAAGAACAAGGCACGCTCATCGTTAACAAACCGCAGAGCCTGCGCGACTGTAATGAGAAGCTGTTTACCGCCTGGTTCTCCGACCTGACGCCGGAAACGCTGGTCACCCGTAATAAGGCACAGCTGAAAGCCTTCTGGCAAAAACACGGCGACATCATCATGAAACCGCTGGACGGCATGGGCGGCGCATCGATCTTCCGCGTGAAGGAAGGCGATCCGAACATTGGCGTCATTGCCGAAACGCTGACCGAGCTGGGTAGCCGCTACTGCATGGCGCAAAACTACCTGCCAGCTATCAAAGATGGCGACAAACGCGTGCTGGTGATTGACGGTGAACCGGTACCTTACTGCCTGGCGCGTATCCCACAGGGCGGCGAAACGCGCGGGAATCTGGCCGCAGGCGGCCGCGGTGAACCGCGCCCATTAAGCGAAAGCGATTGGGCTATCGCCCGTAAAGTCGGACCAACGCTGAAAGCAAAAGGTCTGATCTTCGTTGGCCTCGATATCATCGGCGACCGTCTGACTGAAATTAACGTCACCAGCCCAACCTGCGTGCGAGAAATCGAAGCGGAATATCCGATTTCCATCACCGGCATGTTGATGGACGCTATCGAAAAACGTCTGCAAAAATAAGACGTTGTCTTTAAACGGCGGGAGGGAACCCGCCGCCAGCCAGGTTTCTCGCCTGTCCTGCAAGTGGGCAAGCCTGGTGACAGCAGTGCGCTTTCCCCTCATACTGGGCGCTGCTGCTTTTTGAAACAGGACAGAACCTCTGATAATGAATTTACAGCATCATTTCCTCATTGCTATGCCAACCCTTCAGGATCCTATCTTCCGTCGTTCCGTGGTCTACATCTGCGAATATAACGATGACGGCGCGATGGGGATCATCATCAATAAACCACTGGATAATTTGCAGATCGAGGGGATCCTCGAAAAGCTAAAGATCACGCCTGAACCTCGCGATCCCGCCATTCGCCTGGATAAACCGGTGATGTTGGGTGGTCCACTGGCCGAAGATCGTGGTTTTATCGTGCATACGCCTCCATCTTCATTCTCGTCCAGTATCCGCATTTCCGACAACACCATCGTCACCACGTCACGCGACGTGCTGGAGACGCTGGGCACTGAACGCCAGCCGTCGGACGTACTGGTTGCTCTGGGATACGCATCCTGGGAAAAAGGCCAGCTTGAGCAAGAGATCCTCGATAACGCCTGGCTGACTGCCCCGGCCGATCTTAATATCCTGTTCAAAACCCCGATTAGCGATCGCTGGAAAGAAGCAGCTAAGCTTATCGGTATCAATATCCTGACCATGTCAGGCACTGCGGGGCACGCATAATGAGTGGAACACTGCTGGCATTTGATTTTGGCACTCGCAGCATTGGTGTGGCCATCGGCCAGCGTATCACCGGTACCGCTCGCCCGCTGACGGCCATTAAAGCGCAGGACGGCACGCCAGACTGGAATATTATTGGCCGTCTGCTCAAGGAGTGGCAGCCGGAAGCGGTGATTGTGGGTCTGCCGCTGAATATGGACGGCACCGAGCAGCCGTTAACCGCCCGAGCACGTAATTTTGCTAATAAGATCCACGGCCGCTTTGGCGTGGCAATTACGCTGCATGACGAAAGATTAAGTACTGTGGAAGCGCGTGCGGGGTTGTTTGAGCGCGGCGGATTCCGCGCGCTAAATAAAGGCAGCGTAGACTCAGCGTCTGCGGTGGTCATTCTGGAAAGCTTTTTCGAGCAGGGTTTCTAGTCTGGCTGCCCCCGGGAATGACTTCCCGGGAGCTCGCCACAATCGCGATACTCGCCCTGCTTCTGATTGCAAGTCACTTGGCGATACTAGTTTACCCAACTCACTGATTTAAATTAGTCTCATCAGGATTATCTCGCGTATCACCGTCCTACAACACGCATTATTCAGAGCATGACTTATCGATTAGTGACGTAGATTTTCGTTCGCCCAGCTCACCGCCTGGGTTCTGTTTTTCACGCTCAGTTTGCGGAAAACATTATACAGATGAGTACGTACGGTATTTTCACTAATGAACAAAGCTCGTGCAATATCCATATTGGTGGCACCGTGGCGCAGTTCATTCAGAATTTCACACTCACGTTCGGTCAGCGGTACGCTATCATTGGTATCAGGAGTTTGCTCAACCGCATACATTGCCGGGTGCATCACGCTCAATTCAGCCGTCTGCTCGCCGTTTAAGACCGCTTTGACGCCCTCAATTAAGCGCGATTCTTCGTCGTCGTGACGGAATACGCCGTACAATGCTGGCCACTGTGCCATTTCGTATAATTCATACTTCTGTGCGCTGTTAATAATCAACAGACGCGGGGAGTCAAACTGTGTACGAATAATATCGCGCCAAATACCGTTGAGTTTTTTGTTGGAAACAGCAATATCGAACAATACCACAGAGCCCTTACTCAGGCGCTGTACCAGTGGCTTGTTGATGTTATGAACATCGACAGAAACTGAAAGCAAATCAGTAAGGTAGTTTGCAAACGCGTTTGCTTGCACGGACGGATGGGTGATTAAAATAATTTTACGGGAATTAGATACACTCTCTGTCACTTCAAACATTTTGAAACTCTCCATAGTTCATATCCACCATCATGGTGATTAAATAAGTCAAAGCAAAGGCAAACCTAATACCATTAATAATAAGAACTTCTCAATATGTGAAACTTTATTTCATAAGATTAGTCCTAATTACACAAATAGGATAGAACGAAGACCTTGGAAGTGTCAAAAGAATATCAACCTTTTTTTGTAAGCCTACGCAACATAATGTAATTAGTTAATGACATTAATCTCATCCATATGGTTTAGCTCACCATAACCCTATTAGAATAAATGTCGTAGGAAGTTTTGTTTCCGCCTAATAAAAAATCACTCTATAATTACAAAAAAATACATTCACGCAACAGTGATAAAAATAAAGTTTACAACTTTTAGTTAATATTTGGATTATTAATTCAATATTAACGCCAAAACAAAACGCTCATCACATTACTTACCGATTCGATATGCTAGCACCAAATTCATCATAGTGAACCGATGTTTCAATATTATACATGACAGATTCGCCTGAAATTTAAACGCTACCTGACTTTCGCAACATGCCCGCCTTTATACGCTGCTGATAGCTTTGACTAAACGTCTGCATCCCGGATTGTAGACCCGTCTGCATCACGCCGGTCAGCTGGTGCGTTTTACCTTCCCGAATGAGGTTACCTACCGCCGGTGTGTTTACCAGCATTTCAAATAGCGCCAGCCGCCGCCCCTCACCATCAGGCTGCAGCTTTTGCGCCACTACCGCCGTCAAGCAATTGGCCAGTTGGTTACGCACCGGTTCTTTCTCCTGAGCGGGAAACACATCGACCAAACGCTCGATAGCCTGCGCCGCGTCGCGAGTATGCAGGGTAGCCAACACCAAATGCCCGGTCTCTGCCGCCGTCAGCGCAAGACGAATAGTTTCGCTGTCACGCAGCTCACCAAGCAGTATCACATCAGGATCCTGACGCAGAGCTACCCGCAGCGCCTGTGCAAATGACGAGGCATGCTGGCCGACTTCACGCTGCGAAATGAGGCAGCTCTGGCTGTTATGGATAAACTCCACCGGATCTTCAAGCGTCAAAATGTGCCCACAGAGATGTTGATTGAGGTAATCCACCATCGCCGCCAGCGTTGTCGATTTCCCGCTTCCCGTCGCTCCGGTCACCAGAATCAACCCACTTTCTTCATGTAATAACTCCACCAGCGCAACCGGCGTGTGCAGCTCGGCAAGCGTTGGGCAGCGCGTCGGCAACAGTCTTAGCACCAGCGATACGCCACCTGTGTGCGCATAGGCACTGGCACGCAGACGCGGACATGCCTCAAGGGACAGGGAAAAATCCAGCTGTCGGCATTGCAGCCACTCCTGCTGCTGCGCATCAGTTAGCCATATAGACAATAATGTCTCCGGCTCCGGCGTCGTAAACGGTGCCGTTTCCAGACTCCCCACTCGACGCCAGCGCGCAGCTCCGCCGCTACACAGGTGTAGATCCGAGACGTTATGCTTTACACTAAGCGCCACGATTTCTTGTATATCCATAGACCCACCAGAACATATGAACGATATTGCGCATAACCTGGCACAGGTCAGGGAAAAAATCTCAGCAGCGGCAACACGTTGCGGCCGGGGTTCAGAAGAAGTTACGCTACTTGCCGTGAGTAAAACTAAACCTGCGAGCGCCGTCGAAGACGCGATAGCCGCAGGCCAAACGGCATTTGGTGAAAACTATGTCCAGGAAGGGGTGGAAAAAATCCTCCACTTTCGTGAAAAGGGCGAGACGGGGCTGCAGTGGCACTTTATTGGCCCGCTGCAGTCGAATAAAAGTCGCCTGGTTGCCGAGCATTTTGACTGGTGCCATACCGTCGACCGCCTGAAGATTGCGGCACGGCTCAGCGAACAGCGACCGTCGGATATGCCGCCACTTAACGTGCTGATTCAAATCAACATCAGCGATGAGCAGAGTAAATCGGGTATTGCGCCAGAAGAGCTGGATACCCTGGCGGCCGAAGTCTCGGCATTGCCAAACCTGTGCCTGCGCGGCCTGATGGCCATACCGGCACCGGAGCATGAGTACGACAGGCAGTTTGCCGTGGCTAGCCAAATGGCGGTAGCATTTGCGCGGCTCAAAGCAGACTACCCAACCGTAGACACCCTCTCTTTGGGCATGTCTGACGACATGGAAGCCGCGATTGCGGCAGGTAGTACAATGGTACGCATCGGCACCGCGATTTTCGGTGCGCGTGATTACACAAAAAAATAAGGGACCTCAAGAAACGCCATGAAGACGTTGACCTTCCTGCTCTCGACAGTCTTAGAACTGTACACAATGGTGCTACTGCTGCGCGTCTGGATGCAGTGGGCTCGCTGCGATTTTTACAACCCGTTCTCACAGTTCGTGGTGAAGATTACCCAGCCGATCGTCGGGCCACTGCGTCGTATTATTCCGCCAATGGGGCCGCTGGATAGCGCCTCGCTGCTGCTGGCCTTCATTCTGTGCGTGGCAAAAGCCATCGTGCTGTTTATGGTCATCACTTTCCAGCCGATTATCTGGATCTCCGCCGTTCTTATCCTGCTTAAAACCATCGGCCTGCTGATCTTCTGGGTGCTGCTGCTGATGGCAATTATGAGCTGGGTCAGCCAGGGCCGCAGCCCGGTTGAGTTTGTGCTGATGCAGCTGGCCGAGCCGCTGCTGCGCCCAATCCGCCGTCTGCTGCCATCGATGGGCGGCATCGACTTCTCACCGATGGTTCTGGTTCTGCTGCTGTATGTCATTAATATGGGCATCGCCGAGGTGCTTCAGGCCACCGGCAATATGCTGCTGCCGGGGCTGTGGATGGCGCTATGAGTGCCGTCACTCCCTGTGATGATGGGCTGGTTCTGCGGCTGTATATTCAGCCAAAGGCCAGCCGTGATGCGATTGTCGGGGTACATGGCGACGAGCTTAAAGTCGCCATCACCGCTCCACCCGTTGATGGGCAGGCAAATGCCCATCTGGTGAAGTTTCTTGCCAAACAGTTTAAGGTCGCCAAAAGCCAGGTCATCATTGAGAAAGGTGAACTGGGGCGACATAAACAGGTTAAAATTATTCATCCGCAACAGATCCCATCGGGCGTCGACGCCCTGACAAATTAGGATATCCCATGCAAAAAGTTGTCCTCGCTACCGGTAACGCCGGTAAAGTGCGCGAGCTCGCCTCGCTGCTCGCCGATTTCGGTCTGGATATCGTCGCCCAGACCGAGCTTGGCGTTGAGTCCGCTGAGGAAACCGGACTGACCTTTATTGAAAATGCCATTCTGAAAGCACGTCATGCCGCTCAGATGACCGGCCTGCCGGCGATTGCCGATGACTCCGGCCTTGCGGTCGATGTACTCGGCGGCGCCCCGGGAATTTACTCCGCGCGTTATTCCGGCGAAGACGCGAGCGACCAACAAAATCTTGAGAAGCTGCTGAATGCTCTGAAAGATGTACCAGACGAACAGCGTCAGGCGCAGTTCCACTGCGTGCTGGTCTATCTGCGCCATGCTGAAGATCCAACACCGCTGGTGTGCCACGGTAGCTGGCCTGGTGTCATCGCTCGCAGCGCCGCGGGCACCGGTGGCTTTGGCTACGACCCTATCTTCTTCGTGCCGTCTGAAGGTAAAACGGCAGCCGAATTGACGCGTGAAGAGAAGATTGCCATCTCTCACCGCGGGCAGGCGCTGAAGCTGTTACTGGAAGCCTTACGTAATGGTTAATCTACCGCCGCTGAGTCTCTACATTCATATTCCGTGGTGCGTGCAGAAATGCCCGTACTGCGACTTCAATTCGCACGCGCTGAAAGGTGAAGTACCGCACGACGACTACGTGCAGCATCTACTAAGCGATCTGGATGCTGATGTCGCCTACGCACAGGGACGTGAAGTGAAGACCATTTTTATCGGTGGTGGGACGCCGAGCCTGTTATCCGGCCCGGCGATGCAAACCCTGCTGGACGGCGTGCGTGCGCGCCTGACGCTGGCTGACGATGCGGAAATTACCATGGAAGCCAACCCGGGAACGGTGGAAGCGGACCGCTTCGTGGAGTATCAACGCGCGGGCGTTAATCGCATTTCCATTGGCGTACAAAGTTTCAGCGAAGCTAAGCTCAAGCGTCTGGGTCGCATCCATGGCCCAGAAGAAGCCAAACGCGCCGCGCGGCTGGCAACCGGCCTGGGACTGCGTAGCTTTAACCTTGATTTGATGCACGGGCTGCCGGATCAGTCGCTGGAAGAGGCGCTGGACGACCTGCGTCAGGCTATTGAACTGGCGCCGCCGCATCTCTCCTGGTATCAGTTGACCATTGAGCCGAACACTCTGTTTGGTTCGCGCCCGCCAGTTTTACCTGACGATGACGACCTGTGGGATATCTTTGAACAGGGCCATCGGTTACTGACTGCCGCAGGCTATCAGCAGTATGAAACCTCAGCCTACGCCAAGCCCGGTTACCAGTGCCAACACAACCTCAACTACTGGCGGTTTGGCGATTACCTCGGTATCGGCTGTGGTGCACACGGTAAAGTGACGTTCCCAGACGGCCGTATTCTGCGTACGGCGAAAACTCGCCACCCTCGCGGCTATATGGAAGGGCGCTATCTGGAACGCCAGCATGACGTGGAAAACAGCGATAAGCCATTTGAGTTCTTTATGAACCGTTTCCGCCTGCTGGAACCGGCACCTCGCGCCGAATTTAGCCTGTATACCGGCCTTGATGAAAGCGTTATCCGCCCACAGCTTGATGAGGCGCTGGCACAAAACTATCTCACCGAGTGCGAGCAGTACTGGCAGATAACCGAACACGGTAAGCTGTTTTTAAACTCCCTGCTGGAGTTATTTCTCAGCGAATAAACCTTAATAATAATTCGCTATTACCGAATAATAGTAATAGCGGACTATATCACTCGACTATCCCGAATCATTCCCAACACTCTTTTCGAATAATAACCAATAAAACATTTCATTTAAATATTAATAGCCAATTACGCATGAGCTATTAATATAACCCAGCGCACAAAAACCACATTAATTACGCAGATAATGCAAAAATGCACGCCTGACTGCGTAAAGTTGTCGGACAACCAGGTTAATATGTCATACAGAAAAACAAATTACTTCGATAGATATATACCGCGATCATCAATGTGCATGGAGCCTATTAATGAAACCTCTCTCTTTTACAAAATCTCTGGTTTGTGCGTCCCTTCTCGCTTTGCTATCAACCGGCACCTCTGCGGCAGAAAAAGTCACACTGAAACTGGCCCATAACCTCGAGCGCAGCCACGTGGTGCACCAGGCGTTTGAGGCGATGGCCAAAGAAGTTAAACAGCTTTCCGACGGCAAAATGACGATTCGAATTTATCCCAGCAGCCAAATGGGCAGCGCGCGTGAAACCATGGAATTATTACAAAATGGGGCGCTGGATATGACTAAAGGCTCTGCCAGCGATCTTGAGTCTTTCGATAATGTCTACGCAATATATAATTTACCGTTTCTATTCAAAGACCAGAATCACTTTAATAACGTAGTATTTGGTGCGGTCGGTAAAGAAATTATGGACTCAACAAAAGAGAAAGGTTTCTTTGCGCTTTCAGCCTATGTTGCTGGCACCCGGAGTTTTTACGCGAAAAAACCGATTACGAAACCTGAGGATTTAAAAGGTTTAAAAATTCGCGTTCAGCCAAGCCCGACCACAATTAAAATGATTGAATTAATGGGGGGTTCTCCAACGCCTATTTCATTTGGTGAGGTTTATACCGCCATGCAGCAGGGCGTGGTCGATGGTGCGGAAAATAACGTCCCATCATGGGTTCAAACCCGCCATATTGAAATCGCCAAAGTTTTCTCCGAAGATGAACACGCCTCTATCCCCGACTTCCTGGTTATCTCGACCAAAACTTGGGACAAACTGACCCCAGAGCAGCAGCAAATCCTCGCGAAAGCGGCGACCGCATCAGAAGCCTATCAGCAGACGCTGTGGGATAAAATTGACGCCGACACCCGCGCCCAAGCCAAAGCGATGGGTGGCGAAATCATCAAAGTTGATAAAGCACCGTTCCGTGCGGCCGTCCAACCGCTGTTCGATGATTTCAGCAAAGATCCTAAACAGGCCGCGCTGCTGGCCAAATTTGAAGCTGTCGCCCAGTAAAACCTTTTCGGGCCAGCTTTTGGCCCGCTTTCACCAGGATATCTCATGAGACTTTTTTCCCGCATTAAACAGGCGGTGGACCGCCTGATCGCCGCATTCTCGGTGGCGGTGATGGTCGCGCTGGTCGTCTGCGTTGTGTGGCAGGTTTTCAGCCGCTACGTCTTAAACCAGCCCAGCACGCTCACTGATGAGCTGGCGCGCTTTCTGATGATCTGGGTAGGTCTGCTCGGCGCAGCCTATACCGTCGGTGCACAGCGTCATCTGGCTATCGACCTCTTGGCTATGTCGATTACGCCACGCAAACAGCAGATGCTAGCGGTAGTGATTAACCTGCTGATTTTCATCTTCTCCGGCGCGGTGATTGTCACCGGCGGCGTGAAGCTGATTGCCAAAACGCTGGCCACTTCCCAGGTCTCCGCCGCGATGCAGATCCCGATGGGCTACGTCTACCTGATCCTGCCGCTAACCGGTCTCATCATGATGTTTTACGCATTATGGTTTATCACCAACGGCTTACGTAGCCTGAAACAGCCCGAAGGAGCTTGCTGATGGACGGGTATATTGCATTAACGCTTTTTGGTTCGTTTTTCGTGCTGGTGTTTATCGGCGTGCCTATCTCCTTTTCTATCGGTATCGCCACCGTCGCCTCAATGCTGCTGATGTTCCCCTGGGATATCGCGGCGATTACCGTAGCCCAACGTTTGGCCAACGGGCTCGATAACTTTGCCCTGCTGGCAATCCCGTTCTTTATCTTTGCCGGCACGCTAATGAACAGCGGCGGTATTGCGATACGCCTGATAAACCTGGCACAGGTGATGGTCGGCCGCGTGCCCGGCTCGCTCGGCCACGTGAATGTGCTGGCTAATATGATGTTTGGTTCCATTTCCGGCTCGGCTGTTGCCGCCGCTGCGGCGGTCGGCGGCACCCTGCACCCGATTCAGACTAAAAAAGGCTATGACCCGGCGTTCTCCACGGCGGTCAACGTGTCGTCATGCATCACCGGGTTGCTGATCCCACCGTCTAACGTGCTGATTGTCTTCTCTCTCACCGCAGGCGGCGTGTCCGTGGCATCGCTGTTTATGGCCGGGTATCTGCCGGGGATTCTGATGGGGCTGGCGATAATGATTGTCTGCGCCATTATCGCCAAACGTCGTGGCTATCCAGTCTCCGAACGCCCGACCTGCGCGCAGGCGGCAAAAGCGTTCTTCGACGCGCTGCCAAGTCTGCTGCTGGTGATTATCGTCATGGGAGGGATCTTAGGCGGCATCTTTACCGCTACCGAAGCGTCCGCTATCGCGGTGGTCTACACCTTCATTCTGTCCGTTATTATCTACCGGGAAGTGAAGTGGCGTGATCTGCCTAAGCTGATTCTGGAGTCGGTAGTCACTACCTCTATAGTCCTGCTGCTGATCGGTTTCTCCGTCGGAATGTCGTGGGCGATGACCAATGCAGACATTCCTTACATGATAAGCGACACGCTGATGGCGATCTCTGAGAATCCAATCATCATTCTGCTGCTTATCAACATCGTGCTGCTGATTGTCGGCATCTTCATGGACATGACGCCAGCAGTGCTGATTTTCACGCCAATCTTCCTGCCGATGGCCGAAGAACTGGGCATGAATCCGGTACATTTCGGCATCATGATGGTCGCCAACTTGTGTATCGGCCTGCTAACGCCGCCGGTCGGCAGCGCGCTGTTTGTTGGCTGCTCGATTTCCGGCGTGAAGATCCAACAGCTGATTAAACCGCTGCTGCCGTTCTACTTCGCCTTGTTGGTGGCGCTGATGATGATTGCCTACATCCCGCAGATTTCACTGTTTATTCCGCAGCTGCTGGGGCTGATGTAATCCAGCTGAAGGAAGGTGATTTTGGCTACCTGTAGAACACAGGTAGCCGATAAGAGCTTATTTCAGGGTACCCACCAGCGCTTTACGGCTGTCTTCGAGCGACACCACGCGGCTGCAGACATCCTTACCGAAGGCCTGGAAATCCGCTTCCTGGTTTTTCCACTCGTTTTGAATGGCGGTTTGCAGGCCGCCTAAGCTGCCCAGTACGCCCTGCAGCGGGTTACCGCCGCCTTTGAGCACCGCTTTAGCACCCATTTCATTGATGCTGTCCTGCAGGATACCGCCCATCGCCTGGTTCACCAGCTGCTGCCCATCGGCGCGCACCTGATCGATAGCTTTGTAGTGGAAGGTTAAGCCATCGGTACGATGTTCGATAATACGATTCATCTGCTGTTTGAGCTGGGCATCAAGCTTGGTCAAACGACCGCGCATGTTGCTGCTTTCACCCACCTCTTTGGCGATAATTTTATCCAGCGCCACGCGACCTTTTTCGACGCGATTACGGGCACCTTCGTCAATCCACGGCAGCGCACTGCGCAGCTCCGTTTGATAATCTTTCGCCTGCTCGCGCTGGGCGGCGGTGAGCGTGTAGGCCTTACCGTTGAAGGTAACGTCACCGTTTGGGGTAATGACCAGATTGCCGTTCTCGCCCTTCACCTGCACCGTTTGCGGGTTGAGGACAACATCATCACGGGGGGTGACGCTGCACTGGTAGTCAGCATGGGCGGCCATCGTCGTGAACGTGAGAACTGCCGTGAGCAGCGTTTTGCGCATCATTACTTTCCCTCAAGACAAATCGGGCCAGCAAATGCTGGCCCCGTATAGGCTATTAGTCCCACCAAACGTCGAAAAGTTCGCTGGTGCGTACTTCTTCGAACTTGTGGTCTTCCAGCCATTTACGTACCTGAGCCTGGTGCTCCTCGGTACACTTGCCGATTTCCTGGGTGCAAATCAGACCTTCCCATGCCAGGTAGCCACTGCCGTCAAACGCCAGTTTGTTCGGCTCGATAACTTCATCGATGAACTGATCAACGGTCTGGTCGATCTGCTCTTCGCTGGTCCCTTCCGGGAAACGCCATGCTACGGAGAAACCGATCTCCTGGAATTCATCGATGTGCATTTTTTTACGCAAACGACGGCTACGATTCTTTGCCATTTATTTCACCCTCTCGAACATTAAGTCCCATACGCCGTGGCCAAGACGATGGCCACGCTGTTCAAATTTGGTTACCGGGCGCGATTCCGGGCGCGGTACATAATCCTTACTCTCAGACAGGTTCAGATATCCGTCCAGCGAGGACATCACTTCCAGCATGTGCTCCGCGTAGGCTTCCCAGTCGGTCGCCATGTGGAACACGCCGCCCAGCTTCAGTTTGCTTTTCACTAGCTCAGCAAACGGAACCTGAACGATACGGCGTTTATTATGACGCGCTTTATGCCATGGGTCAGGGAAAAAGAGCTGAACCATGTTCAGAGAGTTGTCAGGGATCATCTTATGCAGCACTTCAACCGCATCGTGGCACATCACGCGCAGGTTATCGACACCCTCTTCATGGGCCGATGCAAGGCAAGCGCCAACCCCAGGGGAGTGCACTTCAATGCCGAGGAAGTTTTGATCCGGGCGCGCTTTCGCCATCGCCACCAGCGATGCCCCCATACCGAAACCGATCTCCAGCGTCGTCGGCGCATCACGGCCAAACAGCGCAGCAAAATCGACAGGTTCTTCGCTGAACTCAACGCCCATCACCGGCCAGTAGTTTTCCAGCGCGTGTTCCTGCCCTTTGGTCAGTCGCCCCTGGCGACGAACAAAACTACGAATACGGCGCTGTGGGCGGCCGTTCTCATCAAATTCCGGTGAAATGACGTCGTTCTTCATAAAAATAAGTCTGCTTGTGAGAGTGTTCGGGAAACGGGCATTATCCAAAGTTAGTTGCCGGATGCAAGCACCGGAAAGTTCCTGTTTACAGCATAGTGCCGCTGTGCTGCAATTTGGCCCCTCATTAGAACGATGGTGGAATCCCTGCTTTGACCATGCAAGCCGCGCAATTCTCAGCCCAGGTGCTGGACTGGTACGACAAATACGGGCGTAAAACTCTGCCCTGGCAAATTGAAAAGACGCCTTACAAAGTATGGCTGTCTGAGGTCATGTTGCAACAAACGCAGGTTGCCACAGTTATCCCCTATTTTGAACGGTTCATGTCACGCTTTCCTACCGTCACCGATCTGGCCAACGCGCCGTTAGATGACGTACTGCATCTGTGGACGGGGCTTGGCTACTATGCCCGCGCGCGTAACCTGCATAAAGCCGCGCAGCAGGTCGCCACGCTGCACCATGGGCGCTTCCCGGAAAC
Source organism: Kluyvera genomosp. 1 (assembly GCF_001266615.1). GTDB lineage: Bacteria > Pseudomonadota > Gammaproteobacteria > Enterobacterales > Enterobacteriaceae > Kluyvera > Kluyvera cryocrescens_A. Next base: position 43,940 of record NZ_LGHZ01000004.1, on the reverse strand, counting down.
CTTCGAGGAAGTGGCGGCACTACCTGGCGTAGGCCGTTCTACCGCGGGGGCGATATTGTCACTCTCGCTCGGTAAACATTTCCCGATCCTCGACGGCAACGTTAAGCGCGTGCTGGCCCGCTGTTATGCGGTGGACGGCTGGCCGGGGAAAAAAGAGGTCGAGAAAAAGCTATGGGAATTAAGCGAACAGGTGACGCCAGCCGAAGGCGTCTCGCGCTTTAACCAGGCGATGATGGATCTGGGCGCGATGGTCTGCACCCGCTCAAAACCTAAGTGTACGCTGTGTCCACTGGACAACGGCTGCATTTCATCGGCGAACGGTAGCTGGGCGCAATATCCGGGTAAAAAGCCAAAGCAGACTATCCCAGAGCGTACCGGCTATTTTCTGATGATGCAGCAGGGTCGCGAGGTGTTTTTACAGCAGCGTCCGCCAAGCGGTCTGTGGGGCGGTCTATACTGTTTCCCGCAGTTTGCCGATGAGCAAGCGTTACGCGACTGGTTGAGCGAACGACAGATCCCCGCCGATAAGCTGACCCAACTTACCGCGTTTCGCCATACGTTTAGCCATTTCCATCTGGATATTGTGCCAATGTGGCTTAGCGTGTCCTCATTTACGTCATGCATGGATGAAGGCAGCGCTCTCTGGTATAACTTAGCCCAGCCACCCGCCGTCGGGCTGGCCGCACCGGTTGAGCGCCTGTTGCAGCAGTTACGCGCCGATTCACTCGTGTAGAGTTTGGCGCCATAAGAGGATTGATTATGAGCAGAACGATTTTTTGTACTTACCTGCAACAAGAAGCCGAAGGGCAGGATTTTCAGCTGTACCCAGGCGAACTGGGCAAACGTATTTATAACGAGATCTCGAAAGAGGCCTGGAAACAGTGGCAGCACAAGCAAACCATGCTCATCAATGAAAAGAAACTCAATATGATGAACGTGGAACATCGCAAACTGCTGGAAGAGGAAATGGTCAATTTCCTGTTTGAGGGTAAAGATGTGCACATTGAAGGCTACACGCCACCTGAAAAACAGTAAGGCCTGACGGCCTTTCTAAGACCACAACAACACGCGCTCCCGGAATGATGAAAAAACTATTTGCTCTGGCGTTGATAGCGCCGCTGCTTGTCTCCTGCTCCTCGAATAAAAAGGGTGATACCTATAACGAGGCGTGGGTAAAAGACACCAACGGTTTTGATATTTTGATGGGGCAGTTCGCCCATAATATTGAAAACATTTGGGGCTTTAACGAGGTTCTGATAGCCGGTCCGAAGGACTACGTAAAGTATACCGACGGCTACCAGACGCGCAGCCACATTAACTTCGACGACGGTACGATTACCGTTGAGACCATCGCCGGCACTGAACCTGCTGCGCGTCTGCGTCAGGCCATTATCACCACGTTGTTAATGGGTGACGATCCGGGTTCAGTTGACCTCTACTCCGACGCCGACGATATCCAAATCTCCAAAGAGCCGTTCCTCTACGGTCAGGTCGTGGATAACAACGGCGAAGCCATTCGCTGGCAGTGGCGCGCAGAGCGCTTTGCGGATTATCTGCTGCAAACGCGGCTGAAAAAACGCAGCAGCGGCCTGCACATTATCTACAGCGTAACCATCAACCTGGTCCCCAACCACCTCGATAAGCGTGCGCATAAATATTTAGGTATGGTGCGTCAGGCGTCGCGTAAGTATGGCATTGATGAATCGCTGATTCTGGCCATTATGCAAACCGAATCCTCATTCAACCCATATGCGGTGAGTCGTTCCGATGCGATGGGTCTGATGCAGGTCGTCCAGCACACCGCCGGGAAAGATGTATTCCGCTCGCAGGGCAAATCCGGTACGCCGAGCCGAAGCTTCCTGTTCGATCCGGCCAGCAACATCGACACCGGTACGGCCTATTTGGCAATCCTCAATAACATCTACCTGGGTGGTATCGATAACCCAACCTCACGCCGATACGCGGTCATCACCGCCTACAACGGCGGCGCGGGTAGCGTGCTGCGCGTCTTCTCCAACGATAAGGTACAGGCGGCGAATATCATCAACAGCATGGCACCGGGCGACGTCTACCAGACGCTGACCACCCGCCATCCGTCGGCTGAATCGCGCCGCTACCTCTACAAGGTGAACTCCGCCCAGAAGGGCTATCGCCGCAAGTAACCATTGCCACAATGCAGACCATCTGACCTCTAATTATCTGGAGGGAAGATGGTCTTCCCCACCTTTTCCGCGCAAAAATGTTACGTTTGTCACTATTTCGTTGTGCAAAGTGAAAATAATTGCAATTTTATGCGGTGCTTAACAATGTCCCCTCACACCCATTGCTAGAATCGCCACAAACACCACCTCTTAATGTTATTAAAAAAACATAATCCCGCCATTCTTGTGAGGAAAACAACATGAATTTAAAGCTGCAGCTTAAGATATTGTCGTTTCTGCAGTTCTGCCTTTGGGGGAGCTGGCTGACAACGCTAGGTTCATACATGTTTGTGACGCTGAAGTTCGACGGGGCTTCTATCGGTGCAGTTTATAGCTCACTGGGGATTGCCGCCGTCTTTATGCCTACACTTTTAGGCATCGTCGCGGATAAATGGATCAGCGCCAAATGGGTCTATGCCATCTGCCACCTGGTCGGTGCCGGAACGCTATTTATGGCTGCCGAGGTCACCACGCCAAGCGCCATGTTTATGGTTATCTTGCTGAACTCATTGGCCTATATGCCAACGCTCGGCCTGATTAACACCATCTCCTACTACCGCCTGAAATCAGCCGGTATGGACATCGTGACCGACTTCCCACCGATTCGTATCTGGGGCACCATCGGCTTTATTCTGGCAATGTGGGCCGTGAGCTTTGCCGGTTTCGAACTGAGCCACATGCAGCTGTATATCGGTGCTGCGCTCTCCGTGGTGCTGGCGCTGTTCACGCTGACGCTGCCGCATATTCCGGTCTCAAATCAGCAGGCAAAACAGAGCTGGAGCAGCATGCTGGGTCTGGATGCCTTCGCGCTGTTTAAAAACAAGCGTATGGCGATCTTCTTTGTCTTCTCCATGCTGTTAGGCGCGGAGCTGCAGATCACCAATATGTTCGGCAACACCTTCCTGCACAGCTTCGATAAAGATCCGCTGTTCGCAACCAGCTTTATCGTGCAGCACGCCTCGGTGATGATGTCGATTTCACAGATCTCCGAAACACTGTTCATCCTGACCATTCCGTTCTTCCTGAGCCGTTATGGCATTAAGAACGTGATGCTGATCAGTATCTTCGCGTGGATGCTGCGCTTTGGTCTCTTTGCTTATGGCGACCCGTCAGCTTTCGGCACCGTACTGCTGGTGCTGTCGATGATTGTTTACGGCTGTGCCTTTGACTTCTTCAATATCTCCGGTTCCGTGTTCGTGGAGAAAGAAGTGAAACCGGAAATCCGCGCCAGTGCGCAGGGTATGTTCCTGATGATGACTAACGGCTTCGGCTGCATCCTCGGCGGTATGGTCAGCGGAAAAGTGGTTGAGATGTATACCGTTGACGGTATTACTGACTGGCAGAGCGTGTGGCTGATTTTCGCCGGCTACTCTCTGGTTCTGGCCGTAGCGTTTGTTGGTCTGTTCAAATACAAACACGAGCGTGTCGCTCCTGGTGCGGTGCCGGTCACGCACTAAGGCGTCCGTCCCCTCTCCCTGCAGGGGAGAGGGGGAAAGACATCACGCTACTGTTAAATACCGTACCTGGCAGTACCTTCTCCCCCACGGGGAGGACAACATTCGATATATTACAGTTCAAAAACGCACCTGACTGTCCCCTCTCCCCTTCGGGGAGAGGGTTAGGGTGAGGGGGGGATGCCCGACAGCACCCATCCCACCGACAGCAAATCCGCGCTGCCGCCGGGGCTTAAATTCCGCTCAATTAGCGCCTCATCCATCGCTGCTAAATCTCGTTCATCCCAACCCTGAGCCAACAACCGCTGGGCGTACCCTTGCACATAACGTAGCCCACTCATACCGCCGCGCGACACCAAATTACTGTCTGGATTCACGGCCATTAAGCGCAGCAACAGCGTATGTAGGCCACGGCGATTCCAGTTGGGCAACACGCGCCGCACCGTGGCAAAGCCGCTCTGGGCCTCACCACGCGCACCGGTCAGGCCAAACTGATGAAACTGGCGCTCCCCGGCCGTTGCCCGCGAGCGTTGTGTCGCCAATTCTCGAGCCACCAGCCCATCACAGATAGCACTCACTTCGCGGCATAGACTCGACTGGCTCACTTCCTCCAACCGCCCGGCCGCAAAGCACAAGAGTCCCAGCGCAAAAATGCCGCCTTTATGCGTATTCACACCGTTTGTTGCCCGGTACATGGCCTGTTCACAGGCCATACCCATCGGCCGGATAAGCCGTAGCTGCTGGTCTACCGGCAAATGAGCGTTGCTCTCACCCAGCTCGGCAAAGCGTCGAAACCACGGGCTAATCGCCTGAATACTGCGGACGAACAGCGCGTGATCCATATCCCGGTGCGCACCGTTGTTGAGCTTATCCACCAACCCCGGTTTTGGCGTCAGCTCCAGTTCCTGCCACAGCGCCTCTTCCGCCAGTGCCGGGACATCAACCGTGCGGGGTTTAATCGCGATTAAACCAGTCATCAATCATCTTCTCCACGCAGGCCACCACCTCATCAACCGGATGCTTACGCGAGCGGGAGCAGGCGTGCGCAGGTTCATCGCAAATCAGGCAGCGCCGCAGATGTCGCCCGAGGGACAATCGCCCAATGTGACCCGCCTGCGGGCAAATCACATCCAGATCCCACAGACGCCCCAGCGGATGCGTCTGCTCTAGCGCCGCACAGTGCGCTTTTATCTCTGGTGCCTGATGCGCCACGCACCACATCGCTTCCGGCCCGGTAGGCAGCCACAAGACCTGGCGATCACGCACCGACCAGCCGTTTTGCCACAGCATTTGATCGCACATTTGCAGCGCCACGCCCATCGTATTGCGATAGCGCGGGCTGTTTTTAATCGCTCCCGGCGTCACCAGGGTGAGTGAAATTACCGGTTGTTGATAGTGGGTTAACCAGTCAGCCTGACGCGCCGCGCGGTTCTCTTTTGCCGCCAGTAGCGCATCAAGGCTGACACCCATTTTCACGGGTGTCATTGTCGTCATCACGTTACTCCTTCACCTGCCGTACGGTATCAATCACGCTACCATCGCGGTAACGAACGACGCCGACGATTTTATCGGTGAACTCAATCGGTTTAGGCATACCGGTCAGCGAGACCGCACGGGCATACAGCGCTTCGATATCGACGATTTTCAGCCCTGCCGCGACCAGCCGTTCACGGATTTCCGGGCGTGCCGGGTTGACCGCGATCCCGTGGTCGGTAACCAGCACATCGATACTTTCCCCCGGAGTCAGCCGCGTCGTCACGCGTTTGACCACCGTCGGAATACGGCTGCGTAGCAGCGGCGCGACCACGATGGTCAGGTTAGCGGCGGCCGCCACGTCACAGTGGCCACCGGATGCACCGCGCATCACGCCGTCGGAGCCGGTAATCACGTTCACGTTGAAATCGACATCAATTTCCAGCGCGCTGAGGATCACCACATCAAGCCGGTCACAGCTCGCCGCTTTGCTCCCCGGATTGGCGTAGACATTGGTAGAGATCTCCACGTGATTGGGGTTACGCGCCAGCGATGCCGCCGCCTGCCCGTCAAAACATTGGGTATCGAGCAGTTTGCCGATCAGCCCTTTTTCATGCAGATCCACCAGCCCGCCGGTAATACCGCCCAGCGCGAAGCTTGCCGTCACGCCGCTGCGCTCCATTTTCTCTTCCATAAAGCGCGTACAGGCGGTTGCCGCCGCGCCGGAGCCGGTCTGCATCGAGAAACCAGGAACAAAGTAGCCGGAGTGTTCAATCACATCTGCCGCATAGCGGGCGATCATCAGCTCGCGTGGGTTGCTGGTCACACGTGCCGCGCCGACGCTGATTTTTGCCGGGTCGCCAACGCTCTCAACCTGCACGATATAGTCCACCTGATCCTGCACCAGGCTGGCGGGCATATTGGGGAACGGCACCAGTTCTTCGGTGAGCAACACGACCTTGCGGGCAAAGTGGGCATCCACCATCGCGTAGCCCAGCGAACCGCAGCACGATTTGCCGTGCGTGCCGTTGGCATTACCAAATTCATCGCTGCACGGTACGCCCAGAAATGCCACATCGATATTCAGCTCGCCGTCCTGGAGTAGCTTCACGCGGCCTCCGTGGGAGTGAATTTGTACCGGCTCATCCATCAACCCATGGGAGATCGCATCCGCCAGCTTGCCACGCATACCGGAGGTGTAGATGCGGGTAATCACACCACTTTCGATATGCTCAATCAGCGCATCGTTACAGGTCATTAGCGAGCTGGACGCCAGGGTCAGATTTTTGAATCCCATCTGCGCAAGCTTCGCCACCACACTATTGATCACCCGGTCTCCTTCGCGGAACGCGTGGTGAAACGAGATAGTCATTCCATTTTTCAGTCCGCAGCGTTCAACCGCCTGTTCAACGGTGTCGCAGAGCTTACGATGATATTTCGCGTCCAGATCGGACAGCCACGGGGTGGCATGATGAGCCGAGTCAAATGGCTTAAGTTCCCGTAAATGGGGAAAATTGAGGTGCAGAAGTTCAGTCTGATTCATTGTTTTTATCCTTAACGACGTACGCCAGAAGCCGCCGCGCGTTCAAGTACCCTTTGCGCGTGGTCAATGATTGGCGCATCCACCATTTTTCCGTTGAGCGATACCACGCCCAAACCGATACGCGCGCCCTCTTCCGCCGCTTCAATCACCCGCTGGGCGTGGTCGACTTCCTGTTGAGTTGGCGCGTAGGCGTTGTGGAGCAAATCAATCTGGCGCGGGTTAATCAGCGATTTGCCGTTGAAGCCCATCTTGCGGATCAATTCCACTTCGCGCAGGAATCCGGCTTCGTCATTAACGTCGGACCACACTACGTCGAAGGCATCGATACCGGCCGCGCGAGCCGCGTGCAGCACCGCACAGCGCGCGTAGAACAACTCGGTGCCGTCACCGCGTTCGGTCTGCATATCCATCACGTAGTCAAACGCCGCTAGCGCGATACCGATGAGGCGCGGTGAGCTGCGGGCAATCGCCACGGCGTTAATCACGCCAATCGCCGATTCAATGGCCGCCATCACGCGGGTAGAGCCCACCTCGCGGCCGCACTCTCGCTCAATACGCGCAAGATGTCCTTCCAGCTCGTCGATATCTTCCGGGGTGTCGGTTTTTGGCAGACGGATAACATCAACACCGCCGCGCACCGCTGCTTCCAGGTCGAGCAGGCCAAACGGCGTATTCAGCGGGTTAATGCGAACAACGGTTTCAATATCCTGATACATCGGGTGCTGCAACGCGTGGAAGACCAGCAGGCGGGCGCTGTCTTTTTCACGCAGCGCCACCGCATCTTCTAAATCGAACATGATGGAGTCCGGACGGTAGATGAACGCGGTTGAAAGCATGGCGGCGTTGGCCCCCGGCAGGAACAGCATACTGCGGCGAAGCGTACTCATTGCAGCGCCTCCCACGTTATCTGTTGGGTCTCAGCTGCGCGCAGAACCGCGCTTTGCAAACGGGCGCGAATCACACAGTCCAGAGCGCCCTTATCTTCGACAATAATCAGCCCCTGATGTACTGCCATCGCCTGCAATGTCTCTTCCACCACCTGGCGGATTTGTTCACCAAACTGCTTCATCACTTCACTGTGGATGACAATCTCCAGCTCGCCGTCGGCGGGGGCGATTTTCACCATCAGGTCGCTGGACTCCTGCGTTCCGGCCAGCGCCTCCCTTACGATTTTCATGATAATGTCCTGATAGTTATGCAACTTCTGCGCTGTAATGCATTTCGAGATGCGCGAAAGTCGATTCCGGGACAATGTCCCGAATACGAGAAAACTGCTGTGTTTTAAGTAAGCGGCGGACTTCCGATGCCGAAATGGCGCTCCCCATCATTTTGATGCGCGGAATTTCCACCACAGCCACGCTGCCGGCCAGCAGCGCGTGCAGCGTCTGGTTGTACTGATGAGTGACGGCGCAAAACGGCTCTGAGCCAATAAAGCGGTTGGTGATCCCCAGCGCTGGCGCGATGTAATTGCGGAAAATCAGCACGTCGATTTCGCTCCACGCCTGCTGCACCTTGCCGGACTCTTTGAGGAAATAGGCCGGGAAAGTGGCGCGAGAAATGATGTATTGCGACCCTTCATGCACGGTGACGTTGCGCAGATGCGCGACGCCAGCACGAACCATCTCCAGCCGTGCACGAAATGGGAAGAACGACGCGTCTTCCCGCACCACGAACAGGTGCAGCCAGTCACATTGGCTTGCGGCCTGCTCCACCAGGTGACGATGACCGAGGGTGAACGGGTTGGCGTTCATCACAATGGACCCGACGATGTTTCCCGGCTGGCGTTTCATGCCCAGCATGCGGCAATAGCGTTCGATACCCTGCGGGGTGTTTTCCATCAGTACCGCGTTATTCCCACTTTGCGCAATTGGCCAGAAACCACTGCGGCCAAAGCGCTCTTTATTACAAGGGCGAGTGCAGAGAAAGAGATGGAAATCGCCGCGCGCCAACGCGACGTTTTCCACTTCCGCCAGCAGGCGTGCGCTCAGATTGGCGCCGCGCAGACGCTCATCCACCGCGACGCATTTAATGACGTTAGCCGCCAGCCCCGCGCATCCCACCAGCGCCGTATCGGCCCAGGCTTCCACAAACAGCGTGATATCGCTGTCCATCCCCAGCCCGCTATCCACCAGCAGTGAACGAATCTGTGCGAGCCGTTCCGGGTGTTTCGCCACCAGAGTGACTCGAAAGTCGATTGGGAGTTGCGTGTGCATCGTGCCGCCTTACTTAGTGCGCTGCCGTCAGCGTGTTCGCTGGCGCTTCCATGATGATGTTGCTGAGATGGCCGATGTGCTCAATCTCCACTTCAATCCGGTCCCCTTCCTGCATAAACAGCGGCGGGTTACGCTTTTTACCGACGCCACCAGGCGAGCCGGTAATAATGACGTCGCCCGGGCTTAAGCGCGTGAAGGTGCTGATGTACTCAATCAGCTCAGCCACTTTGTGGATCATGCTGCTGGTGTTATCGTCCTGCACCATTCGCCCGTTAAGCCATGTGCGGATAGCCAGCTGGTGCGGGTCGGGGATTTCATCGGCGGTCGCCATCCACGGGCCAAAGGCCCCGGTCTGACGCCAGTTTTTGCCCGCGGTAAACCACGTGTGCTGCCAGTCGCGCGCCGAGCCGTCCATGTAGCAGCTATAGCCCGCCACATGACGCAGCGCCTCTTCGCGGCTGATGTTCTCACCGCCCTTACCGATAATCACCGCCAGCTCGCCTTCATAGTCAAACTCGCGAGAGTGGCGCGGCTTGAGTACCGGTGCGTTATGCGCCGTCTGCGAGTCCGGGAAGCGGACAAACAGCGTGGGCGCCGGGTTATGCTGGTCAAACTCTTTGCGTTTTTCGGCGTAGTTCATGCCCACGCAGAGGATTTTTTCCGGGTGCTCAATCACCGGTAAAAAGGTCACCGCGTCCATTGGCACATCAGCCGCGTCATGGAGATAACGGGTGGCATCCGCCAGCCCGTTGCCCTGTAACAGCGCCTTAAGGTCGCTGTAGCGGTCGCCAAGACGGCGACCTAAATCAATCATCCCTTCCGCATTCACGATGCCGTAGCTGCGAACGCCCTGATAGATAAAGCTTGCGAGTTTCATTGTTAATCCTGAATACCATGTTTAAACAAGGAAGTTGCCCAGCACCAGAAGCGAGATGGAGACATTAATCGCCCCACCGATACGGGTGGCAATCTGCGCGAACGGCATCAGACTCATACGGTTGCCGGCGGTCAGAATCGCCACGTCACCGGTACCGCCCTGGCCGCTCTGGCAGCAGGAGACAATGGCGACATCAATCGGGTGCATACCGATTTTTTTACCGACGAAGAAGCCGGTCGCCACCAGTGCAGAAACGGTGCTGACGATGACCAGCAGGTTGCTGAGGGTGAAAGCGTTAACCAGTTCTTGCCATGGGGTGATAGCCACGCCGACGGCGAACAGAATCGGGTAGGTCACCGAGGTCTGGAAGAATTTGTAAACGACCTGCGAGCCTTCAAGCAGACGTGGAGAAGCGCCGTTGCACAGTTTCACCAGCACCGCCATAAACAGCATGCCAACCGGTGCAGGCAGGCCAATCAGCTTGTGGCCCAGCATCCCCAGCATGTACAGCAGGACCGCCAGCAGTGCACCAGAAGCAATCGTGGTGACGTCAGTTTTGCCAGAGAACGCGGGCTGCGAAGATTGGCTATCCGCGTTGTTACGGTTTGGCATCAGTTGACCTTCACCGGTCAGATGAGGGAAACGCTTACCGAGCTGGTTCAGGCAGCCGGAGATAATGATGGCGGTGAGGCCGCCGAGCATGACCATCGGCAGAACACGACCCAGCGCAACGCCCTGATCCATATGCAATATCGTGGCGTAACCGATCGACAGCGGGATCGCCCCCTCTCCCACACCACCCGCCATGATCGGCAGAATGATAAAGAAGAAGATCTGGAATGGTTCGAGGCCCAGCGCCATACCGACGCCCATACCGACAATCATGCCGACGATTTCACCGCATAACATCGGGAAGAAAATGCGCAGGAAGCCCTGAATCAACACGGTACGGTTCATGCTCATGATGCTGCCGACGATGATGCAGCAGATGTAGAGATAAAGAATGTTGGTCGATTTGTAGAACTTGGTGGTCGACTCGACAACGACATCCGGCAACAGGCCGTAATAGACCATCGCGGAGGGGATAAAGGTGGCGCAGATGGCCGCCGCCCCCAGCTTGCCAACAATCGGCAAACGTTTGCCGAATTCACCACAGGCAAAACCAAAGAACGCCAGCGTTGCCACCATCACCACGATATCGCTCGGCAACTTGCCGCCCAGACAATCAATGGCGATCAGCGCCCCCGCTAACACAAACAGCGGCAGAGGAATAATACCAACTTTCCACGTATCCATAATATGCCACCAGCGCTCTTTGAGTGCCGGGCGTTGAATTTCGATCGGTTCATGGGTTACAGAGAATGAATCATCAGTCGTGCTCATAATGAAGCCCTTTAGTTATTTTGTGGTTTTAGCTTAAGGGCCTAAAGGCTTACTTTATGTGAGTGAAAGCATATTAAAACCGAAGTTTTAATGGTACCTATGGTTTTAATGGTTTCTTTTATTTAATGTGATTAACGCCTTATTTATAAGCGTGGTTTTTATGGTTTCTTTTCTAAATTGAACAAATAAATAACATTTATTAATTTAACCTTAATTGAACCTGTTTTTCAGAAAAATCTCTTTCTAAACCTTGCTGTGCAAGGGATCACAAGTTTCCGGCAAACCGGAAGCCCCAGAAGAAAAAGATGATATATTGCTAGCTTCCGTTGCTGCCGTGCGTGAGAGTAATGAAAGTATCATTTCAAATAAAACTATTTATTTCACTGGTTCTCTTTTTCTCCGTGCTGTTTGCTTTGCTCGGTAGCTATTATTATATCGATGTGGGTAAACAGCTATATCAGGAGATGAGCGGACGGGCAAAAATACAGGCAGAAGAAATAGCCATCATCCCTAGCCTACGTAAACAGGTAGCGGATAAAAACATCCCTGCAATCCATGATTTTATGCAGAAATTAGCCGCCCGCAGCGACGCCAGCTTTATCGTGATTGGCGATAATAAAGGTCTGCACCTCTATCATTCCGTATTTGACGATCGGGTGGGTAAAACGTTGGTTGGCGGGGATAACGCGGAAGTGCTGCAGGGAAAAAGCACCACCACGATTCGCCAGGGCGGTCTTGGCATTTCGCTACGCAGCAAAGCGCCTATCTTCAATGACAGTGGCCAGGTGGTGGGCATTGTCTCAGTCGGCTATCTCACCAGCTATCTCGATACCATTACCGTCAGTAAAGTGGTCAATATCCTGATTGCCGCCGTGCTTCTACTCGTCGCGCTGTTTATTTTCTCGTGGTTTTTCACCCGCAGTATTAAAAAGCAGATTTTTTCCCTCGAACCCCGTGAAATCGGCCTGTTGGTACGACAGCAAAAAGCGATGATGGAGTCAATTTACGAAGGGGTCATCGCCATTGACGATAATCTGCGTATAGAGGTGATAAACCAGGCGGCGAGAAAGCTGCTCGGGCTTAGCCTGCCCGCACGCGAACTGCGCGGGCAATTGATCGATGAAGTGATAGCACCTGTGCCCTTTTTCTCCCGCGGGACCATGCTACGACAGGATACCCACGATGAGATCTGCCACTTTAACGATCTGACGGTGATCGCCAGCCGCGTGCGGATCATGTTGGAAGATTCTCTGCAGGGCTGGGTCATCACTTTCCGCGATCGCAACGAAATAGATTCGCTCAGCGCGCAGCTAAGCCAGGTCAAACGCTACGCCGATAACCTGCGCATTATGCGCCACGAACAGCTGAACCGGATGACGACGCTTTCAGGTTTATTGCACATGGGCCGCTATGATGAGGCGATTCGCTATATTCAGGCGCAGTCTGAGCACGCCCAGGAATTGCTGGACTTTATCTCCTCGCGCTTTAGCTCGCCGACACTGTGCGGCCTGCTGCTAGGGAAAGCCGCCCGCGCCCGCGAGAAAGGCGTGGCGCTGCGCTTCGACCCGGGTTGTTCGATGAGAGAGGCGTTTACGCCGCTGGCGGAATCTGAGGTCATTTCGATTATTGGTAATCTGCTGGATAACGCCATCGAAGCCACGCAGCGGGCGCCGCTGCCCCATGAGCCGGTAGAGGTGTTGATCCTGCTGAATGAAAGAGAGCTGATCATCGAAGTGGCGGATCAGGGGATTGGCATTAAACCGGAGATCCGCGAGCGGATCTTTGAGCGCGGTGTGACCACCAAAACACAGGGCGATCACGGTATCGGGCTGTATCTTATCGAAAGTTACGTCACCCAGGCTGGCGGTCTGATTGAAGTGGCCGATAACACCCCCCATGGCACCATTTTCTCACTGTTTATTCCCGTCACGGGAGATGCCCGGTGTACCTCACAGGAACTGGAAGATATCGACTATGCAACATGAACTTATCGATGTACTGATCGTAGAAGATGAAAACGAACTGGCGGCGCTGCACGCGGAGCTTATCAGCAAACACCCGCGTCTGCGGCTGGTGGGGATTGCCGCGTCGCTTGCTGACGCCCAGTCGCAGCTGGAAAGTAAACAGCCGCAGCTGATGCTGTTGGATAACTATTTGCCGGACGGTAAGGGGATTACGCTTATCAGCAATCCAATGTTGCTGCGCGCCAACTGTTCGGTCATTTTCATCACCGCAGCCAGCGATATGGACACCTGTAGCCAGGCCATTCGCAACGGTGCGTTTGATTACATCTTAAAACCAGTGTCGTGGAAACGCCTTAGCCAGTCGCTGGAACGTTTCGTCCAGTTCGCCGAGCAGCAGCGGGTATGGAAAATAGTCGATCAGCAAAACGTCGACTCACTCTACCAGCTACAGGCAAAAAACTATCGCCAGGACAACGGCAGCAAAGGGATTGAGGAAAATACGCTGGCGCGGGTCCAGAAGCTGTTTAACGATAAAGTGACGCACTGTTTTTCAGTGGATGAGGTGGTCAGTGAAACCGGGCTCAGCAAGACCACCACTCGCCGATATCTGGAGCACTGCGTAGAGGCCGGTTTTCTCAGCGTCGAGATGCTGTACGGTAAAATTGGCCACCCGCGCAGAATGTATCGCCGCAACGACGCATAATCCCCCATCCCCAGCGGATGGGGGAAACCGCACGGGTTACTTCAGCACGTAGCCAAACAGCCGCATAATGCCGTCAGCATCTTTCTCACTGTACACACCCTGTAGCTCCGGCGAGAAGCCGGGCAGCAGGTTGACGCCCTCTTCCAGCGCCAGGAAGTAGCGCTGCACCGCGCCACCCCACACTTCACCCGGCACCACGCACAGCACGCCCGGCGGGTACGGCAGCGCGCCCTCGGCGGCGATACGCCCTTCTGCGTCGCTGATTCGCACCAGCTCAACGTTGCCGCGAATAAACTCGCTATTGGCATCCTGTGGGTTCATCGCTACCGCTGGCAGGCTCTCTTTGCGGAACATCGCTTTTTGCAGATCTTTCACGTCAAAACTGACGTACAGATCGTGCATCTCCTGGCACAGTTGACGCAGGGTGTAATCACGATAGCGCACTGGATATTTGTTGTAGATAGTCGGCAGCACATCCGCCAGCGGCGTGTCATCTTCAATATGCTGCTCAAACTGGCCCAGCATCGCCACCAGCTGCGCCAGTTTTTCCGGATTTTCGGCCGGGGTCAGCAGGAAGAGAATCGAGTTCAGATCGCACTTCTCCGGGACAATACCGTTCTCGCGCAGATAGTGGGCCAAAATGGTCGCCGGAATCCCGAATTCGGTATAGCGCCCGGTTTGGGCGTCGATCCCCGGCGTAGTCAGCAGTAGTTTGCACGGGTCGACAAAGTACTGATCCTGCGCGTAGCCGTCAAAGCCGTGCCAATGTGCACCCGGTGCAAAGCTAAAGAAGCGGCGTTCGCGGGCGATCGTTTGAGTGGGATGATCCTGCCACGGACGACCATCAACGATCGGCGGGATAAACGGCTGGATCATTTTACAGTTCGCCACAATAGCCTTGCGCGCGTCGACCCCTAATTCCACACACTCCGCCCACAGCCGGCGGCCGCTTTCACCCTGATGAATTTTGGCGTTGATATCCAGCGCCGCGAACAGCGGGTAAAACGGGCTGGTTGAGGCGTGCAGCATAAAAGCGTTGTTCAGCCGCTTATGCGGGCAAAAACGTGCCTGACCGCGAATATGGTTATCTTTTTTGTGGATCTGCGAGGTCTGCGAGAATCCGGCCTGCTGCTTGTGTACGGACTGCGTCACAAAAATGCCCGGATCGTTTTCATTCAGATCCAGCAGCAGCGGCGAGGTATCCGCCATCATGTCGATAAACTGCTCGTAGCCTACCCATGCGGAGTCAAAAAGGATGTAGTCACACAGATGGCCGATTTTGTCCACCACCTGACGCGCGTTGTAGATGGTGCCGTCGTAGGTGCCCAGTTGAATAATTGCCAGCCGGAATGGCCGTGGTGCATCGGCCTTTTGCGGCGCCACTTCACGGATAAGTTCACGCAGATAACCATCGTCAAAACAGTGCTCGTCAATCCCGCCGATAAATCCGAACGGATTACGCGCAGCCTCCAGATAGACCGGCGTCGCCCCAGCCTGAATCAGTGCACCGTGGTGGTTGGACTTATGATTGTTGCGGTCAAACAGCACCAGATCGCCACGGGTCAGCAGCGCGTTAGTCACCACTTTGTTGGCCGCCGAGGTGCCGTTGAGCACAAAGTAAGTTTTGTCAGCATTGAACACCTTCGCTGCAAACTTTTGTGCGTGCTTGGCCGAGCCTTCGTGGATCAGCAGATCGCCCAACTTAACGTCGGCATTACACATGTCGGCACGAAAAACGTTCTCACCGAAAAATTCAAAAAACTGACGGCCAGCCGGGTGTTTTTTAAAGAATGCGCCGTGCTGATGCCCTGGGCAGGCAAAAGTACTGTTGCCCATCTCAACATATTGGGTCAGCGTGTCGAAGAACGGCGGTAACAGCGCGTCTTCATAACGGCAGGCCGCGGCTTCCAGCTCGAGCCACTCTTGCTCTTTACCGGTAATGACCGCATCAACCCCTTCTGGGGCCGCGATACTGTCCGTCGTCAGCACGAATACCGGCAGATGAAAACCGGTACGTTTGAGAAGTGCCAGAATGCCGCTGTGGCTATCGGCCACCGTAATGACGACTGCTGCCACATCGGTAAAGTCGGTGCTATCCAGCGCCACTACGCCGCGGTGGGTGGAGAGACGAGAGACCAGTTCACGACTGGCAGCAATATTCATTGATTTCATAAGCGCAACGACCCGTAGAGGGTGAATAAAAGCCCCGGGCAAAGCCTCAAGCTTTGCCCCACGAAGCGTCTGGGTGCAGCTGAATACAGCTCCGACCGCCAGACATCAGTAAAAGCAGACGTCGTCTAATCTTACTGTTGTCCTGCAGTGAGCGTGCGTTGCCGTCACCGCATGGTGAGCGGAGAATTCAGCACAAAGGAACGGGAGAGCCTTCGCAAGCCAGCGAAGCGGCATTGGCGATGTAATGGCAAGAATGTCATTGCAGGCTGCCCCCTATCAGGAAAGGAGAAAATTCGCGCAATCATTGCACCTTTATTCAGAGGGTGCAAGACGAAATCTTTATGCATTTACTTCAAGGAAAATAGCCACTGAACCGATTAATCAGTCCATAATAATGCAGGATTCAGCGATAAATAACAGGAGTGAATGTGGTTATTGGACCTTTTATCAATGCAGGCGCGGTGCTGGTGGGCGGGCTTCTCGGCGCGCTGCTGAGCCAGCGGTTACCGGAACGAGTCCGCGTTTCCATGACCTCTATTTTTGGTCTGGCCTCGCTGGGTATTGGTCTGCTGCTGGTGATCAAATGTGCAAACATGCCGGTGATGGTGCTGGCAACGCTGGTCGGCGCGCTGATTGGCGAGTTTTGTTTCCTGGAAAAAGGCATTAACAACGCTGTCTCTCGCGTACAAAAGCGGATGAGTAAACCCGGGCAAAGTAGCCAACAAGAGAACTTTATTCAGAGCTTCGTTGCCATCATCGTGCTGTTTTGCGCCAGCGGCACCGGGATTTTTGGTTCGATGCATGAAGGCATGACCGGTGACCCCACGATTCTGATTGCCAAATCCTTCCTCGATTTCTTTACCGCGATGATTTTTGCCTGCTCGCTGGGTTTTGCCGTCTGCGCCATCAGCGTGCCGATGCTGATTATCCAGCTCTCTTTGGCATTCTGCGCTTTCCTGATACTACCGCTCACCACCCCGGCGATGATGGCCGATTTTACCGCCGTTGGCGGGCTGTTACTGCTGGCAACCGGCCTGCGCATCTGCGGCATCAAGATGTTTGCAGTGGTCAACATGCTGCCCGCGCTCCTGCTGGCTATGCCGATTTCCGCCGCCTGGACGGCATTTTTTGCCTGAAAAGTAGTGCTAACTGCGTGAAGTGGTGATAGATTGTGCAACTCGCCGCAAATTTTATAAATTTCGTTGACGAGTCGAGGCGATTACGGTTTAATGCGCCCCGTTGCCCGGATAGCTCAGTCGGTAGAGCAGGGGATTGAAAATCCCCGTGTCCTTGGTTCGATTCCGAGTCCGGGCACCACTATTTAGAAGCCCCAAAATCGTGAGTTTGAGATTGAGAGACCCGGCGTTTCCCCTAATCGCTTTGATTAAGTAAATGGTGTTCGCCATTCAAGACACCAGGGAAAATAGCGACTTACAGCATAATCAATACGTTAAATACCTGGCTGATAATTTTAAGCCGAAAAATGAAAAAGCCCCAGCGATAAAACACCGGGGCTTTTAAGATACTTTCAAATTAAGGTTTAACATTAATCAACTTAGTTATTTGATTCTACTGCTAAAGATGTAGATATTTACAGGATATTTCAGCACTTCAGATATTGCTAGCCTCCTGAAATCCTATTAGAAAAATTTCTATCCTGTTTTTTTTATTAAGAATTATCATTACGATTTTTCTCAATAAATACATCACCCGCGCGATATATACTCTTTGATGCGTTGCCTTACTATCTTCGCCGTTTTGAGATGCCGTATCGGCCATCAACCCAACCGCGAAATAACCATCAACAACAAGGCGTTACATCATCGCGCCATCGTCCACATTATGCGATTGTAGAGCTTTACTACATGGCCTTAAAACCTCTTCGCACAGAGACTCAATTTTCTGCTCAATGCTGAAGAACCCAAACAAAAGACATTTCATGGCCTTTATCGCATCTTACTTTGCCTCGTAAAGGCATATCGGTTAGGAACACTTAACTTAATTCCTTACTCCCGATAAGGCCAATCTACTCGTTATAAACCGCCTGTCAATACTGTATTTAAGTACAGTATAAATCATGTTATCCCTGCCTGTATTACACGTAATAATAACGACTTACTGACTTTTTGTTTTACGCATACGGGTAAAGATTATTTGTATTAACCTGGGTCAAATCAGACTCGTGTTTTGATAATTACTGTGTCCCCGATTCAATTATTCGCCGCGCAGCAACTCATCGCCAAAACTAGTGCGCGATATGAATTCGCTTCTTAATATCCTTCAAAAAAAGTGTGATGGTAAACGTCATCATCACCAACATTGACCACGCGCCCCATTTCCCCACATGCACGGTCGCCCACGCTCCTATCTGATTCGGATACTGCCAGACACCAAACAGCGTACCGAGATTTTCAGCGAGCCAAATAAAGAAGCCAATCAGAATAAAAGCCACCAGTAACGGCATACGGTAAGGTCTGTCATACGGTGTAAAAATAACGCTGGAGCGAGCATAAAGCCCTACGGCCACGCAGGCGATATACCAGCGATAATCACCGATGAAGTGGTGAGAAAAGAAATTGACGTAGATAGCCAGGGAGAGCAGAACGGCGAAGAGAATAGGAGGATGGTGGCGAATCTTCAGATCGAAAAGACGCCAGCATTGAATAATGTAGCTGCCAACGGCGGCGTACATAAACCCGCTGAATAATGGCACGCCCCCCAGTTTGCTCCATCCCGCTTCAGGGTAATGCCATGACCCAATTGCCGACGACGTTTTGAAGAGTTCAAGCCCAAAACCAAGAATGTGGAAGAGCGTAATCGCCTTCAGCTCATCCCATGTTTCCAATCGGGTTGCCACCATAATGAACTGGATAGCCAGCGCAATCAGCAGCAGAAGATCGTAGCGAGCAATCCCCAGCAGACCTGTACGAGGGACGCAGAATATCGCAAAGAAAAACAGGCCAGCGAAAAGGCAGGCACGGAGTTCTTTGATACCAAACCAGAGAAACTCAAGCCCGCCACGCCTCATCCCAACGAGGTGAGTGACAGGAGGGCTTATCAAAAACGAGTCGATGCGATTGAACACGCAAATGTCCTCAAAACGGCTAATAATCCAGGACCTGAAACATAGCATGATTTTACCGCAAGAGAATGTCTGCTAGCGCTTAACTGCCTGTCTTATCTTGGTAAATTACCCTTACCCTCCTCCTGCACCAACCCGGTAAGCAGGTTCAGATTTGCCCCTTCAACTGACATAAGGTGCTCATTTTCTCAGCGTCGGGGATACCCCATCACTGATACACAAACGTCACCCCAATAATCGACTGCACGTTGCCCGCCGTCACCTGCCCCTGCGTGCGCGCATAGTTTGCCGTTAAGCCCAGGCTCACCGCCGAGGTGCTGACTGTACCGAGCGACACGGTGCTGTTTGCTGGTAAAATGCTGCCATTACGCGTCAACTGCACGCCAACCCCCTGCGCGGGTGCCGCTGAGGCGGTATTGGTGAAGATAGAGTTTGCGGAATCTGCCGTCGTACCGGAAAGGTAATACGCCAGCTTCTGGCTCTGCGCGCAGTAAACCGTCAGCGGAATGGCCGTGGAGCCGGGATAATCTGGCAGCGTCACCGTCACATTACGCGCCGAGACGTCGCAGCCGCCGGTAGGCACCACCACGTTATTGTTGGCATAGATGTTCCACACAAACTGAAAGTCATCGGCGTCTTTATTGTTGGTCTGGCGAAGAATCAGTACTGCGATGAGCGTGCCGGCGGTAATCGCCACCCCGCCCGCAGAACTGATTGGCGTCAGGTAAAGTACCGTAGGCCACGGCTTATCTGTTTTTGAGTTGTAGGTGAGTCGCGCAGTTTCCGTCGTCGTCGGGAACGGATAGCTCACGCCGTTGTATTTCACCGTACCGGAGAAGCTCGCCAGAATACCGCCATAGGCTGAACCACGCTGAAGCGTCACGTAGTCGGTGATGGTTTCCGGGTAGTCGTTATGGCAGAAAATCTGCGTCGAGAGATCGACCACTAGGTTTTGCCCGACGCTGACCGCTGGCGCCAGATCCACGTAGACATTGGCGCTACCACCGCCAATCGGAATCGTTGCCCCACTCGCCGTTTTACAGGCGAAAGACCAGGCGTTCAGCGACCAGCCCATCAGCAGTAGCGTGGTCAGCAGGGTTATCATTTTTTTCATCAACGTTCTCTCCTGGTCAGGCGTAGGTGTAGGTGACATTAATCACCGCCTGAATGGTTCCCTGGGTCGCGCCGCCGTTAACCGACAACGCTCTAACCTGCAGCGGGAAATGTGCGGACTGCGACGCCTCATCAACTTGTACCGTCGTTGTGGCACCGGTATTCAGGGTATTGCCGCTGTTATCCTGTAGCTCCAGTTGGATATTTCCGGCGGTGCCCTGGTTTTTGTAGTAACCGGTACTGTCCGAGGTTCCGCTAAAACTGGCGGTGACCCGCGAAGTCCCCACCGGGCAATTGCTGAGATCGAGACCGACGGTATGCCATGACGAGGACGATCCTGCGGCTGTCAGGCTGAAAGTGTAGAGATCGCCAAGCTCGACGGTAGCGTTGACGGTGGAGACCGTGCAGGGTTTTGCTACCACCTTGCCGTTGACGGTGATCGTCACGTCGGCGGCCCGTGGCGCAGAACAAAAAACGCTGAGTGCGGCCGCTAATAGCCATCCGATATGAAACCGTTGCATCAAAGCCTCCGCTTACTGAAACTCAAGGGTAAAGGTTGCCGTAGCGTTCACATGGCCCGGCGTCACCGGTATCTGCGTTGCCATCAGGCGGGCGTAGAAATTGAGCGTGTTGCTCTGGCCCGGCGTCAGCGTGGTCCATGGAATGGACGATGAGGCGGCGTTGATGGGCAACGTGGTTTGCTGCCCGTTCATGACTTCAATCCCCATTCCCGCTGCCGCCGAGGTACCGCTATCCAGTTTGAGCAAGCGCGTATTTTCGTTATCGCTAATGCCAATAAAGCCAACCTTTACCGCCGTGACCGAATTGCCGCACGGTGAAAGCACAATGCGAAACGGCACTGGCGGCGTAGTCGCTCCCACCGAGCCAAACTGCTTGGCCGCGTTGTCCATCAGATCGACGGTAAAATCTTTGGATTCACCCGCCACGGCACAGCCGTTATCTTTGACGTAGCCGCTGATGGTAATGGTACTGTCAGACGCACTGGCATTTGCTGCTGCCAGCGCGAGGAAAACGCCCGGCAGGAAACCGATTTTGCTCATGAGCCTCTCCTTAGTGGCACACCGCTGAAAGCTGGGTAAGCAACTGTTGCTGGCTTTGCGGTGGGACACGGTAGCTCGCCGTACAACTGCCTGCTGCGCCCTCCCCCCATTTAACCCGCACCTTCCCTTCCGGCGGCATACCGCTGAGATAGACCTGGCCGTTATCCGCCACGATGCTGGTGTTTTGGTTATTTTCGGCACTGACCATTGCGCCAAACGGCACCGGTTTACCGCCGCGAGTTAGCGTCATCAACAGCTTCATCCCGACCTGCGCCTTGAACTCCGCACGCACAATCGCACCGTGGGTCGGCACCACGTTGACCACCGCATCGTCCAGATCGACGTTATCGGCGAGGCTATTGGTGTCGAGCGCCACGCGGTTCTCGCGGTATTCGGTGGCATAAGGCAGCACCGCATAACCGCGCCAATCGGTCCGTACCCCGGTCTGGTTTTCCACTTTGGTCCCTTCGGCACCCGGCGCTTTAATCAGCACTACGGTATCGTTAAGCGGTTGACCAAAGGTAATGCCGTTGGCGTGGGCAAGTACGCCGCCGCTCATGCCGTAATAAACTTGTTTGATACCGTCGCTATGGCTATAGCCAACGTTGGCGTTGCCGTAGCCACCGCGGTAGTTCAGCGCGGCATAGCCCGAGCCACCGCTATTGCCCTCGCCGCCTCCCGCGTAACCGGTCTGTACGCTGTAGCTGAGGTTGTTGTCTTCCAGCACGGTGCCATACAGGCCAGCCAGATTGGTCATTCGCCCTTTCATATCATTGGACATGCTGTAGCTGGCGCTGGCCTGGCGCCACGCGGAAGTGTTATCCGAACGCATCCAGTGGCTGAACGGGATATTCACGTTCACCGCCAGCATCTGATCGCGGCCCTCTTGCCAGGCGCTTTTGGTCAGGCTGTAGCTTAAGGTCCAGTTGATGTCATCGACGGCAGTATTCAACCCCACCTGAAGTTGCTCATCCGCGCTGTTGCTTCCCCAGTAGGTCTGATGACTACCGCTCACGTATAGCGTCGCCGTACGCCCAAGCTGCTGCGTCACGCTGACCTGAACTTTGCCGCGTTTGCTGTAAGCAAGGTTGTAGTAATCGGTATATTTCGGTTTCACCTGGATAACCCCATCCTGGGTTTCCACGTCATAGCCACTCATTCGACGGTAGGTGGTGTCGGCAAAACTAAAATAGCCGCGAGTGGAATAGCGATAGCCCACCAGCTGAATGTTGGTGCCAAGTTCGCTGAGCGATTTGTTATAGAGGAAACGCACCGACTGCCCCTGGTGTTGGCTGTCATCGGGAAGCGTGGCATTGGCCTGGGTAATATCCATCGACAGCGCGCCCCAATCCCCCATATTTTTCCCCAGCCCCATGTTGAAGGCGCGATAGCGATCCGCCAGCTGCGTGCCGCCATACAGCGTCCATCCCGCCGGAAGCCCGTGCAGTAATGTGCTTTGGAAGAACGAAGGCTCTTCTTGCTGATCGTTACCACTGCGATATTCTCCGGCGGTAATGGCATAGCGGGTGTGACCTTCGCGCTGTAATACCGGCACCGAGGAGTAAGGGACGGTGAAGTTCTGGCTGCTGCCATCCGCTTCTTTAATCGACACCTGCAAGTCGCCGCCGTTACCTGCGGCGTAGAGATCGTTAATGGTGAAAGGGCCCGGCGGAACCGTGCTGTGGTAAATTTCGTAGCCGTTTTGTTTCACCGACACCTGCGCCGTTCCGCGCGCAATGCCGTGAATCACCGGCGCAAAGCCTTTCTGACTATCTGGCAGCATGTTGTCATCGGAGGCCAGCTGCGCACCGCGAAAGTTAATGCCGTCAAACACGTCACCGTTGGTATAGCTATCGCCCAGCGTCAAACGTGAACGTATCGGCGTAATATCGCGTTCAAGCCAGGTGTTAACGTGCTGCCATTTATTCTCGTTGCTCGAGGCGCTGCCGCCGCTGGTATAGCTCCAGGTCGAGTTATCCCGCAGCCGCCAGGCCCCGAGATTGACGCCGCTTTGCAGGTTCAGGTAGGCATACTGGCTGCTGCCGCCGATATCATTGCGGACATTGTTGCCGGTAAAGTTGTAGTTCAAAAGCCCGGCAGTGATCCCGTTATCCCACAGCTCCGGCGGGATATAGCCGCGCGCCTGATTACCCATAAAGGCCTGAGGGATGGTCAGATACAGCCGCTGCTGGCCCACGTCTAAACGGATTGTGGCATCTTTAATCATCTCGGTTATCGGTACACAGGTTTCGCTGGCCAGCGCGTTAATGCCGCTGACGGCCGCCGTATTCAGCCCCATGCTGACGAGCTGCCCGCGCGTCAGGCACGGCATTAAGCCATGGCCTTTTTCACCCGCGCTGAAGGTGACATCGCGGGTGGTCATATAGCCATCATTCATGTAGATGTCGACGCGGTAGGTTCCCGGCGGCAGTTCCTGTCCCTTCTCAAAGCTAGAAAGGTCAGCCACCGCTGCCGGGTCATCGGCGAGAAAACGCGGGTTAAAATACAGCTCCGCCTGAACCGGAAAGATTGATGTCGCCAACAAAACCATCAGCAGGCTCTGGCTACCGGCTGAAAGTGAAGCGGAGCGCTGCATGCGCAAGGACTCCAAATGGGCGAGTCCAAATTTCAGATATGACATGGTCCCTCCGGTTCGAAAACGCCCGGCTGTCAGTTCTTATTTTATTAATGAGGAAGACTGGGTTCCTCTTCGTTATTGCACGATACCTTTCATACGCGCGGTGAGCGCGCCATAGTCATTGATGGTCTTGTAGGTAATGTCACGACCGGCATCAGCCGGTAATTTCACCTGGGCTTCCCCCATCGGTGGTACCAGCGCGTTTTCCAGCACACGCGTGCCCGCATTCAGTTCGGTTACCGTCAGGTAATATGGTGTCGGGTTAACCAGCGTGAGCGTGCCCGCTCCACGACGGAACGTCAGTTTTTCCGCTGCCTGATCGGACGACAGCGCCAGTTTGGCCGGGCGATAATAAAGTTTGATACGGCTGATAATGGCTAACTGCAGCGTGTTGTCACCGAGCTTCGACTTGTCCATCGACGGAATGGCTTTTACGTTCATCCAGAACAGGCTTTCCCGGTCCTGAGGCAGTTGGTTGTTAGTGGCATCAAGAATACGTAGGGTGTTTTCTTTCTTACCCTGCATAGCGAAAAGCGGTGGCGTCACCACAAAGCGCCCATCTTTCACGCCATCGGCATTCTCAACCCATGACTGAATCAGATACGTACTGCTGTCATCATTGTTGGTGACCGCCAGCGGAACCTGTTTTTGTCCGGCTGGATAAATCACGCGAGTTGCGCCCAGCGCCACTCCGGCTTCTGCACGCGGCGCCATTCCAATGGCGGCTATCATCAGCACGCCGGCCAGTAAGCTGCGTACCGTTGCCCCTGTGTTTTTCATGTTTACCCTTGTTGTACTCACCGTTATTTCCTGTCTTCGGTCTGACTGCTGATTAATTATTGGTAGGTCAATGAAAACCAGGCCTGCGCATTCGCAACACCGCCGGTGACCTGCCGCTCCGTCGAACGATATTTCGCGACAAAATGCAGCGTGGTCGGGCCGTCATAAAGCTTTGCCCAACGTGTTGGTTCGCCGTTCAGCGGTATCAGGCTGCCTTCGCTATCAAACAAGGCGACGCCGATACCAGTGGCAATTCCGGCCCCTTCACCCACCGAGAGCACATCGGGGTCCTTGCCATCAGCAACCCCTTGAAAAGACACACCAACGTGCTGACTGACTTCCGTGTTGCAGTCCACGAGATGGATATCAAACGGAACCGGGCTAGCATCTTCCCCAGCCGCTCGAAAGCGTTGGCTGCTGATTT
Organism: Kluyvera genomosp. 1; assembly: GCF_001266615.1. Taxonomy (GTDB): domain Bacteria; phylum Pseudomonadota; class Gammaproteobacteria; order Enterobacterales; family Enterobacteriaceae; genus Kluyvera; species Kluyvera cryocrescens_A. The sequence goes on along the minus strand of NZ_LGHZ01000004.1, from coordinate 18,859 downwards.
GCCCCATATTGACCGTCATCAGACGATCGCCCGCATCGACGCTGCAGGCTTCGGCAATAATCTGCCCTTGAAAGCGCATTCCTCCGCCTGGAACCGTGACGTTCCAGCGATTTCCCGCCAGTACGGCCGTTGGGAGCAACAGTAAAATCAGCCCCGACTTCACCCTTCCCATTGCTATCACCTCCGTTCCATCGCGGATAACGAGCCATCCTGGCTCTGAGGGCTTCCTTGCCAAATCAATTACTCGTACTGAACTTTGAAGGTCGCATCGGCGTTAGCGGTACCGGCAGTGGCAGCACCCGTTGCGTAGTAGCGAGCCTGGAACGGAATGACGTTAGTGCCATCGTTCAGCGTGGTAGCGGCGCTGAAGGTTGCGCCATCGAGTGCCAGCGGGGTGCCTTTGTTATCGAGGATCTGCACGCCAACGTTGGTTGCGCTGCCTGCCGCAGAACCCTGCAGAGCCAGTACGGTGTTGTTGGTGGTATCTACCGCATTACCGGAGAATGCTACGGACGCTTTGGTAGAAACGCTGGTGTCGCAATCATCCAACTGAATGTTGAAGCCAACGGATGAACTGGTGCTGCCAGCCGTTGCCAGTTTTGCGGAACGAACCTGGCCCATCTGTACAGTCTGATCGACAGAGCCTGCATCCACCGCACAGGCGGCGTTGACGACTTCACCTTTGAAATGCACCGTACCGCCGTTGACCGTGGTAGGATCCGCAGCCAACGCAGCCGTCGAAGCCAGGGACAGAGCAGAGATGACAACCAGCGCAGCTTTATTAATTCCCATGAAACCAACTCCTTGTTAATTGAAATTGAGAATATTATTCTCGTTTTTTGAAAAGCAATGCTGGGCCGTGACGGCAGATAAATTATCTGTCGCACATAATTGACCAATGCGAGAAAACTGCCGCCAATAGCAATTCAGTCTGGATATCAGATGGTGGAATCACCACCTGCGGTTAAGCTTAGAAATATCCATATAAAATGACATGGTGGCTGCGTTATTACCCCTCAGGCCAAACATTTTTTTCGTTTTTTGTCTTAAGTAATAGATATGCTTTTCGTTGAACCCTGCCATTTCATTTATTTGTGATACAGAATACCCCTCACAAAAATAACGAAAGACAATACGCTCCCTCTCAGAGAATTCTCTCTGATTGAAAATAGTTTCACTTGCCTCGCACAGGCATGAGTACAGCTCCGTAAAGCCTATTTTCTCAGGAATTAGCCATGGAAACGGCCCCTGAAAAACATATCCGGAAGAAACATCCATCTTGTATAACAGTATGATTCGGCAATGAGAATCTCGTGAAGCTAATAAACTGAGTATGCGATGTCTTTCTACGATATCAGAGATATAAAGCACAATTACATCACTGACGGAAGTTCGTAAGTAACATTGCGACTGCAATTGCCAGGAGTGGATTATTGCAATATTACCATCCTGAATAACTTCATCATCTTGTAATGCCAAAAGGAAAAAACTGTTATCCGAGATAATACACTGCCTCATATATTACCCCAACATCCTGGTCAGACCTTATTTAGCATCCGTTTCTCATAATGCTAAAACCGTACTATCCAAACTCGGGACGATTATATACACAGCAGTATTGCATCGTCAAAAACGATCAATTTATTGTTACTGATAGATATTGTCTATTAATTTAATGAATATGGATCGTCTTGATCGATCAATTATTTAATAAAAACAGGTAGATCAAGCAAATAGACATTTTGCTTTTAGGATTATTCTAATAATAAGAAATTACTCGTATTGATGTGCATCAACACCAAATTGTAATGTTATGTAAACATCATGTTCAGCTTCATGATTTAACTTAATTGTTACACATTGGTTAATTGATTTAAATCAATTAACGTGCCCGGCATCAAAAATAGGAAAATTGACCTTAAGAGGTTCATCATCAATAAAATAGTCATTTAGAGGTAATATTGTCTTCTGATAGATACTCTACAGAGAGTACAAAATGCGCTTACAGGCGGGAGAATATGAAGAAGGGTCGCTCAGAAAGGAAAACGGGGCGGCATGCATCTCTGCGATACCCCCCTCTGACGATAGCGAAAAGCGGCTTTGAAGCGCCCGGTGAATCCGTTTGTTAACAACTCGCTCTTGTTGGAGAGAGTGCGAGACTACGCTTTGCGGATGATAACCGGCGCGCTCTTATACGCTGGTGTCAGGCTTTGTCTGTCCACTGCATCCAGCGATAACAACACGTTAGCCTCCGGCAGATAGGCACCGATTGACCCTGCGGCCATGCTGTAGACCACTACCGTTAGCCCGTACATAGCACGATTCGCATCCGGCTGGCCGTTATCATCCAACGCCAGCAAATTAATCACATCGCCTTCAACCAAGCCGCGCGCATCGGTTTCTGCCTGGCTTAAAAACACCACGTCACGACGCCCGGTGATCCCACGATAGCGATCGTTCATCCCATAGATCGTGGTGTTGTACTGATCGTGACTGCGCAGCGTGGCCAGTACCAGCGCCCCGGCGGGCTGCTTGTCGCGTTCAACGGCTTGCTGTCGGCTGACTACAAAATTGGCTTTGCCGGTGGCGGTATGCCATTCCCGGCGTGAGGCTGGGGTATCCATCCGAAAACCGCCGGGGCGAGCAATGCGCGCGTTATAGTTGGCAAATGCCGGGATGACGTCAGCTATCGCTTCACGGATAAGATCGTAGCTGCCGCACAGCGCCTCCCAGTTTACCGGCGAATTCGGCAGCGTCGCCCGCGCCAGTTCCGCCACAATAGCGGGTTCCGACTTCAACCACGGTGAAGCCGGCTTCAGCGCGCCACAGGAGGCATGCACCATCGACATGGAGTCCTCGACGGTGACTGATTGGATCCCACTGGCCTGCAAATCGCGTTCGGTACGCCCCAGTGCAGGCAGCAGATAATTGTGCTTTGCCAGCAGCAGATGTGAGCGATTCAGCTTGGTCGCCACATGAACCTGTAGATCCAGCTTTTTCATCGCCTCAAAAGTGCGCTGCGGTTGCGGCATCGCTACCGCCAGATTGCCGCCCATGCAGATAAGCGCTTTCGCTTCTTCTCGCTCGATGGCGCGAATACTCTCTACGCTTGAGCGTCCATGTTTACGCGACACGTTGATATTGAAGCGGGCTTCAAGACGCAGAAGAAACGTTTCCGATGCGGCTTCGTTAATACCCACCGAGCGATCGCCCTGCACGTTGGAATGGCCGCGCAGCGGACAAATCCCCGCACCGCGCTTACCCATATTGCCTTTTAACAGCAACAGATTAACCAATTGCTGGACGTTCTCGGTACCGTTCTTATGCTGAGTGATCCCCAAACCGTAGCAGACGATCGTCGCCTTCGATTTATCGTAGCGGTACGCCAGATCTTCCATCTGACTGCGCGTCAGCCCTGAATCATTCTCCAGATCCGCCCAGCGGCACTGGTGCAAATCGTCATACAACGCCTGATAGCCATCGGTGTGCTGAGTCAGAAACGCGCGGTCGAGACACGGCGCCTCCCCCAGCAAAATTCTGGCCTCATCCATCTCAATCAGCGCTTTCATCACCCCTTTGAGCAGCGAAGCATCACCGCCCATTTTGACCTGATAGTAATCGTTGCTCAGAACGGTGGAATGACCTTTGAGCATATCGGTGGGGCTTTGCGGAAAACTAAAGCGCTCAAGCCCCCGCTCAGCCAGCGGATTGATGGAAATAATTCGCGCGCCGCGCTGCGCCACTTCCCGAAGCGTCGTGAGCATGCGCGGATGATTAGTACCCGGATTATGGCCGATACAAATCACCAAATCGCAGTGCTCAAAATCCTCCAGCTCGACGGTGCCTTTGCCCATGCCAATTGACTCAGTCAGTCCGGCGCTGGTCGGCCCATGGCACATATTAGAGCAGTCGGGGAAGTTGTTACTGCCGTATTCGCGGGCAAACAGTTGATAGAGGAAGGCCGCTTCATTGGAGGTACGCCCGGAGGTATAAAACTCTACCTGTTCCGGAGAATCATAGCTGCGCAAGCGCTCACCGATTTCCGCAAACGCCTGCTGCCATTCCACCGCCTGCCAGCGGTCGGTAGCGCGGTCATACTTCATCGGATGCGTCAGGCGGCCAATATTCTCTAGCTCATAGTCGCTGTAATTCCAGAGTTCAGCCACCGAATGCTGACGGAAAAACGCCGGCGAGGCCTTTTTGCTGGTCGTTTCCCAGGAGACGGCCTTCACACCATTTTCGCACAGTTCCATGGGTGACCGATGCCCAGGGTCAGGCCACGCGCAGCCCGGACAGTCGAAACCTTTAACCTGGTTCATCCTGAACATGGCAATAATATCGCGCGCGACGGCCTTCTGAGAAAATACCGACGCCGTCACTGCTTTGACCGCGCCCCATCCACCCGCCGGCCCTTGATAGCCGTTTACACCCTGAACACCCTGACTCATTTTTACCGCTTATTCTGTAGGCTATTTCAATACTGAATACGGTAGCAATTTCGTTGGGTTAAAGATTTCCTCTTCACGGAGTACGCGCGCTCTACGCTGTACGGGTTAGACGGCCGCTCCCTGCAGGTGGCATATCCCATCACCCAAAGCATGCGCTAAACAGGCGGTCCCACACGAAAAAAGGGGTTGATCTGATACGAACAACCTCTTATTTTCATCGCTGATTTTTCACCTGGGCCCTACGATGTCGACGATGAGTAAAGCGCACGCGTTAGTGAACAGCAGAATAATAAGAACAATAAGCTGAGGATTTGGTTATGTGGTTATTTATTGGCACCGCCGCCGTCGCCATTCTGGCAACGCTGATGCTGGTTTGGTTAGACGATAGAATTGCCGATCCGGAATAACAACGGATAAGGTTCCGCGCCAATAAATGGCGCGGAACATAGCGTATTACAGTGACTTCGCCAGACGTTCTACCGCGGTCATCAGCCCTTCTTCAGAGACAGTCGAGTAGGATAAACGCAGAGTGCGGGTATCCGGATTGTCGTTGTAAAACGCTTCGCCCGGCACGTACACCACGCCATTTTCCAGCGTCTTATTCAGCCACTGCATAGTATCAAACGGATAGCGGAAACGCGCCCACAGGAACATCCCCCCCTTTGGACGACTGAACTCCAGATGTTCACCCAGACGGCTTTCCAACGCGTTAGCCAATGCATTGCACTTCTTACGATAGTCTTCACGAATCAGCGCAATCTGGCTCTCCAAACGATTCATGCTGAGGTACTCAGCGGTGATCACCTGCGACAGCATGTTGGTATGCAGATCGGCGGCCTGCTTGACGATCACCGTCTGCTGCGCCAACCAGTCCGGCATGACGATCCAGCCAATACGCATCCCTGGCGCCAGGATCTTGGAGAAGGTTGAGGTATACACCACCTGATCTTCGCAGCCCAATTCTACGGCGTGCTGATACAGCGGGCGCTGCACTTCATCGGTAAAGCTGATCTCACCGTACGGATCGTCTTCGATGATCACAAAATCGTGCTGCTTAGCCAGTTCGACCAGGCGACGGCGACGATCGTCGCTCAGAGTCTTACCGCCAGGGTTGCCGAAAGTCGGTACCAGATAGACCGCTTTAACGGTGGTGGTGGTCAGCAGCTCAGCGAGCTGTTCGACCAGCATGCCATTGTCATCGGTATCGACGCTGAGAATATTGGCCTGCGCCAGCTGGAAAACCTGCAGGGCCGCCAGATAGGTTGGACGTTCAACGACAATCGCATCGCCCGGATCGAGCAGCGTGCGCGCCACGATATCCAGCGACTGCTGTGAACCGGAAGTGATGTACAAGTGACTCGCCTGACAGGCCACGCCGCGTGCCTGACACAGCTCGCTGACGGCTTGACGCAGCGGCGGATAGCCTTCGGTCAAACCATACTGGAACGCGTCGTTGAAGCGCTCGCTCATCACCTTCTGCACCGCCAGCTCCAGCCCTTCGGTATCAAAAAGCTCCGGGGCCGGAATACCGCCACCAAGAGAAATCACGCCGGGTAATTTACTGTGCTTTAAGAGTTCGCGGACGGCGGAGGGCTTGAGTTCACCCGCGCGGACGGCGAGGCGCCGATCGTGCATAGTATTTTCCTTTTCTGTCTTGTTGTTGTGTTTATTGCCAGCGGATTTTTAAAAGTAGCCCGGTCAAACGCAGCGACGTCGGGCTACTCATCCGCATTTATTCGTTATCTTTAATGACGACCAGCGGTTCGATATCGCTCTCTTTTTTAATCACCAGAGAGTCATCGCCCCGCAGGCAGGTGCCGCCATAGTTACCGCCAACGGTAAAGGTACATACCTGAATATATTTTCCCGCCACGTTTGGCAAGCACCAAAGTTGCTGGTAAATATTTTTTCGGTCGACAAATTTACCGCTGGTCTGATCCAGCAGCTGATCGTGACCGCTGACCAGATCGATGTTGCTGCCGCAGCGGCCGGAGATCGGCTTCACGGCGTAGCCGGTTTTCGCCAGATGTTCACTGACCTCAAAATCGGTATCCAGCAGATACGGGTGGTTCGGGAACAGCGACCACAGCACCGGCAGGATTGCTTTGTTGCCAGGGATCACCGTCCACAGCGGCTCAAAGACCATGACTTCCGGTCGTAGCAGAACATCAATCAGGCGTACTTCGTTATCCGGGTGACCGGTACGAATCGGCACTGCCGCGTACTCGCTTTCACTGACTTCACGCACCTGTTCGATGGCGGTTTCCCATGCCCAGGTTTTCCACACGCAGTTCACCAGACGTCCATCGCCATCTATCAGCTGGCCTGCCGCATCCCAGCGCAGCTCATCAAGGCCGTAAAGAATTTTGCATTCAAAGCCCGCCTGGGTCAGCGCACGCTGCATAAACTGGGCGTGATAGTTCTCTTCAAGATCTTTGTCCTGCATGATGTGCACGAATGGTCTGGCGAGGCTGTGTTTCCACGCTCCCACCAGCTCACTCAGCAGCTCTTCCGCCGGGTTATGGCCGGTGCCCTGATAGCCTGTTTTCAGCCACTGTTCGAGGATCAGACCACCTTCCGTATGACAAGACGCGGAGTCGGCATTGTATTCATAAACCTTCAGCCCACGCTCATCCATACAGAAATCCATCCGCCCGGTGATCATGTCGTGGCGGCGGCGCTGCCATGATAGACGCAGACGCGGCCAGAGGATTTTCGGAATATCAAACAGCGCCAGCAGATTGTCATCACGCATCACTTTGTCGGTGGCGTGGAGATACATCAGATGCATCTCGTTGGTCGCTTTAATCAGCTCCTGTTCGGCGCTTTCCGTCATGGTGAAATATTGGTACGGGTCGCGGTTAATCACGTGACCGTTCGCCGCGACGTAGGCTTTTTGCAGCGAGTCGCACTCATCCAGCCACTCGCCATCAAACTGTCCATGGTTATCCAGACGCGCCCCGCCCAACTTCAGCGCCTCACCGGCAATCGCTGGCTGCGGCAGGCTAAAGCGAGCGTCGTCGGTCTGAATCATCCAGCCGAGAATGTTGGTATCGTCGAATGTGTCATGCAGAATGTAGTGACCGTCTTTGACTTCAAGCGTTAATTCACGGGTCCACTGTTGGCCTGCAGGCAGCGGCGAGTGCAGCACGTTTTGCTCGGCGATGCGCACCTTGTTGCCAAGCAGCTGGGTAATGACCGCAACGTGGCCGGTTTCGTTGAACTCGCCGCCCTTCTGCCAGATAAGCAGCGAGCCGACGAGCGGCGGGCGACGGGAACCGTTGGCGAAAGCCTGCAGCGGGAGAATGGCATCGTTCACCACCTGGCGCAGATAGCGTAGCGAGAAGATCTCGTAGGCCATGCCGACGTCGGTGAAGACAAATCCGTAGGTGATAAACAGGAAGCGGCGGGCAAATTCGACACATTGCCACTTGTAGCCCATGTATTCGTTGTCGATGTAGCTGCGAAACGATGCGTCGTCAGGCATGTCGCCTGGCTTTAAGCTGCTGTAATTCGAAGAGTAAATGGCTACGCCACCCGGCGCATACCCCAACAACGTGCCAAATGGGGCGTCACTATTGGTACTTCCCGTATTCATGAACCTTCCTCAAACATACCGTGCGATTGACTCGCCTGAACGTTGAAATTTATCCGACAAAAGTGGATTAATCATACACCCGAGTATGCGAGGATGACCTATCGCAGGGAAAAATAATCCTCCGAAAAATCGACATCAATGACATCAGGAGTCCGCATGAGTTTACAGGCACAACCGCTGGTTTGGGGCCACGGAGCGCGCACGTTCGAGGTGTTTCTGGAACCCACCTGCCCATTTTCCGTCAAGACTTTCAATAAGCTGGATGCGCTGCTGGCGCTGGCGGGTGAAGATAAGATCAGCGTAAAAATTCGTTTGCAGTCGCAGCCGTGGCATCTGTTTTCCGGCGTGATTGTCCGCTGCATTCTTGCCGCTTCGACCCTGCAGGACGGCAAAGCCGCTGCGCATAAGGTAATGCAAGCGGTCGCCGACCATCGCGAGGAGTTTGAATTTACCGATCACTGCAGCGGCCCCAATATGCAGGCTACGCCGCAGGAGATTATCGAGCGTCTGGAACGCTATAGCGGCGTGCCGCTGGCGGAAGCCTTTGCCCAGCCCGAGCTGCAAAAAGAGATTAAATGGCACGCCCGCTATGCCCGGCAAAATGGCGTTCACGTCTCGCCAACCTTTATGGTTAACGGTCTGGTGCAGCCAGATTTGGGCAGTGGCGATGACGTCAGCATCTGGGCGGCACGGATTTTTTCCTGAGGCTGCTACACTTTCACCCTCAACACATCATCAAAATAAGGCGAGCGATTATGTCAGAGAACACCTATCAGCCACCCAAAGTCTGGGAGTGGACGCAAAGTAGCGGCGGCGCATTTGCCAATATCAACCGTCCTATTTCCGGTGCCACCCACGAGCAGGCGCTGCCGGTAGGCCATCACCCACTGCAGCTCTACTCTCTGGGTACGCCAAATGGTCAGAAAGTGACGATTATGCTGGAAGAGTTACTGGCGGCGGGCTTTAAGGAAGCGGAGTACGACGCCTGGCTTATCCGCATTGGCGAGGGCGACCAGTTCTCCAGCGGCTTTGTCGAAGTGAACCCAAACTCAAAAATCCCGGCGCTCAGCGATCACTCCACCACGCCGCCAACCCGCGTGTTCGAGTCCGGCAATATTCTGCTTTACCTGGCAGAAAAATTTGGTCACTTCCTGCCAAAAGACCCGGCAGGACGCACCGAAACGTTGAACTGGCTGTTCTGGCTGCAGGGCTCGGCGCCGTTCCTCGGCGGCGGTTTCGGCCATTTCTATAACTATGCGCCGGTCAAAATCGAGTACGCGATCAACCGCTTCACCATGGAAGCCAAGCGTCAGCTTGACGTGTTGGACAAACAGCTGGCACGCGGTCGCTATGTGGCGGGAGAGGAGTACACCATCGCTGATATGGCTATCTGGCCGTGGTACGGCAACGTGGTGCTGGGGAATGTGTACGGCGCAGACGAGTTCCTCGATGCGCAAAGCTATCAAAACGTGATGCGCTGGGCGCAGGATATCGCCAGCCGCCCGGGCGTGAAGCGCGGCCGTATCGTCAACCGCACCAATGGCCCGTTGAATGAACAGCTGCATGAGCGTCATGCTGCCAGCGACTTCGACACCAACACCGAAGATAAGCGTCAGAAATAAGCGTATTCAGCCGGGTGCCAGGCACCCGGTTTTACTGCCCTTCCAGGCGATAGCCCGCCATAAAGTAGCGCACGGTGGTGCTGGAGTCGTGTTCTTTGAAGAAATCCATCACCATGTCTTTATCCAGCCCGTAGCGGCGCGTCAAAATCCCCGCTTCCCAGGCGCTAAGCTGGCGATCGCCGGTTTTCTCAAACATACGGTGCGAAAAGCCCAGCACGAAACCGCGCTTATAGTCCGCGCAAAAGCCGACAACTTTCTGTGCGCTATCGGCATAAGGTGCCTTCATGCCCGCAATCAGCCCTTTGCCAAAATGGTTGTCCATCGTTCGTCTCCCCAATCGTTATATATAAAATTATATAGCGATATTTTGAGCGATGGCTAGCGCTATTTAACGGCTACCCATAAAGAGGCACCACGCGCAACACCGTTCACTTAAATAAAGCAATTAGGGGAAACATCGGGATGTGGTTCCCGGAGGGACGCCAAACCCGGTGGTCGCCCCGGGTATCTCAATCTTAAACTCAGGGCATTAGCGCAGCGCAGGCTTTTTCCACCGGTGTGATCTCTCCAACGGGCATGGCCCGCGAAACCACGTATGGTAGAAACAGCGTTTTAAAAAAACTAAGGAGAAGTTATGGCCTGGCAAGCAAACCCAGCCCGTTATGAAAGTATGCAGTATCGCTACTGCGGCCGCAGCGGCCTCCAGCTTCCCGCGCTGTCCCTTGGTCTATGGCACAGCTTTGGTCATATCCACGCGCTCGACGAACAGCGCGCGCTGCTGCGCAAAGCCTTTGACTGCGGGATGACTCATTTCGACCTCGCCAATAACTACGGCCCACCACCGGGCAGCGCCGAGGAAAACTTTGGCCGCCTGCTGCGGGAAGATTTCGCCGGTTATCGCGATGAGCTGATTATCTCAACCAAAGCGGGCTATGACATGTGGTCAGGGCCTTACGGTTCCGGCGGTTCGCGTAAATATCTGCTGGCCAGCCTCGACCAAAGCCTCAAGCGGATGGGACTCGATTACGTTGATATCTTCTACTCGCACCGGGTCGATGAGAAAACGCCAATGGAAGAGACCGCCGCCGCGCTGGCGCAGGCAGTACAGAGCGGCAAAGCGCTGTACGTGGGTATCTCTTCCTATTCGACCGAGCGCACTCAGGCAATGGTTGAACTACTGCGCGAATGGAAAATCCCTCTGCTAATCCACCAACCCTCTTATAATCTGCTAAACCGCTGGGTGGATAAGAGCGGCCTGCTGGATACCCTTGAACACAACGGCGTGGGCTGCATTGCTTTTACGCCACTGGCGCAAGGGCTGCTGACCGGTAAATACCTTAACGGCATTCCCGACGGTTCACGCATGCAAACAGAAGGTAAAAAGGCGCGAGGCCTAACGGAAAACATGCTGAGCGAAAGCAATCTGAACAGCTTACGCTTGCTCAATGAGATGGCGCAGCAGCGTGGGCAGTCGATGGCGCAGATGGCCTTAAGCTGGCTGCTTAAAGACCCTCGGGTAACATCGGTACTGATTGGCGCGAGCCGGCCGGAGCAGATTGAAGAGAACGTCAACGCACAGGGGAATCTGCATTTTTCCGCAGAAGAACTCGCGCAGATTGATCAACACGTGGCAGATGGGCAGCTGAATTTGTGGCAGGCATCGTCAGATAAATAAACATTTTGTTAGCAGGCCTAACCGGCCTGCTTCACGATGAAATCAGCCTTTTTTCGCGCGGGTCACGCTATCAAGATAACCCATCACAAACGCGGACAGTACAAAGGTCAGGTGGATAATCACGTACCACATCAGCTTGTTGTCCGGGACGTTTTTGGCGTCCATAAACACCCGCAGCAGGTGGATAGAAGAGATAGCAACAATCGACGCCGCCACTTTATTTTTCAGCGAGGTGGCATCCATCTTACCCAGCCAGTTCAGCTTCTCTTTATGAGTGCTGATATCCAGCTGTGAGACGAAGTTTTCATAGCCCGAGAACATCACCATCACCAGCAGTCCGCCGACTAACGTCATGTCCACAAGCGACAGTAGGGTCAAAATCAGATCGGCTTCGGCCAGGCTGAAGATATTCGGCAGAACATGAAAGATCTCCTGAAAGAACTTGATGGCTAATGCCAGCAGCCCCAGCGAAAGGCCAAAATAAACCGGGGCCAGAATCCAGCGCGATGCATACATCATATTCTCAAAAAAGCGTTCCATAGTGTCCTGTTGATAAGTCAAATCCGGCTGAGAGTATATCGCAACTATGCAACATAATATCAACAGCAAAAATCACACATCATGAGGACGGATGAACGGCCGCTGGAAGTCTGGCCACACCAGCGCAACCAGTTCGGGGTACGCTTCCTGGGCAAATTCCTGGTAGCACTGCTGAAGGGTTGTGACGACCGGGTCGCCGAGTGTGACCTGTTCGCCCTTCAGGCAGCGCCTTTTGATCTCGTCGTAATATTCGTAGACGGCGCCATTGAGATCGCGGCAGCGTTCCTGCGCTTCAAACAGGCCTGGCGTTTCTTTTAATTCATCAATCGACATCCGTTTAATCGTCGACTGGAGAAAATCGATATACTCATGATTAATACGCCAATACCATGGCGGAGTAATGGTACTCATCAAGCTGGCGAAATGATTTTCACCTTCATCTTTGTTCAACGGCGTAGCAACTGCTGGGGTAACAGTTTCATTCTCAGTATCAGAGGATTCGTTATTTTGGCCATACATGAAAAATAAAATAATGACGGTGAGTAACAGCAACACCATCACAAAATAAATAATACCGCTCATGGTTTTCTCCACTTTTTTTGATTTTAAAAGTGCGCCATGATAATGTCAACGAAGCTCACTATAATAAAAACCATGCGCCTGCCAATTGAATGATGACACTAATATGATAGCTGAAACCCTTATCCCAGCCCGCTTTTGCATCTCAGCCGTAGACGCTGAGAGCACTGATGTGAAGCCGCTTCAGCTCGTTGAGCCGGAGAGGGCTACGCTTGCCGATTGGCAGGATGAGATATTGATTAGCGGTGGCCAGTCCCGTAACCCATTGCTGGAAGAACGCGATCGTCATATTAAAGATAGATTATATCGAGTGGCTAAAATTGAAGCCTTTGCCCTTATGCTAAATAATCTAGTCGTACAGGGGGAGATCTCTGCACTGGAGTTAAGTCAAATTATTGAGTTAAAAACCCAGGACATTAATGAAGATGGTAATAAAATCTGGCTTAATTTAATGACCCAGGAAAGAACGACGCCGTTGTTTTATAATCTGACGGATAAGTAGTATGAAACTTGTCGATGTTACTGAGGCTAATATAACGTTAAGCCCACAGATAAGTGATGAAACGCTTCTCCAGCGAAATCTGCAGGCGCTTCGTGATGAAAAAAATGCCGAGGGCCGCCGCATCTCCAGCCCTTCGTCTGCGCCCATTCCTGCGGCGCTGGTCAAAATGAAGTGGCAAAATCGCCGCGAAATTTATGCCTACCAGGTCAAAGAAGAGATCTTTGGTTCTGCGCTGTGCGAAGTCATGGCGCGTTACCCCCACCTTAGAGACAAAATCCTCGCGCACACTGAAGCCTGCTATCAGCACGTGCTCAGCCGGGAGACTGCGACCCTCGAGATCAGCCGCGGCCTGGCCGACGGGGATTACCGGACCTCAAATGTCATTCTGAAAATGGAGAAAGAAGACGAAAAACGCCCGGAGCAGCCGGTCATCTCCAGAGCGAAATAACCCCTCGCGACGGCGCAGCGAAAGCGACAGTCGCCCCGTTAATCCTGAATCTCTTTACCTTCCATTAATGGCTTGGCCGCCCGAAGCATTGCCTTTTAATTTGCCCTCTCACACCAGGCGGAAAACAGAGATGGCCGACTTCAGTTCGCCGGTATGCTGCTGTTGCTCATGCGCCACCTGAATGGTCTGCGCCACGTGCCGGACGTTCTCCTGCACGCTGGCATCAATATGCGCGATACTGCCCTTCATTTGCAGCACGCTGGTACGCTGCTGGTCGCTCATTGATGACAGCACATCCACGCAGGATTGAAGGCTGTCGATGTTATCGATAATCGCCGTCATCGTCTCTCCCGCGCGTTCAACCTGCTCAGCCCCTTGATGGGTGCGTTCAACGGAGGTGGCAATCAACTGACGGATATCCCTTGCCGCGCCCTCACAGCGCAGCGCCAGGGTGCGCACTTCAGCAGCCACCACCGCAAAGCCCTTACCGTGAGCGCCGGCACGCGCCGCTTCGACTGAGGCATTCAGCGACAGAATATTGGTCTGGAAGGCAATACCGTCAATTAACTCAAGAATGCCGTTAATTTTTAATGACTCATCGCGAATATGCGTCATTGAGGCCATTGCCGAGCGAATATTGTCACCGCCCTGTTGGGCTACATCGCTGGCCTGCAACGCTAGTTTACGCGCCTCGCTAGCCTTTTCGCTGGTCAGCGAAGCGGCACTGGCCAACTGCTCCATCGCACTGGCGGTAACTGCCAATGAACGCGCCTGGTTGTCGGTACGCTCAGACAGCGCGGTATTACGCTGCAGCAGCGTCTGTGAGGCCTCCAGCAATTGCGAGACGTTACCGCTCACCTGTTCCAGCGTGTTACGCATCGCGTCCAGCGTCAGGCTGAAAGTACGGGCAAACGGCGAGCGGCTAGTTTCCGCATCACGCGCCAGCGTCAGGTAGCCAGACTCCCGGTTAATGACCGCCGCCAGCTTCGCCACCTCACTGGCGGAACGTGCGTCCTGCTCCATACGAACCGCCAGAAACACCAGAAATACGGTCTGCGCCACCACGTACAATCCGTGCATGATCACCATGTGCAGGCCGGTGTGCATAAATACGGTAATATTAAACAGGCCATACTCCTGCAAATAATTAAACACCAGATGATGAACCGCAATGACCCCTGCCCCCATAATTAATGGCCGCCAATCCCGCCATGCCAGCAGCGCTGAAAGCAGGACAAAAACCGAAAAATGGTATTCTGTTTCACCATTACCGAGCTGAATAAGCAGCGCCGAATAGGCCATTAAAATAAAGGCGTACACCAAGCGGGTTGCCAGCGTGCCGGAAAACAGCAAAGTCATCAATGAGCCCAGCGCGGATAGCGTCGTCGCAACCAGTAGCGCAAGATGGAGATTATCGTTCATCCAACCAACGCCCAGCGAAATCGCCCACATGACCCATGCCAGCACCAGCAACAGCCTGTCGGCTCTTCGGCGAATTGAGGATAATGAAAACAGATCGCGATGCACTCCATCGGCATCGCGCAAAGCCGTTATGGTGATCATATATTCCGCCCGCTGCAGGTGAGATTATTTATGCTTATATTGTTGTTAGCGTTCAGAATTAAGCGTAGGAAGGTTATTTCAGGCTAGCCACTTTAATACTAGAAATATATTCAATAAATTAAGCTGGGCTTAATAACAGTTAAATTTAATTCTATTTTAAGTTAAATAATAAGACTTAAGGAAAATATTTTATACTACGGGGAGAATATAAAAGACGAATGGCGCAGAGTGCGCCATTCGGGGTGATTATTTTTTCGCGACGGTCTCTTCGCCAACCAGACCAATCTTCAGATAGCCTGCCTGATGTAGGGTATCCATCACCTTCATCATTGTTTCGTAATCGACCGTCTTATCAGCACGGAAGAAGACGGTGGTATCTTTCTTACCTTCCGTCAGCGTTTCCAGCGCGGAGACCATGTTGTCTTCGGTAATAGGATCATTGCCGAGGAACATGGACTTATCCGCTTTCACCGACAGGTAAACCGGTTTTTCCGGACGCGGCTGTGGCTGGCTTGATGAAGCCGGCAGATTGACTTTGACATCAACAGTTGCCAGCGGGGCCGCCACCATAAAGATAATCAGCAGAACTAACATAACGTCGATAAACGGCGTTACGTTGATGTCATGCATTTCGCCGGTATCGTCCAGATTTTCATTAAGACGCATTGCCATGGGGCATTAACCTACTCGTAATTTCTGGGCGGTACGAACCGGATGTACGCCGCTGGCGCTAAGATCCAGATCGCGGCTCTGCAGCAGCAGCACCTGGGCTGCAACGTCACTGAGGCTCGCTTTAAAGCCGCCGATAAGACGTGCGAAGACGTTATAGATAACTACCGCAGGAATCGCAGCGAACAGACCAATCGCGGTCGCCAGCAGCGCTTCGGCAATACCCGGGGCAACGACCGCCAGGTTGGTGGTTTGCGTCTGTGCGATACCAATGAAGCTGTTCATGATGCCCCATACGGTACCAAACAGACCGACGAACGGGGAGATTGCACCGATAGTCGCCAGGAAGCCATTACCACGTCCCATGTGACGCCCTACCGCCGCAACGCGACGTTCGAGACGGAAACCGGTACGTTCTTTAATGCCTTCGTTATCTTCCGAACCTGCAGAGAGCTCAAGCTCGTTCTGCGCTTCGTTGATGAGTTGGCTGCTCAGGCTACGCGCATCGAATGCCGCGGCCACTTCACTCGCCTGGTTCAGAGAACGAACGTCCCCTAACAGCTTTTGTTCGCGCTTGAGGCGGCGCTTATGGGCGAGAAGCTCGGCACCCTTACTGAAGAAAATAGCCCAGGTGACGACGGAGGCCAGAATCAGCCCAATCATGACCACTTTAACCACGATGTCGGCATGATGATACATACCCCAAACGGAGAGATCCGCCTGCATCAAATTATTACCCACTGTGTATCTCCAGGACATAAATCACAAAATCTGAGCACAATAATATCAAAAAAACGTCGAATTGATAGTAGTTCTCATTAGTATTTGCATATTGACCTAAATCACACTTATTTTCCTTGCGCTTACGCAGTAAAAAAGTTTTCTCCGCGCAATACGGCAATATTTTCTGCTGTATGTGCAGGAAACGCTACACCCTGCTGACAATCGTGATAGTTTAGACGTCCAGACGTATAAAAACAGGTATGACAGACATGGCAGATAAGCACCTCGATACCGCGCTGGTTAACGCCGGACGCAGTAAAAAATTTACCCAGGGTTCGGTGAACAGCGTGATTCAGCGTGCTTCTTCGTTGGTCTTTGAAACGGTAGCCGCTAAGAAACACGCGACCCATAATCGTGCCAACGGCGAATTGTTTTACGGGCGTCGCGGGACGCTGACCCATTTCTCGTTACAAGAAGCAATGTGCGAGCTGGAAGGCGGCGCCGGCTGCGCTCTTTTCCCGTGCGGTGCGGCGGCTGTCGCCAATACGATTCTGGCGTTCGTCGAACAGGGCGATCACGTGCTGATGACCAACACCGCCTATGAGCCAAGCCAGGACTTCTGCACCAAAATTCTGGCCAAACTCGGCGTCACCACCAGCTGGTTCGACCCGCTGATTGGCGAAGAGATTGCCACCCGTATCCAGCCCAATACCAAAGTGGTGTTTCTTGAATCTCCAGGATCGATAACGATGGAAGTTCACGACGTTCCGGCCATTGTTGCCGCCGTACGTCGCGTTGCGCCGGACGCCATCATCATGATTGATAACACCTGGGCCGCCGGTATTCTGTTTAAAGCGCTGGATTTCGGCATCGACATTTCTATTCAGGCGGGCACCAAATACCTGATTGGCCACTCTGACGCGATGGTCGGTACGGCCGTGTCTAATGAACGCTGCTGGCCGCAGCTGCGCGAGAATGCCTATCTGATGGGCCAAATGCTTGATGCCGACACCGCCTATATGACCAGCCGTGGTCTGCGTACGCTGGGCGTGCGTTTACGTCAGCACCATGAAAGTAGCCTGAAAATCGCCGAATGGCTGGCACAGCATCCCCAGGTCGAGCGCGTTAACCATCCCGCCCTGCCGGGCAGCAAAGGCCATGAGTTCTGGAAGCGTGACTTTACAGGCAGTAGCGGTCTGTTCTCCTTCGTACTGAAAAAACATCTGACCCAGGACGAACTGGCAAACTACCTCGATAACTTCTCGCTGTTCAGCATGGCGTACTCTTGGGGCGGTTTTGAATCATTGATTCTGGCAAACCAGCCGGAGGAACTGGCCGAAATCCGCCCGGACGGCAAAATCGATTTCGCCGGCACGCTCATTCGCGTCCATATCGGTTTAGAAAACATTGACGATCTGATTGAGGATTTAGCGGCAGGATTTTCCCGCATCGTGTAACATAGCCACGGCCCGGCGGCGTAAGGTGTCGGGCAGGTAAATTTATTTATTTGGGCGCTCCGAGTGGCGCCCCAACGATGTTGAGAGCAGTCGTCTCCCGAATCGATACACCCGCACCGGGCGTAAACAAATGACGCGTTGTTGTCAGTAAATCAGAACAACGCCGCTTCATTTGTTGCGTACGCGATCAAGGTGTTCTTAATCATTCGGGCGTACAATGTGTGAAAACGCTGTTCCACAGGAATGTTCATGGTCGTTATTCAAGAGATTGTCGCCGCGCTTTGGCAGCACGATTTTGCTGCTCTGGCGAATCCGCACGTCGTGGGGATCGTTTATCTGGTCATGTTTGCCACTCTGTTTCTGGAAAACGGCCTGCTTCCCGCCTCATTCTTACCCGGTGATAGCCTGCTGCTATTGGCGGGAGCGCTCATTGCTAAGGGCGTGATGGGCTATGTCCCGACTCTTGTGATCCTCACCACGGCTGCGAGCCTGGGCTGCTGGCTGAGCTATATTCAAGGGCGCTGGCTTGGCAACACGCGCGTGGTGAAAGGCTGGCTGTCGCAGCTGCCGGATAAATATCATCAGCGGGCAACCTGCATGTTTGACCGCCATGGTCTGCTAGCCCTGCTGGCTGGGCGCTTCCTGGCGTTTGTGCGCACCCTGCTGCCAACAATGGCGGGTATTTCCGGCCTGCCAAACCGCCGCTTCCAGCTGTTTAACTGGCTGAGCGCACTGCTGTGGGTAGGCGTGGTCACCAGTCTAGGCTATGCCCTGAGCATGATCCCCTTCGTCAAACGCCATGAAGATCAGGTGATGACCTTCCTGATGATTCTGCCGATATTCCTGCTGGTTGCCGGCCTGTTGGGTACAGTCATTGTGGTGATTAAGAAGAAGTACTGCGACGCCTAATTGGCGTATTCACTTGGGCGCTTTTACCGCGCGCATCTTGTGAATTATCTGAAACCCGGCAAATACCTAACACCGTTCACGTAAGCTAAGTGATTAGGGGAAACACCGGGATTTGGTTCCCGGAGG
>NZ_LGHZ01000039.1 GCF_001266615.1 Kluyvera genomosp. 1 | reverse complement strand
CGGGCCAACGCCAGCGTTGTTCAAAATTGCTCCCGGCAATTTTGTCGTATCTAGGGCATGAGATGAACAAGGAGCGCAATCGGCTGGGAAGCTCAATGCAGTAACGCTCAACAGACAACAGCGACAGGGTGCCCAATCCCTCCCTCCTCAGACAAGCAGATAACTTAATCCAGTAAACGCCACCATCCCGGCGATCACGGTGGCAAACAGGCTACGGCTCAAGATCCCCACCAGCGTGGCCACGGCGGCGGCCAGCAATGAAATGCTGATACCGCTGCTATTCAGCGCGGGTTTACCCAGCAGTTCGGCGGTAATAATCGCAGCCATAATGGCGGCGGGGATAAAACTCAGCCACTGTTGAAGAGCGGGCGGCATACGAAATCGTGACAATAGAAGCACCGGCACCACGCGCATTAATGCGGTGACTGCCGCTGAAGCCAGAATCGCGAACAGGATATTACGCTCCATGCTTAGGCTCCTTATTTAAGAAATAACGCAATCCCAACGTGGCTAGCGTTGCCGCGACGGAAGCAGCAACGATGACAATCACGCTGGTATCCGCGTGTCCGGACATCAGCAGAGTAATGATGACGGCGGCGGCAATACTGAATGACTCCAGAAGCTTACGGCGACTGGCAAACCACAGCATGAGTACCAGCCCGATAAACATCGACACCAGGCTAAAGCTTAAGCCTTCCATTAGTGCTGGCGGCAGGGCTGACGCGAGGCCTGCGCCAATCACGCAGGCGATAATCCAGTTCAGCCATGCGGCAACGTTTAAGCCAAACATCCAGGCGAAAGAGACTTTGCTTTGCGGGCTGCCGTGCTGCACCGCCACGCCGAAGGTTTCATCGGTCAGCAGCAGGCCGCTGATGATTTTTTGTAGCGTGGTTTGCTCACGAAAATAGACGCTCATCGCCGAGCTCATCAGCAGATAACGCAGATTCACCAGCAGCACGCTCAGCACCACGGAAAGGGCTTCTGCGCCCGCAGCCCACAGTGAATAGAACAAAAACTGCGCAGAACCCGCGTAGAGTAAGGTCGCCAGTAGGGCAGTTTGTAGGGTAGTAAAACCGGCGAGGGTACCAATCGCACCGGCAGCAAATCCAATACTCCAGTAGCCGGGAATGGTGGGCAGGCAGGCAATGACTCCGGCGCGAAACTCCGATTTGGCTTCACTGCGCGGTGAGGCCGTGGTGTCTGTTAACATCAGTTTTTCCTGTTATTTATTTACTTAATCATAACTTTTGCTTGTCGGCGCTGGAATAGAAAAAACAGGATAAGTGAGGGAATTTCATGGTGTTGTTATTGAGTGAAATATGAAGACAGTTCATGCTTGCAGTTTATCTGACTCCCCCTTTTTTGAATGCAGAGAAATAGCATGTTTAATTAATATTAACTGAATTTATAGTGTTTTTAGCTGCTTTATATTGAGTGTGTTGATTCTATTTACTGTATTTTTATTAACGAGAAGATAATAAATTATCATCATCACAACGTGAAGCTGCGACAAGGGGGAGCTCTTATGATGATTTACGATGTTTTCGGCCGCCACATCGGTGTTCAGCGTGATAATGAGCGCTGGCGGGTCTATCGCGTGGACTTGACCGAAGGCAAGCATTCTAGTCTTGATGGTGTGGTGATCCCTGATTTCATCACCGAGGCCGAGATTCCCGGATGGCTGGATGATATTTACCATGAGGCCGCCACGGCAAGTCATCCGGAGGTTAAGCGGATTCGATAAACAGGCCAAAGAAGAATGCTCGATGGCTGGTCAACCCTGCGCTCGTTTTGCGCGCAGACAGCGAAATGCCCGGGAGTGATGTCTTGTTTACCTAAAAATTAGCGTTGGTCCTCTAGAATGAAATCATCGCTAATCACTATTTTTTGTGAAGGGAAACAGATGAGCCGCGTGTTTTTATCAGGATGGGTCGGCCTTTACGCCGTGTTATGGAGTGTGGCTACTCTCTTTCTGGATCCTGCTGTTCCTTATGACGCCATTGAAGCGCTCAACTGGGCGCAAAACGCGCAATGGGGGTCACCCAAAAATCCGTGGCTGGTAGGCATGGTCTGGCGGCCAGCGCTGTGGTTTTCCTCTACGCCACTGGGCGCTTATTGGTATGTCACCCATTTTGTCGCCATAGCCATCGGCATGATTGGCTGTTGGTCTCTGGCGAAGCAGCTGAGCGGCAGCGAGCGCCTGGCCTGGCTTGCGCTCTTCACGCTGAATCTGTCCGGCCTGATTAACGTCGACATTATTAGCTATAACGATAACTACCTGCTGGTCATGCTCTGGCCATGGATGCTCCTGTTCTTCTATCGGGCAATTGCCCATCATCCTGCGTGGTGGTTAGCATTTGCCATAGCGGCCGGGCTGGGCACAATGGCGAAATACACGACGCTGGCTTTTGTTGGTGCGATATTTATCGCCACATTGGTGGTGCCAAAAATACGTACCTGCTACCGTCAACCGGTTTTCTACCTTGCGCTGGTGGCGGGAATTGCCATTATTGCACCCAATTTACTCTGGCTTTGGCAGCATGATTTTGCGGCTTTTAGCTGGGTGGATTCACAGATTAAGCGCCAGTTTAATCCTGAGATTGTCATCAAGCTGCTGTGCATCTATTACCCGCTGCTGTTTATGGTCTGGATATTACGCCGCAGCAAAATTACGCTGCGGTGGCCTGATGATACCGACAAACGGGTTGTTATCCTGGTTGCCGTATTACCTTTGGCGCCGATTGTGCTGTGGTTTCTGTTTCATTACGGCGGGCGTCTGACCGAGTGGCTGCAGCCATTTTTTATTCTTGCCCCCGCGCTTGTCGTTGCCTGCGTGACCACGCCCGAAGCGCAGCCGGTGAAACGAGCGATGCGTACTCTGATGGGAACGGCGCTGCTGGTTCTGTTGGGTTATGTCACGGTGATGACCCTGAATGTTGATAACGCGGGGCGGAAGATGAGCGGGGTCATTCCATTTAGCCAGCAGATGGAACGGCTATGGCAAGAGCGCTATGGAACGCCGCTGCGTCTGGTGGGGGGGAGGCGTTTAGCTGAGTGGTTAACTTTCTATGCGCCGTCAAAACCCAGAGTGATTACCCCGTGGGATAACGGCACGAAGCCAAATATCTATAACGCGGATATCAGCCTGACCGACATCGAGCATTCTGGGGCGTTGTTAATAGGCTTACCAGATAAAGAATGTACTGCAGCATCGTTTGCCAGCGTCATGGCGAAATGGCCTCAGCTGTCACTGGATGCCATTAGCCAGACGCTTTATCGGGAAGATAGCCAGCAGGAAAGCCAGCGTCTTTGCCTTGGTTTCATCAGGCCAGCTTCGACCACCTCCCGCTAGATAACCCCCATAGCTGATAAGCCATCAAGCGGATATAAGGTGTGACCCGGTGTGGAGGTGGTCAGCGAACGGCTGGCTGCTGCCTGAGTACCAGAGGGCTATTGGCGGCCTGGAGATGCTCGCCCCACGTACGGTGAGAGGGGAAAATAAACGGATCTGGCCGAATGATTGACTGCTCTTGCCAGTAAAACCCTTGGCCGTAATGCGCATTGACCTGCCGCGCCAGACGAAGATCGTCCTCTGTTTCAATACCTTCAATAATTGTCTGTTCACCATAGCGCGACACTTGCGCTATTTGTTCGGCAAGCGCATGCGGATTGTGGCGATACTGATGAAAGTAGGCTCGGTCTATTTTGATGCCGTCGAACTGCCAGCCTAAGGCTGTTACCGCGCTGAAGTCGTGGGCGTGATAGTCATCCAGCCAGATTTCAAATCCGGCCTGGCGCAGCGCATCCAGATTTTTGGCCAGCTGTGTGTATTGCGGGGGGGCTAGCTTAACGAGATTGTGCGGATCCTGTAGTTCAATCACCTGGCGAAAGGATGAATGGCAAAGGGTACGGATATGCTCTTCGCGGATGAGCACGTCTACGGTTAAGTTGATAAACCACTTACCAGGCAGATTTATTTGCGACAGTGACTGCAATTGCCACTCACGCAACGTGAGCAGAACCGACGCGTCATGCTGTGCAAAAAAGAGATCCAACGGGATGTTGGCATGAGGATCGGCCAGCACTTCGTAATAGTCAGTAGGGCGAGGATTAGTCAGCGCAACGATTGGCTGTAATCGAATTTTTTCCATCCGCATTTTGCTTACCCAGTCTCAAGACATTTTCCATCATGGTATGTGATGGGATGCATTTCCAACCACATGTACCGATCGGTGTCAGAAAAATAGTTTTTTATTCTTGTTATTTGCTGATTTTAATGTTTTTATTGATGGTAACTGAGTGGGATATAGTGTTATCAACGTATCTTTGCGATGTAATCTGGTTGATTCATTAATGATTGAGAATAGTGGTCTATCAGAAATACGGGATGTTATTATTACTATCCCGCAATGATAATGCAACATTATTGCTACATATATTATTCCATTATGCCTAAATAATCATCGTTTGTATTTTATTATCAGCGCCTGTCAGAAAAGATAAAGGATTGTCAGTCCGCCTTTATTTGCCTTTTTGTCATTACCACCCCATTTTTTACCTTTTTTGGGGATGCCGTGAGGATATATTGACCATGCTCAATATATCTCATCAGTCATAATCCAGACCGCCTACGATAAATATCGGATAACTCATTAATCCTTTCATTAACTCCTTAACACGGAAATGTCATTTTTTACCTGTTTTTGGTAAATTGTGCCGTCATTTATCATTTTTGTGGTATAAAAATATTACAACTTATAAATTATAAATTTAATGTTTCAAACTTAAGTCTTAGAAAATATTATTCACACTAAGATTTTTCTTAAAATTGATCTGCACTCGGTTTCTATGATTGGCCTCAATTGGTTAGGTAAGTGAACGATGCTTTTGATGCCGTGGAAAAGAGCCTTTAGATATGATATTTACGATTAATGGACAGATTGTTTTTGATTCAGATACAGGAATGCTTGGGTTGATTGATACCTTGGATGAAAGGGTACAGATATCCAATCCGACCAAGAGACTTTTATTACTACTCATACAACATCAAGGAGAGGCGGTTAAGCGAGAGGTTATCTTTAAAAAGGTCTGGGACGACTTCGGTATGATTTCCAGCAACAACAACTTAAATCAGTGTGTGAGTAAACTTCGACGGCTAATTAAAAATTTTGGGCTTGATGATGAAGCTATTGTCACCATCCCCAAAATAGGTTTTATGCTCCATCCGCAGATTGAACTCGAGCGCGGCGCGGATATTATGCTAGTCCCGCATGAGGCTGATGCCAGCATTGATCCTGATCTTGAGTACCCATCGGAGAGTTACCGGCCTGAGCGTACGTTGAAAGAGGGGAAGTCGAGCTTGCTGATACGCTCTAATATCTCACTATTGATATTGCTTATTGCCATTATTGCGCTGGGCGCTGCCATTGGTATTTGGTTTGCGACCAAACCGTTAGAGCGGCGGGAAGTTTTTATTGGTCAAGCGGGAACCTGCAAGTTATTGATGTCTGAAACTTTACTGCAAGATGATAATAGTACGGCGCTAAAATCAGGCGTGCTCAGCTATGCCCAAAGACTGAAACCACAATGTACCAGCGATGAGTATGTTCTGGTGATTAAAAGCCGTACGTTACGGACGTGGAGTCGTGATTTATCACGCCTATATTTTATGCGTTGTGGTACCCTGCGCGACAGTAAATCGGAAGTGTGCTGGAGTATTACCGAACCTGCCTCGGCACCGTAATATTTATTTCTGTACTAAAAACAGTCACCCTAAAAAACCGCGTCAACGATGTTGACGTGGTTTTTTTGCATGCTCATCCCAGGCCACACATTAATGACATTGCGCGTTTAATCCGTTACTAACCACAGCATTAAAGATAATCAATCCAGCAGGTCATGGCTGCATGACCAAAAAAAACGTAACCCTTTATTTAACAATTGATTCTGATGTCGACGGTGGCTGGCTATTTTATGGCCGATGATTGATACGATTTTTGGATAATAAGGTGCGCAATAACGCAGGGTTTCATTAATCACGAGATTGGCTGAGTGTGCGGGAAATTTAAGGTGCTTAAATAGCGCCCACCGGAGAAAGACATTACAAAAGCAACGGTTTTTTATCGAAATAAATAGCTTAAAAAATATTATAGGAGTGAAATAACTAGAATAAAAAACTATAGAACTAACTTTTGATGGTTAATTGTTGTGTGGTTTGGCGAGATGTATATGATTTGTATCAGTGGTAGCGGCAACCTTAGGGTGTTTCTGATAGCGATGAAACGGTGGCCTGACCATGAATACAAACAGCGTGTCTTATAAATTACAGGAAACAGAACCATGAATAACAAATACACCATCGCCATGTTTGTCAGCGTCATGATGGCATCAAGCAGTGCAATGGCTATTTCAGATAACACCATTACTTTTCAGGGCGAAGTCACGGATGAAACGTGTTCAGTAGCCGTCAATGGCAATGGCGCGACGCCGGTCATTTTATTACCCACCGTGAGTACTAAAGACCTGGCGAAAAGCGGGGATACCGCTGGGGATATTACTTTTGATATTGGCGTAGCAGGCTGCACCGGTAACCCATCTACTGAAACCAGTATTTCAACCGTATTTGTGGGTAACCAGGTCACCACCAATGGCAATCTGGGAAATACCGGCACCGCTGGCAACGTTGAAATCCAGCTTCTGGATACCAAAGATGCGGTTATTAATTTGACCGATGGCTACACCGGAAATGGTGATTTAAAACTGGCAGCCGGCGCATCAGAGGCTTCGGCGACTTATACCGCTCAATATTATGCCACCGGATTAGCAACCGCCGGTACGGTAGAAGCGACTTTGCAATACGCAGTGTCTTATCAGTAATTGGCATGGCATGGCGAGAAAATAATCGCCATGCCCTTAATTCGGTAAAGGTGGTATCGATGAAGTCTGCTGCTTTATATGCTCGCCATGTACGGTATGTTATCGGGTTTATTATCGGATTAATGCTTATCCCTTCCGCTTATGCCAGCGTCACTATGCTGGGCAGCCGTGTTATTTATCCATCAACGGCCAGTTCCGTTGATGTTCAGCTTAAAAATAATGACGACTTTCCGTACGTTATTCAGACCTGGTTTGATGACGGTGATGTCGACGCCGGGCCAAATCAGGCCAGCGCGATTCCTTTTGTCGCTACGCCACCCGTTTTCCGTATTCAAGCGAAAAATGGCCAGGTGGTGAGAATTGCAGCAACAGGCAATAAAAAACTGCCTCAGGATCGCGAATCCGTTTATTGGTTCAATATTTTGCAGATTCCCCCTTCGAATCTGGAAGGCACCGAAAAGAAAAACAAAATGCTCGTGATGTTGCGTACACGGGTAAAACTTTTTTATCGCCCAGCGGCGATATCTGCGCCCGTAGAACAATTAAAAAAACTGCAGGTTAAGCTGGTTTGGAATAGCAGACAGGGGCTTGGGGTTGAGATTGCTAACCCGCAGCCGTGGTTTGCATCCGTGACGGACATTGCGCTCACGCTCGGTGGCCAAAAAAGGGCGCTGCATGCGGATATGGTTAGCCCATTTTCACAGCGTACTTTCTGGTTTTCCGCGATCAAAAACAGGCCTAACAGCGGTGGCACGGTGTCGCTCACGGTAGTCAACGATCAGGGGAGCCGAATAAGTGAACATTATGATGTCACGTTACCCTGAATTTAGGATAAGCCTGCTGAGTTCACTGATGGCTATCGGCTGGACGGGAATCGCCCAAGGGAAAGACTATCAATTCGACCCTTCACTGTTCCAGGGGACGCCTTATGACGTCAATTTAGCGCAGTTTGGCAGTGGTCATGTCATGCCTGGCCGCTATCGTGTTGATGTCTATGTCAATAATGCGCTGGTGGTGAGTGGCAGTGATGTGGAGTTTCGCCCCTCAGCACAGAGTGGTAACGCGGAGCCGTGCCTCTCTCGGGAAGTGATGACGGCAGCGCAGTTGAAGTCATTGGCCGGAGATAAGCCCGTTGCAGAGGGAGAGTGCCGACCATTACAAGCATGGACAACCGCTGGCAGCTGGCAATTTGATCAATCGACATTACGCCTTCAGTTATCCATACCGTCGACGGAATTGCTGCGTACGACACGTGGCTACATTCCGCCATCGGAATGGGATGAGGGGATGCTGGCGCTTTTTTTACGCCATAACACCAGCTATACCACTACGGAAAATACCGAGAGCCATTATCGCTACCAGTATTTATGGAGCGGTATTAACAGCGGGCTCAATGTTGGCCTGTGGCAGCTGCGTCACCAGGGCAACCTGCGTTACGTCGATAGCAATATGGGTAATCGCGCTTATCACTATAACGCGGTTCGCACCTGGGTTCAGCGGCCAATTGAACCGCTTAACGGCATGATGTCGCTCGGCGACAGCTACACGGATAGCAGTCTGTTCGGCAGCCTGTCTTTTAATGGCATCAAACTCGCCACCGATGAACGGATGCGGCCGCAAGGTAAGCGCGGCTATGCGCCAGAAATTCGCGGCGTGGCGTCAAGTTCTGCCCGGGTGGTCGTGAAGCAGCTCGGAAAAGTGATCTATGAAACCCAGGTCGCACCGGGGCCTTTTGTGATTGACGATCTCTATAACACCCGCAATCAGGGCGACATTGACGTGGATGTGATTGAGGCCAATGGCAAAATATCGACGTTCACGGTGCCGTATTCCTCGGTGCCCGATTCGGTTCGTCCCGGAAATTGGCATTACGCGGTGGCGGCGGGAAAAGTACGTGATTACTACAGCGTGGATAACGATTTCATTGAGGGTGTTATTCAGCAAGGGGTCAGCAACCAGTTAACCCTCAATTTGGGAACCCGGCAGGCGAAAGACTATCAGGCATGGTTGGCCGGTGGCGTGTGGGCGACATGGCTTGGTGCGGTGGGTATCAATGCCACGTGGTCCAGGGCGCGGGTATTGAATGATCAGCGGGAGCAGGGGTGGCGTGCGGAGACCAGCTACAGCAAAACCTTTTCGTCGGGAACTAACCTGGTGCTGGCGGCCTACCGCTACTCAACCGAAGGATTTCGCGATTTACAGGATGTGCTCGGCGTACGACGGGAAGCGAAAAATGGCATTAGCTATTATTCCGACACCCTGCAACAGCGTAACCGGCTCTCGGCCGCTGTTAGCCAGACTATGGGTGATTGGGGGATGCTGAGTCTTAATGCCAGTACGGCGGATTATTACAATAACCGATCGCGCATCAACCAAATACAGGCCGGCTACAGCAACCAGTGGCGACGTATTAGCTATGGCATCAATATCGCGCGCCAGCGTACCACCTGGGATTACGGCCGGTTCTATAACAATGTGCACGATCAGCCTTCGGACAGCCGTCAGCAAAAATATACCGAAACCACGGTGTCGCTAAACTTTTCGCTGCCGTTGGATTGGGGCAACAGCATGTCGAGCCTGGCCTATAACTACAACCAGTCGAAGCAGAGCCGTTCGTCAACGGTCTCCTTTACGGGGTCAGCGGGAGAGGATCGCGATCTGACCTGGTCGGCCTACGGCGGATATGAGCAGTATCGCCAGGGCGGTAATGCAACCGCGTGGGGCGGTAACGTGCAGAAAAATACCCGCATCGGGGCCTTAAGGGCCAGCTATGACCAGGGAGACAACTATCGCCAGACCGGATTGGGGGCGTCAGGCACCGTGGTGATTCATCCGGGTGGCGTCACTCTTGGGCCGTGGACGAGCGAGACGTTTGCCCTCATTCATGCCGAAGGGGCACAGGGGGCGGTTGTGCAAAACGGCCAGGGGGCGGTGATTGACAGTTTCGGCTACGCGATTTTGCCTGCTTTATCGCCGTATCGAAACAACAACGTCAGCCTGGAAACCCGCCGGATGAGTCGCGACGCGGAATTGATAGGGGGCAGCCAGCGCGTCGTGCCCTACGCGGGAGCCATTGCGCGGGTGAATTTCCAGACCCTGAAAGGGACTGCGGTGCTGATTAACCTGTCCTCCGCTCAAGGTCTAGCCCCGCCAATGGGGGCGGAGGTCCGCACTGCCGAAGGCACGCTCATCGGTATGGTGGGACAGGGTGGGCAAATCTATGCCCGAGTCCCCCATGCATCTGGGGTATTACGCGTGTTGTGGGGCGACGGCGCGCGGCAGAATTGTGTCGTTCGCTATCAAATTACCGGCAAAAACGATACCGATTTGATTCATCTGAATCAGACTTGCGATAGGGAGTAATACGGTGACGATGTTAGTAAAAATACTCATCGCGATGGGTACGTTGTTGTGCATCCTGCCGCTGCAGGCGACCTGTATCAAGGTGACGTCATCTTCATCGTTATCTGCTGCCGCTATTCAGGCCGGATATACGGCAGCAAGTTGGGCAGGGGCCTGTGATACTTGTAATGGTAATATCGGACTACCGGCGGTGATCAGTATTAATAGCGGCAATAATTTCCAGCCCGCAGGAACCTTACTGGCAAGCTCTGTCGGCAATTTTCTGACTGGTGCGACAAACGTCGCTTACTCCAGTAACCAGATTTTGTTCCGCTGCCAGTCTGCTGATGCCGGCAGTTTGTATGAAATGTATGCCACCAACGGCGATAACGCCTATACCGGCATGTATACCGTCTCTGAGGTTGACGGCGCCTATTATGACGTGGCGAAAAACGTGGCGGTGCGTATGACTAACTTGAGTACCGGTGAGTATTACAGCCGCTATTGGAAAGAACGTAAATTAACTGCCGAAAGCTGGTTTGACGATGGCCAGTATATTTATATTCCGGCCAGTGCATTTAGTAACGTGCTGTATGAAATGTATAAAATTAGCGCCACTGTCTATTATGTGTCGGCCAGTAATATGTATAAAGATGCCTACACCCAACCGCGGGGATATATGGCATTTAAAGGTCCCGGACTGGATACCAATAGCCTGAAGGCCGGTATGGATAGCGCCAGTTATTATTATGGCTGGCATCATAATTGGCCTGGCGCATGGAGCACTTATGGCAAGGTCACCTATGTGCGTGGTGCGTTATGTCAGGTGCAGGATTACCCCTCGATGGTCTTTCTGCCTGCCGTCAGTCGCAGCGAGCTTAAAGCGGGCATGAGCAGTCAGGCGCCTTTTTCAGTCAGTATTGAATGTGAGTCTGGGGCGGTGTCATCCACCAAAGCCTCTACCACCTCCTCAGCCAACGTCGCCATGGGCTTTTTGGTTAACCAGCCAACGGCCGTCAGCAGCGCGCAACAGCTTGGTCTGGTGACCAGCGGCGGGGGGCTGACCTGGCTCCTCGATACTCGCTATGGCAGCCCCGGCGTGGCATCAGGCGTCGGGATCCGCATATACAACGGCAATGGCAGTACGATAAACCTGTTGCCGGATAGAGGGAGTTCGGGAACCGGGAATTTGCGCGGCTGGTATGCCTTTAAAGATCTCACCTCGCTGGCAAGCTCGGGGACGACAAATAGCTACCGAGGCGATTTTACGGCGTCGCTTGAGGCGATAACGGGTCAAACGGTTACGGCGGGAACGGTGAATGCACAGCTGCAAGTGGTGGTCAGTTTTCAATAATTATATCGTCGGTGGTTTGCTCTTATTCGTGACAACGCCGGGCCTTGCAGCAGTTAATGTCGACCGTATGCGGGTTATCTTTGCCGCGGATGAACAAGAGCAGACGCTGAACTTGTCCAACGATAGCCGCACGCCGATGTTGCTACAGGTGTGGACGGATAACGGCGATCCGCGAGTGACGCCCGACCAGGTCGTCACCCCGGTCGTGGTATTGCCGCCGTTATTTAAAATGTTGCCCGGCGAAATACGCGCATTACGTCTGGTGCTAACTACCCACAGCGATTTGCCGGATGACAGAGAAAGTGTGTTCTGGCTGAATGTTTTCCAAATGGCACCAATGCTCAGCGATGATTCGTCGCGACAGGAAAAAATCACGCTGCCGCTGCGCCTGCGCTTAAAAGTCTTTGTTCGTCCGCATGATTTGCAGGCGCCGCAGCCTCAGGATGAGAAGGCGTTGCGATTTAGTCTAACAAACGGCGGACTTAATATTATCAACCCGACGGCGTGGCATATGAGCCTCGCCGTTACGTTGCCGGGGCAGCCACCCATCAATAACCTTATGGTTTCCCCGAGAGACGGACTGATGGTACCGCTGGTGGCGCCGGTGCCTTCAGGCAGCATTATCCACTATCGGGTTATTACCGATGATGGCAATTTCCGCGAGTATCAACAGCGCTTGTAATTAGCCTGCGTGCGAGCGTCATCTGTTTTGCGGAGTGATTGCCTTTATCAGCACCTTTATGTTTAGTTAATACGCGGACTTATCTTTATCCCACCATGACTGCGTATTCACAGGAGAAATACTGGTGCCAGAAATCAATGAATTTGGTCAGCAGGTTAACGATCTCGTTCCGGATTGGCGGGGGGCGATTCCCCTCACGCGAGAAGCGCTCAACGGCCACTTCTGTCGGCTGGAACCGCTGGATTCGGGACGTCATGCCAGCGCCTTATTTGATGTTTATTCGCATGGTGATGACAGCGACTGGACTTGGCTTGCCAGTTCGCGACCAGAGAGTCTCGCCGCCACCACGCATTGGGTGACCGGTAAGGTACTGGACGATGCCTTAGTGCCCTACGCGGTTATTGATTTGCAGACGGAGCGTGCGGTTGGGATTGTCAGTTATATGGCTATCGACCAGAAAATGGGGTGTGTCGAAATTGGTCACGTCACCTGGTCGCGAAAAATGAAGGATACGCCGCTGGGAACGGAAGCTATCTGGCTATTGCTGAAGAATGGTTTTGCTCATCACTACCGCCGTCTGGAGTGGAAATGTGATTCCATGAATCTTGCTTCACGTCGTGCCGCCGAGCGTTTGGGTTTTAGCTGGGAAGGGCGTTTACGCAATAAAATGGTCAGAAAAGGACGCACGCGCGACAGCGACATTTTGTCGATCATTAGCGATGAATGGCCAGCGCGCGATGCCGTGCTACAGCGCTGGTTAGCGCCGGATAATTTCGATGAGTACGGGCGGCAGCGTCAGCGATTAGCCGCGTTTCGGTGAATAATGAATCGTGAGTGAGCATTGGCGAATCATCAGCCTTGTCGGTAATCGGATTGGCTGTTAAAACATAAGCCATTCGCCAGAGAATCTCCATCTATCTGGGTGGGATCCGCAATCATATACGCTGAGTAAAACATGACTACACAACAACATTATCCCATCGGCACGCCGGGGATACCCTGGACTGAACGCGAAAAACAGCAGTGGCAGCAGAGCCAGACGCGCTTCAGACGTTATCAAAACGATGTGCTCGATGCTATCCATCAGCTTAATCACGATTATGACATCGTTCAGTACGGTGAACTGCACTATAGCGATGATGTTTACCCATTGATGGCGGTAAAATCTCAGAACTGGGATGACAATCTACCGATCGCCCTCGTCACCGGCGGTGTTCACGGCTATGAAACGAGCGGCGTGCTGGGCGCGTTGCGTTTTTTAGCCGAGTATAAAAACGATTACACGGGGCGGTTAAATCTGCTGGTTGTGCCATGCGTCAGCCCGTGGGCCTATGAACATATCGCCCGCTGGAACTTCGAGGCTATCGACACCAACAGGCAATTCTTCGCTGAAGGTAAAGCACAAGAGTCTCGTTCATTGATGGCCTTCATTGAGCCGTGGCAAGGACGTTTTTTGGTGCATGTCGACCTGCATGAAACGACGGATACCGATGAAAGTGAATTCAGCCCTGCGCTGGCCGCCAGAGATGGAGGGCAGTATGTGCCAGACAGCATCCCCGACGGTTTCTATCTGGTGAGCGATATTCATAATTCCCGCCTCGACTTCCAGAGCGCAATCATCGCGGCGGTGTCAACGGTCACGCACATTGCACCTGCTGACCCTCATGGCAAAATGCTCGGTTTCCCGGTTGTCAGCCCCGGGGTAATTGAATACGACAATCACGCCTACCATCTGTGCTCAACGATGACCGGCGCACCGTTCACAACCACCACCGAAGTCTATCCTGATAGCGCAGAAACCTCGGCAGAAGAGTGTATCGAGGCGCAGGTGGTAACCGTCCGTACAGCGATTGAGTTTGCGTTAGCGAATTGAATTTGCTGTAGAGCGGGAGGGGGGCCCTCAATCGTTTTACTCAGCCAGCGGATAATGTTGTTATGCGACGAAATATCCTTCGACAGGGATATTCTCGCCGCTGGTCATTAGCCGCCAATAATGACCGTAGGGCAGCCAATCGTGATGCTTCCACCGTGGCTGGTGGTGTCACCCATTCTGGCCGCCGGTTTACCGCCAATGAGTACGGTGGCCGAGCCTTTCACAATGGTTGATGGCGGCCCAACGCAGACACAGCTATCCCCAACCACTGCGGCAGGCAAAGAGCCAATTAAAACCGTTGGCACGCTTGGCCCGATAATCGGGCCGCCGACATGTGGAATAGGTGGGAGCCCAGGGGTTGCCATTGGACACATCTGTAGATCCGTAATTCTTGCTGCAAAGGGCATATCACTCCTCCGTTAGTCGCTAATTAATTTTGACCAGGGCACCTTTGACGGTCGTTATTCCCGAACAAGAGAGTTCCGCGGTTGCCGTGCCTTTTAGCGTTAAGCCCGTGTTGGCTTGCGCAGAAACATTTAACCCGGAAATTTTTGCATCACCGGTGGCCTTAACGGTGGTATCGCGAGTGGAGCTAATATTGACGCCCCCTTTGGCTGAAATCGTGACATCTTTGCTACTGGTGATAGCAATACCGTCTTTATCCATGCATATCATATTGTTATTTTGGTCGGCAAGGGTGATTGATTTATTCTTATCGCTGATAACAATAGTATTGCCGTTGGGTGTTTTTAACGTCATGACGCTATTCTCATCGTCAAAAATAATTTTCATTTTACTTTTGGTGACAAGGGTCTTGATATAATTGTCGGATGTTATCTCTTCCGGCATTTTATTTTTGCTGCTATACAGCGAGCCTAGAATAATGGGGTTACTGGGGTCCTGGTTGATACAGCCTACGATCACCTCGTCCCCCACTTCAGGAATGAAGAAGTTGCCAAAACCCGAGGAAGCATAGTAAGAGGACAATCGTGCCCAGATGACATTCGCTTCGCTATTTAGCGTCGGTATCTTTATCTGAATGCGATAGTTTGACTCAGGATCGCCATCTAATTTGGTTACCACCCCGATTTGCAGCCCATCGACTGGCGGCAGGTAACCTGACGCTGGTGGTGCACCAATATCGCGGTGATCCGCTGACCACATTGGAGACATCCCGAGTTCAGCGGTGGTAATCCACTGGCCTTTTTCAATACTGTGGTGAACGCCGCTAACATAATGCGAACCGTTGTAGCGTTCACCCACGCCAGCAAGCTCAATCAGGCTGTTGATAGTCGCGCTGGCGTTTCCCTGGAAAGTGACGCTTCCACGTACTTTACTCAGCATCGCTTTGACCTGTTGTCCATCTGCCCAGCGCGTTAACGAATCGGTACTCAGGGTAGACGCAGTTTGAAGCGTGTAATCGCTAATGCCCAACACTTTTGCCAGCTCACTACTGGTTAAATTCCCTTGTCCTGAGATTGATTGAGCGGGTCCGGTTCCCGTCACCATGCTCTGTTTAGTTGAGTCCCACGCGGTGGCGGTGACGGATTTGAGTTGGTTTCGTGCATCGACTTTTGCAGAAAATGACATCAAATCCGTTCCGTAGGTGACGACAAGCGCTGCTGCATTGCTTATTGCCGGCTTATCAACGGTGACCTTATTCGACTGATTGGTGACGACAAAACCATTTGCCTCTGCTCGGGTAAGAATAAAGTCCCAATCCGTACTATTAAATTGCACCAACTCTGGGTGAGGGTCGGTAATGCTGCCTACGGAGGCGGTGATATTGGGATAATTTGCGAGTAGGGTGCTGATGATTTTGCTGTCGGATTTCGCGAGAAAACATTGACTATGCTTAGCAACCGCCATCGCAACAGCCTGATCTTTACAGACAACGCTAAGTGATGAGCTGTTATTTGCTGCGATTTCTATTCCATGACTAATAATGATACCGTCGAATACGGTTTGTTCATCACTCGCATAGCCAGCAGAAATTGAAATGGTTGATCCCGGCTTGAAGGTATCGGCATCGCTGATATCGAAACGTTGGGTTGGCATATCACCATCGCTAATGGTTATCTCGGCAGTGGCAATATGATTAACTTGGTAATGAATGTGGATAGCGATAACGCCTATTGCGCTATCAATCGCTTTACCGTCGACTTTAATGGTGTAGGTAGTTACACCAGTACTATTATTACTTAATGGAGAAATGGTCATAATTACCCTGATGTCTAAATTAAAGGTGGGAAGTAAATTTTTGTGCCCGGCTTGATCTGTCGGGCACTGACCAGATTATTAGTCCTGGCAACCTCAATATAATAACTGCTTTTATGGTTTTTGATTTAATCGCGAGCTTTTTTATTTCTAATGGCACGGTTATAAGTTCCTTTTCAAATGATGAAGGCAAATTTCAATTTCTTCAATCGCGATGCCATTTTGCATTGAGTTGAAAGGGGCCATTTTCAGCTTGACGGGATAGGCATTAGAAGCCGTCCAGCTTTTACGAGTCGTGCCTTTTTCATCGAGCAGATTGATGGTCACGGCAGTTCGGGCGATGGTGTTCATTTTGATCTTCGAATACCATTCGTAGAACTTGTTATCACCTTTAAAAACACCTTTCTTAAGCGTGACGTTGCCGCTTTTAATTAATCCGGGCATTTTTATTATCGAAAATACCGGGCTATTACCCGCGCGATATGCGATGGGGTGTGCGTCTAAATCAAGTCCTGAAACTTCCTGAAATGCGGACACCATTCCCACACCAGCACTGCCATCCCATTTCACTTCGAAATGGAATTTCGGCATTGGCCATATGGTGTCGGATTGTGCTAAACCATCATCGGCCATGGGAGTCTCCTGAAATGCTATCCACGTTATATTTGACGATACTGAATGCTAACCATGCGATTATGCAGGGGGTAGAATCTACGACTCCTGCATTTTCTGCTGGAAGGTAATTTCGATAAACTCAGCTGGCCTAACTATCGCAACCATAACGGTAATACGCAAAATACCTTCCAGAATATCGTTACCGGTCATCGTCTTGCCCAGACCTACGCTGACATTGTAAGCGTCCCCTGGCGTTGAACCGGCTAACCCGCCTCGCTTCCAGATACCGTACAGGAAATTGCCCAGCATGCTTTCCATCGACACCCAGGTGTTAGCCACATTAGGCTCAAAGACATAGGTTTTAGAAGCAAGCTTAATGGACTCTTCTAGCATAATCATCGTGCGTCGGACGTTGATATAACGCCAGTCCAGGCTATTGCCATCCAGCGTCCTGGCTCCCCATACGAGTGTACCTTCCCCAATAAACGGCCGAATGGCGTTGATTGATTTACCTTGAGTTGTGACGTTCAGATCTTCTTGTCCGTCATCGCTGATACTGACGGTCGGGGAGACCACGGCATTAACGCTGACGTTAGCCGGCGCCTTCCACACCCCACGAGAGTTATCGACCATGGTATAAATACCCGCCATTGCCGAAGAAGGCGGCAGGATATTTTGCTGGAATTTAATGTCCGCCATGATGGTTTGGTATAGCGGACTCATATTCGACAGAATCTTGTGCAGTAGCACCGCATCCGGCCGTGGGAACTCAGCGCTGAGCTTGGCAATTTCATCAAGCATTGCCTGTTTGCGCGTGGCTCTGAGTTTGTTACCGTCCGTACTCAGTTCTTCCTCAGACAGACCTTCTAAGTCACTGAACATCAGCGCAACTTCACCGTTCAGCAGTTCAGCTAACTTATCGATATTACTGATGTTGAGGAAACTGACATCGCTGTCCTGCACGATGGAGGTATTGAGCCAGGGATAGTAAGCCGCGGAGTAATCGAGATAGTTGGTACCGAGTTTTGAGCGGAAGCTTTCAACGCAGTCACCGTCAGGGTGTTGGCGGTCTTTGTAACCGTTCCAGACATCCAGGATAGCTACTCGGTTTTTCATCTTGCCGCCGCAGTGGCCTAGCATTGCCTGCTCGACGTTAATACAGTCGTCCTCGGCCAGTTGAATGGCTTCAGGAATAAGCAGCATCGTGGGTTCGGCTTCTTTAATCAGTGGCAGAATGCCGCCTTTTAATACCGCTGCGTCGATATCATCGGAATAATTACCTACCGAGACGATATAGCAAGGGCCGCCGCCATTTTGGAAGAAAAATAGCATGCTGTAGTAAAGATGATGGCGGGTGTTTGATTGCGTTATTTGGTAGGTTTTTCCTGATTGCTTGAATGCCTCACGGGTATTCGCATCATGCGTGGTGCTTATTTCGGATATCTCAAATAAATGTTGAGGTTCACGGCCAAAATATTGGCGGTATTCCGACATAGAGGTAATTCGACACCCTTGATTGCTTAACGATTTACCCCCGTTATCTGCTTTTTCGGTATAGCCGATAAACGCGGGAACCGCAGTGGCAACTTCAACAACTGAGTTTGGGAATGCATTCTGCTCAACAATATATACGCCAGGTGTTTTCATTACGTCCATAGTTTGGACCTTCATGTCATTGATTGGCAACCATGCCTATCTGTTAACACACAGAAATAGCGCTGTTAAGAAAGGCATTCAATTAAAACTATCTTATTAACTTTTGATGAGTCTGGTATAGCGTTTTCCGTGTTTTCTGTCAACTCTCGTTGTTGGGAAATTTTGGTTACATTTTTATCTTTACTGATATAAACATTTTCTAGTACTTGTTTAGTCTGTTAGTGATAACCCACGATTACCGCGGAACTCACCGCCTGACTCTCGGATTTAACGTTCTATGTTTGTTGGTTGGAGAGATAACTATTCCGTGTTTTTTGACGCAACGGATTATAAAATTCATGACTTTTACCCATGAGTACGTAGTTCTTTATTGTTTAACATTGAGTCCACTTAAGCGCTTATATGATTGATATAAAATGCTTGCATGTCATCGCTATGTCATTTGATGTAGATATTAGCAATAGCAATTTTGATACCATTGACAATGATATTGATATATTTTATGGGGTTGTTAAGGGCAGGGTTTTATCATTACGTTATTAGTATCCCAGTGAAAGTGGCTCCGGAATTTCCCAGGTGTAATTAATGAGGCTGATCATGTTACAGGCCGCTATGCTGACGTTTATTCTGAGAAATAAAATAAATTATTATGGGGTTATTGAAACCGAACTGACAGATATTCAGGAAGCACAAAGATGTGCGAGATTCTTATAAAAACGATAAGATTACCGTAGTGGATCCCCTGCAGGGGAATAAGTAGAAGATGTCTATGAATTAGCAAAATAAAAATCCACGCTATAGAGCGTGGATTTTTTCAACTCTTAGCTATCTGCATGAGATTTCGTAAATCCCATGAGAAAGCAGAAACTAATCAGACGTTGAACAAGAAGTTCATCACATCGCCATCTTTAACGATGTAATCTTTCCCTTCTGCACGCATCTTGCCGGCTTCTTTCGCGCCTTGCTCACCTTTGTAGGTGATGAAGTCTTCAAACGCGATGGTCTGCGCGCGGATGAAGCCTTTTTCGAAGTCGGTGTGGATTTTACCCGCGGCCTGTGGGGCAGTTGCGCCAACAGGGATGGTCCATGCACGCACTTCTTTCACGCCAGCGGTGAAGTAAGTTTGCAGGCTCAGTAACTCATAACCGGCGCGGATAACGCGGTTAAGGCCGGGTTCTTCGAGGCCCATTTCAGCCATGAATTCTTCACGGTCTGCGTCGTCAAGCTCAGCGATATCGGCTTCAACAGCCGCGCAAACGGCAACAACTACAGAACCTTCGGCAGCGGCGATTTCGCGCACTTTGTCGAGGTATGGGTTATTTTCAAAACCATCTTCGTTGACGTTGGCGATGTACATCGTTGGCTTCAGGGTCAGGAAGC
This sequence comes from Kluyvera genomosp. 1, assembly GCF_001266615.1. Classification (GTDB taxonomy): domain Bacteria; phylum Pseudomonadota; class Gammaproteobacteria; order Enterobacterales; family Enterobacteriaceae; genus Kluyvera; species Kluyvera cryocrescens_A. The sequence continues at coordinate 17,139 of NZ_LGHZ01000039.1, read as the reverse complement.
TCAGGTATTTGATTGCCGCTTTGTCTTCTTCGGTCAGGGTTTTCAGTGCACGCAGCATGCCGGCGTTTTCCAGTTGTGGCAGGCATTTTTCCAGTGCAGCCTGTTCCGCTTTTGCGTCTTTATCGCCACCTTTGGCTTTTTTCTGCACGCGGTGCAAAGCGCGCTCACAGGTGTCGAGGTCGGACAGCGCCAGCTCGGTGTTGATGACTTCGATATCATCAGCCGGGTCAACTTTGTTGTTAACGTGGATGATGTTGTCGTTTTCAAAACAACGAACGACGTGACCGATAGCTTCGGTTTCACGGATGTTGGTCAGGAACTGGTTACCCAGGCCTTCACCTTTAGACGCGCCTTTTACCAGGCCCGCGATATCAACGAATTCCATGGTGGTTGGCAGAATACGCTGTGGTTTAACGATTTCAGCCAGCTGATCCAGACGCGGATCGGGCATCGGGACCACACCGGTGTTCGGCTCGATAGTACAGAACGGGAAGTTTGCCGCTTCAATACCCGCTTTAGTGAGCGCGTTGAACAGGGTGGATTTGCCTACGTTTGGCAAACCAACGATACCGCATTTGAATCCCATGTTTAAATCACCTTAATCTTTTGATTTTCAACCTGTTATCGAAAACAGATTGTAGAAAAGTAAATAACTCTGCCTATTATACACGTCATACGGGAAAAATACCGTATGCACTTTATCCTTCAGGTGCGGCAGGCTTTGCCGACGCGCGCCTCATTACGGTTGCAGAGCCAAAATCGCCCTGAGTGCGGTATGAAGGATTTGTGTATCACTGGATACTTATTGCGCCTTGAAAGCGTGTAAGCGGTTAGTGGCTTTCGTCAGGCCGTCTTTCAGCCAAACCTCAGTGCAGCACGCCGCTTCGTCTACCGCATCGTCAATAAGTTTCTGCTCAGCCGCCTGGGGTTTACCCAAGACAAAACCGACAACCTTACTTTTATCGCCCGGATGACCGATTCCGATGCGTAAGCGGTGAAAATTAGGGTTATTCCCCAATTTGCTGATGATATCTTTCAGCCCGTTGTGGCCGCCGTGGCCACCGCCGAGCTTAAACTTTGCCACGCCTGGCGGCAGATCCAGCTCATCGTGCGCCACCAGAATTTCATCTGGATTAATGCGATAGAAGGTGGCCAGTGCCGCAACGGCTTTGCCGCTGAGGTTCATAAACGTCGTGGGCACCAGTAGGCGAACATCCTCTCCAGCCATATTAATGCGGGAGGTGTAGCCAAAAAATTTACTTTCTTCTCGCAGCGGGGCGCGAAAACGCTCTGCGAGCAAATCGACATACCAGGCGCCCGCGTTGTGGCGCGTCTGTGCGTACTCTGCACCGGGGTTGGCCAGGCCGACAATCAGTTTAATCGTCACGTAGTTATTCCTGAGTGGGCAATCTTTCCGGCGGCTAGTTTACGTCGTGGCAGCGCGGTTGACAAAAATTAGCGGCGAAAGGGGTGAAAACTGAATAGTTCTAAAAAGAAATAATATGGATTTAATGCATTTCAGTAACTTAAATGTAAAGTTTTGTTGATTATATGTGCTCATTTGTGATCGGAGGCGCAATTATATTTTGTGGTGTTGTCTATACTTTACACACTAGGAATAGGGATATATCCCTAAACCCGCAGCCAATCTACGGAGGTGACACTATGAAACGCAAAAACGCTTCGTTACTCGGTAATGTGCTTATGGGGTTAGGCTTGATCGTGATGGTCGTAGGCGTCGGTTATTCCATTTTAAACCAGCTGCCGCAACTTAACCTGCCACAGTTCTTTGCACATGGTGCGATCCTCAGCATCTTCGTCGGTGCCGTACTTTGGCTTACCGGGGCGCGTGTGGGTGGGCATGAGCGTATTAGCGACAGATATTGGTGGGTGCGTCACTATGACAAACGCTGCCGCCGTAACAACAACACGTCTCATCGCCACAGCTAAATAATAGCGCCAAACGGAACCGGAAAGAAAATTTGTGAAGTCCTGGTCGAAAGACCGGGACTTTTCTTTATGTAGGGCACGTTAACCAGCCGCGTGCCCATTTTATTGTTCAAACGATTATTCAAATAAGCGCTGATGCAATGCTTTTACTGCGCTATCGGCTACATCGCCCGGCAGCAGGAAGCACAAGTTGTTAGTCGATGCACCGTGACAAATCATCCGCACCGCATGTTCGTCAAAACGAGCGAAGACATCTTTGCAGACGCTGGATGCCTGGGTCAGCTGATTGCCGATAAGAGTGACCAGCGCCAATCCGGTTTCCACTTCAACGCGGCAGTGCGAAGAAAGGGCGGTGAATAGCGCGGTAGTCAGCGTCGGATCTTCACCGGACGTGGCATTGGTGGAATCCAGCGCCAGCGCAATGCTGTTCTCAGACGTGGTAACCAGATCTGCCGCTACCGTATGCTGTTCTAAAAGAGCAAAAATCTGCGCTAAGAAACGATAGGACGGTTGCGTATTCAGGCTGTGCAGGCGCAGCAGCGTCTGCTTGCGGCGCACGGCAACCGCGCGATAGCTAGGTGGGTTTTCCGTTGTGCTACAGACCAACGTGCCGCCGGCGACGGTATCTTTGCTGGAACCGACAAACACCGGAATATTTTTGCGCATCGCGGGCATTAACGTTGCTGGGTGCAAAACCTTGGCGCCGTAAGCGGCCATATCGCTGGCTTCAGAAAATGAGATGCTATCGATGCGTTTTGCTTGCGGCGCAATGCGCGGGTCGGTGGTGTAGATACCGGCAACGTCGGTCCAAATATCCACGCGAGCTGCATGCAACGCTTCACCCAGAAGGGATGCCGTGTAATCACTGCCGCCACGCCCCAGCGTTGTGGTGTGGCCAGCGGCATCGCGACCAATAAAACCCTGGGTAATCATGATGGCTTGTTCAATACGCGGACGTAAGTGCATTTCCGCGAGTTCAGCCAGCGCCGTGACATCAGGCTCCGCGCAGCCGTAGTTTGAATCGGTGCGCATAACGCTACGCGCGTCAAACCAACTGGCTTCAACGCCGCGTTCACGTAAAACTTCGGTGAAAAGCAGGCTCGACATCAACTCCCCGTGGCTCACCAGTTCATCGCTCAATGCGGTTGACGGAGACGTCATCGCAATTTGCGCAAGGCGGCCAATATTATCGAGAAGATTATCAATTTCTGCGCTGATGATGGATGGGTTCTTCAGGCGAGAAATGATGTTGTGCTGGATAGTGCGAAGTGTCTCAATCTTGTCTAATTGCAGATGGCTTTCCAGACCTTCAGAAAGCTCGACCAGCAAGTTTGTGACGCCTGCCGAGGCCGACAGAACCACTAAACGAACATTTTGATCGGAAAGGACAATGCTGGCGCTGCGATTCATTGCATCAAAATCAGCAACGCTAGTGCCGCCAAATTTGGCAACGATGAACTGTGGATAAATGCGAGTCATAACAATCTCATATCAGGGCGCCATAAATACATGGCTAGAAAATTTTCATTCTCGGCATAAGGGAAGACTGCTTCGCCTTACGAAATGTCCGCCCGCGAACATTTCTAATGACAACCCAGGAAATACTCCTGTTGTCGATAACGAGTTTCGCCTGTCGCTCGTTACCGGGGAATGCGCATTAACTGTTTATTTACAGCGTATGTAAATAAGCGCGCCATACTAAGTGATTTATCCTTAGGGATCGACTTATTTATTTTAATAAACCATAAACAAGTTAAAGATCGTGCTTTAACTAAAGAAGACTTACTCTATTAATGGTAAAAACGTGTAAAAAATTAATAAAACCCTGTCAATCTGATGGATTTCATTAGATTGTCCGCATTGTAGCCATCTGTTGCTGTTTAAGATAAATGGTAACAATTCTTGCTGAAATCGTTGTTGATGAGTTAACGCTATTGGTTGATTTTAAAGGGAAAAAAGTTGTTAAAAAGCGCGGAAAAATAAATGATTGAGTCCATGCTTAAAACAACATATATTAGCCGCGTTTTTTTACAGGCAATCCTTTTAACCATTTATTCAATCGGGCGCAAATCTACGCCTGCTTGTAGGAGTGATATGATGACGGATAAAGTCCGTATTGATACTTTAAATGCTAATTCATTACCGCAAAGCAATGATACCTTTTTAGCAAGACAAGCTGAGTTTGAATCTAATGTCAGAAGCTATCCACGTAAACTGCCATTGGCGATTGCCAAAGCGCAGGGCGTATGGATTACTGATGTTGAAAATAATCAATATCTTGATTGTCTGGCAGGTGCCGGTACTCTGGCGCTTGGTCATAATCATCCCGATGTGCTTCAAAGCATTCAAAGTGTCATCTCCAGTGGCCTACCGTTACATACGCTCGATCTTACTACGCCATTAAAAGATGAATTTTCATCTTATTTACTCTCTTTATTACCGGGACAGGGCAAAGAGTATTGCCTGCAGTTTACCGGCCCATCCGGCGCAGATGCCGTGGAAGCGGCGCTGAAACTGGCTAAAAAAGTCACCGGTCGTTCTAGCATCATCAGCTTCTCCGGCGGCTACCATGGTATGACCCATGGCGCGCTGTCCGTGACCGGCAACCTGTCGCCAAAAGAAGCCGTCAGCAACATGATGGCAGAAGTTCAGTTCATGCCGTATCCGCACGAATACCGTTGCCCGCTGGGTATCGGTGGCGAAGCGGGCGTCAAAGCGCTGACCTACTACTTTGAAAACCTGATCAACGACGTTGAAAGCGGCGTGCGTAAACCTGCGGCGGTTATTCTTGAAGCCGTTCAGGGTGAAGGCGGCGTGAACCCGGCTCCGGTCGAGTGGCTGCAGCGCATTCGCAAAGTGACTCAGGAGCACGGCATTCTGCTGATTATCGATGAAGTCCAGGCCGGCTTTGCCCGTACCGGTAAGCTGTTCGCCTTCGAACACGCCGGTATTGAGCCAGATATCATCGTGATGTCCAAAGCGGTCGGCGGCGGTCTGCCACTGGCGGTTCTGGGGATTAAAAAGCAGTTTGATGCGTGGGCTCCAGGCCACCACACCGGGACTTTCCGTGGTAACCAGCTGGCAATGGCCACCGGTTTAACGACGCTGAAGATCCTCAAAGACGACAAGATTGCCGACAAAGTTGCCGCCCAGGGCGAGTGGCTGAAAGGCAAACTGGCAGAACTGCAGAAACGCTATCCGGTTATCGGCCAGGTTCGCGGTCTGGGCCTGATGATTGGTCTCGAAATCGTAAAACCAAACGAAGCGCAGGATCACATGGGCTGCTACCCAGCCGATGGCGAACTGTCTGCACTGCTGCAGAAAAAATGCTTCGAATCCGGCCTGATTCTGGAGCGCGGTGGTCGTCACGGTTGCGTACTGCGTCTGCTGCCGTCTCTGCTTATCACCAATGAAGAGCTGGAAATCTTCCTCGATAAATTTGAAAACGCCTTGCTGGGCGCTGGCGTGAAGCCGGTTTAACGGAGTGGGTCGAATGTCTGATGTAAACCCGATTCTGTCCGGTTCGGCGCAGAGCATTGCTGCCTATCAGGACGCTATCGAGCAGAGCACTAAAGCCGTTGTCGAATGGTTGAAGCAGCCTGAGATGTATCAGGGCAAAACCGTTGAACAGCTGCGTGATCGTATCAGCCTGAATTTCACCTCCGGGGGCCTGGGCAACCAGGCCGCTATCGAGCGTGCGGTTGAATATTTCCTTAAAGACAGTCTGTCCGTGCATCATGCGCAGTGCGTGGCGCACCTGCATTGCCCAAGCCTGGTGATTAGCCAGGCCGCGGAAGTGCTGATCAACGCCACGAACCAGAGTATGGACTCCTGGGACCAAAGCCCGTCCGCGACCATCATTGAGATCAAACTCATTGAGTGGCTGCGTGAGCAGGTGGGATACACCGCAGGCGATGCGGGCGTGTTTACCAGCGGCGGCACCCAGAGCAACCTGATGGGTCTGATGCTGGCTCGCGACGCGTTCTTCGCGCGTCAGGGTCACTCTATCCAACAGGATGGTTTAACTGGCGATCTGAGCAAAATCAAAGTGTTCTGCTCTGAAAATGCCCACTTCTCCGTGCAGAAAAACATGGCGTTGATGGGGCTGGGTTATCGCTCCGTGACGCTGGTGAAAACCGATAAATTCTCGCGTATGGATCTTAACGATCTGCGTAAGAAGCTGGCGCAGGCGAAAGCCAACGGTGAACAGGTGATGGCCATTGTTGCTACCGCCGGTACTACCGATGCGGGTGCTATCGATCCGTTAGCGGAAATCGCTGCACTGGCTGCGGAACAGCAGGTCTGGATGCACGTGGATGCCGCGTGGGGCGGGGCGTTACTGCTTTCTGAGAAGTATCGTCACTTCCTCAACGGGCTGGAACTGGCTGACTCTGTCACCCTGGACTTCCATAAGCAGTTCTTCCAGACCATCAGCTGCGGCGCATTCTTGTTAAAAGAAGCGCGTCACTATGAGCTGATGCGTTACCAGGCTGCGTACCTGAACTCTGACTTCGATGAAGAGCATGGCGTACCAAACCTGGTGTCGAAATCCCTGCAGACTACGCGTCGTTTCGATGCGCTGAAACTGTGGATGGGTCTCGAAGCACTGGGTAAAAAGCAGTATGCCGAAATCATTGATAACGGCGTTACGCTTGCCCGTGATGTTGCTGAGTTTGTTGCTGCCCAGCCACATCTGGAGCTGGTGATGGAGCCACAACTGGCGAGCGTTCTGTTCCGCTTCCGCCCGGAAAGCACCGATATGGCGTTTGTCGCGCTGTTGAACCAGCGCATCGGCGACGTTCTGCTGGCTTCCGGCAGCGCTAACGTTGGTGTGACCGAAGCGGATGGCGTCACCTGCCTGAAGCTGACCTTGCTGAACCCAACGGTATGCCTGGAGGACGTTAAAGTCCTGCTGGCCAGCGTGAAAGAGACGGCAGAACAGCTGCTGAAAGCGTAACGTTTAACGTTATAGCTGAAATGAAAATGGCTCCCTGGGGAGCCATTTTTTTTACTGAATGTCCGCCAGCGCGGCGTCTTTGTTCGGGAAGAAGGCTAAACGTCCCGGAATTGGCTGGATACCGGCGCGCGCCATGGTGCGCAGCGGCTGGAACTCAAGATTCGAGACCCGCAGTTCACAGCCTTCCGGCAGTTTGTTGACGAAACGCTGGAACGCATCGAGACCACCGGCATCCAGCACTGGCACTGCATCCCACTTCAGCACCACAATTCTTTTACCGGCAATGCGCGTTTCCAGATCGGTAAACAACCCTTCGGCAGCGGCAAAGAATAGTGGACCAATGACGCGCAATACCAGCACATCGTCGGGAACAGTGACGTTTACCGCCGAAAGACGGGTCATCCGTGCGATACGACGCATGAACAGCAGTGACGCCAGCACGATGCCGACGCTGATGGCAATGACCATATCGAACAGCACGGTGAGCGACATACAAATCAGCATCACGATGATGTCGTCTTTCGGCGCTTTGCGCAGCAGATAAACGACTTTGTGCGCTTCGCTCATGTTCCACGCCACCATCAGCAGCAGAGCGGCCATTGCCGACAGCGGCAGCCACGACAGCACAGGGGCGAGAACCAGCAGCGCCAGAATGACTAAAACCGCGTGAATTACCGCTGAAACCGGTGAAGTTGCTCCTGCACGCACGTTGGCGGCGGAGCGAGCAATCGCCGCAGTTGCGGTAATCCCGCCAAAGAATGGCGCCACAATGTTACCCAGTCCCTGGCCGATAAGCTCACTATTGGCTTTGTGCTTGGTACCCGTCATGCCGTCCAACACGACGGCACACAGCAGCGACTCAATCGCGCCCAGCATTGCCATCGAGAAGGCAGCAGGCAACAGTGCCTGCAGAGAGGCCCAGCTTAACGTAAAGCTCGAACCGGGTAGATCCCACGGTAGGACAAACTGCGGTAGCAGCTGCGGGATGCCGTTCCCCTGGGAACCGTCCGCCAGAATATAGTGGAACTGGGAGCCTATCGTGGCGACGTGGCCGCCAAGCAGATTGACGATGACCATCACCAGGCAGCCGGCAATCAGCGCAGGCAAGTGTCCTGGCAGACGTAGACCGAGGCGTGGCCACAGGATTAGAGTCCCAAGGGTCACGACGCCTATCGCCGCATCGCCGAAATTGATGGTCGGCAAGGCCATCGCCAGCGCGCCCACTTTTTGCAGATAATGTTCAGGTACATGCGCCATTTGCAGGCCGAGGAAATCTTTAATCTGCATGGTCCCGATGGTAATGCCGATCCCCGAGGTAAAACCGAGGGTCACCGACAGCGGGATATATTCGATCAGACGGCCAAAACGGGCGAGGCCAAAGAGAATCAAGAATAAGCCGGACATCAACGTGGCAACCAGCAAACCGGCGAGGCCGAACTGCTGAGAAACGGGGTAGAGGATCACCACAAAGGCGGCAGTTGGCCCGGAAACGCTAAAGCGGGAACCGCCGCTTAGGGCGATAACAATCCCAGCGACGGCTGAGGTATAAAGGCCGTACTGTGGTGCTACGCCGCTGCCAATCGCCAGCGCCATGGCCAGCGGAATGGCGATAATACCGACGGTTATCCCGGCGATAAGGTCGCGCATAAAGCGCGCGGAACTGTATTTCTCTTTCCAGCAGGCATCAATCAGCGCGCGGAAAGGCATGATATCGGGGGAGAATAATTTATTCACAATACTGTTTCATCCATGAGCGCATCATCTGTCAGGTGAATGGCAGTGAAGTTGGCATAAATCATACAAATAAACACTATAGACAAAAAAACCCGCCGCAGCGGGTTTTTTAACCAAATCCGATTAATGCTCGAACATGGCAGAGATGGATTCTTCGTTGCTGATACGACGAATCGCTTCGGCCAGCATCCCGGACAGGGTCAGGGTACGGACGTTTGGCAGCGCTTTGATCTCATCGCTTAACGGGATGGTATCGCAGACGATAACTTCGTCGATGACGGAGTTACGCAGGTTGTTTACCGCGTTACCGGAGAAGATCGGGTGAGTTGCGTAAGCGAATACGCGTTTTGCACCACGTTCTTTCAGCGCTTCAGCTGCTTTACACAGCGTGCCGCCGGTATCGATCATGTCATCAACCAGAATGCAGTCACGACCGGCAACATCACCGATGATATGCATAACCTGGGAAACGTTCGCACGCGGGCGGCGTTTGTCGATGATAGCCATGTCGGTATCGTTAAGCAGTTTAGCGATAGCACGTGCGCGAACGACGCCACCGATGTCTGGAGAAACCACAATTGGGTTTTCCAGGTTCAGCTGCAGCATATCTTCAAGCAGAATCGGGCTACCAAACACGTTATCAACCGGAACATCGAAGAAGCCCTGAATCTGCTCTGCGTGCAGGTCTACGGTCAGTACGCGGTCAACGCCAACGCTGGACAGGAAGTCAGCAACAACTTTAGCGGTGATAGGTACACGAGCAGAACGTACGCGACGATCCTGGCGGGCATAGCCGAAGTAAGGGATAACGGCGGTGATACGGCCTGCGGAAGCACGACGCAGGGCATCTACCATAACAACCAATTCCATCAGGTTGTCGTTAGTAGGGGCACAAGTGGACTGGATGATGAAAATATCACCACCGCGTACGTTTTCGTTAATTTGTACGCTGACTTCGCCGTCGCTAAAGCGACCTACAGCGGCGTCGCCGAGAGAAGTGTACAGGCGGTTGGCAATACGTTGTGCTAGTTCCGGGGTGGCGTTACCAGCAAAAAGCTTCATATCAGGCACGAGAAGAACCTCAGGCATGCGTCCAGTGGTGGATGAAACGGGCCAAAAACTGTGCGGGCCAGGCGCGATTTCATCCAGGCGGTGTATTAAAGAGCGCGATGCAACGTCTGGAACGGGGTGACGTTGTCACCGGAGCTCAGTTTGCCCGGCAGGGTTTACTCATCACTTTTCTTCTTTCGTCAGCAAAACTGGCGGAAATCCGAATGACTCAGAGTAGGGCTTGCTTCAATGGAGAGAGGTTTACACCTTTCGCCACAAAGCCTTGCAACCATTCCGGGGCTTGCTCAAGCACCTGGCGGGCAGCGAGTTCTGTGTCGAATTCAGCAAAGACACAGGCTCCTGTTCCAGTCAGGCGCGACGGCGCGTATTCTAACAGCCAGGAAAGCACATCATCAACCTCGCGAAAACGTTTTCTTGCGATAACCTCGCAATCATTAGCGAATTCACAATTTAATAACGTTTCTATTGACCTGACGGGGGTATTTCGTGGCAGCTCCGGATCGCGGAAAATGACCGGGGTCGGAATACTGACGCCCGGGTGGGCAACCAGATACCATTTTTCCGCCACCTCCACCGGCGTCAGCACTTCGCCGACACCTTCGGCAAAGGCGGCATGACCGCGAACAAACACCGGTACATCGGCTCCCAGCGTTAAGCCGATAGTCGCGAGCTCATCTTCTGAGAGATGACATTGCCAAAGATGGTTGAGAGCGACGAGGACGGTGGCGGCGTTAGACGAACCGCCGCCCAGGCCGCCGCCCATCGGCAAACGTTTGTCGATACTGATGTCGGCACCGCTGCCCTCTGGCAGACGCTGGCTGTCGGCCGCGGTCTTCATCAGTAGTCTCGCGGCGCGAATAATCAGGTTCTCTTCATTAGGCACGCCATCAACCGGCGTGAGCAGCCGCAGCTGGCCATCGGTGCGCGGCACAATGGTCAGCGTGTCACCATAATCCAGGAACTGAAACAGCGTTTGCAGCGTGTGGTAGCCGTCAGGACGCTGCCCGGTAATGTAGAGAAACAGGTTCAGCTTTGCGGGAGAGGGCCAGCGGGTCATCATTTAACGATCCAGTTATCCATTTTCAGCTTGATGCGCTGTGAGCCTTGGGTCAGTTCCATATTGGATGGCAGCGTCGGCTGGGTTTTGCTGTCGTAGCCGCCGTAGACCACTTTCCAGGTTTTCCCGTTCTGGGTGTAGTTGAGCTCGCTCAGACGGTACTGGTCGTCAAGCTTATAGTCGGTAGCATCACCCGGTAGGCCAACGATCCACTGGCGCAGGCTGTTGAGGGGAATGGGCATTCCGGTTAGCTTGCCAATCATTTCTTCACCGTCGGCGGCGGTGTAGTGTTGGCCTTTATTATCGGTCAACTGGGCGGAACCCGGCTGGCCAATCAGCTCAAGCTCGGTGCTACCTAATGGGTTGGTCAGCAGCAGGCGATAGTTGTCCTGGCCGGTTTGCTGCCAGAAGAAACGTGCGTAGACCTTCTGCTGGTCAGAAAGATAAGCAAAGGCGCCGCGCGTCTGGAACTGGTTAAGCTTGCGCACTTCTTGCTGATGCTGCTGCCACTCAGGGGAGGTTGGGCTTTTGCCCGGACCCTGCGGTTGTGTGGTGGTACAGGCGGTAAGAACCAGGGCTGCCAGCGGCAGCAGACGAACCATGCGGAAATCAGACAGGGCCATAATAATGACAATCCTTGAAATGCGTTGCAGTTATTACGCTTAATGCTAGCGTCGCCGGGGGGCAGCGTCTACGCTCAAGTTGTCTTAAATCATAAAATTAACCCAGCTTGCCTATTACTCCAAAAGGGGAGCCTCCCTTTTATTGATCTCGCGCATCCTGTATGATGCGCTCAGACTAACCTTATCAACGCTGGTACTACTCCCGCACAATGACCCTTTTAGCTCTTGGCATTAACCACAAAACAGCCCCGGTAGCGCTGCGAGAACGTGTAACGTTTTCGCCAGATACGCTTGACCAGGCGCTGGAGAGCCTGCTGGCTCAGCCAATGGTACAAGGGGGAGTGGTCCTGTCGACCTGCAACCGCACTGAGCTCTATCTGAGCGTCGAAGAGCAGGATAATCAGCATGAAGCGATTATCCGCTGGCTGTGCGATTACCACGGATTAAACGAAACCGAACTTCGCCAGAGCCTCTACTGGCATCAGGATAACGACGCCGTCAGCCATCTGATGCGCGTCGCCAGTGGCTTGGACTCGCTGGTGCTTGGTGAACCGCAAATCTTAGGTCAGGTCAAAAAAGCGTTTGCCGATTCTAGCCGCGGTCATCTCAACGTGAGCGAACTGGAACGCATGTTCCAGAAATCATTCTCCGTTGCTAAGCGCGTGCGCACAGAAACGGATATCGGCGCCAGCGCGGTGTCGGTGGCTTTTGCTGCCTGTACTCTCGCGCGACAAATCTTTGAATCTCTCTCGACGGTCACGGTGCTGCTGGTTGGCGCAGGTGAGACCATCGAGCTTGTGGCGCGCCATCTGCGCGAACATCACGTGCAAAAAATGCTGATTGCCAACCGTACTCGGGAACGAGCACAGGTGCTGGCGGACGAAGTTGGGGCGGAAGTGATTGCCCTAAGCGACGTCGACGAGCGGCTAAAAGAGGCCGACATTATTATCAGTTCAACCGCCAGCCCGCTGCCGATTATCGGTAAAGGCATGGTTGAGCGCGCACTGAAAGCGCGTCGCAATCAGCCGATGCTGCTGGTCGACATCGCCGTACCGCGCGACGTTGAACCGGAGGTGGGGAAACTCGCCAACGCCTATCTGTACAGCGTAGATGACCTGCAAAATATCATTCAGCACAACCTGGCGCAGCGCAAAGCCGCGGCGGTACAGGCTGAAACGATTGTCGAGCAGGAAGCCAGCGAATTTATGGCCTGGCTGCGCGCGCAAAGCGCCAGCGATATCATTCGTGATTATCGTGCTCAGGCGGAAAGTGCGCGTGAAGAACTCACCGCAAAAGCGATTGCCGCGCTCGAGCAGGGCGGCGATCCGCAGGTCATCATGCAGGATCTGGCGCGTAAATTAACCAACCGCCTGATCCACACGCCAACCAAATCACTTCAGCAGGCCGCCCGTGACGGGGATGATGAGCGCCTGCATATTCTGCGCAACAGCCTCGGGCTGGAGTAGCACAACTCTATTTATTACAAGGTGCATTTACGCCAATGAAGCCTTCTATTGTTGCTAAACTGGAAGCTCTCTACGAGCGCCATGAAGAAGTTCAGGCGCTGCTGGGGGACGCAGCAACTATTGCCGATCAGGACCGTTTCCGTGCGCTGTCGCGTGAGTACGCACAGTTGGGCGACGTGTCTCGTTGTTATACCGCCTGGCGCCAGGTTCAGGAAGATATTGAAACCGCGCAGATGATGCTCGATGATCCTGAAATGCGCGAAATGGCGCAGGAAGAGTTGCAGGAAGCCAAAGCGCGTGAAGAGCAGCTGGAACAGCAACTGCAGGTTCTGCTGCTGCCGCGCGATCCGGACGACGAGCGCAACGCGTTTGTCGAGGTACGCGCCGGTACCGGTGGCGACGAAGCGGCGCTGTTTGCGGGTGATTTGTTCCGTATGTACAGCCGCTACGCGGAATCCCGCCGCTGGCGCGTAGAGATCATGAGCGCCAACGAAGGCGAGCATGGTGGCTTCAAAGAAGTGATCGCTAAAATCAGCGGTGAGGGCGTTTATGGTCGTCTGAAATTTGAGTCTGGTGGTCACCGTGTACAGCGCGTGCCAGCCACTGAATCTCAGGGGCGTATCCATACTTCTGCGTGTACCGTGGCCGTCTTGCCAGAAGTGCCAGAAGCCGAGCTGCCGGATATCAACCCGGCCGACCTGCGTATTGATACCTTCCGCTCCTCGGGCGCGGGCGGTCAGCACGTTAACACCACCGACTCCGCAATTCGTATTACCCACTTGCCAACCGGCATTGTGGTGGAATGTCAGGATGAACGCTCCCAGCATAAAAACAAAGCCAAAGCGATGTCGGTGCTGGGTTCGCGTATTCGCGCGGCCGAAATTGCCCGTCGTCAGCAGGCGGAAGCCTCTGAGCGCCGTAACCTGTTGGGCAGCGGCGATCGCAGCGATCGTAACCGTACCTACAACTTCCCGCAGGGGCGCGTTACCGATCACCGCATCAACGTGACGCTTTACCGCTTGGATGAAGTGATGGAAGGCAAGCTGGATATGCTTATCGAGCCTATCGTGCAGGAATACCAGGCCGATCAGCTGGCGGCGCTGTCCGACACGGAATGATGACTTATCGACAGTGGCTGCAACAGGCCATCACGGCGTTCGCAGCGAGCGAAAGCCCGCGGCGCGACGCCGAGATCCTGCTGGGACACGTAACGGGCAAAGCGCGGACTTACATTCTGGCTTTTGATGAGACCGAACTGACCGACCCGCAGATGTCAGCACTGGCAGAACTGCTGGCACGGCGTGCTAACGGTGAGCCCGTTGCTCATCTGGTGGGCACGCGTGAGTTTTGGTCGTTGCCGCTGTTTGTCTCTCCGGTGACGCTGATCCCACGCCCGGATACGGAATGTTTAGTTGAGCAGGCGTTAGCACGTTTGCCGCAGATGCCGTGCCAGATATTGGATCTTGGCACCGGAACCGGCGCCGTGGCGCTGGCGCTGGCAAGTGAGCGCCCGGACTGCCAGTTGACCGCCGTCGATTTTATTGCCGATGCGGTGAAGTTGGCTCAGCGAAATGCCGATAATCTGGGTATTCACAACATCACCATTGTGCAAAGCGACTGGTTCAGTGCGCTTGATGAACAGCGTTTTGCCATGATTGTCAGCAATCCGCCCTATATCGATGAGCAGGATGAACACCTTGCTCAGGGCGATGTGCGTTTTGAACCGAAAACGGCATTGGTGGCGGCGCAAAACGGCCTTGCCGATCTGGCACATATCATTTGTCAGGGGCGTCAGCATCTGTTGCCGGGTGGCTATATGCTGCTGGAACATGGCTGGAAGCAGGGCGAAGCGGTACGCGCACTGTTCGACGATGCGGGCTATCAGCATGCCCAAACCTGTCGTGACTACGGTGATAACGATCGCCTGACGCTGGCGCAGTGGCCGGGTCACGTGGAGATGAGTCAATGAATCTGTTTCTGTGGGTGCTCTATTTACATATAGGGTCAGCCATTGTTTCCGTTAGTTTTTTTGCACTACGCTACTGGTGGAAACACCATGCTAACGCCATGCTGGATGCGCGCTGGGTGCGTGTTCTGCCGCATGCGGTCGACAGCGTGCTGCTTCTGAGCGGCGTCGCGCTGATGCTGATGACGCGCTATTTTCCTTTCACCGAAGAAGGGACATGGCTGACGGAGAAGCTGTTTGGCGTTATTATTTACATCTTTTTGGGTTTTGTCGCGCTTGGACGTCGTCGTCCGCGCAGTCAGCAGAGTGGCTTTGTCGCCTTCCTGCTCGCGCTGGTGGTGTTGTGCATCATCGTTAAACTCGCCATCACTAAAGTTCCGTTGTTGGGGTAAGGTATGAAGTCACTGGCTGATTTTGAATTTAATAAAGCGCCGCTGTGCGATGGCATGATCCTTATTTCCGAAATGATTCGTGATGATTTTCCCTCGCAGAAGGTGCGTGAGCAGCTCGAATGCCTGGTGGCATTAGCTCGCGAGGAGATTAGCCCCTCCTGGACGCTGACGCGCCAAATGGAGCGTCTGATTGAACTGTTTTATCACGAATGGAATTTTGGCGACTCTTCCGGCGTCTATCGTCTGTCAGACGCGCTGTGGCTGGATCAGGTGCTGAAAAATCGTCAGGGCAGTGCGGTCGCGCTGGGGGCGATAGTGCTGTGGATTGCCAGCCATCTCGATATTCCAGTTGTGCCGGTGATTTTCCCGACTCAGCTGCTGCTGCGCGCCGATGTTGACGACGAAGAACTGTGGCTGGTGAATCCGTTCAACGGCGAGACCCTCGACGAGCACACGTTGGAAGTGTGGCTCAAAGGCAACATCAGCCCGACGGCGGAACTGTTCAATGAAGATCTCGACGAAGCGGATAATGCGGAAGTCGTCCGTAAACTGCTCGATACGCTGAAATCGGCGCTGATGGAAGAGCGGCAGATGGAGTTGGCGCTAGGGGCCAGCCAAACGTTGCTGCAGTTTAACCCGGAAGACCCGTATGAAATTCGCGACCGTGGGCTTATCTATGCACAGCTCGAGTGTGAACATATCGCGCTGAATGATTTGAATTACTTCGTTGAACAGTGCCCGGAAGACCCGATAAGCGAAATGATTCGCGCGCAGATTAATACCATCGCGCATAAGCAAGTGACTCTTCACTAGAAGTGGATGACCTCGGTTATCCACCACATCCTTCAGCCGGCTCATGTACCGGTTGAGCCGCCACATTCCAGTTACGCCTGGGTGCGTTTCTGGAATAACGCAAGGGCATCTCGCGCTTGCTGTAGGCCAGTCTTTAGCGGGGCTAATTCGTTCCCTTGCCCCTTTGATGTAACTTAGATGATTTGCGTATATAATCGCGGAAATACCCTAACAAGGCGATCTTATGAAAGAAAAAGTGGTTAGCATTGGTGATATCAAAGTAGCAAACGACCTGCCGTTTGTTCTGTTTGGCGGCATGAACGTGCTGGAGTCACGCGATCTGGCAATGCGTATTTGCGAGCACTACGTGACCGTGACCCAGAAACTGGGTATCCCTTACGTGTTCAAAGCTTCATTTGATAAAGCCAACCGTTCCTCCATTCATTCCTACCGTGGTCCAGGCCTGGAAGAAGGGATGAAGATTTTCCAGGAACTGAAGCAAACCTTCGGCGTGAAAATCATCACTGACGTTCACGAAGCAAGCCAGGCACAGCCGGTTGCTGATGTGGTTGACGTTATTCAGCTGCCTGCGTTCCTGGCTCGCCAGACAGACCTGGTTGAAGCGATGGCGAAAACCGGCGCAGTGATTAACGTGAAGAAACCACAGTTCGTAAGCCCGGGCCAGATGGGTAACATCGTCGACAAGTTCATTGAAGGCGGGAACGACCAGATTATCCTGTGTGACCGTGGTGCAAACTTCGGTTACGACAACCTGGTTGTCGATATGCTGGGCTTTGGCGTGATGAAAAAAGCGTCCAACAACTCCCCGGTTATCTTTGACGTCACCCATGCGCTGCAGTGTCGTGACCCGTTTGGTGCCGCATCCGGCGGTCGTCGTGCACAGGTTGCTGAACTGGCGCGTGCCGGTATGGCAGTCGGTATTGCCGGTCTGTTCATCGAAGCGCACCCAGATCCAGACCACGCACGCTGCGATGGCCCGTCCGCGCTGCCACTGGATAAGCTGGAGCCGTTCCTGAAGCAAATGAAAGCTATCGACGACCTGGTTAAAGGTTTTGATGAGCTGGATACTAGCAAATAACGCTGTGTGATCTATAAAAAAGCCGGCCTGTT
>NZ_LGHZ01000038.1 GCF_001266615.1 Kluyvera genomosp. 1 | reverse complement strand
AGATGTGTATAAGAGACAGGGAATCGTGTGAACGGGGCGAATATTAACGGCGCCCCTCCGACTTGTCAAAGCCTGTTTTGCACAAAATAAATCGTTTGCTGGTTTATTCTGCAATTCGCCTAAAAACCGGCTTCCGCTGCCGATTTTTACCACAATCAGGCCATTAGACCTGCTCTGTCTTTTTCTCTGGCGCGTATTTCCACGCCCAGCGGCCGGTTATCAAACGGCGATAGAACATCACCGCACGAGTCGCCCAGTCGAGGAACATCCCCATCCAGACGCCCACAACGCCCCAACCCAGAACAATACCCAATACGTAGCCAACCACGACGCGGCAGCCCCACATGCTCAGCATCGACACCCACATCGCAAAGCGGACATCGCGCGCCCCTTTAAAGCCGGCAGGAAGCACCCATGAAGCCGCCCAAATCGGCATAAAGGCGGCATTCATCCACAGCAGAATCTTCACCACCTCTTTGACGTCCTGTTCCTGGGTATAGAACGAGGCGAACAGCCCGGCAAACGGCGCGGTCCCCCAGGCGATAAGGGTCAGTACAATAGTCGACATCCAGAAGACGTGCCGCAGCTGTCGTTCTGCCTGCGCCAGCTGCCCTGTCCCCAGTCGTTTACCGGTAATAATGGTCGATGCCGCGCCAAGGGCGTTCCCCGGCAGGTTAATCAGCGCAGCCACCGAGAAGGCAATAAAGTTACCGGCGATCACGTCGGTCCCCATTCCAGCAACAAACATCTGCGTGAGTAGCTTACCGCCGTTAAACAGCACCGATTCAATACTGGCAGGAATGCCAATCCCCATGACTTCCCAGATAATGGCGAAATTTAGCGGCTTGAAGTACGTTTTAAGCGGAATGCGCAGCGCCGGGTTAAAGCCCACCATCAGCACGATAATGGTCACCACCGCACCAATATAGCGGGAAATGGTTAAACCGAGACCTGCACCAGCAAAGCCCATACCGTCCCACGAGAAAATCCCGTAAATCAGAATGCTACTGATAATAATATTAAGGATATTCATCCCGCCGTTAATCATCAGCGGAATTTTGGTGTTCCCTGCCCCGCGTAGCGCACCGCTGCCAATCAGCGCAATCGCCGCGGCCGGGTAGCTCAGCACCGTGAGTTCCAGATAAGTTAGCGCCAGCGCTTTGACCTCAGGGCTGGCATCGCCGGCCACAATATTAATGATCTCCGCGCCGAAGTAGTGGATCACCGCCGCCAGTACGATGGCAAACAGAGTCATGATCACCAATGACTGGCGAGCAGCCGCCCGCGCCTTACGTCGGTCGCGCTTACCAAGGCTAAAGGCAACCACCACCGTCGTCCCAAGATCGACAGCGGCAAAGAAAGCCATCACTACCATATTGAAGCTATCGGCCAGGCCAACGCCCGCCATCGCTTCTTTGCCCAGCCAGCTCACCAGGAAGGTGCTGAGCACGCCCATTAACAGCACACAGGTGTTTTCGAGAAAAATAGGGATCGCGAGGGGGGTTATTTCACGCCAGAACAGCACTCGGTAGCTTTTGCGTTTTTTATACCAGGGCGTGCGTGAGACGGCCTGTCGTAGGGCGGCGGTGACGTTCAAAATGGGCCTTAGATCAGAAAGTTGAAACCACATTTCAAATGATGATGGAGAAATGCTGATCCTGCAAAACATTTTTCCTTAATTTTTGTTGGGATTCGCTTCAAATTGTTGATGGAATAGGCAAATGCATCACAAGCAGGCAATTGATGTTTGACAAAAATTTTTTCGCCGCTAAGATACGACTCCACACCGATTCCTCTGTAGTTCAGTCGGTAGAACGGCGGACTGTTAATCCGTATGTCACTGGTTCGAGTCCAGTCAGAGGAGCCAAATTTAAAAAGCCTGCTTTCGAGCAGGCTTTTTGCTTTCTAGCGTTCCTCATTCTCCGCGATACGAATCATCACAACGCCAAGCAGTGCCAGGTCGATAGGCAAAGCCAGCGCGAAGCAGAACCGCTCGATACCCGGCGCGGAATAAAAGGCGATGCACGATGTCGCAACCAGCGCAAGTGCCCCACCCACGGCTATCGCCATTCGTTCCTGAGTATCGATAGTTTTACTCCCGCTACCGAAAGCGATACCTGCTCCCAAACCGCCGAGAACAGCGCCCGGCCAAAGGTTAAGCGCCCCTTGCCCTCCCAACACAGGGAGCAGTATCAGCAACCATCCCAGAGCAGAGAGCCATAACCCATAGCGCATGGTAGACAAGCGCTCCCCCCATTTCCGCAGTGGCCAGTGTAATAACGCCATACCAACCGCAAATCCGGCGATGAGAATTAACAGCAGGCCTGAACCCGCACCAGGGCCAGGAAATGCCACCAGCAAGGCCCCAACCGAAACCGTCATACTCAACGCAATGACCCGCCCCCTTCTCACCGGAGATAGCCCAACATTCGCCGTTTCCTGATTCATACACACACTCATCTTTAGCTCCTCATCATGGCGAGAAATGATGAGATAAATTCATTTCTCTCTACGCATGCTGATAGCCTATCTCCTGTATAATCGGTCATTCAAACTCATAGTTTTCAGCATTAGATGAGAAAAACTCAGCCATGAGAAAACCACGATTGCCGCCGCTGGGTGCGCTGCGCGCATTCCATGCCGTTGCCTACTGCCGCAGTTTCAAATTGGCCGCCGAAATGCTGGGCGTCAGCGCCACGGCGGTGAGCCATCAGATAAAACTGTTGGAATCGGTATTGGAATGTCGAGTGTGCGAACGCAGCGCGCAAGGGGTAACACTTACCGAAAGCGGTGAAACACTCTACGTAGGTACTCAACGCGCGTTTGCAGCGCTAGAAGAAGCCACCAGCCAAATCGTTCGCCAGACGCTGCCGCCAGCACTGACGATAACGACCACCTCCAATTTCCTGACCCATTGGCTGGTACCAAGGCTGGCTGATTTCAAAGCGCAATTCCCGGCTATCGATCTGCGACTGCACACCAGCGTTGAGCGTGTTGATCTTACGCAGCGCACCGTTGATGTTGCGATCCGCTATCGTGAAACGCCGGAGGCCGTATTAAGCTGTACGCTGCTGCATGAGGATCGTTTTATCGTCGTGGCAAGCCCCACGCTTGCGCTCACACAGGTGGATGATCTCCGTGAGGCTACGCTATTTCACGTTGAAAACCGACAGGTGCCCGCGGAAGAACCCAGCTGGGAGCACTGGCAGAAGCGCTATGGACCTGAGGGATTAAACGTCAATGCGGGGCTGACCTTTAGCGATGAAACGCATGCGCTGCAGGCCGCCGTGGCAGGACAAGGCGTGGTGATTGCCAGTGAATTACTGGCTCGGGATCTGCTCAAACGCGGGGTGCTAACGGCGCCGTTTTCAGCATCATTGCCCGGGGCGAATTATTATCTGGTTAGTACGCCTGAAAACGCACAGCGCGAGGATATTGTGGTATTGAAAGAGTGGCTGCTGCTGCAGATGGCCGGAGACTAGCTCCGGCATATCCCTTCATCAGACAGGCAGAACGATATTGCTGCCCGCCAGTGTCCCCATACGGTTGTGCATCGCGCAGGCCGACTCAACGATATGCATCGCCATCGCCGCTCCACTGCCTTCACCCAGACGCATCTCCATATTCAGGTACGGTACCAGACCGAGATGTTCCAGCGCTATCCGCGCCCCTTTCTCCGCCGAGAAGTGAGAAGGAATGAGATAAGGTTTCACGCCTGGAGTAATACGGCAGGCCGCCAGCGCCGAAGCATAGGAGAGGAAACCATCAAGCACAACCGGCAAGCCGCAAGAGGCCGCACCGAGCATCACACCGGTCATCCCAAGCAGGTCAAACCCCCCCACTTTCGCCAGCACATCAAGACCATTACGGGCATCCGGCTGGTTCAACGCAATGGCGCGCCGTACAACATCCACTTTATGATGCAGTTGAGAGTGCGGCAGATTGGCACCGATACCAACAACGGCTTCCGGGTCGGTTGCGGTCAATACGCTCACCACGGCAGCGGCCGGGGTGGTATTCGCCATGCCCAACTCACCTACGCCAAACAACGTCACGCCCTGCTCTGCCAGGCTGCGGGTATAGTTCATGGTGGCCAGCAGTAGCGATTGCGCCTGCTCTGTGCTCATCGCCGCCGTTTTGGCGATATTGCCGCTACCACGCGCCACTTTCATGTCGATAAGCCCCGGAATGGGATCGGCATCGATACCGACATCAATCACATGTACCTGAGCTCCCGCCTGCGCGGCCAGCACGCAAACGCCGGTATTATGGCGCGTCATATTGGCGGCCTGAATGGCGGTCACCACCTGAGGAGAAACGGCTACGCCTTCATGCCACACGCCGTGGTCGGCACACATCACCAGAATCGCTTTGTTGTCTACCTGCGGTATGCCATTGAGTCCCGGCATTCCCGCCAGTTGAACCGCCAGCGACTCCAGGCGCCCCAGGCTACCGGTCGGTTTCAGTAAACCATCGATATGTTGCTGCGCACGCGCCATCGCGGCGCTATCAACATCCGGGATGGCAGCCAATAATGAAGCCAGTGTTTGCATTATTCTTATCCGTTTTGTTTAACGCTGGCTTACAGAAGCGCCAGCAAAAAGATCACTTCACCCAATTCAATACCCGCACCGAGCGTGTCGCCGGTTTGGCCACCTAGTGTGCGTTTAAGCAGTTGACCGATGATGAATACGCCGACAAACGCCACCAACAGCGCACGCAAACCGTGCATCCCCAGCAGCGCAGTTACCAGTGCACCGCCTATAACTAACGTCAGCCAGGTCTGGCGGAAGGTGACTTTGCCAATAAACAGGTTACCGAGCCCCTCTTCACGAGCATAACGATGGCGGTACATCAGCAGTACCGAAGCGGAACGGCCGGCGATACAGGTCGCAGCAATCGCCGCCAACATCGGTGTGTCGCGTAGGGCCAGTTCGCTCATCGCCAGTACTTTGGCCAGCAGGACAAAAATCAGTGCCAGCCCGCCGTGGGTGCCGAGGCGACTGTCACGCATGATTTCCAACATCTTCTCGCGACGACGCGCCGAGAAAATGCCGTCGCAGGTGTCAGCCAGGCCATCGAGATGGAACCCACCGGTCAGCAGCGCCAGCGCCAGCACGGCAAAAAATGCGGCCAGCGGAATACCGCACCAGGTCTGTACCAGCATAAAGACCAGCCCGCTTATCGCGCCGAGCAACAGGCCAATGACTGGAAAAGTGATAACCCCGCTGACGTAGCGATCAAGATCCAGCCCCTGGGACCAGCGCTGCGGTACCGGTAGGCGGCTCATAAATGAAAGCGTGGCAAAGAACAGTCGACTCATTTTATTTTGACTCCAATCCCTGATACCACCAGCCAGACGTCATCTGCCGCCTGCGCCAGCTTTTGGTTCACTCGCCCGGCAATATCGCGAAAATGCCGGGCCAAACGATTCTCGGGCACAATGCCCATTCCCACTTCATTGGTCACCAGCACAATTGGTGATGGACACTGCTGGCAGGCCGCGATCAGCGCATCAATTTCCACGTTGACCTGGTTTTCCAGCGCGGCAAAATCCCAGCGTTCAATCTCCTCTTCCTGACCGGAGGCAAAAAGAATATTGGTGATAAGCGTGGTGATACACTCCAGCAAGATGGCTTCCTGAGGATCATTTTGCGGGGTGATGATGTCGGCAAGATGTTGCCAGCGTTCTTCGGTGTGCCAGTGGGCAGGACGAGAGTCCCGATGGTGCTGGATGCGTTCGGCCATTTCGGCATCAAAAATCTGCGAAGTGGCGATGTAACGAACCCGGGGAAAATGGCTGATTAAGGATTCTGCGTGACGGCTCTTTCCGCTTCGCGCGCCGCCGGTCACCAGTATCATGATTGCGTGTCCTGATGTTGCTGCATGGTTCGCAATGTCACTTGATTGTGGAGGATTCTGAATAACAACCTGGAAGGTCGGGCGGTGACTCGGTCACCACCCGCTAATGACGGTTACTCGCCTTTCTGCTCGCCCATCACTTTCAACTTTTTGGAGATGTCGCGACGTTCTTTCGACAGCTCAGCATTTTTGATGATGTAGTCATCAACGCGATCTTCATAGTCGCCCTTCATGCTAGCGATGATGCCCTGAATCGCTTCTACGCTCATGCCCGGCTTGATGTAGTCGCTGAGGTTGTCCAGCAGCAGAACACGTTTCTGGTTGTCACGGATCTTTTTCTCAACGTCCTGAATTTCACGTTGCAGCTTGTTCTTACGACGGAACAAACGTACGAATTCTAGTACGTCCTGAAACGAAGGTTTCGTGGTTTCCATTTTTATACCCCTGATAGTTGATACTCGGATTCGTTAAAACAACGGCTACACGATAAGGTACACATTACTGATCTCCCCTTCAACCCGTATGAATTGGCGTAGCAACGTTGTCGCAAACATGCTTTTTTGCTTTGGCTTCATCATAACCCTAAATCTGGCTGAATCGAAACAACCCGTCGTAAAAGTGCGTGTATCTGCCTTTTATTTGCGCAATGCGCGGCACATCAGGCTCGACAATAATTCCAGCTGCCGTGCCAGTTCCATGCTTAACCAAACGTAGCCGTGGATCGGCGTTTCCGACAGATTTTCGCCTTTATACTCATTCACCAGCTGACGCAGCTCGGCGGCAATGTCGTTAAGCTTTTCGCTGTTGGCCTTAATAGGCTGCGGATTGCCCTCGTACAGCGCGTGGGCGATGGCCAGCAGCGTTTGCTGCGTCATCATCTGGGTTTCTCGCAGGGTATGCGCATTAAGCATCAGCAGATGGCTTGGCCGCGTCGCCCAGTGGGCGTTGATCTGCAGCTCCAGCATGCAGACCAGATTGCGACTCACGGTTTGAATCGCTTCGAAAATACCTTTGTGGATGTGCGTCTCTTTGCTGGCGGGTGTGATCAGGCCACGCATTTTCACCACGTCGTTCAACACCTTTTGCAGATGTTTTTCCAAACGCGGACGCTCAATAAGATTAGGTGACAGACCGGCTTGATAGATGCGGTTAAACTGAGTGACAAAGGTCGCCATCTGGATGCGCCAGTGGATAAACGCCCGCTGCGGCCAGATACCGGTAAACAGCATGGCCAGCAGACAGCCGAAGATGACGTCACCGCTTCGCCACAGCGCAGTAGTCATATCTCCCGGCGGTGCACCGACAACCACGCCTAAAGTGATGCCAATCAACAGTGCCTGATAGGGCTTTTTGCCCAAGGCCAGCCAGCCACAGAGGAACATCGCCCCGGCGCACCAAATGAGCATCAGCGGCAACGAGATCAATTCAAGTTTTAGCGCTATCAGCCCTAACGCCGAGCCGAGCACGGTTCCGCCAATACGCTGGAAGGCACGCGGCACCACGTTACCCCAAAAGGAGATAGGGCCCATCACCACCACCAGCGTGATAAGAGGCCAGGAGCCTTCCGGAATGTGCAGCAAGCGGACAATCAGAAAAGTCAGGACGAAGGCTAGCGCAATTCGCGCGCCGTGAACGGTGCGGTAATTGCGATATAAGCGAATTTCAAAAGGGCTGAGTGACTTATCCGGGCGCACACTCATTCTCCGACAAAACGAAAGCGTGAATTGTACCTGCTCGTACAGGCGACCACCACCGCAATAAAAATGTCCCTTCGAGGGTAACACCGTGAGTTTAAGGTTGAGATACCTGGGGAGACCGCCGGGTTTGGCGTCCCTCCGGGAACCCAATCCCGGCGTTTCCCCTAATCACTTTGCTTAAGTGAACGGTGTTACCCTTGATGGGGGCTTAATAATTATGCTTTATGATGCAAATAATCGCTCAGGCGAGAAAACATTCCGCCTTTGCCAACGCTTTCCAGCGTCACCAGCGGCCACTGAGCCACTACTTTATCGCCGTCGATAAGCTGGATTTCACCCACCCGCTGATGCGCGGCAATCGGTGCATCAAGCTCTTTCTTATCCAGCACATATTTGGCTTTGATATTAGGCACTTCGGATTTTGGCAGCGCTAACCAGAAGTCCTGATCGGTGCCGAGATCAATGTGTTCTTTATCTCCGTACCAAATACGCTCCGTACCCACTTTTTTTCCGTTTTTGAGGATCTGCACGGTATCGAAGTTTTGCTGGCCCCAGTGCAATAATTTGCGCGCCTGCTCTTCGCGGCCTTTGGCGCTGTCCGCGCCCATCACGACCGCAATCAGACGACGCTGACCGTCGACCGCAGAAGCAATCAGGTTAAAGCCAGCGCCTGAAGTGTGGCCAGTTTTCAGGCCGTCGATATTCATGGTTTTGTCCCACAGCAGGCCGTTACGGTTCTGCTGGGTAATCCCGTTCCACGTCAGGCTTTTTTCGCTGTACATGTGGTAGAACTCAGGTTCGCCGTGGATGATCGCGCGGGAAAGCACCGCCAGGTCATACGCGGAGCTGTGCTGGCCTGGCGCATCGAGACCGTGCACAGTTTCAAAATGGGTATCGTGCAGGTTCAGCGTTTCAACATAGTGATTCATCATTTTGACAAACTGTGGCTGACCACCCGCGACATAATCCGCCAGCGCCACGCAGGCATCATTGCCGGAGTCGACAATCAGTCCACGGCTAAGGTCACGCACCGTCAGACGGTCACCGGCTTTCAGGAACATCAACGATGAACCATCAAATACCGGGTTACCTGCAGCCCAGGCATCGCGGCCTACGGTGACCATATCGTCCGGGGTAATGTGGTGGCTATCAATGGCGCGGTCAACGACGTAGCCGGTCATCAGCTTGGTCAAGCTGGCCGGGTTGCGCTGCTGATGTTCATTTCCTGCGGTTAAAATCTGCCCGGTAGTGTAGTCCATTAAGACCCAAGCACCGGCCTGAATGGCGGGAGGGGTGACGGAAGGGATCGCGGATTCATCAGCAAATGCACACGAAACGCTCGAAGCGAGCAAAGAGACGGCAATAAAAAAACGGGCTTTCAACGGTAAATCCTCAACATTCACAAATTCGTCGTCCTTTTTACGGAAGTTCGTGCTTCCTGGCAGGCTTAAATTGCAAGAAAATATGACATGCATCTAATTGCACACGAAAAAACACTCTGCGCCATCGCTTCCAGATCCCCTAACTGCCCTTCTGATGCAGGGCTAAATCGTTTACCATGGGCATTAAATGCCATACACGGACACAGTTAACGCCATGCAATCGACTTCCAGCGCGCCGGGATTTTTGTTTCACGACTATGAAACCTTCGGAACCAGCCCTTCCCTCGACAGACCCGCGCAGTTTGCTGCCATTCGTACTGACAACGATTTCAATATCATCGGCGAGCCTGAGGTCTTTTACTGCAAACCCGCGGATGACTATCTTCCCCAGCCCGAAGCCGTGCTCATCACCGGCATCACGCCGCAGGAAGCGCGGACCAAAGGCGAAAACGAAGCCGCCTTCGCTAAACGCATCCACGATATTTTCACCGTGCCGGAAACCTGCGTGGTGGGCTACAACAACGTCCGCTTCGATGATGAAGTCACGCGTAACATCTTCTATCGCAATTTTTATGACCCGTACGCCTGGAGTTGGCAAAACCGCAATTCGCGCTGGGATCTGCTGGATGTGATGCGCGCCTGTTATGCGCTGCGCCCGGAGGGCATTAACTGGCCGGAGAACGAAGATGGTCTGCCGAGCTTCCGTCTGGAGCACTTAACCCGCGCCAACGGTATTGAACACAGTAATGCCCACGATGCGATGGCCGACGTCTACGCCACAATCGCGATGGCAAAGCTGGTCAAAGCCCAGCAGCCGAAGCTGTTTGATTATCTCTACGCCTATCGCGGCAAGAATAAATTGATGACGCTGATTGACGTACCGCAGATGAAGCCGCTGGTCCACGTCTCCGGCATGTTTGGCGCATGGCGCGGTAATACCAGCTGGGTCGCGCCGCTGGCGTGGCATCCAGATAATCGCAACGCCGTCATCATGGTCGACCTGGCCGGAGACGTCACCCCGCTTCTGGAGCTGGATGCCGATACGCTGCGTGAACGTCTGTACACCCCGAAGGCCGAGCTTGGCGATAACTCGCCGGTACCTATTAAGCTGGTGCACCTGAACAAATGTCCGGTGCTGGCGCAGGGAAATACGTTGCGTCCAGAGGATGCCGATCGTCTCGGTATCAACCGTCAACAGTGTCTGGATAATTTAAAACGGCTGCGTGAAAACCCGCAGGTCCGCGAGAAAGTGGTCGCCATCTTCGCCGAAGCTGAACCATTTATGCCTTCTGAGAATGTGGATGCCCAACTGTATAACGGCTTCTTTAGCGATGCCGACCGCGCGGCAATGAAGATTGTGCTGGAGACTGAACCGCGCAACCTGCCGGTGCTGGATATTACCTTTGCCGATAAGCGCATTGAGAAGCTGCTGTTTAACTATCGGGCGCGTAATTTCCCGGGGACGCTCGACGAAAATGAGCAGCAGCGTTGGCTGGAGCATCGTCGGCAGATCTTTACCCCGGAATTCCTGCAGGCCTACGCTCAGGAACTCGAGATGCTTTATGGACAGTATGAAGGGAATAACGAGAAGCTGTCGCTGCTGAAAGCACTGTATCAGTACGCGCAGGAAATCGTCTAAAACAACAAAGCCTCGCACATCAGTGCGAGGCTTATCATCACTATTTCTGCACCGTGATGGTCCAGGCCGCATCGCCGGACTGCTGGTAATCCGTTACGGTGAAGCCCTCTTCCGCCGCCCACTGAGGAATCGCTTCCGTCGCTTGGGTGCAATCAAATTCAATCACCAGCTGGTCACCGCTAGCCAGTTCAGCCATTGCCGCCTTCGCTTCAATTAATGGGAACGGACAAACCTGCGTCACCACATCCAGTTTTTTCACAACCATGTTTAACTCCTTAAGCCGTTGCGGGTTTCAGTTTGGCTTTCCGCTGCGGGCGAACATACAACATCCACGAGGCGCTCCACACGCCGAGGATCATAAATACGAGGCCAATCCAGCCCTGCCAGGTCATCATCGCCGTCATCACCAGGCCGTTACCGATAGAGCAACCACCTGCAATGCTGGCACCAAAGCCCATCAGCACACCGCCACCGGCGCTACGCAGCGTGGTGCTAACGTCTGCTGCACGCACGCGGAATTCACGGCTAGCTTTTGCCGCAATGAATGAACCGATGAAGATACCCAGAACCAGGAATACGCCCCAGTTGAGATACTTGCTGTCGCCACCCACGAGGAATTGCAGGATGTTCGCGGTCGGCGAAGTAATGCCCAGACCAAACATACGTCCGGTGGCTTCGCTCAATGGCCACGCCAGCAGCGCGATAAGTCCAATCAGCACGGCGGTCACAAAGGGATGCCAGCGTTTTTCAAACAGCAGGTGCGACAGGCCAGTGCGACGCGGTGGCAGTGTCGCCACCTTCAGTTTCGGCTTGTTTAGCTCTTTACGTACCAGCCAAACAGTCGCCACCACCAGCAGCGCAATAATTGGCCAGACGGAGATGTTCAGCGTTTCGGCAATCCCATTGTGCGCAGTCGTATGCTCACCGAGGAATTTATTAAGCCCTGCCGCGTGTGGAGAGCGCATCACCGCGCTCATCACCATGTAGGTTACCAGCGCAATCCAGCTGCCGATAAGACCTTCACCGGCACGATACCAGGTGCCAGTGGCGCAGCCGCCGGCGTAGACGATACCGATGCCAAACACAAAGCCGCCCACCACAGTGCCCAACCACGGGAATGCCCCCGCGTCATACTGCACTACGCCGAACTGAATCAGGGCGAAAACTCCAATACTCTGGATACAAATCGCAATCAGTAACGCATAGAACATGCGGTTATTTTTGGTAATGTACATATCGCGGAAACCACCAGTCAGGCAGAAGCGACCACGCTGCATGACGAATCCCAGCAAGGCTCCGCAGATGATTCCGCTTATTATCATGTGCAACATAAAATCAATTAACCCAATATTATCAGTCTTAAAATTATTCCTGACCGCGACTGTCGGCTCCAATAACCAAAAGCTCTATATTATTCCCGATGGTTATTACTGCTTATTTTTTATTGCTCACGATATTAAAGGCAAAAAAAACCGGAGGCCTGAGCCTCCGGTTTTCAATCAATATCTTACGATATTTATGCGATGTCTTCGTACTGTGGAACCGGATTGCGGAAACGCTTGGTCACGCATGCCAGGTATACCAGACCGATGGTGCCCCAAATCAGGCCCAGTACCATGGAGCTCTGCTCCAGGTTGACCCACAGTGCGCCAACCGTCAGCGCGCCACAGCTCGGCAGCACCAGATAGTTGATGTGGTCTTTCAGCGTCTTGTTGCGCTTCTCACGGATCCAGAACTGCGAGATCACTGAGAGGTTAACGAAGGTAAACGCAACCAGCGCACCGAAGTTAATCAGCGCAGTCGCGGTGACCAGGTCGAATTTAATCGCCAGCAGTGCAATTGCGCCAACCAGCAGTACGTTAAACGCCGGGGTACGCCACTTCGGATGAATGTAGCCGAAGAAGCTGGTCGGGAACACGCCGTCACGACCCATCACGTACATCAGACGAGATACGCCCGCGTGTGCCGCCATACCGGATGCCAGAACGGTAACACTGGAGAAGATCAGCACGCCCCACTGGAAGGTTTTACCCGCTACGTACAGCATGATTTCAGGCTGAGATGCGTCAGGATCTTTAAAGCGCGTGATATCCGGGAAGTACAGCTGCAGGAAGTAAGATGCCCCAATGAACACCATACCGCCGATCAGCGCAGTCAGGAAAATCGCACGCGGAATCACGCGCTCTGCGTCTTTGGTCTCTTCGGACAAAGAAGAGATACCATCAAAGCCGAGGAACGAGAAGCACAGAATCGTTGCGCCGGTAATCATTGGCACTACGTGTGCGCCATCAGACCAGAATGGACGAGTGCTTGCCAGCGTACCGGCGCCTTCACCGTGCATAATGCCGTAAATGATAAGGCCGACGATAACCGCCACAATACCCATCTGCAGAACGACAATCAGGGTATTGAAGTTCGCCACCGCCTTAATGCTGCGCAGGTTAGACACGGTCATAAAGCCGACCAGTGCAACCACGAAGATCCACGACGGAACGGAAGGCATCAGCGCTTCAAAGTAAATTTTCGCCAGCAGAATGTTGATCATCGGCATGAACAGATAGTCCAGCAGTGATGACCAGCCCACCATAAAGCCAACGACCGGGCTAATGGATTTCTGAGCGTAGGTGTATGCAGAGCCTGCAGACGGGAAACGGCGAACCAGTTTACCGTAGCTCAGCGCTGTAAAGAGAATCGCGATCAACGCAAAGGCATAAGCCGTTGCGACGTGACCGTCAGTGAGGCCTGATACGATACCGAACGTATCGAACAGCGTCATTGGCTGCATATAGGCTAAGCCCATCATGACAACCGGAATCAGCGTAAGCGTTTTACGCAATTCCACGCGAGAGGTGTTTGGAGTAACGTTATTTGACACGGTCAGTCTCCATTACGGCGATGGCCGGCGCAAAAAAGAAAAATTGCCCCATTTTTTTCTGTTTCCTCAGCGACAACAACTGTCGTTTTTTAAGTAAATATCTATCCGGTACGAAGCCCGGCCTCTTTTATTGGATGGTTGTTTTGATGTAAAAAAAATAACCGACGTGGCAAGCACGTCGGTTAATCTCAATTTTTTACATTCGACATATTTTGCACCAAACGGAAGCAAAAACACAAGCGAATGCGAACACAATCGAAGCCTTTACTCATCTAAATGGCTGATAATCAGGCAATCGCCAAATCGTAAACCTCAGCAATAGCACTATTTGCTAAAACAGATGCCATTTACTCCATCGGCATACGCAATGGATCGGGATATTGATACTCAAATCCCAGCTCATAACAGATACGATTGCCATCAATAATCTTGCCCTGCCCTTTACCGCTATCGCTAAACAGCGGTACCGCCAAACCAAGCTCTCGCGCCATTTGTGGGTAGAAAATACGCCGCGCCGGATGCTCAGGCGCGCAGATGTTATAAATGTGTCCGCCTTTAGGTGCCTGAAGCAGCTGCGTAATCGCAGAGATCACATCCTCAAGGTGGACCAGATTGACGCCGTGCTGACCATCCGGTGCCGATTTGCCCGCAAAAAAGCGCCCAGGATGACGTCCTGGCCCCACCAGCCCAGCCAGACGCAGAATATCCACCGAGGTTCCAGGCAACTGATGTAGCCAATCTTCCAGCTCTTTGAGCACCGAGCCGCTGGCTGTCACCGGCGCTCGCGGTGTGGTCTCTTTTACTACGCCTTCTTCTTTACCGTAGACCGATGTGGAACTGGTAAAGATGATGCGTGGAATATGGTGTGCCAGCGCGGAATCGACAATCTCCTGCACGGCCTGGTGATAAAAGTCCTCACCTTCACCGCTGCGGCGAGCCGGTAACGTTATTACCAGCGCGTCCACATTCATTAAGGCATCAAGATCGTCCGCCTCGCACACCAACTGCGGATCCAAACGCAGTGGATAGCTTTCAATACCGCACATACGTGCAGCTTCAACGCCATCCTCCGTCGTTTTACTGCCGGTTACGTGCCAGCCCCGCGCCATCAATGACAGCGCCAGCGGCATACCCAGCCACCCTAAACCGACAATTGCCACTTTCTTCATTGCGCTATCTCCTGATTCTTGCCGCACTCCTCTACTAAGGCTACGCCACCGTGTCAAAACTGACAATTTATAGTGGCAACATGAATAGATTTAATGAATGAAAAAAGCGCTTGCCTTCAACGACAAAAGTGGTTTAGGTTAAAAGACATCAAGTGAATAGTCATTCAACGAGAATTTTATGAGCCGCGTTCAATTTAAACACCACCATCATCACCATCACCCTGACTAGTCTTTCAGGCGATGTGTGCTGGGAGACATTCAGATCTTCCAGTGGTGCAAGAACGCAAGAGAGCCCCCGGAAGATCATCTTCCGGGGGCTTTTTTTTGAACCAAATTCAGCAGGGTAATGAGGAATACAGAATGTTAGATAACAGCCGTTTACGCATAGCTATTCAGAAATCTGGCCGCCTGAGCGATGATTCACGCGAATTACTGGCCCGTTGTGGTATCAAAATCAATCTCCACACCCAGCGTCTGATTGCGATGGCGGAGAACATGCCTATCGATATCCTGCGTGTTCGTGATGACGATATCCCGGGCCTGATTATGGACGGCGTGGTTGATCTCGGCATCATCGGCGAAAACGTACTGGAAGAAGAGCTACTGAGCCGACGCGCTCAGGGCGAAGACCCGCGCTACTTCACCCTGCGTCGCCTGGACTTTGGCGGCTGCCGTTTGTCCTTAGCTACCCCGGCGGATGAAGCGTGGAATGGCCCTGCCGCGCTCGACGGTAAACGTATTGCCACCTCTTACCCGCACCTGCTCAAACGCTATCTCGACCAGAAAGGTATCACCTTCAAGTCCTGCCTGCTGAACGGTTCTGTAGAAGTCGCCCCGCGAGCTGGTCTAGCGGATGCTATCTGCGACCTGGTCTCTACCGGCGCCACCCTCGAAGCTAACGGCCTGCGTGAAGTCGAAGTCATGTTCCGCTCCAAAGCCTGTTTGATTCAGCGAGACGGCGAGATGAGCGATGCCAAACAACAGTTGGTCGATCGCCTGCTGACCCGTATTCAAGGTGTCATTCAGGCTCGCGAATCAAAATACATCATGATGCACGCGCCGACCGAACGCCTGGATGAAGTGATTGCCCTGCTGCCAGGTGCTGAACGCCCAACCATCCTGCCACTGGCTGGCGATCAGCAGCGCGTAGCGATGCACATGGTGAGCAGTGAAACCCTGTTCTGGGAAACCATGGAAAAACTCAAAGCCCTGGGTGCCAGCTCTATCCTGGTGCTGCCAATTGAGAAGATGATGGAGTAAGTGCCATGAGCTTCAATACCCTGATTGACTGGAATAGCTGTAGCCCTGAAGAGCAGCAGGCACTGTTAATGCGCCCGGCGATCTCCGCATCCGACAGCATCACTCGCACGGTCGCAGAGATTCTCGACAACGTTAAGAACAACGGTGATAAAGCCCTGCGCGAATACAGCGCTAAATTTGATAAAACCGAAGTCGGCGCCTTGCAGGTCACCGCCGAAGAGATCCAGCAGGCCAGCGACCGTCTAAGCGATGAACTCAAACGGGCAATGCAGGCAGCGGTGCGAAATATCGATACCTTCCACCAGGCGCAGATACTGCCGCCGGTCGATATCGAAACCCAGCCGGGCGTGCGCTGCCAGCAGGTCACTCGCCCGATTGCGTCCGTTGGCCTTTATATTCCAGGCGGCTCCGCGCCGCTGTTCTCAACGGTATTGATGCTCGCCACACCCGCACGGATTGCCGGCTGCAAAAAAGTGGTGCTGTGTTCACCACCGCCGATTGCCGATGAGATTCTCTATGCCGCGCAGCTGTGTGGCGTAAAAGAGGTATTCAACGTCGGTGGTGCGCAGGCGATTGCCGCACTGGCGCTGGGCACCGAATCCATCGCTAAAGTCGATAAAATCTTCGGACCAGGCAATGCGTACGTCACCGAAGCCAAACGCCAGGTCAGCCAGCGCCTCGACGGCGCGGCGATTGATATGCCGGCAGGGCCGTCAGAAGTGCTGGTTATCGCCGACAGTGGCGCAACGCCTGATTTCGTCGCCTCGGATCTGCTCTCCCAGGCCGAACACGGCCCGGATTCGCAGGTCATCCTGCTGACGCCGGATGCGAAAATTGCCGCCGGTGTTGCCGAAGCCGTCGAACGCCAGCTCGCCGAGCTGTCCCGCGCCGACACCGCGCGCCAGGCGCTCTCCGCCAGCCGCTTAATCGTGGCCAACGATCTGGCACAGTGCATTGAAATCTCCAACGCCTACGGTCCGGAACACCTGATTATTCAGACCCGCAATGCACGTGAGCTGGTCGATGACATTACCAGCGCCGGTTCGGTATTCCTTGGTGACTGGTCGCCGGAATCCGCAGGTGATTACGCCTCCGGCACCAACCACGTGCTGCCAACCTATGGCTATACGGCCACCAGCTCAAGCCTTGGGCTGGCGGATTTCCAGAAACGAATGACCGTTCAGGAATTATCCCGCGAAGGCTTCTCCGCCCTGGCCGCCACCATTGAAACCCTGGCCGCGGCCGAGCTACTGACCGCCCACAAAAATGCCGTTACCCTGCGCGTTAACGCCCTGAAGGAGCAAGCATGAGCATTGAACAGTTGGCCCGCGACAATGTTCGCGCCTTGACCCCCTATCAGTCCGCGCGTCGTCTGGGCGGCAAAGGTGACGTATGGCTGAACGCCAATGAGTACCCAACGGCGGTGCCATTTGAGCTAAGCCAGCAGACGCTGAATCGCTACCCGGAGTGTCAGCCAAAAGCGGTGATTGAAAACTACGCCGCTTACGCAGGAGTGAAGCCAGAACAAGTGCTAGTCAGCCGCGGCGCGGATGAAGGTATTGAGTTGCTGGTACGTGCATTTTGCGAACCGGGCCGCGATGCGGTGCTGTTCTGCCCGCCGACCTACGGTATGTACAGCGTCAGCGCTGAAACCATTGGCGTCGAATGCCGCACTGTACCCGCCAAAGCCGACTGGCAGTTAGACCTGCCAGCGATTGCCGACAGCCTCACCAACGTTAAAGTGGTGTATGTGTGCAGCCCGAACAACCCAACCGGGCAGATTATCAATCCCCAGGATTTCCGAACCCTGCTGGAGATGACCCGCGATAAAGCGCTGGTTGTTGCCGACGAAGCCTATATTGAATTTTGCCCGCAGGCGACGCTTGCCGGGTGGCTGGCCGAATACCCTCATCTGGTGATTCTGCGTACGCTATCCAAAGCCTTCGCGCTGGCAGGGCTGCGCTGCGGTTTTACTCTGGCAAATGAAGAAGTGATTGCTTTATTAATGAAGGTAATTGCCCCTTACCCGCTCTCTACGCCGGTTGCCGATATCGCCGCCCAGGCGCTTAGCGCGCAGGGGATTGCCGCGATGCGCCAGCGCGTGGCTCAAATTCTTGATGAACGTCAGTACCTGGTGGAGGCGCTGCGCACCATCGACTGCGTCGAGCAGGTGTTTGATTCCGAGACCAACTACGTACTGGCTCGTATCAAAGCCTCCAGCAGCGTATTTAAATCTTTATGGGATCAAGGCATTATCTTACGTGACCAGAATAAACAACCATCTTTAAGCGGCTGTTTGCGCATCACTATCGGCACTCGCGAAGAGAGCCAGCGCGTGATTGACGCTTTGAAAGCGGAGACCGTATGACCCAGAAGTTTCTCTTTATCGATCGTGATGGCACCCTGATTTCCGAGCCACCAAGCGACTATCAGGTAGACCGTTTTGACAAGCTGGCCTTCGAGCCAGACGCCATTCCCGTTCTGCTGAAGCTGCAAAAAGCCGGTTATAAACTGGTGATGATCACCAATCAGGACGGACTGGGTACTGACAGTTTCCCACAGGCCGATTTTGACGGCCCACACAACCTGATGATGCAGATCTTCACCTCACAAGGTGTGGTCTTTGACGATGTGCTGATTTGCCCGCACCTACCGGCGGATAACTGCGCATGCCGTAAACCGAAAACGCAGTTAGTCACCGCCTGGCTGGCGAATGAAGTGATGGATACCGCCAACAGCTATGTGATTGGCGATCGCCTCACCGACATCGAGCTGGCGACCAATATGGGCATCACCGGCCTGCAATATAACCGCGACAGTCTGAACTGGGTGGCGATTGGCCAGCAACTGACCCGCCGCGACCGCTATGCGCGTATCGAACGCAATACGCGTGAAACGCAGATTGATGTCGAAGTGTGGCTCGACCGCGAAGGCGGCAGCAAAATCAATACCGGCGTGGGCTTCTTCGACCATATGCTCGATCAGATTGCCACCCACGGCGGCTTCCGTATGAACATTACCGTGAAGGGCGATCTCTATATTGACGATCACCACACGGTGGAAGACACCGGCCTGGCGCTGGGCGAAGCGTTAAAAGTAGCACTGGGTGACAAGCGTGGCATCAACCGTTTTGGCTTCGTTCTGCCGATGGATGAGTGCCTGGCCCGCTGCGCGCTGGATATTTCCGGCCGCCCACACCTGGAATACAAAGCCGAATTCACCTATCAGCGCGTTGGCGACCTAAGCACCGAGATGATCGAGCACTTCTTCCGCTCGCTCTCCTACACCATGGGTGTAACGCTGCACTTGAAAACTAAAGGCAAAAACGATCACCACCGTGTGGAAAGCCTGTTTAAAGTCTTTGGCCGCACGCTACGCCAGGCGATTCGCGTAGACGGCGATACCCTTCCCTCCTCAAAAGGAGTGCTGTGATGAACGTGGTTGTCCTCGATACCGGCTGCGCCAACCTCAATTCGGTGAAGTCGGCAATTGCCCGTCACGGCTACGAGCCGGTGGTCAGCCGCGAACCGGAAGTGGTGCTGCGAGCCGACAAACTGTTTCTGCCAGGCGTAGGAACCGCACAGGCGGCCATGGACCAGCTGCGCGAACGCGAACTGGTTGAGCTGATTAAGGCTTGTACTCAACCGGTGCTGGGGATTTGCCTCGGAATGCAGTTGCTCGGTCGCCGCAGCGAAGAGACTCACGGCGTAGACCTGCTGGGGATCATCGACCAGGACGTACCGAAGATGACTGATTTTGGCCTGCCGCTGCCGCACATGGGCTGGAACCGTGTCTATCCAAAGGCCGGCGATCGTCTGTTCCGCGGCATTGAGGACGGCGCGTACTTCTACTTCGTTCACAGCTACGCCATGCCGGTTAACGAGTACACCATCGCCCAATGCAACTACGGCGAACCGTTCACCGCCGCCGTGCAGAAAGATAATTTTTACGGCGTGCAGTTCCACCCAGAACGCTCCGGTAGCGCGGGTGCACAGCTGCTGAAAAACTTCCTGGAGATGTAATGATCATTCCTGCTTTAGATTTGATTAACGGCACCGTGGTGCGTCTCCATCAGGGAGATTACGGCCAGCAGCGCGACTACGGCACCGATCCGCTACCGCGCCTGCAGGATTATGCGGCACAAGGTGCCAAAGTGCTGCACCTGGTCGATTTAACCGGCGCGAAAGATCCGGCTCAACGCCAGATCCCACTGCTGAAAACGCTGGTTGCCGGCGTGAACGTCCCGGTACAGGTTGGCGGCGGCGTCCGTACGGAAGAAGACGTGGCGGCATTGCTTGAGGCTGGCGTCGCGCGCGTGGTCGTCGGTTCGACGGCGGTGAGATCACCTGACGTGGTCAAGGGCTGGTTCAAGCGCTTTGGCGCAGAACACCTGGTGCTGGCGCTGGACGTGCGCATTGACGATAACGGCACCAAGCAGGTCGCCGTCAGCGGCTGGCAGGAAAACTCCGGCGTTACGCTGGAGGAACTGGTTGAGACCTATCTACCGGTTGGCCTGCAACACGTGCTGTGCACCGATATTTCCCGTGACGGAACGCTGGCGGGCTCCAACGTGTCGCTGTATGAAGAAGTCTGCGCGCGCTATCCGCAGGTGGCGTTTCAGTCCTCTGGCGGCATTGGCGACCTTAACGATATTGCCGCTCTGCGTGGCACCGGCGTACGCGGTGTGATTGTCGGACGCGCGCTGTTGGAAGGTAAATTTAACGTAACGGAGGCCATCCAATGCTGGCAAAACGGATAATTCCTTGTCTCGATGTGCGTGATGGTCAGGTCGTTAAAGGGGTGCAGTTTCGCAACCACGAAATTATCGGCGACATCGTGCCGCTGGCAAAACGCTACGCCGATGAGGGCGCAGATGAACTGGTGTTCTACGATATCACCGCCTCCAGTGACGGCCGCGTGGTTGATAAAAGCTGGGTCTCCCGTGTCGCCGAAGTTATCGACATTCCATTCTGCGTTGCCGGTGGTATCAAATCCATCGACGATGCGGCGCGTATTCTCTCTTTCGGCGCCGATAAAATTTCGATTAACTCCCCGGCGCTGGCCGATCCCGAGCTGATTACTCGCCTTGCAGATCGCTTTGGCGTGCAGTGCATTGTGGTGGGAATCGATACCTGGTTTGATGCCGATACGGGCAAATATCACGTCAATCAATACACCGGCGACGAAAGCCGCACGCGCGTCACCCAATGGGAAACCCTCGACTGGGTGCAGGAAGTGCAGAAGCGCGGCGCGGGCGAAATCGTCCTCAATATGATGAACCAGGACGGCGTACGTAACGGCTACGACCTGGAACAGTTAAAGAAAGTGCGCGACGTTTGCCGCGTGCCGCTCATCGCCTCCGGCGGCGCGGGAACGATGGAACACTTCCTCGAAGCCTTCCGCGACGCCAACGTTGATGGCGCGCTGGCGGCATCGGTATTCCACAAACAAATTATTAATATTGGCGAACTAAAAGCGTACCTGGCAGCACAGGGCGTGGAGATACGGGTATGTTAACTGAACAACTGGACTGGGAAAAAACCGACGGACTGATGCCCGCCATTATTCAACACGCCGTTTCCGGCGAGGTTTTGATGCTGGGCTATATGAATCAGGACGCGCTGGCTAAAACTCAGGAGTCCGGCAAAGTCACCTTTTACTCACGCACTAAACAGCGTTTGTGGACTAAAGGTGAAACCTCCGGCAACTTCCTGAACGTCGTCAGCATCGCGCCAGACTGCGACAACGACACCCTGCTTGTGCTGGTTAACCCGATTGGCCCAACCTGCCATAAAGGCACCTCCAGCTGCTTTGGCGACACCAGCCACCAGTGGCTGTTCCTCTACCAGTTAGAGCAACTGCTGGCCGAGCGTAAAACCGCCGACCCGGCGAGCTCGTACACTGCGAAGCTCTATGCCAGCGGCACCAAGCGCATTGCGCAGAAAGTGGGCGAAGAAGGCGTAGAAACCGCGCTGGCGGCAACGGTTCACGATAAGTTTGAGCTGAAAAACGAAGCCTCAGACCTGATGTATCACCTGCTGGTACTGCTGCAGGATCAGGAGCTGGATTTGACGACGGTGATTGAGAATTTGCGCGAACGCCATCAGTAAATCCTCCCCTCAAACCCGGCCACTGCGCCGGGTTTTTCGCTTTATGCCCTCCCAGATAACCTTAATGACCGATAACGATTATATTTTTTTGCGCACAGACGGTATGATCGCGCCTAAAAGCGATAATCGCATCAGAATTGGGTTTGAGGAATGCTATGAAATATTTGGTCACCGGCGCCGCGGGCTTTATTGGTTTTCACGTCAGCCAACGCCTGCTTGCCGCCGGACATCAGGTTGTCGGGATTGATAATCTGAATGATTACTATGACATCAGCCTGAAGCAGGCGCGCCTCGACCAGCTGTCATCAGCGGATTTCCATTTTGTGAAAATGGATCTGGCGGACACGCCAGCCATGGCGGCTTTATTTTCCGAGCAGAGGTTTGACCGCGTCATCCACCTCGCCGCGCAGGCCGGTGTGCGCTATTCACTGGAAAACCCGCACGCCTACGCCCAGGCGAACCTCGTCGGCCATCTCAACGTACTCGAAGGCTGCCGTCATAATAAGGTCCAGCATCTGCTGTATGCCTCTTCCAGCTCGGTCTACGGTCTGAACCGTAAAATGCCTTTCTCCACCGATGACAGCGTAGACCACCCGGTTTCACTGTACGCGGCCACCAAGAAAGCCAATGAGCTGATGTCGCATACCTACTCACATCTGTACGGCCTGCCGACTACCGGACTGCGTTTCTTTACCGTGTACGGCCCGTGGGGTCGTCCAGACATGGCGCTGTTCAAATTCACCAAGGCGATACTCGAAGGCAAAAGCATCGACGTGTACAACTACGGCAAGATGAAGCGCGATTTCACCTACATTGATGATATTGTCGAAGCTATTATCCGTTTGCAGGATGTGATCCCTGAGCCAAACAGCGACTGGACGGTAGAAACCGGCTCTCCGGCGACCAGCTCCGCGCCGTATCGTGTCTACAACATCGGTAACAGCTCCCCGGTGGAGTTGATGGATTACATTACCGCTCTGGAAGAAGCGATTGGTGTAAAAGCCGAGAAAAACTTGATGCCAATGCAGCCAGGCGACGTATTGGAAACCAGCGCCGAAACGCAGCCGCTGTACGATTTAGTCGGCTTCAGGCCGCAATCGTCGGTGAAGGATGGCGTGAAGAACTTTGTCGACTGGTACCGTGCGTTTTATAAGGTGTAAATAGCAAAAAGCCCTCATCAAGAGGGCTTTTTAAATTCCGTTCGCCAGCAAAGTCGCGGCGAACATTTAGCAATCAATCATTACCAAACAGATCGCGGGTATAGACCTTCTCTTCCACATCCGCCAGCTCTTCGGCCATACGGTTGGAGATGATCACGTCCGCTTCCTGCTTAAAGGCCTCGAGATCGCGCACCACGCGTGAATTGAAGAATTCATCTTCCTTCATCACCGGTTCATAAATGATCACCGGAATGCCTTTGGCCTTGATACGTTTCATGATCCCCTGAATGGAGGAGGCACGGAAGTTATCGGAACCGGACTTCATGATCAGTCGGTATACGCCCACCACCTTCGGCTTACGCGCAAGAATAGAATCGGCGATAAAGTCTTTACGGGTACGGTTAGCATCGACAATGGCGCCGATGATGTTATTCGGCACAGACTCATAGTTGGCCAATAGCTGTTTGGTATCTTTCGGCAGGCAATAGCCCCCGTAACCAAACGACGGGTTATTGTAGTGATTGCCAATGCGTGGGTCGAGGCAGACACCTTCAATAATCTGACGCGAGTTCAGCCCCAGGCTCTCGGCGTAGCTGTCCAATTCGTTGAAGTAGGCCACGCGCAGCGCCAGATAGGTGTTAGCAAACAGCTTGATGGCTTCGGCTTCAGTGGAGTCAGTAAACAGCGTAGGAATATCCTGTTTGACCGCACCTTCCTGCAGCAGCGCGGCAAAACGCTCGGCTCGCTCGGAACGTTCACCAATAACGATACGCGACGGATGCAGGTTGTCGTACAGCGCACGACCTTCTCGCAGGAACTCCGGCGAGAAGAAGATATTATCGATGCCCAGTTCTTCTTTAATCGATTTAGTAAAACCAACCGGAATGGTGGATTTGATGATCATCACCGCCTGCGGGTTGATTTCAACAACATCACGGATAACCGACTCAACGCTTGAGGTGTTGAAATAGTTGGTTTTAGGGTCGTAGTCGGTCGGGGTGGCGATGATAACGTAGTCGGCATCGCGGTAGGCGTCATGCTTATCGGTTGTCGCCCGGAAATTCAGCGGTTTTGTCGCCAGATACTCTTCAATTTCTTTATCTACGATCGGCGATTTTTTTTGATTCAGCATGTCGACTTTAGACTGAATGATATCCAACGCGACCACTTCGTGGTGCAGGGCGATCAAAATGCCGTTCGACAGGCCAACGTAACCTGTTCCTGAAATAGTTATCTTCATCGGTTATCTAACTTCTTCCGGTTAAACATTTGAAGGTGAACACGTCACCACCGTGGAACCCAACGTTGTGGTATCGGGTAAGCGTGGGGTCAGTATATCGCGATTTACTGCAACGGCGGCTATCAGACCTGACTGAATGCTGTTTTCTGGGCATAAAAAAGCCCGGAGGAGCGCTCCGGGCCTGCATTTACGGTTGGCTTAAATCAGATTAATCCAGCCATTCGGTGTGGAACACACCCTCTTTATCGGTACGTTTATAGGTATGCGCACCGAAGTAGTCACGCTGAGCCTGAATCAGGTTAGCTGGCAGTACCGCGGCGCGGTAGCTGTCGTAGTAAGCCACTGCCGCAGAGAACGTAGGTACCGGAATACCGTTCTGTACCGCGTAAGCAACAACGTCACGCAGCGCCTGCTGGTAGTCGTCCGCGATGTTTTTGAAGTACGGTGCCAACAGCAGGTTCGCGATGCCCGCATTTTCAGCGTAGGCGTCGGTGATTTTCTGCAGGAACTGCGCACGAATGATGCAGCCCGCGCGGAAGATCTTCGCGATTTCGCCGTAGTTCAGATCCCAGTTGTATTCGTCAGAAGCGGCACGCAGCTGAGAGAAGCCCTGTGCGTAGGAGACGATTTTACCCAGGTACAGCGCACGACGGACTTTCTCGATAAATTCCGCTTTATCGCCAGCCAGTTTAGCCTGCGGGCCAGTCAGCACTTTAGATGCTGCAACACGCTGCTCTTTCAGGGAGGAGATGTAACGAGCAAATACGGATTCGGTAATCAGAGACAGCGGCTCGCCCAGATCCAGGGAGCTCTGGCTGGTCCATTTACCGGTGCCTTTGTTAGCGGCTTCATCCAGAATTACATCAACCAGGTATTTACCTTCTTCGTCTTTCTTGGTGAAGATATCTTTGGTGATGTCGATCAGGTAGCTGCTCAGCTCGCCTTCGTTCCACTCGGTGAAGGTAGTAGCCAGTTCGTCGTTAGACAGGTTCAGGCCGCCTTTCAGCAGAGAATAGGCTTCAGCAATCAGCTGCATGTCGCCGTATTCGATACCGTTATGAACCATTTTCACGTAGTGACCCGCACCGTCCGCACCGATATAAGTCACGCATGGTTCGCCATCTTCAGCCACCGCAGCAATCTTAGTCAGGATTGGAGCAACCAGCTCGTACGCTTCTTTCTGACCGCCAGGCATGATGGATGGGCCTTTCAGTGCGCCCTCTTCACCGCCGGATACGCCGGTACCGATGAAGTTGAAGCCTTCAGCAGACAGTTCACGGTTACGACGAATGGTGTCCTGGAAGAAGGTATTACCACCATCAATGATGATGTCGCCTTTATCGAGGTACGGCTTCAGGGAATCGATGGCAGCATCGGTGCCAGCGCCCGCTTTCACCATTAACAGGATACGACGTGGGGTTTCAAGAGACTCGACGAACTCCTTCACCGTGTAGTGCGGAACCAGTTTCTTACCCGGGTTCTCGGCAACAACTTCTTCGGTCTTTTCACGGGAGCGGTTGAAGATGGAGACGGTATAACCACGGCTTTCGATGTTGAGCGCCAGGTTGCGCCCCATCACTGCCATACCGACAACGCCGATCTGTTGCTTGGACATTACATACTCCTGTCAGGTGTGAGGTTTGGTAGAACGAATCTGCCAATCAAAAACTTGCGCTAATAATATCAGCACAATGCACTTAATGGGATAACTTTAAGTGCACTGATAAACAAACACCTACTTTTAATAAGGTAGATCATCTAAAAAAGGTGATGTTTTATCTTTTACTGATAAGATGGGTTCTTCGGTTATTGGCCACTTAATATTAATAGAGGGATCATCCCATCTAATACTTCGTTCATCCACCTTAGAATAATAATTTGTAGTTTTATATGCAAATTCCGCCTTGTCACTAAGAACTAAGAATCCATGAGCAAACCCAGGAGGAATCCAAAATTGATTCATGTTTTTATCAGACAATACCACCCCGATATACTTTCCAAAAGTCGGTGAACCTCGTCTAATATCGACAGCCACATCATAAACTTCACCAACAAGACATCTAACAAGTTTACCTTGTTCATTT
Organism: Kluyvera genomosp. 1; assembly: GCF_001266615.1. Taxonomy (GTDB): domain Bacteria; phylum Pseudomonadota; class Gammaproteobacteria; order Enterobacterales; family Enterobacteriaceae; genus Kluyvera; species Kluyvera cryocrescens_A. The sequence continues at coordinate 225,455 of NZ_LGHZ01000038.1, read as the reverse complement.
GGTGAAACTTGATAATGGAGCCCTCTTAGGACATTTTTGGAAGATGCAGAATGATTATCTTGCACAAAATCATAGTTCATTTTAGTAATTTCAAAGAATTTTTTCTTATTAAAACTTTCCAGAAAAAAACCCCTATCATCCTTAAAAACATCGACTTCTATTAGTAAGGGCCCAGCAATATCAAAGGACGTAACTTTCATATCTATTCCTAAATTCTATTATGGCACATCAGTTTTAGTAAAATCAATATCCACATCAACCTGAGTTGGTTGAGGGTTGTATTTTTTAAATCGCTGATGGATAGATGGGTAAAAATCATACACCCCAGAATAGTAATCAATGAGATTACCCAATGACTTTTCATCATTTGTAAATTTATATATCAGCGGAGTGGTTTCATTGATAACATTTCTATACAGCGACTCACTAGCTTCATATTTTTTTACATCAGCGACTATGTTATCAAATAAATCCTGCCATGAGCTATAAACTGTCGAGCAGTTTTCAAATTCGCTAGGGAAGAAAACATCATTATAAACGGCAAAAGATACTGAGTTTGATAGGAAAGGTTCAATGAAATACCCATCATACCCTTCACCAAAGGTAATGGTAAAAAGAGAATCTGAAATCAATCTTTTATATTCATCCAAACCGATATTATCAACTATTGTAATGGAATAATCAGGTAACTCTGTTTCAAACTTTAAAATTAGATCATTTTTAGTGAGTCCAGATAAATTGGGTCCAACATCCTGTGATAGAACTATCTGCTTCTTCTTATTTTTAAACTCTGTCTTATAAAAAGTAGGCAGAAAAGGAGTAAGAAGCTTAACAGGACAATTGTAATGTTCCGAGACTTCTTGGGTTGTGTATCGTTCATGCGCTGTCGTAAACGTTACATTATCAGTTAGTTCTCTGCAAAATTCGATATCAGCCTGAGATGGCGCATAATCGTGATTCTGGTCCAAAATATTTATATGTAAAAAAGGAATGCCTTTAAGCCACGCATACTTTGCAGAATCGAGTTTATAGATAAAGTCAGGTAGATAATACTCTGGTATATTTAATGTCAGTTTATCCGGCGAGGTGTTATTTATGATATCGAAAAAATGGATCATAGGGGATGCTTGCCTAAATAAGGAGTATTCAACCGGCTTATTTATCAATGGTAATCCAGACATAATAACTTTGAAATTAAAACCCTGCTCAAGTTCACGACTAAAATATACAAAACGGTTGATCGATAGCATTCCACCACCGATAGTGTCCCTAGCGACGTTAAAATACACAACAAGATGTTTTGCTGTCGTTATATCAGATGTTAAATTATTTTTCTTGCTCAAACGTAAATATATCTCTGTCCATAGCGCAGACATCATATTTTTATTGCGGAATGCGTCCTTCAACACCCAATACAAAGGATATATTACTGGAGGAGTAAATTGTTTAATAAAGTACTTAAGGCCATTTGAAAAAATGGGGGGTAAGATGTTATTACGTATGTTACGTCTTTTACCTCTGTCGATTCCTAGTAATTTATCTTTGCCATCGATATATAAATCAAGCTTTCCGTTAGTATAAAGATTAATTAACTCAATCCATTGAGTCACATTTTTAACCCCCATTGGATTATCAGTAAAAATTCGACACTTAACTAATGGGAATTTATATTTAACTAATCGCAATGCAGGTTCAGCATAGATGCTTGCACCTCTATAAACAACATCAACGAAACAGTCTATTTCAAAATGTTTTTTAATTAGGAACTGAGTCAACCCCATTTCATATTTTAAGCAAACATCAATTCTATTCTCTTCTTTTTTAACACTATTAATAAACTCTCTAAATTCGAGATCATTGATAACATTTTTTCTGAAACAAATAAAATAGCTACCCATGCAAAAGTAAGGTATCTTTTTGGTCGGGATTTTTGCATATTCCTTTAATGTATACAGATGATCATTATTATATTCATCCGTTGAAAGAAGGGCCCAACTGTCAACAGTAATCCGGCTATCCATTTCATTAAATACTGGCTCGAAAGATTGGATAGGGAAACAAGAGTCGTTTGCAAATATTAACTCATCATATTTGCTTATTTCGTCCCATCCAACTAAATTTTTTGCCAATTCGGAATAGGATCCAAAATCATATTTCCCATGTTTAAACCCCCACACATTTTTACAAACTTCTTTTAACTTAGCAATATCTCCAATTGAGAGCTCACCATCAGAAAGGTAGTAAACATCCGCATATTTATTTAATTCAGCAAGATAATCAAACACGTATTGTTGGACAACTTCTTTACTATTATAACCCGCAAACAGACAAATCTTCCTCATGAATCATCACCGTAATAAAAAAGACACAGAATCAGTATCAAAACATGGAATACTCAAGCGATTGAATACGTCTTGACGCTCGTTGAAAAAGTTATCAATGAAAATAGATTTATCTTTAATGTAATCAGCTTTTGACTCGTTAGATTTTAAGTGTATGATTTCGTCGAAAAGGTTTTGCGCGATGTGGTACTTCCTAAGAGTATCAGTTACATCTTGTTCATGCCTTGTTATTAATATGATATTTTTCGCATCATTTTTTGCCTGATAAATTAATGAAATAACATCAGCACATACACCTTGAGAAAGAATTAAAGTGTCATCTAAATCGACATATATATTATCAAACTCATATTCTAATATTCCTTTCGTTACAATCCGTCTTTCTACTTTATTTAGAAATGGATTCTCGATGCATGAAATATTCCTGCCTTTATAATCTTGTATTGCAAGCAGAGGAAGATTGATTCCATGTGCACGCTGAGCAACCATAGTTCCAGCTACACGGCATGATATTTCTAACAATTTCCAGAAGCCATCGTTATTTTTTTTCATCTGAAAAAACCATGGACCTCTAAATGTTATTTTTTCATTAATTTTATTCGCAATTAAGTCCAATATTTCATCATCAAAAACCTCTGATTGCATTGCGATGCCAGCTCTAATACGTGCTCTTGTTCGTGGTTTAGAGTAAATTAATGTACCTTGTCTATCCGTGAAGCAATCTATAGTCGCTTCTTCCCCAGGCAAATATTCAACCAATACAATTCCAGGGTCCTGAGATATTTGCAGAAGATCGTTTTGATTTCTTATAAGCGTGACTCCATTTCCCCCCTGCCCTTGGTCAGGTTTAGCTATTAACGGGAAAACTATAGCCTCAGGGCTATTAAGGTCATATACATCAGGACACCACGAAAAATGAGAAAAAAGACGGTAAGTTTCATTTTTACTTCTCAATATTTCACAGGTTCTTTCATTACCATTGACCAAATAATAATTTTTATCTCTTATCTTTGACAATTTAACCGCCACAGAATCATGCGTGGCAAAAACAACATCAATATTATAATCATCAACTATTTTTTTAAAGACACCTTCAAACTTATCGTCGTCGATAAATGGAACATCAGAAATGTAGTTATCAAAATTTAAACGACCATAATCCTCTACACTTGACGCTCCAAATAAATTTACATGAAGAGAGTATCTTAATGCATCGTATATTTCAGATGCATTTTCTGAACCACATGGGAACACTAGCACATTTATTTTACTTGCCATTTGCATAACCTTCTTAATGACCATGCCCTATAAAGAACTAACGACATCTGAAATATATGACATGTCATTTTCGTTATATCTTTGATCAATTGGTAGATGTATCAGTGAATTAATTAAAAAAGACTCAAATGAATTTAGTGAAAAATTCAGGCATTCCGACCAATAAGTAGGTGTGAATATTTTTTTGTTGACAAGATGTCTTTTAATATTATCTGCTTTATCACAAATAAAAGGGAATGTAAGAGGAACCGAACAAGTTAAATCAGAATCTAAGCAGCTATTAAGCGTAGAAGCAAGTCTCCTGAAGTTATTTATCCTTCGTTCCTTAATATAATTAAGATCACAAGCCATCAAGACGTCATGACTAGCATTTGATATGTTAGAAATGGATTGACAAGAGAAATCATCTTCGTGAACAGCAAACATTTTGTATGCTTTCTCTCGATCCCCCCAACGTCTCTCTAATAAATGAGATATATCGTAGTCATCACTGTTGTAACTGAGAGCTAAAAGTTCGACCTCAGTCGACAAATATCCACCATCAGCAATGCCAATAAACTTCCTAGGTGAATATAATGTCGCGTAAATTGATTCAATTGGTTCAGAAAATAAAGCTTGTGAATTATCGATGATCAGAGATTTTGCAGGGTACTTTTCCGCTAATACTGAGATGCATCTATCGTTTATTCCGAAATAATTTATATATAACAGTTTATCATTTTGACGTAACTCCAAATTTATTGGTTGAAAATCATCATCTAAATGATAAGTTATGAAGTCGATACCACAAGATTTAATAGTTTCAATTATGGATTGACACGCAAAAGCTGGAATATAAATCCTACTGATGCTTTTATCAGATAAGACCAATAATTTTAAAGCAGAGCGAGCAGAATTAAGTGCTATGCCACGTTTAATAAAAAAGTCAATACTATTTAATCTCGGAGAAAGTTCTATTGGTAAAAAACCACCATATGATACATCTTTCATTTTACACACCAAGCAATATTTTTTTAGTCTCAAGAGGACCAATATTCATAAGTACATCGATGATTGAAAGCCCGGGATTGAAATCTTTTTGCCCGGTATAATTTAGTAAATTTGGGCTTATAAACTCGAGGGTTAAATTCTCATCACTAAATTCTTCTATGTTATATAAATCTTTCCCTCCGGGAAGATTTACATATGTTTGAGTATTTTCCCTTTTGCAAATATCTATCACTCGAGCTACACTTGATAAATGACTGTTATTATATATGCTAGATGTCATTATATAATCTATGTTTATTCCACAAAACTGTAGAACATGAATAATACTAAGTTTTGCTAGCTCAGCAATGCTCTTATTTTCAGAGGTAAGTATATTTTCAACTAATGGGAAAACATCCGAGAAGAAAGGTTTTTTAGCGTATGAGAATTTAATAGAATCCAATATCTTTTTAGTTTGCTTATGATGCATTTCAGATATCATAACATCGTTTATATTATTATTAGGTGAACCATTCATTAATGGTAAAGTGAAATACTTCACCTGCCCAGAGAATATAAGCCTATTCCGATTTATCCATCCTCCTTTCATATACCCCACGTCATCATAGAATACAAACCTATCAACACTTGCGGCTAGTTGATAGTAACCTATATAAGGGAAAAGATATGGTTGCATAATTGCAAGCTTCACTTAACTTCCCCTTTAATAATATCTATTACACGAGTTACATCAGCTATAGTCATCGTTGGGTATAATGGTAGACAAATAACCTGTTGTGATCTTAGTCCTGCACGAGGTAGATTTTCTTTTTGAGAGGAAGCTTTATTTTTATACATGGGAAAATCAGAAATCAAAGGATAAAAATAGCGACGAGCAAAAATGTTCTCTTCTTTCATGCGATTATAGAGACTATCCCGTGAACAAGGAAAATCTTCAGTAATAAGCAATGGATAATAAGAATAGTTTCTATTTACCCCATCGGCCACACTGAGAAGTTTTACGCCCTGAATTCCTGACAACTCGGCATCATAGATTTCAGATATCTTACGTCGAAGTTTTACAGCCTTTTCTAAGTGACTTAATTGCAACAAACCAAAGGCAGCGTTAACTTCGCTCATCTTCCCATTAATGCCAGCAGCAACAACAGTGACTTCATCGACAAAACCAAAATTTTTCAGCTGATCTATTTTTTTCTTCATTTCTGGAGTATTACAAATAATAGCACCACCTTCAAACGTATTGAATACCTTCGTAGCGTGGAAGCTTAATATAGATAGATCTCCATGATTCAATACACTTCCATTATTATCTTGCACACCAAATGCATGGGCTGCATCATATATCACTTTAAGATTATGCCTGTCCGCAATATCTTTAATTTTGTCATACTGGCATGGGTATCCATAGCAATGCACCGGCATGATAGCACTTGTTTTATCTGTTATAGCTTGTTCAATTTTGGTGACATCAATATTATAACCATCAGACTCAATATCGACAAAAACAGGTTCCAGATTATTCCAGATAATTGAGTGCGCGGTAGCAACAAATGAGTATGGTGTAGTAATAACTTCTCCAGTAATCTCCAATGCCTGTAGAGCAGTAACTAAAGCAATAGTTGCATTTGAGAAAAGAGAAACATACTTCACACCTAAATATTTTGCCAGTTCATTTTCAAGCTCTACATGAAAAGGACCGCCATTCGTCAGAACTTTATTGTTCCATATTTTTTCCAGATAAGGGATAAATTCACTGAGTTCAGGAAGGTTTGGTTGTGTAACATAGATTGGTTTATTATTCATCACTTTCTCACTGGAAGCCATTTACATATTCAGTAGTAACAATATTTGTATCACCGATTTCTTTTAACTTGTGATTTTCTATCCAAATCACCTTGTCACATATCTTCCGCACAGTCTCAATATCATGACTAACAAGAAGAATTGTGACGCCTTGTTTCTTGAAATCTTCAATTACTTTTATACATTTTCGTTGAAATGCTATATCACCAACGGATAGCACTTCATCAATAATTAGTATATCTGGTTCTATTTGGGATATTACTGAAAAACCTAGCTTTGCAAGCATCCCGCTTGAATATATCCTTATTGGCTCATCGATAAATCCTTCCAATTCAGAAAATTCAATTATTTGATCTATCTTTTCGTTTATTTGTTTTTTGCGCAATCCAAGTAAGGAAGCATTTAATTTTATATTTTCTCTTCCTGTCAATTCGGGATGAAAACCGCCGCCCAATTCAAGCATCGATGCAACCCTCCCGTTTACAGTAACTTTTCCTTTTGTTGGCGCTAAAACACCTGCAACAAGCGATAATGACGTACTTTTCCCGGCTCCATTTCGACCAATTAGAGCGACAGATTCACCTTTAAAAATTTCAAATGATATATCTTCAATAGCCACATAGCTTGTGTTATTGAAAAATGCTTTTATAGATGCTGGTTTAAGAATGAGATTTTTAAGCCCCATGGCAAAATGATGATATAATGGATAAGATTTCGTGACATGATCAAATCTTATAACGCATTCCATTATAGTACCTCTGCGAATTTGGCATTTAGTTTATTATATACAGCGCCACCGAACGCAACTGATATAAATCCAAACAAGAACAATAGATTGAGATAATTCCAGTAAATCACATTTTCCATAAATAATCCTCTCCAACATACAATCATCGGTGTTAAAGGGTTAGAATCAAAAAGCCATAAATACTTTTCTGGCACCATTGTTAGAGAATATAATATTGGTGTCGCATAAAATAACATCATGATAAATAAACTAACAAACCTTTCAGTATCTCTAAAGAATATATTTACAGATGCGAACAGTAATGTAACGCCGAAAGTTAAAATCCCTTGGGCAAGCCCTATTAGTATTATCCCGGGAATCCAGATAAAAGACGGCGTCATTCCATATATTATTAAAAAAACTATTATTACAGGAATTGCAAAAATGAAGTGAAAACATTCCATTAGTACTGTGCCCAATGGAATGATGTATCTAGGAAAACAAGTCTTTTTTATCACCTGTGCATTAGATATATAACCTGTCATTCCCATATTTACAGAGTTTGCAAACCATTGCCATGGAAAAATACCGCTTATCAAAAATAACGTGTAATTATTAATAGGAACCCGCATCACCATTTTGAAAGCAATATAATATATAAATGCGAAGCATAATGGGTTTGCCAATGACCACAAATAACCAAATATATTATTTTTATATCTAACCTTAATTTCCTTACTAGTAATAGTAAGAGTCAAATCGAATAGATATCCAAGTGAGTACTTCATTAATTAAACCTTTTTCAATATAACACCTAGCAACAACGCTATATTGCCTAATAATGATTGTCTATAAACTTTGCTTCTAAAAAAATAAAAAACCCGATAAAATAGACTTGCATTTCTTGCTTTAGTAAAAAAATCATAGGTGTCTTTATTCGCACCTTCAAGTATAGATTTATCAGAGCTCAAAATATCATCGTGAAGGCTATTCCACTTTCTATAATCACCTTTAAAAAGTAATGATAGTCTTTTAACCCTAGCAAATATCCCTTTGTTAGAACCGATAATGTTAGAACCATGTTGTCTGTAATCTATATCTGCATTTGGAGAATAAATTACAGTACCGTTGCAAGCTGTCGCTATCAGATATGCGAGCCAATCGTGACTAATGCAATTAGCCTGAGGTAATGATGATAATATGTTTTTAAGAGAATGGTTAAATACCATTGTATTCCCCCCGGCAATATTCTGTACTAAAGCATTTCTAAAACTTGGTGACCTCTTAAACAGGGGGGAAAAACCTATGGTTGTACCGACCTCATTAACCAATCGAGTTCTACCACAGTATATGTTTGGTGTATTACTATCTAACTCGCACAACCTTGAAACAGCAGTTTTAATCTTGTTGGTATGCCATATATCATCCTGATCACAAAAAGCATAATAGTCAGCAATAATATTCTGGTCATTCACCATTGATAAGAAATTTTCAACGAAACTTTCCTGAGGCCCTTTTCTATAAAAAACATTCTGTAAATTATTATCTAAAATAAATTTTTGAACGATTTTGTACGTATCCTCATTCTTGCTATCATCAGATATGAAGATTGATATTCGGCTATATGATTGATCCACTAGTGATTGGAGTTGTTCTTTAATATACTTATCACCATTATAAGCAGCCAATAATATAGCAACGTGCGGTATAGTATTCACATTGGGCCTTTGTAATTTCCATAACAACTTTTCATGACATCACTAATTATTTAATTAATTATATTAGTTTTTGATCGCGAACTATTTTTTATCAATCAATTCGATTACTGTTCGCTCAACACCTTTTAACCAATTTGGCAAAATAACATTAAACGAATTCTGAAATTTTTCATTTGAAAGTCTGGAGTTTTTAGGGCGCATGGCTGGTGTTGGGTATAGACTAGTTGGAATACCATTTAATTTATTCAACTTTAATAGCATACCATTTTTGCGAGCTATATCAAATAAACTCACAGCAAAGTTGTACCATGTTGTTTCACCGCTAGCAACTAAGTGATAAGTACCAGCTAGACTCGGATTTTTAAAAAATTCACGAATGGCAATAGCTGTACAATCAGCCAATAACTCTGCGCTGGTCGGAGCTCCATGCTGATCATTAATGATCGATAACTCTTCTTTCTCCTGCCCAAGTTTCATCATAGTCTTGATGAAATTGGAACCACGAGAAGCATGAACCCAACTAGTCCGAAAAATAAGATGCCGAGGATTTTCTAGCACTATCGCTTGTTCCCCTGCCAATTTTGTTTTTCCATAGACATTCAATGGGCAAGCTAATTCACTCTCAGTTCGATAATGCTCTCCCTCCCCATCAAAAACATAATCGGTCGAGTAATGAACCAGCAGAGATTTTATTTTCTTAGACTCTTTAGCTAATACTGAAACAGCCCTAGCATTAAGTTGTTCCGCAATCTCATACTCAATTTCGGCCCTATCTACAGCAGTATATGCTGCAGCATTAACAATGACATCAGGCTTAATTTGGTGAATAGTCCGTATAATGCCATCTAAATCATTCAGATCACCGCACAAACTCTTATTTGAGTGATCTACAGCAATGATTTCACCTAACGTTGCTAAGGAGCGTTGAAGCTCCCATCCAACTTGGCCATTTTTCCCTATTAGTAATATTCTCATTATTTATCCAAATAAATTTTAAATATTATCATTAACTAACATTCGTAAATATCGACCATAATCATTCTTCGACATTTTATTTGCCTGTTCAATTACCTGATCACTAGTTAACCAACCTTTTCGGAAAGCGATTTCCTCGAGACATGCCACCTTCATACCTTGACGTTTTTCTATTGTATGGATGAATTGGGATGCTTCAACCAAGCTATCATGCGTGCCGGTATCTAACCACGCAAAACCACGGCCAAGCAATTCAACCTGGAGTTCTCCTTGCTCTAAATACATTTGGTTCAACGTTGTAATCTCAAGCTCCCCTCTTGCAGAAGGTTTTACTTTTTTAGCCATTTCAACTACGTTGCTATCGTAGAAATATAATCCTGTTACAGCCCAACTTGACTTTGGCTTAACCGGTTTTTCCTCAATAGAAATTGCTTTGTAATCTTCATCAAACTCAACAACACCAAATCGTTCCGGATCTAATACCTGATAACCAAAAACAGTTGCACCACAGGTTTGCTGTGCAGCTGATTCAAGCTTCTTGCCAAAACTTTGACCGAAATAAATATTGTCACCTAATACAAGCGCGCAAGGTTCGTTATTTATGAATTTCTCACCAATAATAAATGCTTGTGCTAAACCATCAGGGGAAGGCTGAATTTCATATGATAAATTGATACCAAACTGAGAGCCATCTCCTAATAAACGCTTAAATGATGGCATATCTTCTGGTGTAGTAATTATTAAAACATCCCGAATTCCCGCCAACATTAGCACAGATATAGGATAAAAAATCATTGGTTTATCATAAACAGGTAATAGTTGTTTAGATACACCTTGAGTAATAGGATAAAGGCGGGTTCCTGACCCCCCTGCAAGTACAATACCTTTCATCATCAATTCCTTATTAATCTGTCAACCCTAAACGTTCGCCTGCATAAGAGCCATCCATTACACGCATCCACCATTTTTTATTTTGTAAATACCAAATTACTGTTTTACGAATGCCTGATTCAAATGTTTCTAGTGGAGTCCAACCTAAATCATCTTTTATTTTACTGGCATCAATTGCATAACGTAGATCGTGTCCTGGCCGATCGATAACATATGTTATCAAATCTGAAAACTTACAGATTCCATCTGGTTTCTCTGTGATAATTTCATCAAGAATGGCACAAATGGTTTTAACAACATCGATATTCTTTCGTTCATTATGACCACCAATATTATAAGTTTCGCCACTAACCCCTTCAGTCACAACCTTATATAGTGCACGAGCATGATCCTCTACATAAAGCCAGTCACGAATCTGCTCACCGTTGCCATATACCGGAAGCGGTTTACCTGCTAAAGCATTTAGTATAATTAATGGAATTAATTTTTCTGGGAAATGATAAGGTCCATAATTATTTGAACAATTAGTTACAATAGTCGGTAAGCCATAAGTGCGGCGCCATGCTCGAACAAGATGATCGCTCGATGCTTTAGAAGATGAGTATGGGCTACTTGGAGCATAAGATGTCTGCTCAGTAAACATAGGTAAGATTGTTCCTTCCGCAACCTCATCCGGATGAGGTAAATCGCCGTACACTTCATCAGTTGAGATATGATGGAATCGGAAAGCAGTTTTGAGCGGTTCGCTTAGAGATTGCCAGTATTTACGGGTCTCTTCTAACAGAACATAAGTACCAATGATATTCGTCTCAATGAATGCCGCTGGTCCGGTGATAGAGCGATCAACATGACTCTCTGCGGCCAGATGCATTACCGCATCTGGTTTATGTTCTACAAAAATACGGCCGATGGCCTCACCATCACAGATATCAGCATGCACAAATGAATAGCGCTCGCTATTTTCAATTTCAATCAAAGATTCAAGGTTCCCAGCATACGTCAATTTATCGACATTAATGACGGAGTCCTGAGTATTGCTAATGATATGACGAACTACAGCAGAGCCAATAAAACCAGCACCACCTGTGACCAATATTTTCACGTGATTTATCCGCGGTTACTTTTGGTTAATATGTTAATGTAAAGTCTCTGGATGACCAGTTTGGTAAGACACTCAGACACGCTACCGCCCCAGGCTCTACAGCTACCAGTGCACTGTTAAGAATTAATCAATGGCAGCAATTTTCTGCTAATCAAATTCTTATACAAAAGAGCCCATTTTTCGGATAATTCCTAATAATAAAAAATCATCCGTGTATGAAAAGGTTTCTACTAAGTATCAGATAATCCATCAATTTCTATATAAAAACAAAAGCAGAAAGAAAGGCTACTGCGCGTTTGGCATGGCCCCTCTATTCTGCTATAAGTTGTTCCAAACAAGCGTAGTTATCTTTTACTCCGTCAGCAGCTTCTCAATCCCTTTCCTGAACTTCGCCCCTTCCTTCAGGTTGCGGAGTCCATACTGCACGAACGCCTGCATATAGCCCATCTTCTTACCGCAGTCGTAGCTTTCACCGGTCATTAGCATAGCGTCAACAGACTGCTTCTTAGCCAGCTCAGCAATCGCATCGGTCAGTTGAATACGTCCCCACGCGCCAGGCACGGTTTTCGCGAGTTCAGCCCAGATATCTGCGGAAAGAACATAGCGACCCACGGCCATCAGATCAGAGTCAAGCTCCTGCGGCTGATCCGGTTTCTCGATAAAATCAACGATACGGCTAACTTTACCTTCTACGTCCAGCGGGTCTTTCGTCTTGATCACAGAATATTCTGAAAGATCACCTGGCATACGTTTTGCCAGCACCTGGCTACGGCCCGTCTCGTTGAAACGAGCCACCATCGCTGCCAGGTTATAGCGCAGCGGGTCGGCGCTGGCGTTGTCCAGCACGATATCCGGCAGGACAACCACAAACGGGTTATCGCCGACAATCGGATGCGCGCAGAGAATGGAGTGACCCAGGCCTAAAGGCTGAGCCTGACGAACGTTCATGATTGTCACGCCAGGAGGACAGATAGCCTGAACTTCCGCCAAGAGTTGGCGTTTTACGCGCAGCTCAAGCAGTGCTTCAAGTTCATACGAGGTGTCGAAGTGGTTTTCCACCGAGTTCTTCGATGCATGTGTGACCAGAACGATTTCTTTGATCCCTGCAGCAACGACTTCATCAACGATGTATTGAATCATTGGCTTGTCGACGATCGGCAGCATCTCTTTAGGAATTGCTTTCGTGGCGGGTAACATATTCATACCCAAGCCTGCTACCGGAATGACTGCTTTCAAATTAACCATTATCTTGTCCACCTATATTCGGTTGCTGAATTATAGCGATTAAACATGTTTAATCCACTCTGTTTTGTCATAGTACTGATTCAAGTAGGTGAGATCCCTGAGTGTAGTCCGAGAATAGAGTGGTTTATCGCGCTCAGGGTCGCGGTAGCGTGAAATTCAACCGTTCCACATTCACCACCCGCTGGTCAACATGGTCAATATCTACCGACGATTGCCCTTTCTCATTCACTGCAGTGACGTTTGCCATCGACAGCAGCGTGTCGTTACGCGCCATGAACTTGCCGCGCACATCTTTGCGTAAGTCGAAGTTGATCTGCAGCGCTGCCCCGCGAGAGGATTCCTGCATCACGTTGATATTGCGTAGGAAAAAATGCTGCGGCTTGTTATGAATCTCAAGCGTTGCACGCTTCATGGTAAGGTTAGTGATGGAGACGAACGAGGGATTGTTGCCGGAGGATATTTGAATACCCCGCACGTTATAAGCCAGCTGACTATTATTCAGCTGAATATTATTAAGGCGGAAGTTTTGCGGAATAGACAAGTAGTTACCTTTGATAACACCATAGCCAATTAGCATTCCCGCGCTATTAACCATATCCACACCATCAATAACGAAATTATCACATCCGTATATCGCAACGGTGGCGTTATCTATTCCCGCTTTCTTACTAAAGTCCGGCGTAATATTGCTGGCCTTTACATTGCGGATTATAAAATGCTTCCCATTCTCAACATGAACCAACTGGCGGCAGCTACTACCGGTGATGTTAGCCACGACAAAATTTTTGACCGCCTGCTCTTCAGGATACCCGTTATCGTAGGTACTGCCTGCAAGGCCGATGCCAATACCCCAGTTTACTTTACCGTTGGTGCAGTCAATGTGGTCGATAACGTGGTCGGAGATCAGGATGTTGCGGTCGTTTATTGCCACGTTCCATTCAATCGCGTCACCCTGTAGATAGCTAAAGTGGCAGTGGGTGATGTTGACGTCGACGAACTGGTTATGGAACCCCTGGCGCAGAATGCCGTAGTTGGCTTTGGTGATAGTCAGCCGGGTGATGGTCAGGTTGCGCCACGTGCTCTTGTCTTTACCGCCGATAAAGATCTGCGCCACGGGGCCATAGCCGCTCATCGTCAGCCCGGCAATCGTACAGTTTCCGCCGCGAACATCGATAGCGATGTTATACAGGCTCGCGCTACCGCTGCCGATAATCTGACAGCCTGGTTGCAGGATAAAGCGCCCACGACCGTTCCCTTTCAGGCTACCGGCGATATGCAGGGCTTTCCCGGCCGGAATGGTGATGGCCGTGTTAATGTTATCGCAGATGACCTCTGCCGGAACGATAATGCTGTCTGCCTGGCGAAAGCCCTCGTTAAACGCGCGGATCCAGTCACCATTATGCTCATAATCACGAATATCGGCGGTTTGACTCTTCCCTGCCGCTCGAGCGCTGGCAACGGGTAAAACCGGTAGCGCGGCGGCAAGCGTCGCCCCCGCGGTCAGGAAGTAGCGTCGGGTTAAGGTATGCATCAAGCCTCCTTAGCAAAGCGTGTGCAGCAGGCCAGCCAGCTGGCGGTTAATGACCTGCTGATTAAAATCGGTTTCTACTTTTTCGCGCGCGCGCTTCAGAACCGGCTTCAGGCTCTGTTCATCCATTCGTCCTAAAACCCGCAGTTTTTCGGCCAGTGCCCTGGCGTCATTTTCCGCCACCAGCCAGCCGGAGTTATCGGCATCAATAAGCTCGGGGATACCGCTGTGTACGGTGGACAGCACCGGGATCCCCACCGCCATGGCTTCCATCAGCGCAACTGGGATGCCCTCCATATCGCCATCCGCACCGGTAATCGATGGCAACAGGAATACATCCGCTTCATCCAGCATCGCCTTCACTTCATGGCTCGGCTTGAAGCCGGGCATCTCTACCCGGTCCTCCAGTTGATACTGCTCAATCAGCGTCCGTAATCGCCGCTCCCACGGCCCAATACCCAATATGCGATAGCGAAAATTAACGCCCTGCTCTTTGAGCTGTCGACAAGCTTCAATCGCCACGTGCAGCCCTTTTTTCTCAGTCAGACGCGCCACCGAGATAATCTGCATGCAGTCGTTTGGCGCTTTCATCGGCCGCAGCGCAAAGCGATCCATATTGACGCCCATTCGCGAGACGGTAATTTTATCCGTCGGGCAGCCCATCGCCTGTAAACGGTCGGCCCACAGCTGGCTTATCGGCAGCATCATGTCGCCACGGCGGAACAACTGTTGATATTCACCGGTGTAATGATTGAGTACTTCACGGCTGGAGATATCGATTCCGTGAAAAACGGTAACGATTTTGCCGTGAATGACGTCCAGCTCACGCAATTTCGCTGCCGTGACGCCCGCCGGGCCAAAGTGAGCAATAAACACATCCGCCACAATCGGTGACGGCGTGCGGCTGCATATCGATGACAGAATGAGATTACGCGCCTCCTGACCGTAGCGCTGCGTATTGAGCGCTCGCCAGACGGCGGGACGATGCAGCCCGCACAGGGTGCTGAATCCGCGATAGCGCAGCTTTGCCAGTGCCGTTGGCGGCTCATCCTGCAGCCAGCGGACTTTTTCCGCCAGCCGGTATTTGGTGTAAGCCGCGTGGGTATTGGTCAAATCGCCCTTCTGCAGGGCGATAATCTCGACCTCATGGCCCATTTCAATAAACGCCACGATCTGGTTTAAGACGAACGTTTCGGACGCTAATGGGAATTTCAGCAGGAAAAAACTGACTTTCATCGGCCCTCCCGGATGCGGTTTAACACCGATTCAATCATGGTAAAGCCTTTCTGACGTTCGCCTTCTACCGCCGTCGCCACGCGCTCACCGATCGCCGGCAGTTGATTAAGCATGTCGGCCACCACGCCCTGCATGGAGCCATCCAGCAAATGACGAATATCAATCGCCATCTCCGGCATACCCAGCTGCTGCATGATGCCGGCGGATTTGTGCTCATAGTTAATGGCGATAGCCGGCGTGCCAAAGTTCATTGAAATAATGGCGGAATGCAGACGGGTACCGATGGTCAGTGCACACGAGGCTAAGATTTTGCCAATTTCCACATCGTTAAGTTCATCCATCGCGATATGGAAATGCTCGCGGTTTTCGACATACTGCGACATGCGCAGCGCCACCATCCGGTCGTCCCGGTTGTAGCGGTCGATACTGGTACAGGTTGACAACGCCAGCACCTGGTAGCCGTCCGCAATCATGCGATTCACCACTTCGGCAAAGGCTTTTTCATAAGCCTGCTGGGTGGTGCCCAGGCGCTTATCAAAGGGCTCCAGTTCACGCAGGGTGATCGCCACGGTTTTGCGCTGCGCCGTCAGATTCAGCCAATGCTGTACGGCATAGCTAGGTTCAAAACTGTCGTGACGGTGCTCCACCAGCCACGCGGTATCGACGCCCTGTTCAACCTTACGGGTATCAATCTGCGCCTTTGCCATCAGCTCGCGGCTGACGGTTTCACGCAGGATCAGCGCATTGGTGCGGCCAAAGGCATAGTTTGCCAGTTGGTTGAAGTCCGGGTTCTGGAACGGTCCCACGCTGTGGCCAATCATGTAGATAGGCTTGTTGGCCATAAAGGCGCACAGCGGGTATTCGAAATGGGTCAGACCGTAGAGATCGACGTAGTTCGATCCGCCGACCTGAATTATCGCATCATAGTTGCCGAGAAAACGAACAAACTCATGAAATTCCGGCGCAATGTCAAAGTTGCGCAGCTTGCCTTCGCCGGTCACCTTTGCCAGCAAAATTTTGTGCTGAAAACGGCGGCGCAGCACCTTCTTCACGCGCCCGCTCATGCCCGGCGCGGCCTGCTGTTTCTGGCTGAGCTGATACAGCGGATCGGCGATAATTTCACGCCCCTGCAACCAGGAGGAACTTGTCGGGAAACGGCTCATCACATCCATCTCAACGTCCGGCTGCTGGCGGAGTATCGCATCGAGCAGTCCACGCATAATGGCGCTATCGCCACGGTTACCGCAGGTGTGGTTTCCCAAAATTAATAATTTCATCATGGCCTCATCAAAGGGGTTTCAAGCAAATCAATTAGGAACACGTAATAACGTCTTCAATTTGTCGCTCCGACAGAGCGTTTTTTTAAGTTCAATCACCAGACTGTCTCGGGACAGCACTAGCACCAGGGCGAAGCTCAGCACGCCCGCCAGCACCTGTAGCGCCAGCAGTAACGGCAGCGACACGCTACCCTCCAGCAACCGGCCGACGGCGTAGCTGGTGACCAGCGTCGGCAACGACAACCGTAACGGCAGCCACAGGCTGCGCAAGTAGTCGCGATAGCTTGCGCCGAGTACCGGTTTAATCATCACGAAGTAGCTCAGAATGGTGTTGATGACCTGCACCAGCAGGAAACCTAAGGTGACGCCAATCGCGCCGCCGAGTTGTCCGCCGATAATCACCGCAGGAATAAACAGAAAGGTTTTAAACACGTTGAATTTAAAACTGATATCGACCCGCGCTTTCGCCATCAGCAGTGAGCCAATCGGGTTACCGACCGAACGCAGCAGCCCGACCACACACAGTAGTTGTAGGATAGGCACGATATGCAGCCACTTTTCACCGAAAACCAGTGGGACAAAGTTGTTGCTGACCACCATCAGCCCCAGCAGCGCCGGGAAGTTGATAATCCCCACTACCGACAGCAGCTTGTAGAAGTTCACCCGTAGCTTCTGGGTATCGTCCTGAATTTTGGCAAAGGCTGGGAACAGTACACGGGTGATAATGGGGTTCAGTTTCATTGGCGGGACCACCGCCACGTTATAAGCGAGGTTGTAGCCACCGGCCACGCTGGCGCCGAGTATGCGCGCCAGGGTCAACGTCGACAGGTTGGTGTTGACGTAGTTAATGATGCTGTCGGCGGTTAACCACGCGCCGAAGCGCAGGTTCGGCACCACGGTCGTCAGCGAAAAATGCAGCCCCGGACGGTAGATCTTGCGGCCAAAATAGCCGAACAGCAGCGTACGTACCGCGCTGTTGACCAGATAACCGAGAATGGCGGTCATCGCCAGCGGCCAATAACAGGCGCTGATCACCGTGAAGGTAAAACCGGACAGCACCGCCGCGGTTTCAATCGAGCCAATCTTGTTAAACTCCAGCTCTTTTTGCATTAACGCACGGAACTGCTGGCCGTGGGGGATCACCACGAACGCCAGCGACAGCGTTTTAATCAACGGCGCCAGATCCGGGTTGTGCAGCACGCGAGCGATAGTCTCGCTCAGCAGATAAACTGTCGCGCAGACCACCAGCCCTAGCCCCACGTTCAGCCAGTAGAGCGTGGTCAGCTCCAGATGGCTTATCTCTTTACGCTGGATAATCGAGTTGGCAATGCCGAAATCTGACAGCGTATCCGCCAGCGCAATGATCACTAATGATACGGTCAGCAGGCCAAACTGGTGGCCGTCAAACAGCCGCGCCAGCACGGTCATCTGTGCCAGCCCCAGACCAATAATCACCACCGTTGCCATCGCCGACCATTTCGCGCCGCTGATGGTTTTTTCTCTCAGGCCCATGTCACTTCCTCAATAGGCTGCTTTGTTGACAAAGCCTTTGAATACCGTCAGGAACACAATGCGGATATCGAGCCACAGGCTCCATTCACGGATGTATTCGAGGTCGAACTCCACCCGCTTTTCCATTTTTTCCAGGGTATCGGTTTCACCGCGCCAGCCGTTGATCTGCGCCCAGCCGGTGATCCCAGGTTTCACTTTGTGACGTAGCATGTAGCCCTCAATCAGCTGGCGGTACTGCTCGTTGTGCGCAACCGCATGAGGACGCGGGCCCACAATAGACATGCCACCGGTGAGCACGTTGATAAACTGCGGCAGCTCATCGAGCGAAGTACGGCGCAGGAAGTTACCGACTCGGGTGACGCGCGGGTCATTTTGCGTCGCCTGAGTCACCACCGTGTCGTTCTCCATCACCTTCATCGAACGGAATTTCCACACTTTGATAGGCTTACCGTCCATGCCGTAACGGGTCTGGCGGAAAATAATCGGCCCCGGCGAGGTCAGCTTCACTGCCAGCGCAATGCAGCATAGCGCGGGTGAAATCAGCAGCAGAATGCACAGCGCCAACACAATATCCTCAAGGCGTTTGATGATGCGGTTAACCCCGGACAGCGGTGTGTCATACAGCGGCACCAGCGGAATACCGTTGACCACTTCCACCCGCGAGTGAAGCATATTGAAAGTGAACACATCGGGGATCAGCAGCACCGAACAGGTGGTGTCGGCCAGATCGCGTACCAGATTTTTGATATCGCTCTCTTCCTGCATCGTCATCGAGATATAGACGTTGTGGATTTTGCCGCTGCGCGCATCGTCACGCAGTTGATCGAGGTTCCCCACCCAGCCCGCATCAACGCCACCGGGTTTAGCATCGTAATAACTGCCCACCACTTCATAGCCGAGCCACGGCTGATTGCGGAAGCTCTCCAGTAGTTCCTGGCCTTCTGGCATATCGCCCGCCACCGCCACGTAGCGAGTGTTGTAGCCACGGTGACGCAGTACGCCCGCGCCGTAGCGAATGAACGCGCGGCTTGCCAGCATGCCGACGGTGCTCAGCAGATACCACGCCAGCCACATGCCGAAGTTGGTATTGAAATCATCGCTAAACGCCAGTAAACCTGCGGCAAACACCAGGCTCAGCGTCCAGTTTTGCAACAGCAGCAACAGTTCTGTGGTGATGCGGACGCCGCGCCATGAACGATAAAAATCGGTGATCCCGCCAATCATCTGGAACACCACCAGCGTGACCAGCGCCATCAGCAAATGCAGGTACAAAAATGGCAACGCGACGGCCTGACATACCAGCCACAGTCCACCTAACATGATGGTGATGTCCGAAAAACGCTGCACCATTGAGATTAACGATGCATTCGTTTTGGCTCGTTCGCGCTTTATTAGAGTCGTCATCGTTGGTCCTATTTCGTCAATATTCCCCCTCACCCCGCCCTCTCCACAAAGGGGCGAGGGCGAAAACCGTTTCCCGCCAAGGCTCGAACGGTCACCGCTCCCCTGTGGGGAGAGGGTTCGGGTGAAAGGAATAACAATTACTGATTCAGCAACGCCAGAATGTCCTGCGTTCGCGCCTGCATCAGCGGTGAATTACCACGAGACTCCACGTTCAGGCGCACCACCGGTTCGGTGTTGGATGAACGCAGATTGAAGCGCCAGTCAGCAAAAGCCAGGCTGATGCCATCGGTGCGGTCAATTTCCAGTGCGCTGCCAGCGAAATGAGCTTCAACGCGGGCAATCGCCGCGCCCGGCTCGGCCAGCTTGCTATTGATTTCGCCACTGGCCGGGAAAGCGGCCATTCGGTCGCGCACCAGTTCGCCCAGCGATTTGCCTTTCAGACACAGCAGTTCGCTCACCAGCAGCCATGGGATCATGCCGCTGTCGCAGTAGGCAAAATCACGGAAGTAGTGATGCGCGCTCATCTCGCCGCCGTATACCGCGTCGTCCTGGCGCATCCGTTCCTTGATAAAGGCGTGACCGGTTTTTGACATCACCGGTGTGCCGCCCGCCGCCGTCACCACATCGACGGTGTTCCAGGACAGGCGCGGGTCGTGAATGATTCGCGCACCGGGATTCTTCTCGAGGAACGCTTCCGCCAGCAGGCCGACAATGTAGTAGCCCTCAATGAACTGTCCTTTTTCGTCGAAAAGGAAGCAGCGGTCAAAATCACCGTCGAAGGCGATGCCCATATCGGCACCGTATTTGATCACCGCGTCGCGAGTGTCATCGCGGCATTCAGGTAGCAGCGGGTTGGGGATACCATGAGGGAAAGTGCCGTCTGGGGTGTTATGCACTTTAATCAGATTGACCGGCACGTTCAGCGCCTTAAAACGCGCTTCCAGCGCATCAATCACCGGGCCTGCCGCGCCGTTGCCGGAGTTGACCACCAGCTTCAGCGGCGTCAGGTTTTTCACGTCGATATAGCCCAGCAGGTGTTTGATATAGGCGTCCTGCAGATTAATTTTCTGGTAGCTGCCGCGCTGATCCTCATCCACCGGCGGGAAATCATTGGCCTCGGCCAGACGCTGCACATCACGCAGGCCGGTATCGCCGCTGATCGGACGCGCACCCTCGCGCACCAGCTTCATGCCGTTGTAGTCCATCGGGTTATGGCTGGCCGTCACTTCAATGCCTCCATCAACGCCAAGATGGAAAGTGGCAAAGTAAATTTCTTCGGTGCCGGAAAGGCCGATATCCAGCACATCAACACCCGCATCGCGCAGCCCGCGCGCCAGCGCCATCTTCAGCGCTTCGCTGGTCAGACGTACATCGCCGCCCAGCACGATGGTTTTCGGCTTCAGGTATTCGCCGTAGGCGCGGCCAATGCGCCACGCGATATCTTCGTTGAGCTCTTCGCCCAGCTTGCCGCGAATGTCGTAGGCTTTAAAACAGGTTAATTTTTTCATGTTCTTACCTTTCTTCAGGCAACAGTTGGCCCTGACCGCGAGGGCCAAACTTTTGAGTTTCATGATTTGCCGGTGGACGCTAAACGTCCGGTACTGTCAGCGTGTTAAACTCGCCCGTAGCGGTCCTGGAAACGCACGACATCGTCCTCTTCCAGATAAGCGCCAGAGCGCACTTCAATCAGGTCGAGCGGGATTTTTCCCGGGTTTTCCAGGCAGTGGGTGACGCCGAGCGGAATGTAGATAGATTCGTTTTCGCCCAGCAGTTTGATCTCATCATTGAGGGTGACTTTGGCGGTCCCGGCCACGACGATCCAATGTTCTGCCCGGTGATGATGCATCTGCAGCGACAGCCCTTCGCCCGGCTTCACGGTGATGCGTTTTACCTGATAGCGGTCTCCGGAGTCGATGGAGTCATATTTCCCCCACGGGCGATAGACCTCGCGGTGGATATGGTGTTCGTGACGGCCGTCGGCCTTAATTTTCTCGACCACCTTTTTCACGTCCTGCACCGCGTTGCGATCGGCGATAAGCACCGCGTCTTTGGTTTGCACCACCACCAAATCCTTTACCCCGACGGTCGTCACCAGACCTGACTCGGCGTAAATGTAGCTGTTTTCCGTTTGGTGGCTGATAACGTCACCGTGATGAACGTTGCCTTCCGCCGAGTGATTGCTGATTTCCCATAGCGATGACCAGGAACCCACATCACTCCAGCCGGCATCCATTGGCACCACTACCGCATCGGCAGTACTTTCCATCACCGCGTAGTCGATGGATTCGTCCGGGCAGCTCAGGAATGCTTCTTCATCAACGCGGATAAAATCGAGATCCGGGTCGGTGACATCCATTGCCCTCTCGCAGGCGCTCAGAATGTCCGGGCGATATTTCCCCAGTTCTTCCAGATAGCGGCCAGCGCGGAACAGGAACATGCCGCTGTTCCAGTAGTATTCACCACAGGCCACGTACGCCTGAGCTGTTTCAAGATTCGGTTTTTCGACAAACTGTGCCACTTCAAAGGCCAGCGCGTCCTCAATCCCAGGGCTGACTTCACCGCGTCGAATATAGCCATAGCCCGTTTCCGGCAGCGACGGCACAATACCGAAGGTCACCAGCTTACCGCTTTGGGCATACGGCGTGGCTTCACGCACTGCAGCGCGGAAAGCATCTTCATTTTGAATCACGTGATCCGCCGCCAGGACCAGCATCAGCGGGTCGTTTTCCGGTTCACGGCGTTTTGCCGCCAGCGCCGCCAGCGCAATCGCCGGTGCGGTATTACGCCCCGCCGGTTCCAGAATGATATTTTCGGTCAGCTTGTTTAGCTGATGCAGCTGCTCGGCGACAATAAAACGGTGCTGCTCATTGCAGATAACCACCGGGCTGGCGCACTTCACGCCTTCCAGACGATTGACCGTGGCCTGCAGCATGGTCATATCGCCCTTCAGGCACAGGAACTGCTTAGGATAAAGCACTCGGGACAACGGCCACAGGCGGCTGCCCGAGCCACCGGCCATCACGACCGGGAAAAGCGTAGATTGACTCATCGTTTAACCCCGAATATCAGCAATAAATTGGTTAAGAACGTGCTCTTTATCGAGCGCGCGTTCTGCCCAGGTTCGGGCGACAGCATTCTGTTTTGGCATCTTCAACGCCTGTTCAATCCCTTCCACCAGCGCAGGAACCGATTCAGGCGTGACGCAGACGGCAATACCCGGATTGTCTTCGCACAACTGAGCCAACTCGGTTGGCGCTTCGGCGGTAATCACCGCATTACCGCCCACCGCCAGAATATTGGTCAGCTTGGATGGTAGAACGGCATCCGCCGCGCCGCGTTTTTGGATAACCAGATGGCAATCACCCATCGCCAGCAGCGCGGGTAAATCTTCATACGATTGCAGCGGCAGAAACTTAACGTTCTCTAGCCCGCGTTCAGCGGCCAGCCTTTCTAACCGCGCTTTACCACCGCCCTGACCCACAATCACAAACTGCCACGGCTGTTCGCGGAGCTGTTCAGCGGCATCGATCACGCTCTCCAGTCCCTGTTTCTCTCCGATATTGCCGGAGTAGAGAATAATTTTGCGCGCATCGTCTAACCCCAAACGCTGGCGCAAAGCGATAACCAACGTTTCCGGTACGTCGCGGAAACGAGCCACTTCTGACCAGTTAGGGAAGAAAATCACTTTTTCTGCCGGTACGCCTTTTTCACAGGCTTTGTTCATCATCGAACGCGATATCGTCGATACGTTATCAACGTGATGCAGACCGCTTCGCTCAAACGCGCTGGCGAGCTTCGCTACCTTGCCGGACGTCCCCTTCCCGGCCATTCCCAGTCCGAGCATGGCGTCCACTTCATAATCCTGAATATGCAGCAACGTGCGCGCACCGGAGAGTTTTGCCAGCAGGCGCATCCCGGGCGTACAAAACAGCGTCGGCACCACGCCGATAATGCGATCCGGCTTCCAGCGGCGCTGAGCCATCAGCGGGAAAAAACTGCTTAAGGCAAAGCTGCCTAAGTGGATCAGTCGCTTGAGCGTCGACGGCTGTTTAGGCACATACAGCGGGCAGCGCCACACGGTGGCCTCGCCCTCTTCCCGGCGGTAGCGCCAGCTGGAATAATTCACGCCGACCTGCCATTCCGGGTAGTACGGTGGGGCTGTAATCACCCGCACCTCGTGGCCCTGGCGCGCCATCCACTCCACCATTTCGCCGGTGTATTTGCCGATACCGGTCAGTTCGGGGGAATAGTTAATTCCGTAGACCAGAATTTTCATAGACCCGGTACCTCAGCCATTTTATCGACGCGGAAATAGGCACGGCTGTTGTCGTGAACGTTATCCGCCGCCAGCAGAGCCTGCGGGCTCAACCAGCGATAGTCGTTATGCTGCTCCTCCGGCAACGTCAGCGCGTCAGCGTCAACCTGCAGACGAAAACCCAGCACGATGTAGTGGGTAGAAAAATCCTCACCCGAGAAGTTGTCGTCATAGAAATGTTGCCAAACGCCGTGGAAAAGGCCTGCCGTCATCGGCAGGCGCAGCCCTAATTCGGCTTCCGTCAAACGCGCAAATGCTTCGGACAGCGGTTCATCTTTCTGTACCCTCCCCCCCGGCACAAACCAAAAGCCCTGCGCCGGACGGTTATTGCGTTTACCCAGCAGAATCTCGCCCTGCGCGTTCTCGACGATCAAATCGATAGAAATAAGCGGCGTAGACTGCACGACGGTGGCAAAAGCTTGCTGGCTCAGAAACATGAATTACCCCCGGAAACGCTGCTGGTTTTCTAAAAACCACTGGTAGGTGCTGGCAAGACCGGCTTCCAGTGAGATTTCGTGGTACCAGCCCAACTGGTGCAGACGCGAAACATCCAGCAATTTACGCGGCGTGCCGTCAGGTTTGGTGGCGTCAAACACCACGCGCCCCTTAAAGCCCACCACTTTTGCTAGCGTCTGCGCCAGCTCGCGGATGGTGCAATCCACACCGGTACCGACGTTGATATGCGACAGCATCGGTTGGGTGTTTTCCAGCCATACGCTGCGATCCAGCTCCATTACATGAATACTCGCCGCCGCCATGTCGTCCACGTGCAGAAACTCACGCATCGGTGTACCGCTGCCCCACACCACCACGTCGCTGGCATTTTGTTGCGCAGCTTCGTGGAAGCGGCGCAGCAGCGCCGGTATCACGTGTGAATTACTCGGGTGGAAGTTGTCGTTCGGCCCGTACAGGTTGGTAGGCATCACCGAGCGGTAATCGCGGTTGTGCTGACGGTTGTAGGACTCACACAGTTTGATGCCGGCGATTTTGGCAATCGCGTACGGTTCATTGGTGGCCTCAAGCGTCCCCTGCAGCAGTTCGCTTTCGTGCATCGGCTGGTTCGCCATCTTCGGATAGATACACGATGAACCGAGGAACAGCAGCTTATTCACGTTATGGCTATGTGCCGCATGAATAATGTTGCTTTCGATCATCATGTTTTCGTAGATGAAATCCGCCGGGAAGGTGTTATTCGCGACAATGCCGCCCACCTTCGCCGCCGCCAGATATACCTGGTCAATGTTTTCGCGGGCGAAAAAGTCATTCACCTCGCGGCTATCCAGCAGATTAAGTTCATCGCGGCTGCGCAACACCAGATCCACGTTACCGCGCTGCTCAAGCTGTCGAACGATGGCTGAGCCCACCATTCCCCGGTGGCCCGCCACAAAAATACGTTGTCGGGTCATACTCAGGACTCCAGCGCGATCGCCACTTCATAGCCATGGGATTTCAGCAGGGAATGCTTCTTCGCTGCTTCCAGATCTTTAGCGACCATTTCAGAAACCATCTCTTTTAAAGTGATTTCCGGTTTCCAGCCCAGCTTCTCATGCGCCTTGGTTGGGTCGCCGAGCAGGGTTTCCACTTCCGCCGGACGGAAGTAGCGTGGGTCGACAGCCACCATCACGTCGCCCGGCTTCACGCCCGGTGCATCGTGACCGGTCACGGAAACCACAATCCCCTTTTCATCCACGCCGGTGCCTTCAAAGCGCAGTTTGATACCGAGCTGTGCGGCGGACATTTCGACGAACTGGCGGACGGAGTACTGCACGCCGGTGGCGATAACGAAGTCTTCCGGCTGGTCCTGTTGCAGCATCATCCACTGCATTTTCACGTAGTCTTTAGCGTGGCCCCAGTCACGTAGGGAATCCATGTTGCCAAGGTACAGGCACTTCTCAAGGCCCTGAGCGATGTTGGCAATCGCACGAGTGATTTTACGGGTGACAAAGGTTTCGCCACGACGTGGGGATTCGTGATTAAACAGGATGCCGTTGCAGGCGTACATGCCGTAGGATTCACGGTAGTTAACAGTGATCCAGTAGGCGTACAGCTTGGCGACAGCATAAGGAGAACGCGGGTAGAAAGGCGTGGTCTCTTTTTGCGGAATTTCCTGCACCAGGCCGTATAGCTCGGAGGTAGAAGCCTGATAGAAACGGGTTTTCTTCTCCAGCCCTAAGAAGCGAATCGCTTCCAGCAGGCGCAGCGTGCCCATGGCATCGACATCAGCGGTGTATTCCGGGGACTCAAACGACACAGCAACGTGGCTCATCGCCCCCAGGTTATAGACTTCATCCGGCTGCACTTCTTTAAGAATACGCGTCAGGTTTGAGCTGTCGGTCAAATCGCCATAGTGCAGGTGAAATTTCGGGTTGCTGCTGTGCGGATCCTGGTAAATGTGATCGACACGTTCGGTGTTGAAGGAGGAAGCACGACGTTTAATCCCGTGAACTTCATATCCTTTTTCCAGCAGCAGTTCCGCCAGATAAGAACCATCCTGCCCGGTTACGCCGGTAATAAGTGCGACTTTCGACATTATATTTTCCTCAATATAGTCCCGTTTAGGGAGTAACTTTCTCTACGCGTTCGCGCGTGACCACTGCGGGATTGCCACGACAAATCATATTTGCCGGTAGCGATTTAAAAACGCTGCTGCGAGCACCCACTATCGTGCCATCGCCTATCGTTGTGCCGGGAGCCACGAATACATCCGTTGCCAGCCAGCATTTTTCACCGATGACAATCGGAGCGGCATGAATATCAAAATGCGCACTCAGATAATCATGACTGCCGGTGCACAAATAACATTTCTGCGATACCACTGAATTCGCACCGAGGGTAATATCCCCAAGGGTATACAGCACCGCGTCATCGCCCACCCAGGCATAATCACCAATGGTTAATTTCCATGGATAAGTAATTTTTACCGATGGACGAATGACTACGTTTTTTCCTATTTTTGCGCCAAATAGGCGCAATAAAAATACACGCCAGCGGTAGAGTATCTGCGGTGACCAGGCGAATAATGTGGCCTGTACTGCCCACCAGATTTGGACTTTAATTCCCCCGGCACCACGAAAACCGTTAGGGACTTTGAATCCTGATAATTCCTGCATCCTATTTCCTTACGCTTTGTGATAAAGCGTCTTGGTTTTACCGGTGGTGCGCAGGCGTAATAAATAAGACAATTCTGTCAGCAGCGTTGGCATACGTAATATTTCAAGCTGAACTTTTTTCGCATCCTGACACAATTGCACATTATTAGTGGTGGACACCCCGCCCATCGAAAATTCAGATACCAATCCTTTTATGCGTTTAAAACCGTAGCCCGACTTATACATTCTGGCGGTCAGTGCATAATCCGATGACACGCGATACTGCACGTCATAAGGATAATTTTTCAGCCCGCGTAGCGGAAAGAATATCGCCTGATGACTGGCAGGAAGACTGTGATAAATATACCAGCCGCGCTTGGCGCTACGGCGAACCTGATGGCCACCACCAAAGTCCAGCATCGCATCCCCAAGGAACATCGCGTCGTCATTCTGGCCTCGCAGCTGGCGGACAAACTGCGCCACCTCAGGATGGAAACTGTCACCGGAATTCAGGAACAGCACAAACTTGCCGTTGGCCATGCGAATGCCTTTATTCATCGCGTCATACAGGCCTTTATCCGGCTCGCTGACATAACGTAACTGATACTGACCATTACGTTTTTCGAGAAACTCTGCCGTGCCGTCCTCTGACCCACCGTCGACCACAATCCATTCAAAGGTCAGGCTAGGATCCCCCGCCAGATGCGCCAGCGAACGCCAGGTTTTCACCACACCTTCATAATTGCGAAAGGCGACGGTCACCACACTTAACAACATGTTTCACCTCATCTGCTATCGGCAATATTCAGCGCTTTACGCAGAATAAAAGGACAAACAATTAAAAACGCATATTCCGGACTAAATATCGAACCGGTAAAAAATAACGATATCGGCGTGAAAAGATACAGCTGCACGGCGAAATTGCGATTATTCCCAAAAGCGTTAATAAATAATTTAAAAACATAATATAGGTAGCCCGCAGTTAATATCACCGCAAACCACGAAAAATAAATCATTAACAGGTACAGACCATTGTCTATGGTTTTACCGACGTCCGCACCGTTAAATATTCCGAATGATGCAACATATTCGTAAAGAGATCCGAAACGAATTACCCCATCAATGCTTGTCAATGAGTAACCGACCATCACCAATGGACCGATAATACGGTAATACGATGATGACCCTTCCGTCCCTAAATCACCAAGACGTGTTGCAATATACGGAAATGCAAAGACCAGACCGACTAAAAACACGCCCAGCGAGATAATTGCCAACGGCAACTTTTTCTTAATCGCATCTTTGTTCAGATACTGGAATGCCCACTCCAGCAGGTAGAACAGGATAAATGTCATTACCCCAGAGAACGATCCTGAAAGAATTATCCCTGCCAGAATCATAGCATCAGACTTCGGCGTTTTGATACCAAACTGTTTGATGCAAAGCCAAATTGAGATTAATGCCAGAGCGAAGAATGCGGGTTCGAAATAAAGTGCAGTAGTACGTTTACCACCGAATTTGATGAAATTCAGTACATAGCTATTACTGTATATCAGATATTTCGAAATTATTTCAATCAGGCTACTGCCACCAAACAAAATAATCTGCGCCATCTCGAGGGCAGCCAGCAGCACAATAATGGTGATCACCACATAGAAGAAACGCAGGATCTTGCGATGGTTATGCGGCGAAATGGTTTTGAAACGAATACTCCAGACCATACCAATAATAATCACGATGTAGACAAACAGCATGGTCGAGGTGATGTATTTGCTCGGATCCAGCGACTGACCGAACACATAGTTGAACAGCGTCAGCCCCACACCCAGCCCCAGCGCAATCATCAGTTTTTTCAGATTGATACGCTCAACGAACAATAGTAACAGTGCGGGAAGGAAGGTGACGATGGTAATCGGAAAACTTTCACCCAGCTGCGCCAGTTTGACGTTAACCAGCAGATAGATTAACGGCAGCAGCAGATAGCTACAGACTCTGATAGAACGAGACATATTCCTCCAGCATCTGTTGTCCACTGTAGGCCTGACGGCTACGTGCGCTAAACCGTTCAAGCGTGGTGCCGAACACCGCCTGCGCAATATCCGCTTTCGGCAGCTGCACCAACGCCAGCGCTTGTGATTCATCCACTGTCTGGCCGCCGGATTTTTCCAACACCTCTTTGGCGGCATCGCTGTGGGTTGCAATCACCGGCACGCCGATAGAAAGCGCTTCGCACAAAATCAGCGGATAGTTATCTACCCGTGAGCTAAACAGCAGCGCATCCAGCAGATTTAGCTCACTCATCAGCTGACGTTTGTCGGTCAGAAAGCCGTGGTTCACCACGTTGGCACCGCTAAACGGCGAGAATTTACCGAAGGTATGGACTTCCACTTTGTCGCCAAGGGCAATGATATTGCGAACCAGCTGCTGGTTAGTTTTACCGTCATAGCGCAAGTCGTGTGCCACCACGGCGATTTTAGGCCGTGAAGTGGTCGCCTGGATGGGCGTGAGTTCGGCAAGAATGGCTTCGGTCGCCACATCAATACCGTTGTTGATTATCTGGCAGCGCCCTACCCCATAAAGGCTATTAAACGCATCAGCAACGTGCTGGCTTGGCGAGATAAAGCGGCAGCCGAGCGCCAGCATCTGGCGGAATAGCTGGCGCTTTTCATCCACCAGATTATGCGCACGGTCGACTTTCACCGGCGGATAGTTGTCGAGCGTCGGGCATTTCTGGCAGCCGCTCTTCCAGCCTTCACAGCCGTCTAAAAATGCGCAGCGGCCGGTGACGCTCCAGTGATCGTGCAAAGTCCAGATAAAGGTGACATCGCTGTTATGCGCCTTCACGCGCTCGCAAAAATTCACCACGTCGGCCAAATTCAGCCAGTAGCTGTGCATCACATGAAAATGCAGTACCACCGGGCCTTCAAGCCGTGTGATCTGACGATAAAGATTGTTCAGATTGCCAAACAGGTCGCGGTTGAAGAGGCGAAAAAGCGCCAGATTCGCCATCGATGTCAGCAGGGCGGTCTGCTTCACCACCTGCGGGTAGCGGTCATGGCTGACGCTCTTTTTACCGCCTTTACCGTAGCCGTAGACAAACGTTGAGGTGAGACCCTGACGAAGCGCGCGCTGATGCAAGTCCAGTGCGACACCCGCCGCGCCACCTTCGGCCAGACGAACATTAAATTGTAGAATATTCATTTAATTACCTTCACTCGCGCTTTTTCACCCACCACCAGCGCATTATCGGGGACGTCGTCCAGCACGACGCTGCCTGCACCGATGGTCACGTTATTGCCGATGCGGATACCGCCGATGATCACCACATTTGCGCCAAGCTCAACGCCGTTGCCGAGGGTGGGACAGTCGAGACTGTTGGGGCCGCGGTTGCCCAAGGTAATCCCGTGGCGAATAGTGAAGTCATCCCCCGCCACCACGTTCTTATTAATCACCACTGCATAGCCGTGGTGAATGGTAAAGCGTCGGCCAATGGTGGCCGCCGCCTGAATTTCATAACCGAAAAAGCATTCGGTGATGATGCGGTACAGCACCAGTACCGGTGCCGCCCACAGATTGTTCAGCACGTTTTTTTTACGCCATACCGAGCAAAAGTTGGCGATACGGTAGGCCGCCACCATGCAGCACGGGCGCAGGCTCCAGCTATTTGCGCGTAAGTCTTCCAGCAGCATTATTTACTCCGTAACCCATCAACCCAGCGTTTACCATTACGCACCGAAAGAAGCGTTAAAAATGTCTTCCATGTCATGCGTTTATTGCGGATCTGGTAGAGCGTAAACAGCTGGTATTTTTTGCTGGCGCGGTCGAATTTCTCTTTGTGTTTACGGTAAAAGCTAAAGTAGCCAGAGAACTTTTTCGGCGAAGAGGTGATCTGCATTTCACCGTGGTTGATGTGAAGAATTTGCGTTGCCGCTTCAATTTTCCACGGCTCACCGTAGGCCACCACCATGCGCAGGAAGATGTCGTAGTCCTGCGCCGCCTTCAGCTCGGTATCGAAAAGACTCTCTTTAAAGCGCCACGCCCAGCTAAAAACCTGGTTGCCAATAATGTTGCGCTTATAAAACAGCGGACGGGAAAACGGTGATTTCGGATACAGCGGCAGGCTTGCAGGCTGGGAATAGACTTCGCCTTCACAGACATAATCGTTGGCATATAAAAATGCATGGCCCATCAGCTGCTGCTTATGCTTAAGAAACGTCGAGAGGCGATTCGGCGTCCACTCATCGTCATCATCAATACCGGTAATGAACTGCCCTCTCGCCTGCAAAATGGCCTGATTGCGTACCGCGCAGGCGCCGGAGTTAAAGTCATTACGGGTGTACTGCACGCGCGCATCATTCAGCTCGGCGACAAACTGCTGCAACTGCTCATACTGGCTTGAGCAGTCGTCAACGATGATCATTTCCCAATGGGGATAGTCCTGGCGCAGAATGGATTTAATGGCGCGAATTGCCAGCTGCTGGCGGTTCCAGGTCGGCATATAGATGGAAATTAATGGGTATTCTGTCGTCATAGGATATCCCTGAGTAGGCAATTTGACGGTTATTCCCCTCGTCCCTGCCCTCTCCAGGAGGATAAAGGCGAGTACCGGACGATGCCCCCTCCCCTTTGGGGAGAGGGTTAGTGTGAGGGGGAAATACTATTTCGAGTCCGACTGGTACTCGTACTCGTAGTAGCCGTAATCCTGATAGCCGGTCGCACGGCGGAAAATGGAGTTGAGAATCACCCCTTTCACTGCGATGCCGTTTTGCTCAAAGCGGTTCAGGCTGGTTTCGACTTCCTTGAGGGTGTTCACCGCATAGCGCGTCACCATCAGCGTGGTGCCCGCGTGGCGGCCCACGATGGCGGCATCCGTCACAGCCAGGATTGGCGGGGTATCAATCAATACCAGGTCATAGTTTGCCGAGCCCCATTTCAGCAATTCGCTAAAGCGTTCGCTCATCAGCAGCTCTGACGGGTTCGGCGGTACCTGACCGCGCGGGATAAGATCTAAGTTGGCAATTGATGTACGTTTCGCGCTGTTTTCAACCGCCGTTTTCCCTACCAGCACATCGGACAGGCCGTTGTCGTTGGTGGTGCCCAACAGTTCGTGGGAGTAGCCTTTGCGCATATCACAGTCAATCATTAGCACCCGTTTGTGAGTTTGGCTGATGACCGCCGCGAGGTTGGCGCAGACAAACGTTTTACCGATAGACGGGCTGACCCCGGTCATCATCAGCACGTTGTTCTGCGCCTGCATCATGGCGAAGTGCAGGCTGGTGCGCAGGCTGCGGATGGCTTCAATCGCCAGATCGGTTGGGTTCCCCACCGCCAACAGCTGACTTTGTTTATAGCGCTTCACGCCGTTAACGTTTTTCACGCTGTCATGAGATTTTTGCCATTCAGAAAGCGGAATGCTCGCGTACACGTTGATCCCGTGTTCTTCCAGAACCTGCGGGCTTTCAATGCCGCGGTTAAACAGCGAGCGCAGAAGGACACCGACAATGGACAGCATCAGCCCCAGAATAATACTGCCCAGAATAATCAGCGCTTTCTTCGGTTTCACCACGCCAGGTTGGGTAATCGCCGGGTCGACGATACGCACATCGCCCACGGTGCTGGCTTTGGTGATTTTCAGCTCTTGCTGTTTATTCAACAACTGCATATAGACCTGCTGGCCGGATTCCACATCACGGGTCAGACGCACAATCTCCTGCTGGGTCTTCGGCATTGCCGTCACGCGCTGGCTAAGCTTCGCTTTCTCATCCTCCAGCGCCCGACGTTTTTCCAGCAGCGTACGGTAAGCCGGGTGGATACGGGTGTAGAGCTTGGAAATTTCGGCTTCGCGGAAGGTCAGTTCATTGAGCTGCGCATCGATATTCACCATCGAGTCGAGCACCGACTTCGCTTCCAGCGGCAGATCCACGGAATCTTTTTGCTGGCGATAGGCGTTAAGCTTGTTCTCAGCAACATCAAGCTGGCTACGCACCTGTGGCAGTTGAACTTCGAGGAATTCGAGGCTCTTTGCCGCCTCCTCCGATTTACGTGCTACGTTCTGTGCCACGTAGTTGCGGGCAATGCTATTGAGAATGTCGCGGATCTGGTCTCTATCTTCCCCAACCATGTTCAGCGTTAGCACGCCGGAATCCTTACCGTCTTCCGTCACGCTCAGGCTGTTTTGCAGGGTGTTGATCATGCCCAGCGTCGAGTATTTGGTCAGCGTAAAGCTGGCACCGTCATGGGCCGCAATACCGGCAACCACCAGCGAGACACCGCCTTTGTTCAACGCCTCGCCCACTTTGCCATCAACGCTGAAGCCATCATCGTTACTCAGGCGATAGGTCGTTGGGCTCAAGACCTCGAGCGTAAAGGTGCTGTCCGCCATCGCCGCCGGACGATTAAAGGTTGTTACCTTAACCGTCTCGTTCTGACGTCCCATCAGCCGTTCCCAGCCCGCGCCGAGAATCGGGAAAGTGTTCTTGCTTACCGCAATATCCAGATCCAGGTCGTCGACGGTTTTCCCCAACACCAGACGGGAGGTGATCATCTGGATTTCTGCTTCAGAGGCCGGCGGCTTACTGGTTAATGCATTACTGATGTCCTGCACCAGCGCGCTGCCCTGGTTCTGTTCGATACGAACCAGCGCGTCGGCGCTGTAAATCGGCGTAGCAAACAAGGTGTAAACAATCGCCGCGGCGGCAAAAACGGCGGTAATGCCGAGAACCCACCATTTTGCTTCAATGACCGTGCCAACCAGGCGACCAATATCAATCTCATCGCCGCCCGATATCGGCGGAGTTATCTGTTTTACTTTATCTGTCATGGTTATCCCTGCTGTGCTTTCAGCGCCTGTGCCCACTGGGCCGCAGACCTGTCGAGTAACTGGTACACCGCTTCAAAGGCCTCACGGCTTTTGCGATACGGATCGGGAATATCGCGTTCGTTATCCCAATGACCGAAAAGCATGACTTTGCCGCGCATCTCCGGCGCCATTTCATGCAGGGTGGCGATATGCCGCTTTTCCATTGCCAGAATCAGATCGTATTCACGGCACATGCGCCCGGAGAGTTGACGAGCACAGTGGCCGTCCAGGGAGATGTCGTGCATTGCCGCCACGCTCGTGGCGCGTTCATCCGCCGCTTTCCCCACGAGTGCCCCCAGCCCTGCCGACTCCACGGTCATCTGCGGCAGATGGCTTCTCAGTAGCCGTTCAGCCGTTGGGGAACGACAGATGTTCCCCACGCAAACCACAAGAATTTTGTTAAACATGTCGGTTACCAGGTATGAATGTCTTTCGCCGAGTCGGTCATGTAGCGAACGCCACTGATGGTCGGCAACAGTTGGTTAATCAGACGGTTCCAGCGGGCAACCGGTGCGGTCGTGACGTACACCACGTCATACGGCTGAAGGATAAAGTTGGTTGCCATCACCAGCGACGTCGCGTCGGACATATCCAACTGATAGATATTGGCCATCTTGCCGTTATTGCCGTCTTTGGTTGGGCGAATCACGAAGATGCCGCTGGCGTCGGAGGTGGTGAGATCGATACCTTCTGCCTGGCCTAGCGCTTCGGTCAGCGTCATGCC
Organism: Kluyvera genomosp. 1; assembly: GCF_001266615.1. GTDB lineage: Bacteria > Pseudomonadota > Gammaproteobacteria > Enterobacterales > Enterobacteriaceae > Kluyvera > Kluyvera cryocrescens_A. Next base: position 190,440 of record NZ_LGHZ01000038.1, on the reverse strand, counting down.
GCTGAAGTCCATTTTGAGGGTGCTCTGTTTTTTCACTTCGCCCATGACGAAGACTTTCAGGTCATCGTTACGCGGCACGAACAGAATATCGCCCGGATAGAGCAACCGGTTCTGGCTGAGATCGCCATTTTGCATCAGCGCCTGTACGGAAATACGCTGCTCGCGGCCGTCGTGGGTCAGTACGACGTTGCGCCAGTCGGCGAGCTCGCCAAGGCCGCCCGCAGCATTCAGCGCATCCAGCACGGTCAACGGTACGTTGGTGATAGCCTGCTGGCCTGATTTATTCACCTGACCGGAGACATACACTTTTTGCGAGCGGAAGGCTGCGACGTTCACATCCACCTGCGGGTCGGTGATGTAGGCCGCAAGGCGCTGGGTAATGGTCTGGCGAATTTCTGCCAGCGTTCGGCCTTTCACCTGCACTTTACCGATGTACGGATAGAAAATGGTGCCGTCTGGCTGTACCCAGTTGCCGGTATCGCTCGAACTACGATACTGGCCAGCAGGGGTGGTCAGCTCCGGGTGATCCCAGACGGTGACGTTCAGGACATCGCCTGAACCGACGCGATACTGGTAATTGCTTAACTCCTGATCCAGCGACATGTTAGGTTGCGCGACGTTAGGACGTGGGCGTAATTGTTCAATCAGTCGCGGGGTCAGCGGATAAACATTCACCATCCGGCCAATGTCATAATCAGCATCCTGCTGCTTAATCACATCTTTTCCGTAAGTAGACATATTGCTGCCTGGAAGTATGGTGCAACCACTCATCAAGCTTAACGACACCAATAATGGCATCAATTTTAGTTTGGATTTCATCATTGATTATTTATCACTTTGGCAGAAAAATTATCCTGTGCGAATTAAATTAATCCGTACCATTTGTTTACCCGAGCATTCACCATGCATTTAATTCCCGGTGAATATAACTGGCATATATCCTAAAAAATATTGGATTCATCCGCAGGCTATTGACAGAATAATCGAGACTTCACCTCAGGCCTTCAGGCACGCTACCGCCCTTGGCTTTCAGCTACCAATTCACCTTAAAATCATATTGTTATGTAGACTGGAGCTAAACCATAAAAGAATATGGAATATTCCTGGATATATATGAACAAATGCGCTTCGCCATAGGTATATTTTATGACACGCATAAATTGACCATTCATTTAGTACCGGGAGAATTGTTGCAGCTAAGTGAATAGCAGGCAAGGTAAGGCGCGCTTAAAAAATACTTTTAAGAATAATATTAAGACTAATGACACGATAGGTTTTAGGAATTTCTTTATATTGACAAAATACTGACAACCTTTATTTTTCGACTTATTACTTAAAATATATCACATACTCTTTATGGTTATTATTGGACAAATCCCCCTGTTTTTTATCAGGAGAATTCACCCACAGACATTGCATTTTCCCTCGCATTTATCCATGATCAATTTGTCTTGTAACATAAGGTTTTAACCAACGTATGGAATGGATTGCCGATCCGTCTATTTGGGCGGGACTCGTGACGCTGGTCGTCATCGAGCTGGTTCTCGGAATTGATAATTTGGTGTTTATCGCCATCCTGGCTGAAAAGCTACCTCCAGCCCAACGCGACCGCGCGCGCGTCACCGGGCTGATACTGGCGATGCTGATGCGTCTGGTGCTGCTGGCCTCTATCTCGTGGATGGTCACGCTCACTAAGCCCCTCTTTAGTCTTTACGATTTTACTTTCAGCGCCCGCGATTTGATTATGCTGGTCGGAGGCTTCTTCCTGTTGTTTAAAGCAACGGTGGAGCTTAACGAACGGCTGGAGGGTAAAGATAACGATGGTCCGACACAGCGGCGCGGTGCGCGCTTCTGGCCCGTCGTGGCACAAATCGTGGTGCTGGATGCCGTCTTCTCCTTAGATTCGGTGATCACCGCCGTGGGGATGGTGGATCACCTCGCGGTGATGATGGCGGCGGTGATTATTGCTATCAGCCTGATGCTGCTGGCCAGCAAAGCCCTCACCCGCTTTGTGAATAGCCATCCGACTATCGTTATTTTGTGTCTAAGCTTCCTGCTGATGATTGGCTTTAGCCTCGTGGCGGAAGGTTTTGGCGTGATTATTCCGAAAGGCTATCTGTACGCGGCCATCGGTTTCTCGGTGATGATTGAGTTTCTCAACCAGCTGGCCATCTTCAACCGCCGCCGCTTCCTGACGGCCAACCAGTCGCTACGTAGCCGTACCACCGATGCGGTAATGCGTTTGTTGAGCGGGAATAAAGAAGATGCCGAGCTGGATGCTGGTACCGCTTCGTTGCTGGCCGATCACGATAACCAACAGGTCTTTGACCCGCAGGAACGGCGGATGATTGAGCGTGTGCTCAATCTCAACCAGCGTACGGTAAGCAGTATCATGACATCACGTCATGATATCGAGCATATCGATCTTAGCGCGCCGGAAAGCGAAATCCGTGCGCTGCTGGAGAAAAACCAGCATACTCGTCTGGTGGTCACCGGGGGTGATGATGAAGAGGACCTGCTTGGCGTAGTACACGTCATTGACCTGCTCCAGCAATCGCTACGCGGTGAAGCGTTGAATTTGCGCGTACTCATCCGCCAGCCGCTGGTTTTCCCGGAAGCCTTACCGTTGCTGTCGGCGCTGGAACAGTTCCGTACCGCGCGTACCCACTTTGCCTTCGTGGTGGATGAATTTGGTTCGGTGGAAGGGGTCGTTACGTTAAGTGACGTAACCGAAACCATCGCCGGTAACCTGCCAAACGAAGCGGAAGAAATTGACGCTCGCCATGATATCGCGCGTAACGCGGACGGTAGCTGGACGGCCAATGGTCATATGCCGCTGGAGGATTTGGTGCAGTATATCCCACTGCCGCTGGACGAGAAGCGCGAGTACCACACCATCGCCGGGCTGCTGATGGAACATCTGCAGCGTATTCCTAAAGCCGGAGAAGTGGTGCAGATTGGCCCCTGGACGCTCAAAACTTTACAGGTTGAAAGCCATCGCGTGCAAAAGGTGCAGATTATCCCGCCGCCGCAGGATGAGCTGGATTACGAAGTGTAGTCAGCCTGAAGATCCCGGCAGCATTTAGTCTGACCGGGTGACAATAAAAAACCGGCAACGCGATGCGCTGCCGGTTTTTTTATTACTGCTTATCGAGAAGCTGTTTTACATCTTTGCCCGACTGGGTGTTCTTATTGCGCTCGGCCCAATCGTTTAAACGCCGTTTGGCTTCATTTTGCAGATGGCGACGTAGCATTTGGTCAACCTGCAGGCTGTAGTTCAACTCGGTCCATTTACCGTAAACACGCAGCGGAATGGCCGTTGTTTTCAGGACATCCACCAGCTTACTCTGACCTTGCCAACCCCCGGTCACCTGGATGGCGAACTGCATATCACCCTCTTCTTTCACCAAATCCAGCGAACCTTTACCGGTCAGCGCCATCAGCGGAGAAAGCCCGGCCATATTGCTAAAGGTCATTACACCGCCGTCGAGGTCAATATCCGCCGTAAACTGATCGAGGCGCGTGGCGCTGTCGTAGTTGTCCTGACCACGAACATCGGAACTGCGTTCAACGGCCTGCTGTACCAGCTGCTGGAAGTTCAGGCCCTCAGTGCGGGTATCCTTCATATCAATATGCGCCTGGCCCTGCCAATCACGCCGGAAATTCTCCGCATCGATCATTGAGCCAGAAAAATCACCGGCCAGCGACAGAATCCCGGTCATGTTGATCGGGTAGTTAAAGGCCTTCAACAGACTGGCTATCTGAATATTGTCGAGCTTAGGCTGGAACTCGGCGACAGGTGTCCCGCTGCGTACGTCCAGCGCGCCGGGAAGCGACATTTGGCCGCCGTCCAACATACCGCTAAGCTCAGGAATGCGCAGGATCCCCTGCTGGTTTTGCGCCTGTACGCTCACATTAGCAAACTGCATTCCGCGCCAGATAACCGCTTTTGCCTTCATCGCCAGCGTGCCATTGAAACCGGTCAATCCGCTGTAAGGTGCAGCCTTAACGCTGCTGGCAATCACCGGACGCGGACGCGCTGGTGCCGACTGCGCTTTTTGTACCCCGCCGTCGCTGTTGGCGATAGCCGAGTGCAGCAGCAGGTTATCGAGATTGAGCTTATCGGACTGAAGATTTAACGCCCAGACGGGAATATCACCCAGCATCACGCTGCCGTCGCCGGTTAATGAACTGTCGTTCGCCGTGAGATTTAGCGCGTCAAACTGGAGTTTTTTGCCCTCTTCCTGCCAGCTGGCGTTCAGACTGCCGCTGCCAGAAATACCTTGAGCCGGAAGATCGGCCCCCTGTAGCTGCCAGCTCAGCTGGGACAGCTGTGCATCCAGGCGATGTGGGTAGTCACCGGCTTGCACCTGGGCTGAAAAATTGAGATTTAAATCGCGCTGGTCGCGATTAATACGACCGGAGAAATCGACAGACGCCTGATGATTGGCATCCTGCTCCATCTGCAGGTGGATATCGCGAATGGTAAGCTGCTCATCATCGTCGTGCTGGAATACCAGGACACTATCAACAACCTGCAGCCCGCCAATATCAAACGACCACCCGCGATCGCCGGGTTCCTGCGGGAGTGAAGTGCCTTTCGGCGCCACCGGCGCATTATCAGCACGAGAAGCCTCGGTTTGCGGCGTCAGTTGGATCACCGCACCTTTAAGCATCACCTGCTTCACCTGCAGCTGATGCGAGAGCAGCGGCAGCAGAGAAACATCAAGGCGCATGTTATCCGCGCGGATGAGCGGTGCGCTCGCACCCGGTGCGGTTAAGGTCATACGCCCTGACAAAATGCTCAGCCGTGGCCAGACGTGCCAACGCAGGGAGCCATCAAGCTGAAGCTGATATCCACTGCGGCTTTCAACCTGCTTCACCATATAGCTGCGGAAATCATTAGGATTGACCAGCAGCACCAACGATGACAGGCCGGCAATCAGCACAACCAGCAGGATCATCAGCGTCGTCAATATTCGTCTCATGGCACCCTCATCAGGTTAGCGACGGATGGTCAGTCTTTATCAATGCGACTGGCAACCGCGCCCTGCTGATCGCGATATTTCGCATCTTCACGACGGTTATAGGGACGCGCAGCTGGGCCTGACAGCGGCTCAAAGCTTAATGCGCCAATCAGCATGCCCGGACGAAGCGCCAGCGGCAGCTTGCCGGAATTGTAAAACTCCAGAACGATACAGCCCGACCAGCCCGGATCGATACGGTGCGCGGTCACGTGGACCATCAGCCCAAGACGCGCCAGAGAAGAACGCCCATCGAGCCAGCCGACCAGGTCCGCCGGAAGCGTTACCGACTCCAGCGTCACCGCCAGCGCCAGTTCGCCGGGATGCAGATAAAACGCATCGCCTTCATCCAGGACGATCTCATCGCTCATCACGCGATCCAGCGCCGCGCTAACTTCAGCTTTCGGCCCGCTTAAATCGATATAGGCCGCCGTATGACCGCTAAAGGTGCGAAATTTATTGCCTAAACGCACGTCAACCGTGGCGCCATTGATACGCTCAATGGGCGGACGTGGGTTGATCGACAGCCGCCCTTCGTCCAGCCAGGCTTCTATATCTCGGTCACACAGACGCATATCACTCTCCTGTTTTACTACCTGCCCTCTTCCGGCATGGTTGAGGGCCTTTACTGCACGTTACACAATTCACGTGACTTATTCAAAAAACTGACTAATTTTCGCTTTCAGAATATCAATGGCGATACGGTTTTTGCCCCCGCGTGGCACGATAATATCGGCGTACTGCTTGGAGGGTTCAATAAACTGCAGGAACATCGGGCGTACCGTTTTCTGGTACTGCGCCATGACCGAGTCCATCGAGCGGCCGCGCTCATTCACGTCACGCTTGATACGACGCATCAGGCAGATATCCAGCGGCGTATCGACGAAAATAGAGAAATTCATCTCATCACGCAGGCGTGCATCGGTCAGCAGCAGAATACCTTCAAGAATAATGACTTTTTTGGGTTCGATATGAATCGTTTCCTGTTTACGGGTATGTTCAACATAGCTATAAACCGGAAGTTCGATAGGATTGCCGCGCTTGAGGGTCTGCAGATGCTGGAATAACAGGCTGTGATCCATCGCGTTAGGATGGTCATAGTTGGTTTTAACCCGATCTTCCATGGACAGGTGACTTTGGTCTTTATAATAGCTATCTTCAGGAATAACACCGATATGCTCATCACCTACCTGCTCGCGCAACTCGCGATACAGCGTACTAGCAATAAGACTTTTACCTGAAGCCGATGCGCCGGCGATGCCTACAATGACGCACTGATGAGACTTATCAGTCATAAATTTTGCGACCCGATTAACCTGGATGTGAAGGAAGGACGGCGCGAATAGCCATGCTGATTCGACAGGGTGTGCTGCGAATAATCCTGCGTATTAGCGCCAAACGCGGCAATTATAGGGATTTCAATGCGACGATACCAGTCGTATACGCCAATCTACGGCGACAAAAGATGAATCGCGGCCAGGATCGTTTCGACGATAACCGTCTAAGGATCAATAGAATATTACGGATGGCACTAAGCGACGATTATTGTCAATTAGTGTCACAGATCCGATAAACTGGCGCCGAGTTGTTGCATAATCGGGGTTAATTTCGGTCTGGCCGGGGATAATATCCCCGGAAATAGTGGTAATGAAGAAAGAAAACCCGCGTATTTCCCTTATCCCTACATCCTCGTTCCACACGGTGCAGATACTCCTCGGCCTCGGAACAGTGACCTTTCTGTTCACGCTGTTTTCGTTCATGTTGATGCACAAACCGAGCGCACTCTCCCCGGTTTGGTTCCCAACGGCTGTCATTATGACTGCCTTTTATCGCTTCAGCGTGAAACTGTGGCCAGCCATTGCCATAAGTGGAATGTTGGCCATCATTGCCGCAACCTGCGTATTCTCACCGTCAGCGGTCACCCTGCTCTACCCGCTTATCAATGTGCTGGAAGCCTTAACCGGTGCGCTATTACTGCGCCGCTGGCTGGTGAATGACAACCCACTACGAAATCTGCATGACTGGACGCGCATGGCCATTGCCTGTGCGCTGATTCCACCGCTGCTCGGCAGCACGCTGATCAGCAGCCTATCGCCAGGGGCCAATACGCTACAAACCTTTATCGTCTGGGCGGTTGCTGAATCCACGGGTGCACTCGCATTAGTCCCGCTGGGTATGCTGCTCAACGTGCAGTTTTTCCGACGACATCGAGACACGCATCTGCTGCTTAACACGTTGCTGACTACCCTCATCACACTGGCCCTAAGCATATTGTCCATTCTTTATCTGCCCTGGCCGTTTACTTTCATCATGGTGCTCTTAATGTGGAGCGCCGTACGTTTGCCGCGCATTGAAGCATTCGTGATTACTCTGATAACCATCATGACCGTCCTGACCTTAACCGCACAGCACCCTGTGGTTCAGGAGATGATTGAGACCACCCTTGGCATCTATCAACTGACCAATATGCCCGGCCTGCCGTTCCTGATGGTACTGCTGCCTACCGGCGTGATGAGCATTGCCATGTATGCCGTGCACAGCGAGCGGCGGCACATTGCAGAAAGCGAAACCCGTTTTCGTAACGCCATGGAGTACTCGGCCATCGGCATGGCGGTAGTCGATACTCACGGGCAATGGCTGCAGGCCAACAAATCCTTGAGCACCTTCCTGGGTTATAGCCAGCAAGAATTACAGCACATGACGTTCCAACAAGTGACCTGGCACGAGGATCTTGCCGATGATTTGGCCCAGCTTGACCGGCTGGTACGCGGCGAAGTCGACAGCTATTCGCTGGAGAAGCGCTACTGCACGCGTCAAGGTGAAATCGTCTGGGCCTTACTCGCCGTTTCTCTGGTGCGCCATGACGACGGGACACCGTTTTACTTCATTAAGCAAATTGAAGACATTAACGACCTCAAAAAAAGCCGCGAAGCCAATAAGCAGTTAATGACAAAAATCACTCAGGCTAACGACGCGCTATTCCAGGAAAAAGAGCGCCTGCACATTACGCTGGACTCAATTCGCGAAGCGGTAATCAGTACCGATAATCAGCAGAACATTATCTTCATGAATCCGGTAGCGGAAAGAATGAGCGGCTGGAAGCAAAATGAAGCTCAGGGAAAACCGTTGCTTGAAGTGCTACGCATCACCTACGGCAGCGACGGCTTCATGCTGAATCAGCTCAATACCGAAGAGAAATCTAACGGTGAAAGCGAGCACGATAAAATCCTGCAAAACCGCTACGGCGGTAACTTTGACATCCACTACACCATGACGCCGTTGAAAACGCAGGAAGGTGAGCGTATCGGCTACGTGCTGGTCATTCAGGATGTCACCGAATCACGCAAACTGCTGCGCCAGCTAAGCTACAGTGCAACCCACGATGCGCTGACCGGCCTGCCTAATCGCGCCAGTTTCGAGAGCCAGCTTAAGGGGCTGTTGAAACTGTTGCCGGGAAGCCACCAGTCGCATGCGCTGGTGATGCTCGACCTCGATTTCTTTAAAGCGGTTAACGATAGCGCTGGCCACGCCGCAGGAGATGCGCTGCTGCATGAAATCGCGGCGCTAATGCGTTCGGTATTAAGGCCAAGCGATATTCTGGCACGACTGGGTGGCGATGAGTTTGGCTTTATCATTCGCCACTGCTCCACGGAACAAGCACTGAGCGCCAGCGAACGGGTTGTGGATGCTATCAACCGCTATGAGTTTACCTGGGGCGGCCGGTTGCACCGGATTGGCGCCAGCGCCGGTTTAACATTGATTCATGAGCATAATGCCAGCCTTGCCGAAGCACTGGTGCAGGCGGATTCCGCCTGCTACACCTCAAAAAACAATGGCCGCGGCATTGTGACGGTTTACGCGCCAACCGCTCACTCTGGTGACCAGCTATCCGAATACCAGATATGCAATAACGCATAGGAACGCCACGGCTGCCAGCGTTCGGCATAGCGGCGTATCTGTGCGGGCGTCATGCCGGGGAAGCGCTGTTTAATCAGGTAATCATCCGGCAAGAAGATATCTTTTACCTGCCAGCCACGTAGCGCAAAATAGTTGGCCGTCCAGCGACCAATCCCCGGATAACGCTGTAGAGCTTTCAGAGCCAGATCGACATCATCAGGCTGTGTAGCAGACAGTTCACCGTTAAGCATCGCATGGGCGAAATGGATGAGCGACTCCGCGCGTTTTAGCGGCATTCCCAGTGTTTTCAGTTCTGCTGGGTCCGCTGCCGCCAGCTGTTCCGCCGTGGGAAAGAGCATAAATCCCCCATCTTCTGCCAGCGGTTCGCCGTATCGCGCCACCACTTTGCCCGTGAGCCGCGCGGCCATCGCAACGCTCACCAGCTGCCCAAGAATGGCGCGCACACCCTGCTCAAAGACGTTCAGCGAGCCGGGCAGACGTAATCCTGGCCGGGGCGCGGCCAGCATCCCCAGAGAATCCAGGACCGGCTGCGGATCGCAGGCTAAATCCAGCAGCTTTATCACGCCTTCTCGCGCCTCTTTCTCCACCGGAAGAAGCCCCGGGGTGAGTTGGACGCGAAGCACCTGACGCACGGGGTCCGGCGTCATGGTTATCAACCCGCTGTGCGGCCCACAGCGCCAGCTTCGGATGTAGCTACCATCTTGAAAACGTTCAATACCGGTCACGGCACGCGCCTGTAAAAAATTGAACATCCAGTGCCAGTCGTACGGCGCAAGCCACGGCAGTTCAAACATATCGGTCCTTATGCAAAGAGATCGTTCAAGCGTTACAGCATAGCGGGTAATCAACGCGAAGACCTTGCTTTCATATTCCAGTTGCCGCCACCCCCACATTCCGCTAAAGTCGCCCCCCTTTCTTCACTGGCATGGGGATGATTGACGTGTTTATTGGTTTTGACTACGGGACAGCGAACTGTTCTATCGCCGTGATGCAGGATGGCGCACCGCGCATGCTGATGATGGAAAACGGCAGCACGCTGCTGCCTTCAATGCTGTCCGCGCCGACGCGCGAATCGGTGAGCGAGTGGCTGTACCGCCACCACCAGGTACCGGCGTCGGGCGATGAAACCCAGGCGCTGCTGCGTCGGGCGATTAACTACAACCGCGACGAAGACATCGACGTACTGAGCAACAGCGTGCAGTTTGGCCTCGCGTCGCTCAAGCAGTACATCACTGACCCGGAAGAGGTCTACTTCGTGAAGTCGCCGAAATCCTTCCTCGGCGCCAGCGGACTCAAACCGCAGCAGGTGGCGGTATTTGAAGATTTAGTCTGCTCCATGATGCTGCATATTCGCCAGCAGGCGCAGTCGCAACTGCAGGGTAATCTGGATCAGGCGGTAATCGGCCGCCCAATCAACTTCCAGGGACTCGGCGGCGATGAAGCTAACGCCCAGGCGGTGGGTATTCTTGAGCGCGCCGCCAAGCGCGCCGGGTTCCGCGAAGTGGTCTTTCAGTACGAGCCGGTTGCCGCGGGGCTGGATTTTGAAGCCACCCTCAGCGACGAAAAACGCGTGCTGGTGGTGGATATCGGTGGCGGTACCACCGACTGCTCCGTTTTACTGATGGGGCCACAATGGCGCACTCGTCACGATCGCGAACAGAGCCTGCTCGGCCACAGCGGCTGCCGCGTTGGCGGTAACGACCTCGACATTGCGCTAGCCTTTAAAAGCCTGATGCCGCTGTTGGGCATGGGGGGCGAGACGGAAAAAGGCATTGCGCTGCCCATTCTCCCATGGTGGAACGCGGTGGCGATTAACGACGTCCCGGCACAGACCGATTTTTACAGCGCCGCGAACGGACGCCTGCTGCGCGATCTGGCGCGCGACGCACGCGATGCGGAAAAAGTGTCCCTGCTGTATAAAGTCTGGCAGCAACGTTTGAGCTATCGTCTGGTCCGTTGCGCGGAAGAGAGCAAAATTGCCCTGTCCGAAAACGCACAAATCGACACTGCGCTGCCGTTCATCAGCGAATCGTTAGCCACCGCTATCAGCCAGGACGGTCTGGAAGCCGCGCTAAATCAGCCGCTGACGCGCATTCTCGAACAGGTTCAGCTAGCGTTAGAAAATAGCCGTGAAAAACCGGACGTTATCTACTTAACCGGCGGTAGCGCTCGCTCCCCGCTGATTAAGAAAGCGCTGGCCGAGCAGCTGCCGGGCATTCCTATCGCTGGCGGCGATGACTTTGGCTCGGTCACCGCCGGTCTTGCACGCTGGGCGCAGGTGGTTTTCGCCTGACAGGACCGTTGACTTCGCTGTTTTTTCAACCTATCGTAAAGGAGTAAGGGTAAGGGAGGATTGCTCCTCCCCCTGGTGTCTTAGTAAGCCGGTAAGCTAATGACTAAGAGTATCACCAGTATGATGACCATGTTCATCATAACCCTTTCCTTATATAAGGCCCCTTCGTCAGGAGGGGCTTTCCCGTTTTAGCACCTCGCTAAACGCCGCTGACGGTACCACCAACGGGCGTTTTGCGCCGTTTCATCCCCTCTCTTTGCGAGCCTACTCGTAAAGCCGCTCCCGTTTCGGACGATTCTCGCCGTCTTTCATATTTCCTCCATTTTTTCTGAGCGTTCCGTTACTAAACTAGTATCATTTCGTGGAATGATTCAGGACGAGACACGTATAACAATGAAAGGCAGTCATAACTCACGCTGGCGGATTGCGCTGGCCGTGCTGGTGGTTATCGCGGGGGCGGTCGGCATCTGGCACTTCAGCAAGAATTCCAATACTTCGGACTCTAGCAGCGCGAAGCCCGCGGGTGCGCCTCCGGGCGGTGGTCGCCACGGTGGTCGTTTCGGCGGTACGCTGGCACCGGTTCAGGCCGCGACCGCGACCAGTGAAGCCGTACCGCGCTATTTAAGCGGGTTAGGCACGATTACCGCGGCTAATACGGTCACCGTCAGAAGCCGCGTGGACGGCCAGCTCATGGCGATTCATTTCCAGGAAGGACAACAGGTCAAAGCGGGCGATTTGCTGGCGGAAATTGACCCTAGCCAATTCAAAGTTGCGCTGGCTCAGGCGCAAGGACAGCTGGCAAAAGACAAAGCCACCCTCGCTAACGCCCGTCGCGATCTGGCGCGCTACCAGCAGTTGGTAAAAACCAATCTCGTTTCTCGTCAGGAACTCGACACTCAGCAATCGCTGGTCAGCGAAACAGAAGGCACAATCAAGGCTGATGAAGCATCGGTTGCCAGCGCTCAGCTCCAGCTCAACTGGAGCCGTATTACCGCGCCTATCGATGGCCGCGTTGGTTTAAAACAGGTCGATATCGGTAATCAGATCTCCAGCGGAGATACCACCGGAATTGTGGTGCTGACCCAAACGCACCCGATAGACCTCGTCTTTACCCTGCCAGAAAATGACATTGCCACCGTGGTGGCCGCGCAAAAAGCGGGCAAAGCGCTGGCGGTTGAAGCCTGGGATCGCACCAACAAAACCAAGCTCAGCGAAGGTTCGCTGTTAAGCCTCGATAACCAAATCGACGCCACTACCGGCACCATCAAGCTGAAAGCGCGCTTTAATAACCAGGACGACGCGCTGTTCCCCAACCAGTTCGTCAACGCGCGTATGCTGGTTGATACCCAACAAAATGCCGTCGTGATCCCAACCGCCGCGCTGCAGATGGGCAACGACGGCCACTTCGTCTGGGTGCTGAATAGCGACAATAAAGTCAGCAAACACACCGTAGTACCGGGTATTCAGGATAGCCTGAAAGTGGTTATCGACGCCGGGCTATCCGCAGGAGACCGCGTGGTGACCGACGGCATTGACCGCCTGACCGAAGGTGCGAAGGTCGAAGTGGTCACGGCGCATGACGCCACCGCCACCAGCGCTGAAAAACCGGCGGCGGCAGAAGGCCATTCCGCTGGGCATAAAGGAGCGCGCGGCTAATGCAAGTTTTACCGCCGAGCAGCACAGGCGGCCCATCCCGCCTGTTCATTATGCGCCCTGTCGCCACCACGCTGTTGATGGTGGCAATTTTGCTGGCCGGGATCATCGGCTACCGTTTTCTGCCCGTATCCGCGCTCCCCGAAGTGGATTACCCGACTATCCAAGTGGTTACACTTTATCCGGGTGCGAGCCCGGATGTGATGACCTCTGCCGTCACCGCGCCGCTGGAACGCCAGTTTGGCCAGATGTCCGGCTTAAAACAGATGTCATCGCAAAGCTCAGGCGGTGCCTCCGTGGTGACACTGCAATTCCAGCTCACCCTACCGCTGGACGTCGCCGAGCAGGAAGTCCAGGCAGCCATTAACGCCGCCACCAACCTGTTGCCAAGCGATCTGCCCAACCCACCGGTCTACAGTAAAGTGAACCCGGCGGATCCACCCATTATGACCCTCTCCGTGACCTCCACCGCCACACCGATGACTGAAGTGGAAGATATGGTGGAAACGCGTGTGGCGCAGAAAATATCTCAGGTTTCCGGCGTAGGTCTGGTGACTCTCGCGGGCGGCCAACGTCCCGCCGTACGCGTGAAACTCAACGCCCAGGCGATTGCCGCGTTGGGGCTCACCAGCGAAGATATCCGCACTGCCATTACCAGCGCCAACGTCAACTCGGCGAAAGGTAGCCTGGATGGCCCAACGCGCGCGGTCACGCTTTCCGCCAACGACCAGATGCAGTCGGCGCAGGAATATCGCCAGCTGATCATTGCCTACAAAAATGGCGCCGCAATTCGCTTAGGCGATGTGGCAACCATTGAACAAGGGGCTGAAAACACCTGGCTTGGCGCATGGGCCAATAAAAAGCAGGCTATCGTGATGAATGTGCAGCGCCAGCCCGGCGCCAACATCATTTCGACCGCCGATAGCATCCGCGAAATGCTGCCACAGCTGACCGAAAGCCTGCCAAAATCGGTCAAAGTTGAAGTGCTTTCTGACCGAACCACCAACATTCGCGCCTCGGTCTCCGACACCCAGTTTGAGCTGATGCTGGCCATTGCGCTGGTGGTGATGATCATCTATCTGTTCCTGCGCAACGTACCGGCCACCATCATTCCCGGCGTCGCCGTGCCGCTGTCGCTGGTAGGCACCTTCGCGGTGATGGTATTCCTCGACTTTTCTATCAACAACCTGACGCTAATGGCGCTCACCATTGCCACCGGTTTTGTGGTCGATGACGCCATCGTGGTGATTGAAAACATCTCTCGCTATATCGAAAAAGGCGAGAAGCCGATGGCGGCGGCGCTCAAAGGTGCGGGTGAGATTGGCTTTACCATTATCTCCCTGACCCTGTCGCTGATTGCGGTACTGATCCCACTGCTGTTTATGGGCGATATCATTGGCCGTCTGTTCCGCGAATTTGCTATCACCCTGGCAGTCGCTATCCTCATCTCGGCGGTGGTCTCGCTAACGCTAACGCCGATGATGTGCGCGCGCATGTTAAGCCATGAGTCGCTACGCAAACAAAACCGCTTCTCTCGCGCCAGCGAGCGTTTCTTTGAACGGGTCATTGCCGTTTATGGTCACTGGCTGGCTCGCGTGTTGAACCATCCATGGCTAACGTTGAGCGTTGCCCTCGGCACCCTGGCACTGTCAATTATTCTGTGGGTCACCATCCCGAAAGGCTTCTTCCCGATTCAGGATAACGGCATCATTCAAGGCACGCTGCAGGCACCGCAGTCGGTGTCGTTCACCAGCATGGCGCAGCGCCAGCAAACGGTGGCCGATGCGATTTTGAAAGACCCGGCGGTAGAGAGCCTGACCTCGTTTGTCGGCGTTGATGGCACCAACCCCGCGCTCAACAGCGCACGTCTGCAAATTAACCTGAAACCGTTAAGCGACCGCGATGACCGCGTCCAGACCGTCATTAACCGTCTACAACAGTCGGTGGCGCGTATTCCTGGCGTTGAATTGTATCTACAGCCGACGCAAGATCTGACTATCGACACCACCGTTAGCCGCACGCAGTATCAGTTTACGCTGCAGGCCAACTCGCTGGATGCGCTAAGCCAATGGGTGCCGCAGCTGATGACCCAGCTACAGGCGCAGCCGCAGCTTTCTGATGTCAGCAGCGACTGGCAGGATCAGGGGCTGGTGGCCTTTGTCAATGTCGATCGCGACAGCGCCAGCCGTCTCGGTATTTCCATGGCCGACGTTGACAACGCGCTGTATAACGCCTTCGGTCAACGTTTGATCTCCACCATCTACACCCAAGCGAACCAGTATCGCGTCGTGCTCGAGCATGATACCCGTGCCACACCGGGGCTGGCGGCGCTGGATAACATCCGCCTGACCAGCAGCGACGGCGGTATCGTCCCGCTCAACGCCATCGCCAAAATCGAGCAGCGCTATGCGCCGCTGTCGATTAACCATCTTGACCAGTTCCCGGTGACGACCATTTCGTTCAACGTACCAAGCGGCTACTCGCTGGGCGATGCGGTGCAGTCCATTCAGAATGCGGAAAAATCGCTGAACTTCCCGACGGATATTCGCACCGAATTCCAGGGCAGCACCCTCGCCTTCCAGTCAGCGCTGAGCAGCACTATCTGGCTAGTGGTGGCGGCCGTGGTGGCAATGTATATCGTGCTCGGCGTGCTGTATGAGAGTTTTATCCACCCGATAACCATTCTGTCGACGCTGCCAACGGCGGGCGTCGGTGCGCTGCTGGCGCTGATGATTTCGGGCAGCGAACTGGACGTCATTGCCATCATCGGTATCATTTTGCTTATCGGTATCGTGAAGAAGAACGCGATCATGATGATCGACTTCGCGCTGGCGGCCGAGCGTGAACAGGGGATGGAACCGCGCGAGGCGATTTATCAGGCCTGTCTGCTGCGTTTCCGCCCGATTCTGATGACAACTCTGGCGGCGCTACTGGGTGCGCTGCCGCTGATGTTGAGCACCGGGGTGGGCGCCGAACTGCGTCGTCCGCTGGGTATTGGTATGGTCGGTGGTCTGCTGGTGAGCCAGGTACTGACGCTGTTCACCACGCCGGTTATCTATCTGCTGTTCGACCGCCTGTCGCTGTACCTGAAAAGCCGGTTCCCGCACCGTGAAGAGGAAGTGTAAGTGAAATTTTTTGCACTCTTCATCTACCGTCCGGTGGCGACGATCCTGATTTCGCTCGCCATCACCCTGTGCGGTATTTTGGGCTTCCGGCTGCTGCCGGTGGCCCCGCTGCCGCAGGTAGACTTCCCGGTTATCATGGTTAGCGCCTCGCTGCCGGGCGCTTCGCCGGAGACAATGGCATCGTCGGTGGCGACACCGCTTGAGCGTTCACTCGGTCGCATTGCCGGGGTCAACGAAATGACCTCCAGCAGCTCGCTGGGCAGTACCCGCATCATTCTCGAATTTAACTTCGATCGCGATATCAACGGCGCTGCGCGCGATGTACAGGCGGCCATCAACGCCGCGCAAAACTTGCTGCCGAGCGGCATGCCGAGCCGCCCAACCTATCGCAAAGCCAACCCGTCCGACGCGCCAATTATGATCCTGACGCTCACCTCGGATACCTATTCCCAGGGCGAGCTGTACGATTTTGCCTCCACCCAGCTGGCGCAGAATATCTCGCAAATTGACGGCGTGGGCGACGTGGACGTGGGCGGCAGCTCTCTGCCCGCCGTGCGCGTCGATCTCAATCCGCAAGCGCTGTTTAATCAGGGCGTATCGCTAGATGCCGTGCGCACCGCCATCAGCAATGCCAACGTGCGTAAACCGCAGGGGGCGATTGAAGATAGCGCGCATCGCTGGCAAGTGCAGGCCAACGATGAGCTGAAAAAGGCGGCAGAGTACAAGCCGCTGATTATTCACTATAACAACGGCGCGGCGGTGCGTCTGAGCGACGTCGCGAACATCACCGACTCGGTGCAGGATGTGCGTAATGCCGGGATGACCAACGCCAAACCGGCGATTTTGCTGATGATCCGCAAGCTGCCGGAAGCCAACATTATTCAGACCGTCGACAGCATTCGCGCCGAGCTACCGGCGCTACAGCAAACCATTCCCGCCGCTATCGATCTGCAAATTGCCCAGGACCGTTCGCCGACCATCCGCGCATCGCTGGAAGAAGTGGAGCAGACGCTGGTGATTTCCGTCGCGCTGGTCATTCTCGTCGTCTTCCTGTTCCTGCGTTCCGGGCGGGCGACGCTGATCCCGGCGGTGGCGGTTCCGGTGTCGCTTATCGGTACCTTTGCCGCCATGTATCTGTGCGGCTTTAGCCTTAACAACCTGTCGCTAATGGCGCTAACTATCGCCACCGGCTTTGTGGTTGATGATGCCATCGTGGTGCTGGAGAACATCTCCCGCCATCTGGAGGCAGGCATGAAGCCGCTACAAGCGGCGCTACAAGGTAGCCGCGAGGTTGGCTTTACCGTGCTGTCGATGAGTGTGTCGCTGGTGGCCGTATTCCTGCCGCTGTTGCTGATGGGCGGCCTGCCTGGCAGGCTGTTGCGAGAGTTTGCCGTCACGCTGTCGGTGGCTATCGGCATTTCACTGGCGGTCTCGTTGACGCTCACGCCGATGATGTGCGGCTGGATGCTAAAATCCAGCCGTCCGCATACCCCCACCCGCAACAAAGGTCTGGGGCGTCTGCTTGTCGGTATGCAGCAGGGTTACGGTAAATCGTTACGCTGGGTGCTCAACCACGCACGCCTGGTCGGCGTGGTATTCCTGGCCACCATCGCGCTTAACGTCTGGCTCTATATCTCCATTCCGAAAACCTTCTTCCCGGAGCAGGATACCGGGGTGCTGATGGGCGGGATTCAGGCCGACCAAAGCATTTCTTTCCAGGCGATGCGCGGTAAATTACAGGACTTTATGAAGATCATTCGTGAAGATCCGGCAGTCGATAATGTCACCGGCTTTACCGGCGGCTCACGCGTCAACAGTGGGATGATGTTCATCACCCTGAAATCGCGCGACCAGCGCCACGAAACGGCGCAGCAAATTATCGACCGACTGCGTAAAAAGCTCGCCAAAGAGCCCGGCGCCAACCTGTTCTTAATGGCGGTGCAGGATATCCGAGTCGGCGGGCGTCAGGCCAACGCCAGCTACCAGTACACCCTGCTTTCCGATGATTTGAGCGCGCTGCGCGAGTGGGAGCCGAAAATCCGTAAAGCGCTGGCGGCACTGCCGGAGCTTGCCGACGTCAACTCGGATCAACAGGATAACGGTGCCGAAATGGACCTGGTCTATGACCGTGAAACCATGTCGCGGCTGGGTATTAGCGTCGAAGAGGCTAACAGTCTGCTCAACAACGCCTTTGGCCAGCGGCAGATTTCCACAATCTATCAGCCGCTTAACCAGTACAAAGTGGTGATGCAGGTTGACCCGGTTTACACCCAGGACGTTAGCGCGCTGGATAAAATGTTTGTGATTAATAACGACGGCAAAGCCATTCCGCTATCGTATTTCGCCAAATGGCAACCGGCCAACGCACCGCTGTCGGTGAACCATCAGGGGCTGTCGGCAGCGTCTACGGTTTCCTTTAACCTGCCGACCGGTAAATCACTCTCGGAAGCCAGCGACGCCATCACCCGAACAATGACCCAGCTTGGTGTCCCGCCGACGGTGCGCGGATCGTTTGCCGGCACGGCACAGGTGTTCCAGGATACGATGAACTCGCAGGTTATCCTGATTCTCGCCGCTATCGCCACGGTCTATATCGTGCTGGGGATTTTGTACGAAAGCTATGTGCATCCGCTGACAATTCTCTCTACGCTACCCTCCGCAGGCGTTGGCGCATTGCTGGCGCTGGAGCTATTCGGTGCCCCGTTTAGCCTAATTGCCCTTATCGGGATCATGCTATTAATCGGCATTGTGAAGAAAAACGCCATCATGATGGTCGACTTCGCCCTTGAGGCGCAGCGTAACGGCAACCTGACGCCGGAGGAGGCCATTTTCCAGGCCTGCCTGCTGCGTTTTCGCCCGATAATGATGACCACGCTGGCGGCGCTGTTTGGCGCGCTACCGCTGGTACTCTCGGGAGGTGATGGGTCGGAACTGCGTCAACCGCTGGGGATTACCATTGTCGGAGGGCTGGCGATGAGCCAACTGCTGACGTTGTACACCACCCCGGTGATTTACCTGTTCTTCGAGAGTCTGCGTCTACGTTTTTCGCGTCAAACCCGACAATCGGTAACTGAGTAACCATGACTGAACTTCCCGCCAACGTTCGCTGGCAGCTGTGGATCGTGGCGTTTGGCTTTTTCATGCAATCGCTGGACACTACGATCGTCAATACCGCCCTCCCCTCCATGGCGCTAAGCCTGGGGGAGAGCCCGCTCCACATGCACATGGTGGTGGTTTCCTACGTGCTGACGGTCGCCGTCATGCTGCCCGCCAGCGGCTGGCTGGCGGATCGCGTCGGCGTGCGCAATATCTTTTTCATCGCCATCATTCTGTTTACCCTGGGTTCGCTGTTCTGTTCGCTTTCCAGCACCCTCAATGAGCTGGTGATGGCCCGTGTTCTACAGGGTATCGGTGGCGCGATGATGGTACCCGTCGGCAGGCTGACGGTGATGAAAATCGTGCCACGCGAACAATATATGGCGGCGATGACCTTCGTCACCCTGCCCGGCCAGATTGGCCCGCTGCTGGGCCCGGCGTTGGGGGGAATTTTGGTTGAATACGCCTCCTGGCACTGGATTTTCTTAATCAATATTCCCGTCGGCATTATCGGCTGTATTGCCACGCTGATTTTGATGCCCAACTATACGGTGCAAACCCGGCGCTTTGATCTTTCAGGGTTTATCGTTCTGGCACTGGGTATGGCAACGCTAACGCTGGCGCTCGATGGGCAAAAAGGCTTGGGCATTTCACCGTTGATGATGGGCGCACTGGTGGCCATCGGCGTCGTCTCCATCCTGATGTATCTGTGGCACGCCTACGGTAACGAAGACGCGCTGTTTAGTCTGAAGCTTTTCAATACCCCGACCTTTTCACTGGGGCTCGCTGGCAGCTTTGCCGGGCGTATCGGTAGCGGGATGCTGCCGTTTATGACGCCGGTGTTTATGCAGATTGGTCTCGGCTTCACGCCATTCCATGCCGGGTTAATGATGATCCCGATGGTGCTCGGCAGCATGGGTATGAAGCGCATCGTGGTACAAGTCGTTAATCGCTTTGGCTACCGCCACGTGCTGGTGTTCAGCACTCTTAGCCTTGCGTTAATCAGCCTGCTCTTTATGTTCACCGCACTGGCCGGCTGGTACTACGTGCTGCCGGCGGTGCTGTTTATTCAAGGGATGGTCAACTCCAGCCGTTTTTCATCAATGAACACGCTGACCCTAAAAGACCTGCCGGATGACCATGCCAGCAGTGGCAATAGCCTGCTGTCGATGATTATGCAGCTATCGATGAGTATCGGCGTCACTATCGCGGGGATCCTGCTGGGCATGTTTGGCCAGCAGCACATTGCCGTGGGAGGCGACACCACGCACCACGTCTTTATGTACACCTATTTCTGTATGGCCGTGATTATTGCGCTTCCCGCCCTCGTCTTCGCGCGAGTGCCGGACGATATCAGCAAAAACGTGGTTATCGCCCGACGCAAATTGAAGGAGTAAATCGTGAAATTATGGCGCCCGGGAATCTCCGGCAAACTGTTCTTCGCCATTTTAGCCACCTGTATCGTGCTGCTGATCAGTATGCATTGGGCGGTGCGCATCAGCTTTGAGCGCGGCTTTATTGACTACATCAAGCGCGGCAACGAACAGCGGCTACAACTACTCAGTGACGCACTGGCGGAGCAGTATGCCCAGCACGGTAACTGGCGTTTTTTACGCAATAACGACCGTTTCATCTTCCAAATCCTGCGTTCATTCGAACATGACAACAATGAGGACAAAATGCCGCCAGGCCCTCCAGGGCCGGGCATGGGCCCGGAACGCGGTGGGATGCCGCCGCACGGCTGGCGCACTCAATTTTGGGTGGTCGATCAAAACGCCCGCGTGCTGGTTGGCCCCCGTGAAGCGGTGCCACACGATGGCACCCGACGGGGCATTATTGTTAACGGTATGGAGGTCGGCGCGGTGATCGCCTCGCCGGTCGAACGCTTAACCCGTAATACCGATATTAATTTCGACAAGCAGCAGCGGCGTACTAGTTGGCTGATTGTGGGCCTGGCAACGCTGCTCGCCGCGCTGGCTACCTTCCCGCTGGCGCGTGGGCTTATCGCACCCGTCAGACGGTTAGTTGAAGGCACCCACAAGCTGGCTGCGGGCGATTTCTCCACCCGTGTGCCGGTCACCAGCGGTGATGAGCTGGGCAAGCTGGCACAGGACTTCAACCAGCTCGCCAGCACGCTGGAGAAAAACCAGCAGATGCGCCGTGATTTGATGGCCGACATCTCCCATGAGCTGCGCACCCCGCTAGCGGTACTGCGCGGTGAACTGGAGGCCATTCAGGACGGCGTTCGCAAATTTACCCCAGAGTCAGTGACATCGTTGCAGGCGGAAGTCGCCACGCTCACCAAGCTGGTTAACGATTTGCATCAGCTTTCCATGTCTGATGAAGGGGCGCTGGCTTACCAGAAGTCATCCGTAGAGATTATTTCGCTGCTGGAAATTGCCGCCGATGCCTTCCGCGAACGCCTTGCCAGCCGAGGGTTAACGTTGAATCTGGCGCTGGCAGAAAATGCCACGGTCTTCGGCGACCCGGACCGCCTGATGCAGCTTTTCAACAACCTGCTGGAAAACAGCCTGCGCTACACCGATAGTGGTGGCCAGGTGCTGATTCGCACCGCGCTGAGCGCCCAGCATATTGTGATGGAATTTGCCGACAGCGGCCCGGGCGTCACCGATGAACAGCTGACTAAACTGTGCGAACGCTTCTATCGCACCGAAGGATCCCGCAACCGCGCCAGCGGCGGGTCCGGCCTCGGACTGGCGATCTGCGCCAATATTGTCACCGCCCACGGTGGCCGTCTTGAGGTCGGACATTCGCCTTTTGGCGGGGTTAGCATTAAAGTAGAATTACCGCTGGAACGCGCAACACCGAGAGAGATATGACCGAGTTACCGATTGACGACAACGCCCCACGCATTTTAATTGTGGAAGATGAACCAAAACTGGGGCAGTTACTCATCGACTATTTGCTGGCAGCGCACTACGCGCCGACGCTGATTAGCCACGGCGATAAAGTACTGCCGTACGTTCATCAGTCGCCACCAAATCTGATCCTGCTGGATTTAATGCTGCCAGGCACCGACGGTCTGACGCTGTGTCGCGAAATCCGCCGCTTCTCTGACGTTCCCATCGTCATGGTGACGGCCAAAATTGAAGAAATCGATCGCTTGTTGGGGCTGGAAATTGGCGCCGACGATTACATCTGTAAGCCCTATAGCCCACGTGAAGTCGTGGCGCGCGTGAAAACCATTTTGCGTCGCTGCAAACCGCGCCAGGAGCTACAGGCGCTGGACGAACAAAGCCCGCTTATCGTCGACGAAAACCGTTTTCAGGCTTCGTGGCGCGATCGCTTGCTCGATCTCACCCCGGCAGAATTTCGTCTGTTGAAAACCTTATCGCAGGAACCCGGAAAAGTGTTCTCCCGCGAACAGTTGCTCAATCATCTGTATGACGACTATCGCGTGGTCACCGATCGCACCATCGACAGCCACATAAAAAACCTGCGCCGCAAGCTGGAGTCGCTTGACGCTGAGCAGTCTTTCATCCGTGCGGTCTACGGCGTGGGTTACCGCTGGGAGGCCGATGCCTGCCGAATGGCGTAATCTCCCTCAGAGCGGCCTCACGGCCGCCCTCTTTCCCCACCGCATGATTAGCATCTACGCCAATTTCTCCCATACTCATACAGTCAGCCAATACCTTTAACCACTTCAATTTCATCAAGGAGTCACCATGGCGGGTTGGTTTGAGTTAAGCAAAAGCAGCAACGATCAGTTTCGTTTCGTCCTGAAAGCGGGCAACGGCGAAATCATTCTCACCAGCGAGCTGTACACCACCAGAGCGTCGGCGGAAAATGGTATCGCCTCCGTGCGCACCAACAGTCCGCTGGACGAGCGCTATGAGAAGAAAACGGCGACCAACGGTAAATTCCACTTCAATCTGAAAGCCGGTAATCACCAGGTGATTGGCAGCAGCCAGCTGTACGCCAGCGAAGCCTCGCGCGATAAAGGCATTGCATCGGTGAAAACCAACGGTGCCAGCGAGACCGTCAAAGATAATACCTGATAGGTAGAAACCCGGCCGGGTGGCCCCTGGCAGCCACCCGGCGCTTTACCTCCCACCCACACAGCGCTACAATGCCCGCCCTTAAAGTGGGGACACTCCCCAACTCGCCGCATCAGGTGTGGCGAATCTGACCTGTCATCAGAACGAGAAAATCATGTTTAAACCGGAACTCCTCTCCCCGGCGGGAACGCTGAAAAATATGCGTTACGCTTTTGCTTACGGTGCCGATGCTGTTTATGCCGGCCAACCGCGCTACTCACTGCGCGTGCGTAACAACGAATTCAATCACGAGAATCTGCAGCTCGGCATCAACGAAGCCCATGCACTGGGTAAAAAATTCTATGTGGTGGTCAACATTGCCCCGCATAACGCCAAGCTGAAAACCTTCATTCGTGATTTGAAGCCGGTGGTAGATATGGGGCCGGATGCGCTGATCATGTCCGATCCAGGGCTGATAATGCTGGTGCGCGAAAACTTCCCCGACATGGATATTCACCTGTCCGTGCAGGCGAACGCCGTCAACTGGGCTACGGTAAAATTCTGGAAGCAGATGGGCCTGACCCGCGTGATCCTCTCCCGCGAGCTGTCGCTGGAAGAAATTGAAGAGATCCGCTCCCAGGTGCCAGATATGGAGATTGAAATCTTCGTTCACGGCGCGCTGTGCATGGCCTACTCCGGCCGTTGCCTGCTGTCCGGCTACATCAACAAGCGTGACCCGAACCAGGGCACCTGCACCAACGCCTGCCGCTGGGAGTACAACGTCCTGGAAGGCAAAGAAGACGATATCGGTAATATCGTCCACAAATACGAACCGATTCCGGTACAGAACGTCGAACCCACCCTCGGCGTTGGCGCACCGACCGATCAGGTGTTTATGCTGGAAGAGGCCAAACGTCCTGGCGAGTACATGACTGCCTTTGAAGACGAGCACGGCACCTACATCATGAACTCAAAAGATCTTCGCGCCGTGGCTCACGTTGAGCGCCTGACCCAAATGGGCGTGCACTCGCTGAAAATCGAAGGCCGTACCAAATCGCACTACTACTGCGCCCGCACCGCGCAGGTGTACCGCAAGGCGATCGATGACGCCGCAGCCGGCAAACCGTTTGATACCAATCTGCTGGAAACGCTGGAAAACCTCGCCCACCGTGGCTACACCGAAGGCTTCCTGCGTCGTCACACGCATGACGATTATCAGAACTACGAATACGGTTTCTCGGTTTCCGAGCGTCAGCAGTTCGTCGGCGAATTTACCGGCCAGCGCAAAGGCGTGATGGCCGAAGTGGCGGTAAAAAACAAATTTGCCCTTGGCGATAATCTGGAACTGATGACCCCGCAGGGTAACGTCAACTTCAGCCTCGAGCAGATGGAAGATGCCAAAGGTGTTGCGAAACCGGTCGCTCCTGGCGACGGTCACACCGTATGGATCCCCGTGCCGGAAGATATCGAACTGGAGTATGGTCTGCTGATGCGGAATTTCACAGGAGAATCAACTCGTAATCCGCATAACAGCTAGTACATATATATTGTTTTTCAATAGCAAAGATTCTTAGAAATGGATCACAGACGGAATTATCAATTGTCGATACTATTCCCTCCGCTGAAAAACATAATCCATAAATGCTAGCTGTACCCAAGAACCACCTCCTTAGCCTGTGTAATCTCCCTTACACGGGCTTATTTTTTGCCTGCTCCCCAGACAAGCACATCTGACCGTCCTTTGTTACACTCTTTGCATACCCCATAAAGAGGTACCACGATGTCAGATTTTCCAGCCAGTTTATTGATCCTTAACGGCAAAAGTGCCAACCACCCGCAGCTGCGCGAAGCTGTTCAGTTATTGCGTGATGAAGGTGTAGAAATTCATGTCCGCGTGACCTGGGAGAAAGGCGACGCGGTTCGCTATGTTGAAGAAGCGGTCTCCCTCAAGGTCGCAACGGTGATCGCCGGCGGCGGCGACGGCACCATCAACGAAATTGCCACCGCGCTGATTCAATGTGCGGGAAATCCGGTTCCGGCGCTCGGTATTCTGCCGCTCGGCACCGCCAACGATTTCGCCACCAGCGTGAATATTCCGGCCGATATGGCTAACGCCCTGAAGCTGGCGATTGCCGGGCGCGACGTGCCGGTGGATATCGCCCAGGTAAATGGCAAAACCTGTTTTATCAACATGGCCACCGGCGGATTCGGCACGCGCATCACCACCGAAACGCCAGAGAAACTGAAAGCCGCACTGGGCGGGGTGTCGTATCTGATCCACGGGCTGATGCGCATGGACACCCTGAAACCCGATCGCTGCAAAATCCAGGGTGAGAACTTTAGCTGGCAAGGCGATGCGCTGGTGATTGGTATCGGTAACGGACGTCAGGCCGGTGGCGGTCAGCAGCTTTGCCCGGACGCGCTGATTGACGATGGTCTGCTGCATCTGCGCATTTTTACCGGTGAAGAGCTGCTGCCAGCGCTGTTTAATACGCTGGCCAGCAGCGATGGCACGGAGAATCTGGTGGACAGCGTGTCGCCGTGGTTTGAAGTGACCGCCCCGCACGAGATGACGTTCAATCTCGACGGCGAACCGCTGAGTGGGAAAACCTTCCGCATGGAGATTTTGCCGGCGGCGCTGCGCTGTCGCCTGCCGCCGGACTGTCCATTACTGCGTTAACGCATCGCGCGTTTTAAGATGCGCTCCGACTGCCGTTTGAAATCCGTTGCCGTTTCGGCGACGGTTTTCTTACCGTAATCAATCGACTGCAGCGCACTATCAAATTCCTGCACCAGCTGCGGGTCTTCGAGATATGGCGACACTGACAGCGTCGTCGGCAGCGCCAGCGCCTGCTTAATCCCGGCAACCGATGGGTCCTTATCGTTAATGACGCCCGCTTGCGTGAGCGTCGCGACGGCACTTTTGCTCAGCGGTACACCGCGCTCCAGCCCCAAGAGCGTAACGCCCTCTTTGCTGTTGAGTAGAAAGTTAATCAGCTTCGCCGCTGCCTGCGGATTTTTACTGGTTTTACCAATCGACAGCATCATCGACGGCTTCATAAACAGCCCGGCATCGGTGGCGCCTGGCAACATCGGATAATCGCCCAGAACCAGTTTGGCCGGCGGTTTAAGGTTATCGGAGTATTTGGTGACAGCGGTATTCCACATGTAGACGCCACCCCACTCGCCTTCGATCCACGGCTTCATTTCATACATGTTGCCCTTACCGAATGAGGCGTAGTACTTCATATCCGGGATCACGTGGTTGCCCACCAGATCTTTATACAGCTGGAAAAACTCTACCCACTGCGCGTCGCTGTAGGAGAACTTCTTCGCCTTCTCGTCGATAGCCGGAAGATTGTACTTCTGCACCATGTACGAGTTCAGCAGCGCCAGCACGCCAAGACTTTCCGGTGCCACCGGGTAATACTGTTTCCCCAGTTTGCTCTCAAACGTTTTGCCCGCAGTCATCAGCTCATCCCAGTTTTTCGGGAAGCTCAATCCGGCTTTCGCCCAGGTCTGGTCGTTGAAGTAAAAAATACGCGCGGTCATCGCCACCGGAATACCGTTAAGCTTGCCCTTCACCGTCACCGGCTGCAGATCTTTAGCAGTGAAATTATCGAGCCCGATTTCCTCTTTGACCTGGTTGAGGTCATAGAAGCCGCTGCCGTCTTTGGAGAACAGCGTCAGCCAGTTCCAGTTGGTTTGCATCACGTCAGGCTCGGTACCGCCCGCCAGTTGGGTGGTCAGACGCGAAGTGTGGCCGTCCCAGCCGGTGTATTCGGCTTTGACGTTGATATCCGGATACTGTTGATGGAAAGCGTCCAGGGCTTTGAGCGTGACCTGATGGCGGCCATTCCCACCCCACCATGACATGCGCAAATCAACGGTTTCCGCCGCCAGGGCAGAGGCAGTACAGGCGCTGAGCACCAGCGGTAGGGCCATTCGGAAAGATTTATTATGCATTTTTTATCGTTTCCCAGAGGTAGGTCGAAGACGGCACAGACCGCCATCCGACGTTCTTTGTCGAATAGCCCGAAGTCGCTTCACCTTCGGGCCAAAACGACAACATGAATTAGTACGCGGCAACCTCACGCGCCATTTCTCGCGTGTACTGACGACTGGCATTCACCAACATCTGCGTATACGGCGTTTTCGCTTCACCGCTCACCAATGCATCTACGCTCAGCGTTTCCAGAATTTTGCCGTACTGCATCACCGCCACTTTCTGGCACAGATGAGCAATCACGCCTAAATCGTGGGTCACCATCAGATAGGTGAGATTCGACTCTGCCTGCAGCTCCGCCAGCAGGTTGAGGATTTCTGCCTGCACCGACACATCCAGTGCCGAAGTCGGCTCATCGAGCAGGAGCACCTGTGGTTCAAGAATCAGCGCGCGGGCAATCGCTACGCGCTGCCGCTGGCCGCCGGAGAGCTGGTGCGGATAGCGGTTACGGAACGCCCGATTTAACCCCACGCGATCCAGCAGCATGTTAATCCGCCGGTCACGGTCGTTAATGCCGTGGATCTGCAGCGGCTCTTCGAGAATGTCGCCAATGGTATGACGCGGGTGCAGCGAGCCGTAAGGATCCTGAAACACCATCTGCACCTGGCGGCAACGCTCGCGGCTGAGAGTGTTCCCCAGCCGCTGGCCGCCTATCGCCAACTCGCCTTGCCAATGGTTAAACAGCCCGGCCAGGCATTTCAGCACCGTGGTTTTCCCGGAACCGGACTCCCCTACCAGGCCATAAATCTCGCCCGGCTGAACGTGGAAATTCACGTCGTACAGCACCTGGTTGCGTTTGTCGCCCTCGCCGAAAACCAGATTCAGGTTTTTCACTTCAATCATCGTGCGCTCCTTAGTCCGTCAGCCAGCTGGCCTGGCGCTGCAGCACCGGCAAAACCGGGCGGCGATGTTGCATATCCGGCAGAGCGCTGATAAGCCCCTGCGTATACGGATGCTGCGCATGGTCGAGGTCGCAAGCGGCAATTGATTCCACCACTCGCCCGGCGTACATCACCAGCACGCGGTCACAAAAGCTGCGCACCAGATTGATGTCGTGGCTGATAAAAATCAGCCCCAGCCCGCGGGATTTGACCAAATCATCGAGCAGCCCCAGCACCTGCAAACGTACTGATACATCCAGCGCCGACGTTGGTTCATCGGCAATCACCAATTCCGGGTCGGTAATCAGCATCATGGCAATCATGATGCGCTGCCCCTGCCCGCCGGAAATTTCATGCGGATAGAGCTGATAAACCCGCTCGGGGTCGCGAATGCGCACCACGTCCAGCATCTCCAGCGCTTTGGCTTTCGCCTCGGATTTGTGGCCAGGATGATGCGTCAGCCAGGCTTCCGCAATTTGGTCACCCACGCGCACCACCGGATTCAGCGAATATTTTGGGTCCTGCATAATCATCGAAATCCGCTTGCCGCGAATGGCGCGCATCTGCGCCTCGCTGGCGTTCAGCAGATCGACATCGCCAAACTGCATCCGGCTGGCGCCAATACGCGCTTTTTTCGGGTGCAGGTGCAGCAGCGCCCGTCCGACGGTCGATTTCCCGGAACCCGATTCGCCGACAATCGCCAGCTTCTCACGCCCTAACTGGAAGGAGACGCCGCGGACCGCATGGGTTACCGTGTCGCCGTTAACGAAATCAACGCTCAGGTCGCGCACGTCGAGCAGCGGTGCCGCGTTATTCACTGCGAGGATCGAGGATGTCACGTAGGCCATCTCCTAAGAAGTTGAACGCTAAGCTGTTGATAAGAATCGCCAGCCCCGGAATCGTCACCACCCACCAGCACTCCATCATGTAGGTGCGGCCGCTAGAGATCATGGCACCCCACTCCGGCTCCGGCGGCTGCGCACCGAGGCCGAGGAAACCCAGACCGGCAGCGGTCAGAATGATCCCCGCCATGTTCATGGTGATACGGATAATCACCGAGGGCAGACACAGCGGAACGATATGCCGCCACAGCACGCGCGCCGGTGACGCCCCTTGCAGACGAACAGCAGAGATAAAATCAGCCTGTCGCAGAGAGAGCGTTTCGGCACGCGCCAGACGGGCAATCGGCGGCCAGGCCGTCAGCGTGATGGCAATAACCACATGCTCAAGCCCTGGACCTAACGCCGCGACAAACGCCAGCGCCAGCACCAGGCTTGGGAAGGAGATAAAGATATCGGTGACGCGCATCAGCACCATATCGACCTTGCCGCCGAAGTAGCCCGCGCAAACACCAAGCAGCAGTCCCAGCGGGCCAACGGTGACCGACACCAGCAGGACGATGTACAGCGTAATGCGCGAACCGTAGACCAGCCGGCTGAAGATATCGCGGCCAAACTCATCGGTACCGAACCAGTGCTGAGCGTTCGGCGCGGTCAGCGCGTTATTTAAGTCCTGCACCAGCGGTTTGTACGGGGCAATCCACGGTGCGAATATCGCCACAATCACCAGCAGGAAGATGATCCCGCCACCAATAGCGGTCAGCGGATTACGCGCCATCTTGCCGATAAAACCACCGGTACGGGTGAAAGCACGCAGCAGCCGCTGGCGGCCTTCGCCTGTCCCGCTGGCAAGCGAGGTATCCAGAGAAACCGTCATGATTTTGTCCTCGGATCGAAGAATTGATACAGCATGTCGGAGAGCAGGTTGAGCATCACAAAGATAACGCCCACCAGCAGCACGCAGCCCATCACCGCATTCATATCACCCAGCAGCAGGCTACCGGTGAGATAGGAGCCAAAGCCCGGCCAGGAGAAGACCGTTTCAATCAGCACCGCCCCTTCCAACAGGGAGCCGTAGGCCAGCGCGACGACCGTCAGCAGTTGCACCAGAATGTTACGGAAAGCGTGATTCCAGATAACCTGACGTTCAGTTAAGCCCTTTACCCGCGCGGTGATGATGAATTCCTGCGACAGCTGCGCCAGCATAAAACTGCGGGTCATACGGCTGATGTAGGCCAGCGAATGGAAACCCAGCAGTGCGGCTGGCAGAATCAGGTGATTAATGGCATTCCAGAACACTTCACTGTTACCCGCCAGCAGCGCATCGACGGTCATCAAACCGGTACGGCGCGGCACAATGCCGTCCAGCCCCAGATCCACACGACCGGCGCCGCCCACCCAGCCAAGCCAGGCGTAGAACACCAGCAGCCCCATCATCCCGACCCAGAAAATCGGCGTCGAATAACCGGCGAGGCTAATAATACGCACCACGTAATCGGAAAGACTGTTGCGACGTGCCGCCGCTAAAACGCCCAGCGGAATACCGAGACCCGCGCCGACGATAATCGCCATCGTCGCCAGCTCCATGGTGGCTGGGAAAACGCGGATAATATCGTCGGTCACCGGTTTACCGGTCAGCAGCGCATTGCCCAAATCCCCGTGGAGCAGATTGACGAAGTAAATGCCAAACTGCGTCATCAGCGACTGATCAAAGCCCAACTGGTGATAAACCTGCTGATAGGTGCTCTGATCGGCATCCGGGCCAACAATTGCCAGCACCGGGTCAATGGGCATCACGCGGCCAATAAAGAAGGTCAGCAATAGCAGGCCAAACAGCGTGATGACGACCTGGATCAACCGTTTTGAAAAGCGCCGGGTACGGGAGCCGGACGCGAGAATTGCCGTACTCATCCTTTATCTCCTTCGCTAACTTTGTAGACATCACGCAGGAAGGTGGTGGCCGACGGGTGCGGTTTGTAGTCTTTCACTTCATTACGCACCACCACGGAATCCACCATCTGGGAAACCGGGATCATCGCTGGAATCAGTTGATCAAATCGCGTCTGCACCGCCTGGTATTCCGCGACCTGTTTTTGTGGATCGCGCTGCAGCAGCGCATGGTCGATCATCTCGTTGAGCGGCTTATCGTAGAAACCGGTGCGCCAGCCCTGGAAGTTGGTCAGCCGCGCTTCATCGCTGTTGTCCGGGTTATAGACCAGCGCACGCAGGCTAGAGTGTGGATGGGGTTCCATACCGCTACCGCCACGCCCAACCAGCATGTCGAACTTACGTTCGCGCATTGCGCCGTAGATCTGGTTACCGGTACCGGTGATGATTTTGGCGTTAATCCCTGCCTGCATCAGCGTGGACTGCACGGCAATGGCAATGTTGAGGAACGGCTGATCGGACAGCACGCGCAGGGTGGTATCAAAGCCGTCCGGATAACCCGCTTCCGCCAAAAGCTTCTTCGCCCGCGCCAAATCGAAGGTGTAGCCCGGATCCGCAAGCGTTGACGGCATTCCCGCTTTGATGGGCCGCTGGTGCAGCACACCGTAACCCGGCATCAGGGCTTTGTTGATCCCCTGATAATCAATCAGGTAACGTACCGCCTCACGCACTTTCGGATTGGCAAAGTGCGGCTCCTTCATGCTCATGGAGACGTAGTACATGGTGCCACGCTGCACGGCATCAACGGTCAGGTCTGGGTCTTTACGCAGAGCGTTGATATCGGAAACCGCCATATTGTTCGCGATATCCAGGTCGCCCTTCTCAATCATCAACCGCAGGGTTTGCGACTCCTGGAAGTGGCGCAACACCACGCGGCTCATCTTCGGCTCGCCGCGCCAGTACGCCGGATTGCGCTTCATACGCAGTACGTCTTTAGCCTGCCAGGTTTCCAGCGTAAACGGGCCCGAACCGGCTTCATGTGTGGTGAGCCAACGGTTGCCCCAATCGTGGTCCTGTTCATGGCTCTGCACCGTTTTGCTGTCGAGCACCCCGAGGTTGCCCAGCGCGCCTAGCGAGTAAATGACCAACTGCGGGTCGTTATCTTTTGGCAGGACAATTTGCACGGTGTAATCGTCAAGCGCAGTGACCTGCTTATCGACGTTCTTTTTGCTAAAGCCGTAGGATTTCCACACCGACGCCTGTGCCAGGTTGAGGTGCAGAATACGCCGCATCGACCACACCACATCGGCAGCGGTCAGCGGATTGCCGGAGTGAAACTTGACGTTATCTTGCAGGTGGAAGGTGAGCGTTTTGCCGTCCTGGCTGATATCCCAGGACTTGGCCAGCGCCGGTTTCACATTGGTGAGCTGCTCCGGGTCGAGCTCCACCAGTGAGTCATAGAGATTAACCACAATTCCCACCACTTCGTTACCGGTCATCGCGGCCGGATCGAGGGTCAGGAGGTTGTTCATGTTCATGCCGATAATGAGCTGATCGGGCGGCGTTTTAGCCAGCGCCGCCCCGCTCCCCATCGTCATGGTGAGCGCGAGCAAACACGCTCCCAGTAAGGAGGATTTTTTCATCTATCTGTCGCCTGTAGGGTACGACAGGCGACGAATCCATTCGTGCCTATCTTTTATTTGTTATGTGTCAGTCGTGGCTGACGGTGTTGGCTTCGATATAGTCAAAATTGATGTCTTCGCCCAATCCCGGACGTTGTGACAAATGCACAAACCCGTCGGCATCCATCGGGTCGATGATGCTGTTTAGGTAGGCGGCGGGCTGGTCGTAGTCGAGGAACGGGTGCAGCAGGCCGCGTTCATACCAGCGGCAGTTGCGAATCGCCCCCACCGCCGCCAGGCTTGCCGCACCGTTGCCGTGGACTTCACAATCCATGCCGAACGACTCAGCCAGCGCGGCCACTTTCATGGTTGGCCCAATGCCACCCACGCCGTTGGCACCCGCACGCAGAATGTCGCAGGCGCCCGCTTTTACCCAGTCCGCACGGCTGTGGTGTTTACCACCAAAGCTTTCCGGGCCAATAATCGGTATCGACAGATTCTCGGCAAGCCAGGCGTAGGATGACATGCTGTCCTCTTCCATCGGCTCTTCAAACCAGGCGAAGTTGAGTTTTTCCAGCTCTTTACCAATCCACAGCGCCTCGGTACGGCTGTACCAATGATAGCCGTCGATCATCAGGTCAATATCCGGGCCGACCGCTTCACGCACCGCAGCACAGGCCTTGATATCCATTTTCGGGTTTGGCGCGAAGGAGACCGGCGGCATCCAGGTGTGCAGTTTGATGGCCTTATAACCGCGCGCCACCAGCGTTTCGCTGAACGCAGCGTACTCTTCCGGGGTGGACAAGCCGCCGGGCAGGTCATCGCCGCACATGGTGCTGCCGTAGGCCGGGACTTTGTCACGGTAGCCGCCCAGCAGTTTGTAGACCGGCATATTAAGCTTGCGCCCAGCCAAATCCCACAGCGCCTGCTCAACAAAAGAGAGCGCGCGCTCGGTGAGTTGATGCGCGCTACCGCGCTGCCAATGCACCAGATCCTGCCAGATACGTTCGCGGTTAAACGGGTCCTGGCCCACCAGCACTTTGCGGAAGAAGGTATTGACCACAAACGGGCGCACAATTTCCGGTGGCGCAAAAGAGTAGCCTTTGCTGCCGTCATCGGCGGTAATGGTCAGCATCGCCATTTTCGCCATGCTTTCAGGCCCCGGATGTGAGTGCCCGGCGCTGTCGGAGACGCGGCGCGTAGGATGCTGGAAGACGGTGACATTTACAGATTCAATTTTCATTATGTGTCCTTAGTACAACATTCGAAATGGCGCATTTCGCGCCACAATCCTGTGTCCAACACGGATCCGATAAATCGGTTTTACGGAATTGAAAAGGCGTTTCATCACTAATCTAAGCACAAAATAGCAGCGCTTCCACGGACAAATTCCGCTAACGCCGGGCTGTTTTTTGGGCAATCGCACAACAGTACGTGATGTTTTTCACAAAAGAGGTGGGGAATGTGAGAGGGATCAACCGCGATAAAACGACTGGACGACGCCACCGATAAGTGGCGTCAATCTGACCGGCCCGGTAAGCATTGCGCCACCGGGCACTGCCAGAAAATCAAGCGATGGTGACCTTGGTATCGAGGTACACATCCTGTACGGCGTTAATCAACTGAACGCCGTCAGCCATCGATTTTTTAAACGCTTTACGACCGAGGATAAGCCCCATCCCACCGGCACGTTTATTGATAACCGCCGTACGCACTGCATCCGCCAGGTCGGTTTCACCACCCGCCGCGCCGCCGGAGTTAATCAGCCCTGCGCGGCCCATGTAGCAGTTCGCCAACTGGTAGCGCACCAGGTCAATCGGGTTATCGGTAGTCAGCTTGCTATAAACGCGGTCGTCGGTATAGCCGAAGTTCACCGCTTTATAGCCACCGTTGTTTTCCGCCATTTTCTGTTTAACGATATCGGCACCAATGGTGGCGGCCAGATGGTTGGCCTGACCGGTGAGGTCAGCGGATACGTGGTAATCGACGCCGTCTTTCTTAAACGCCGGGTTACGCAGATAGGCCCACAGGACAGTTACCAACCCCAGTTCGTGCGCACGCTCAAAGGCAGCAGAGATTTCTTCAATCTGACGGCGTGACTCTTCCGAGCCAAAATAGATGGTTGCCCCAACCGCCACCGCACCCATGTTGAACGCCTGCTCGACGCTGGCGTACAGCGTTTGGTCAAAGGTATTAGGGTAGCTCAGGGTTTCGTTGTGATTAAGCTTCACAAGGAACGGAATGCGGTGCGCATAGCGGCGAGAAACCGATGCCAGCACGCCGTAGGTTGAGGCTACGCAGTTACAGCCGGCTTCAATCGCCAGCTCAACGATATTTTTAGGATCAAAATAGAGCGGATTCGCCGCAAACGATGCGCCAGCCGAGTGCTCAACACCCTGATCCACTGGCAAAATAGACAAATAACCGGTACCGGCTAAGCGTCCGTGATTGTAGAGCGTTTGCATATTTCGCAATACGGCAGGCGGACGGTTGTTATCCACCATCACCCGATCAACATAATCGTGGCCGGGTAAATAAAGCTGGTCGGCTGGAATGGTCATACAACGATGCTGTAAAAGGCTGTCGGCGTCTTTGCCAAGCAATTGCGTAATATCAGTCATAGCGATGCTCCCGTAAGTGCCGACGTTGCGTCGGCCTGATTGTCCCGCCCGAATTTTAGGGCAGCAATAAGTCTGGTCGCGTCTGCGTATTTTTTCCATGATGAAGTCACTTTTAAGTGCAATCTGCTGGCACGATTCATGGACAGTAAAGTGTTAAGGCGGTCAAAGTTTCGCCTTAAAGGTATTTAAAAGGTATTAGTCAATGGTATTGTCATGACGTACCTTACCTGTCATGAAGGATTTAAAGATGAAAACTACAGTAAAGCTGTCGTTCATGATGTTCATTGAATGGTTTATCTGGGGCGCATGGTTTGTGCCGTTGTGGCTTTGGCTGAGTAAAAGCGGGTTTACCGCTGGTGAAATTGGCTGGTCATACGCCTGCACCGCGATTGCGGCGATTCTCTCACCGATTCTGGTGGGTTCGCTCACCGACCGCTTCTTCTCCGCGCAAAAAGTCCTGGCGGTGCTGATGTTTGCGGGCGCGATTTTGATCTATTTCGCCGCCCAGCAAACCACCTTCAGCGGTTTCTTTCCGCTGTTGCTGGCCTACTCGCTCACCTATATGCCCACCATCGCCTTAACCAACAGCATCGCTTTTGCCAACGTGGGCGACGTGGAACGGGATTTCCCCCGTATTCGCGTCATGGGCACCATTGGCTGGATTGCCTCTGGCCTGGTGTGCGGAT
The DNA here is from genome assembly GCF_001266615.1 of Kluyvera genomosp. 1. Classification (GTDB taxonomy): domain Bacteria; phylum Pseudomonadota; class Gammaproteobacteria; order Enterobacterales; family Enterobacteriaceae; genus Kluyvera; species Kluyvera cryocrescens_A. The sequence goes on along the minus strand of NZ_LGHZ01000038.1, from coordinate 154,791 downwards.
TCCTACCCCAGATGATGGGATACAGCGATATCTCCCCGACCAATATTCCGCTGCTGATCACCGCCGGCAGCTCCCTGCTGCTGGGTATCTTTGCCTTCCTGCTGCCTGATACGCCGCCGAAGAGTACCGGCAAGATGGACTTCAAAGTCATGCTGGGCCTGGACGCGCTGGTACTACTGCGAGACAAAAACTTCCTCGTGTTCTTCGTGTGCTCTTTCCTCTTTGCGATGCCGCTGGCGTTCTATTACATCTTCGCCAATGGCTACCTCAGCGAGGTCGGCATGCGCAATGCGACCGGCTGGATGACGCTTGGCCAGTTCTCTGAAATCTTCTTTATGCTGGCCCTGCCGTTCTTTACCAAACGTTTTGGTATCAAGAAGGTATTATTACTTGGTCTTGTCACCGCAGCGATTCGCTATGGATTTTTCGTTTACGGCGGCGCAGAGCAATACTTCACCTACGCACTGCTGTTCCTGGGGATTTTGCTTCACGGCGTAAGCTACGATTTTTACTACGTGACCGCCTACATCTACGTGGACAAAAAGACGCCGGTGCATATGCGCACCGCCGCCCAAGGGCTCATCACGCTTTGCTGTCAGGGCTTTGGCAGCCTGCTGGGCTACCGTCTTGGCGGGGTGATGATGGAAAAAATGTTTGCCTATAAAGAGCCGGTCAATGGGTTGACCTTCAACTGGGCGGGGATGTGGGGCTTTGGCGCCATTATGATCGCCGTCATCGCCGTGCTGTTTATGATTTTCTTCCGCGAATCGGATAAAGAGATCACCGCTATCAAGGTGCAAAACGATGCTCGCGATACTGCACTGACACAAGGGGAATTGAAATGAAAGCAGAACGTATTCTCGGCGCGCTTTACGGCCAGGCATTAGGAGATGCGATGGGCATGCCATCAGAACTGTGGCCGCGTAGCCGCGTGAAAGCGCATTTTGGCTGGATTGACCGCTTTCTGCCGGGCCCCGCAGAAAATAACGCCGCCTGCTACTTTAACCGCGCGGAATTTACCGACGATACCTCAATGGCGCTGTGCCTTGCCGACGCCATTCTGGAATGCAACGGGCAAATAAACCCGGATGTCATCGGACGCAATATTCTGCACTGGGCACAAGAATTTGATGCCTTTAATAAAAACGTGCTGGGGCCAACGTCAAAAATCGCCCTGAACGCCATCCGTGACGGCAAACCGGTGGCTGAGCTTGAGAATAACGGCGTGACCAACGGTGCCGCCATGCGCGTCTCCCCGCTGGGCTGCCTGCTGCCAGCGAATAATCTCGACAGCTTTATTGATGACGTTGCCCTCGCCTCCAGTCCAACGCATAAATCAGACCTCGCGGTGGCCGGTGCGGTAGTGGTAGCCTGGGCGATTTCCCGCGCCATCGACGGCCAAAGCTGGGCCTCCATTGTCGATTCCCTGCCCGCCATAGCGCGTCATGCGCAGGAAAAACGGGTCACTACCTTCAGCGCGTCGCTGGCCGCACGTCTCGAACTGGCGCTTGATGTCGTGCGCAACGCGCAGGGAATTGAATCGGCTAGCGAACGGCTCTATCAGTTGGTAGGCGCCGGGACCAGCACCATTGAATCGGTACCCTGCGCTATTGCGATGGTTGAACTGGCCGAGGGCTGTCCGAATCGTTGCGCGGTGCTGTGTGCCAACCTGGGTGGCGATACCGATACCATTGGCGCAATGGCGACAGCCATTTGCGGCGCATTGGGCGGTATTTCCGCTATCGACCCGTCATTAAAACAGCAACTTGATGAGGTTAATCAGCTCGACTTTAATCGCTACGCCACCGCTCTTGCCCAGTACAGAGAGCAACGGGAGGTGGCATGAGTCAGCTTTCGCGGCTATCCACGCTGGGCAACCAGCGTCAGATTACCGTCGTCGGTGCGGCGGTGATAGATGTTATTGCCGATGCCTACGCTCTGCCGTGGCGCGGTTGCGATATTGAGCTGCAGCAGCAGAGCGTCAATATTGGTGGCTGCGCACTGAATATTGCCGTGGCGCTAAAACGTTTAGGGCTACAGGCACAAAACGCGCTACCTATCGGCCAGGGCGTATGGGCGGATATCATTCGCAACAATCTTGCCAAAGAAGGCTTAACCAGCGAAATAGACGGCGTGGCGGGAGATAACGGCTGGTGTCTGGCCCTGGTGGAGCCGGATGGCGAGCGCACATTTATGTCTTTTAGCGGCGTGGAAAATCAGTGGAACGCCGACTGGCTGGCACGGCTTAGCGTCGCCCCTGGCAGCCTGGTGTCACTTTCCGGCTATCAATTATCGTCACCCTGCGGTGAGCTGCTGGTGAACTGGCTGGAGGGTCTGAAGGATGTCACGCCATTTATCGACTTTGGCCCGCGCATTGCCGATATTCCCGCGGTGCTGATGGACAGAATCATGGCCTGCCAGCCGATCATTTCGCTTAACCGCCAGGAAGCGGACATCGCGGCTGAGAGATTCGCCCTGCCAGCACAAACGCAGTCCTTTGGCCATGCCTGGCTGGCGAAATTCAACGCGCCGCTGATTGTGCGTCATGATAAGGATGGTGCGTGGTATTTCAGCCAGCAGGAACAGGGGCTGGCTGAGCCGTTTTCCACTGGCGTGGTCGATACCATTGGCGCGGGGGACAGCCACGCCGGGGGCACGCTCGCCGGATTAGCGTCTGGCTGGTCGCTTGGTGAATCCGTGCTGCTGGGTAATGCCGTGGCATCGTGGGTTGTCGGTCACCGCGGCGGCGATTGTAGCCCCACGCGCGAAGCGTTACTCCTCACACACAAAGACATATAAATCGCTGCGGCAGTGGCTGATGCTGTACTCAATCGGCCGCTGCTGTTGATCAAGCGCCACCTGTTTAATCACCAACACCGGGATTTTCTCATCCATCTTAATGTGCGACTGAAATTCGGCATCCGGCATACGGGCGCTGACGCGTGAGCGCGTACGCTGCGGGAAGATATGGCGGCTGCGGAAATAGTCGTAAAGAGAAACGCCAATCGCATCCGCATCATCAATAAGATGGGCAGGCACCCATGACTCTTCAATGGAAACCGCTTCCTCATCGACATAGCGAATACGCTTGAGTAAAAAGACGTCACTGCGCGGCTCGATGGCCAGCTGTGTCGCCACGTCATCCGGACAGGCAACGATCCGTTTGTTCACCCATAAGGTATTCGGCTTTTTGCCGCGCAGCACCACCTGTTGGGAAAAACCGCGCGCCTCTTTCAATGAATATTCGAAGATATTATTGATTTGCGTGCCGTAGCCGCGGGCGCGCGTCACCACGCCGTCATCCTCCAGCGTCTGCATCGCTTTGCGCACGGTGATGCGCGACACGCCAGTGAGCTGGCTCAGGTCGCGCTCGCCGGGCAGGATATTGCCATGCTCAAGCCAGCCGCTGCGCACCGCGTTTTTCACCGTTTCGGCAAACTTCAGGTACAGCGGCGTGTTATCCGCCGCGGCAATGCGCTCATTGAGCTGCGCGATTAGCCGGGTATGCGCTTGTTCCATTTATCATTTCCTGGCAAAAAGTCCTGTGCCAGTATAGGTGGCGAACGGCGCGAAAACTACCACCACTCGTGAAAGTGGTGTACCGGACCAATTCCTTCGCCCACCTCCAGCGAATCCGCCTGCGCCAGCGCCTGCGACAGCCAGGCTTTAGCCACCGGCACCGTCTCCTGCCAGCTGTTGTGACGTGGGCGTAATGCCGCCAGCGCCGCCGACAAGGTACAGCCGGTACCGTGGGTGTTTTTCGTTGCCACGCGCGGTGCGGTAAAGCGCATTTCCCCCTCGGCGGTAAACAGCCAATCCGGGCTTTGCGCGTCGTCGAGATGGCCGCCTTTCATCAGCACCGCTTCACAGCCCATCGCCCGCAGCGCACGCCCCTGCTCAAGCATTTCGCGTTCGTTGCGCGCATGCGGCGCGTCCAGCAGCGCTGCCGCCTCCGGCAGGTTTGGTGTAATCAGCGATACTTGTGGCAACAGGCGCTGGCGCAGGGTCTCTACCGCAGAATGCGAGAGCAGCGGATCGCCGCTTTTCGCCAGCATCACCGTATCCAGCACCACGTTTTGAATGCGATAACGCGCAAGGCGCTCGGCCACTGCCTCCACAATATCGGTCTCCGCCAGCATACCAATTTTAGTCGTGTCGATACGCACATCGCTAAACACCGAGTCGAGCTGGGCGGCGACAAAATCGGGTTCAATACGGTAAACCGACTGTACGCCGCGCGTGTTTTGCGCCACCAACGCAGTCACCACCGTACAGCCATAGGCACCCAGCGCGGAGAAGGTTTTGAGATCCGCCTGAATACCCGCGCCGCCGCTTGGATCGGTCCCGGCAATGGTCAGTGCATTAATCCGTTTCATGCGTTTTCCTCCTCGTTCATCGCATACAGCGCGTCAAGAAACGCCGGAACAAAGCTTCCTGGCCCACGGCCATTCGCCGCCTGCTGACCGGCGTATTTCATCAGTGCACAGGCACCGGCAACGTTCTCCAGCCGATCGCCCGGCAGCGCGCAGCTGGCCGCCACTACCGCCGATAGCGCGCAGCCGGTACCGACCACACGCGTCATCAGCGGATCGCCGCCCTGTGCCATCAACGTACGCTGGCCGTCAGTGATGTAATCCACTTCGCCGGTCACCGCCACAATCGCCCCGCTCTCTCTCGCCAGTAATTGCGCTGCCGGCAGTGCTGCGGCAGCGGTATCGGTGGTATCAACGCCACGTCCGCCCGCGCTCTCCCCAGCCAACGCCATAATTTCTGAAGCGTTGCCGCGAATGGCCGTCGGATGCAGAAGCAGCAGATCGCGACAAAAATCGCTGCGCAGGCTCAACGCCCCTACCGCAACCGGATCCAGCGCCCACGGCGTTCCGCTACGATTGGCGCTTTCGACCGCCGCACGCATGGCTTGCGCGCGTGGCTGCGTGAGCGTTCCAACGTTGACCAGCAGCGAACTGGCTATCGCGGAAAACTGCGTCGCTTCGCCAGCATCAATCACCATCGCTGGTGATGCGCCAAGGGCTAATAACACGTTGGCGGTAAAGGTTTGTACAACATCGTTTGTCATACAGTGTACGAGGGGGGCGTGCTGATGAAGCAGATGGGCAACGCGGGCGCGTTGCGCGGGACTTAGCAGGTCGGCTTGCATGGTTTGCTCCTGCCATAACGCGAAGAAGCAACGACCAGGTGGTCTCTGACTTCCCTACGCTGGCATTATCCAGATCAGGTGGTACGGGTATTTCTCAGCCCATCATCGATGGGGCACCCCGAGTCATTCAAATCAAAATCAATTCGTTGCGATTAGCGTTCGGCTAATCGCATTCAGGATAATGCCAGCAGGAGGCGCGGCAAACAAGCCCTAAAGCGTGCCGATGTGCGATGCCAAGCGGCGGTTAAACCGCCTGCATCCCTCTCAATAGCGTTTGCTGTTTTTGACGAAATACATGGCGTTATCAGCATATTCGAGGAGCTGATGCTCGTCGTTTCCGTGCTCTGGGTAGCGTGCGATACCGATGCTGGGCGTAATGATCAAACGGTGGCCTGCGAGTGTGAACGCCGCGTTGAATGCGGCTTCTATCTTCCCTGCAACCCGCCCCGCGTCTTCAGGTAAAAATGTCCCCTGAACCAGAATCACAAACTCATCGCCACCAATACGCGCCACGGTATCGGATTCCTGCACGCACGCCTTCAGGCGCAGGGCGGCCTGCTGAAGCAACTGATCGCCAACGCGGTGGCCCAGTGCATCATTCACCTGTTTAAATTTATCGAGATCGATAAACAGCAGCGATAATTTCCCCTGCTGGCGACGGGCGGTGGAAAGCGCTATTTTCAGGCGATCGTACAGCAGGCTGCGGTTGGGGAGATCGGTAAGCTGGTCGTACTGTGCCAGATGCTGCAAGCGGGCCTGCATCTGCTGACGCTCAATAACCGTGGCAATCTGGGTCGACACAAACTGCAGTAATTCCTGATCCTGTTCGTTGTAGCACACGCCGCCGGGGTAGCTTTTTACCATCAGTACGCCAATCGTACCTTTGTGCGTTTTTAGCGGAACGCCCAGCCAGCAAAATGGATTAATACCAAAAGAGATATGCAGCGCTTTCAGGCGCTCGGTCATCGTTTCAGGTGTGAGCAGCAGCGGCTGGCCAGTATGAATCACCTCAAAATAAAAGGTCCCAGGGATGAGCGTAAATGGCGCCGGTGTCTCCAGAAATTCATCCACATGATAGGCAAAACGCATCTGAGCGGTTTCATCATCGTAGAGCGTCACCGAGAAGTTATCGGCCGGAAGTAGCGTGCCGACGATTTCATGAATACGCTGGAACAGCTTAAGTAAATCCTCAGCCGTATGCGCCGCTTCGGAGATGGAATATAGCGCGGACTGCAACGATTCTGATCGTTTACGTTCGGTAACATCGCGAGCAACGCCAATACGCAATTGGTCGGCCTCTGACCAACGTGCAGACCACATAATATTGACGATGTGTCCCTGCTTGTGGACATAGCGATTTTCGAAGTGGAACTGCGGATTACCTGACATGACTTGCACCACCGAATTTCGAGTTATTTCCCGATCTTCAGGCAGCATCAAATCAAACATGTTTTTGCCGATCATCTCTTTCGGCGTGTAGCCGAAAATACGCTCGCATGACGCACTGGCAAAAACGATATTGGCATGAGCATCAACTGCGAAGACAGCATCCAACATGAGATCGATAAAACTGCTCAACGGCGCGTGAGAATTCGATTCCATAGAGAATTTTAAGGCCTGAATATAAGAATGAGTTCGACGACATTTCCGAGAAAATATCCACCGACCACTAGCGCGGCATCGCTATGTTCTGCACCAGCGATTAAAGATAGTACAGTTACTGGTCACTATACAATGAAAAAGCGCAGCGAGAGGGACGCTAAATGAAACCATATCCATAGCGCTAAGACCCTATCGACATAATGTCATCAGGAAATATGTGGAGATGATTCCACAGCAAGAATCATCGTCCCTTTTTGAACGTGATAGCAGAACTGATTGCGAAAAGAGAGACGTTTGAAATTCTGGGATAAGCCAGCCTAAATAATCAGGCCTCCTGACGAAGGCCTAATTATTGCAGTGGTTAATTATTCACTTTATTGCGTTTGATATACCGCTTTACCTTCAAACATGGTCCATACCACTTTGGCGTCCCGCAGTTTTTCAATACTGACCTTTTCCAGGTTTCTGTCAAACAGTACAAAGTCGGCGCTTTTACCGGGTTCAATTGAACCAATCTCTTTATCTCGCCCAATCACTTTGGCCGCATTCAGGGTATAAGCCTGCAGCATCGCTTCACGATGCATTTTCTCACTGGCGGGTGGCAGTTCTCCCATCTCCCCCATTCGCGTGACCGCCGTGTAAATAGCCAGCAGCGGATTAGGGCTGGACACTGGCCAGTCGCTGGCACCGGCAATCAGCGCATGGTGGCGATATAAATCACCCGCCGGGTAGAGATTCTTCAGCAGCGGTGCTGGCACTTTACCCTCAATTAACGTCGTGGATGCGACGTCCTTCCCGGCCCACAGCAGTTGCATTGATGCCGCAACATTCAACTGTGCAAAACGCGGCAGGCTTTGCGAGCTGACCACTTCCAGGTGAGTAATGCTGTGCATCACCCCGCTATCACCATTTTGCTGGCGGGCGCAGGCAATACCGTCCAGCGCTTCCGACACCGCGCGGTCGCCGATGGCGTGGAAATGGGCAATCAGATGCGCCGCATCCGCTTTGGCAATCAGCTGGCAGTACTGCTTTTTATCCAGCGTGTTATCGCCGCTATAACCCGGCCGATTGAGATACGCCTCGCTGAGCTTCGCCGTTTGAGCCGGATACTCGATCACCCCATCCTGGAAAATTTTGATCCCGCCCAGCCGAACATCCGGCGTGTGGGAGAATTTGTCCCTCAGCGCCACCACATCAGCAATAGCCGCTGGCGTAGAGTGAATATTCACCAGCGCTAAACCGGTTACGTGGGCATTGAGCTTTCCGGCCTGCGCCAGTGCGGTGTACGCCGGTAGCAATCCTTCGTCGTTGCGGCCAGGGTACGCATTAAACACGGGAGCCAGCGGACGCACGTTGCTAATCGGGTCCATCCATGCGGTGATGCCGAAGCTATTCATCTCTTTCGTTCCAGCGAGGATACCCTGGGCAATTTTTCCATCGTCCACCGGCGGAATTGCGCTGAGCACATAATCCCATGCGCCTTCTGCGACAAATCCGTTAATTTTCCCGTCGGCTGTTAATCCAGTTCCCGCTTTAATACCCGATTCGGCTGTACCCAGCATTTCATCCGTTAAATTAGCTTTACGCAGCATCGCCTGATTTGCCCAACCGGTATGGGCATCAGAACCGGCTAAGACGACCGGAATATCCTGATATTCCGGCGCATTAAATACAGAAGATAACAACGGAATATTATTCCAGTAATCTAAATTAAGATTGCTGTAAAACTGCACGCCATTAAGATCTCGCTGAGGGTTATTTTTATTCTCAGCCACAAATTTCCGAATAGTCGCTGCATCTTTCATATCATCCGGAAATGCCAGGGTGACGGTCTGAAAACCGGCATAGGCGACGTGAACATGACTATCGATAAACCCCGGTAGTAAATATTTCCCCTTGAGATCCAGGTGCACTGTATCCTGCCCTACCTGCTTCAGGACATCCTGATAGTCACCAACTGCAATGATCTTACTCCCCTGAATCGCAATTGCTTGCGGATGGGGATTTTTTGGATCAGCACTGTAAATATCGCCGCCGTAAATAAGTGTTGTCGATTTCTGTTGTGCCATAGCAGACAAAGAGGTGGCGGCCAGTGCGCACACCAGAAATAGCCTGGATAACTTCATTATTAACCCCGTTACATTGTGAGTAAACTCATTTCTTATTTTGTATAAGCGTTATTCTTCCGGTGTTGTCTGTAGAGGAATACAGATATCAAAAACATAATAATTCTGTGAAACATCCGTTTCGTTATAATAATATTCATAGCAAGGTTTATCGCTTTTAATAAACCCACGAGCGGCGACCCATGCAAACGCCCACGCCCAGGCAGCCTCCAGCTGCGCTTCAAATACCGCGAATTTACATACGCCGTAAGTTCCACCGGCCAGCGTCTGTACCGCGATACCTCTACCCGTTTTTTCCGTACTGCCGATTTCCACTGCCACATCCGTTCGGCAGCGTGCTGCCGAGGTGATTTCCGGCGCATCCCAATAAACACAAATGGTCCCTGCTGGCTGCGACGGCGTCCGCACGGGCAACGATGCCAATAGGTCCTGATGCGTTTGCTGGCAGGTCTCTTTGCCATAGGGGCCAAATCTTCGCATGTAAGCGACCCGACGCGACGAAGCCTGGATTATTTGCGCCGCCAGCAGGCCAATACTGGGGTCAGCGAAATGAGAATAGGGGCTTTTTTCCAGCGTGACGTTTCCTGGCTTGCTCTTTGTTGCCGGAATGTGACGGCGACGAAATTCTCCCGGTGAAACGGCGAAGTGGGCACGAAACGCTTTGGCAAAATTCTGCGAGCTGGAAAAACCGATACGCAGCGCCAGCCCAGTGATCTCCTCTTGCGGAAAGGTCAGCAACCATGCCGCCGCCCGTTCCATTCGCAGGCGACGGGTAAAAGCCGCCACGGTTTCCCCCACCTGAGCGCGGAATAATCGATGAAAATGAAAGCTTGAAAGCGCGACGGAGTTCGCAATGTCTTCGAGGGTGGGGTTCAGATGGAGATGCTGACTGATGTAGTCCATCGCCTTAAAGATAGGCCTGCGGTGATCCTGATGCATGGTCGATTCTCAGTGACAAACGGTATTCAGCGTGTAAGTGATAATCAGTATGCAGGAAGAACGCAAAAAGTGAACGGTAGGTTTTCGCCAGACTGCAATCTTCATCACAACGCCTGTCTTACCATTCATTTTCTCTGCCGTTATTATTTTAGGCTAAGTGCTTTTAATATTGATGCAGTACCTATCAAACTACCAAACCAATATTTAAATTTTATTTAACAACAATAAATTAAGATAAATCTGTCTATCGCATCATTTCTTTCATACGAAAGCACTGATAACACCTAAAATAACGATCAAATAATAGCCAGTAAAAATAAACCCGAATAAAATCATTGGGCTTCAGCAAAACTCAACGCTCTCAACAGCATCAGCCATGATCCTGCTGCCCTTCACAGAATCAACGAAAGAAACCACGTAACATATTGTTTTACATCTAAAATAACAAATTCATTCATTCCTGAAATACACGTCGATGCTTTCGATTTCATGCATGATCTAAATCAATATTTATATAATCAACTTGCCTGATAGTTGCTTCGCGTTATAAAAGCAAACGGGCTAAGTTTGCCGCGCAAAAAGATGATTAATATTCCAGTCCATTATTGCCTATAGGCTTTTAAGCACATAGGTCGCTAGCGGCATGTTTGACAGTGGTATCACCGCGTTTATCAGCATGCACAGGCGGAGGGTGAATTTATTCCATTATTCCGTAAAACAGCGATGAACTTGAATAAATATAATTGTGGATATGTTCTGTAAAAAGCAAGGTTAATGATGAAAGCAAAAATGATGGTATTAGCGGGGCTGATGAGCACTGTATTTCTTGCTGGCTGCTCTTCCCCAGCACAACGGATGGCAGCATGTGAAGCACAAGGCGTTTCTAAAGACACGTGCTATTTATCTGAGCAAAACCGGCAACAGGGTATAAATAATGCGGCGATGACAGCAGCCTATGCTAACGCCGCAAACGCAACGGCCGAACAACACGCCCAGGCGGCACACGTCGCCGATCCGATGCGCGAAGCCACCCTTTCCTCTAACGTCCTCAAAGCCACCTTGTCCAACGGTTTTTTCACCGCCACCGTTAACGGTAAGAAGGCAACGGTCAAACACATTAATGCCAATTTCTATGAAATTCATGGTGCCGGCTACATCATCTCCGTGAGCATGAATGCCGACGGTATCGACAGCGCATCGTGGAATAAAACCCACGGTCGCGATAACGGAATTCTGACCGTCACTCAGAAATAGTCTGGTTGATTCGAGGGGGCCCCTATGCCCCCTTTTTGACGAGCAACCTATACGTTAAAAAAGCTCTATACCCCTATTTGCATTCTCTCCGTACCAGGAACAAAATTCATAGAGTTCTTCGCTACACGTCGAGGTCATTAATGCCCGTCTATCACCATGCGCTAGTGCTGATCAACAGCAGTGTTGACGGCGTCCCCCTACTCCAGCATGCCGCCAAAATGGCGCAAGAAACGCCAATGCAGATAACCATCGCCCACATCAGCACCGACTATCGGGCGCTGAACTATGTTTCTGACAGTCTGATGAACGACGATGTGTCGCAGGAGGTGATTCAGGCCAAAGCACTGCTGAGTGAGCTGGCCGCGACGGTGTCACTGCCCGTTGAAACGCTGGCGCTGGTAACCACGCGGCGCTTTGAGGATGTGGAAGAGTGCGTGAAGAAACGCGGTATCGATCTGATTATCGCCGGGCATCACAACCGGCTGCTGGGAGTGATGGCGTCGCACTCACTGGAATATATCAACCACCTGACCGTGGACGTGCTGATTAAGCATCTGCCGTAATGCCGCCATCGCAGGGAAAGTTTACGGCATCTCCCCTTCGCGCAACTGCGTAAGCAGCAGCGTAAAGCAGGCTTCAATCATTGGCGGTAACAACTGTGGGCCGCGCATCAATGCCACGGTTCGGGTTAGCGCAGGCTGCTGTAGCTGGGCAACCCGCAGCGCCGGATCCTGCAAATGCGTGGTGTAAAGCTGAGGCAAAATTCCCACCGCCAGCTTTGAGCGCACCAGCCCGTAAAGCGTTTCAATATAATCTACCTGATAGCGGGTATTCAGCGTCAGCCGCTGGTTTTCCACCAGCGCGCCGACCAGGCGCTGAATATTGCCTTTTGAAAACATCGCGATATCACGCCCTGCCAGCAGTTTCCACGGCAGATGCGGCTGGCCGCCGAGCGGATCATCAACATGCAGCACGGCGACCAATGGATCTTCACGCAGCGGGAAAAGCTGGAGTTCTTCCGGCAGCGAACTGTCTATCGCTCCTACGCCAAAATCAATTTGCCCACTTTCAAGGTCGCGAGCCAGGGCGTCGTTGGTCCGGTCATGAAACTCAACCCGCAGACGCGGAAACGCTTGTGCCAGCGCATCAGGCAGCAGGGGAAACAGCAACGAGCTGACTGACGGTATCAGCCCAATACGCACCGTGCCGTCACCGCCCGCTTCAACAATCTGCTCAATATCCTGAAACGCCATCTGCGCCACGCTCAGCACGCGCTGGGCATGGGGGAGAATTGCTGCCCCCAGCTCGGTCAGCGTCACTGCCGAAGCAGTACGGTTGACCAGCTTGCCGCCAATCACCGTTTCGATTTGCCGTAGCGCGCTGCTGAGCGCCGGTTGGCTAATCGCCAGCCGATTCGCGGTATCGGTAAAGTGACGCAGCTGCGCCAGCGTGACAAAATACTGCAACTGTTTTAGCGAGAGCGCGGGCAGCCGCTGCCAGGGTTCGGTCATATTGAGCTTCACTCGAGACAATCACCCAGAATAAGCCGAAGTTATCAGGTGATAAATTTATTCATCTGGGCAACCGTTTGCTCTGCCCCTAAAGTAGCGCTCATTATCCCTGCGCCGGAGTTGTTATGTCCAGCAATGCTGAAAACCGCCGCCGAGCCGTACAGGCCGCCCGTGGTGAAGTCCCGTTCGATCTTTTGCTCACCGATGCCCAAATCGTTGATATGGCCACCGGTGAAATCCGTGATGCCGATGTCGGCATTGTCGGCGATATGATTGCCAGCGTGCACCCGCGCGGCAGCCGGGACGATGCGCTTGAGCACCACTCTCTACCGGGCGTATTCCTCTCGCCAGGTCTAATGGACACCCACGTCCACCTCGAAAGCTCACATCTGCCGCCGGAGCGCTACGCCGAAATCGTGCTGGCACAGGGCACCACCGCCGTATTCTGGGATCCGCATGAACTCGCTAACGTACTGGGCGTCGCGGGCGTGCGCTACGCCGTCGAAGCCAGCCGCCATCTGCCTTTGCAGGTCATGGTCGCCGCGCCATCCAGCGTGCCGTCCACACCGGGGCTGGAGATGTCGGGTGCCGATTTCGCCGGTGCGGAAATGGAAACCATGCTCGGCTGGCCGGAAGTCCGTGGTGTGGCGGAAGTGATGGATATGCACGGCGTCCTCCACGGCAGCTGTCGGATGCAGGAGATCGTGCAGGCTGGGCTCAACAGCGGCAAGCTGATTGAAGGCCACGCGCGCGGTCTGAGCGGGGCCGATTTGCAGGCCTATCTGGCAGCGGGCGTCACCTCCGATCACGAACTGACGTCCGCCGACGATGCGCTGGAAAAATTGCGTGCGGGTTTAACGCTGGAAATTCGCGGCTCGCACCCGTACCTGTTGCCAGATATCGTCAAGGCGCTGAAAACACTGCCGCACCTCTCCTCGCAAATCACCGTCTGTACCGACGATGTGCCGCCGGACATGCTGCTGGAAAAAGGCGGCATTATCGCCCTGCTCAATCTGTTGATTGAACACGGTCTGAACGCCACTGATGTGCTGCGCTTTGCCACACTCAACGCCGCTATCCGCCTGCAGCGTAACGATCTGGGGCTGATTGCGGCCGGGCGCCGCGCAGACCTGGTGGTCTTTGATTCACTGGATAAGCTTGAAGCCCGCGCCGTGTATGTCGCCGGTCAGCAAATTGCCCGCGACGGTAAACTGCTTGCACCGATTGCGGCCGCCGAGGGCGTGACACCACCGCGTGATACCCTGCGTTTAGCCTCGCTCAGCGCCGAGGATTTTGCGCTGCGTGTGAGCGATATCAATCACGGCGTAGCGCGTCTGCGCCACATTCGCGGCGCGCGCTTTACCCAGTGGGGCGAAGTGGACGTCGAGATCCGCGATGGCAAAGTACAAATCCCAGCGGGCTTTAGCCTGATTTGGGTGAAGCACCGCCACGGCCGCCACGAAGCCAAACCGCAAATTGCACTCTTAGAAGGCTGGGGAGAACTGCGCGGCGCGATTGCCACCAGCTATTCGCACGACTCGCACAATCTGGTGGTGTTGGGCCGTAATGCCGAGGACATGGCGCTGGCGGCAAACCAGCTTATCGCCTCCGGCGGCGGCATGGCGCTGGCACAAAATCAGCAGATCCTGGCCCACGTCGCGATGCCGATTGCCGGCATGCTTTCCGACCAGCCAGCCGCTGAGCTGGCCGCCGCGTTCCGCAAACTTCGCGATTTGAGCGCTGAAGTGGCCGATTGGGAACCACCGTACCGCGTGTTCAAAGCCATTGAAGGCACCTGCCTTGCCTGTAACGCAGGGCCACATTTAACCGATTTAGGGCTGACCGACGGCACCACGCGTCAGATTGTCGATCCGGTCATTTCGTCACAACACACTACACAACAATAATCATGGGAGCGCCACGCAATGGCCGATAACACCCTTCAATCAACAACCTCCGGGAGCTGGCTGGAACGCCGTTTTGCGCTCTCTTCGCGCGGCAGTTCGCTGCGTACTGAATGTCTGGCTGGCGTCACCGGCTTTCTCGCCGCCGCCTATCTATTAGTTGTTATTCCGGGCCTGTTGGCCGTGGGCGGGATGGACAAAGGTGCGGCCACTACAGGCACCATTCTGGTGTTTGTCGGCGGTACGCTGCTGATGGCGTTTTACGCCAACCTGCCGTTTATCGTTGGCCCCGGCATTGGCGGTTCAGTGTTGGTCGGCGTGACGCTAGCAGGTAGCGAACACATCGGCTGGCCGATTGGCCTCGGCATCGCCTGCTGGTCAGGTATTCTGTTCTTCCTGTTGACCAAATTTGGCCTGCGCGAAGTGGTCACCCGTTCGGTGCCGCAATCAATCAAACTTGGGCTAACGGCCTCCATCGGCCTGTTCGTGGCGGTACTGGGTTTTCGTAATGCGGGACTGGTACTGGCAAATGCCAAAACCAACTCGCTGATGCTCGGCGACTTCCTCGCACCGGGCGCACTGGTGGCGCTTTGCGGGCTGTTCCTCGCCATTGCACTTCAGGCTCGCCGCATTCCTGGGGCGATATTGTGGGCTATTCTGTTCGCTACCCTGGTCGGCATCCCTGCGGGCGTGACGCGTCTGCCAAACCACTTTATCGATGTGCCGCATTCGTTAACCCCGGTGCTGGGGCAAATTGATATGCTAGGCGCACTCAATATCGCCTTCCTGCCGTTCCTGTTCGTCTTTTTCGCCTCGGAATTTTTCTCCACCATGGGCACCACGCTGGCAGTAGGCGGCGAAGCCGGTTTACTGGATGAAGAAGGCAATATGCCGCATATCAACCGCCCGTTTATGGTTGACTCGATTGCCGCCGCCGTCGGTCCCTGGCTGGGTATCCCGGCAGCTACCGCGCTGATTGAGTCCTCGGCGGCCGCGGAAGCGGGCGGCAAAACGGGCCTGACGGCGCTGGCGGCAGCAGTGATGTTCCTGCTGATGCTGCTGTTCACCCCGGTAGCGCTGATGATCCCCAAAGAAGCCACCGCACCGGCGCTGATTCTGATTGGCCTGAATATGTTCAGCGGATTGCGTAAGGTTGATTTAGCCAACTTCACCGACGGCCTGCCAGTATTGATGATGGTGATGATTACCCTGATTGCCAACAGTTTTGGTACCGGCATCGCCGGCGGCCTGCTGTTCTATGTGGTGATTAAAACCATTGCCGGAAAATGGCGTGAAATCCCCATTGGTCTGTGGATCCTCGCGGTTCCGCTGGTCTACTACTTCGCCACGCTGGTAAGACACTAAGCCACGTAGGGCAACAGTCGTCATCAATTGATAGCCTCACCACCACCTGACAGATGACGGTCAGTCCGGGAGTGAGGCTTTATTTCACTATCGAGCGATAGAATAAAAACGGCCAACAACGCTTCTGGCCAGTGAATCCCCGTCGTTTCACACTCAATAGATTGTAATTATTTTAAAATCCTGATGATTTCCCCCATCAAGGGCTAATATATTTTCAGCGTAGAAATCATCATGAGAAATAACATGTCAGAACAATCAGAAGTGAAATTAAGACCTCTTGAGCGCGAAGATTTACGCTTTGTACACCAGCTTGATAATAATGCCAGCGTGATGCGCTATTGGTTTGAAGAGCCCTATGAGGCGTTTGTTGAACTGAGCGACCTTTACGATAAACATATCCACGATCAGAGCGAGCGCCGTTTTGTTGTGACCTTTAATGGCAACAATGCGGGATTGGTGGAACTGGTCGAAATAAACCATATTCACCGCCGAGCCGAATTCCAGATTATCATCTCGCCAGAATTTCAGGGAAAAGGCCTGGCAAGCCGCGCGGCGAAGATGGCGATGGATTACGGTTTTACCGTACTGAACCTGTATAAGCTGTATCTCATCGTCGATAAAGAGAACGCCAAGGCCGTCCATATTTATCGTAAGCTTGGCTTTATTCAGGAAGGCGAGTTAATCCATGAGTTTTTCGTTAATGGCGAATACCGTAACACGATCAGAATGTGTATTTTCCAGCACCAGTATTTGGAACATAACAAAACAACGGGCGGGATATTAAAACCGACAGCGCAATAAATTCTGGCCGGATGAATGAGGTTCGGTAACTGAATGCTGGGCCACAACCCCAGCATTCTATTGCCGGAATATTAGCCGGCACAGCGCGTCTTCACCTCTTCATACAATAAACGTACCGCCGCCGAAAGCTGCTTGCGGTGCGGACAAATCATATTCAGCGGCACGTTGTCACCCTGATAGTTTGGCAACAGCACCTGTAGCCGCCCTTCCCGCAGATCGTCGCTGACATCCAGCGTCGACTTAAAAGCAATTCCTTCCCCGGCAATCGCCAGCCGACGAATAACCTCCGCGTCATCGCTGGTAATACTGCCGGAGACCTGTACCTGATGTTCCACGCCATCCCGGCTCAACGACCAGCGATCGAACACGCTGCCGCGCAGCACATAGGTCAGCGCGTTGCACTTTTCGAGATCGGCCAGCGTTTTCGGTTCACCATGGCGGGCTATCCACGCCGGAGAAGCCACCAGCACACGGCGGTTTTCCGGGGCAACGGGCAGCGACACAAACGAGGCGTCGTCATTGTCACCATAGCGAAATGCCACATCCACCGGGTCTTTAAAGACATCGGTGCGGTGATCGGAGAACAAAATACGCAGCCGTAGCGCCGGGTGGCGTTCACGAAAACGACGAAACACGTCCAGTAGCAGATTACGTCCCAGATCGGACGGCACGGCGATTTGTAGCGTACCGCGCACTTCATCATCTGGGGTATGGATTTGTTGCAGGCCGTCTTGCAGCGTATCGAGCATTTGTACGGCAAACGGCAGCCAGGTCTCCCCTTCCACCGTCAGACGCAGGCTGCGGGTCGAGCGAGCAAACAGGCGGATCTTGAGCGCCGTCTCTAGCCGTTTTATCGCCGAGCTGACCTGCGCCGGGGGAATACTGGCTTCGCGCGCCGCCTCGCTAAAGCTGCTGAGCGCGGCGGCGCGAACGAACAGGGATAAATCTTCCAGCCTGAACATGAAGGTTCCTCAAAGACGGGGCAGAATAATCCTCAAAATGGAGGCAACCGCCGTTTGCTTACATTTTTTAAGAAAGCAGCGCTTGCCATCGAGCCTGCCCATCAGGAATCATACGGGGCGATAATTTTATATCCAGGACAATAATGGGGATAGTATGCGTAAAACAAAAATGATGCTTCTGGGCGTACTGTTGGCTACGGCGAGTGCTGCCTGGGCAGCACCAGCAACCGGAATCGCGAAATATGAACTCAAAGAGTTCATTGCCGATTTCACGCAGTTCAAGATTGGTGATAACGCACCGGCAATGTACCTGACGCCAGAGTACAATATCAAACAGTGGCAGCTGCGTAACCTGCCAGCTCCGGATGCCGGGACGCACTGGACGTATATGGGCGGCAACTATGTTCTGATTGGCGACACCGACGGCAAAATCAGCAAAATCTACGACGGCGAAATTTTCTACCATCGTTAACGAATAAAGGCCCGCAGGACTCAGCGTCCTGCGGGCCTCTTCTTTATCCGCTCTTACACTGCGCGGAAAGCAATCTCACTCGGAATGACTTCACCCTGCCAGTACAGCTGTGCCGCCACGCGGCCCGCCAGCTGACGATACATTTCGGTGAACTCACTGTCCGGACGCGCCACCACCGTCGGGGTGCCGTTATCCAGATCTTCGCGCAGATTGATGTGCAGCGGCATCTGTCCAAGCAGCTGGGTGTGATATTTCTCCGCCAGCTTCTCCGCACCACCGGTACCGAAGATAGGCTCGTGGTGACCACAGTTGCTGCAAATATGCATGCTCATGTTTTCCACGATGCCCAGCACCGGCACTTCCACTTTTTCGAACATCACGATTCCTTTTTTGGCGTCGATCAGCGCAATGTCCTGCGGCGTCGTGACCACAACTGCCCCGGTGACCGGGATGTTCTGCGCCAGCGTCAGCTGGATATCACCGGTGCCCGGCGGCATGTCCAGCACGAGGTAATCAAGATCCGGCCACAGCGTCTCTTGCAGCATCTGCATCAATGCCTTGCTGGCCATCGGGCCACGCCAAACCATGGCGTTGTCGTCGGTCACCAGGTAACCGATAGAGTTAGTGGCCACACCGTGGGCCATAATTGGCGCCATATGGGTGCCATCCGGCGACGTCGGACGCTGATTTTCAGCACCCAGCATGTTCGGGATTGACGGGCCATAGATATCGGCATCAAGGATGCCCACTTTGGCGCCTTCTGCGGCCAGCGCCAGCGCCAGGTTGACGGCGGTAGACGATTTACCCACCCCGCCTTTGCCGGAACTCACCGCAATAATGTTTTTAACGCCGTTGATACCCGGCTGGTTTTTCACACGTTTAAGCGTGGCGATGCTGTGCGACAGTTTCCAGTCGATGGCTTTCGCCCCGGTCACCCGCAGCAGTTCGGCGCTGGTTTGCTCTTTTAATTCTTCAAAGGCGCTGTGCCAGACAAACGGCATCTGCAATTCGATGTGCACGGTGTCGTCAAGCCAGGCGACGTGGTGCAGCGCTTTCAGCGCGGTGAGGTTGTGCTTCAGGGTTGGGTGCTGGAAATTCGCCAGCGTGCCGGCCACCATCGCACGTAAACGCTCAGGGGATTTGGCCTGGGATTCTGAGTTCATCCCGACTCCTTTGTTGTTTGACACTCTAAGGATTTCAAGTTGCGGGAAGGCGGCAATTGCGTGAATACCGCCAACGTACCAACAAATTGAAAGACGACGAGTATATTTGCTTTCAGTACGACTAAGTCTACCACAGCTAACGGGCATCCATATATGGCGCACCCACTACCCTTTTGGTAATATCAAAAGCCCTTTTTGCAACAGAAGAAGTAATACCCACTATGACTCAAGTCGCGAAGAAAATTCTGGTAACGTGCGCACTGCCGTACGCAAACGGCTCTATCCACCTCGGCCATATGCTGGAGCACATCCAGGCTGATGTCTGGGTCCGTTACCAGCGAATGCGCGGCCACCAGGTCAACTTCATCTGCGCGGACGACGCCCACGGCACCCCTATCATGCTGAAAGCACAGCAGTTAGGTATCACGCCGGAGCAGATGATTGCCGAAATGAGTCAGGAGCATCAGACTGATTTTTCAGGCTTTAACATCAGCTACGACAACTACCACTCGACGCACAGCGACGAGAACCGCGAGCTGTCTGAGCTTATCTATGGCCGCCTGAAAGAGAACGGTTTTATCAAAAACCGCACCATCTCTCAGCTGTACGATCCGGAAAAAGGCATGTTCCTGCCGGACCGTTTCGTTAAAGGCACCTGCCCGAAATGTAAATCCCCGGATCAGTACGGCGATAACTGCGAAGTGTGTGGCGCAACCTACAGCCCAACCGAGCTTATCGAACCGAAATCCGTGGTGTCTGGTGCAACGCCGGTGATGCGTGAATCTGAGCACTTCTTCTTTGACCTGCCGTCCTTTAGCGAAATGCTGCAGGCATGGACCCGCAGCGGCGCGCTGCAGGAGCAGGTGGCGAACAAAATGCAGGAATGGTTTGAATCCGGCCTGCAGCAGTGGGATATCTCCCGCGATGCGCCATACTTCGGCTTCGAAATCCCGAATGCGCCGGGTAAATATTTCTACGTCTGGCTGGATGCGCCAATCGGCTACATGGGCTCCTTCAAGAACCTGTGCGACAAACGCGGTGACACGACCAGCTTTGATGAATACTGGAAGAAAGACTCCACCGCCGAGCTGTATCACTTTATCGGTAAAGATATCGTCTACTTCCACAGCCTGTTCTGGCCGGCAATGCTGGAAGGCAGCAACTTCCGTAAGCCAACCAACCTGTTCGTTCACGGCTATGTGACGGTGAACGGGGCGAAGATGTCCAAGTCTCGCGGAACCTTCATTAAAGCCAGCACCTGGCTGAAGCACTTCGACTCCGACAGCCTGCGCTACTACTACACCGCCAAACTGTCTTCACGTATCGATGATATCGACCTGAACCTGGAAGATTTCGTTCAGCGCGTGAACGCGGACATCGTCAACAAAGTGGTGAACCTGGCCTCCCGTAACGCCGGCTTTATCGCTAAGCGTTTCGACGGCGTGCTTTCATCTGAGCTGGCCGACCCAGCGCTGTACAAAACCTTCACCGATGCAGCAGCAAGCATTGGCGAAGCGTGGGACAGTCGCGAATTTGGTAAAGCTATCCGTGAAATCATGGCGCTGGCCGACGTGGCAAACCGCTACGTTGATGAGCAGGCACCTTGGGTCGTAGCAAAACAGGAAGGCCGCGACGCCGATCTGCAGGCTATCTGTACCATGGGTCTGAACATGTTCCGCGTACTGATGACCTGGCTGAAGCCGGTATTGCCAGAACTGGCGGCGCGTACTGAAGCCTTCCTCAATACCGAGCTGAGCTGGGATGCTATCAACCAGCCGCTGGTCGGCCACAAAATCAATACCTTCAAAGCGCTGTATAACCGCATCGACATGAAGCAGGTTGAAGCGCTGGTGGAAGCCTCGAAGGAAGAAGTGAAAGCGTTGAACAGCACCCCGGTGACCGGCCCGCTGGCGGACGACCCGATTCAGGAAACCGTCACGTTTGACGATTTCGCTAAAATCGACCTGCGCGTGGCGCTGATTGAAAATGCTGAATTCGTGGAAGGCTCCGACAAGCTGCTGCGTCTGACGCTGGATCTGGGCGGTGAGAAGCGTAACGTCTTCTCCGGCATCCGTTCCGCGTATCCGGACCCGCAGCCGCTGATTGGCCGTCTGACCGTGATGGTGGCGAACCTGGCGCCGCGTAAAATGCGCTTTGGCATCTCGGAAGGGATGGTGATGGCTGCAGGCCCTGGTGGTAAGGATATCTTCCTGCTTAGCCCTGACGACGGCGCACAGCCGGGTCAGCAGGTGAAATAATCCGCATAAAAAAACGCTGCTTCGGCAGCGTTTTTTATTGGGTGAAACCGGAGCAAACGCCTGGCATTCACCCGCAGCACATCAGGAAATTACTTTGCCGCGTGCTCGCGTACCGCCAGGCCACGCAGGAAATAGCGCAGGAACTGGTCGCCGCATTCGCGGAAGTTTTTATGCTCAGGGGCACGCATCATGGCGGTGATTTCCGGCATCGAGATACGGAACTGCTGCTGGGTCATGACAGCCAGAATATCATCGGTTTTCAGGGCAAACGCGATACGCAGTTTTTTCAGCATGATGTTGTTGTTGATCCGGCGATCGACCGCCAGCGCTGGCGCGGACTCATCGCGGCCACGTTTCTCATAAATCAGACCATTCAGGAAACACGACAGCAGAATATCCGGGCAGCGAACAAAGCCCTCTTCATCCTCTTTGCGCAGCCACGGAACCAGCTGTTCTGCGGTCACTTCGGCTTCGCCCAGCGCGAAAATACGCACCAAATCGTTGTTGTTCATTTTCAGGATGTAGCGGATGCTGCGTAAAATATCGTTACTGACCATAGTGCCTTCGGTGGTAATGAAAAATGCGGTGGGTAAATTCATACTCTAAGCGATTCGAGTTGCAGCCAACGCCGCTGCAAATTGAAGCGCGACGAGTATACACGAATTACAGCCCCAGCGCCTCCTTCAGGGTCTTTAAATAGCGGCGGCTTACCGGCACGGTCTGCCCGTTACGCAGCAGCAATTCGGCCTGGCCGTTATCTTCAAGACGAATTTCTTTCAGATGCGCCATGTTCACCAGATGCTGACGATGGCAGCGAATCAACGGCGTTCGGCTTTCCAGCGTGCGCAGCGTCAGCTCGGTAAAGCCCTCTTTGCCCTCTCCGCTGGTCACATACACGCCGCTCAAGCGACTACTGACAAAGGCCACATCATCCATCTGCAGCAGATAAATTCGGCTGTGTCCGGTACAGGGGATAAACTTCAGCGCCTGCTGGTTTTCCCCCAGCACCGACACGTCCTGTACCGACCGCTCCTGGCGTAAACGCATCAACGTTTTCTCTAAGCGCTTCTCTTCGATAGGCTTCAGCAGGTAGTCGAAGGCGTGCTCTTCAAACGCCTTCACCGCGTACTCATCAAATGCGGTCAGGAACACAATATAGGGCCGATGCTCTGGGTCGAGCATCCCCACCATCTCCAGCCCGCTGATACGCGGCATCTGGATGTCGAGAAACAGCACGTCCGGACGCAGCTTATGTACCGCACCGATGGCCTCCACCGCGTTAGCGCACTCGCCGACGATCTCCAGATCGTCATAGGCCTGCAGCAGCACGCGCAGGTTCTCCCGCGCCAGGGGTTCGTCATCGACAATCAGCACTTTTATCATGCGTTCTCCTCCAGAGGTAACCGTAAGGTGACACGGGTGAAACGGTCCGGTTCGCAGGCAACGGCAATCCCACACTCATCGCCAAAGCGCATTTTCAGGCGCTTATCGACCAGACTCATCCCCAGGCCGCTGGCCTGAGTATTGGGTTGATATAGCCCGGCGTTATCTTCAATATCCAGCACCAGATGGCACCCTTGACGACTGGCGCGCAGGGTGATTTCCCCCACCTCCAGAAGTTGGGAAGTGCCATGTTTGATGGCGTTTTCGACAATCGGCTGCAGCGTAAAGGCCGGTAGCTGCTGGCCTGAAAGCGCATCGGGAATGTCCATATGCACCACGAGGCGAGACTGAAAACGCGCTTTCTCGATCTGCAGATAGGCATTCACATGTTCGATTTCATCCGCCAGCGTCACTATCTCCGATGGCCGTTTGAGATTCTTGCGGAAAAACGTCGACAGATACTGCACCAGCTGGCTCGCCTGTTCGCTATCGCGGCGGATCACCGCCTTTAGGGTATTGAGGGCGTTAAACAGAAAGTGTGGATTCACCTGGGCATGCAACAGCTTAATTTCCGACTGCGTCAGCAGCGCTTTTTGCCGTTCATATTGCCCCGCCAGAATTTGCGCCGACAGCAGTTGTGCAATCCCCTCGCCCAGCGTACGGTTGATGGAGCTGAACAGGCGGTTTTTGGCCTCATACAGCTTGATGGTGCCAATGACACGTTGGTTTTCACCGCGCAGCGGGATCACCAGCGTCGAGCCCAGTTTACAGTTCGGATGAATGGAGCAGCGATACGGCACTTCATTGCCGTCGGCGTAGACCACTTCACCGGTCTCAATGGTTTTTTGCGTATAGCGCGATGAAATGGGCTTACCGGGCAGATGATGATCTTCACCGATGCCGGTAAAGGCGAGCAGCTTTTCCCTGTCGGTTATTGCCACCGCACCGATATCCAGCTCCTGAATCAGCACCTGCGCCACCTTCATGCTGTTCTCTTCGTTAAAGCCTTTTCGCAATATACCTTCAGTCGAGGCCGCCAGCTTCAGCGCCGTGGCCGAGAATGCCGAAGTGTATTTCTCAAACATCGCCCGCTTATCCAACAAAATGCGCATAAACAGCGCGGCACCAACCGTGTTGGTGACCATCATCGGCGCGGCGATGCTTTGCACCAGATGCAGCGCATCTTCAAACGGGCGGGCAATCAGCAAAATAATCAGCATCTGCACCAGCTCGGCGACCAGGGTAATCGCCCCTGCGGTCCATGGGCTAAACACTTTATCCGGGCGACCACGGCGAATCAGAATACTGTGCACCAGCCCGCCGAGCAGCCCTTCCACCATGGTGGAGATCATGCAGCTCAGCGCGGTCATTCCCCCCATCGAATAACGATGTAGGCCGCCGGTAAAGCCGACTAAACCGCCAACCACCGGACCACCCAGCAGGCCGCCCATGACGGCGCCAATCGCACGGGTGTTGGCGATTGAGTCTTCAATGTGTAGACCGAAATAGGTACCGAGAATACAGAAAATCGAGAAAGTGACGTAACACAGCAGCTTGTGCGGCAGGCGCACGGTGACCTGCATCAGCGGGATAAACAGCCGCGTTTTGCTCATCAGCCAGGCGATAACCAGGAACACGCACATCTGCTGAAGCAGCAGCAACACCAGATTAAACTCGTACATACCCGATCACCACAGGAGAAATAAAACTGCGTAACATACACATAGTTGGCATAACTTTCTTTGAAACCTGGCAAAAAAAGTGCAAAAAATGCTACCGATCACATTTTATCTATTCGCAAAGTAAATGGAATGGATAAAAAACGACCGCAGCAGGCCGGCGCGGCAATCCCGGTCTAAAGTTAAACGGGGGAACGCATGCCGGAGGAACGATGGCGCTTTATACGATTGGTGAAGTGGCACAGCTTTGTGATATCAACCCGGTAACGCTCCGCGCCTGGCAACGACGGTACGCGCTGCTCAAACCGCAGCGTACCGACGGTGGCCATCGGCTGTTTAACGATGCGGATATCGACCGCATCCGCGAAATTCAGCGCTGGATAGAAACCGGCGTGCAGGTGAGCAAAGTGAAAAACCTGCTCTGCGAACAGCCGGACGGCTGGCGAGAACAGCAGGAGATAGCGCTACGCGATCTGCGCAACGGCAATCTCAACCATCTGCGTCAGTGGGTCAAAGAACTGCGCCGCACCGACAGTGCACGAACCCTTGTCGATAATCTCTTCACGCCGCTACGCCTGCGCCTGCAAAGTGCGCAGCTGCCGTTGCATACGCTGCTGGGTCTGCTCGACGGTGTATTAATTAACGATATCGCGCTGAGTCTTTCCGCCGCCCGACGCAAATCGGGGCCGCAGGCATTGGTAGTCGGCTGGAACGTCACTGATTTGACGCGTTTATGGCTGGAAGGCTGGGTCGCCTGTGAACAAGGCTGGCGCGTGGACGTTCTCGCCCACTCGCTCAGCCAGATTCAGCCGGAGCTGTTTCCTGGCCAAACGCTGCTGGTGTGGTGCGGCTCGGCGCCCAATACCCTGCAACAGCAGCAGCTGGCGCGCTGGCAGGAAGACGGTGCGGCCTTCGCCTTACCCGCAAATTAATCGTTCGTTAACAGCCTGGCTTCGCGGTATAATCTTTTGATTAACAAAAGGAGTACACCATGAAGTCAGCTAAACTCGCCGCCATCGTGCTTTTCGCCTTTATGGCCATTAGCGGCATCGGTGGCGTTATGCTCGCCGGCTATTCATTTATTGTGCGTGGCGGTGTCGGCTGAGCCTTAGGCTAAGCCGCTCAAAGGCGCGGTCGACGATAATCGCCGCCAGCGCCACCAACATTGCCCCCTGCACCACGTAGGCCGTATTAAATCCGCTCAGGCCGATGATGATTGGCGTGCCCAGCGTATTCGCCCCGACCGTTGATGCAATAGTCGCCGTCCCGATATTAACGATGACCGACGTACGTACCCCGGCCACAATGACCGGTGCCGCCAGTGGCAGCTCCACTTTCCACAGTCTTTGCCAGCCGGTCATGCCCATCCCTTCTGCCACGGTAACCGCCGCCGCAGGGACCGCCGCCAGTCCGGCCAACGTCCCCTGAAGCACCGGTAAAATACCGTACAGTATCAGCGCGATAATCGCCGGTTTCTCGCCAAAACCCATCACCGGAACCGCCATGGCCAGCACGGCTACCGGAGGAAAGGTTTGCCCCATCGCCGCTAGCGTCTCTACCAGCGGACGAAACTCTCGCCCGGCCGGACGCGTGACGAAAACCCCTGCGCTAATCCCTATCACCACCGCCAGCAGGCTGGAAATCCCTACCAGTTCAGCATGCGCCAACGTGAGAGCGAAAAAGCCCGCCTGTTGATAAAGCGGGCGCGGCTGCTCGGGAAACAGTGCGTGGAACAGCGGCTCGCTGTGCGGCAGGCCAATCAGCAGTGCGGCAAACAGAACCAGCAGCCATAAAAGCGGATCACGAAACGCGCGCATCGCCAGGCTCCTCACGCAGTAAATCGGCAAAGTGCAGCGTACCCATCACGTTTCCGGCGCTATCCGCTACCGGAAGAACCGTC
Organism: Kluyvera genomosp. 1; assembly: GCF_001266615.1. Lineage (GTDB taxonomy): Bacteria > Pseudomonadota > Gammaproteobacteria > Enterobacterales > Enterobacteriaceae > Kluyvera > Kluyvera cryocrescens_A. The sequence continues at coordinate 128,314 of NZ_LGHZ01000038.1, read as the reverse complement.
TGGCGCTGGGCCATAAATCCGGAAAGCGCATCGCGCAGCGATAAGGTCGCGGCCAGCGGTTCACCCTCGGCATGTTCACCGGGCCGGGCGTAATCGGCCACCTGACGTAACGACAGCAAGCGTACTCCGAGTTCACTACGACCAAAGAAGTTACGGGCAAACTCGCTGCCCGGCATACTGAGCATCTCCAGTGGCGTGCCCTGTTGCACCACTTCACCGCCATCCATCAGAATAAGGTTATCCGCCAGCCGCAACGCTTCATCAATATCGTGCGTCACCAATACGATGGTGCGGCCCAACAGCTGATGGATTCGACGCATCTCCTGCTGGAGTGCCCCGCGAGTGACCGGATCCAGCGCGCCAAAAGGCTCATCCATCAGCAGTACTTCTGGGTCTCCCGCCAGCGCGCGCGCCACACCGACGCGCTGCTGCTGGCCTCCGGACAGCTGATGCGGATAACGCGCACGCAGTGAAGAGTCTAAATCCAGCAGCGCCATCAGCTCATCAACCCGCGCATTAATCTTCGCCTTCGGCCACTTCAACAGCTGCGGTACGGTGGCGATGTTTTGCGCCACCGTCCAGTGGGGGAACAGGCCTATTGATTGAATGGCGTAACCCATCCGCCGACGCAGCGCCAGCAGCGGCTGTTCGCGGATATCCTGCCCGGCAAAACGGATGGTGCCGCTATCGGGTTCCACCAGGCGGTTAATCATCTTGAGCGTGGTGGACTTTCCGGAACCGGAAGTGCCAATCAACACCGAAAATGCGCCCTCCTCCAGCCGTAGCGAGAGGTTTTTCACCGCCGGATGAGCGGCGAAGGATTTATTCACCTGCATAAATTCAATCACCGGCTTCTCCTTTCATTAAGGCCATAACGAGGCTAAACAGCGCATCCGCCAGCACCGCCAGGGCGATCACTGGGATCACGCCCAAAAGCACCAGATCCAGGGCGCTGCTTAAAAGTCCCTGGAATACCAGCGCGCCAAACCCTCCGGCACCAATCAGCGCGGCGACCACCGCCATGCCTACCGTCTGTACCACCACCACCCGCAGACTGCGCAGCAGTACCGGCAAGGCTAACGGGAGCTGGACGCGGAAAAAAGTCTGCCCACGGCCCATGCCCATCGCCGCCGCGCTCTCCAGCACCTGAGGCGACACCTGCTGCATACCGGCGACCACTCCGCGCACTAATGGCAACAGCGCATAAAGCACCAGCGCGATCAGCGCCGGCGTCAGGCCGGTGCCCGCGATGCCAAGCGTCGACAGCCACGGAAAATGCTGGACCAGCCCCGCCAGCGGCGCAATTAGCACGCCAAACAGCGCCACCGACGGAATGGTTTGAATAATATTGAGCACCGTGAACACGCTCGACTGCCGCCCTGGATGCCGCCAGCACCAAAGCCCCAGCGGAATACCCAGTATCAGGCCCGGCAGCAGCGTGCCCCACAAGAGCGTCAGATGCTGATGCAGCGCATCATCAAATGTCTCCTGGCGGTTGGCGTACTCTTTGAGCAGCGAGAGCCCATCGAGCGCCCCGCTCCACAGCAGCCAGCACGGCAGCAGCCACAACTGGACATTCAGCAGCCAGCGCCAGAGAGCATGAGCGGTAAGACGGCGTATGGCATCGCTACAGATAAGCAGCATGAGCAGCAGCGACAGCCACAGCCCACTGCCGGGTGAGGTACGTGCCAGTGGGCTGCTGGTTTCTGCCAGCCGATGCGCCGCTTCGCCGCCAAGCCACAGCAATAGAGTGAAGCCAACCTGCGCCAGCAGCAGGATAAGTAGGCTTGCGGCGCGTCCGGGCAAATAGCATAAGGCCATAAATAGCAGCGGGATCGGCAACAGCGCCAGCGGCGGGAAGGACCACACCTGCCACAGCCACAGGCCGTCGCCCGAGACCAGACGGTTCGGGGCAAAATTGACGAACGGCAGCGCGGCGGCGGCCAGCAATATCAGCGCCAGCAGCGCCACCACGCGGTTTTGACAGTCAGGCACGCGAATAACCGATTACTTCGCCCACCCTTTTTGCTTCAGATAGCCTGCGGCGACGCTTTTGGCATCCAACCCTTCGACCGCGATCTTCGCGTTCAGCGTTTGCAGGGTCTTCTCGTCAAGGCTGGCAAAGACCGGCTTCAGCCACTGGTCAAGATCCGGGTAGGCTTTCAGCACCGCTTCACGCACCACCGGCGTTGGCGCATAAATGGGCTGTACGCCTTTCGGATCGCTCAGGGTTTGCAGCCCCAGCGCTGCCACTGGACCATCGGTACCGTAGGCCATCGCCGCATTCACCCCGGAAGTTTGCTGAGCGGCGGCTTTGATGGTCACCGCCGTATCGCCACCTGCCAGCGACAGCAGTTGATCCTGGCTCAGTTTGAAATCGTAGGCTTTTTCAAAGGCGGGTAGCGCATCGGCGCGTTCGATAAATTCAGCTGAAGCCGCCAACTTGAAGGTGCCGCCGTCTTTCAGGTAACGGCTCAGATCGGCAAGCGACGTCAGTTTATCCTTTTCCGCCACGTCTTTACGCACGGCGATGGTCCAGGTGTTGTTGGCCGGTGCCGGCGTCAGCCAAACCAGATGATTTTTCTCCGCATCCAGCTTTTTCACTTTCTCATAGCCAGCCTGGGCATTTTTCCACGCGGGGTCGTTTTCATCTTTGAAGAAAAACGCGCCATTACCGGTGTATTCCGGATAGATATCCAGCTCGCCGGAGGTAATCGCACCGCGCACTACCGGCGTGGTCCCGAGCTGCACTTTATTGACGGTTTTAACGCCGTGGCTTTCCAGCACCTGCAAAATGATATTGCCCAGCAGCGCCCCTTCGGTGTCTATTTTCGAGCCCACTTTCACCGGCTCGGCGGCCTGCAACGGCAGGCTGACCGCCGCCAGCAACACCAGCGGGCCGCTCCATCCCCGTAAAATCGTCATACGCTTTCCTCTTATTGGCGCTCAATAAAAAACGGCGCTTGAGCAAAAAGCGTAGACGATTTTTCGCCAATTAGCTGTTTTCTGGCATTTTTAATGGGAGAGTCAGCACGCTGGCGGCGAAGTACAGCAGCGCAATCACCCACAGCGTCCCCTCTACGCCCAGCGGATTCACGCACAGCGTGACGATAAGCGGGCCGACAAAATTACTCAGCCCGGAACCTAAATTCAGGCAGGAGATCGCCGCCCCTTTGTTCTCCGGCAGCAGCGAGGGAATCAGCGCGCTGAGTGGGCCAAACGCACCGAGGCCGATGGCGTAAATCGCCAGCGCGATAACCAGCGCCGTACTGCTATGGCCAAACAGCACCGGCGCATAGCACACTGCCAGCGCCGACAGCCCACACAACGTCCCGGCGAACCACGCCACCGTGTTGCGCCAGCCAATCATGTCGCCCAGCCAGCCGAAGAAGTAGTTGGCGAATATATTCACCACATTGACCAGCCCCCAAATCGTCAGCCACTCCTCAATGCTAAAACCAAACCGCGGCAGATAGACCGGCATCAGAATGACCAGCGAGAATTTGCCAATGTCGTTGATGGTTTTCACCACCACCGCAAGGCGCATTTTCGGCTCACGCGCCAGCACGGTAATCCCTTCCGCCAGCGCCGGGCCTATCGCCACATCCCGCTGCCAGTGCGGCCTGTCGCGGTTGAGAACCAGCGCGCACCCGCACCCGGCCAGCACGAAGAGAAAACCTGATAGTAGCGTGGTGGTCTCGCCTACGCGCGGGATCATGTATCCCGAAAACCACGGCCCAACGATAGTCATCCCAACACCAAAAGCAATCCAGAACCAGGAGACAGCGCGACCCAGAATACGCGCCTCGCAGCGCTGGTTAATCCACACCAGAAACGAGTAGGCAAACAGCGGGTAGGCCATGCCGCGAATCGCGTAGCTCACCATCATCATCGGGTAGTTGCCGTCCGGCAAGGCGACAAAAATGAACGGTATCGATCCAAGAAAATAGAGCACGGTCGCCAGCCACATCAACCGACGCACGCCCAGTACGCCCGCGCCAATACCAGAGAACCACGAGATGGCGGCGACGCACAGACCGAACACCGATGACAGCAGGCTAATGTGCACGGCATCAAGGCCGCGCTGTTGAAGTAGTGACGCCAGCCAGCTCTGTTCAATGGTCGCGCCGGTGATAAACAGAAAAACGCCGATAAAACCCCAGGCCAGCTCACGTGGCAAACCGAGGCGCGCCCAAATCCCCTGCTGAATGTATAAAGTCCTGTCAGTCATGTCCGTTATCCAAAAAAAGTCCCGGGGTCGCGTTGCTTGCCCGGGAGAACACAGTGCAAAAATCATCCCGACGCCAGCGTCAGGAAAAGCTTATGCGTTATGCAGTTGAACCTGATGCTGCTTGGCTTTCAGCAGGCTGCGATTAACGTGACCGACGGTATTGTCACCCCAGCACTGCTCATACGGCATACCGGTCAGGCTTTCGATAATTTCTTTGGTTTCGGCCGTGACGGTGGCTTTGCTGCCGCCCTGTTTCAGACGCGCCACTTCCTCGTTGAGCACGGCGTGAGTCCGGCTGTTCACTTTGAACTGGAAGGCCGACCAGATGCCCCACAGGGTGAGCGCCACTGGCAGAATAATCATGATGGCGAGGATCATGTTGATAGCCGACTCAGGCTGACTGGTATGGCCGGTCACAAAACCGGACATCTGCAGCGCGACGCCGACGAGGAAGATAGACAGCGCCTGAGAGGCTTTACGCAGCAGGCTCATAAAGCCGGCGAAGATCCCTTCACGACGGCTGCAGGTAAGGATTTCATCCACGTCAGCCACGAAGGTGTAGTTGTTCCATGGAATGGAATAGATACCGCCGCGCGCAAGGCCTGCAACGCCCGCCGCCAGGTACAGCATCGCCATACTGGTGGATCCGTTGAGGTAGGTCACCGCAAACAACACAAACGCCATCAGCGCCATCAGCGCCTGGGTCGCAAACGCGCGGGATGGGGAGTAGCGCAGGGTCAACCACGTCGCCACGCCGACGCCAAAGAACTGCAGGCCGTTAATCACACTGAGCAGGTTACTGGCGACAACTGACGATGTTGCCAATGCGAACACCACAAAATAGGTAAAGACCGAGTTGAAAATATCCTGTGCTACCGAACCACCCAGATACATGCCCAGGTGCGAACGGAAAGTTTTAATTTTCAGCGTTGAAACGAAGTCGTAGTAAATATCGAACAGGCGCTTCGCCAGCGGCTGCTTCTCTTCATGCACAATGCTGCGCTCGCTGAGCTCAATCTCTTCGAGCGAGCGTTCCCAGGTGCCGAAGTAGACAAAAAACAGCACGATCATGAAGGCAACAGTGAAAATGGCCCCGGCGTAGAAAAAGGAGATAGCCGAGTCAGAGCCGAAATACGCCAGCAGTCGCCCCGGCAGGAAGGCCGCGGTAAAACCGGCGAACTGGGCAATGTACATACGGGCGCTGGTGAGCTTCGAGCGTTTCGTGAAGTCCGAAGTCATCTCCGCCGACAGGGTGTCGTAAGGGATCATGATCATCGAGTAGACGATTTCGAACAAAATATAGGCCAGCAGATAGGTCCTGTAGCCAAAGCCCTGCACCCACAGCAGGCTGTAGACCGTCACCAGAGGGATACTCAGCAGCAGGAAGAAACGGCGACGACCAAATCGGCGACCCAGACGCGTTTTGTGGAAATTATCGGAAATGTAGCCCATCAGCGGGCACATGATCACATCGACAATACGCGCCACGGCGAACAGCGAGCCGGCTTCAATCGGCGTCAGGCCGCAGAAGGTGGTCAGGAAGAACAGCAGCCAGGCGCTCACCAGAGTAAACGCGCCCGAACCAATCACATCTGCCATACCAAAGCAGATGTAGTTGTGGAGTTTTATCTCCCGCACTTTTTTTATCATTTTCCATCCCCTTGAACAGTAAAGAACGGCGCGGTGCTTCGCCGCGCCAGCATCAAATAGATTCAGGCGTCGGCGTTTTCCTGCACGATAGCGTTAACACTCCAGCTCGATGGCAGCGGCTGTGGCCGACGGATACGCACATCGTTGAGCGTCAGCCCCCAAACGCCGTTGGCGTACAACGCGGGCAGCCCTCCCGGATATCCTTCAACGCCCCAGGCGCGGCCGGTTTGCGGATTAACGCGATAGGCGTTATCCAGCCCCATGCCGGTTGGGCTTGCCGGGTTACACGGTGGACGAATGTCGTAGTAGCCCTGTTCGTCGGATAGCCCAGCCAACTGCTGTAAAGAGAGCGAATTGAAGGTCACGTGACGAATATCGCCCGGCGTTTCGCTGTGCAGGTTAATTGCCCCCTCCCCCACGCCGGAGAGCTGGCTGAAGGTGATGTCCTCTATCCTGCCCGGCTGAATTTGCGGGTCGCGATGGCGTACCGAGATAAATACCGGGTCGGCTTTGCCCCAGTGGCACGGATGGCCGTGGCGGCAATCGAAGAGAATATTGCTGAAGATAAACTGGCTGAACTGACCGCCATCACGCGAGACCAGGCCAATGCCGCGGTTAGATTCAAAAATCGAGCAGTTATGTACCGCGATATGGCTGATATCGGCGAAGGTTTCTGTCCCGACTTTGATGGCGCAGCTTTTCGAACGAATCAGGCAGTTGTTGACCACCACGTGGCGAGTGGCCTGCTGTAAACCTTCCGGCTTGCGGGTGGTTTTGATGCAGATACCGTCGTCGGCGGCGCTGAAATAGCTGTCGCTGATATGGACGTGCTGGCAGCTGTCGATATCCAGCGCGTCGGTATTGGACAGCGCCAGGTCGTTATCGATGGTGAGATTCTGGATAAACACCTGATTACAGCTCACCAGGTGCGCTGTCCACATTGGCGAATCGCTGATGGTGATATCACGAACCCGTACCTGCTGGCAGCCTTCCAGTACCAGCATGCGCGGGCGCATGGTTTTCGGCTGGCGATAGCCCTGATCATCGGCGCTGGCAGAGAACCAGGCACTCGCCCCTCCAACCAGGCTACCTGCTCCACTCAACGTAATGTGGTGCGCATGGCGGGCATAAATTAGCGCCATCCGCGAGAGTTCGGCGACGGTTTGCGTCAGCTCAGCCGGGTAATCAGCGACGTGCGGGCTGGCCAGTAAGCGCGCCCCGGCCTCCAGATGCAAAGTGAAATTTGACGGCAGAACCAACGTGCCGGTCATCCAGTCTCCCGGCGGCACCACCAGCGTGCCACCACCTGCGCGATCGATTTCATCAATCAACTGTTGCAGCTGCGCGGTCAGCGGCGTTTTGCCGCTACGGTCCAGAGAGGTGTTATGCAGTGAAATCTTCATGTCGCTACCTGCTGATATTGAGATAGCTGCATTTAACGCGGATTCCCGGATTCTCTCGTCGGGCAGATGTGGGCTTTTTTACGTATTAGTGAAAGGCATCACGCCTGTTCTCACACGGTGGGGTCGCGTTTGAACTGGCGCACAAATCGGTGACATGCACGGGGTTTAAGTCGTGATATCAATCACGTCACTTGCGATTTAGCGGATAAAAAACAGGCTATTTAGCGCAGATTCTACGCCGTAGAGACAAAAATCGTGATGAGGTTCACAAAGTAGCGTGAGGATTGGGATTGGGGGGTTGCCTCCCTCACCCTCTCCCCAACAGGGAGAGAGTTCAACAACCGCTACCCCTCTCCCGGCGGGAAGAGGGGATGACTCAGTGCGGTTTGAGGCATTGGGCAAAACTTACTGCAGTTCGAATTCGCCTTGCTTCACGCGAGCAGAATCCACGCCGATAAAGACATTAAATTTGCCCGGCTCTGCGGCGTACTTCATCTGCTGGTTCCAGAACTTCAGCTGGCTTTCGTCAATCGGGAAGCTGACTGTCTGGGTTTCGCCCGGTTTCAGACTGACTTTCTCAAAGCCTTTCAGCTGTTTCACCGGACGGCTCATCGAGGCAGTCACGTCCTGCAGGTACATCTGAATGACCGTCGCCCCTTCACGTTTGCCGGTGTTGGTCACCTGCACGCTGGCGGTTACCTTGCCGTCTGCCTTCATGGTCGGTGCCGACATTTTCACATCAGAGACGCTGAAGGTGGTGTAGCTCAGACCATAGCCAAACGGATACAGCGGGCCGTTGGCTTCATCAAAGTAGCGCGACGTGTATTTGTTCGGCTTGTCAGCGTTGTACGGACGACCGGTGTTGAGATGGCTGTAGTACTGCGGGATCTGCCCCACGGAGCGTGGGAAGGACATCGGCAGCTTACCGGACGGGTTGTAGTCACCAAACAGCACGTCAGCGATGGCGTTGCCGCCTTCAGTACCGGCAAACCAGGTTTCCAGAATGGCATCCGCCTGCTGATCTTCTTTCACCAGCGTCAGCGGACGGCCGTTCATCAGCACCAGCACCAGCGGCTTACCGGTAGCTTTCAGCGCAGCGATCAGATCCTGCTGGCTCTTAGGAATAGAGAGCTCGGTACGGCTGGACGCCTCATGGGCCATGCCCTGCGCTTCGCCGACAACCGCCACCACCACGTCAGATTGTTTGGCCGCGTTGACCGCTTCATCAATCATCGCCTGCGGCGAGCGCGGGTCGATTTTCACCGCCTCTTCGTACAGGTTCAGGAAGTCCACGATGCCTTTGTCATTGGTGGCATTCGCGCCTTTGGCGTACACCACTTTACCCTGCCCGGCCATCACATTTTTGATGCCGCTCAGCACGGTGACCGACTGCCCGGCCACGCCCGCAGCCGACCAACTACCCATTACGTCACGCTGGCTATCCGCCAGTGGACCCACAACGGCAACGGTCGCGTCTTTCTTCAGCGGTAAGGTTTCCAGACGGTTTTTCAGCAGCACCAGGCTTTGGCGCGCCACTTCACGGGCTTCGGTACGATGCAGGCGGCTTTCCGCATTGGTATCCTGCGGGTCAGAATCTTTCGGCCCAAGATGGCTATACGGGTCGTTAAACAGCCCCATATCGTATTTCACGTTCAGCACGTGACGCGTCGCGTCATCCAGCTCTGCCATGGTTATCTTGCCGGATTTCACCAGCCCCGGCAGGTACTTGCTGTAGTACTCGTCGCTCATGCTCATATCAATACCGGACTTCAGCGCCACGCGTACGGCATCTTCCGGGTCGGCCGCGACGCCGTGCTTGATAAGCTCTTTAATGGCCCCGTGATCGGAGACGGTAATGCCTTTAAAGCCCCACTGGTTACGCAGCACATCTTTCAGCAGCCACGCGTCGGAGGTTGCCGGCGTGCCGTTAAGCGAGTTCAGGCCGATCATCACCGCACCGCTGCCCGCATCCAGCCCAGCTTTGTACGGTGGCATATAGTCGTTAAACAGCCGCTGCGAACTCATATCGACAGTGTTGTATTCTTTACCGCCCTCCACCGCGCCGTAGGCGGCAAAGTGCTTGACGCTGGTCATCACCGAGTAGCGATCCGCCGGGCTTTTACCCTGCATCGCTTTCACCATGGTCTCACCCATGATGGAGGTTAAATAGGTGTCTTCACCAAACCCTTCTGAGGCGCGGCCCCAGCGCGGATCGCGCGAGACATCCACCATTGGCGCCCAGGTCATGTTCAGACCATCATCAGCCGCTTCGTAGGCCGACACGCGGCCAACGGTTTTCACCGCATCAAGGTTAAACGTCGAGGCTAAACCGAGGCTAATCGGAAACACGGTGCGTTGACCGTGCACCACGTCATAGGCAAAGAACAGCGGGATTTTCAGGCGGCTAAGCGACATCACCTGATCTTGCATCGCGCGGATATCCTGGCGGGTGACGGTGTTAAAAATAGCCCCCACCTGGCCGTCTTTGATCATCTCGCGGATAGCTTCTTTCGGGTTATCCGGACCGACGCTAATCAGTCGCAGCTGACCAATTTTTTCATCGACGGTCATCTTCTTCAGCAGTTCGCTCACGAAGGCGTCCCGCGCCTGCGGCGTCAGCGGATGATTGCCGAACAGATCCTCAGCCAGAGCGGGTTGTAGCGCCAGGCTCACGGCGACGCTTACAGATAATAGCCATTTCATATTCTTATAGTCTCTTTGAGTGCGTGCCGGTTTAGGCGGCGAGAGTCGATGAAAAACCGCAGTTTGCCATAAACTTAAATGACCCCGGTACAGAAAGCTAAGGTTTATTCTCTGATTTTTAGAAACATTCACTCACCAAATGATCATACAAAGCGCTATTCTTAGAAACGAAAAAAAATTCGTCCCACCACAAGGAGTGGAGAATGTCTTCTCAAACTTCAATCGATAATAACGCGTTGATTAACGAACTCTCCCGCCTGGTTGGTCACGCTCACCTGCTGACCGACCCCGCTAAAACCGCCCGCTATCGCAAAGGCTTTCGTTCTGGTCACGGCGACGCCCTCGCCGTGGTCTTTCCCGGCACGCTGCTGGAGCTTTGGCGCGTCCTGAGCGCCTGCGTGGCGGCGGACAAAATTATTCTGATGCAGGCCGCCAACACCGGTCTGACCGAAGGCTCCACGCCAAGCGGCAACGACTATGACCGTGAAATCGTCATCATCAGCACCCTGCGACTCGACAAACTGCACCTGTTGGATAAAGGCGAGCAGGTCCTGGCCTGGCCGGGCACCACCCTCTATTCGCTGGAAAAAGCGCTGAAGCCGTTTGGTCGCGAGCCGCATTCAGTGATCGGTTCTTCCTGCATCGGCGCGTCGGTTATCGGCGGCATTTGCAATAACTCCGGTGGTTCGCTGGTTCAGCGTGGCCCCGCCTATACCGAAATGTCGCTGTTTGCGCGCATTGATGAACAGGGCAAGCTGAAGCTGGTCAACCATCTGGGGATCGATCTGGGCGAAACGCCGGAGCAGATCTTGAGCAAGCTCGACGATGAGCGCGTGAAGGATAGCGACGTGCAGCACGACGGCCGTCATGCGCACGACCACGACTACGTCAATCGCGTGCGCGATGTGAACGCCGACACCCCAGCGCGCTACAACGCCGACCCGGATCGTCTGTTTGAGTCCTCTGGCTGTGCAGGCAAGCTGACGGTATTTGCCGTACGCCTCGACACCTTCCCGGCAGAAAAAAGCCAGCAGGTTTTCTACATCGGCACCAATCAGCCGGACGTGCTGACCGAAATTCGCCGCCACATCCTGGCGGAATTCAACAATCTGCCGGTCGCGGGTGAATATATGCACCGCGATATCTACGATATTGCTGAACAATACGGCAAAGATACTTTCCTCATGATCGACAAGCTCGGCACCGACAAGATGCCGTTCTTCTTCACCATGAAAGGGCGTACCGATGCGATGCTGGAAAAAGTGTCGCTGTTTAAACCGCACTTCACCGACCGCTTTATGCAAAAGCTGGGGCACGTTTTCCCTGCGCACCTGCCGGAGCGCATGAAAACCTGGCGCGATAAATACGAGCACCACCTGCTGCTGAAAATGTCCGGTGACGGCATTCAAGAAGCGCAAAACTGGCTGACTGAATACTTTAAGCAAGCGGAGGGTGACTTCTTCGCCTGTACGCCGGAAGAAGGCAGCAAAGCCTTCCTGCACCGCTTCGCGGCGGCGGGTGCGGCGATTCGCTATCAGGCGGTTCACGCGGATGACGTGGAAGATATTCTGGCACTCGACATTGCGCTGCGCCGTAATGACACCGAGTGGTTTGAGCATTTACCGGCGGAGATCGACAGCAAGCTGGTGCATAAACTCTACTACGGCCACTTTATGTGCCACGTATTCCACCAGGATTACATCGTCAAAAAAGGCGTCGATCCGCACGAATTGAAAGAACAAATGCTGGAACTGTTGCGTGCGCGCGGCGCGCAGTACCCGGCGGAACATAACGTGGGACATCTGTACGAAGCGGATGATAATCTCAAACGTCATTATCACGAAAACGACCCGACCAACAGTATGAATCCGGGTATTGGTAAAACCAGTAAACTGAAATACTGGGGTGAGAAAACTGACGCATAATATCGTCAAGCAGGCGTAAGCCGGGCGCGTTATTTTTGCGCTCCGGGCTTACGCCCCAAACGCGTTTGTCACTACAAGGAATTCGAGAATGTCCACGCTTGATGTCGCCTGCGACGCCGATATTGAAATCCGCGACGCCAGAGCCGACGATGTTCAGGCCATTGCGGCGCTGTACGCCTGGCATGTCCTCAACGGACGCGCCTCGTTTGAAGAAGTCCCCCCTTCCATTGACGAGATGCGTCAACGAATGAGTCACATCCAGCAACAGGGTTTGCCCTGGCTGGTGGCGCTCTACCGCGGCGAGATTGCCGGCTATTGCTATGCCAGCCCCTATCGCCCTCGTCCGGCCTATCGCTATACCCTTGAAGAATCTATCTATGTCGATACCGACATGACCGCGCACGGTATCGGCAGCCACCTGCTCGCCGCGCTGATTGCGATATGCGAAAAAGGGCCGTGGCGACAAATGCTGGCGGTGATTGGCGACGGCAATAACAATACCGGCTCGTTGCGCCTGCATAAGAAACATGGATTTGAAGTGGTGGGACAGCTGCGCAGCGTCGGCTATAAGCTAGGAGACTGGCGAGATACGGTGATCATGCAACGCCCACTCAATGACGGTGACTGGACGTTGCCGGAATAATCTACACGTTATCATTCAAGCTATCTCGGCATTGGCGGCCTTTACTCCCCCCAGTCACGTCCTTATGTACGCGCCTGGGATTCGTTCAATTGCCGCCTTGATCTAACCTGAATGTTTCAAGGACTAATCTTCCTGGGTGGTCTGCCCGCTACGCTGGGCCCTGGCGATATCGCCTTCCACCTGGGCTTCTTTTTGCTTTTTATAGCTCAGCGCCGCCGCCGGAACCGGCATCACTTTCCCGGTCTCCACCCACGTGCGCAGACGACTGGCGTCGGCGAAGTGGGTATATTTGCCAAACGCATCCATCACCACCATCGCCACCGGGCGATTGTTCATCACGGTGCGCATCACCAAACAGTGACCGGCAGCATTGGTAAAGCCGGTTTTGGTCAACTGAATACTCCAGTTATCGCGGTACACCAGATGATTGGTATTGCGGAATGGCAGCGTGTAAGCCGGATGGGCAAAGGTCGCAGTATCTTCTTTCGTCGTGCTCAACTGGCCAATCAGCGGATACTGTTTGGTGGCAATCAGCAGTTTCGTCAGATCACGCGCGGTCGACACGTTGTGAATCGACAGCCCCGTTGGCTCGACGTAGCGGGTACGGGTCATGCCCAGCGCTTTGGCTTTCGCATTCATTGCACGAATAAACGCGTCATAACCGCCTGGATAATGGTGGGCCAGGCTTGCCGCCGCGCGGTTTTCAGAAGACATCAGCGCCAGCAGCAGCATATTTTTACGGCTGATCTGACTGTTCAAACGTACGCGCGAATAAATTCCCTTCATTTCCGGCGTGTGGCTGATATCAACCGTCAGCACTTCATCCAGCGGTAAATGCGCATCCAGCACCACCATCGCCGTCATCAGCTTGGTTATCGAGGCCATCGGGCGCACGAGATCCGGCTGGTTTGAATAAATGACTTTATTAGTATTCAGATCGACAATCATTGCGCTACCGGAGGCAATATCCGGCTGCGAGGCCACGGCAGAGACGGCCGTTTTTGCACTCGCCTGAGGCGCAAAAGGCACAGCCAGCACTAAAGCAAGGCTGAGCAGGGAAACACGAAATTTCTGCATGGTGAGTATTCTGGCGGTTATTTATGCACATTATGATAGACAACCGCTTCGCACCAAACGGTTACGAAGCGGAATAGCTCATCATAGCGCGGAGTGCGCGGAATCTACCAGTAAAGAATAGTGAATAAATGCTGCATTGCTGGCGTGATTATATCCACGCCAGCAATGAGTTAAGACATCAGAACAGACGGTAGCCGTAGCCCCACAGCACAACGGTCAGCGCCAGCAGCACTTCCAGCACCAGCACGCCGATTGCCAGCGTCGAACTGGCAAAGCTCAGCCCTTCTTCCCGGTCAATGTTGAGGAAGGTTGGGATGCCGACGTAAAGCAGATAGCCGGTGTAAAACAGCGCCACCGTACCGACCAGCGCACACAGCCAAACCAGCGGATACAGCGCAACGATACCGCTCAGGAAGATAGGCGTTGCCACATAGCCGGCAAACACCATACAGCGCTTGAGCGACGGTCTATTAGCATAGTGACGCGCCATCCACCAGATAACCCGGCCCATCACCGCGACGCCCGCCAGCATTAAGGCGTAGAACAGCACTGCCATTCCCAGCCCGGTCATGACCGAAAGCCTGACGACATTGCCATCGCCAAAGTTCCAGCCAAGCTGGGTGGTACCAATGAAAGCACAGATGACCGGAATGGCCGCCATGATCAGTACGTGATGCACATAGTGGTGAGAAACGGTTTCGTTCTCGCTACGGATAATATGCATTTCTTTGTCAGGGTGGGAGAAAAGTCCCCATACATGGTTCATAACGCCTCCTCTGCACGGCTTCGTACCACGTTGCTGTAAGTATAATTCACGCTAATGGATTATTTTATGTACAACGTGAAAAATAGACGCAGCCGCAGCCTGCTCATCAGGGTGTATCATTAAGGGAATGACGTTGTAAGGAGTATGTGTTTGCATGGATATCAATAACCTGATTTCCCACTATGGCTACGCTGCGCTGATTATCGGCAGCATGGCAGAAGGCGAGACAATTACGCTGCTCGGCGGCGTGGCGGCACATCAGGGTCTGTTGAAATTTCCACTGGTGGTGATTTCGGTAGCGCTGGGCGGCATGATTGGCGATCAGCTGCTGTACCTACTTGGGCGGCGGTTTGGCGGACGGTTACTTAAGCGTTTCTCACGCCATCAGGCGCGAATTCGCAAGGCGCAACGCTTAATTAAGAGCCATCCTTACCTGTTCGTTATCGGCACGCGCTTTATGTATGGTTTTCGGGTAATCGGCCCGTTGCTGATTGGCGCCAGCGGCCTGCCGCCGAAAATTTTCCTGCCACTCAATATTGTCGGGGCGCTTATCTGGGCGCTGCTGTTTACCACGCTCGGCTATCTTGGCGGCGAAGCGATCGGCCCATGGCTCCATCATCTGGACAAACACCTGAAGCATTTGATTTGGCTGGCGCTGGCCGTTGTCCTGGTGATTGCACTGCGCTGGTGGCTGAAGCGGCGGGAAGCGAGAAAGCCGCAGGAATAACAAAAATCGCGGAAAAGCGTTTTGAGATGTTGCGGAGATGCCCTTCCGCCGTATAAACGGAAGGGCAATATTCACTGTATCAATTATTTGTCGGTGATGTGGTAGCCACCGCCCAGCGCGGAGGTCAGCTGAATGCTGGCGTCAATCCACTGGCCGTGAAGACGGATTGCGCTAATTCGCTCCTGCAGCGCCGGCAGTTTCGCCACGCTCACTTTTGCCCCCGAAATAATCCCGGCATTCTTGCGCTGCTGCGCCAGATTGACCACCCGCTGCACATCTTTTTCAACCTGTGCCTGCTGCTGGTTTTTCGCCATCAGCGTTTCCACCTGGCTTGCGGTTTTCGCCACCTGATTAACCGCATCGACCACCGCTTTGTTGTATTTGGCAATGGAAAGATTGTTCTGCGCGCTGGCAATATCCAGGTTGGCGTTGAGACGGCCGCTATCAAAGATTGGCAGCGTTAAGCCTGCGGTGACGCCCATCTGCTGCGCCGAGTGGCGGAACAAATCGCTTAAGTGCAACGCATCCTGCTGCAGGAAGGCCATCAGGTTGATATCCGGATAAAATGCCGCTTTCGCCGCGTCGATTTCGCTCAGTGACGCCTCGATATACCAATGCGCCTCCTGCAAATCAGGACGACGCGCCAGCAGCTCATAACCTAACGTTGTCGGCATTTTGCTGGCGACGGCAGGCAGTGCCGTTTTGCGCAAATTCAGCGACTGGCTCTGGCTGTTGGTCAACGCCATCAACCGGGCTTCAATCTCTTTCATGTTGCCAGCGACATCCGCCAGCTGCTCATCGGTTTTGCTGACGTTGATATCGTTCTCCGCCCCTTCCGCCGAGTTGGTGATACCATGTTCGAGCAGCGCGGTATCCACGGTGACAATATTATTCTGCTCATTTTTAATCTGCTGGAGAACATCCTGGATTGCCGCCTCGGTCTGCCACTGCCAGTACAGACGCGCCACGCTGCTGGATAGCAGTTCTCGAGTTTGTGCCTGTTCGGCCAACTGCGCTTTAACTTCACCAATACGCGCCTGAACCAGAGCCCGGTTCTTGCCCCACAGGTCAAGATCCCAACCGGCCGTTAAACCGAACGTCCCATTAGTGTACCAGGGACCCGTGTTACCGTCGGTATCGGTGGCGAAAGGCCCCATCAGGCCCTCTGCCGACATTTTTTGCCGCTCAACGCTGGCGCCAAAATCAACTTCCGGGCCGAGGTTTGCCTGCGACATTCTCGCCTGGGCTTCCGCCAGCTTGATGCGCTGATCGGCAATCTGCATATCCGGTGAATTAGCCAGTGCGCGGCTCACTAAGCTATTGAGCTGCGGGTCATGATAATCCTGCCACCAGTGACTCTGTGGCCAGCCGTGCTGTACCGCCGCAGGAAGGTCGGTTGAGACAGTTGAGGCCGGAACCTGCTGTTTTGCAGGAGAGCCAATATCGTGCGAGGGTGCACAGCCAGCCAGCGCGATGAGCAGGGGCAAACCAGACAGCACGCTTTTTTTCACAGTGAGATTCATATCATCGGTCAGGTTACAAAATAAGGGTGTGATCATAATTTAGATGAAGCAAATCTCTTAAGTAAAGCGTGTGGGAACATAAACAGACATACTTAAATACAGCTAAAAACACTGAGAATTCACGGAGTGAACATGAGTCAGAACATTTACGACGATGCCAATTTCTTCGCCGGATATGCCACCCTTGATCGTTCGGTCAAGGGGCTGGACGGCGCGCCGGAATGGCCCACTATTCAGCAGATGCTGCCTGAGGTAACCGGCCTGAAGGTTGTGGACCTCGGCTGCGGCTACGGCTGGTTTTGCCGCTGGGCGCGCGACCAGGGCGCAGCGCAGGTCACCGGCCTCGATCTTTCCAGGTTGATGCTGGAACGCGCACGCGAGATGACCGACGGCGACGGTATTGCGTACCGCCGCGAAGATTTGCAGGCCCTCAATCTGCCCACCAATAGCTGCGAACTGGTCTACAGCTCGCTGACGCTGCACTATTTGCCGGATATTGCTCCGCTTTTGGCCAACGTCTATCAGGCATTAACGCCGGGGGGGACGCTGGTATTCACCGCCGAACACCCAATCTATACCGCTCCGCTCAAACAGGGCTGGCAGGTGGATGAACACGGGCAGAAAAGTTGGCCGGTGAGCCGCTATCAGCAAGAAGGTGAGCGTATCAGCAACTGGTTTACCGACGGCGTAAAGAAACAGCACCGTACGCTGGGCAGCTGGATTAACGCGCTGGTTGCCGCAGGGTTCGTGATTGAACATCTTAATGAGTGGGGACCAACGGCGGAGCAAATTGCCGCCAACCCTGCGCTTGATGAAGAGAAAGAGCGGCCGATGATTTTCATTCTGCGTGCCCGAAAAGCGGGCTAAAACACCGCGCTTTATCCTGCTTTCAGGCCGGATAAAGCGCAGTTCACTTCAGACTTACTCTTTCAAGCTTGCGCCGTGAGTCGCAATCACCTCTTTATACCAGCCAAAGCTTTTCTTCTTACTGCGCGCCAGCGTGCCGCTGCCGTCATCGTTACGGTCAACGTAGATAAAACCATAGCGTTTGGACAGCTCGGCTTTCGAGGCGCTGACCAGATCGATTGGCCCCCAGCTGGTAAAGCCCATCAGCTCAACGCCGTCTTCAATGGCTTCACGCGCCTGCACCAGATGATCGTTGAGGTAGCTGATGCGATAGTCATCATTGATGCTGCCGTCGGCTTCCACTTTATCCTTCGCTCCCAGACCGTTTTCCACGATAAACAGCGGCTTCTGATAGCGATCCCACAGGACATTCAGCAAGGTACGCAGACCCAGAGGGTCAATCTGCCAGCCCCACTCCGAGCTCTCCAGATGCGGGTTTGGCACCATGTTGAGAATGTTGCCGCGCGCTTTGTTATTCAGCGCTTCATCGGCGGTGACGCAGCCGGTCATGTAGTAGCTAAAGGAGATGAAATCGACGGTGTATTTCAGCGCTTCGCGGTCGCTATCGGTAATCGTGAGTTCAAAACCGTTATCGCGGAAATAGCGCAACATATAGCCCGGATACGCGCCGCGGCACTGTACGTCGCCGAAGAACTGCCAGCTGCGGTTTTCCTGCAGAGTTTTAAACACGTCGTCTGGCTTGCAGCTCAGCGGATACATCAAGCCACCCAGCAGCATATTGCCGATTTTCCCTTCCGGGACGATTTCATGGCACGCTTTCACCGCCAGTGCGCTCGCCACCAGCTGATGGTGGATGGCTTGGTAAATGTCGGCTTTACTGCTGTCCGCTGGCAGACCAACGCCGGTCATCGGCGCGTGCAGCGACATATTGATTTCGTTGAAGGTCAGCCACAGTTTGACTTTACCCTTGAAGCGTTCAAACACGGTACGAGCGTAACGTTCGAAGAAGCCAATCACCTTGCGGTTACCCCAGCCGCCGTAGTTTTTCACCAGCGCCCACGGCATTTCATAATGCGACAGCGTCACCAGCGGGGTGATGTTGTGCAGTGCCATCTCATCGAATAATTTGTCGTAAAACGCCAGACCCGCTTCATTGGGCTCGGCATCATCGCCGTTGGGGAAGATGCGCGTCCAGGCAATGGAGACTCGCAGGCAGTTAAAGCCCATTTCGGCGAACAGCGCGATATCTTCCGGGTAGCGATGATAGAAATCGATAGCCACGTCCTTAATGCCGGCATCACCCGGCACACGTTCGACAACTTCACCAAAAACGCCGTGCGGCTGTACGTCGGAGGTTGATAGTCCTTTACCCTCTTCCAGATAAGCGCCCTCGACCTGATTGGCCGCGGTCGCGCCGCCCCAAAGAAACGTATGCGGGAATGTTTTCATCTCTCTCTCCTGTGATTAATGCTGTACGGTTAACAGCGGCTGACCAGCGGTCACCGCACTGACGGCGCTGATGTCCAGCCCCGGATAGTCGTCGCTGTTGCTGATAATAATTGGCGTTGCCAGGTCATAACCGGCATCGATAATCGCCTGACGATCGAAGGTCAGCAGCAGGTCACCCGCCTTGACCTTATCGCCCTCTTTCACATGGATGGTAAACGGCGCACCGTCGAGCTTGACGGTATCGATGCCGACGTGGATCAGCAGTTCAATACCGCTGTCGCTCAGTAAACCGATGGCATGTTTGGTCTGGAAAATAGAGGCCACCTCGCCGTCAAACGGCGCAATCACTTCGCCCACGCTTGGAATGATCGCTACCCCTTTGCCGAGCAGTCCGCTCGCAAAGGTGCTATCCGGTACATTTTCCAATGCCAGAACGGTACCGGTCATCGGCGCCAGCACGTCATTTTCTGACGCGTTTGCCACCGCAATGGGTTCTGCTGATTTATGCGGCAGACCGGCAATCATCGTCATCACCAGTGCCAGAATAAAGGCAACGATCGCACCGGTGAGACCACCCCAGAAACTGGCATCCACGCCACCAGGCGGAATCATCTGCGCCAGCGTGAAGATGTTGGCCAGACCAAATGAAAAGGTGTAGCTGTGGCTAAATGCGGTGATAGCACCACCAATCGCACCGGCCACGCAGCCGAAAATAAACGGACGGCGCAGCGGCAGCGTCAAACCATAGATAGCCGGTTCGGTAATACCGAAAAGGCCAGCGGAAAACGCAGAGCCCGCCAGTACTTTCTGACGTGCATCACGAGTGGCAAGGAAAATCCCCAGCACCGCCCCTACCTGAGCAACGACCGCAGGCACAATGATCGGCATCATGGAGTCGTATCCCAGCACGGCCATGTTGTTTATCATCAGCGGCACCAGCCCCCAGTGCAGGCCGAAAATCACGCACACCTGCCACAGCCCGCCAAGCGCAGCCCCCGCTAGCCACGGCGCGACGACATACACCGCCTGATAGCCGTTGGCCAATAGATGGCTAAGCCAGGTCGCCACCGGACCAATAATCAGGAACGTCAGCGGTACCACGATGGCCAGGCAGATGGCCGGGGTAAAGAAGTTTTTCATCGCCGACGGCAGCCAGGCGTTGCTGCGTCGTTCAATCCAACAGCTCACCCACGCGGCGAGAATAATCGGGATAACCGACGAGCTGTAGTTGATAAAGGTGACCGGGATACCGAGAAAATAGTCCGCCGCCGCACCCGGAGCCTGCGCCGCCTCGAAGGCCTGTATCATTAGCGGATGCGTCAACGCGCCGCCGATAACCATGGTGATAAACGGATTGCCACCAAACTTTTTCCCGGCGGTATAGCCAAGAAACAGCGGGAAGAAGAAGAACAACGCGTCGCTGGCCGCGAACCAGATTTTATAGGTTGCCTGTTCGGTATTGAGCCAGCCGCAGACCACCGCTAGCGCCAGCAACCCTTTCAGCAGACCAGTCGCCGCCATCACACCGATAAACGGTGCAAAAATACCAGAGACAATATCAATCACCTGCCCGAGCGCTGATGTTTTCTCCCCTTTCACGGCGACCGGTTCGCTGTCGTCGTTAATTCCGGCTTCGTAACGCACCGCCTGCCACACGTCGTGAACGTGGTTACCAATCACCACCTGAAACTGGCCGCCGCTTTCAACCACCATAATGACGCCGGGGTTCTTTTTGAGCGCCTCGGCATCAGCTTTGCCGCTCTCTTTAAGCTTAAAACGCAGTCGGGTAGCGCAGTGAACCAGACTCACAATATTCTCTTTGCCGCCAACGTGGCTGAGAATATCCTGCGCGAGTGCTTTGTATTCCATACTGTAATTCCTTGACCGAGTATAAAAACAAAAAAACCCGAGAACGTCGTCCGAAGACGCCGCGCTCAGGTTTTGCCTGCAAAAATGCAGTAACAATCCAGTGGTTTAGGGGTTAACGCCCCTCTTTTCTCACCCGCTCAATATGAATGGCGAGAAACATAATTTCTTCCGTCGTTAGCGATCGCTGATAGCTGTTTTGCAGATGAAGGGCTACGGTTTCCGCACATTTCCACGCTTTCGCGTAGTTGTCTTTCACCGCGCTATGCAGCGACGCATCGTCATCTTCTACCACCGTTCGCGTCAGCATACGCTGGGCAAAAAACTTCAGATGGGTCACGAAGCGCTGGTAGCTTAACGACTCTTCATCGTACTCCAGATGCAGCTGATACTTCACCAGTTGCAAGATTTCCTGCATGACGCGGGTCACGTGCATCACTTCCGGCATTTCGCTGTTAAGCTGGCCCGTCACCAGATGCAACGCAATAAAACCCGCTTCATCTTCCGCCAGCTCCACCCCGAGCCGCCTGGCAATCAGCGCTCGCGCCTCCTGCCCTAGGGCAAACTCTTTCGGATAGAGCCGTTTCGTTTCCCACAGCAGGACATTTCGCAGCGCTACGCCGTTTTTCTGTCGCTCGATAGCAAAGTGACAGTGGTCGGTGAGCGTGATGTAAATGCTCTCCTGTAACGGCCCTAGCCGCTCGCGGGCCCGTTCTATTATCCGGTCGCAGGTGGTCATCACCTCGAGCGGAATCTGACTGAGTAATTCACCCAACCGCCCTACTAGCTCGTCGCTTTGTAAGGCAAAAACTTTCTCGATTTTTGTCTCATCCAATGAGTCGCCGACGCGTTTCTGAAAGGCTAGCCCTCGCCCCATCACAACCTGCTCACGCCGGTGTTCATCCAGAACAACCACCACATTATTATTAAGAACTTTGGCGATGTGCATTTATGAACCCCAGAAACAAAAAAACCTGACTCTGACAGACGTCAGATAATCAGGTTTTGCCTGCCGAAGCAGTAACAATCGCTATGAGTATTTCATTTTCCGTATCAATAGCTCAATGGAGCAAACGGAAATTTGTGATGTGGATCGGAACTTTATCCGCGCCAGTCGTTAATCACCTGGGCGATAAGCTTCGACTCCTGCAGCGCGCGGACGGCGGTAAACAGCGTGGTCGCCTCGTCGTACTCTTTGCGCAAATACCCCAACCACTGCTTGATACGCGCCACGTGGTACAGTCCGGTATCGCCCTGTTTTTCCAGGCGGGTGTACTTTTGCAGCAGCTCAACCACCTGCGGCCACGGGAGTCGCGGTTCGTTGTATTTAATGACCCGGCTCAGGTTTGGCACGTTCAGCGCCCCGCGGCCGATCATCACCGCATCGCAGCCGGTCACCGCCATACACGCCTGCGCGCTTGGGTAGTCCCAGATTTCGCCGTTGGCGATAACCGGAATGGTCAGACGCTGGCGGATATCGGCAATCGCCTGCCAGTTGATCCGCTCGGCCTTGTAGCCATCTTCTTTGGTTCGCCCGTGCACCGCCAGCTCCGTCGCTCCGGCCTGCTGTACCGCATCGGCAATTTCAAACTGCCGCGCGCCGCTGTCCCAGCCCAGACGCACTTTCACCGTAACCGGCAAATGCGCCGGTACCGCTTCACGCATGGCTTTTGCACCCTGATAAATCAGCTCCGGGTCTTTCAGCAGCGTCGCGCCGCCGCCACTGCCGTTCACCGTCTTCGACGGACAGCCGCAGTTGAGGTCTACTCCCCAGGAGCCCAGTTCAACCGCACGAGCGGCGTTTTCCGCCAACCACTGCGGGTATTGCCCTAATAGCTGGACTCGCACGCGAGTACCAGAAGGGGTACGACTGTGGTTATGTAGCTCCGGACAAAGCTTCTGGAATGATTTTACCGGCAGCAGCTGATCCACCACGCGCAAAAATTCGGTGATGCACAGATCGTAATCATTCACTTCGGTCAGCAGCTCGCGCACCAGCGAATCGAGCACGCCTTCCATCGGCGCCAGTAAAACACGCATATTGTTATCCGGAAAAAAAAGAGGCGCTATGGTAACGTCTTCACATGCAGCTTTCCACTGCCAGGAGCGCGATGCACCATCGCGATTATCGACACACCAGGAGGTGAATGATGAATTCAAAAGTTATCCAGCTACAAACCACGCCTGCCCCGCAGCAGTTTCGCGATGTGCCGCCGGTTTTATTAACCGATGCCACTATGCTTGCGCGCAAAAATAAGCTGCTGGAACGCATGCGCGAAGAACGCTTCGACGCCCTGGTGATTTATGCCGATAAAGAACATGGCGGCAACTTTGAATATCTGACCGGGTTTATTCCGCGCTTCGAAGAAGGCCTATTGGTGCTGGATAAATCCGGCCACGCGACTGCCATTCTTGGCAATGAAAACCTCAAAATGGCACAGCGTTCACGCCTGCCTGTTGCCCTCAAGCACTACCCGCTATTTTCCCTGCCCAACCAGCCGATGGAAAACGAAAAGCCGCTGGCCCAGCTGTTCAACGAAACCGGGCTGAGTACGATGTCGAAAATTGGCCTGGTGGGCTGGAAGATGTTTACCACTGCCCAGGCCGACAACGCTAAATTATTCGATCTGCCGTATTTTATCGTCGATGCCGTCAAGAACAGCACTCATGCGGAGCTAGTGAATGCCGCGCATTTGTTTATTCGCGGCGATAAAGGGGCACGAACGGTCAACAACGCCAATGAAATCGCCCATTACGAATACGGTGCGAACCTCGCCTCAAACTGCATGCTCAATGCGCTAGATGCCGTCACGCCAGGGATCCGTGAAACCGAGCTAGGCGCATTGCTGGCGGCTGAAGGGCAGTATCAGACGGTGGTCACCATCGCGGCAACCGGTCAGCGTTTTGAGAAAGCCAATCTCTATCCTACCTATAAACCGGTCGAACGCGGTCAGCCGCTGTCGATGACCACCGGCTTTAAAGGCGGGCTCTCCAGCCGCACCGGCTTTGTAATTGCCGATGAAAGCGAGCTACCGGAAACGCAAAAAGATTACTTAGATCGCGTGGCGAAGCCATACTTTGGTGCAGTCGCTCACTGGCTGGAGAACATTCAGATTGGGATGCCGGGCGGTGAGCTGTACAACCTTATCGAGCGCGTACTGCCGAAAGAAACCTACGGTTGGCATCTCAATCCGGGGCATTTGAGCGCCGACGAAGAATGGATGTCGTCACCGGTCTATCCGGCGTCGAACGAGACGCTAAAAAGCGGCATGATCCTGCAGATCGATATTATCCCTTCGGTGCCGGGCTACACCGGGGTGAGTGCCGAAGAGAGCGTGGCACTGGCGGATACGGCGCTGCAACAGACGATCGCACAAGATTATCCGGATCTGTGGACGCGCATTGAAGCGCGTCGGCGCTATATTCGCGACGTGCTGAAGATTGCCATCAGCAACGATGTCATTCCGTTGTCCAACGGCGTGGGATATCTGCGGCCGTTTATGCTGGCCAAAGATAAGGCATTGGTTGGTTAATTTAAACACTGTTCCGGGGGGCTAATGCACCCCCGGTCATCGCGACTAGCGCGGTTCCAGACAGTTATCTTCTTTCCAGCCGTAGAGCCACTCGATGCCGCGATAGAACTCTTCCTGGGTTTTACCTTTCCACAGCAGGTTACGTACCTGACGCTCAACCCCCGCCGCATGGTACAGACGCCCCATTTCGCGGGTTGACCACACGATACGCGCGGTACGCGGAATCCGCACCGACTCATACAGTGCAAACGCGCGGGCGGCATCGCCGTCACATTGGGTTAAAGCCTTGCCTAAGGTCACCGCATCTTCCAGCGCCATGCAGGCACCCTGCGCCATATACTGCGCGACCGGGTGTGCTGAATCACCCACCAGCGTGATGCGGTCATTGCCCCATTTTTCTACCGGCTCGCGGTCTGCAGTCGACCAGCGACGCCATGACGTGGGTTTATCCAGCATCTGACGCGGACGCGGGTGAATGCCTTTGAAATAGGACATCACCTCTTCTTTGCTGCCGTCGCGCACGCCCCACTCTTCGGTTTCACGGCTGTGGAAGGTCACCACCAGATTGTACTGTTTACCGCCGCGCAGCGGATAGTGCACCAGGTGGCAGTGCGGGCCCGCCCACAGCACCGGCGCGTTGATACGCAGATCTTCCGGCATATCTTCACGCTCAACGACGGCGCGATAGACCACATGCCCGGTGACACGCGGATTGTCGCTAAGCAGGCTCTGGCGCACCACCGATTTCACACCGTCGCAGCCGATCAGAATATCTGCCGTCCAGCTGTTGCCTTTATCGTCATAAACGGTGACATCATCCGCCGTCTGGCGAATATCAACCACGTGAGTCGACGTGCGATACTTAACCCCCGGATGCTGCAGCGCCGCTTCCCAGACGGTGGCGTGAATATCCACGCGATGGATAACCGCATACGGGCCGCCGAAGTGATCGCGGAACGCCTGTCCGGTCTCAATGCAGATAACCTGTTCGCCGTTGACCGCATCCATCATGGTGATGTGGTCGGTAAAGACCGCGCGCTGACGCGCCACTTCGCCGACACCTAAGCTGTCGAGCGCGGAAAACGCGTTCGGCCCCAGCTGGATGCCAGCGCCAATCTCACCAATTTCATGCGCCTGTTCCAGCAGCATCACCTGGATGCCCTGACGCGCCAGCGACAGCGCGGTGGCCGCGCCGCCGATGCCGCCGCCCACAATAATTGCACGGGTAACTTTAGCCATTATTCTTCTCCTTTTCTGACTACGCCGGGATCTTGTCCTGCTGATTTTCAGGCGCGGCGGCAATAAATGCCGGCAACGCGACGCAGGCGTCATAGACTGCCTTGCAGCGCGGGAATCCGCTCAAATCACAGCCAAAACGTTGGGCGTTGGCCCACTGTGGCACCAGGCAACAGTCGGCAAGCGTCGGCGTATCGCCAAAACAGAATGCGCCGGTTTGGCTACGGCGGAGCAGTTGCTCAACCGCGCTCAGCCCCTGTTGGATCCAGTGGGCGTACCAACGGTTTTTCTCTTCTTCGCTGACCTTCAGTTCATCGCTAAGGTAGCGCAGTACGCGCATGTTGTTGATCGGATGAATGTCGCAGCTTATCGCGTACACCACCTCCAGCACGCGCATGCGCTGCGGATCGTTTGTCGGCAACAGCGGGGTTTGCGGGAAGTGTCTGTCCAGCCAATCAATAATCGCCAGCGACTGTCCCAGCGCCTCGCCATCGTCGGTGACCAGCGCCGGCACCAGCCCCACCGGGTTAAGGCGTCGGTAATCCAGCGCATTTTGCTGGCCGATACGAATATTGACGCCCACGGTTTGGTAGTCGATGCCCTTCAGCGCCATCGCGATACGCACGCGATAAGAGGCCGAACTATTAAAAAAACTGTACAGCTTCATCATTCACCTCAAACAATTTTCACGGCGATTGGCGTTAAACCTTCCACATTGCCGGTAATCGTTTCGCCTTTGACTACCGCACCCACACCTTCCGGCGTGCCGGTGAAAATCAGGTCGCCCGGCTGCAATTCGAAGAAACCGGACAGATAGCTGATGGTCTCTTTCACGTCCCAAATCAGGTGTTCAATGTCGCTACGCTGGCGGTCTTCGCCATCCACCTGCAGCCAAATTGGCGCTTTGTCTAATGAAGGTGCGTCGGCCACTTTATGCAGCGGTGCAATCGGTGCAGAGAGGTCAAAGGCCTTACCAATTTCCCAAGGGCGGCCCATCTGACGCATCTCCATCTGGCGATCGCGACGGGTCATATCCAGACCGGTGGCGTAGCCCCAGATGTACTCCTCGGCTTTTTCCAGCGGAATGTCGCTGCCTTTTTTACCAATGGCCACCACCAGCTCGATTTCGTAGTGATAGTTATCAGTCTGCGCCGGGTAAGCCAGGTTCAGGGTTTCACCTGCCGCAACGGGAACCACGGCATCCGCCGGTTTGCAGAAGAAGAATGGCGGCTCGCGATCCGGATCAAAGCCCATTTCACGTGCGTGGGCAGCATAGTTGCGCCCTACGCAGTACACGCGGCGTACCGGGAATTGTTCATCGCTGCCAACAACGGGGATGGCGACCGGGGCCTGAGGTTCAAATACGTACTTGCTCATCTTTCTTCTCCTGATTAATAGCGCGCTTCGCGGAACAGG
Organism: Kluyvera genomosp. 1; assembly: GCF_001266615.1. Taxonomy (GTDB): domain Bacteria; phylum Pseudomonadota; class Gammaproteobacteria; order Enterobacterales; family Enterobacteriaceae; genus Kluyvera; species Kluyvera cryocrescens_A. The sequence continues at coordinate 101,299 of NZ_LGHZ01000038.1, read as the reverse complement.
CCCAGGGCTTCCTGGACAGGGCGATCCGAGAAACTGAATAACACGGTCTCTTCTGGCGTGTTGAAGGACACGCTGTGCCAGGTTGGCACGACAAAAATATCTTTCGCTTTAAAGCTGAAGGTCTGCTCACCGATGGTCACTTCGCCGCTGCCTTCCACCACGTGGTAGATAGTGCTGTCGGTAGTCCGCGCCTGGCGCGACTGGAAGCCTTTCGGCAACAGTTGCAGGAAGGCGCCCATGGACGGCATCGGATAGCCGCCGGTCACCGGGTTGACGTAACGCATCTTGTAACCGTCCCACTCGTCAGCCTCACCCATCCGAGTCAGGTCATGCAGCGCATCGCGGCTGCGGTCATAGCGGTAGTTGAAAATTGGCGATGAGTTACCTACCTGGTGACGCAGCGGCAGCATATTGGCGGCGTAGCGCGGTAGATAGTCACCCTCTTTGCGCGTGACTGGCTGCTGTTCTTCCGGGTAATCTTCGGCAAAGCCACAGCCCAGATAATTCACCAGCGGCAGGTCCAGACCGTCGAGCCAGATAACCGGCTCATCGCCCGGGTTGCCGTGGTCGTGCCAGCGCCACTGCGGGGTGAGGATAAAATCGCCGGGGCTCATCTGAGTGCGCTCACCGTCAACGGCGGTAAATGCGCCGTGGCCTTCCACCACAAAGCGCAGCGCCGACTGGTTATGTCGATGGCTGGGAGCCACTTCACCCGGCATGATTAATTGCAGGCCGGCATACAGCGATGAGGTAATCGATGATTGGCCGCGCAGCCCTGGGTTTTCCAGCACCAGCACGCGTCGTACCGCCTCTTTCGCGCCAATCAGGCTGCCGCTTTCCAGCAGCAGCGGGCGAATTTCCTGATAGTTCCAGTAGGCCGGCGCGCAGTTGGCGTTTGGCGTTTTCGGCACCAGGTGATGCAGCGATTCCCACAGCGGCGTCAGGTTTTGCCCGGAAATGTGCTGATAGAACTGCTGACGATCGTGTTTTACGTCCGAGGTCATTATTATTCTCCTTAACTTTTCATCGTGCCCATGACGGGCAGCGAGTCGGGTACGCGAGGTGTTTGGCGTATCACCAGGGTCAGTAGCGTCAACATGACGGCGCTGACGGCGGCCGGTACGGCAATCACAAAGAACAGAGTGTCGAATGAGAAATTCATCGCCATCATCATGCCGCCGGAAACTGAGCCGACGATGGCGCCGCAGCGGCCGATGGCGTTAGACCAGCTCACACCGGTGGCGCGGCTTTGGGTCGGATAGAGCGTGGCGGTGAGCGCATTGAGCCCAACCTGGGAGCCGCTGATACCGATGCCGGTACCGAAAATCGCCAGCGCCATCATCCACAGGCCGTCACCGCTCAGGCCAATCATCACGATGCACACCGCGCCCAACGCATAGCTGATGGCCAACACCCAGAACGGATTGAATTTATCCATCAGCACACCCAGCAGCAGCGCACCCAGCGTGCCGCCTACCTGGAATGCCGCCGTAACCCAGGACGCATGCTGCAGATCAATACCGCGATGATTCAGCAGCGTCGGCATCCAGCTGGAAAGTAAGTAGATGATCAGCAGGCTCATAAAGAACACCACCCACAGCATCAGCGTGATAGTGAGCTGGCGACCGGCAAACAGCTGGCTGATACTACCCTTTTGCGTAGCCGCGGGTTCATCCAGCCAAAATTCGGTTTCTTCGTAGCGCTCTCCGGTCATGGCGCTGACTGTACGCGCTACCTGCGCCTGCGGGCGCTGACGACGCACCAGCCAGCGCGGAGATTCCGGCAGTGCCACCAGTAGCGCAAAAAACAGCATCAGCGGCAGCACGCCGCCCAGCACCAGAATGCCGTGCCAGCCAATCACCGCCACCAGCTGTGCGCTGACGATACCGCCCAGCGCCGAGCCCAGCGTGAAGCCGCAAAACATTAAGGTCACCAGCGCGCCGCGACGGCGAGAAGGCAGATATTCCGAGGTCATGGTAATGGTGTTAGGCATTGCCCCGCCAAGGCCCAGCCCGGTGAGGAAACGTAAAATAATCAGGGTTTCAAGATTCGGGGAAAAGGCAGAAAGCAGGCTGAATAGACCAAACAGCGCCACGCACCACTCAATCACTTTTTTGCGTCCCAGTTTGTCGGACAGCGGGCCACACAGCAGCGCGCCGGCGGTCAGTCCTAACAGGCCCGCACCGAACAGCGGTGCTAAATCGCCCGCGCTTAGCTGCCAGTGTTCGCGAATCGCGGGGGCGATAAAGCCAATCGCGGCGGTATCAAAACCGTCCAGCATCACCACCAGGAAACAGCAGAGAATGACACGCCACTGCATCTTGCCGATGGGTGCGGCATCGATTAGCGCTTGTAGTTCACGTCGTTGCGTCATAGGGAAGAGCCTCGATCAGTGCAGGTTATCCACATCGCCGTTGGCGCTTTTGCCAGTGCGGCTCAGAGTAAGATGTTTATTTTTTTGCTTTTATGTTGCCATGTTGTGATAAATGAAATGAGTTGTACAATGGCTTTTCATGCCAACCCATAACCTGGAGGTTATACCTAATGGCAGACTGGACGCAGAAACTGAAGCTTCATCATTTACAGATGCTGGTGGCGCTGGGCGAGCAGGGAAATCTCACCCAGGTCGCGAAACGTATGCACATCACCCAGCCCGCACTGTCGAAATGGCTGACTCAGTTTGAAGAGGAGTTAGGCATCATTCTGTTTGAACGGCACAGCAAAGGGCTGCGGGTGTCAGAAGGCGGAAAACTGCTGCTGCAACACGCGCAGCGGCTCATTAATGATATCGAACGCTCGCAGTTTGAGATGGAGCGTTTTAAGCAAGGCGGGCTGGTCGGCAGCCTGAAAATTGGCTGTTCGCCGGTGGCAACCGATTGTGTCTCACACGCGATATTTCCGCTGCTGGCGGAGATGCCGACGCTGCACCTTAATATTGAAGAGAAGGTGATGACGCCGCTGCTGCACGATTTGCAGTCCGGTGTGGTCGACGTAGTGGTCGGTCGTATCGGTGGGCGGGCGCTGGAGCTGCCGCTCAACTATGAGGTGCTCTACACCGAACCGGTATGTTTTGTCGCACGTACCGGGCATCCTCTGGCCCACCGCAGCAGCTTGACGTGGAACGATTTGGCACCGTGGCGCTGGATTGTCTGGCCGACCGGTACGCCGATTCGACAAAGTATCGACAACGCGCTGGTAGAAAATGGGGTAATGCTACCGGAAAATACCATTGAGTCGGCGTCGATGAACGTGAGCGTCAACCTGCTGCAAAGCAGTGAAATGATCTCAATTCTGTCGCTACGTCTGGCCGAGCGCTACGCCAGCCAGGGGCAGTTGGCGATACTGGCGCTGCCGCGTATTGAGCAAAAAGGCAGCGTCGGCGTATTCTGGCGTAAGAAAGATCTACCGTCGCTGGCGCTCAGCCGCTTTCTCTACTATTTATCTCATCCTGTACAAACTGATGAGCTTTCCCGGTCAGATGCCTGATGTTCCACTTATCTATATCAGGTATGCTCAGAATTCATGGTGTGATCGGTAGCACACTTTAGGGTTTAATTGTATGATGAATGAATTCCACCAAAGGTGAATCCCATGCTCAAATCACTGAATATCATCTGGCAATACCTGCGTGCATTCGTCCTGATCTACGCCTGTCTTTACGCCGGTATTTTTATTGCATCGCTGCTGCCGATTACCATTCCCGGTAGCATTATCGGGATGCTGATCCTCTTCGTTCTGCTAGGGCTGCAAATTCTGCCCGCCAAATGGGTTAACCCCGGCTGCTACGTGCTGATTCGCTATATGGCGCTGCTGTTTGTGCCAATTGGCGTTGGCGTGATGCAGTACTTCGCGCTGCTAAGCGCCCAGTTCGGTCCGGTGGTGGTCTCCTGCACCGTCAGTACGCTGGTGGTGTTGGTGGTGGTGAGCTGGAGTTCGCATCTGGTTCACGGTGAACGTAAAGTTGTTGGTCAGGAAGAGGCGAAAAAATAATGCTGCATTATATTTGGTGGTCGCTACCGCTGACCTTAGTCGTCTTTTTTGCCGCCCGTAAGCTGGGTACGCGTTTTAAAATGCCGCTGCTGAACCCGCTGCTGGTTTCCATGGTGGTAATTATTCCGTTCCTGATGCTGACCGGGATCCCCTACGATCACTACTTTAAAGGCAGCGAAGTCTTAAATGATCTGCTGCAACCGGCGGTTGTCGCCCTCGCCTACCCGCTGTATGAGCAGCTGCACCAGATTCGTGCGCGCTGGAAATCTATCATCACCATCTGCTTTATCGGCAGCGCCGTGGCGATGATCACCGGCACTTCGGTGGCGCTGTTGATGGGCGCGTCACCGCAGATCGCCGCCTCTATTCTGCCAAAATCCGTCACCACGCCGATTGCGATGGCGGTAAGCGGCAGCATTGGCGGGATCCCAGCCATCAGCGCCGTGTGCGTCATTTATGTCGGTATTCTGGGTGCGGTATTTGGCCATACGCTGCTCAACCTGATGCGCATTACCACCAAAGCATCCCGCGGGCTATCGATGGGTACCGCATCGCACGCCTTAGGTACCGCCCGCTGCGCCGAGCTGGATTACCAGGAGGGGGCGTTTAGTTCTCTGGCGTTGGTGATTTGCGGCATCATGACGTCGCTGATTGCCCCGTTCTTATTCCCCGTCATTCTGGCAGTCATGGGATAAAACGAGACAAATCACACATTTTTAAATGATGTTACATGCGTTGCATTAACAATGAGATATTGATCACTAATTTAGGCGTTCGCGCCCCGTACACTACGATCCCATTACATTGTTATGAGGCACAACGCCATGCATCCACGTTTTCAATCTGCTTTTTCGCAACTGGCGGCAGATCTGCAGACCGCTATCGCTCCACTGCTAGCCGATCCGCACTTCTCTGCCGAGCTGAGCGCCGAGCAGGTCTCTTCGCTGCAAAAGGCGACGGGGCTGGACGAAGACGCGCTCGCTTTTGCGCTTCTACCGCTGGCAGCCGCCTGCGCTCGTGCTGACCTGTCGAACTTTAACGTTGGCGCAATCGCGCGCGGCGTTAGCGGCACCTGGTACTTCGGCGGCAACATGGAGTTCCTCGGCGCGACCATGCAGCAAACCGTTCACGCCGAACAGAGCGCCATCAGCCACGCCTGGCTGTGCGGTGAAAAAGCGCTGCAGGCGATTACCGTCAACTACACCCCATGCGGCCACTGCCGTCAGTTTATGAATGAACTGAACAGCGGGCTTGCGCTGCGCATTAACCTGCCGGGCCGCCAGCCGCATACGCTGCAGGACTATCTGCCGGATGCATTTGGGCCAAAAGATCTGGATATCAAAACCCTGCTGATGGATGAACAGGACCACGGCTATCCGCTTGAGGGCGACGCGCTGGCACAGGCGGCAATTAAAGCCGCCAACAAAAGCCACACGCCGTACAGCAAATCCCCCTCCGGCGTGGCGCTGGAACTGCGCGACGGCTCGATTTTCAGCGGTAGCTACGCGGAAAACGCCGCCTTCAACCCAACGCTGCCACCGCTGCAGGGTGCACTGAACCTGCTGAGCCTCAACGGCTATGACTACCCGGATGTTCAGCGCGCTATTCTGGCCGAACGTGCGGATGCACCGCTTATCCAATGGGATGCCACCGCCGCAACGCTGAAAGCGCTGGGCTGCAACAATATAGACCGCGTACTGTTAGGTTAATCACCGCCACGCTTACCCGGACGACGCGTGTAAACGCCGACTCCGGGTGCGCTTTACAACACTTCGCTTAGCCGAATGCGGTAATTGTCCATTTTCCCCGCAATTAAACGATGGTTTCTTGCGCTTGCCGAGCGGGTACAGTAGCCTGATGTCTCCCTCGTCCACTATTGAGTCAAGTTCATGTTAAAGCGTGTGTTATACAGCCTGTTAGTCCTGTGCGGCCTGCTGCTGATAACCGTGCTCGGTCTTGACCGCTGGATGAGCTGGAAAACCGCGCCCTATATCTATGACGAGCTACAGGACCTCCCCTATCGCCAGGTCGGCGTGGTGCTCGGCACCGCCAAATATTATCGCACCGGTGTTATCAACCAGTATTATCGCTATCGCATGCAGGGTGCACTCAACGCGTATAACAGCGGCAAGGTCAACTACCTGCTGCTAAGCGGCGACAATGCGCTGCAAAGCTACAACGAGCCGATGACCATGCGTCGCGACCTGATTAAAGCCGGGGTAGCACCGGAAGATATCGTGCTCGACTACGCCGGTTTCAGGACGCTTGATTCCATCGTGCGCACCCGCAAGGTGTTCGATACCAACGATTTCATCATCATCACCCAACGCTTTCACTGTGAGCGTGCGCTGTTTATCGCCCTGCATATGGGCATTCAGGCGCAGTGCTACGCCGTACCGTCACCCAAAGATATGTGGAGCGTACGACTGCGCGAATTCGGTGCCCGCTTTGGCGCGCTGGCCGATCTCTATCTGTTCAAACGCGAGCCGCGTTTCTTAGGCCCGCTGATTCCCATTCCTGCCCAGCAAGAGCTGCCGGAAAATGCCCAGGGCTACCCGGCGGTTACGCCGGAGCAGCTGTTAGAATTGCAAAAGAAGAAACCGTAGCAAAGCATTGAAGCCCGCAGAGCTCATCGCATCGAGATTGAGCTGATATGTTTACGTATCACTCGATACTCGTGCTTTACCCGACTTTTCCCCTCACCAACCCTTATTCATAGACGTAAAAAAGCCCAGCATCTGCCGGGCTTTTTCTTGCTGCGTGTAATTACTTCTTACGCGCGTATTTCAGGGAATCCAGCGCTACCGCAAAGATAATAATCGCGCCTTTAATAATGTACTGCCAGTAAGGGTTAACGCCGATATAAGTCAGCCCGTAGTTGATAACGGTAAAGATGATAACACCGGTCACTACGCCAACAACCGTACCCACGCCGCCGCTGAACGACACGCCGCCGACCACGCAGGCCGCAATCGCATCCAGCTCATACATAAAGCCTAAGTTGTTGGTTGCTGAGCCAATACGCCCCGCTTCCAGCAGGCCACCGAAGGCATAGAACACACCGGACAGCGCATAAATCACCAGCAGGTTCAGCGCAACGTTTACGCCGGACACTTTTGCCGCTTCCGGGTTGCCGCCGATAGCGAAGATGTTTTTACCAAAGCGGGTTTTGTTCCACAGCACCCAAACAAAGGCCACCGCAATCAGCGCATAGAAAGTGATGTACGACAGGCGGAAGCTACCCAGCGCAATAAACCCTTGGGCGAACGTCGAGAAGCCGCTGTCGAAGCCGGAAATCGGCGATGCACCGACGAAGTCGTAGTACAGGGAGTTGATACCGTAAACAATAATCATGGTACCCAACGTGGTGATAAACGGCGTCACGTTGAGGTAAGCAATGATAATACCGTTAATCAGGCCAATCACCGCGCCAATCGCGCAGACAATCAGTACCACCACGAAAATCGGCATCGTTGCCATCTCTGGGAAGACCTTATTGGCGTTCTCCATAGATTGCAGCAACGTCGCGGCGATAACCGCCGCCAAACCCACCTGGCGGCCGGCAGACAGGTCAGTACCCTGGGTGACGATAAGCCCCGCCACGCCAAGTGCAATGATAATACGGACAGAAGACTGGGTCAGGATGTTACTGAGGTTCAACAAACTTAAGAAAGTCGGGTCCTGGATAATAATAATGGCCAGCAGAACCAAAAGAACGACGTAGATGCCGCCATCTTTCAGATAACTCAGAAAGCTTTTTTTATTTAACGTACTCATGTCGAGCCCCTGCGATTAAAGATGCAATGACGCAAGACGGAGAATTTCGTTTTGCGTTGTTGTTTTCGTTTCGACAATCCCGGCAACCATGCCATTACTCATGACAAGGATACGGTCAGTAATTCCCAGCAGCTCAGGCATTTCTGAAGAAATAATAATAATCCCTTTATCTTTCTTCGCCAGCTCAGCGATTAATTGATAAATTTCAAACTTCGCCCCAACGTCAATACCACGAGTCGGTTCATCGAGCATTAAAATTTCAGGTTGGGTTAACAACCAGCGGCCAATAATAACCTTTTGCTGGTTACCGCCTGATAATGAACCAATTTGCGTATGATGCCCTGGTGTTTTAACGCGCATGGAGTCAATAACCCATTGGGTATCACTCTTCATACGAGAATTATCCAACAGTCCGACTTTATTTTTATAATTCTTAATATTGGAAATTAACGAGTTAAACCCAATATCAAGGTAGGCGTAAATACCGGTCGAGCGACGCTCTTCGGTTACCAACGCAAAACCGTTATTTATGGCTTCATTAGCGCTATGGTTATTAATTTTTTTACCGTGCAGGGTAATCGTGCCGCCCGATTTCTCACGTACGCCAAACAGCGTTTCAACGATATCGGTGCGTTTTGCCCCAACCAGCCCGGCAATACCGAGGATTTCACCTTTACGCAGCTGGAACGATACGTCGCGAATCGACGGCTGACGCAGCGAGGTCAAATGCTGAACATCAAGAATCACCTCACCCGGCGTGTTCTGGCGATCCGGGAAACGCTGATTCAGTGAACGGCCAACCATCATGGCGATGATCTTGTCCATGTCCAGCCCTTCCAGCGGCTGGGTAGCAATCCACTGCCCATCACGTAGAACGGTAATTTCATCACACAGCTGGAAGATCTCTTCCATTTTGTGCGAGATATAGACGATGCCGCAGCCACGATCTTTGAGCTTGCGGATAATGGTGAACAGGTGGTTCACCTCCTTTTCCGTCAGCGATGAGGTCGGTTCATCCATAATCACGATTTTCGCGTTATAGGAGAATGCCTTGGCGATTTCAATCATCTGCATCTGCGACACGGATAGCGTCCCCACGCGAGCGCGCGGGTCAATATCAATATCCAGCTCATCAAAGATGGCTTTGGTATCACGATACATTTTGTCCTGATCGACAAACATGCCTTTGGTGGGATAACGTCCCAGCCACATGTTATCCATCACCGACCGTTGTAATACCAGGTTGAGTTCCTGGTGGACCATCGAAATCCCATTTTCCAGCGCTTCTTTCGCGGAATGGAAATCAATTTCTTTACCCTGAAATAAAATACTGCCGGAATCTTTTTGATAGATTCCAAATAGACATTTTAATAACGTTGATTTGCCCGCACCGTTCTCACCCATTAATGCATGGATAGAATGGGGGCGAACTTTCAGGTTAACATTATCGAGTGCTTTTACGCCCGGAAATGACTTGTTGATCTGGCTCATTTCCAACAAGAATTCACCAGACGGCTCTCTATTATTGTTGTCCATAATTGTACCTGGCTGCGATATTTCTGCGTCAGTCTTTATATGGCGCACAAATGTGCGCCATATATATTCTCGTCATACTTCAAGTTGCAGGTGCGTTGGCTGCACTCGGTCACCCGAATCACTTACCTAAGTAAGCTCATCGGGATTCCCTCACTTGCCGCCTTCCTGCAACTCGAATTATTTAGAGTTTAATTAAAGATTACTTACCGGTGAATTCGCTAAGGTTGTCTTTATCTACACCAACATAAGGAACGCGAACGATTTTGTTCTCGATTTTCCATTTGGTGCCATCAGCGGCGCCTTTACCGTCAGCGAGGTTTTTCGCCAGATCGAAGGTCGCTTTCGCCTGGTTGTTGGCATCGTTCAGCACGGTACCGGCCATCGCACCGGATTTCACCAGCGCCAGCGCTTCTGGCAGGGCATCAACACCAAATACTGGGATAGAAGATTTGTTGTGTGCTTTCAGTGCTTCAACTGCGCCCATTGCCATCGCATCGTTGTTCGCAATAACGACTTCAATTTTGTTAGCGTTCGGGCCGGACAGCCATGCGTCCATCTTATCTTTAGCCTGAGCGGTATCCCACATGGCAGTATCCAGCGCCAGCTGCTGGGTCTTCAGACCTTTGTCGTTCAGCTCTTTGATAACGTAGGTGGTACGCGCTTCAGCATCCGGATGGCCCGGTTCGCCTTTCAGCAGAACAAATTGAACCTGACCATCTTTGTTCAGATCCCAGTTCGGGTTTGCCGCCCAGTGTTTAGCAATCAGATCGCCCTGGATGATGCCAGACTCTTTAGAGTCAGTGCCGACGTAGTAAGCTTTGTCGTAGCTATCCAGCGCTTTACGAGAAGGTTCTTTGTTGAAGAAGACGATTGGCACGTTCTGACCACGCGCTTTTTCGATAACTGTTCCCGCAGCGGCTGGGTCAACCAGGTTAATCGCCAGTGCTTTAACGCCTTTAGCCAGCAGTACGTCGATTTGGTCATTCTGCTTGGATTGGTCGTTCTGCGAGTCATTCATCAGCAGCTGTACATCAGGGGCTGATTTTCCGTCTTTTTCGATAGCTTTGCGCACAACGGACATAAAGTTATCGTCGTATTTATAGATCGTTACACCAATACGGGTATCGGCTGCGTGCGCTGCGGCACCGAAAAACATGCTAGCCATCAGGGCAGACAGGGTTAACACCTTCTTATTCATGGTATCTCCGGTTTTATTATGCAGGGTAGTTCAGATGATAATGGTCGGCGGGAATCGTTAATAGGATGTTACCGCTCGACGAAATTCACTGATAAAAATTTGTTCTTCCGTGTTGAGTAACGATCCAGGTTACGCTTTAATCTTTGTTTACGGCTGAAATGCGCTATAAAAAGTGATTAATCACCGTTACATCATGTTTCAACCGACTAAACGCAGCCATCATAGCCATCGCAATGTTAACAATCTGTGAATTTACTCACAGATTGAAAACGGTTACATCCGATTAGCATGTTAGTTCGTGATGGGATGCACAAATTGCCGCTGAGCCACCGAATGGCGGCGAACCAGGGTTGGCATAAAGCAGTGAGTCGCTTCACTATCCAGCTTTCCTGCTGCACCAAGAAGTGCCAACTCCGTCGCCTGTTTCGCCATAGAAACAATCGGGTAGCGGATGGTGGTGAGCTGCGGATCGGTATAGCGCGCGATAGGAATATCATCAAAACCGATAACAGAAACCTGCTGCGGCACGGCAATGCCGTTGTCTTTTAATGCGCTGAGTGCCCCAGCGGCCATATTGTCGTTATAGGCGAATACGGCGGTCAGCCCGGCATTGCGCCCCAGCAGTTCCACCATGGCCGCTTCACCGCCGGGCATATCCGGCGAACCGGTCCCTATCCAGCTGTCCGGAGCGACGATGCCTTGTTCTTGCAACGCGCGCGCCCACCCTTCACGACGCAGGTCGTCATCTTCAATATTATGACTGGAAGCGAGATAACCTATTCGCTGATGCCCGTGATTGAGCAGCATACGCGTACCCATCAGCGCGCCGCTGACGTTATCAAGGCTGACGCATCGATGGGCATAACCCGGCACAACGCGATTAATCAGCACCATGCCCGGCATATGCGCCATAAACTCGCTGAGTTCGCGGTCGCTTAACGCTTTTGAATGGACGATAAGCGCGCTGCATCGCTGGCGAATCAACACCTCGATAGCATGACGCTCTTTTTCCGCTTCGTGATAGCTGTTGCCGATAAGCACATATTTTTGATGCTGCTGCGCGACCATATCCACGGCTTTTACCAGCGCGCCAAAGAAGGCATCGGACACGTCCATCACCACTACGCCGATGGTGTCACTGACCTGGGTGGCCAGCGCCTGAGCATTCGCATTGGGACGATACCCCAGAGAAGAAACCGCTTTCATCACCACATCACGGGTGTCCTGGCTGACCAGTGCGCTGTTGTTCAGCACTCGGGATACGGTGGCAACGGAAACGCCCGCCTGACGGGCGACATCACGAATGGTGATCATACTCACCGTCCGGTAATAAATTGCTGCAGTTCACGTTACACCCCCTATGTCCAGCAAGAGCGCTATTCTGGCAGTGTCGATGCAGCAACTACGTGAGAGAAGTCACAGGGCTGGAAACGGTTACATCCATTTTGTTAATGGTTGTGATCTGGATCGTTATCTAAATGTGCTGCGGAATGATATCCCTGAGGCACGTGCGGTCAATTGTCGCCACAGCCATTCAACTGGCCCCTGGCGAAAATAGCGTAGCCACAGCCACGAGAAAATGAGGTTTACCAGCCATACCGGTACCACAAACGCCAGTAGCGTCAGGCGGTCGAATTTCATAAACAGCCCGAGGTGATAAAACAGCGTTGTGCAGATAAGTGTTTGTAACAGATAGTTGGTGAGCGCCATGCGCCCCACGCGCGCCACCGCCGCCGCCAGGCGGAAACGACTGATTTGCGGCCAATAGCCGTAGGCCAGCGCCGCGTAACCGAGCGTCTGAATTGGCGCGCTGATTTCACGCGGTGCCTGCAGCAAAAACGCGCACCAGCGGTAATCCCAGTGAAGATGCCACTGGGCCATAATAGCCGGTAGATTGATCAAGATACCCAACGGAATACAAATGGCCGCGCAACGTCGATAGTGGCGCAGGCTGAACTGCCCTTTCAGCCAACCGCAGCGCATTAATGATGCGCCGATAAGCATCATTCCTGCGAGCTGCCAGCCGTACTGCGCACCGAGAGCCAACAGGTTAGCCGCCAGCATATCGCTGCGGTTACTGATAGCCTCCATTCCACCATTCAGCTTCCAGTAATGCTCATACAACAGACTGGATGCATCCGGTACCCAGGAGCGACTTTGCCCATTATCGGCAATCAACCCTAACAGGATCAGTACCGCAACGCCGACTACATAGAGCAGCACACCGGTGTTGAAGAGTGATTTAACATCTCGCGCTTCGCGTACCAATCGCCAGCACACCAGGCCGACCAGCGCATAAGCCAGAAGAATATCGCCGTCCCACAGCAGTAGCCCGTGAATAAACCCCAGCAGCGCGAGCAGCGTCAGGCGGCTTTGGATCCAACGCGCCCCTCGGGGCAGCAAGATCTGGAGCCCTGCGCCAAACAGCAAGGCAAACAGCGTGAGGAATTTAACCTGCGCAAAAAGATCGAGAATGGCCCACGTCCAGGCATCGCGCGAAGCGATTTCGCCATACCAGGCCGGGTTGAGATAGGCCGCCTTCGGCAGGCCGAAGGCGCTAATGTTCAGCAGCAGGATACCGAGTATGGCAACGCCGCGAATAAAATCCAGCGTGACGTTCCGCTCCATGTACCCTGCTCCGTTAAACGATTAGTTGTGGTGGCGCACCGCGCGCAAGAACTCCTGGCGGGTATTCTGGCTGGACTTGAACAGACCACCCAGCGACGTGGTGGTGGTTGCGCTGGTCGCATCACGAATGCCACGTGCCTTAACGCAGTAATGCACTGCATCAATAGAAACCGCCACGTTGTTCGTGCCCAACAGCGTTTGCAGCGCAGTCAGAATCTGCTGTGTCAGACGTTCCTGAACCTGCGGACGCTGCGCAAAGAACTGCACGATACGGTTAATTTTCGACAAACCAATCACCGACTCTTTCGGGATATAGGCTACCGTCGCTTTACCATCGATGGTAACAAAGTGATGCTCACAGGTACTGGTTAAGGTGATATCACGCACCGTTACCATTTCATCCACTTTCATCTTGTTTTCAATGACGGTGATTTTTGGGAAATTGGCGTAGTCCAGACCGGAGAAAATCTCGTCCACATACATCTTGGCGATGCGACGCGGCGTTTCCATCAGGCTGTCATCACTCAAATCGAGATTCAGCAGCTGCATAATCTCAGTCATATGGCCGGAAATCAGATTTTTACGGGTTTCATTATCCATTTCGCGCACCGGCGGGCGCAGCGGCGTTTCCAGGCCACGGGCGACCAGCGCTTCATGTACCAGTACCGCTTCTTTACTCAGTGATGGCATTTATTTTTCTCCTGCAGGTGTGGCGCTTTGCTTTATAGGGGGCAAAGTTTGTACTCATTGTGCGTGAGGCGACGCACAGAATCCAGTATTCGTAGTGATAATTATTGCAATCGTTATTATCTGTCAGCCAGCGGTCTTCAGGCCAACGCTACGACGCCCAACAAAAGCACCTATGGCGTGAAGGCAAGCTGCAATTTGCACCGCAGATGTGAATGTAAAGTTATCTTTATGATGCAGCATGTCGTAGTTATGCGGAAGTGAAAGTTACTCACCACTGATGAATTATCTGTATGATGGAACAATTAATTCTGACAAAAAACGCGAGGAGCCTGCATGCAAATGCTCGAAGAGCACCGCTGTTACGGTGGCTGGCAGCAGCGCTGGCAGCACCATTCCGCCACGCTCAATTGCCCGATGACTTTTAGCCTGTTTTTGCCACCCGAAGGGAAAAAAACACCACCGCCGGTGCTGTACTGGCTTTCCGGCCTCACCTGTAATGATGAAAACTTCACGACCAAAGCCGGCGCTCAGCGAGTCGCAGCCGAGCTGGGTATTGTGCTGGTCATGCCCGATACGAGCCCTCGTGGTGAAGACGTTGCTAACGATGCCGGTTACGACCTCGGCCAGGGTGCTGGGTTTTATCTGAATGCCACACAGGCTCCGTGGTCTGGACATTTTCGAATGTACGATTACCTGCGCAACGAACTGCCTGCGCTAATCGAAGCGGAGTTTAACGTCAGCACTCGCCGGGCAATAAGTGGCCATTCAATGGGCGGACACGGCGCGCTGATGCTGGCGCTGAAAAACCCTGGGCACTATTGCAGCGCCTCAGCCTTCGCGCCAATTGTTAACCCAAGCCGCGTTCCGTGGGGGCAAAAAGCCTTTAGCGCCTATTTGGGCGACGATAAAGCCCGCTGGGCCGAATGGGATAGTACCGAACTGCTGTTGGCAAGTCGCAGCACGGATGCCATTCCCATGCTGATTGATCAAGGTGATAACGACCAGTTCCTCGCAGACCAGCTGCAACCCGCAGTGTTCGCCGAAGCCGCACGCCAGAAAGACTGGCCGCTGACGCTACGTATCCAACCGGGCTATGATCATAGCTATTACTTTATTGCGACGTTTATTGAAGATCATCTGCGTTTCCACGCTGAGTATCTGCTGAAGTAAAACGCTTTTGGCCTGATAGCTCACGCTATCAGGCCAAAACTTCAGACGTCTTAACGGTACAGATTAGAAGCGGTAATCCACGGCCATAAAGTAGCGGCGGCCATCTTCGTTATAGCTGTAGTCGTCGCGCTTGAGGTCTTTATCCCCGAGGTTCAGCACGCCGGCGCGCAGTTTGATGTCTTTCGTTGCCTGCCATGCCCCGCCCAGATCCCAGGTGGTGTAGCCGCCAGGCGTTTTCGCCGTGGCGCTGGTTGCACGCTGCTGTCCGGTATAGCTGGCTGCCAGATAGAACGACCAGTCCTGCACTGGCGTCCAATCAAGACGACCATTACCGGTATGGAACGGCAGCTCCTGCAGTGGCTTGTCACCACCATTGCTCAGATCGCGCCCATCGTTATAGGTGTAGTTCAGCGTCATCTTCCACTCATCGCCAAACGGCACCTTCAGCTCGGATTCCACACCGCGAATACGCGCTTTGTTGACGTTATAGTAGGCGAATACCGGCACACGTTTACCGCTGCTGTTGGTATCAAAACCTACGAAGTTCGGGTAGCCCGGCGCATCGCTAATGCTCGATGTACGGTTAATGTTGATCATATCGTCAATATCGTTCTGGAAGGTGGTCACGCTCGCCTGGACACCGTCCAGCCAGCCCTCTTCCCCCTGATAGTAGAGACCCACTTCAAAGCTTTCGCTGGTTTCCGGCTTCAGATCCGGGCTACCAACGATACGGCAGCCGCCGCGGCAGGAGTTGGTCGCCCAGTCAGGGCTCAGCTGCAGCAGCGATGGCGCTTTAAATGCCGTCGCCCAGCCGCCTTTTACCGTTACCGTGTCGGTGGCGTTATAGACGAGGTAAGCACGCGGACTCCAGTGATCGCCGTAGGTTTCGTGATCATCCATACGGATACCGGTGGTCAGTGCCAGCGGTTCAAAGATCCGCCACTCATCTTCGATAAACAGCGCGTACTGGCTGGCCGATGTTTTACTGCTGGTGCCACGGGTCAGGTTGACCGGATCCTTAAGCTCATCGTGGCGCCATTCGCCGCCAAAGGTCACCAGCTGGTTAATCACGCCCAGCGGCAGCACATATTTACCGTCAATGGTATTGCTTTCGGAGGTGATTTCGCTGGCGTTGCCAGGGTTCTTATTCGCCACTTTCTCGCCATAGTACTTCAGCTCGCTGGTACCAAGATCCCAACGGCCGTTATGGCTTAACGAGTAGTTCTGGCGCTCAAGACGGTTACGATCGAGCGAATCAGATTCGCGGTCCTGGCGATCAAAACCATAACCGGCAGTGATGTCGTTGTTCTCATTGGGCGTCCAGGCTAGCTCAACGTTACCATCGCGGCTGGTGAAGCCTTCGATACGCGGCGTATCGCCGGTTGCCGTGGTGTTGGAAGTTTGCGGATCGTCCTTCTCGCGCTTGGACAGGCTACCAAAGGCTTTCATCCCCAGCAGGCCGTCAATCAGCGGGCCAGAGGTAAAGAACTGCCCGTTCCAGGTATCGCCGCGATCGCGATGTTCCTGAATGGTGCTGTCAGCGGTGATGGTTCCCGTCCACTTCGTACCGATCTTTTTGGTGATGATGTTCACCACGCCGCCCAGCGCATCCGAGCCATACAGTGAGGACATTGGGCCACGTACCACTTCGATACGTTCGATGGCGTCAACCGGGATCCAGTTCAGGTCAAAGTCGTTGTGACGGAAGACGGCGTTACGCGAGTTTACGCGCTTACCATCAATCAGAATCAGGGTGTAGCTGCTGTCGAGGCCGCGAATGCTGACCCCTTTACGGTTGTCCCCTTCATTAGTGAGCTGTACGCCCGGGACTTCCTTCAGCACATCCTTCAGGTTTTGCACCGGTTTACGCTGCAAATCCTCCTGGGTGATCACGCTAATACTGGCAGGTGCATCCTTCACGCTTTGCTCGGTAGCAGCCGCCGTAACGACCATGACTTCATTATCTGCTGCCGCGCCGACAGGCAGCGCCAGGGACATTACGGACGCGCACAGCCCGCCCCGAACCAAGGGGTTTAACCTAAACATTCCATATCTCCATGAGGTGAATACTGAATTAATACAAAGAGGTCTTACTCACAGGTGCTACTTAAAGCCGCTGACCACGGCCTATTTTTTTGCAGATGTGGCTAGTCCCCTCAGCCCGTTATCCAGTCAGGAGAGGAAGTGGCTTCATCCATTTGTATGGAGCGTGATGATAAACGTAATGATAACAATTATCAATTAAGGTTATTTAAAGTTATGTCAAGACGTAATCAACCATGTCTAATCTATAAACAGCAGACATAAAAAAACCTCTCCGAAGAGAGGTTTTCATAGCTAACAGAATGGCAGATTACTTCTTAAAGCGCTCCGGGAAGTGCATTTCGCTATAGCGAACGAAATGCGTACCGCGGGTAAACTTATAGCCAAACCAGATAATCAGGAACAGCGGAATACCGATATAGGTTGCCGCCACGCCGCCCCAGTCGATGGTGTCGGCCAGGAATGCTTCATAGTTTTGGCCCAAAGTAATAATCAGGCACAGGACGAAGGCGAAGATCGGCCCCAACGGGAAGAACCCTGAACGGTACGGCAGATTATTGATGTCGTGCCCCTGCATAACGTAGCCGCGACGGAAGCGATAGTGGCTAATCGCAATCCCCAGCCAGGCAATAAAGCCGGTCATCCCGGAGGTATTCAGTAGCCACAGGTAGACAGTTTGGTTACCGAACATCGATGTCAGGAAGCAAAGACCGGCAATCACGGTCGTTGCATACAGCGCATTACGTGGCACTCCACCGCGGGACAGCTTAGCGAAGATGCGCGGCGCCTTGCCGTCACAGGCTAAGGTGTAAAGCATACGAGTAGACGCGTACATCCCGGAGTTACCCGCCGACAGAACCGCCGTCAGAATAACTGCGTTCATCACCGCCGCTGCCGACAGCAGGCCAGCATGCTGGAAGACCAGCGTGAACGGGCTGACGGAGATATCTTTAACATCATTACGCAGCAGGCTCGGATCGGTGTAAGGAATGATCAGGCTGATAATCAGAATCGCAAACACATAGAACAGCAGGATTCGCCAGAAAACCTGACGCACCGCACGCGGAATGTTCTTCTCCGGATCTTCAGACTCACCGGCAGCAATACCAATCAGCTCGGTTCCCTGGAAGGAGAAGCCGACGATCATCGCCACGCCGATCATAGCCGAAAGCCCGCCGGCAAACGGCGCATCGCCCGTCGTCCAGTTACTCCAGCCAACCGGCTGTGCACCTTTGAAGATACCGACGATCATCATGATGCCGACGATGATAAAGATAATCACGGTGGCCACTTTAATCAGCGAGAACCAGTATTCCGCTTCACCAAAGCCTTTCACCGAAATGTAGTTCAGCAGGAAGATGACGCACAGGAACAGCGCACTCCAAATCCAGCCAGGCGTGTCCGGGAACCACCAGTTCATCACCAGCTGTGCGGCAACCAGGTCAACGGCAATCGTGACCGCCCAGTTGTACCAGTAGTTCCAGCCCAGCGCGAAGCCGAAGCCTTCTTCAACATAGTTCTGACCATAGGTGGCAAAAGAGCCGGATACCGGCATATAGGCCGCCAGCTCGCCCAGACTGGTCATCAGGAAGTACACCATCAGGCCAATCAGGATATAGGAAAACAGCGCGCCGCCTGGGCCCGCCTGAGAAATCGTTGCACCGGAGGCAACAAACAGACCTGTACCGATGGAACCGCCAATAGCGATCATCGTCAGATGGCGCGCCTTGAGTTCGCGGCGTAGCGCGGGCGCTTGTGTGGTTTTTGTTTCGGAACCCATGTGAAAATGCTATCCATCCAAAAAATGAGGCGAGATTGTAGCAGACGATTCCGGCATATCACGGCAGAAATGCGCAGTTATAAGAGAGCTTCATGATCGCTCTCTTATTATAAGTAAAGCATCCACCTGCCGATTTAGGTATTACAGTAATGCAGGAAGCGGCTTAACGCGTTGGAAAGATGCTTTTGCCGATGATGAATGCGCCACAGGGTGCGGCTTAAGGTTGGCAGTGGAATGTTCACTTCCACCAGCGAACCAGCTTCCAGCTGCTCGGCGATGACCCGGCGAGATAAACAGCTGATGCCCAGGTCGTGGCGCACTGCATGTTTGATCGCTTCTGAGTTACCCAGCTCCATCCCCATCTGGAACTGCGGCAGATGCGAAAGCAGTAAATAGTCGACAATTTCTCGCGTCCCCGAGCCTTTCTCACGCAGGATCCACGGCGCCATCGCCAGGGTTTCGAGGGTCACCTCCCCCGGCAGCCAGGCGCTGTTCGGCGCGGAAAAGACCACCAGCTCATCCTCAAGCCACGGTTCAGCAATAATGTCAGCTGAATGACATGGACCTTCAATCAGCCCGATATCGACGCGGAAATCAGCGACCGCGTTAATCACATCCTGACTATTACCGACACTCAGCTCCAGCGGCAGCGTGGGGAAATCTTTACGATAGCGGGCAATCACACCCGGCAGGATATAGTTACCGATGGTGCTGCTGGCATAGACGCGGATGGCGCCGTTATCTTCACGGAATAACTGTTCTATTTCGGTGGCTTGTTCCAGCAGCGCCAGCGCACGCGGATACAGCAACCGCCCGTGTTCGTTGACCACCAGCCGCTTACCGACGCGGTCAAACAGCTGCACGCCAAGTTGCCCTTCGAGATCGGTTAATGCCGCGCTGACCGCAGACTGCGACAGCGCCAGCATCTGCGATGCCTGAGTGGTTGAGCCGCTTTTCAGCACCTCTGCAAAAACTTCTAACTGTCGCAGCGTGATATGCATAGTTCTTCGGCCCGCTGGAGCCGCCCTTACCAGTTATTACGATTAATTATAAATATATAATCAATTTTATCTTTTAACCAGCCAAGCGTAACCTTTTAGCCAGACAAAGGAGAAGGTTATGACACAAGTCACCTTACAGACGCATCATCATCGTAGCATCAAACACTTTATTCCTGGGCTTGCGCTCACCGCAGTCATTACCGGTGCGGCGGTATGGGCCGGCAGCATTCCAGCCATTGCCGGCGCGGGAATGAGCGCGCTGACGCTGGCTATTCTGTTCGGGATGGTCATCGGTAACACCGTGTATCCGAAACTCTGGCAGTCGTGCGACGGTGGGGTCATCTTCGCTAAACAGCACCTGCTGCGCCTGGGGATCATTTTGTACGGTTTTCGCCTGACGTTCTCACAGATTGCTGACGTCGGCGTCAGCGGTATCGTGATTGACGTATTGACGCTTTCCAGCACCTTCCTGATGGCGTGCTGGCTTGGGCAAAAGGTCTTTGGCCTGGATAAACACACCAGCTGGTTGATTGGCGCGGGTAGCAGTATCTGCGGTGCCGCGGCGATTCTGGCAACAGAACCGGTCGTCAAAGCAGAAGCCAGCAAAGTCACGGTCGCCGTGGCGACAGTGGTTATCTTCGGTACGCTGGCGATTTTCCTCTATCCAGCCATGTATCCGCTGGTAGCGCACTGGTTTAGCCCGGAAACCTACGGAATCTATATTGGTTCGACCATGCATGAAGTGGCTCAGGTTGTAGCAGCGGGCCATGCCATCAGCCCGGAAGCGGAAAACGCGGCGGTGATTGCCAAAATGCTGCGCGTCATGATGCTGGCTCCGTTCCTGCTGATTCTGGCCGCTCGGGTGAAACAGTTGGCACCGGCCAACGCTGAGCAGAAAAGCAAAATCACCATTCCGTGGTTCGCGATTCTGTTTATCGTGGTCGCTATCTTCAACTCGTTCCACCTGCTGCCGCAAAGCGTGGTGCAAATGCTGATTACGCTGGATACCATTTTGCTGGCCATGGCGATGGCGGCGCTCGGGGTCACCACTCATATTAGCGCGCTGAAAAAAGCCGGAGCCAAACCGCTGCTGATGGCACTGGTACTGTTCATCTGGCTGATTGTAGGCGGCGGCGCGATTAACTTTGCCATCCATACCGTGATGGCATAAACGAGCACGACTCCCCCGCATGAACCCGCTATACTCTCCCCTTTTGAGTATGGCGGGTTTAACGATATGAAATACATTGGAGCGCACGTAAGCGCCGCAGGCGGACTGGCAAACGCCGCTATTCGAGCCGCGGAGATCGAAGCGACCGCCTTCGCCCTGTTCACCAAAAATCAGCGCCAGTGGCGCGCCGCGCCGTTAACCACGGAAATCATCGACGATTTCAAAGCCGCGTGTGAAAAGTATCACTACACTTCAGCGCAAATCCTGCCGCACGACAGCTACCTCATTAACCTTGGCCACCCGGTCGAAGAGGCGCTGGAAAAATCCCGTGAAGCCTTTATCGATGAGCTGACGCGCTGTCAGCAGCTTGGGCTGACATTGCTGAACTTCCATCCGGGCAGCCACCTGCTGCAAATCGATGAAGATAAATGTCTGGCGCGCATTGCCGAATCCATCAACATCGCTCTGGCCCAAACCGAAGGGGTAACGGCGGTGATTGAGAATACCGCCGGGCAAGGCAGTAACCTTGGCTTTAAATTTGAACACCTGGCGGCGATTATCGACGGCGTTGAAGATAAATCTCGCGTCGGCGTTTGTATCGATACCTGCCACGCATTCGCCGCAGGCTACGATCTGCGCACCACCGAAACCTGCGCTGAAACCTTTGCCGACTTTGATCGCATCGTTGGCTTCCAGTATCTGCGCGGCATGCACCTTAACGATGCCAAAAGCGCTTTCGGCAGTCGGGTTGACCGCCACCACAGCCTGGGTGAAGGCAATATCGGCCACGATGCCTTCCGCTGGATTATGCAGGACAATCGCTTCGACGGTATTCCGCTGATTCTGGAAACCATTAATCCGGATATCTGGGCAGAAGAAATCGCCTGGCTGAAGGCGCAGCAAACTGAGTCCGCCGCCGCCTGAGTTAACGTGTTTCATTGCCGCGGCTGGGCGGCAAATCCTGGACATAAAAAAAGGGCCGAATCATCGGCCCTTTTTTATTGGCTAAGCAAACTTAAGCTTTCGCGACCACTTCACCTTCCGGGCGCTTCAGCACCGCGTAGGAGAGACCTGCGACCAGCGTACCGACCACAATCGCGACCAGGTAGCCCAGCACTGGGGTAATGGCGCCAGGGATCAGCAGGACGAATAAACCACCGTGTGGAGCCATCAGTTTCGCGCCAACCGCCATGGAGATAGCCCCCGTAACGGCGCCGCCAACGATACAGCAAGGCAGAACGCGCATTGGGTCACGAGCCGCGAACGGAATCGCCCCTTCAGAGATAAAGCACAGGCCGAGAACCAGCGCCGCTTTACCACCTTCACGTTGACCTTTGTCGAACTTGCTGCGCGCAACCAGCGTCGCAATACCCATCGCCAGCGGTGGCACCATACCGGCCGCCATAATTGCTGCCATTGGCGCGTAGGTTTGGGTACTCAGCAGACCAACACCAAAGGCGTAAGCTGCTTTGTTTACCGGACCACCCATGTCGGTACACATCATCGCACCGAGGATTGCACCCAGCAGAACCGCATTCGCGGTGCCCATGGTTTGCAGCCAGTGGGTTAGCCAGTTCAGCAGTGCAGCAACCGGGGTACCAATCAGGTAAATCATCGCCAGACCGACAATCAGGCTGGAGACCAGCGGGATAATCAGAATAGGCTTCAGCGCTTCCATGCTTGGCGGCAGTTTCAGCTTGGTGCTGATAAGCTTCGCCACGTAACCTGCCAGGAAGCCCGCGATGATACCGCCGATAAAGCCGGAACCGCCGCTTACCGCCAACATACCGCCGATAAGACCCGGGGTCAGACCTGGACGGTCAGCGATGGAGAAGGCAATGAAACCGGCCAGTACTGGAACCATCAAGGCAAAGGCTGAACCACCGCCAATTTGCATCAGCGCCGCGGCCAGCGTGCCTTTCACTTCAAAGGCTTTAATACCAAAGGCAAACGACAGTGCGATACACAGGCCGCCTGCTACCACCATCGGCAGCATGTAAGAAACGCCGGTCAATAGGTGACGATACGCCCCGCCGCCGCTCTCTTTCTTCGCCGCATCGCTCGCGGTTTTGCTTTGGCCAGCAGGTTGATACGGCTTCGCCTCAACCATCGCTTTATCAAGTTCCTGCGCGGTTTTCTTCAGCGCCAGACCCGTGGTGGTACGGTACATAGGTTTACCCGCAAACTTCGCCAGATCCACCTCAATATCCGCAGCCACAATCACCAGATCCGCGTCAGCCACTTCTTCTGGCGTAATTGCATTACCTGCGCCCACAGAGCCACGGGTTTCGACTTTCACCCACAGTCCACGTTTTTTGGCTTCGGTTTCAATCGCTTCCGCCGCCATAAAGGTATGGGCAACGCCCGTTGGACAAGCAGTTACCGCGACAATACGCTTCACTGCGCCGGTCGCCGTTGGCTCTGCCTGGGCTGGCGCTTCATACGGTTTGGCCTGCGCTTTCGCTTCGCTCAGGAACAGCTCCGGATGCGAAACCGCGCGGTTGATATCGCCTAAGTAAACCTGTTTTCCCACCAGCGCGGTATCGGCTGGTAAAGTAGACCCCAAAACGATCGCCAGATCGGCGTCATTTGGGTTATCAATCAACTCCAGACGCGCTTTCGGCGCGGCTGTACCCAGCAGGGTCTTCGCCATATAAGCACGAGCCTGTCCGAGTTTAGCATCGATAATCAGCAGCGTTTTCATACGCCTCTCCCGCTGTTAGTTAAAGGGTTTCAGGTCGACACGCGCCATCATCGCGGCCAACTGGGTACGGTCGGTGATGCCGACGTTGCTCTGGCTAACCGCCAGCGCCGCGACTGCCGTTGCCAGACGCAGAGTGTGCTCGCTGGACTCACGCATCAGCAGGCCGTAAATCAGGCCACCGACCATGGAATCACCGGCACCAACCGTGCTGACAACTTCAACTGAAGGCGGCTTGGCAATCCATTCGCCGGAAGCATTAACCCACAGCGCGCCTTCTGCGCCGAGTGAGATAACCACGTGAGCGATGCCCTGCTCACGCAGTGCGTGTGCCGCATCAATCACGTCTTTCATTTCAGGCAGCTTACGGCCAGCCCAGATTTCCAGCTCGCGGCGGTTTGGTTTCACTAACCATGGCGCGGCTTTGAGGCCAGCCACCAACGCTTCGCGGCTGCTGTCGAAAATAATGCACGGACACTGACTGCGCAGGCGCGTCATCCAGTCGGTGAACGCTTCCGGGCTGACGCCCGCCGGCAGACTTCCGCTCACGCAGACCATATCGAACTGGCCCAGCCAGCTCAGGGAATCATTAACAAAACGCTCCCAATCAGCCGGAGTCACTTCGAAACCGGAGAAGTTGAAATCGGTAACTTCACCGTCTTTTTCCGTCAGCTTGACGTTGATGCGGGTACGCCCCTGCACCACCTGAAAACGGTTGGCGATCCCCAGTTCACTGAACAGCTGCTGAAAACCGTCCTGGTTATCTTTGCCGAGGAAGCCGCCCACGGTCACGTCAATGCCTAAATCCTTCAGCACTTTGGCAACGTTGATACCTTTACCCGCAGCATGCAGCCCGGTAGTCCGCACCAGGTTCACTTCCCCGCGCTCAACTTCTGGTGTAAACCCTACCAAATCATAGGCCGGGTTTAAGGTAATTGTGGCTACTCTTCTGCTCATTTATGCGCCCTCCCCAAGGCCTGAAGCAATTGCTTCGCCAATAGCGTCCAGCGCCTGACGAGCATCATCACCCTGGGCGGTAAAGCGCAGACGATGACCTTTTTTAACCCCTAGCGCGACGACCTTCATCAGGCTGCGTCCGTTGGCGGGCTTACCACTACCGTCAAGGTTGGTGACGGTAATATCACTACTAAATTGTTTGATGGTATTCACCAGCATGGTGCCAGGACGAGCGTGCAGGCCGTGTTCGTTACGAATAACGAACTCTTCGCTCAGCGCATCGTCAGCCACAGCGTCATCGCTGGTCAGCAGCGCCAGCACGGTGGCAGCATCCGCTTTCAGCAGGCGTTCAGCTTTGTTATCCAGCAGCAGATTGACCAGGCGGTTCAGCACCGCTGTCGGTTGGGCATCGGCCATCGCCACGGTGATAAGTACGCAAGCCTGAGCCTCGCCAACGCTAAACGGCGTGGCCGCACGGCTGACCGCAATGGCGCTACGCAGGTTGCCTTCGGCGCTATCGCTCAGCCAAATACCCTGGCCCAGATTCAGCGGTTGTTCGTTAATGGTGCGAGCCACAAAGTTGGCATCTACTGCGTCAGCTTCTTTCAAGCGTGCGGCGTTGAGCGCCTGCAGCGTCACCAGATCGCTGGCAGTAACATCCAGCGACAGCATGTCGTTATCCAGCTTCAGCGCTTCACTAAGCTTCTCTCCCATCAGCAGCGCGCGAAGTTCTTCGGCGGTGGTGGCGGTTTTCAGCTGTTCAGCCACAGCGTCATCGCTCAGCACGTGCGTCAGCTGACGCAGCAGGCCAAGGTGCTCGTCAGAGCTGGCGGCAATGCCAATCGCTACATAAGCGGTCTGCCCTTCTCCCCAGGTCACGCCCTGAGGAAACTGGTAAACCTGCACGCCCGTCTTCAGCACCTGATCGCGGGTATCGGTCGTGCCGTGCGGAATGGCAATGCCATTGCCGAGGAAAGTGGAGGTTTGTTGCTCACGCGCCAGCATGCCGGCAACGTAACCTTCAGCAACATTGCCTGCGCTAACCAGCGCCGCTGCAACCTGCCGAATAGCCTCTTCTTTATTCGCGGCCTGCTGGCCGGGATGAATATCCTGAACAGTTAACTGGAACATGGTTCCCCTCGCTTTTCGAATTGAATCGATTCAGCTTTAATGAGAAAAAATTGCCGTACTTAGCGTGATAGATGCTGAAGACGACGCTGAAACGTTTCAATAATTTTGTGCCTTTCTTAATCAGCCTGCAAGTTATGCAGCAAACTTGATCGCAAAAATCAGATCTACTGCACATTTCATTAGCATTATCGCCACATCTGCTGAAGCACAACGTGATGCTCAGTTATGGCGTCAGCAGGACGTAAGCTAAATTTATGAAATGGTCTTTTAGTTTTTAGTGCCGAATTTGATTTAGGTTACTGTTCATTTTCTGAGTCGCGACGTAAACTCCCCGACTCTCCTAAAGTGACCGATAAAACAACATGCAAAACAGTACCGCCGCCGCCCCACGGCGATCGTTTGATTTCACCTCATCCTCATTCTTAATTGTCGCGTTTTTAACCGGCATTGCGGGCGCTCTACAAACGCCAACACTGAGCTTGTTCCTCAGCAACGAAGTCCATGTTCGTCCGGCCATGGTCGGTTTCTTTTTTACCGGTAGCGCTATCATTGGCATTTTCGTCAGCCAGTTTCTGGCCAGCTATTCCGATAAACACGGCGACCGTAAAAACCTGATTGTCTTCTGCTGCTTGCTTGGCGTGATGGCCTGCATACTGTTCGCCTGGAACCGTAACTACTTTATTCTGCTGTTTGTCGGCGTATTCCTCAGCAGCTTTGGTTCCACCGCTAACCCGCAGATGTTCGCCCTTGCTCGTGAACACGCCGACAAAACCGGCCGCGAAGCAGTGATGTTTAGCTCCATTATGCGTGCTCAGGTTTCCCTGGCGTGGGTGATTGGTCCCCCGCTGGCCTACGCGCTGGCAATGGGATTTGGTTTTACCACCATGTATTTGTCCGCAGCCGTCGCCTTTGTGGTCTGCGGCGCGATGGTCTGGTTCTTCTTGCCCACCATGCGTAAAGAGAAGGTCAACATCAGCGGCAGTATTCAGGCACCGCGAACGAATCGAAAAGATGCGCTGCTGCTGTTTGTGATTTGTACGCTGATGTGGGGTACCAACAGCCTGTATATCATTAACATGCCGCTGTATATCATCAACGAACTGCACCTACCGGAAAAACTGGCCGGGGTAATGATGGGGACCGCCGCCGGATTAGAAATTCCAACCATGCTGATTGCTGGCTACTTTGCCAAACGTCTCGGCAAGCGTTTCCTGATGCGCATTGCCGCTGTCGCCGGTCTCTTCTTCTATATTGGTATGCTGACCTTTAACAGCCCGATGCTGTTACTGGCGATGCAGTTGCTTAACGCCATTTATATTGGGATTCTCGGCGGGATTGGCATGCTCTATTTCCAGGATCTGATGCCCGGACAGGCCGGTTCAGCGACCACACTGTATGCGAACACCTCACGTGTCGGCTGGATTATCGCAGGATCATTAGCAGGCGTGGTTGCTGAAATCTGGAACTACCACACCGTGTTCTGGATTGCGCTGGTGCTGTGCGTCAGCACGCTAATTTGCCTGCTGCGTATTAGAGACGTTTAGGGCGCAGTCTGCGCTTCCAGATGCAGTAACCAGGTCATTGCCTCACTGCGAGTTGTCCCGCACATATCACGTGCAGGCTGTAGCCCGGCACACACCTTCGGCCGCAGTGGCGAAGCAAAGATTTTACAGCGCTGACGTTCGTCTAGCTGTATGCAAGGCGTATTGGCTGGTTTGCCGTTAGGCATGCCAGGAATAGGGCTGGATATCGAAGGTGCAGTGCAGCAAGCGCCGCAGTCGGGACGACATTCCATTGCGGGCTCTCTGTTCGGATATGGGTCAGTTGTGGCGCACAGTACCACCTTTTAATCAGAGATAGCAAAAGCCTTTAATTCCTCTTGCCTGAAACGCCCGGCACGAGTACTTTTACGCGATATTTTCGACACCCTTTTTCACAGGATAATTGCAATGCCAAGAGCGAACGAAATCAAAAAAGGTATGGTGCTGAATTACAACGGCAAGCTGCTGATTGTAAAAAATATTGATATTCAGTCACCGAGCGCCCGCGGCGCAGCAACGCTGTACAAAATGCGTTTTTCCGACGTCAGCACCGGTCTGAAAGTTGAAGAGCGCTTTAAAGGCGACGACATGGTTGATACGGTGACCCTGAACCGCCGCTTCGTTGATTTCTCCTATATCGACGGCAATGAATACGTGTTCATGGATAAAGAAGACTACACCCCGTATATCTTCACTCATGACCAGATTGCTGACGAACTGCAGTTCATCCCGGAAGGCGGTATGCCTGACATGCAGGTTCTCCTGTGGGATGGCCAGGTTCTGGCGCTGGAACTGCCACAAACGGTCGATCTGGAAATCGTTGAAACGGCACCCGGCATCAAAGGCGCATCCGCCAGCTCTCGTACCAAACCAGCCACCCTGACCACCGGTCTGGTTGTCCAGGTTCCTGAGTACCTAACCACCGGCGAAAAAATCCGCATTCATATCGAAGAAAAACGCTATATGGGCCGCGCGGACTAAGCTCAGGTCAACTGTATGAAAAAAAAGGACAGCCATTGGCTGTCCTTTTTTGTTTCTTGCTACCACTTTCCCGCTGAGGGGGTCGCGGAATTACAGCAGATCGCGGAACTTGGTGGTTTTCAGCGCCAGCTCAACGCCGCGCACTTCCGCCAAACCTTTCAGACGACCAATCGCGGAATAGCCCGGGTTGGTTTTCTTCTTCAGATCGTCCAGCATCTGGTGACCGTGGTCAGGGCGCATTGGGATTGGACGCAAGTCGCCCGCTTTCTTACGGCGCTGTTCTTCGGTCAGGATAGCATCAACTACCGCCACCATATTCACGTCGCCCTGCAAATGCGCGGCTTCGTGGAAGGTTTTCGGGTTCTCTTCACGGCAGGTAGAACGCAGGTGCGTGAAGTGAATACGGTCGCCGAAGGTTTCAATCATTTTCACCAGGTCGTTATCGGCGCGAACACCGTAAGAACCGGTACACATGGTGAAGCCGTTGTTAATGCTATCGACGGTTTCTTTCAGCCACTGCATATCTTCGATGGTGGAAACGATACGCGGCAGGCCTAGGATTGGACGCGGTGGATCGTCCGGGTGAACGGCCAAACGCACGCCCACTTCTTCGGCAACCGGAACAATTGCCCGCAGGAAGACGGCCATATTTTCACGCAGTTGTTCTTTACTGATGTGATCGTATTCCGCCAGACGGGCACGGAACTGGTCAAGGGTATACCCCTCTTCCGCGCCCGGCAGGCCAGCAATAATGTTACGGGTCAGTTTGGTGACTTCCGCTTCACTCATCGCGGTGAAGTAAGCCTGCGCCTGACGCTGCTCTTCTTCGCTGTAATCATTCTCAGCACCTTCACGCTTAAGGATGTGCAGCTCAAAAGCAGCGAAAGCAATCTGGTCAAAACGCAGCGCTTTCGAACCGTCTTCCAGGGTGTACTCAAGGTCAGTACGTGTCCAGTCAAGGATTGGCATAAAGTTGTAGCACACGGTGTCGATGCCACATTCCGCCAGATTGCGGATGCTCTGCTGATAGTTTGCAATCCAGGTCTTATATTCGCCGGAGTGGGTTTTAATATCTTCGTGCACCGGAATACTTTCCACAACGGACCAGGTCAGCCCTTTTTCAGCCAGAATAGCCTGGCGCTGTTTGATTTCTTCAACCGGCCATACCAGGCCATTCGCAATGTGGTGCAATGCCGTAACAACGCCCGTCGCGCCAGCCTGACGCACATCATCAAGAGATACCGGATCGTTCGGGCCGTACCAACGCCAGGTTTGTTCCATTGCCTAACCCTCTAAAGTTGTTATACCAATAAAATCACTGTTAATGACGACTACCATACAGGCTTATTCGTGGCGGTCAATAAATCCGCCTGGATTGATTGATCCAGCTCACACTAACGCGATAAATACGGCACACCAATTTAATTTGCTGTCATATAACTTTACACTGGCGACGTTAATCAATCGTTAATCGGATGTGTAAACAATGAATACAATAGCCTCAGTAGCCCTTCCCGCCAGCGTTCAGCGACCACAATATGATAGGCAACAGCTGCGTTCGCGGATTGTGCACTTCGGTTTTGGTGCCTTTCATCGCGCGCACCAGGCGTTGTTGACCAACCGGGTGCTGAATCAGCATGGCGGCGACTGGGGCATTTGTGAAATCAGCGTGTTTAGCGGCGATGTGCTGATGAGCCAGCTGCGGCAACAGGACCATCTGTTTACCGTGATGGAGAAAAGCGCGGCCGGCAACCAGCCGATTATTATTGGTGCCGTTAATGAATGCCTGAATGCGAAGCTGGATTCGCTGGCGGCGATCCTCGAAAAATTCTGTGAGCCGCAGGTAGCAATTGTCTCTCTGACCATTACCGAAAAAGGCTACTGCATTGATCCGGCTACCGGGCACCTCGACATCTCGCAGCCGCGGATCGTCCACGATCTCGCCTCACCGAGCGAACCGCATTCCGCGCCAGGCATCCTGGTTGAAGCGCTACATCGCCGCCTCGAGCGCGGACTACCGGCCTTTACTGTGCTCTCCTGCGATAATATTCCTGATAATGGCCACGTGGTAAAAAATGCCGTGCTGGATATGGCGGCTCGCCGCTCCCCAGAGCTAGCACAATGGATCGCTGAACACGTCAGCTTCCCTGGCACCATGGTTGACCGAATTGTTCCCGCAGCAACGGAAGCCTCCCTGGCAGAAATCACCGCGGAGCTAGGCGTCGAAGATCCCTGTGCGATAAGCTGCGAGCCGTTTATTCAGTGGGTCATTGAAGATAATTTTGTTGCCGGGCGCCCCGATTGGGGCAGCGCCGGAGCACAGCTGGTTGATGACGTCCTGCCATGGGAAGAGATGAAGCTGCGCATGCTCAACGGTAGCCACTCATTTCTCGCCTATTTGGGATATCTAGCGGGCTACGCACATATCAGCGACTGTATGCAGGATGAATCCTATCGTCGCGCCGCCCGCCATTTGATGATGGCTGAACAAGCACCTACCCTGCGCATTACTGGCGTTGATCTTGCGGCCTACGCAGACAGCCTGATTGAGCGCTTTAGCAATCCCGCACTTCAGCACCGAACCTGGCAAATCGCCATGGACGGAAGCCAGAAACTGCCGCAACGTCTACTGGATGGGATTCGTATTCATCTCAAGGAAGGCAGCCGTTGGCCGCTGCTGGCGCTGGGTGTTGCCGCCTGGATGCGCTACGTCAGCGGCGTGGACGATGCCGGTCACGCAATTGATATCCGCGATCCGCTGACAGAAAAAATTCGCACTCTGGTTGAAAACAGCAACAACGATAACCGTGTTGAAACGCTGCTCTCTCTGCAGGAAATCTTTGGCAGCGATCTGCCAGCGAATCCACAGTTTGTCCAGGCGGTAAAACAAGCTTGGCAAAATCTGGTGCAGCAAGGTGCGCGTCAGGCGCTGCTGGGTGCACTGAACAGCTAACCGTACCCCTCCTCCGGTGAGCCGGTTCTTCCTGGCTCACCAAAAGCTTCTCTTTACGTCGTCTTTTACCCAGAATAAAGTGATCGAGTTAACACTCTTTCCTTTCTGGAGTTTTCGTGACTAAAACCAATCTGATCACCGGCTTTCTCGGCAGCGGGAAAACAACCTCTATTCTGCACCTTCTGGCTCATAAGCCTGCCGATGAAAAATGGGCGGTATTGGTTAATGAGTTTGGCGAAGTGGGAATCGACGGCGCACTGTTGGCAGACAGCGGCGCACTATTAAAAGAGATCCCCGGCGGCTGTATGTGCTGCGTCAATGGACTGCCGATGCAGGTTGGACTAAATACGCTACTCCGTCAGGGAAAAACCGATCGACTGCTGATTGAACCCACTGGGCTGGGTCACCCTAAACAGATCCTCGATCTGTTGACCGCTCCGGTTTACGAGCCGTGGATCGACCTGCGCGCCACTATTTGCGTGATGGATCCGCGTCAACTGTTGGATGAAAAGATCGCGAGCAATGAAAACTTTCGCGATCAATTGGCGGCTGCGGACATTATCGTCAGCAATAAATCTGACCGCACCACGCCGGAAAGCCAGCAGGCGATGACCGACTGGTGGCAGCAAAACGGCGGCGAGCGTCAGCATTTGGCCACTACACAGGGCAATATTGACGTTGCGCTGTTGGATACGCCGCGCAGCAATCTGGCCAAGCTTACTGCAAGTGCTGCGCATACTCACTCCCATCCCTCAAACAAAGGATTGGGGGCGTTGAGCCTGCCGGAGCATCAACGCTGGAGACGTAGCGTCAATCAAGGCCAGGGTTACCATGCCTGCGGCTGGATTTTTGATGCCGATACCCAGTTTGATACCATTGGCCTCTTAGAATGGGCGCGGCTGGCGCCGGTTGCGCGTCTGAAAGCCGTAATGCGTATTTCTGAAGGGCTGGTGCGAATTAACCGTCAGGGTGCGGATCTGCATATTGAAACCCAAAATGTTGCGCCGCCTGACAGTCGCATTGAGCTGATAAATGATGTCGAGACCGATTGGAATGGGCTCCAATCCGCACTGTTGAAACTTCGTTTAGGGTAATAACGCTAAGGTTGCCGGCGAGATTAATTGCTGTGAAGACGATAATGCGTACACGCTTTCCCTTGATCATTATGCTTAACGCTGCCGGTGTGGCGTTATTCCTGTCCTGGTATCTGCCGGTCAACCACGGGTGGTGGTCAACCCTCGATGTGGCGATTTTCCGTTTCTTCAACCAGGGACTGAATGCCGGTAACCTGACCTATGCGTGGTTCCTGGCCATCATCAATAACCGCGCCTTTGACGGTTGCTCACTGTTGGCGATGGGCTGCTTGATGCTGAACTTCTGGTTAAAAGAAGAGACCAATGGACGCCGCCGTATTGTGATTATTGGTCTGGTGATGCTGCTAGCCGCGGTTATCATCAATCAGCTAGCACAACACTTTATCCCGGTGACCCGCAGTAGCCCGTCACTGTCGGTTGCTGGCGCACATCGCGTGAGTGACTACGTGGACTTTAATACCAAAGACGGTTCACGCGACAGCTTCCCAGGCGATCACGGAATGATGCTGCTGATATTCGCCTCCTTTATGTGGCGCTATTTCGGCGTGAAAGCATTCCTTATTTCGCTGGTTATTTTTGTGGTTTTCGCTTTCCCTCGCGTAATGATCGGCGCGCATTGGTTCACCGATATCGCGGTGGGATCGCTGACTTCGGTGTTGATCGGTGTGCCATGGGTTCTGATGACGCCGTTGAGTGATAAAGCCATCAAGCTATTTGAGTGTAATTTACCCAAATTGAGCAAATTAAAAGCAGCCAATAAATAACCGTTGCTTCTGACGAATCAGGCGAAAGAAAATCATCTTTCGCCTATTTTTTTGCCTCTTTTATTTTCGTCATCATCCTGTCATAACATTCATGTTTATAATGAACAAGTTGCCCATTTTTCATACTCTGACGACGCAATTTTAGCCATTCACATTTGCTAACTTTCTATATCAGTATTTCTTATAAAAAATCGGGCAAAAGCACTCGCAATGCCCCTTTCGTTAAGGTACTCTCATTTGCGTTTGTCGTTTCAAAGAGCAATTATTCGGTCCATTAAATAAAGTTTTGTGCGCTGTACCACAAAACTGAATTCAAAGAATTGTCTCATTGATTGCGTGTATTTAGTCTCAGACGCGTTTGGCATTTTTTATAACGACTCTGTCGTTAAGGACTTCAAGGGAAAACAACGAAAATGGTCAAATCTCAGCCGATTTTGAGATATATCTTGCGAGCGATTCCAGCAGTAGCAGTCGCGGTTCTGCTTTCTGCATGTAGTACAACCAGTAATACCGCTAAGAACATGCATTCTGAGACGCATGGTGTGGGTAGCGAAGACACTTCTTCACTGCAAGCCTCTCAGGATGAATTTGAAACCATGGTGCGTAACCTCGACGTGAAATCCCGTCTGATGGATCAATACGCAGGATGGAAAGGTGTTCGTTACCGTCTTGGTGGCGATACCAAACGAGGCGTTGATTGTTCCAGCTTTGTGCAGCGCACATTCCGTGAACAATTTGGTTTAGAGCTGCCGCGTTCCACGTGGGAACAGCAGGAAACAGGCAAATCTGTTTCGCGCAGCCAGCTCCGTACCGGTGATTTAGTTCTGTTCCGTGCAGGATCCACGGGTCGCCACGTTGGAATTTATATTGGCAATAACCAGTTCGTTCATGCATCCACCAGCAGCGGTGTGACTATTTCCAGCATGAATGAGCCATACTGGAATAAGCGTTACAACGAAGCTCGCCGCGTCCTGAGTCGTTCGTAATGTCGTTTACCGTCGGTTTCCCTTGGCTGACGGTAAGCATAAAAAAAGCACTGCTCTAGCAGTGCTTTTTTTATGCTTCATCAGTATTCTTTTCTTTAGAGTTCCGTAGCATAGAGAAGTAGTATGTTTACTCGTCAAAGGTCAATTAATCGCCGGACTATTCTCGCCAGCATTGCGACTGGCCTGCTGGTTGCCCTTGTCTGTGGCGCCCTACAGTATTCTATTTTTCATCACCGCCGCTCTGCTCAGTTTGATGTCACCATTTCCAGCCTACAAAACTACCTTGATAACTACTTCAGCCAAATTCTGGTCACTATGGACTCTTTGCAGTCATTGACTCTAAATAGCTGTGAAGAAGTCTCATCAGAGCTGACGGCCCGAGCAGCATTCAGCATGAATGTCAGGGCGTTTCTACTGGTGAAAGATCAGGTGGCCTATTGCTCTTCAGCAACCGGCCCGATGGAACTGTCTCTAAAGGATCTGGTGCCAGATCTCGATCTCACTAAAAATCACGTGATGGGAATTCTGCCCGGCACGCCTATGATGCCTACCACGCCAGCCTTTGTGCTATGGGTGAAAAGCCCACTGTTGGAGAATCGCGGGATCTTCGCCTCCATTAACGCCAACCTGATGCCCTGGGTGCTCTATTCGGCTAAACAGAGCCCCTACAACGGGGTGGCGCTGGTTGTTAACGGCAAAACGGCGATTTCAACATTTAGCAATAAACCTCTTCCCCTCAGTGCAATTACCGATACCGCCGTCAGGCACGTCAAGGTTAAAGGCGTCCCGCTGGAAATCTATCTCTACAGCAACACGGCAGGTACCGATAACTCGCTGTATTCCATTTTGCTGGGGCTCGCCTGCGGTTTACTCGGCGGTCTGCTGTGCTTCTATATCCTGACGATTCACTCGCGCCCGGGAAAAGAGATTCTCTCCGCCATCAAGCATCGTCAATTCTACGTCGTGTACCAACCGGTAGTGGATGCAAAGGAGCAGAAAATAGCGGGCGTTGAAGCGTTGATGCGCTGGTCACATCCTACAGCGGGCAATATTCCACCCGATGCCTTTATCAGCTTTGCAGAAGCGCAAAATCTCATCGTTCCCCTTACCCGCCATCTCTTCGAGCTGATTGCTCGCGATGCGGCAACACTGAAAGACCTTCTGCCACCGGGAGCCAAGCTCGGCATCAATATTGCCCCGGGACATCTTATTGCCGAGAGCTTCCAGCAGGATATTCGCCAATTCAACGCGAGCCTACCGGATAACTATTTCCAGCTGGTATTCGAAATCACCGAACGCGACATGCTCAACCAGGAAAAAGCGATGAGCCTATTCACCTGGCTACGCGGTGAAGGGATTGAGGTAGCGATTGATGATTTCGGTACCGGCCATAGCGCGCTTATCTACCTTGAGCGCTTTACGCTTGATTACCTGAAAATAGACCGTGGATTCGTCAACGCCATTGGCCAGGAAACCGTCACCTCTCCGGTACTGGATGCCGTGTTAACCCTCACTCAGCGCCTAAATCTGGTGACCGTCGCCGAAGGGGTTGAAACCGAAGAACAAGCAACCTGGCTGCGCGAGCATGGCGTCGATTTTCTACAGGGTTATCTGATAAGCCGCCCGCTGACCTTGCAGCAACTAACGGCTGAACATCATAAGCCGGCAAAGTATTTCACATGTGAGTAAAGGTCATTTAAGATTCACTGATAAAAGCCTGTTCAATCAATACGTTTAAGCGGGGGTTGCCAAATCTTGATCATAGCGCGTATCTGTTTTGCCCTGCTGATGACGTTAAGCCTGCCTCTGTATGCGCAGGAGATAAAAGAAAGCTATGCATTTGCAGTGATTGGCGAACCAAAGTACGCCGTCAATTTTGATCATTTTGACTATGTGAATCCCGCTGCGCCAAAAGGTGGCAATATCACACTGGCCGCGCTTGGCACCTTTGACAATTTCAACCGTTATGCCCTGCGCGGTAACGCGGCCGTTCGCACGGACTCGCTATACGATGCCCTGTTTACCACCTCCGACGATGAAGCTGGCAGCTACTATCCGCTGGTCGCTGACCGCGCTCGCTATGCCGATGACTATTCGTGGGTGGAGTTAACCATTAATCCTCACGCCCGTTTCCATGACGGCAGTCCTATTCTCGCTAGCGATGTGGCATTCACCTTCAACAAATTCATGACCGAAGGTGTCCCGCAGTTTCGGCTGATTTATAAAGGCACCACCGTCAAAGCCATTACGCCATTAACCCTCCGCATCGAACTGGCTAAACCGGGTAAAGAGGACATGCTGGGGCTGTTTACGCTGCCGATTCTGCCGGAGAAATTCTGGAAGGATCATAAGCTCAGCGACCCACTCAGTACCCCGCCGCTGGCCAGCGGCCCTTATCGCATCAGCGACTGGAAAATGGGTCAGTACATCATCTACTCGCGGGTAAAAGATTACTGGGCCGCCAATTTACCCGTTAACCGTGGGCGCTGGAACTTCGATTCGCTACGCTACGACTATTACCTCGATGATAACGTTGCTTTCGAAGCCTTTAAGGCAGGTGCATTTGACGTACGTACCGAAAGCAGTGCCAAAAACTGGGCTACCCGCTATATAGGCAAAAACTTTGCTAACGGTTATATCGTCAAAGATGAGCAAAAAAATAACGCCGCACAGGATACGCGCTGGCTGGCATTTAATATTCAGCGTCCGGTCTTTTCCGACCGCCGGGTGCGCCAGGCCGTCAGCATGGCGTTTGATTTTGAGTGGATGAACAAGGCGCTGTTTTACAACGCCTACAGCCGCGCCAGCAGCTATTTCCAGAATACGGAATACGCAGCCCGTGATTATCCAAAGGCCGACGAACTGACGCTGCTAGCGCCATTGAAAAATGAAGTGCCGCCAGAAGTCTTCACCGCAATCTATCAGCCGCCCACATCTAATGGCGACGGCTTTGATCGTGAGAATCTGCTAAACGCAGGGAAACTGCTTACCGAGGCGGGGTGGGTGTTAAAAGGTCAGCAGAGGGTTAATCAGCAAACCGGACAGCCGCTGCGCTTTGAGCTGCTGCTACCTTCTGGTGGCAACGACCAGTGGGTAATGCCGTTCCAACACAACTTACAGCGTCTTGGCATCACGATGGACGTTCGCCAGGTGGATATCTCGCAGATTACCAACCGCCTGCGCAAACGTGATTACGACATGATGCCAAGCCTATGGCGAGCCGCGCCCTGGCCCAGCGCCGATTTGCAGATTTCGTGGTCCTCGGAATACATTAATTCTACCTATAACGCGCCCGGCGTCGCCAGCCCGGCCATCGATAGCCTGATCAATCAGATAATCCGTTGGCAGGGAAATCAGCAGAAACTCATTCCTCTGGGTCGCGCGCTGGATCGCGTACTCACCTGGAACTATTACATGCTGCCAATGTGGTTCATGTCCGGCAGCCGAATTGCCCATTGGGACAAATTTTCATACCCCGCTATTCACCCGCTTTACAGCTCAGGTCCCGACGCGCCCGGCTTTGACACCTGGTGGTATGACGTAAACAAAGCGGCAAAGCTGCCCGCATCCCGACGTTAAGGAGAGTTTATGGGTGCCTATCTCATTCGCCGCTTGCTGCTGATAATCCCGACCCTGTGGGCGATCATCACCCTCAATTTCTTTATCGTGCAGATAGCTCCCGGCGGACCGGTCGATCAGGCCATTGCCGCTGTGGAATTTGGCCATCAGGGCACCTTACCCGGTGGCGGTGGAAACATGGGCGGCGGGCAGTCACGCGTCGGCGTCAGCAACATCGCCGAAAGCCAATACCGCGGTGGTCGAGGGCTGGATCCGGAGGTGATCGCCGAGATCACCCAGCGCTACGGCTTTGACAAACCGTTGCACGAGCGTTATTTCAAAATGCTCGGCGACTATTTGCGCTTTGATTTTGGCAACAGCCTGTTTCGCAATGCTTCGGTCATGCAATTGATGAAAGAGAGCCTGCCGGTTTCGGTGTCGCTCGGCGTCTGGAGCACGTTAATTATCTATCTGGTCTCCATACCCCTTGGGATTCGCAAGGCGGTGTACAACGGTAGCCGCTTCGATATCTGGACCAGTACCGGTATTATTATCGGCTACGCGATACCGGCGTTCTTATTCGCTATCGTGCTGATTGTCGTGTTCGCTGGCGGCAGCTACTACGATATTTTCCCGCTACGCGGGCTGACATCCGCCAACTTTGATTCCCTTCCCTGGTATCTGAAAATAACCGATTATCTCTGGCACATCACGCTGCCGGTACTGGCGACGGTCATTGGCGGGTTTGCCGCACTCACCATGCTGACCAAAAACTCATTTCTCGACGAAATTCGTAAACAATACGTGGTCACCGCGCGAGCAAAAGGGGTCAGTGAACGGCAGATTCTGTGGAAACACATTTTCCGCAACGCCATGCTGCTGGTGATTGCCGGGTTCCCGGCGACGTTCATCAGCATGTTTTTTACCGGTTCATTGCTGATTGAAGTGATGTTTTCCCTGAACGGGCTAGGGCTGCTGGGCTATGAGGCCACCGTCTCACGCGATTATCCAGTGATGTTTGGCACGCTTTACATCTTCACGCTCATCGGACTGCTGATGAATATTGTCAGCGACATCTGCTATACGCTAGTGGATCCGCGCATTGATTTTGAGGGCCGCTAATATGACGCTGAGTGCCGTTAACCAGGCGCGCTGGGCGCGCTTTCGCCACAACCGCCGCGGCTATTGGTCTTTGTGGATTTTCGCCGTCATTTTTATCTGTAGCCTGTGCGCCGAATTCATTGCCAATGACCGCCCGCTGCTGGTCAGCTATCAGGGCAGTCTGTACGCGCCGGTGCTAAAAAACTACAGCGAGAAAACCTTCGGCGGTGAATTCGCCACTACCGCTGACTATCAAGATCCCTGGCTGCAGCAGCGCCTCGAGAACAACGGCTGGGTGGTGTGGGCGCCGATTCGCTTTGGTGCCAGCAGCATTAATTACAGCACGGATATCCCCTTCCCTTCCCCACCATCCAGACAAAATTGGCTCGGTACCGATGCTAACGGCCGGGACGTCATGGCACGTATTCTCTACGGCACCCGAATTTCATTGCTATTTGGCCTGATTTTTACCCTTTTCGCGAGCGTGATGGGCGTGGTGGTGGGTGCAGTTCAGGGTTATTACGGCGGCCGTATTGACCTGTGGGGCCAGCGTTTTATTGAAGTGTGGTCGGGCATGCCGACGCTATTTTTGATTATTCTGCTCTCGAGCGTAGTGCAGCCTAACTTCTGGTGGCTGCTGGCGATTACCGTACTGTTCGGCTGGATGTCGCTGGTCAGCGTCGTGCGCGCTGAATTTCTGCGCACCCGTAATTTTGACTATATCCGCGCCGCACAGGCGCTGGGTGTCGGCGACCGCAGCATTATTCTGCGCCATATGCTGCCAAACGCCATGGTGGCAACGCTCACCTTCATTCCGTTTATTCTGTGCAGCTCGATAACCACCCTGACCTCGCTGGATTTTCTCGGCTTCGGCCTGCCGCTCGGTTCGCCGTCGTTGGGAGAACTGCTGCTACAGGGTAAAAACAATCTCCAGGCACCGTGGCTGGGGATTGCCGGTTTTCTCTGCGTGGCCATTCTGCTGTCACTGCTGATTTTTATCGGCGAAGCGGTGCGTGACGCTTTCGACCCTTCTAAGGCGGTATAAGATGCAGCCACCACTTCTGGAAATCGATAACCTCTCCATTGCCTTCCGTCAGCAGGGCGTCACCACGACGGTGGTTGAATCGCTGTCACTGTCGGTCAATGCGGGGGAAACGCTGGCGCTGGTTGGGGAATCCGGCTCCGGCAAGAGCGTATCGGCGCTGTCCATCCTCCGCCTGCTGCCGGAGCCGCCGGCTTGTTATCCAACAGGCGACATCCGCTTTCACGGCGAGTCTCTTCTGCATGCCAATGAACAGACGCTACGCGGCGTGCGCGGAAACCGTATTGCAATGATTTTTCAAGAACCGATGGTGTCGCTAAACCCACTGCATAATCTGGAAAAACAGCTCTACGAAGTCTTATCGCTGCACCGGGGAATGCGTAAAGAGGCCGCGCGCGGAGAGATCCTCGACTGCCTTGACCGGGTGGGGATCCGCAATGCGGCAAAACGGCTGGCTGACTTCCCCCATCAGCTTTCCGGCGGTGAACGCCAGCGCGTGATGATCGCCATGGCGCTGTTAACGCGCCCGGAACTGCTCATTGCCGATGAGCCCACGACCGCGCTGGATGTATCGGTACAGGCACAAATTCTGCAGCTTTTACGCGAACTGCGCGTTGAGCTGAACATGGGCATGCTGTTTATCACCCACAATCTCAGCATAGTGCGCAAACTGGCCGATCGAGTGGCAGTCATGCAACATGGCCGCTGCGTGGAACACAATACCGCGGCGGCGCTGTTTGCTCTGCCCGAGCACCCCTATACCCGTAAACTGCTCGACAGCGAACCCGCAGGTGAGCCTATTCCGCTACCGCCAAGTTCAACGCCGCTGCTGGAGGTGGCACAACTCAGCGTGGCTTTTCCTATCCGCAAAGGCATTCTGCGACGGGTCGTTGATGATAATCAGGTCGTCAAAGCAGTGAGCTTTACCCTACGGGCGGGAGAAACGTTAGGGCTGGTTGGCGAATCCGGTTCCGGTAAGAGCACAACCGGTTTGGCACTTTTGCGGCTTATTGCTTCACAGGGTGAAATTTGCTTTAACGGCGAGATGTTGCAGGGCCGCACGCGCAAGCAGATGCTGCCGCTGCGCCACCAGATTCAGGTGGTATTTCAGGATCCCAATTCATCGTTGAATCCACGTCTGACGGCATTACAGATTATTGAAGAAGGGTTACGCGTGCACCACCCCGCGCTCTCAGCAAGCGAACGTGAACAGCAGGTGATTCAGGTCATGCAGGAAGTGGGATTAGATCCCGAAACCCGCCAGCGCTACCCTGCGGCTTTCTCCGGCGGACAGCGCCAGCGTATTGCCATCGCCCGTGCGCTCATTCTTAAACCGCGTCTGATTGTTCTGGATGAACCCACTTCGTCACTTGACCGTACGGTACAGGCGCAGATTCTGGCGTTGCTCAAAGCATTACAGGAAAAACATCAGCTGGCCTATATCTTTATCAGCCACGACTTACAGGTGATTCGTTCGCTGTGCCATCAGGTGATTGTTCTACGGCAGGGAGAGGTCGTCGAGCAAGGTGAATGTCGGCGCATTTTTGCCGCACCGCAACAGGAGTATACGCGTCAGCTCATTGCATTGAGCTGACGATTAAAACGGATTATTGCCGGAAAAAGGCTCGGCAATCGCCACGCCAAAATTTTTCAGCCGACAGGTTGCGGCAAATTCGTCCTGGCGTTTAACAAACAAGCACGGCTCCCCTTCACACTCGAGGACCGAGCTATCGACAGAAATATCGCTTAACGCCTGGCTTAGCGAGTGCATGACCGGCCACGCTTTATCGCCGTCCGGGCTTAATAATTTAAGCGCCACCAG
The DNA here is from genome assembly GCF_001266615.1 of Kluyvera genomosp. 1. Taxonomy (GTDB): domain Bacteria; phylum Pseudomonadota; class Gammaproteobacteria; order Enterobacterales; family Enterobacteriaceae; genus Kluyvera; species Kluyvera cryocrescens_A. The sequence continues at coordinate 59,684 of NZ_LGHZ01000038.1, read as the reverse complement.
CGTGTTGTCATTTGACGTACCGTTTTGCGGAATCGGTTCAACTTTCGAACCTGCAAAACCCGCAGACCAGCGATAGTCCTGCGGCAGTCGATGTACAATTGAGAGCTGAAATGTCATTACGTTCTTTCCCCGGAAGCAAAGTGCTTCACAATTATTTCACATCCATATTAACACATTGTTGACAAATCGTCCTGCATCCAGAAAAAAAACGCCAGCATTCAACATTCTTCCTACGACATAGTTCGGTGCACTGATGCGTTTTCGCGCTATATGTACCCGTTTCTGTGATCTAACACAACCTTTTTATCTACAACAATGTGACTTTTTACATAAGTGGATTTTACATAAAAGAAACATTACACCCTATCAGAAATACAATTTCTGTTGATGTTTATCAAAAAAGGGGCGTATTTCGCCCCTGGAGTGAAGGGTTACTGCGCGGTTTTTCGAGGACGGCTGGCGTAGCGGTAGAAGAGAATGGAGCCGGTGGCGCAAAGCGCGATGGAAATCAACATTGGCCAGGCGGTGGTAAAAGTCGCCATGGAAAGCAGAGCACCGACAATCGCGCCGATACCAAAGCGGAATGTGCCCGCCAGTGACGACGCGGTCCCGGCCATATGCGGAAACTCATCCAGGATGACCGCCATCGCATTGGAGGAGACCATCGACACGCAGCCGATAAATACTGCAATCCCCAGCACCAGAGACCAGAAGCCGACGTCCAGCAGTGCGCATACCACCATCCACACCGCCATTAAAAACTGAATGGTCAGCCCGGCGCGGAACATCCACAGCGCACCCATCCGGCGTACAAAGCGGCTATTGATGGTCGTCATGATAAACAGGAAGACGATATTCAGCGCGAAGTAATAGCCAAAGTGCTGCGGCGAAACGTGGTTCAACTCGATGTAAACAAACGGCCCTGCGCTTAAGAACGAAAACATGGCCGCAAAGCTAAAACCGCTGGCGAGCATATAAGAGAGCACGCGTTTATGGCGGAACAACGAAGCAAAGTTACCCAGCGTCGTGCGCAGATGGAACGGCTGGCGCTTCTCAACGGCCAGAGTCTCATCAATAAAGAAGTAGACCATGGCCGCCGCCAGCAGCGCCGCCACCGCCAGGATCCAGAATATCGCGTGCCAGCTAAACCACACCAGTACCGCCCCACCGACGATAGGCGCAACCAACGGTGCAATGGTGGTCACCAGCATCACGAATGACATCATTCGTGAGAACTCTTCTTTCGGGTAGATATCACGCATCAAGGCATTGATCACCACGCTTGCTGCCGCAGCCGCCAGGCCGTGGAAGAAACGGGTCACAATCAGATGATCGATGGTGGGCGCCAGCGCGCAGGCCGCTGCAGCGGCCGCGAAGATCAGCGTACCGCCGAGAATAACCGGCTTACGCCCAAGGCTATCCGCCATCGGGCCATACAGCAGCTGTCCCACCGCAAACCCAAGAATATAGGTGCTGAGGGTCATCTGTGCACTGCCTGCCGGCACGCCGAACTGCGCCGAAATGACCGGTAGTGCCGGAAGGTACATATCGATCGACAGCGGCATTAACATGGCCAAAAGGCCAAGAATAAAGACAATACTTAACGACGAGCGCGGCCTGGACGTCACAATCTACCTCTGTGGTTTGTTAGCGCTCTGGCGCGCCAACGCTGGCAATTTCTTCTTCGGTTAACGGGCGGTATTCACCCGGTTCCATGTCAGGATCGAGCGCAATCGCACCAATACGTTCGCGGTGCAGGCCAATCACGCGGTTGCCCACGGCAGCAAACATGCGTTTCACCTGATGATAGCGCCCTTCGGTAATGGTTAGACGCACTTCCGTCGGGGTGATCACTTCCATGACCGCCGGTTTGGTCAGCTCTTTCTCATTATGCAGCTGAACGCCTTTGGTGAATTGTTCCGCAGTATCGTCGCTAACCGGATTCTCCAGCGTCACTAGATAGGTTTTCTCGCAATGATGGCGCGGCGAGGTGATACGGTGCGACCACTGACCGTCATCGGTCATCAGTACCAGCCCAGTGGTGTCAATATCTAACCGCCCTGCAGCATGCAGCTTGTACGCCACGGGCTCATCGAGGAAATACAGCACCGTCGGATGATCCGGATCGTCGGTTGAGCAGACATAGCCCTGAGGTTTGTTCAGCATAAAATAGCGCGGGCCATTTTGCTGGGTCAGCGAGTTGCCTTCGTAAGCAATCTCGTGTTCAGGAAGCAGTTTAAATGCCGTATCGCGCACCACTTCGCCATCGATGGTCACGTGATTGCCGCGGATCTGACGCCCGGCAATAGCACGGCTGACGCCGAGTTGCTGAGCGATAAACTTATCAAGTCGCATGAAGTATTTTTAGCCTGTAATAGTGCCGGGTGTCGGACTCAACGTCCGAAAAAAGGGGTAGTAACAATCGGTAAGTATAACGGGCTTGTCATGCCACTCAAGTGAAAAGATTCATGGCATACTATTTGGCAGTTAAGGACAATCATCACGCTAATGACATTTACACTACGCCCCTATCAGCAAGAAGCGGTCGACGCGACCCTCACCTATTTTCGCCGCCATACGCAGCCGGCGGTCATCGTCCTGCCCACCGGCGCGGGCAAGAGCCTGGTTATCGCCGAACTGGCGCGACTGGCGCGCGGCCGCGTGCTGGTTTTGGCGCACGTGAAAGAGCTGGTTGCACAAAACCATGCCAAATACCTCGCGTTGGGTCTTGAGGCCGATATCTACGCCGCCGGTCTGAAACGCAAAGAGAGCCACGGCAAAGTGGTGTTTGGCAGTGTGCAGTCGGTTGCCCGTAATCTGGACCATTTTCAAGGTGAGTTTTCGCTGCTGATTGTCGATGAGTGTCATCGTATCAGCGACGACGATGACAGCCAGTATCAGCAAATCCTCACTCACCTCAGCAAAGTGAATCCTCACATTCGCCTATTGGGGCTCACGGCCACGCCGTTCCGCTTGGGTAAAGGGTGGATATATCAGTTCCACTATCACGGCATGGTACGCGGCGATGAAAAAGCGCTATTCCGCGATTGTATTTACGAACTGCCGCTACGCTATATGATCAAACACGGCTATCTCACGCCCCCGGAGCGGCTGGATATGCCGGTGGTGCAGTACGACTTTAGCCGCCTGCAGGCCAACAGCAACGGGCTGTTTAGCGAAGCGGACCTCAACCGCGAGCTAAAACAGCAGCAGCGGATTACGCCGCATATCATCAGCCAGATTATTGAGTTTGCCCAGGACCGCAAAGGGGTGATGATTTTTGCCGCCACCGTCGAGCACGCCCGTGAAATTACCGGCCTGTTGCCCGCCAACGATGCGGCGCTGATAACCGGTGAAACCCCCGGCCCGCAGCGCGATGAGCTGATTGAAGCGTTCAAACAGCAACAGTTCCGCTATCTGGTGAACGTTTCCGTCCTGACCACCGGTTTTGATGCCCCGCACGTTGATTTGATTGCCATCCTGCGCCCGACCGAGTCCATCAGCTTGTATCAACAAATTGTTGGCCGTGGCCTGCGCCTGGCACCGGGAAAAACCGACTGCTTAATTCTCGACTACGCTGGCAACCCTCACGATCTCTACACGCCGGAAGTTGGTTCGCCAAAAGGTAAAAGCGATAACGTACCGGTGCAGGTTTTTTGCCCCAGCTGCGGGTTTGCCAACACGTTCTGGGGCAAAACCACCGCCGACGGCACACTCATTGAACACTTTGGCCGACGCTGTCAGGGCTGGCTGGAGGATGACGAAGGCCATCGCGAGCAATGCGACTACCGTTTTCGTTTTAAAAACTGCCCGCAGTGTAACGCCGAGAATGATATTGCCGCCCGCCGCTGCCGCGAGTGCGACACGGTACTGGTAGACCCCGACGATATGCTAAAAGCGGCGTTAAAACTCAAAGATGCGCTGGTGCTACGCTGCAGTGGTATGACGTTGCAGGACGGAATGGACGATAAAGGCGGCTGGTTGAAAATCACCTATTACGATGAAGATGGTGCCGACGTCAGTGAGCGCTTCCGTCTGCATACACCCGCGCAGAGAATGGCCTTCGAGCAGCTATTCCTTCGCCCACACACCCGCACGCCGGGCGTACCTCTGCGCTGGATTACGCCTGCGGACATCATCGCCCAGCAGATGCTGCTGCGCGCCCCGGATTTTGTCGTCGCCCGGCAAAAAGACAGATACTGGCAGGTGCGCGAAAAAGTGTTCGATTATCAGGGGCGCTTTCGCCGCGCCGGCGAGCTGCGCTAGCCGCCGGACTGTTTCACCCACAGCAGATTGTCTGTTGCAAAACCGAGGCCACGAGCGATATTCAGGTAATTCTGCCGCACCTGTGGTGGCAGCGTTGGCGTGCGCGACAGGATCCACAAATAGTCGCGATTCGGCCCGCTCACCAGCGCGTACTGATAGTCATCGTCCAGCGCAATCACGTTGTAACCGCCATAAAACGGCCCGAAGAAGGAGACTTTGAGCGCTGCGGTGGTGGATTCACCGGTGAAATAGGCCTTGCCTTCACTCTCTTTCCAGACCCCTTTTTGTGGGTCGAAACCTCGATTAAGTACCGAAATACCGCCATCCAGCCGCTTGCCGTAGGTGGCAGTCACCTGTTCCAGTCCACGTTCGAAGCGATTATCCAGGCGCGCAATTTCATACCACTTGCCCAGATAGCGGCTGGCATCAAAATGGCTTATCGGCGTAACGCCGCCTGGCGGCGTCGGCGAACGGCATGCCACCAGTGCGAGTGAGACCGCGACACCGGTTAAAATGGGCCAAAGTTTCATGCAACCTCCTTTGCGAACAATGAGTTCGTTAAGTGTAGAGGATAAAAAACTGACGCGGGCAGAAACGGAAGAATCTATGCTTTAGAGATGACGCACGGTTAAGGAGATGGAATAATGAACAGTAAACCGACTTTGGGAATTAGCGGTTGCCTGACCGGCGCGGCGGTTCGCTTCGATGGTGGCCACAAGCGAATGAGCTTCATCATGGATGAACTCGCCGAATGGGTCACCTTCAAACCGGTCTGTCCGGAAATGGCGATAGGCCTACCCACGCCTCGTCCGGCGCTGCGGCTCGTGAATATGCCCGGCGGAGAGACTCGCTTACGCTTTAGTCTGTCGCTTGATAAAGACGTGACTGAACAGATGCAGCATTTCGCCGACGGCTATCTCCCCGCCGCCGCCGATTTTGCCGGCTTCGTGGTCTGCGCCAAATCCCCGAGCTGCGGTATGGAGCGCGTGCGGCTGTATGATGAACAAGGGAATCGAGGAGCTAAAGAGGGCGTTGGTTTATTTACCGCGGCGCTGCGCCAGCGCTACCCGTGGTTACCGATTGAAGAAGACGGAAGGCTTCACGACCCCATTCTGCGCGAGAACTTTGTGGCGCGCGTTTTTGCGCTACATGAACTCAATGCGCTGCGTCAGGACGGCCTGAGCCGCGGGGCGCTACTGGCCTTTCACAGTCGCTATAAGCTGCATCTGTTGGCGCACAGCCAACCGGGATATCGCAAAATAGGTCCCTTTATTGCCCGCATTCATGAATGGGATGATTTGGAGGCCTTTTTTGTCGCCTATCGGGAAAAGCTGATGGCCATTTTGCAGCAGCCCGCTTCGCGGAAAAACCACACCAACGTACTGATGCACATTCAGGGCTATTTTCGCGAGCAGCTTAATGTGCGCCAGCGCGCCGAGCTCCGCGATGTGATTGTGAACTACCATGCGGGACGCCTGCCGATTCTCGCTCCGCTGACGCTGTTACAGCATTATCTGGCCGAGCATCCTGACGATTACCTGTTGACGCAAAAGTATTTCGCGCCTTATCCCGACAGTTTGCGTCTACGCTTAACGGCGAATTGATCTGCTTTTCTCACACCACACCGCTACCACAGCACTTGCTGGGCGGTTTCCCCTGCCCGGCAATTCGATGTTTTCATTGCCCGATAAGGAATTGGAGGCTATAATGCCGCCCGCTTTCACATCCGTGAAGCAGATCAATTGCCTGCTGCTGGGTCGCCTGTAGCAGGATTTATATAGAGAGCTATCAATGTTTACTATCAATGCAGAAGTACGTAAAGAGCAGGGTAAGGGTGCGAGCCGCCGCCTGCGCGCAGCTAACAAGTTCCCAGCTATCATTTATGGTGGCGAAGCAGCTCCAGTTGCTATCGAACTGGATCACGACAAGCTGTGGAACCTCCAGAACAACGCTGAATTCTACAGCGAAGTTCTGACCATCGTTGTTGATGGTAAAGAAGAAAAAGTTAAAGCTCAGGCTGTACAGCGTCACCCGTTCAAGCCAAAGCTGGCTCACATCGACTTCGTTCGCGCTTAATCGCAAACCAGTCAACGTGACAGAAGAACGGCTCCTTTCGGAGCCGTTTTTTTTTACTTCATTGCCGCCTGTCGCACCACGACTTCCTTCCCTGCCGCCGAGATTTTCTCATTATTAGCACTATCAAACAGCGTAATCCCGCTGACCTGCGCAAAATTCCACGCGTTATCCGTATTCACATACATGACATGCGTAAACTGGCTATCGTGCAAAAAGGTGATTTTGCTCGCCTGTACGTTGCGGAACGTCACGTTACTGAACACCAGGTTTTGATGGTAGGCATCACGCGGATAGGTGATTCCGTACGCCGTCATCATCTCTTTCACCGTCATCCCATCCACTAAAATACTTTTCTTCGCTGCCGTGCCGTCTACGGTCACATTCTGCACAGTGACATCACGGAACTGCGCCGGTTCAGCCGCTGGCGTGGTGTCGTTAACGTCAGCACTGTATTTAATGGTGAAGATAAACGGCTCTTTGGCCAGGTCTTTCATCGCATTATTGCGGAATACCACGTCACGTGCGCCGCCGCCGTAGTAAGGGCGACTTTTCATGCGCAGACCGATGTCGGTCAGGTACATCACGTTATCTTCAGCGATAATCTTTTCAATCCATGCACCGGTATGGCTGCCGGTCACCACCGCACCGTGCCCTTTGCGGAAATAGTTATTGAAGATCCACGCACCGCTTTGCGCTTTTTGGGCAAAAGTTTCCACGCCTTTGCCATAGCCTGCGGCAAAGTTCATACCGTCATCGCCAGTGTCAAAGAAGTTATTGAATATCAGGCTATTCTGACTGTTACCTAGCTCAATACCGTCGGCATTGTTACCATCAAAGGTTTTATGCACCAACGCGTTCAAGGCAATGTTTTCCGACTCCAACACCATTATGCCGTGGAATGCCGGGTTGAGGATTGTCAGCCCCTCAATATAGAGATTGCTCACACCGCGCAGCGTCATCAGGCTGGAACGGCGATTTTTATAAGCGCTGTCGCGGTCCATGCCTTCCGCAACGGCCCCTTCGGTCTGATTTTTTGCCAGAATACCGTCATCGCCAACCTTTTTGGCGTTGCTGGCGCGGTATTGTGGCAGTGAGTTACCAAGCTCATCGACAATCGACTCGCTTCCCCCTGGCTTCACGCCACGCGTCCAGCCATTGCCATCGATAGTACCTTTACCGACGATGCGAATATTGCGGAACGTTCCGGCGTGCGAATTGCCGTTGTCATCGGCTTCCAGGACGTTGATAAGCGACGGTGGCCGCTTCGGCAGCGGGTTATCGGTATAAGGATAGAGATAATAACCTTTAATCAGCGGATACTGGGCGGGATCGTCAGATCCGAGCAGCGTCGCCCCTTCCGCGATCTCCAGCGTCATATCGCTATGCAGAAACAGTGCACCTGTTTTAAATACCCCGCCCTGCACGCTGACCTTGCAACCCTGCGGATAGCGAGCAACCGTACAGCTATCAATCGCCTGCTGCAGCGCCTCGGTATCAAGTGTTTTGCCATCACCCACGGCACCCGCGGTTTTCACATCCACCACGTGGGGCGCTTTGGTGGTATGCAGCGTTACCGGTGCGCTATCAATGGACTCGCTGCCATCCGAATAGACCGCCCGGACGGTAAATTGATATTCGCTATCGGCTTTCAGTCCGTCGACGGTAAAGGTGCGCAAATCGACTCTTTGCTGCCAGCTATCGCTATCCAGCGTCTGATAGAAATTGTCGATATAGGGCTTGGCGGGAGAAAAGCTGTCCTGATTGTCCCGCGCGCTGCCGAGTAATTTCTCACCACGGTAGATATGGTAATCCACCACTTTATCGGCCTCCACCAGCGGTTTTTCCCATACCAGAACCGCGCTATCCTCATCGGCAGACAGCACGGGCGACTGGAGGTTTTGCGGTGCGGCCGAGGCTTTTCGCTGAGCGGCAGCGCTATCATCACAGCCGACGGCAGCGGTAAGCATCACGGCCATTGCCAACACCCATCGGGAAGGCCTGAAAGTACTGTGCATATCCTATTTTTCCTCTGCGTTATCCGCGGCAGCCTGCAAACAACCGCGTCCCTAAGCCTCGCCCAAAACTGAGGCTTCCCTTTTCATAAATCAAAATAATGATTCATTTAAAATAAAATGTATTTTTATTTATTTGCTTAAGGAATAACTGAGAGTCAGGTCAATATTTGACCCGTAGAGAAAACAGTCAATATCAGAAGTGAGAAGGCGGTCACCCAAAACAGGCAATAATACGGATAGACAAAGCCCGCACATGATGGCGCGGGCTTAGAAGATAGGTGCTTAGCTTTTACCGGAAGTCCGGCGCTGCAGCTGGTCGCGCAGGTTTGGCGGCGTACCTTTGATGGTTAAGGTATCGGTGGCCGGATCCCAATAGATTCGCTCACCCAGCAGCATGGCATCGAAGTTAATCGTCAACCCGCCGCCGCTACCGGCGAATTTCGTCAGCTGGCGCAGCGTACTGCGATCGGCCGGGAAGCTCTCTTCCAGCTCGTAGCCTTTATCAGCGGTAAACTCGCTGAAACTCACTTCACTCACGCCGGAAAGTTCTTTCGACAGCGACTCCAGCTCAATTTCTTCCCCGGCCTGCAGCTGCTCGTTGCAGTAGGTGTAAACCTGCTGGCGCACGTTCTGGCGTTCGTTTTTATCAAGTTGCGCTTCGGCGGCGAAATCGTCAACCGCCTGCAGAAGACCACGGTTTTGTACCTTGGCATTCAACCCTTCGCTGGCACCGAGGAAATCCATGAAGAAATCCGCCACTTTGCGTCCAACGCGCCCTTTCAGGAAAGTCAGATAACGGGTGGACTCTGGATTGGTTTCCCATTCGGTCAGATCAATACGCGCCACGATATCCGCATGGTTGATGTCCAGATAGTGAGTCGCGCTGATATCCAACTGTTCGTTCACACGCATGCTATTCAGGTTGTTCAGTACCGCGACCAGCAGATACTCAACGGCCAGATAGCGATAGTGGCAAAACAGAACGATACCACCGTCAGCAAACGGGTATTTCGCCAGTTCATCGCGCAGACGTCCGGTGGCCGCACGGCTGAACGCGAGGAAATCTTCTTCGCCCTGACGCTGCAACTTCAGCGCCTGCGCCAATTCACTCTCTTCGGTAAACAGGCCATACGCCTTGTTTTTTGCGCTATACACCCGATGCAGCTCAGCCATCATTTCTTCAACCGGCGCGGTGGGCTCCAGCAGTGAATCCCGCAGCACAACGTCCAGGTTTTGCTCGTCGCGTTTGACGAGCTGATGCAAAGCAATCTGGTCGATATCCAGACTCATGTTAAACTCTCCTTTAAGATCGGGTGTATTCAACCACCCCCGATGCAACAGTGCAACTCGCACATTACCGCAGTCGTGGCAGCATAATGGCGAAAGGATAACGCGTTACGCTGAAAAAAAGCGGAAAAAATGCTGCTGCTACGGTAATATACTGCCCTTTAATGAACGGACCGATTTCGATTTATGCCACAACAATCCCGCTATAGTGATGAACACGTCGAAAAGCTGCTGAGCGAGCTCGCCAACGTACTGGAAGAACATAAGACCCCGACCGATCTGTCGTTGATGGTGCTGGGTAATATGGTGACCAATCTGATTAACAGCAGCGTAGCGCCGGCTCAACGCCAGGCTATCGCGCGTTCTTTCGCCCAGGCGCTGCAGTCTTCTATTAACAGCGATCCTGCGCACTAAGGGTACAAGCAACAGTTTATGGTGACACATCGTCAGCCTTATCGAGAAAAAGTCTCCCAGATGGTTAGCTGGGGGCACTGGTTCGCCCTGTTCAACATGCTGTTGGCCATGGTGCTCGGTAGTCGCTATCTTTTTGTCGCCGACTGGCCGACGACGCTGGCTGGACGGGTATATTCCTACATCAGCCTTGTCGGGCATTTCAGCTTTCTGGTGTTCTCCGCCTATCTGCTGATCCTGTTCCCACTGACCTTTGTCGTCATGTCCCAGCGCCTGATGCGCTTCCTGTCTGCGATTTTCGCGACGGCCGGCATGACGCTGCTGTTAATCGACAGCGAGGTCTTTACCCGTTTCCACCTGCACCTCAATCCGGTGGTGTGGGAACTGGTGATAAACCCTGACCAAAATGAAACGGCGCGCGACTGGCAGTTGATGTTTATCAGCGTGCCGGTGATTTTGCTCGTGGAGATGCTCTTTGCCACCTGGAGTTGGCAAAAGCTGCGCAGCCTGACGCGACGTCGCCACTACGCGCGGCCTGTCGCCTGGTTCTTTTTCGCCTCCTTCGTCGCCTCGCACGTCATGTACATCTGGGCGGATGCCAATTTCTATCGTCCAGTGACCATGCAGCGCGCTAACCTGCCGCTTTCCTATCCGATGACGGCGCGCCGCTTCCTGGAAAAACATGGCCTGCTTGATGCGCAGGAGTATCAGCGTCGCCTGATTGAACAAGGCGATCCTGAAGCCGTTACCGTCCAGTATCCGCTTAGCGATCTGCGCTATCGCGATCTCGGTGCCGGGAAGAATGTGCTGCTGATTACCGTCGATGGTCTGAACTACTCACGCTACGAACAGCAGATGCCGTCACTGGCAAACTTTGCCAAAGACAACGTCAATTTCACCCAGCATATGAGCGCAGGTAACTCCGCGGACAACGGCATCTTTGGCCTGTTCTACGGCATATCCCCTGGCTATATGGATGGCGTGCTCGCAGCACGTATACCCGCGGCACTCATTAGCGCACTCAATCAACAGGGCTATCAGCTGGGGCTGTTCTCCTCTGATGGATTTACCAGCCCGATTTATCGCCAGGCGCTGCTGTCCGATTTCTCATTACCGCCGAGCAAATCGCAAAACGATACCCAGACCGCCAGCCAGTGGATTAATTGGTTGGATAATAACGCGCAGGATGAAAACCGCTGGTTCTCCTGGGTTTCATTTAACGGCACGACCGTCGACAATACCGAGCTTAGCGATCGCCAGTACAGCACTGCGGCCGCAGCGGTGGATGTGCAGATTGGCCGCGTGCTGGATGCGCTGCGTGAATCAGGCAAACTGAACGATACGGTGGTGGTGATTACTGCAGGCCACGGCGTTGCGCTGAACAGCCAAAACAGTCATTTCGACTGGTCGCGTGCGCGGCTGCAGGTTCCACTGGTGATTCATTGGCCTGGGACGCCAGCACAGCGTATCGATACGCTGACCGATCATAAAGACATTATGACCACGCTGATGCAGCGTCTGCTCCACGTCAGCACGCCAGCAAACGAGTACTCGCAGGGTCAGGATCTGTTTAGTGCGACTCGTCGTCACGACTGGGTCACCGCAGCGGATAACAGTACGCTGGCCATTACGACACCAACCATTACCGTCGTTCTCGACCACAACGGCCACTACAAAACGTGGACCGCATCGGGTGAGAAGGAACACGAACCAAAAGCGCAGTTGAGTTTACTGCTGCAGGTGCTGACAGAAGAAAAACGCTTTATCGCTAACTGATTGATTAATTGTGAATCAGTCGACGGTTGCCCTCTTGCAATCAGCAATAAAAGCGGTACTATTTTATTCATGCATCGGCACGTAGCGCAGCCTGGTAGCGCATCGTCATGGGGTGGCGAGGGTCGAGAGTTCGAATCTCTCCGTGCCGACCAACAGTAAAAAGAACCAGCCTACCCAGGTTGGTTTTTTTATGTCCGGGTTCCGTGTAAAAGTGGCTGCGCCTTATCATAGCTCGCTCAATTGACGAAGCGCCGCGCAATGCTTTGTTATGGATATGGAATAGTAAAGGTCAAGGTGAGAGACCATAATCTAACCATCCTTCGACATAACGGCCTTCCGAGCGGTTTGTTGATGTGCCAATCGCAGGTGCTTATCTTTGGCTCTGCCTGAGCTGTTCTACCGCCAGTTCGAGTTCCGCAATATCCTGACTGGAGAGTAACGGCTGTAATGAGAGGATTTCATCTTCACTCAGCGCATAGAGATTGAGTGCTTCTATTCGTTTGATGTCTGATTCAGCAAAACGATACTTAATAAATTTCGCTGGATTGCCGCCATACACCGCATAGGGTGGGATATCTTTAGTGACAACCGCGCCTGCTGCAATAACAGCACCTTCGCCTATTGTCACGCCCGGCATTATCATGGCACGCATACCAATCCAGCACCCGTCTTTCAGCACAGTGTTACCGCGTTCCTGGTAACATTCTTCTATTGATTCAGCAAAGGGGTAAAGACTAATCCAATCCATCCGATGGGTATGATTCCCCCCCATCAGGATAACAACCTCAGCAGCAATGCAGACAAAATTACCGATAAACAATTGATCCACGGGCCCTAATGGCGGCCACGTTTGGCTCGCTGGACTACCGTGCAAATACCGGACGACTGAGCGCTCAAAACCATTATCCCAACAGTCACTGTAGTAGCTGCGAGTTCCTTTTATAATAATGTTGGGGTTGGTCACCGTTTGGTGCAAATACTCAACTTCTGTCCAGTGTTTATCATTCATCTCTTTGCACCATTTTGATTCATTGGCATTAATGGTTATAGACGTAGAGAGTAGATCATCCTTCACTTTTCTATCAAGTAGTTAGCATCGTTAATAGACAAATAAATCCTCAACCAACATCACTTTTAGATAATGCTTAGCAAGCTTAGCGTTATCTATTTTTATTAACTTAACAGAAGTGATACCAACAATTAAAAATCTCGTCATATAAATTTACTCATCTCAAATGACATCAAAATTAAAAAGGAGACTTAAAAAGTCTCCTCGGATTTAAAATCATTATCAACTAATAATGATAACCACCACCGCTGCGACCGCCACCAATATGATCCCCACCACCTAATCCATGAGCGCTATGGCTATTAGCAGCATTATTAGAACCATTTCCAGTCCCACTACGACCATGATCACCGTTGTTGGCTCCATGTGCGTTACCCCATGATTCACCAGCAAATGGCGGATGTTGTGTAATAACTTTACTCGGGATATTAACTTGAGGACCCAAAGTAGGATGAGTTACGGGATCTAAATTTGCGATCGGTTGTTGCTGTTGAGCTTTTGCCAAAGCGCTCTCATAAGCCATCTGCGCGTCATACTGGTTGTTAGATGCTACGCGTAGATTGTGAGAGGCCTCTGCCATTGCCTGAGCTTCTGGAGTACCCGCTGTGTTACCATTTCCATAATTGTATTGCGCGCTTTTCATCCCTTTCTCAGCATCGTTATAATTATGTTGAGCAATGGATAACGCCCTATTAGCGTTATCCAGAGCTTTGTTTCCAGTTTTGGCTAATGCCGAAGCTGAAATAACAGAAAATACAATTAAAGAAATAATTGAAAGTTTCATATGAAACGCCATCACCATGAGTTAAATTATTGTATAAATATAAAAATAATAAAATAACCAACAACGGGGGCAAGAATTTATGCCTACACTCATGGAATTACAATAGAAATAATAAAATATATGCAATATTCAAGAACAGGTAATACCACTGACGATGTTTTTCATTACTAATATGATTGGTATTGATATTATTTTTAATTATTTGTTTATCGATTGTTTGCTTGTTACGCGTAACGCGTGGCAAATAAAATTCAATCAAGTGATATAAAAAATGATGGTCGTATAGAATGCAAGCTGATGCTCGTTGAAATGGAAACCGGCGAGAGGATATGCTAATAAAAGATCTCCCCCCTGTGGACGTTGACGAAATGGGTCAGCATTTCACGAGTGATCGTTATCTGGATAAGCAATCGCAAAACTGAGCTATCTGCCAACGACTTGCAAAATGCGCCTGATACTGACTAATCACCGCCGGTTCATCGCGGATGACCAGCACATTCTCCGAATTTGCCACTTCAGCCGATTTCGCAAAGTTAAACGACCCGGTTTCAATCGTCTTACCATCAATAATCATCACTTTATCGTGTTGAAGGTGGTAATGATCGTCGAGTCGTATTTGTATGCCATTGACTCGCGCTAGCGTAATAGCTTTCTGGCTGACCGCGCCTCTATTGCGCCGCTTGTCTATCACCGCTCTCACGTTGACACCACGTATCTCTGCACGCACTAATGCCTCGACAATATCCTTGGCCTGGAATGAGTAGGCCATCATATCAATCGACTGTTTCGCGTGGTTGATTGACTCCAGCACTAATGCGCGGGCTGAGCCTTCCGGCGAAAAACCGACCTGCACCGAAGCATGCGCAACGGAGATAGAGCCGCACATTGCGGCTATAATGAGTAATTGCTTGATCATAATTCACCGAACAGAATGTCCGAGCCCCTCAACCAGTTAATAAAAGTGATAATCGCTACAATCATTCATTAACTCAATATATAGAACTATTCCTAATGCAAAATTCAGTAAAATACGATTACCATTGATGACAGGAATGATATTCTCCTCTTGTTGCATACTGATAAAAAGGATGAACAGTGAAAAACACACATAAACTTGCCGCTTCATTACTCGCCATTGCTTTCGCTTCCAGCACCGCTTGGGCAGCAGAGCAGCCGCTGGAAAAGGTCGCCCCTTATCCGCAAGCGCAGAAAGGCATGAAACGTCAGGTTATTCAGTTGCCAGAACAGAAAGATGAGTCTGCCTACAAGGTGGAGTTATTGGTAGGGCAGAATCTGGAAGTCGACTGTAACCACCATCGTCTGGGTGCCAAACTGGAAAGTAAAACGCTCGAAGGTTGGGGTTATGACTACTACGTGGTTGAGAAAGTCAGCGGTCCAATGTCGACCATGATGGCTTGTCATGACCAGAAAAAAACCAAACAGTTTGTTACCGCTTCCCTGGGAGATGAAGGCATGCTGCGCTATAACAGCAAGCTGCCAATCGTGGTCTATACCCCAGATAACGTAGAAGTGAAGTATCGCGTGTGGGAAGCACAGGAAACCGTGCAGGACGCCGTTGTGCGTTAATCCCTAAAACTCGGGGAGCTTTTCCGGGTTGTAGATACAAAAAAACCGGCCGTTGGCCGGTTTTTTTGTGCGCGACATTTACAGTGCAATATCCGCAACTTCTTTCACTTCTAGCGGTTTTACTGGCGTTTGTACTGCAGGTACCGGATCGGCCTCACGGGCAACCTCATGACGCAGCCCCAGCACCTCACTGGTATATGCCAGCGTTTTGTCTATCAAATGCGGATTCTCAGTCAGCGTCGAACCATATGTTGGTACTACCGCACGGATTTTTTCCTGCCATTCAGCGGTCTGCATTTTGTCTTTAAACACTTTCTCCAGCAGATCCAGCATGATCGGGGCTGCCGTTGACGCGCCCGGAGAAGCACCCAGCAGTGCCGCAACGGTGCCTTCATCATCGCTCACCACCTCAGTACCCAAACGCAGGACGCCGCCAATGCGCGCATCGCGTTTGATAATCTGCACGCGTTGACCGGCCTGCCACAGGCGCCAATCCTGTTTTTTCGCCATTGGATAGTAGGCACGCAGCGCCGCATGGCGATCTTTGTCTTTCTGCAATACCTGGCCGACCAGATATTTAACCAGATCAAAGTTATCCAGCCCGACGTTGAGCATTGGCAAAATATTGGATTTGTTAGTAGAGGCCAGCAAATCCCACAGCGAACCATTTTTCAGGAAACGGGTTGAGAAGGTCGCAAACGGCCCAAACAGCACCACTCGCTTCCCGTCAATAATACGGGTATCGATGTGCGGCACCGACATTGGAGGCGCACCGACAGAAGCCTGTCCGTAGACCTTCGCCAGGTGATGGTTTACCACCTCAGGGTTGTCGCAAACCAGGAACTGGCCACCCACTGGGAAACCGGCGTACTCTTTCGCCTGCGGGATTTTGGTCTGCTGCATCAATTTCAGCGCCGCGCCGCCAGCACCGATGAAGATAAATTTGGCTTTGATGGTCCGTTTTGCATGGCTGTTGTTGGCATCCGAAACCGTGACATTCCAGCTGTTGTCCGCATTGCGGTGGAAGCGGCGGACCACGGTATTGAGCTGCAGCGTGAAGCGTTCGTGTTTTTTCAACGCGTTAATCATCTGGCGAGTAATCTCACCGTAGTTAACGTCAGTACCCGCTTCTGTCCGCGTAGCGGCAATTTTCTGCTGCGGGTCGCGCCCTTCCATCACCAGCGGCGCCCACTGTTTGATCTGTTCGTGGTCTTCAGAGTAGCGCATGCCGTTAAACAGCGGGCTCTTTTGCAGCGCGCGATAACGAGCGCGCAGGAAGTTCACGTTGTCATCGCCCCACACAAAGCTCATGTGTGGCACGGTGTTGATAAAGCTTTTCGGCTGCGTCAGCACGCCGCGTGTCACCTGGTGCGCCCAGAATTGACGGGAAATCTGGAAGGCTTCGTTAATATCAATGGCTTTTTCAATGCTAACAGAGCCGTCAGCTTTTTGCGGGGTATAGTTGAGCTCCATTAGCGCCGAGTGGCCGGTGCCAGCGTTGTTCCAGCCGTTGGAGCTCTCTTCCGCCACGCTCTCCATCTGCTCAACCATGGTAATCGACCAGTCTGGCTCAAGCTCCTGCAGCCATGTACCCAGCGTGGCGCTCATAATTCCGCCACCGATCAGCAATACATCCGTCTCGTGCACCTCACGAGTCTTCGCCTTAGTCGCCACAGAAACCTTCTCGGTACCCGATTTCTGTGCGTTGGGTACAGCTTTGTTTTTTTTCATCGTAGGGGGCCTTACTTGACTTGCGATTTGTTACATGCAGGTAAAAACATCCGTACAGTTACGTTACCACCAGGCGCGTTGAATTTAAATATTGTTTAAAATTTAAGTTGAGTTTTGAGATCTGTTATTAAAATGTTTAATAAATGTGTACAAAAAATGAGATTTGGTACTGGTAGAGTGTGACGGGAAGCGGTATTATTCTCCCCTTTGTGATGGTACGCACGGAAGCTGTGGCTTATGGAAAACCGGCCATCGATAACCTGCGAACACGCTATGCCAAACAACTCCCCTTCTGGTTCTTTTTTGACGATTTTGCGCTCTCCCACACTGTTAACCCGTGAAGTGCTGGCCGGTGTCATTACCGCACTCGCGCTGATTCCGGAAGTTATTTCGTTTTCAGTCATTGCCGGCGTTGACCCAAAGGTCAGTCTGATCGCCTCGGTGGTATTATGCCTGTCGATGTCATTTCTTGGCGGTCGCCCAGC
Source organism: Kluyvera genomosp. 1 (assembly GCF_001266615.1). Classification (GTDB taxonomy): domain Bacteria; phylum Pseudomonadota; class Gammaproteobacteria; order Enterobacterales; family Enterobacteriaceae; genus Kluyvera; species Kluyvera cryocrescens_A. The sequence continues at coordinate 42,197 of NZ_LGHZ01000038.1, read as the reverse complement.
TATGGTCACCGCCGCTGCCGGTTCGGTAGCGCTAGTTATCGGCCCAATGGTACACCAGCATGGTGTCGCCTATATTTTGCCAGCGGTTCTCATGGCGGGCGTCATTCAGATTCTCTTTGCCCTTTTCGGCATGGCAAAACTGATGCGGTTTATCCCCGCTTCAGTGATGAGCGGTTTTGTTAACGCGCTGGGTATTCTTATCTTTTTCGCCCAGGTGCCCCACTTCTGGAGCCGAAGCCCGCTTATCGTCGCGCTCTTTGCCGCCACCATTTTGATTGTTCTGTGGCTGCCAAAAGTCATGAAAAGCATCCCTTCACCGCTGGTAGCCGTGGTTTTATTAACGCTGTATACCGCAACCAGCGGGCAGATTCTGCCTACAGTTGGTGATGAAGGCTCTATGGCTGGCGGGCTACCCGGTCTTACTCAGTGGCTGGTGCCGTTTAATCTCGATACCCTGCAAATTATCTGGCCATGTGCGTTAAGTATCGCCTTTGTCGGGCTGATGGAATCACTGCTCACCGCCAAACTGGTGGATGATTTGACCCATACCCCATCCAATAAAACCCGTGAAAGCGCGGGTCTGGGCATCGCCAATATTCTGGCGGGCTGCTACGGCGGGATTGCCGGCTGCGCGATGATCGGTCAAACCATCGTTAACGTTGAGATGGGTAAAGGGCGCAGCCGCGTCTCTACCGTTGCGGCCGCACTGGTCCTGCTATTATTGGTGACGGCATTAAGCGAAGTGATGGCGATGATCCCAATGTCGGTACTGGCGGGAATAATGGTGATTGTGGCGTTTAAAACCTTTAGCTGGCAGAGCCTCCAGCCCGCGACGCTCAAACGCACGCCGTGGCCGGAAACGCTGGTGATGTTGGTAACCGTTGCCGCAACGGTCAGCACCGGCAACCTGGCCATTGGCGTACTGGCCGGGATTATAATGATGGTGCTGGTTCCCGCGCGGCTGAAAGCGCGGGCAAAGCTTAAAGCAGAAACACCGTCGCCAGCCCCAGAAAAATAAAGAAGCCCCCGGTGTCGGTGATCGCGGTGATCATCACGCTTGAACCGACTGCCGGGTCACGACCAAATTTCACCATGATCATCGGGATCAGCACGCCCATCACCGAAGCCACCAACAGGTTTAAGATCATGGCCAGCGACATCACCGCGCCCAGCTGCATATCGTCATACAGCAGCCACGTGATGCCGCCCATAATCCCGCCCCACACGATGCCGTTAATCAGCGCCACGCCCATTTCACGCAGGATTAGGAACGAGAAATTACCCGGTTGAATGTGCTGCAGCGCCAGCGCGCGCACAATCATGGTGATTGTCTGGTTACCGGTGTTACCGCCAATACCCGCCACGATAGGCATCAGCGAGGCCAGCGCCACCAGCTGGGAAATGGTGTGCTCAAAACCGTCAATCACCCGCGAGGCGATAAAGGCAGTACAGAGGTTAATGGCCAGCCACGCCCAGCGGGTTTTCACCGCTTTCATCACCGGCGCATACACATCCTCATCGCTGCTCAAGCCCCCCATTCGACGTAAATCGCTGTCGGTCTCTTCATAAACCACATCAACGATCTCATCGATGGTCAAACGCCCCATCAGTTTGCCATCGCTATCAATCACCGCGGCGCTGATTAGGTTGTCACGTTCAAAGGTACGCGCAACGCTTTCCGATTTCTCTTCCGGATGGAAAGCCACCGGATCCGCCTCCATCACCTCGTACACGAGCCGATCGGCGGAATTCAGCAAAATCGTTTTCAGCTCCAGTTCACCAATCAGCGTTTGGTCGCGCTTGATGACGAACAGCTTATCGGTGTTCTCCGGCATTTTGCCCAGCCGACGCAAAAACCGCTGCACCGACGCCAGCGTCACGTCCGGCCGGATGGTGATCACCTCGAACTCCATGATCGAACCGACCTGCTCGTGTGCATAGTTCATCACCTGACGAACGCGCGCCCGCTCTTCCGGCGTCATCGACGCCAACAGGCGGCCGGTTAAATCACGCGGCAGGTGCTGAACGAGGTAGATCTGTTCATCAATATCCAGCGTTTGCAGTGCATCGAGCAACGCCCGGTCGCTCATGTCTTCGATGAGGTCGTCCCAGACGTTCTCCGATGCTTCCAGCAACACTTTCCCGCGGCGATCGTCTTCGATCATGTTCCACAGCGCGTGACGTTCTTCTGATGGCAATGCTTCCAGGGTATCGGCGAGATCCGCTGGCTGAAGGTGCGCCACCAGCATGCCAACTTCCGCCAGGTCATCGACCAGCGTGCTTTCATCATACTGCTCGGCGAGCGTCAGTTTTCCCAGTAGCGCGGACGTGATGGCCTTATCGGTGGTGAGCAACCAGATAAGGCGCATACGCTCTTCGTCGCGTAACCGGGCGCTGTTCTTCTTCAACAGAGACATGAATAATCCTTATTCGAGGAGAAACGCCCAATCGAATGAATGGGCGCTCTAAGCATAGCGCGGGGTATGTAAAAAAGGCTAAACGGGCCGCTCAAGCGTTGAAAAAAACGCCAAAGTGGCCAAAAAATCAGGCCGTTCGCGCCACGGCGTCTCGTGACGCACGTTCACGCTCTTCACCCACCAGCTCACTGAGCTGGCCATTACGCATCTCCAGAAGGCGATCGGCATGGACGAAGTAGTGGTCATCATGGCTGATGGCGAAGATGGTTTTGCCCATTTGCTGCATCAGTGGCAACAGCACCTGATAAAATTCACGGCGGAAGTGTGGGTCCTGATCGGCCGCCCATTCATCCAGCATGATGATATCCCGCTCTTCCGACAGCGCCAGCAGCAGCGCCACGCGCTTTTTTTGCCCCTTGGATAATTTCAGGTCCAAAATGCGGCCGTTATCGAGTTTGACCTTATGGGTCATTTGCAACTGCGTCAGCCATTTATCGACCAGTTGAGGATTTGCCTGCTGACCATCCGGCCCCAGCAAATGCTCAAAAAGCCAGACATCGGTAAACACCGCCGAGAACAACTTACGATAGTCTTCCGGTTTCTCCGCCGCCAAAGGCTGACCGTCGAGGAGAATTTGCCCGGAAACCGGCTGATACAGCCCGGTCAGCAGCATCGCCAGCGTAGATTTTCCGCTCCCGTTACCGCCGATCAGGAACACCAGCTCACCACGCTTAAGCGTTAGGTTCAGCGGGCCGACGGCAAACGTGTTGTCTTCATAGTGGAAGCACACGTCGCGTAGCTCAAGCGTCTGCCAGTTCGAATGCGCCACGGGCTTCGGGAAGGCTTCCTGGTACGGCGCCAGCGAGAATTTATTCAGCTTATTGAATGCCACCTGGGCGCTCAGCAGCGTTGGCAGCGCCCCCACTGCCGACAGCAGTGGCGTGCGTAGGAACAGCAGGGTCAGTGAATACGTTGCCGCGACGTTGGTATCCGCCCACCCCAGGCCATTCGCCATCCAAAACACCAGGCCAATGGCCCCCAGCATCATAATATTGGACCAGTTAACTGCGCTCAGGTGGAAAGTATCCGCGCGAACAATATGGTGGCGATAGGCTTTGGCGTCCGGCGTGAACTGCTGCTCAAAAACGTATTCCGCGCGTTCACGGTTGAGCGTCAGCTCCTTACGCCCTTCGAGCACCGTCTGGTAATCGTTGTATAAACGGTCTTCGGTTTCACGCAATGTCGCCATATGTCTATACACACGCGCCACCAGCAGAAAACCGCCCCAGATGGTCAACGCCATCCACAGCGCGGTGATCAGCAGCATTTTGGTCGACAGAACCGCCAGATAGGCGGCAGAGCCGAAGGTCAAAATAATCCCCTGCACCAACTCCGGCAGACGGACAAAAGCGATGGTGATCGCCCGGATATCGCTGGTCAGCCCCGCCAGCAGTGACGCGCTGCCGAGCTTTTCCACCCGTTCAACCTGGGTATCGAGAATGCGTTTGATAAATTCGCGGCGCAGGCGATAGACAAAATGGTGCCCCAGCGTGGTCAGCGCCAGCTGAGAGCCGAGGGTCACCGCCATTAAGAGCAGCAGCAGACCGAGAAATTCCGGCAGCACAGCAAACGTGGTATCAACGGTTTCAATCAAGCGAACGTTGATAAAGGCGATAAGTCCAATACCTAACGCCGCGCTGAGCAGGCTCAGAGCCATAACGCCAATAAAAGGCCAGCGATATTGACGCCAGACGAGTAACAGAAGTTCCATAGCAGCAACCAGGGCAAGAAAAACAGCCAGCAGTGTAAACTGCTGAGTGGTTACATCAAGAATAATTCTTATTTTTATTCGCTATTCGACTGCACGGCGGAAAGTCAGGTTATAGCGCCAGGGACCAACCTGTGGATGGCTTCCAGCCTTAAGCGGTAAAACGGCATGGTAAAAGAGTCGTGACTCGCCGCCCCATACCACGATGTCACCGTGTTCAAGCCACACGCGTTGTAGCGGATCGGTACGCTTCAGGCCACCAAACTGGAAAGTCGCCGGTAAGCCAAGCGAGACGGAAACAATCGGCGCATCCAAACGCACCTCATCTTTATCCTGATGCAGCGACAGTTTTGCACCGGGCTGATAGCGGTTAATCAGGCAGGCATCAGGGTCAAACGCCGGATAGCCCGCGAGGGCAGCAGCGCCCTGCGCGAGCAGGCGAAAACACTCGGGCATTGCGGGCCACGGTTTTCCGTTCAGCGGATCGACGGCGGCATAGCAGTATCCGTGCCGGTCGGTACTCCAGCCGTACGGCCCGCAGTTGGTCATTGCCACGGACATCGTGTATCCCCCCGGGGTCACCATATGGCGAAACGGTGAAATGGCCGCTACCTGTTCGATGGCGGCTAACAAAACCCCGCTTTGTTCACGCGCCTGACGACGAAGAATCACCGCGCCGGGTGCCAGCGGTTCGGACCACGGTGATTCATCAGCAAACAGATCCAGCATTAGCGCTCCTTTTCACGTTGTAACAGTGCCGCTTTCCGCGCCACGCCCCAGCGATAGCCGGAAAGCGCGCCATCGCCACGCACCACCCGGTGACAGGGCACCAGAATCGCCAATCGGTTCGCCGCGCAGGCGCTTGCGACCGCGCGTACCGCTTTCGAATTGCCAATACTTTCAGCCACCTGCTGATAGCTGCGCGTTTCACCTACCGGTATAGCACGCAGCGCCTGCCACACCTGCTGTTGAAATGCGGTGCCGCGAATATCTAACGGTAATGATAATGACGTCACCCGCTGACTGAGGCTAGCGATAACCTCGGCGATTTGCTGGCTGAAAGCCGTATCTGCCAGCAGACAACGCGCCGCAGGGAAACTACGCTGTAATTCATCTATCAGCGTCGATTCATCATCGCCCAGCAGCACCGCGCAAATTCCACGCTCGCTTATTGCCACCAAACAGCGCCCCAGTGAGCACTCACCTGTCGCATAATGTATCTCTGCCGCTTTACCGCCCTGGCGATAGGTTTTCGCGGTCATACCGAGCATCTCATCGGCATGGCGATAATAGCTGCTGCTTGAGGGAAAGCCTGCCGCCAACACCGCTTCAGTCACCGACGCGCTTGCGCTTAACGACTCACGCAGCCGACGTGCGCGCCACGCTTGCTGCCAGGCTTTTGGCGTCATACCGGTAACTGATTTAAACATGCGGTGGAAATGATACGGGCTAACCGCCACTGCCTGGGCGAGCACATCGAGCGTGACGGGCTCTTCCTGCTCCAGCAGTCGACAGGCATAGGTCACTTTGTCGATTTTTTGCTGCTCGGGCGTCAGCGTATTGGGCTGGCAGCGCTTGCACGGACGAAAGCCAGCGGCCTGTGCCGCATCGGCATTCGGATAGAAACAAACGTTATGGCGCAGCGCGTGACGAGCACGACAGGATGGACGGCAAAAAATGCCGGTGGTCTGGACAGCAAAAACAAACTGGCCATCAGCGTCGGTATCGCGATTGAGCACCGCTTGCCAGCGATCCTCATCGGTATGTAGCGTTTGAGATGTCATAACGAGCTCCTCCCTTTAGTGTAACCATCACTGTGCCCAAAGGGAGGAACTAAAAAACCCGCAATCTTGCTTTTTAATTTTTCCCGCCGACCAGGAAGGCCTTGAACTGCGGGGACATCCAGGTGGTGAAGCCCTCGCCTTCTTTCATAATCATATACACCGCCAGCCCCTGCTCGCGGACAACCTGCTGGGCTTTTTGTGGGCCAAGCACCATGAGACCGGTATCCCAGCCATCGGCTTCGAGGGCGGTTGGTGCAATAACGGTCACCGAAACCAGTTTATGGGTAATTGGGCGCCCGGTTTGCGGGTCGATGACGTGCGAAATTCGCTGGCCGTCCAGCTCGTAGTAGTTGCGATAGCTACCCGAAGTGCTAATGCCGTGGCCGTTAATATCCACAATGGCCTGTACTGCATTCTCGCGGTCAGTCGGTTTTTGGATAGCCACTCGCCACGGTTGTCCATCGGCATTCATCCCACGGCTAACAAGTGCACCGCCCACAGAAACCAGGTAACGAGAGATCCCCTCTTCCGTCATCAGGTGCGCCAGATGATCGGCGGCATAGCCTTCACCCACCGTGGAGAGATCGACATACAGATCGGGGATCGATTTTTGCAAATACTGCCTGCCCGAGCGGTTGATCACTGAGAGGAATCCAAGCCCGGTACGCGCTTTCGCAGCATCAATTTGCGCCTGGGTCGGTGTTTTAACCGGCTGCTTATCCGGGCCAAACCCCCATAGATTAACCAGCGGGCCAACGGTCACGTCCATGGCGCCCTGGGTTTTATAACCGATACGCAGCGACTCGGTAACGATATCCGCCATCGCTTCACTCACGGGCCATGGCGTCATGCTATTTGAATGGTTAAAACGCATCAGCGCCGAGTCATTTTTCCATGTCGACAGCAGTTGATCGTCAGCGTCGAGCTGTTGTTGCACTTTTTGGCGGAGTTCTTCAGCCCGCGCATTATCCATTCCAACAACGCTCACCCGCCAGAAGGTCCCCATGGTTTTGCCTTCAAGCACGGTCGCTGCGGCTTTTGGCGCAGCCGGAGCGCTGGCATTGTCGCAGCCAGCCAGCAGTAAAACGACGCTCACTAGCGCCACACGTAAAAATGTCATTTCCATCCGTTATTACCCTCCTGCAATCGGCGCAAGAGTACACTAATTCGTTAAATTCCGGCATAAAAAAAGGGGCCAAATGGCCCCTTTTCGCGGTGTTATCAGTATTAGAACTGGTAAACCATACCCAGTGCAACGATGTTATCGGTAGAGATACCAGCTGCAGTGGTGAAGTCGTTTTTGTCCAGCAGGTTGATTTTGTAGTCAACGTAGGTAGACATGTTTTTGTTGAAGTAGTAAGTCGCGCCTACATCAACATATTTCAGCAGATCCTGGTCGCCGTAGTTGCCGCCGGCAACACCGTTGTCGATGTTTTTGCCTTTAGACTGCAGGTAAGCGATGGATGGACGCAGGCCGAAGTCGAACTGGTACTGTGCAACCACTTCGAAGTTCTGAGCTTTGTCAGCATAGCCGTAAACGCCAGCGTTCGGGGAACCACCGAAACGAGTTGCGTTGTAGGTCTGGGTGTACTGAGCGGCCAGATAAATGTTGTTTGCGTCGTATTTCACGCCACCGGAATAGGTTTCAGCGCGATCGCCGCTACCGTAGATTTCGCTGGTGCCAGTCTGAACGCCTGCATCATTTTTGATTGCGAAGGAGCTGTTGTTCTGATCGGTAGTACGTTTGGAGGAGGAGATTGCACCACCAACGCTGAAGCCTGCACCGATGTCATAAGTGATGGAACCGCCGAAGCCGTCACCGTTCTGTTTCAGAGCCTGACGGCCGTTAGCCGTTGCGCCTTCACCAGATACGCTGCCGTTTTTACCCTGATACTGCAGAGCAAAGTTCAGGCCATCAACCAGACCGAAGAAGTCGGTGTTACGGTAGGTAGCAACGCCGTTAGCACGGGATTGCATGAAGTTGTCGGAACCGTAGGTGTCGCCGCCGAATTCTGGCAGAACGTCGGTCCAGGAGGTTACGTCGTATACAACGCCGTAGTTACGACCGTAGTCGAAAGAACCTGCGTCAGCAACGCGGATACCTGCGAAGCCCACACGAGTCCACGCCTGGTCAGAAGAACCTTCGGTGTTGTTCGCCTGAACGTTGTATTCCCACTGGCCATAACCGGTCAGTTGATCGTTAACCTGAGTTTCACCTTTGAAGCCCAGACGAACGTAAGACTGGTCGCCATCGTTGCCGTTGTCGCTAGAGAAATAGTGCAGGCCGTCGACTTTACCGTACAGATCTAATTTGTTGCCATCTTTGTTATAAATTTCAGCCGCATTTGCTGCGCCCGCTACCAGCAGTGCTGGTACCAGGAGGGACAGTACTTTAACTTTCATGTTATTAACCCTCTGTTGTTATTTATATGCCTTTATATATGCCACTGCTTACTGATTAACCCTCATTAATCAGTCGGCAGACCCATTGTGCTGTAAAAATTAGAATAATCCAATAGGAATATGATACGAAAAGCCTTGAAATGTTTCATTTACACGTACAAATGTTTCTAAATGTAAATCTCAGGGAACTTTTATAAGCACGAAAAGCCAGGGGAAATAGCACTAAAAATCAAAAACAAAAAAATTAGATTCATTAAATCAATAAGTTAAAAAACATGATGAGTATAGCACTGAATGATAAAACAAAACCTTCACCCACAACTAAAATAGTCATCGCTATCATCATTAACTTTATTTATTACCGTCATTCAGTTCTGAATGTCTGTTTACCCCTATTTCAACCGGATGCTTCGCATCCGGTTTTTTTTACCTTTCTTTACGAAAACTTAATCAATCCGTGCTACCCATCGTAAATTATAACGACTATTAATTAATCGAATGCGATATAAAAATAATTCATTGCGCACCGTACAGAAATAATGTCTTGTTATTTCGTGCTATTTTTTAATTCGTTTGGTAAATAATTGTACAATATATGTTTCATTGTACACTTTGACCGCAGTATCACCCTTCCTTCCTGAACAATAATGAAAATCAGTTTCATTTCCTATCAACTCCCGCTACGGAACCGATCAATTTGCCGCGTGGATGCATCTTGTTGGATTTTTTGTATATACTGCCAGCAGAGTAAAATAAGGTTTTACGCCTCAATGCACTTTACGCTTGAGCATATCCTCATTCAGATGCCGTTATGATGGGTTACACACGCCAATGAGTCAGTCCGACAAGATGAGCCCGACGAAATTCTCCCTTCTCCCTGGGAGCATCACGCGTTTTTTCCTTCTTATGATCATCGTCTTGCTGGTGACTATGGGCGTGATGATTCAAAGCGCGGTCAACGCGTGGCTAAAAGATAAGAGCTATCAGATTGTCGATTTGACACACGCCGTGCATAAACGCATTGATACCTGGCGCTACACCACCTGGCAGATATACGACAATATTGCTGCCGCAAGCAGCAGTACCGCACCGATTGAGGGTCTACAGGAAACCCGTCTAAAGCAGGATGTCTATTATCTGGAAAAGCCGCGCCGTAAAACTGAAGCGCTGATTTTCGGCTCTCACGATAGCGCGACGCTGGATATTACCCAGCGGATGTCCACCTACCTGGATACCCTGTGGGGCGCCGAGAACGTGCCATGGTCGATGTACTATCTGAACGGGCAGGATAACAGCCTAATCCTCATCTCCACATTGCCGCTCAAAGATCTCTCGTCAGGATTCAAAGAATCTACCGTCGGCAGCATTGTCGACTCACGCCGTGCCGAAATGCTGCAGCAAGCGAATACGCTGGATGAACGTGAAAGCTTTTCGACATTACGCCGTTTAGCGTGGCAAAACGGCCGCTACTTTACCCTGCGCACCACCTTTAATCAGCCGGGACATCTGGCTACCGTCGTCGCCTTCGATTTACCGATAAACGATCTGGTACCGCCCACCATGTCGCTGGATAGCTTCCGCCTCGAGCCCGATCCGGCGCAGGCGTCGCCGCGCGGGCAGGAAAAAGATCCCGGCGACAGCGTCACCATTAATTTTAATAGCTCGCGCATTGAAATCGCTTCTGCGCTCAACACAACCGGTATGCGACTGGTGTGGCAGGTGCCGTTTGGTACTCTGCTGTTAGATACTTTCCAGAACATCATGCTGCCGTTACTGTTAAATATTGGCCTCCTGGCACTCGCACTCTTTGGCTACTCGACGTTCCGTAACCTCCCCACGCGCGGCAGCAGCAGTAACACGACGCCAACGTCTGGCACCAATAACGAACTGCGCATGCTGAGGGTGCTGAATGAAGAGATTGTTTCCTTATTACCGCTCGGGCTGCTGGTTCATGACCAGGAGTCAAATCGCACGATTATTAGCAATAAAATTGCCGATCACCTGCTGCCGCACCTGAATCTACAAAATATCACCAGCATGGCCGACCAGCATCAGGGGGTTATTCAAGCCACCATCAATAATGAACTGTATGAAATACGCCAGTTCAGAAGCCAGGTCTCGCCGCGCACGCAAATCTTTATCATCCGCGATCAGGACCGGGAAGTTTTGGTCAATAAAAAGCTCAAACAGGCTCAGCGGTTGTATGAGAAAAACCAGCAGGGCCGCGCGGCCTTTATGCAGAATATTAGCGACACGCTGAAGCAGCCAATCAAAGCGCTGGCCGCCGAAGCGACGACTCTTGATACCGCTGAGAGTCAAAAGCTGGCGAATCATGCTGATTTGCTCGTGCGGTTAGTCGATGAAATTCAGCTGGCCAATATGCTGGAAAACGACAGCTGGAAAGGCTCATCTTCACAGTTCTCTCTTCAGGAATTGATTGATGAAGTGGTGCCAGAGGTTCTCCCGTCGATCAAGCGTAAAGGCTTACAGCTGCTGATCAACAATGCGTTACCAGCCAAAGAACAGCGTTACGGCGACCGTGATGCGCTACGGCGCATTCTGCTACTGCTGATCCAGTATGCAGTCACCACAACGCAAATAGGCAAGGTGACGATTGAAGTCAGCGCCGATGAGTCCGCGGAGGACAGACTCACCTTCCGAATCCTCGATACCGGCAACGGTGTCTCGCATGGGGAAGTGGATAATCTGCACTTCCCGTATCTCAACGATACCCAGTCAGACCGCTATGGCAAGGCGAACGCCCTCACCTTCTGGCTGTGCGATCAGCTCGCCCGTAAGCTGGGCGGACACCTGAGTATTAAAGCGCGAGAATCGTTGGGTACACGCTATACGCTGCACGTTAAAATGGCGGTGCGTGAAGAAAATGCCGAGCCAGAAGAGCAGCTGCTGGATGATGTTGTGGCGATGATCGATATTACCTCTAACGAAATCCGGAACATTGTGACTCGACAGCTCGAAAGCTGGGGAGCCACCTGCATCAGCCCGGATGAACGCGCAACAAGTCAAGAATTTGACTTATTTTTAACAGATAATCCGTCTAATCTTACTGCTTCCGGCTTGCTTTTAAGCGATGATGAGGCTGGGATACGCAAAATAGGTCCGGGCCAGCTGCGTGTGAACTTTAACATGAGTAACGCCATGCAGGACGCCGTACTCCAACTTATTGAAGAGCAACTGGCACAGGAAGAAGTAACGGAATCGCTGCCGGGCAGCGATGAAAATGCCGAACTTCATGCCAGCGGCTATTATGCTCTGTTTGTTGATACGGTACCGGAAGATGTTAGCAGACTGTATACTGAATCTGCGGCGAAGGATTTTGCCGCTCTGGCACAGACAGCTCACCGCCTTAAAGGGGTGTTTGCCATGCTAAATCTGGTACCTGGCAAGCAGTTATGTGAAACGCTCGAACATCTTATTCGTGAGAAAGATGCGTCAGGCATAGAAAAATACATCAGCGACATTGACACCTACGTCAAGAGCTTGCTGTAGCAAGGTAGCCTTTACATGAACAATATGAACGTAATTATTGCCGATGACCACCCGATTGTGCTGTTCGGGATTCGTAAATCTCTGGAACAGATTGAGTGGGTGAACGTTGTTGGTGAATTCGAAGACTCCACTGCGCTAATTAACAATTTACCAAAACTTGATGCCCACGTGCTGATTACCGACCTCTCCATGCCTGGAGATAAGTACGGTGACGGTATTACGTTGATTAAGTACATCAAGCGCCACTTCCCGGGTCTGTCGATTATCGTCCTGACCATGAACAACAACCCGGCAATTCTTAGCGCCGTGCTGGATCTGGACATCGAAGGGATTGTGCTGAAACAAGGTGCACCGACTGACCTGCCAAAAGCGCTGGCTGCGCTGCAGAAAGGGAAGAAATTTACCCCGGAAAGCGTCTCTCGCCTGCTGGAGAAAATCAGCGCTGGCGGCTACGGCGACAAACGTCTGTCACCGAAAGAGAGCGAAGTATTGCGTCTGTTCGCAGAAGGGTTCCTGGTGACCGAGATCGCCAGAAAACTCAACCGCAGTATTAAAACCATCAGTAGCCAGAAGAAATCGGCAATGATGAAGCTGGGCGTCGAAAACGACATCGCCCTGCTAAACTACCTATCTTCCGTCACGCTTTCCCCATCAGATAAAGACTAACGTCCGAACGCACCGGGGCTGACAGCACGTCAGCCCCGGCGTATTACCCGTCAAAGTGAATCCCGTTTCATCCACGTATGACAAAAAAGCCCGACCGCAGCCAGGCTCTCCATTAATGACTTTCTCTCTTATTCCCGCGACTTACGCACTCTTGCCGCATAAACCGTCAAGGTCTGCTTCAGTACGTCCAGGGTCACCGGTTTAGACAGACAGCTGTCCATTCCTGATTCCAGGCAGCGCTGCTTCTCTTCTGCCAGTGCGTTAGCCGTCACGCCAACAACCGGTAGCGTCAGCCCCAACTGACGAATACGCTGCGTCAGACGATAGCCATCCATATTCGGCATGTTGACATCACTCAGAACAATATCGATATGATTTTTGCTCAACACGTTCAGCGCATCGACACCATCATTTGCGGTTTTACACTGATAACCCAGCGATCCCAGCTGATCCGCTAAAAGACGGCGGTTGATCGGATGATCGTCAACCACGAGGATCATCATGTCATCGTTGCTGTCTTCCGGAATCTCATGCGCTGCCTGTAGCTCGGAAGCCTCGCCCGTCTCCATCTTCACGCGATAAATTCGGCCAAGCAGCGTCATGATCTCGTGCGGCGAAACAATGCTGTGAATCCATTGCCCTGGTGCAAATTCCTGTGGGATACCAATATGGCGACGACAGAAGACCACCGCGGCGCGACCTGCCCACGACTGGGTAATATCATCATCGGAGATCAACAGGTCATCCGGCTGTGGTGTTTCGTCGTCATAAATGCGCACGTCCATACCATGGTAGGTCAACAGAGTCTGCAAGAAATTAGACAGCGCCACGTTGCGCACCGCGAGCCAACAGCGAACCGCCGCCAGCCCGCCGATCATTAGCGGCGTTTGGTCCTGTTCACCGTACAGTGGAATACGCAACGTAAACTGGCTACCCATGCCCGGCTCGGTATCCACCGCAATATCGCCGTCCATCATATTGACCAGCTTTTCACAAATCGCCAGTCCCAAACCTGTCCCCTGGAAGTTACGCTGTACGCCGGTCCCCACCTGGAAGAACGGATCAAATAGTCGCACCACTTCTTTTGCCGGAATCCCAACCCCAGTGTCACGAATACTGATACTGAGATAATAACCTTCCCGTTTCAGGTGCAAAATAATGCAGCCAATATCGGTGAACTTAATGGCATTACTCAACAGGTTAGAGATAACCTGCTGAAGGCGCATTGGATCGCCCATCAGTTTCGCCGGCACATCAGGCTCGATAAAGCAGTACATCCCCAGCTGTTTTCTCACCACCAGTGGTAAATAGTTGGCGGTGATATGGTTCATCACCTCTTTCGGTGAAAACTCGCGAGGTTCAATCTTGAGCTGTTCGGACTCAATTTTCGAGAAGTCGAGAATGTCGCTGATAATCTTCAGCAGCAGCGCCGATGAGTTGTTCATGGCGGTCACCAGCCGATCAACGCCTTTCGGTAACTCTTTAGTCTGCAACAAATCAAGGTTACCGATAATCCCGTACAACGGCGTACGCAGTTCGTGGCTGACGGTCGCGAGGAACATGGATTTCGACTGACTAGCCTGCTCCGCCGCCTGCGCCATCTCCTGCAGTGACTCTTCCATTTTGACGCGTGAACTGACGTCAACCAGCACGCAAATCGCCACGTTTTCATTGCGATAGCGCGAGTGAACAAAGCTAATTTGCAGGTTGGTGTTGTTACTGGTCAGCACGTCAACAAAGTTCACCTGTTGACCGCAGATGATCTGCGTCAGCCGCTGGCGGTCTTCATGTGTGAGCATATTCAGGTAATTATGCGCCAGCTCGTTACTCAGGATATTGGTGCCGTCCTGCGTCCTCAGAATACAGATGCCGACCGGCGCGGAAGCCACGATTTTACGGTTAAACTGCTCGTGCTCTTCCAGGCGCAGCGCGTCGGACTCCGCGGGCAAGAAGATACGCCGCTCATACATCCGCGCCATGGTAAACAGCGCTATCCCCGTCAACAGGTTTAGCAGCAAAGCGTTGAGTACCAGAATGCGAATACGCTCAAGCACCGCGTCCAACGGCACAGAGTAAACAATACTGAGCGACGAAGGTGATAGGGTTTTCTTCATCACCAGTTCACGATAACCGGCGGTATAACCAAACCACAGGCGCTCCTGCAGCGCCCGCGTCGTGATATGCAATTTGTTATCCGGCCCGGAGAGCGAAATCAGCGTATTGCCATTGTCATCCAGAATAGAAACACCCATCGGCATGCTGCCAGGCGTGAAGAAGTTTTCCACACGAATCGTCTGCTCAACGCCTAACAGCGCCTGCAGGCGGTTAGCCAGATACACAGGTGTTAAGGCGTAGAAATAGCCCACGCTGTGACGCGGCCCCTGTCCAACCCAGAACAGGTTGCCACCGCGTTCATCCTGCGGGGCATCGCGATAGGCCATGATACGTTCGTGCAGCGCTTTAAGCGCTTCGCTTCGCTCTACCGGCATCTCGCGTAGGCCAAAGTTGGCCATGCACAGATTATCGCTGCCAATTAAAAAGACGCGGTTAAGATCGTAGGCGGCGGAAAAGTTTTCTCGCCAGTAGCGCAGGAACCAGGAGAGCGATTCCAGAGGGCCACGCCAGGTGGCATCAAGATTGCCGCAGTCAGAATCCGGGAACAGCGGCTCAAAGTCGGGGATATCGGCGCTATCCTTTGCCGCACCAGCAGGCAAAGAACCGTTGGCCGCCGTCAGCCGGTTTTCAGCAATATACTTGAGTTCCTTAATCACATCGGAGGTGCGCTGGAAATATCGCTGTGCCTGGTCGGAGTTAAGGTTAAATTCCTGGCGGATTTCCGACTCTTTCTGATGCAGGGCATTCACAATATAGAATACCGAAATCAATGCGATGAGCAGCCAAAGCAGCAATGCCAACGCCCGGAACAGGTAGCGCGAGACTTTCAGCGTGGTGCGAAAGGAGACAAGATATTTCAAAGTGGCGAAACTCCGCCGTCAAAGGCTAACAGGATGTGGTTAAGGTAGCGGGAAAAGCCCTTTACCGCAATGTTAAAGCGCACAGATAAGCCGCCTGAACGAGTGCTACGAGAGAGTAAATCCCCCGTACAGGCCATAAAAAAAGAGCCGGTCTTCACCGGCTCTTTTATACGACTCATACTGACGAATTACTCGTCGGCGTCGTCGGCAACATCGTCGTCGCTCTGAGTTTCTGGCGCGATTTCATCATCGCCTTCCGCAGCGCTTCCGTCGATAGCGTCCAGTTCTTCGTCATCAACTGGCTCAGCAACGCGCTGCAGGCCCACAACGTTTTCATCTTCCGCAGTACGGATGAGAATAACGCCCTGGGTGTTACGACCCACCACGCTGACTTCCGACACGCGGGTACGCACCAGCGTACCGGCATCGGTGATCATCATGATCTGGTCGCAGTCATCAACCTGAACCGCACCGACCACGGAGCCGTTACGCTCGGTGACCTTGATGGAGATAACGCCCTGAGTGGCACGTGACTTGGTTGGATACTCTGCCGCCGCGGTACGTTTACCGTAACCGTTTTGCGTCACGGTCAGGATTGCGCCATCACCGCGTGGAATAATCAGAGATACCACTTTGTCTTCGCCCGCCAGTTTGATACCGCGAACGCCAGTGGCAGTACGCCCCATCGCACGAACGGCATCTTCTTTGAAGCGAACCACTTTACCAGCGGCAGAGAACAGCATCGCTTCGTCAGAACCGGAAGTCAGATCAACGCCAATCAGCTCATCGCCTTCATTGAGGTTAACGGCAATAATCCCGGCAGAACGCGGACGGCTGAACTCGGTCAGCGCCGTTTTCTTCACGGTACCGCTGGCGGTAGCCATAAAGACATTCACGCCCTCTTCGTATTCACGAACCGGCAGGATTGCGGTAATACGTTCGTTCGCTTCCAGCGGCAGCAGGTTGACGATTGGACGTCCACGCGCGCCACGACTCGCTTCCGGCAGCTGATAAACCTTCATCCAGTACAGACGACCACGGCTGGAGAAGCACAGAATCGTATCGTGGGTGTTGGCCACCAGCAGGCGGTCGATAAAGTCTTCTTCTTTAATACGCGCCGCCGACTTGCCTTTACCGCCACGACGCTGTGCTTCGTAATCGGTAAGTGGTTGATATTTTACGTAACCCTGGTGAGACAAGGTCACTACAACATCTTCCTGGCTAATCAGGTCTTCGATATTAATGTCAGCGCTGTTGGCGGTGATTTCCGTGCGACGTGCATCGCCGAACTGTTCACGTACCAGCTCCAGCTCTTCGCGGATCACTTCCATCAGACGCTCAGCGCTGCCAAGGATGCGCAGCAGTTCAGCGATCTGCTCCAGCAGCTCTTTGTATTCGTCGAGCAGTTTTTCATGCTCAAGGCCAGTCAGTTTCTGCAGACGCAGATCCAAAATAGCCTGGGCCTGCTGCTCGGTCAGGTAGTACTGACCATCGCGTACGCCAAATTCTGGCTCCAGCCACTCCGGACGCGCAGCGTCATCGCCCGCACGTTCCAGCATGGCAGAAACGTTGCCCAGATCCCATGAACGCGCAACCAGGCCGGCTTTCGCCTCAGCCGGGGTTGGCGCACGACGGATCAGTTCAATGATCGGATCGATGTTCGCCAGCGCAATCGCCAGTGCTTCAAGAATGTGCGCGCGATCGCGGGCTTTACGCAGCTCGAAGATCGTACGGCGTGTCACCACTTCGCGACGGTGACGAACGAAAGCGGCGATAATGTCTTTCAGGTTCATGATCTTCGGCTGACCATGGTGCAGTGCCACCATGTTGATACCGAAGGAAACCTGCAGCTGAGTCTGGGAGTAAAGGTTGTTGAGAACCACTTCTCCGACCGCATCGCGTTTCACTTCAATCACGATGCGCATACCGTCTTTATCAGACTCGTCGCGCAGCGCGCTGATGCCTTCAACGCGTTTGTCTTTCACCAGCTCGGCGATTTTCTCGATCAGGCGCGCTTTGTTCACCTGATACGGAATTTCGTGGACGATGATGGTTTCACGACCGGTTTTCGCGTCAGCTTCCACCTCCGCGCGCGCGCGGATGTACACTTTACCGCGACCGGTACGATAGGCTTCTTCAATGCCACGGCGACCGTTGATGATCGCCGCCGTTGGGAAGTCCGGTCCTGGGATGTGTTCCATCAGACCTTCGATGGTGATGTCTTCATCATCAACATAGGCCAGGCAGCCGTTGATCACTTCCGTCAGGTTGTGCGGCGGGATGTTGGTTGCCATACCTACTGCGATACCAGAGGCACCGTTAACCAGCAGGTTAGGAATTTTGGTCGGCATCACATCTGGAATACGTTCGGTGCCGTCGTAGTTATCGACGAAATCTACCGTTTCTTTTTCCAGGTCGGCCATCAGCTCGTGGGCGATTTTCGACATACGGATTTCCGTATAACGCATCGCTGCGGCGGAGTCGCCATCGACAGAACCGAAGTTACCCTGGCCATCGACCAGCATGTAACGCAGTGAGAATGGCTGAGCCATACGGACGATAGTGTCATAAACCGCGGTATCACCATGAGGGTGATATTTACCGATTACGTCACCCACGACACGGGCTGATTTTTTATAGGCTTTGTTCCAGTCATTGCCCAATACGTTCATGGCGTAAAGTACGCGACGGTGTACCGGCTTCAGGCCATCTCGGACATCTGGCAACGCACGGCCAACAATGACCGACATCGCATAATCCAGATAAGAGTTCTTTAACTCTTCCTCGATGTTGACCGGTGTAATTTCTCTCGCAAGGTCGCTCATCTAACCGCTATCCCTCTACTGTGTCCCGGATTCAAAGGTCGCAAATTATAACACATCCGCGTAAAGACAGGTAAACCCAATAGCACCTGCCAGACGCTTTATTCGCTCGTCGGTGCTGATATACTCGCAGACAATAACGAAATAAGGAGCAGGAACACCCATGAATGCCGAAAAAGCTGCGGTAGCGCACAACGTTGACCACGAAGAGATCGCCAAATTCGAGGCCGTCGCATCACGTTGGTGGGATCTGGAAGGTGAATTTAAACCTTTGCACCGTATTAATCCGCTGCGCCTTGGCTATATTGCCGAGCGTTCCGGCGGCCTGTTCGGCAAAAAAGTGCTCGATGTTGGCTGCGGCGGCGGCATTCTGGCAGAAAGCATGGCCCGCGAAGGAGCCACTGTAACCGGGCTGGATATGGGCTTTGAACCACTGCAGGTCGCTAAACTGCATTCGCTGGAAACCGGTATTCCCGTCGATTACATTCAGGAGACGGTGGAAGAGCACGCAGCGAAACACGCCCAGCAGTACGATGTCGTCACCTGCATGGAAATGCTTGAGCACGTCCCTGACCCGCAGTCGGTGGTAAAAGCCTGCGCCCAGTTGGTCAAACCCGGCGGACAGGTTTTCTTCTCAACGCTGAACCGTAACGGCAAATCATGGCTGATGGCCGTTGTCGGCGCGGAATACATTCTGCGCATGGTGCCAAAAGGCACGCACGACGTGAAAAAATTCATCAAACCTGCCGAGCTGCTGAGCTGGGTTGACCAGACGGTACTGAAAGAGCGCCACATGACGGGCCTGCACTACAACCCGCTGACCAATACCTTTAAGTTGGCACCGGGCGTCGATGTTAACTATATGCTGCATACCACGGCGAAAGCGGAGTAACTGACTCTACAGGCCGGATAAGCTGCTGCCGCATTTTTATCCGCCAGTGCATTCTGCCAGCCCGCCCAATGGCGCTTAATTAAGCTGGCCTACCCATCATTGGTAGGCCAGCTACAACGAATTTGCGCCACATCATATTGCGCAACAACGCCCTTCGACGAAGAAATCAGCACTCGATCAAATTTTCATTTTTTTTTGCAAATTATTGACATCCTCGCCAGCCCTTATGTGCCGTGGACTTAGCGTTTTTTACCCTTTCACAACCTCAATTCAACATCAAAATCAACTCTTGTACTCAAAAGAATCCCTACTAGAATAACTCACCATATAGCGTTCAATTAATCAACGACCCCCTACATATAGTATTTATCCACAGGTTTTCACACCAACGGTAATTGTGGATAAGCAGGGGACATTTTTCTTTTCACGGACAGGTAAAAATCACATGAATCAGAGTCTGCTGGTGACGAAGCGTGACGGCCGCACAGAGCGCATTAACCTCGACAAAATTCATCGCGTGCTGGATTGGGCTGCTGAAGGGTTGCATAACGTTTCTATTTCTCAGGTTGAGCTGCGTTCCCACATCCAGTTCTACGACGGGATGAAGACGTCCGATATTCATGAGACCATTATCAAGGCCGCCGCAGACCTGATCTCTCACGACGCACCGGACTACCAGTACCTGGCCGCACGCCTGGCGGTATTCCACCTGCGTAAAAAAGCCTACGGCCAGTTCGAGCCACCGGCGCTGTTCACCCATGTCAAACACATGGTCGATCTGGGTAAATACGACAATCATCTGCTGGAAGACTATACGGAAGAAGAGTTCAAGCAGATGGACTCGTTCATCGTTCACGAACGTGACATGACCTTCTCCTACGCCGCCGTGAAGCAGCTGGAAGGTAAATACCTGGTACAGAACCGCGTCACCGGCGAAATCTATGAAAGCGCCCAGTTCCTCTATATCCTGGTCGCTGCGTGCCTGTTCTCTAACTATCCACGTGAAACCCGTCTGAGCTACGTCAAACGCTTCTATGATGCGGTCTCTACGTTCAAAATTTCGCTGCCAACGCCAATTATGTCCGGCGTACGTACCCCGACTCGCCAGTTCAGCTCCTGCGTGCTGATCGAGTGCGGCGACAGCCTGGACTCCATCAACGCCACCTCCAGCGCAATCGTGAAATACGTTTCCCAGCGTGCCGGTATCGGCATCAACGCCGGCCGCATTCGTGCGCTGGGGAGCCCAATTCGCGGCGGTGAAGCCTTCCATACCGGCTGTATCCCGTTCTATAAGCACTTCCAGACCGCAGTGAAATCCTGCTCTCAGGGCGGCGTGCGTGGTGGTGCGGCCACCCTGTTCTACCCAATGTGGCACCTGGAAGTGGAAAGCCTGCTGGTCCTGAAAAACAACCGCGGTGTTGAAGGCAACCGCGTGCGTCATATGGACTACGGCGTACAGATCAACAAACTGATGTACACCCGTCTGCTGAAGGGCGGCGACATCACCCTGTTCAGCCCGTCCGACGTCCCAGGCCTGTACGATGCATTCTTCGCCGATCAGGACGAATTCGAACGTCTGTACACCCAGTATGAAAACGACGACAGCATCCGTAAGCAGCGCGTGAAAGCGGTTGAGCTGTTCTCACTGATGATGCAGGAACGCGCCTCTACTGGCCGTATCTATATCCAGAACGTCGACCACTGCAACACCCACAGCCCGTTTGACCCGGCTATCGCACCGGTGCGCCAGTCTAACCTGTGCCTGGAAATTGCCCTGCCAACCAAACCGCTGGACGATGTTAACGACGAAAACGGTGAAATCGCTCTGTGTACGCTGTCAGCGTTCAACCTTGGCGCGATTAAGAGCCTCGATGAACTCGAAGAACTGGCGGTGCTGGCAGTCCGTGCGCTGGATGCCCTGCTCGACTACCAGGACTACCCAATCAAAGCGGCAGAACGCGGCGCAATGGGTCGTCGTACGCTGGGTATCGGCGTCATCAACTACGCCTACTGGCTGGCGAAAAATGGCAAACGCTACTCCGATGGCAGCGCCAACAATCTGACACACCAGACTTTCGAAGCTATTCAGTATTACTTGCTGAAAGCCTCTAACGAGCTGGCGAAAGAGCAAGGCGCGTGCCCATGGTTCAATGAAACGACCTACTCCCAGGGTATTTTGCCGATTGATACCTATAAGAAAGACCTGGATGCGATCACCAACGAGCCGCTGCACCTGGATTGGGAAGCGCTGCGTGAGTCGATTAAGACCCACGGTCTGCGTAACTCCACGCTCTCTGCCCTGATGCCGTCCGAGACCTCTTCGCAGATCTCCAACGCCACCAACGGTATTGAGCCGCCGCGCGGCTACGTCAGCATCAAAGCGTCGAAAGACGGTATTCTTCGTCAGGTGGTTCCGGACTATGAGCATCTGAAAAATGCGTACGAACTGCTGTGGGAAATGCCAAACAATGACGGCTATCTGCAACTGGTTGGCGTCATGCAGAAGTTTATCGACCAGTCGATTTCTGCCAACACCAACTATGACCCGACGCGCTTCCCATCAGGCAAAGTGCCGATGCAGCAGCTTCTCAAAGACTTGCTCACCGCCTATAAATTTGGCGTGAAGACCCTGTACTATCAGAACACCCGCGACGGTGCAGAAGATGCGCAGGACGATCTGGTGCCGTCCATTCAGGACGACGGCTGCGAAAGCGGCGCATGTAAGATCTGATAACGATTGCCGGGCAGCGTTACGCTGACCCGGCCTTTGATTTCCGTCATGCCCGGTTACGACGTAAAAACGGTATCCGGTACGCGGATTTATACACGCACTCAGGCGAGTTACATCAAGACGGCGCAGACGAGATGACGTGTATATTTACAATGATATTGTAAGCAGGTAAGTAAACGCCATCCGGCATTACTCTCCAGACAGGATTGACATCAATGGCATACACCACTTTTTCACAGACGAAAAACGATCAGCTCAAAGAGCCGATGTTCTTTGGCCAGCCGGTCAACGTGGCACGCTACGACCAGCAAAAATATGACATTTTCGAAAAGCTGATTGAAAAGCAACTTTCCTTCTTCTGGCGTCCGGAAGAAGTGGACGTGTCTCGCGACCGTATCGACTATCAGGCGCTGCCAGAACACGAAAAGCATATCTTCATCAGCAACCTGAAATACCAAA
This sequence comes from Kluyvera genomosp. 1, assembly GCF_001266615.1. Classification (GTDB taxonomy): domain Bacteria; phylum Pseudomonadota; class Gammaproteobacteria; order Enterobacterales; family Enterobacteriaceae; genus Kluyvera; species Kluyvera cryocrescens_A. Next base: position 19,770 of record NZ_LGHZ01000038.1, on the reverse strand, counting down.
CGCTGCTGGACTCCATCCAGGGCCGTAGCCCGAACGTGGCACTGCTGCCACTGATCTCTATTCCGGAGCTGGAAACCTGGGTTGAAACGTGGGCCTTCTCTGAAACCATCCACTCGCGTTCTTATACCCATATCATCCGTAACATCGTCAACGATCCGGCGATTGTGTTTGACGATATTGTCACCAACGAACAGATCCAGAAACGCGCCGAAGGCATCTCCAGCTATTACGATGAGCTGATTGAGATGACCAGCTACTGGCACCTGCTGGGCGAAGGTACGCATACCGTGAACGGCAAAACCGTCACCGTGAACCTGCGCGAGCTGAAAAAGAAACTGTATGTCTGCCTGATGAGCGTCAACGCACTGGAAGCCATTCGCTTCTACGTCAGCTTCGCCTGTTCCTTCGCTTTCGCCGAGCGTGAACTGATGGAAGGCAACGCCAAAATTATTCGCCTGATCGCCCGCGATGAAGCGCTGCACCTGACGGGTACTCAGCACATGCTGAACCTGCTGCGCAGTGGCGCGGATGACCCGGAGATGGCGGAGATTGCCGAAGAGTGCAAACAGGAATGCTATGACCTCTTCGTCCAGGCGGCAGTACAGGAAAAAGAGTGGGCAGATTATCTGTTCCGCGACGGCTCAATGATTGGCCTGAACAAAGACATTCTGTGCCAGTACGTTGAGTACATCACCAACATCCGTATGCAGGCGGTTGGGCTGGATCTGCCGTTCCAGACGCGCTCTAACCCAATCCCATGGATCAACACCTGGCTGGTGTCTGATAACGTACAGGTTGCGCCGCAGGAAGTGGAAGTCAGCTCCTATCTGGTTGGACAGATTGACGCGGAAGTCGATACTGACGATCTCAGCAACTTCCAGCTCTAATGAGCCGCGTGATTCTACGCATCTCTGGCACACGCTTGCTGTGCCAGGATGAACACCCATCCCTGCTGGCGGCACTGGAATCTCACAACGTTGAGGTGGAATATCAATGTCGTGAAGGCTACTGCGGCTCCTGCCGTACTCGGTTGGTATCCGGCCAGGTAGACTGGCTGACCGAGCCACTGGCCTTTATTCAGCCGGACGAAATTTTGCCCTGCTGCTGCCGGGCGAAAGGTGACATCGAAATAGAGATGTAATGATGAGTGCACCGTGCGTGCACTCATTTTCACATTTCCGCCGCTAACCCTCCCCCACCTGCCACATTCAGCGCGTTCATTACCGATAACAAAAAGCGATATCCCCCACAAATCGCGGCAATTCACTTTCGATTTACGCGCGAATATGTTCGATATCAAACAAAAAAACCTATTCATGTGACTTAATGTTGTTAAAACGAACATTGAGGACACTAAATGGACAGCGCCTCTGCACACGAATACGACGCTATTATTATCGGCGGTGGTGCCACCGGAGCCGGGATTGCCCGTGACTGCACACTGCGCGGCCTGAAGGTCGCACTGGTTGAACGCTTTGACATTGCGACCGGCGCAACTGGCCGTAACCACGGTTTACTGCACAGCGGCGCACGCTACGCGGTAACCGATAGTGAATCAGCGCGTGAATGTATCAGTGAAAATCAAATCTTACGCCGCATCGCTCGCCACTGCATCGAACCCACCAGCGGGCTGTTTATCACGCTGCCGGATGATGATCTCGCCTTCCAGAACACTTTTATCCATGCCTGCACCAACGCGGGTATTCAGGCCGAAGCGATTGACCCTGCGCTCGCTCGCCGTATCGAACCGGCGGTGAATCCCGCGTTGCTGGGTGCCGTTCGCGTGCCGGATGGCACCGTTGATCCTTTCCGCCTGACTGCCGCCAACATGCTCGACGCCCGCGAACACGGTGCCACCATTTTCACCGGTCATGAAGTCACTGGCCTCATCCGAGAAGGCGACCAGGTGCGCGGAGTAAGGCTCTATCACCATGCCAGCCGTGAAAATCGCCAGCTGTATGCGCCGGTGGTGGTCAACGCCGCAGGGATTTGGGGGCAGCGAATTGCCGAATATGCCGATCTGAAAATCCGCATGTTCCCGGCCAAAGGCTCGCTGCTCATTTTCGAAAGTCGCATTAACCAGCATGTGATCAACCGCTGCCGTCCACCGGCCGACGCCGATATTCTGGTACCCGGTGATACCATTTCCCTGATTGGCACAACCTCGACGCATATTGATTACCAGGATATTGACCGCTGCCGCGTTACCGCCGATGAAGTCGACATCCTGCTGCGTGAAGGGGAAAAGCTGGCCCCCATCATGGCCAATACGCGTATTCTGCGCGCCTACTGCGGCGTACGTCCGCTGGTCGCCAGCGATGACGACCCAAGCGGACGCAACGTCAGTCGCGGCATCGTGCTGCTCGATCACGCCGAGCGCGATGGGCTGGAAGGCTTTATCACCATCACCGGCGGCAAGCTGATGACCTATCGGCTGATGGCGGAATGGGCCACCGATGCCGTCTGCCGCAAGCTGAATCACAGTCGCCCCTGTACCACCGCCGATACGCCGTTGCCCGGTTCGCAGGAGCCGGTAGAAAAAACGCTACAGCGCATGATTTCCCTGCCCACACCACTGCGCGGTTCCGCCGTCTATCGTCACGGCGATCGCACCCCAACGTGGCTAGGCAATAGCCGCCTGCATCGCAGCGTGGTTTGCGAATGCGAGGCAGTCACCGCAGGCGAAGTGCAATATGCGGTCGAAAATCTGGCAGTGAATAATCTACTCGACCTTCGCCGTCGCACCCGCGTTGGCATGGGCACCTGCCAGGGTGAACTGTGCGCCTGCCGGGCCAGCGGTCTGCTTCAGCGTTTTGACGTCACCACCTCAGCGCAATCTCTGGCGCAGCTCTCAAACTTCCTCAATGAGCGCTGGAAAGGGGTGCAGCCCATTACCTGGGGTGATGCGCTGCGCGAGAGCGAATTAACCCGCTGGGTTTATCAAGGACTGTGCGGCCTACAAAAGGAGCCTGAAGATGAAATTTGACAGCGTCATTATCGGCGGCGGCCTCGCCGGGTTGCTATGCGGGCTACGGCTACAGCAGTCCGGCCTGCGCTGCGCGATTGTTTCGCGTGGCCAAAGCGCCCTTCACTTCTCTTCCGGATCGCTGGATCTGTTAAGCGCCCTCCCGGACGGTGCGGTGGTTCATGACCTTGATCAAGGGCTTTCAGCACTGGCGGCGCAATCGCCCCACCATCCCTATGTCAGCATCGGAATCGACAAAGTGCGGCATTATGCCCGCCAGACACAAACGCTGCTCGCAGAATGCGACGTCGCCATGCAGGGCGATGTCGCGCAGATTCATCAGCGCGTCACACCGCTCGGCAGGCTGCGTTCCGCGTGGTTAAGCCCGCTGGAAGTGCCGGTTTCACCGCTGCCGCGCGGACATATTCGGGTGATCGGCATCAGTGGCTTTCTCGATTTCCAACCGCATCTGGTCGCTGGTTCGCTACAACAGCAGGGGCTCGACGTCGATATCGCCGAAATCGACTTACCTGAGTTGGATGTGCTACGCGAAAACCCAACTGAATTTCGCGCGGTGAATATTGCCCGCGTGCTGGATGAAAAACCACTATGGCAACCGCTTTTACAGGCTCTGCTTTCGCAGAGCGAAGGCTGTGACTTGCTGCTGATACCGGCCTGTTTTGGTCTACGGGATAGCACGCTATTTGACTGGCTTAACGCTAACCTTCCCTGCCCACTCTCGCTGCTGCCCACCCTACCGCCTTCAGTGCCGGGTATGCGCCTCCACGCTGCGCTACAGCGCCGGTTTGTCGCACTTGGCGGAATCTGGATGGCCGGAGATGAGGTGGTACGAATCAGTCACAGTGAAGGAATGATTAATGAAATCTGGACCCGCAACCACGGTGATATCCCGTTAAGACCGCGCTTTGCCGTACTCGCCAGCGGGAGCTTTTTCAGCAACGGCCTGACCGCCGAACGTGAACGTATCCGCGAAACCATTCTGGGGCTGGATATTCTCGCCCCTGCGCCGCGCGCGCAGTGGTATCACCAGGACTTCTTTGCCTCACAACCGTGGCAACATTCCGGCGTTGTGGTTGACCAAATGCTTCACCCCTCTCTGCGCGGGGTAACGTTACCAAATCTCTTTGCCATCGGTTCGCTGCTCGGTGGATACGATCCCATCGCTATGGGCTGCGGTGGCGGAGTATGCGCCATCAGCGCGATGCATGCCGCGCAGCATATTATTGCATTAGCCGGAGGTGAAGCATGAGCCAGCAAAGTTTCGAAAACTGCATTAAGTGCACCGTCTGCACCACCGTCTGCCCGGTAAGCCGCGTGAACCCGCGCTATCCTGGGCCAAAACAGGCTGGGCCTGACGGTGAACGGCTGCGGCGTAAAGACAGCGGGCTGTATGATGAGGCGCTAAAATACTGCATCAACTGCAAACGCTGTGAGGTTGCCTGCCCGTCTGATGTCAAGATTGGCGATATTATTCAACGCGCCCGCGCCGATTACAGCAATGCCAAACCGGGCCTGCGCGACGCTATTCTCAGCCATACCGACATGATGGGCACGCTTTCCACACCGTTTGCCCCCATCGTTAATGCCGTCACCGGGCTGAAACCGGTCCGTCAGCTGTTGGATACGGCGCTGAAAATCGACCACCGCCGTAGCCTGCCAAAATATTCCTTCGGCACTTTCCGCCGCCGCTATCAGCGCATCGCTAAAAGCCAGATGCAGTTTGCCGAACAGGTCGCTTTCTTCCATGGTTGCTACGTGAATTACAACCATCCGCAGCTCGGGCTGGACATGATCCACGTGCTTAACGCACTGGGCATAGGCGTTCAGTTGCTAAGTAAAGAGAAGTGTTGCGGCGTGCCGCTGATTGCCAATGGGTTCTTCGATAAAGCGCGGCGTCAGGCGCAAAGTAATGCCATCTCACTGCGGGAAGCGATTATAGAGAAACAGATGCCGGTGCTGGCCACCTCATCCACCTGCACGTTCACGCTGCGGGATGAGTATCCGCACCTGCTGGAAGTGGATAACCACGATCTGCGCGACAGTATTGAACTCGCCACCCGCTGGATTTGGCGCAAGCTGGATGCGGGTGCTGAGCTGCCGTTAAAGCCGTTGCCGCTCAAAGTGGTCTATCACACGCCGTGTCATATGGAGAAAATGGGCTGGTCGCTGTATACGCTGGAATTATTGCGGCGTATTCCGGGTCTGGAATTGCAGGTACTGGAGTCAAACTGCTGCGGTATTGCCGGGACCTACGGCTTTAAATCCGAAAACTACCCGACATCACAAGCGATAGGCGCCCCACTGTTTGCGCAAATTGAAGACAGCGGTGCTGATCTTGTGATAACCGACTGTGAAACCTGTAAATGGCAGATTGAGATGTCCACCAGCAAGCGCTGCGAACATCCCATTTCGTTGTTGGCTCAGGCGCTTACAGCACCAGAGAATCGACCACGTTAATCCAGCCGTGTTCGCTGGCGACCGGGCGACCGTTTAGCCAGCGACGCAGCATATTTAATGCCATCATCGCGCACACTTCCTGACGCACCACTAAGCCATGGCGCGTATTGCTGAACTTCAGCTGAAGCGCATAGGTTTTGTCAGGAGTGGAAAGCGCTACGTTGATATGTTCCGATTCAAGCCCGCTCACCGCCAATGCCAGCCCGGCGAAGTGGTTAATCCGCCGCTCTTCTGCCCAACGCGCGGTTTGCGCGAGCGTTTCATCCTGGGCTGGAACCACCTCACTGGCCAGCAGCGGCGCACCAGCGCGGGAGAGCTGTAGCGCCAGCAGCCCGCTGGTGAACTGCTCGCTCAGCGTCAGGCTCAGCTGCTTTTCTTTCAACACGCGGGCAATCTGTGCGGGCAGACCTTCGGTGCCTTCAAAAATCAGGCTTTCTCCCGCCACTTTCTGTACTTCCGGCCACAGCGCCAGCATTGCATCGCGATGTTCAGCGGGCCCGGTCAGCTTCAGCTCAATAATCGGCATTGAGGAGCGATAGCCCATAGTAACGCCCGGCGGTAAGTCCAGATGCTGCAAGCTCTGCGCCAAATCACTTTCAGAACGACCAAAGGTGGTCAAACGCAGGCAGATTGGCGGCTCGCCTACTGGATAACGCTGGCGAATGCGAGGCAAAATCTCTTTTTCGACCATGACTTTGAATTCAGACGGCACGCCCGGCGTGAAGAACATCAGACAACGATTGAGTCTTACGGCAAAGCCACAGGCGGTACCCACGGGGTTATCAATAAGCTCAGCGCTGGCGGGAATCTCCGCCTGCTTGCGGTTGCTTGGCGCCATGATGCGACCACGTTCGGTGAAAAAACGTTCCATGCTGGCCAGCCACTCTTCATGCAGAATCAGCGATTCGCCTTTCGCCGTTGCCGCCGCCAGCGCGCTTAAGTCATCACTGGTTGGGCCCAAGCCACCGTTGACAATTAAGACGTCAGCCTGCGTGCTGCGCTCGCGCAGAATAGCCACCAAATCATCCAGGTTGTCGCCCACGGTGTTACGCCGTGACAGGGGAATTCCCTGCTGAAAACAAAAATCGGCAAGCCAGGCAGCGTTTGTATCAACAATCTGCCCCGATAAGACTTCGTCGCCCGTGGACAGCATCTCAACCGTTATCATCACTTACTCCAGTAAAAAGAGAACGGTTTACTATAGCGCAAGGTGGGGATTTAAAAAGGGAAAACTGGCGCAGCAGGGCTGCTGCGCCGGGGGATATTAGAACGAAGCGCTCACGCCTACGTATGGGCCATCGGCCACGGCGTTGTCACGGTGACCGTCTTTACCTGCAAGGTTCAGATAGCGATAACCAGCCTCAATGCTGATTGGACGCATGATGGTGTAACGCGCACCGGCATTCGCTTCGGTATAGCTTTCGATGCCGCTGGACAGTGAATCCGGGGAGTAGTAGTACTCGCCAAACAGACGCAGGCTATCGCCGATTTTCCACTGCAGGCCACCGCCGACCGCGGCTGCGTAACCGGAATCGCTGTTGTTAGGGTCGGTGTAAAGCGCTTTCCCGCCAACCGTCGCCATGAATGGACCCAGCGGGATATTCAGACCCAGCCCCAGACCAGCAACGTCGCCGTCGTCATCACTGTGCGTCCAGTTACCGGTTAACGCCAGGCCCGACGTTTCGGTGCCGACGCCAAAACCCAGGTTGGTATAATCTTTACCCGCCTGGCCATTAAAACTGATTGCACTCGCAGAAGCCGAGACAAACATCAAACCTGCAAGGCCAAATAACACGCTCTTTTTCATCTTAATCCTTTCACGCAAACGCAAAAAATAAATGCCCATAAACAGCTGAATTGTACTGCGATAATATCAGGATTCAATGTCCTGAACGGGCAATAAACGGTGGGATTGTAACCAAGTACAACCCCATATCCGCGGCAATGATAATTGATATTTATTCAATAATGCAGAACTATTATACGTTAGCTCATCTGTTCACTGACCCATCGCGTCAGCTGATGGCGAGAGACTTTAATACCCGTGCCCTTCATTGTTTCTGGCAAAAACAACCAGCAGCAGGGTTGCTGGAATCCCGCCAACTTACCTTTCGCCCATGCGGCCAATTCTGAGAGGTTTAGCGATGCCTGTGCATCAACAACCGCGACCGGGCGTTGACCAAATTCGGGGTCATCAATCGGAACGACAAAGACCTGTGAGACCTCTGGATGCAGGGCAATGACCTTTTCCACCGTTTCCGGCTGAATACCTTCGCCCCCGCTGAAAAAGAGATTATCCAGACGCCCGATTACCCGCAGCGTATCCTCACGCAACTCACCGCGATCGCGGGTGGCAAACCACCCCTGTTCGTTCACCAGCGGAATTAACCCACCGTTGCGCCAGTAACCCGCCGCCATACTCGTCGCCCGCAGCCAGATTTCACCGTCCACCAACCGCAGTTCGCGCCCGGGAAGCGGCGCACCGACGTCATCGCCACCGTTGGCTTCTCGCGCACAAACCGTAGAGGCAAATTCGGTTAATCCGTAACCACAGAAAGTACGAATGCCCTGCTGTGCCGCTCGTGTGGTTAGCTCAGCAGGAATCGCCGCGCCGCCAAGCAGTACGGCATTAAGGCTTAAAGGCTTATCATCGTTTAGTAAACGCCATAGCTGCGTTGGGACCAGAGAAGCATGCGTACACCCGGCCAGCGCCTGCGCCAGCGGCCGTTCGCTTATCGCCATCTGCCCGCCCGCCAACAACCAGCGCCAGAAAATGCCCTGTCCGGAGACGTGAAACAGCGGCAGCGACAGCAGCCAGCAGTCGTTTTCACTAAACGGCATCAGGCTTAACACCCCCTCCGCGCTGGCGAGATGGGCAGCTGCGCTGTGCACCGCGGCCTTGGGAAGCCCCGTTGAACCGGAGGTCAGCGTCATAGAGACAAATCGCTGAGCCTGCCAATCAACATCGACACAGGAGGACGCCGAAAGCGTACGCAGCGGCGCCAAACCATAGTGCTCATTGGCTTCCAGGTTTAGAAAGTGATGCAGCGTTAAACCCGGCAGCAGTTCTTCGACCTGCGCGGTAGGCAATCTCGGATTAAGAGGGAGAATACGCGCCCCGCACTGTAGCAGCGCCAGCCAGGCCAACACCGCCTCGGGGCGATTACGTGCGCACAGCGCTACACCATCACCGACATTCACACCCTGAGTCTGAAAACCAGCGGCCAATTGATCTATACGCTGGCATAGCGTTGACCAGCTTAAGGTTTCTTCGTCCAGGTGCAGCGCCGGTGCGTCGCCACGCTGCGCGCGCCAGTGCTGCCACGGCCAGGTGGCAAAAGTCACAGCAGCGGCTCCATCTCTTTAATCGCCCCGCACGGTAGCGAGCTATTTGGCCAGCAGCGAATCAGCTGCGTTTGCATAAGATTCAGCGTATCGAGGCCAGGCATCGTTTGCGGCGTTAACCAGGCAGCAATACGCGCCAGCTGGGTTAAGCCAAGGCTGGATTCAAGAGAGGAACTAATGACCGCCGTAAGACCGAGCGCATGCGCGGCGGCCACCTGCTCTTTAACCCGCGCCAGGCTACCGGTCAGAGTCGGTTTTATCACCACCGCCCGCAGGCCAGGTTCGGCTTCAAAGTGGAAATCGGCTTCGCGCAGGCTTTCGTCCCAGGCAATAGCAATCCCCGTTTCACGGGCAAATGCACGCGAGTCATCGCGGGTTTTGCACGGTTCTTCAAGGAAAGCGATACGCGCACGGTAATCAGGATTGACGTATTTAGCGAACTGCTGGGCCTTCAATGGCGTCCAGGCACGATTGGCGTCAAGGCGAAGCGTCAGGTCGGGAATCGCTTCCAGCAGCAGGTTGACCACCATGCCATCGCGCACCGCTTCGTAAAGACCCACTTTCACCTTGGCGACCTTCTCACCGGACATTTCAGCCAGCTTCAGCACCAGTTCATCCGGGTCACCAGTGCACAGCGGCGCGGCGCGATAGTCCGCTTCCTGCGGCAGTTCATCGCGAAGTTCCGCCAGCGCACAGCTGATACCAAAAGCGACAGAAGGCTGCGCGGGCAGAACAAGGTCATTGCCTTGTCGCCAGCCTTCAGCCCAGGCGAGCAGCGCCGCCTGCGCCTCATCCAGCGTCTCCAGGCTGAAGCCCGGCAGGGGGGAGATTTCTCCCCACCCATCGCGTTCGCCGTCACGCAGGTAGACAAATAACCCGTCGCGGGTTTTCAGCCGCCGTTCACGCAGAACCACACCCGCGTCCATCGGGATCTGCCAGCGGTACACCTGCGCGCTACGCATTACGGATTCCGTTTAAATTTGCTGAAGTCAGGCTGACGCTTCTGGTTAAACGCATTGCGCCCTTCCTGACCTTCTTCAGTCATGTAGAACAGCATAGTCGCGTTACCGGCCAGTTCCTGCAAACCTGCCTGACCATCGCAGTCGGCGTTGAGCGCGGCTTTCAGGCAACGCAGCGCCATTGGGCTATTTTGCAGCATTTCACGACACCAGCGTACGGTCTCTTTTTCCAGATCCGCCAGCGGAACCACGGTGTTGACGAGGCCCATATCCAGCGCCGCTTTTGCGTCGTACTGACGGCACAGGAACCAGATTTCACGCGCTTTCTTCTGGCCAACGATGCGCGCCATATAGGATGCGCCCCAGCCACCGTCGAAGGAGCCAACTTTCGGGCCAGTCTGGCCGAAGATGGCATTTTCCGCCGCAATCGTCAGGTCACACATCATGTGCAGCACGTGGCCGCCGCCGATGGAGAAGCCCGCAACCATTGCCACAACCGGTTTTGGACAGGTACGGATCTGGCGCTGGAAGTCCAGCACGTTCAGGTGATGCACGCCGCTGTCGTCCTGGTAGCCGCCGTAATCACCGCGAACCTTCTGGTCGCCGCCGGCACAGAAGGCTTTGTCGCCCGCACCGGTCAAAATAATCACGCCGATGTTGTCGTCATAGCGCGCATCGGACATCGCCTGAATCATCTCTTTTACCGTCAGCGGGCGGAACGCATTGCGCACCTGCGGGCGGTTAATGGTAATTTTGGCAATACCGTCAGCGGATTTCTCGTAAAGGATATCGGTAAAACCTTCAGAACAATCGTGCCACTCGGCAGGGGCGTACAGCATAGCTTCATCAGGATAAATCATAACGTGTCCTATTATCAGAGAGGCAGAATCTGCGCCAGACACGCGACCACGCCCGCGGGATTTTCCCGGTGCGCGTTGTGCCCGGCATCATGAATAATGCGGCAAGGGAGCGAGAGTTCCTCCGCGATAGCGCGAAACTTAACGTCGCGCTCGCCGCAGAGATACCAGAAAGGTGTGGGGCAACGACGCAGTGCCGGACGTAGATCGTCCTGCACCGCCAGCGACGTCGCCATCAGCATGGCGGCCAGCGCACGGCCGTCGTTATCCTGACGCAGCGTCACCAGCGCATCGCGCTGAACCGCCGTCAGGCTAGAAAATACCGGTTGTTGATACCAGTCATGAAACACGTCCGCCAGCGGCTGGTCGGCAAAACGCTGCACCCATCGTTGGTCGCTGTGCAGCCGTTGCTGACGCGCGTCGGCATCCGTCAGCCCCGGGTGAGCCCCTTCGACAATCACCCCTGCCAGACCTTGCGGCCGCGAACAGCAGGCGTAATGCATCGCAATCCGCCCGCCCAGCGAGTACCCCACCAACCAGTGGTTGAGTATGTTGTAACTCAGCAGCGTCGCTGTAATCATTTCGGCTACTTCGGTGAAATTGCTAACCGGTACGGATGCCGAGCCACCGTGGCCGGGCAGATCGACATATAGGCGATTGGCGCGAGGAAACGCCTCGCCGACCGTTTGCCATTCTCGGTGGTCGCCGGAAAAACCGTGCAGGAAGACCAGCCAGGGCTGCGTCGGCTCTCCACGTTCGGCGACAGCGTGCAAAATCATAGATGGCTAACCTGCGCCAGAAGATGCTGCAAGGTTTGCGCGCCGTCGGTATCGTTCACCACCAGCTCAATCACCGTCGTTGCTGGGGTACACCATGCGGTGCTCAGCGCGGATTCCAGCGCATCCCAATCCTGCGGCTGCTGGTAGCGCAAGCCAAACATCTGCGCCGCATGACAGAAATGCACATTCTGCGGCATAGCATAAAAACGTTCGCGCTCGGATACCGGCGTTGGCAGCAGGGAGAAAATCTGCCCACCGTTGTTGTTGACGATAATCAACACCATCGGCGCCGAGACCTGCCGCAGCAGCGCCAGCGCGTTGAGGTCATACAGGGCCGAGAGATCGCCAACAATCGCCAGCGTTGGCCGAGCGCTGGCGCGCTGCACGCCAGCGGCGGTCGAGATCAGCCCGTCGATACCGCTAGCGCCGCGGTTGCTGTAGACCGGATAGCCCGCCGGAAGCTGGCCCAAGGCGTCAATCAGACGCACGACCAGGCTGTTGCCGACAAAAAGTTGCCCCTGATCCGGTAGATAGCGGCGAATCCGGTGCGCCAACTGTGCTTCACCAAAGCGTTCGCTATGATCGGCAACCATTTGCCAGGCCTGTTCGGCAAGAGTGGGGATGACTTTCGTCCACGGCGTGCGCTTCTCCGCCGGATGTTGTTCCAGCCAGCGGTCAATCGAGCATACCAGGCGGCGTCCGCGATGGTGTGCGGGATCGAGACGGCCGGTGAGATTATCCACCAGCCAATATTCGTCCGGCTCGCAGGATTGTTGCCATTGCAGCACTCGCTTGCCGGTAAGGCTACTGCCCAGCTGAACCACAATCTGCGCCTGCTCCAGTTCACTGATGGCTGCGGGATTACCCAGCCATAAATCGGCGCACGGCAGCGGCTGCCCGGTTTGCGACAGCACGTCGCTAATCAGCGGCCAGCCCAGCGTTTTCGCCCAATCAGCAACCTGTTTACCCTCTTCCGCGCTCATTCGCCCAGCAACAACCACACCGCGCTTTTGTCGCCAAAAGAACCAGTCACGCTGAGCCGCGCTCTCCTGGTGCAGCGATTCACGCAGCCAGGGTTTATCGCTTTGCCACCAGTCACCCAGCGCCTGTTGCCAGCTCAGGCCTGTCTCATCCATATCGCCGTATAGCGGTTCAGCAAAGGGACAGTTGATATGCACGCCGCCGCTATGGAGTGCGCCAAGCGCATCATCTACCACCGAGACCAGCCAGCGAGCCGGGATATCCTGGCTTGGACGCGGCAGCGACACGGTTTGCGAGGGATGAGAGGCAAACATACCCGGCTGACGAATAGCCTGGTTCGCACCACAGTCAATCAGCTCCGGCGGACGATCCGCCGTCAGTAGAATAATTTTTTCACCGGTTAACCCTGCTTCAATCAGGGCCGGATAGAGATTGGCGACAGCCGTACCGGACGTGACAATCACCGCCACCGGCTGCTGGCTGACTTTGGCCAGCCCCAACGCCAGATGCCCCAGACCGCGCTCGTCGAAGTGGGTATGGTGGATAAAGGTGCGATTCTCCGCTGCCGCTAGCGTCAGCGGCGTCGAGCGCGATCCCGGCGCAATGCAGATATGCCGCACGCCGTGACGGGTTAATGCTTCAAGGATCACCGCCGCCCAGCGTCGGTTAAATGCGCTTACTGACATGAAATTGTCCGGTATCAAATATTGCGGCTCAGTATAGGTTCTACGAAAGAGTAGGATCTTGATATGAGTCGATAATGTTTTATTCAGAGAACAGTAATGAGCGGAGTCCCGCCGCTTTGTTTTCGATTTCCTGCCATTCCTGTTCGGGATCGGAGCCTTCCACGATACCGGCACCCGCATACAGCCGCAGCCTATTGCCCTCAACCATCGCCGAACGCAGCGTCACGCAAAACTCGCTCTGGCGGCGGGAGAGAATACCGGCCGACCCGGCGTACCATTCCCGGGTAAAAGGTTCTTCGCGCTCAATAAAGGCCAGCGCGGCGGCTCTGGGTAATCCGGCCACCGCCGCGGTGGGCTGCAGCTGCAGCAGGCAGCGCGTATCATCCGGGGTGTTCAACTCAGCCTGGATGCGGCGACGCAGATGCTGCACCTTACGCAGACGCACAATTTCGGCCGGTAATACATCCAGCGTTTGCGTCATGCCCTGCAGTCGCTGACATATGTCATCCACCACCAGGCCGTTTTCGCGCTGATTCTTATCATCCGCCATCAGCCAGTCGCCGAGCCGGCGTGCCGTGGCATCATCGTCATGCCCGGCCACGGTGCCCGCCAACGCTTCGGTATCCAGCTGATAACCTCGCCGACGCCATAAGCGCTCCGGCGAGGAGCCGAGAAATGCCCGTTCCGCGTCGAAGGCCATGTAGAAATGATAGCAAGAGAAATTGACCCGGCGGCTGGCGGCCATTAATGCCCCCGCGTTGGGTGCGTGGGTAAAAATCAGATTCGTCGCTCGCGCCAGCACCACTTTGCTGAACTCACCGCGGCTAATCGCTTCGGTAGCCTGATTTATCAGCTGACACCAGCCCGCTTTATCGGGACGATGAGTTTCATCTTCCTGCTGCAAATTGAGTGTGGTCGACGCATGATCGGCGCAGAGCGCAGCCAGAGATTCACGGGCACGCTCGGCATCCTGCCGAAGCGACGTATCGCTCCACAAGTAGAGCCGCAGCGTCGCACGCCCGGCTTCCCGTCGCCACACCAGGCGCGGTAGAAACAGCATGCCGTGTTGCGGATCAAAGGCATTCACGCCGCACAGGCGAATATCATCGCGCTCCTGGGTTGCCAGAAAAGCGTTAGCCTGTACCAATGAGGAAAAGGTTTTCACCGCACCGAGCGCAGCAATCTCTTCACGGCCGCTGCGCTGCTGCCAGTAGAACTGCGGCCACACCGGCTGTGCGGAAAGCCAGGCCAGCGGGTCGAAAGCATCATTCAAAGGGAAGGTCACTTCAAGTATTCGCGTGCCGGGCAACGCAGGAAAATCATCTGCCAGATGCCCTGACAGGCTCTGCAACGCCGCTAATATGGATCGCACGCGAACCTCCCTATCATAAAAACCACATAGTATACGGGGTACTAAGGATAAAATGCAGTACCCATGATGAGGGAGCGAAGGGCTAATAAGGCAATATCGCACTGAAATACAACGCTCTTTGCCTTTTACTATAGACGCTAATCCTCCGCGCTGCAGGGCATCAGCAGTGCGAATAATCAGGGGGAAGTCCGACGACCAGGCTTACTGAACCTCGCGCGCCATCCCAATATGGGGAATGCCATCTTCATCGTAAACGTCGGTCACGGTGTTAAACCCAAAGTGGGCATAGAAGCCACGAAGGTGAGCCTGTGCGCCAAGGTAGAGTGCGCGAGTTGGCCAGCGCTGCTCACAGGTGGCCATCGTCCTTTCCATCAATTGATAACCCAGACGTTCGCCGCGCACCGCAGGGCTGACAATCACCCGGCCAATGGTCACCGGTTCAACCGTTTCTTCGCTGACCAGAATACGGGCATAGGCCACCAGTTCGTTGTCCTTCCAGCCGAGGATGTGACGGTTTTCCCCTAACAAGTCATCACCATCGATATCGAGATAAATGCAGGCCTGTTCGACGACAAACACTTCGCTGCGCAGCTTCAACAAGGCGTACAGTTCCGCGACGGTGAGTTCAGAATGGTGCAAATCTTGCCAGCGAATCATGATAGGCTCCTTAGACCTTTTTACCGCCAGGGGCGCGGCGCTATGCAATTGACGTTTTTAGGCACATCTGCGGGCGTGCCAACCCGAACCCGCAACGTAACAGCAATGCTGCTGCATCTGCAACATCCAACGCAGCCGGGGCTGTGGCTTTTTGACTGCGGTGAAGGGACCCAGCACCAGCTACTGCACACCGCGTTTCATCCGGGAAAAATCGAACGCATTTTTATTAGCCATTTACACGGCGACCATCTGTTCGGCCTGCCGGGCCTAATTTGCAGCCGTTCGATGGCGGGTAACGTGCAGCCGCTGACAATTTACGGCCCGAAGGGACTGAAAGAATACGTCGAAACCAGCCTGCGGCTCAGCGGTTCGTGGACCGATTTCCCACTGGAGGTGATTGAAATCAGCGCCGGTGAAATACTTGACGACGGCCTACGCAAAGTAACCGCCTATCCGTTGAGTCACCCGGTAGAGTGCTACGGTTTTCGCGTTGAGGAACACGATAAACCCGGCGCACTCGACGGCAAGCGGCTGATTGCCGCCGGCGTTCCGTTCGGCCCTCTGTTCCAGCGCCTCAAGGCCGGTGAATCCGTCACGCTGGACGATGGCCGCACGATTAACGGCCAGGACTTTATCGCCCCGGCAACGCCCGGTAAGAAGATCGCCATTTTTGGTGATACCGCCCCCTGTGAATCCGCGTTGGAGATGGCCCGGGATGTCGATTTGATGGTGCATGAGGCGACGCTTGAAGCGGCAATGGCGGAAAAAGCCAACAGCCGCGGTCACTCATCCACCGAGCAGACCGCCCAGCTGGCGCGCGCGGCCAACGTGAAACGGCTCATCGTGACTCACGTCAGTTCCCGCTACGATGCCGAAGGCTGTCGTCGGCTGCTGGCCGAGTGCCGCAACCATTTCCCGGAATGCGAACTGGCAGAGGATTTTGCCACCTTCACGCTGGCATAACGTTTTGCCCTTTGGTGCCGATAACTCTGCTATCGAGATTACGCTTTACCACGCTGAGGGCACCATGGATAACTTCCAGAAAGAGATCGACGACAGGGCAAACCTGACGCTGTCCAACCGTTTTGAGCTGCTGCTCTTTCGGTTGGGTGCCGCGTCGCAAACGGACGCTTCCGAACTGTACGGTATTAACGTCTTTAAGCTGCGGGAAATTGTCCCCATGCCAAGCTTCACCCGCCCTGCCGGGATTAAACCGCCGCTAATGGGAATGGTGAACATTCGCGACCAGATCATTCCGGTTATCGATCTCGCCGCCGTGGCGGGCTGCACGCCTAAAAATGGGCTCAACATTTTGCTTATCACCGAATACGCCCGTAGCGTGCAGGCGTTTGCCGTTGAGTCCGTTGAGAACATCACTCGTCTCGACTGGACGCAAATCCATACCGCTGAGAAAGCCGTGAACGGCAAGTACATCACCAGCATTGCCTGTCTTGACGATCACGTAGAAAGCAACAATCTGGCGATGGTTATCGACGTGGAGCAAATTCTCTACGACATCACCCCCGCCAACCACGATCTGCACGCTAAAGAACTGAGCCCACGCAAATTCAATATCAAACCGGGTGCCACCGCCATCGTCGCCGAAGACTCCAAAGTGGCGCGTGCGATGCTGGAAAAAGGGCTGAAAGCGATGGATATTCCGGCGCAGCTGCACGTGACCGGCAAAGAAGCATGGGAGAAAATCGAGCTGCTTGCGCAAGAAGCCGCGAAGGAAGGCATCCCGGTCAGCGATAAAATCGCGCTGGTGCTGACCGATCTCGAAATGCCGGAGATGGACGGTTTCACCCTCACCCGCAAGATCAAAACCGATCCACGATTGAAGAATATTCCGGTGGTGATCCACTCATCGCTGTCAGGCAACGCGAACGAAGACCATATCCGTAAAGTGAATGCCGATGGCTATGTCGCTAAGTTCGAAATTAACGAGCTGGCATCCGTTATCGAGCGAGTGTTGAATAAGGCAAGCGGCAAAGGAGACAGTCCGCTGCACGCCGTGCGGTAATGAGCTAAGAGAAAGCCGCCGAGCGAAACTGGCGGCTTTCTATAGCAGCAATGATAAAGATGAGAGGCCAGCGAATACAGATAACCTATTTGTTTTCTATACAAAAATAGCCTGTACGACTAATGCTAACATCATCATGTCCGCGACCCGCAACGGCCCGATAAAGAGAGGCATCCTTCGTACCGACATCCTTCAGATTCAGCCCTAAAAAGTCAGCATCTTTCCCGAGGTCCGCCATATTTTGCCGGGTCGTAAACAAGATGAAATCTTCATTATTTTCTTGCTGCGTCTTCGTCATTGCTTTGAAATAGGTCATTCCTTGCTTTACGTCACCCTCCTTTGATAGATACTTCGTGACGGCATACCCAACATTGTCATCCGATGATTTCACATCAACAAGCATCGCGCCGTGCTGAGATGTCTGTTGATTAAAATCAGACTCTTCAACGCAGGTTAAGCTAACAAGCAGTGTGTCCGCCATCGCTGCGGGTGACGCCAGTAAAAACAGCACGAGAAGAAGTTTACGGTTCATTTATATCTCATTTTTTTATTATTCGATTTCAGTAAACCATTGTAACAACGAACTCCCAAAACCATTATCTACCAATAATCAGCGCTATTTTCCGCAGGTATTGAAAAAATCACCCCGCCTCCAGCATCCCAAAACTGACTATCCGCGAACGCCCCATTTCTTTCGCACGGTAGAGCGCGACATCCGCAGCGCGCAGCAGGTTATCGCTCTGGACATGCTCAGGGTAGCTGGCGACGCCGATAGAGACATCAACATGCCCCACATCCACGCCGCCAAAGCGCAGCGGCATTTCGCGTACGCCGTTGAAAATGACCGTGGCACAGCGGTTGGCGGCCTCTTCATCCATGTTCGCCAGCAAAACCAGAAACTCTTCACCACCGTAGCGGAAGGCCATCCCCCCTTCGCGGACCACGCGCTGGATAATCGAGGCAACGCTTTTAATCACCCCATCCCCCACTTCGTGGCCGAATCGGTCGTTGATGCTTTTGAAGTGATCAATATCGATCATTAAACAGCTGATCGGCGTTTTATTGCGGATCGCCTGGCTCATCTGTGCCCCCAGCATATCCTCCAGATGATGACGGTTACGCAGGCCGGTCAGGGGATCGTAGAGCGCTTTTTCCAGCAACGCATCGCGCAAGCGCTGGTTGGCTAACGCCAGCCCGAGCGCCTCCGCCATCAGTTCCAGATAGGCGCGAGAAGACGCGGTGGTGGTATCAAGATTCTGAAATGAAAGCAGACCGATAGCTTCACCTTGCGCGATAAGCGGTACACATAGCGTGTGATCCTGACAACTCTCCGGCAGGTGATAGCAGACAATATCCGGCTCTCCGTGTACCGGCGGATGGCTCTGACCGCGCCGCACCGCCCAACATTCATCAGGATGGAAAGGTTCATCACTGCCCTGCGGTGAGAGCCACTGCGCTACGCAGCGCATCTGCCAGGGTTCTCTATCAAGAATGTAGAGCCGTCCCGCAACACCAGGTGCGATGTTCGGCGCGAAAAGCTCCGCCACGTTGATAACGTCAGCAAAGTTTTCGCAGCCCTGTAAACGCTGGGTCATCCGCGCCAGCAGTTCGCGTATCGCCCAGTTAGCATCGCGTTCTTTTTCCAGCTGCTGTCGCGCCAGGCCATTTTCGCGGAAAATACGAATGGCCTGAGCCATATCACCAATCTCATCAATCTGGTTGAAGTTAGGGGTTTCAACAGCGTAATCCTGTGACGCCAGACGGTGAACGACGTCGCTCAATCGAACAACGGGCCGCAACACGCGGCGCTTTAAAATAAACCCGAGGACAAACAAAAAGAGCAGCGCGGTGAGCCCAACCATCACTTCAGAGAGCGTACGCAGCGTGCGGGACGCTTTGGTGGCGTCGATAATGGCATCACGTGCGCGGTTATCCAGCATCTGACGAAAGTGGTCGATGCGCTCCTGAACGCGATCCAGTTCCTGTTCATACAGTTTTCCGTAGAGCAGCGCTATCCCTTCTTTATCTTCACCCCGCGCCACGCTATCAAAAGCCGTTTTCTGTTCATCTTGCAGCTCATCGGCAATTTGTAATCCCTCATGCAGCAGCACCAGCTCCTCGCGTGTCGCGCCGGAATCTCTCAGCTTCGATAAGCGATATTCAATACTTTTCTGTGACGCCATTTTCTGCTGATAGTCATTCAGCACATCGGGGTCTTTCGCCAATACATACAGACGCGCCAGGTCCGACAACTCCCAGGCATCGGTTTCAACTTCGTCCGTCAACTGATCGAAAATCTGCCGCTGCTCTACTGCCTGACGCTCGTGATTATCGGCATTGGACGCCATCACCATGACGATACCGGAGATAATTGTCAGGCAGACCGTCGCGCTGTAGGCCCAGTTTGTGATTGTGGCAATTCGCACCTGTTGGTTCCTTCTGCGACGGATAATGAATAAGCATGACTGAATTATAGGAAAGGCATGATTTCGCGTGATAAAAAAAGCGGCCGCAGGCTAACACCGTTCACTTAAGCAAAGCGATTAGGGGAAACGTCAGGATTCGGTTCCCCTGGGGACACCAAACCCGGCGGTCGCCCCGGGTATCTCCTGTCTCTTATACACATCTGACGCTCCTGTCTCTTATACACATCTGACGCTGCCGACGA
>NZ_LGHZ01000037.1 GCF_001266615.1 Kluyvera genomosp. 1 | reverse complement strand
CCTAACCCTCTCCCCACGGGGGAGAGGGAACCGTTGGGCGTCGTCTGTTTTTCCGCACGCATCCTTCAGGAAAGAGAAAACCACTGCCGCTCTCTCTACTCTCTCCACTACCATTTTTCTCATGGGAGAGGGCCGAGGTGAAGGGCAGACTCGTACAGGTATTCTCTGCATTTCCCCCTCTCCCCTGTGGGGAGAGGGCCGGGGTGAGGGGAGGCAGCGCTTAGCGAGCCGCCGGGTAATCCACGTATCCCGCCTTCCCGCCGCCAAAGAATTGCTCTTTCACCGGCGCATTCAGCGGCAGATCGTGTTCCAGGCGATACGGCAGATCCGGGTTGGCGATAAACGGACGGCCAAAGCCAATCAAATCCGCCCAGCCTTTCGCCAGCACCTCTTCTGCACGGGCTTTGGTGTATTTGCCCGAGTAAATCAGCGTGCCGTGGAAGATAATCCGCAGCGCTTCTTTAAACGCCGCCGGCATTACCGGTGCGTCTTCCCAGTCGGCTTCAGCAATATGGATATAAGCAATCCCCATTTCACTCAGCACGCTGGCGGCCGCCAGATAAGTGGCCTCCGGCGTATCGTCACGAGAGCCCATCAGGGTGGTCAGTGGTGCCAGGCGAATGCCCACGCGCTCTTTACCAATCGCTTGTGAAACGGCTGCCACCACTTCACGCATAAAACGCAGGCGATTGTGCAGCGAGCCGCCGTATTCGTCATCGCGCAGGTTGGCCTGAGAATCAATAAACTGGTTAATCAGGTAGCCATTTGCGCCGTGCAGTTCAATACCGTCAAAGCCCGCCGCGATAGCATTACGTGCGGCCAGGGCGTAGTCGTTCACGATCGCCGGAATTTCATCCGTGCGCAGCGCACGCGGCATGTCGTGCTGCATCATCTCACCCACGCCGTTTTCCGGGCCACGGCCTTCCATATCCACAAACACTTTTACGCCATCCGCCTGAATCGCCGAAGAAGAAACGGGCGTTCCGCCGTTGGGCTGGAGAACGTGATGTGAAACGCGTCCAACGTGCCAAAGCTGAGCAAAGATTTTACCGCCCGCCTGATGCACCGCGTCGGTCACTTTTTTCCACCCCGCCACCTGAGCGTCGGAGTACATGCCCGGCGTCCAGGCGTAGCCCTGGCCCTGCTGGCTAATTTGAGTCCCTTCGCTGATGATAAGCCCGGCGCTGGCGCGCTGTGCGTAGTATTCGGCCATCATGTCGGTGGCCACATCGCCTGCCCCAGCGCGGGAGCGTGTCATCGGTGGCATCACGATACGGTTCGCCAGCGACAGCGCATTCAGATCATATTTATCGAATAACATACTGTTTTCCCTCGCGCTTATTTATACAGTTCTGCGCTCATGGTCACGGTGTTGCCCATGCGCGCGCTGGTGATTTTGTATTCGGAGGCGTTCATTTTTTTCGCCTTCTGGGCGATTGCCGCTTCGGCGGAATCGAGGGTAGAGCCAGAAGCCGTGATGCTTTGCGCAGAGGCACTAAACGCAGCAACGGAGAGAAGAGAAGCAGCAAAAATCGCGGTAAGGGTTTTCATGGTCGTATCCTGTTTCGAATGAGGCGTTGCCGGTAGCAACGTGATGCGAAGAAGGATACGACCGCGGACTGATTACATAAATGGTATAAATAGCAATAGACTGTTATCAAGAAAGCAATAATGGTGTTATGCGGTGATGCCAGCCCACCACAGACGCAGCTTCATACCCCAGTAACTGGTCCAGCCGGTGGTAGCGCTTACCGGTTGGCCCTTATCAATCACCACCAGCGTCGGCGTGACGCTCACCTGCCAGCGCTGCGCCAGTTCGCCGCGCGGGTCGTTAATCACCGGCATCATCAGATCTTTTTTATGCATCCACTGCGCTAACCGCCGGTCATCGCCGGAGCGCATCGCAATGCTCACCACATTGCCGCCCTGCTCGGCGAGCTTATTGACCGATGGCGAGGTGAAGCGGCACACGTTGCACCAGGTCGCCCAAACGTAAACCAGCAGCGGTTTTTGTTCGCTGAGGGCAGCAAAATCCACCGCCCGGCCATCAATGGTCGACATCACCGTCCCAGAGAAGGTGTCCGGCAATGCAGGCTGGCGGTATTGATCCACCCCCCATACGATAGCCGCACCGATAACCAGCAGTATCACCCCTTCACGCAGCCAGCGTAACGCCCGCTGTCGACTGAAAAATTTGCGCATGTTCACCTCGTATTATCACGAGGTTTATCTTAGCGATCCGCCAGTCTTAGTGCTGTAAAGAAGTGTCGCTCGGGAACCGGAGGTGTTGAGTCATAATGTCGTGGCGAAAATAGTCGGCAAATGCGCTGAACGTCAGTGGTTTTGAATAGAAATAGCCCTGGAAGTAGTCGATCTTGTTTTCCTGTAGCCAGGAAACCTGATAGTCATGCTCGACGCCTTCGGCCACCGTCTGGATCCCCATCTGCTTGGCCATATCAATCACGCAGTTAATCAGCGGCGTCGAGGCATCCGGCGAAATCTGATTAATGAACATGCGGTCTATTTTGATGCTGTCCGGATTGAGACTGGCTATCCACGAAAGATTCGAAAAGCCGGTCCCGAAATCATCCAGCGAAATCGCGATACCGCTGTCGCGGATCACTCTGACCTTCTCCAGAATGTCACCGTTTAAATCAATCTGCTCATTTTCGGTAAACTCGAAGGTCAGCCGCTGCCTCAGCTTTTGGAAACGCGCGCCAAACTCACAGGCAAACGCGCTGAAATCGCTGCCTGACAGGTGGCTGTGGCTGATATTCACATTGAAGATAAACCCTTCTGGCAGCAGATTTCCCGGGCGCTGGCAGTCGGCAATCACCCGCTTCAACAGGTTTTCCGTCATCAGGCCAATGGTCTGCGTTTTCTCCGCCACCGGAATAAAAATATCCGGCGGCACAAAGCCAATTTCCGGGTGTTCCCAGCGCGCCAGAATTTCTGCCCCGATAACGCGATTGCTGCGGGCGCAGATAATGGGCTGATAGTAGGGAATAATGCGATCGTCATGTACCGCGTTCACCAGATACTGATACAACGAGCGACGGCGCGTCAGCAGCGACCAGGCGAGTACCGTTAACAGCAGCGGCGTGACGATAATAATCATCAAATAGAGTAAGGACCCCAACACTTCACGCCACACATCCTGGGGTTTGGGAGAGCGCCAGGCCAGCGAGTAAAGCGTCGATTCTTGCCGTTGCGGATATTCCGCTCTGCCTTTTTCCGCTTCAAGACCTTTCAGAATACCGTTTTGCGTCAGGACATTATTATGTACCAACAGCGCAAACCGGTCCTCCTGATTAGTTATGCCCATAATGCCCCTGAGGCTGCGTAAATCCGCAGATACCATGACGCCACCCTGTGCAAAACGTCGATATAGGGAAAATGCAGGAATCCCCACGGAGGCGATTGAATCGTCAATCTTAATGCCCTGCGCACTGAAACTACTGAGATCGATTTCCGCGCCTTTATTATCTAGCAGTGATGAGCAGTAAATCCGATTACCCTCCAGCAGGCTCACCACCAGCATACGTAATTCACGCGCAGGCAGCGTATTCAGGCGATTTTCCTGCTGTCGATTACAAGGCTGACCGGCCAGGCTAGCCGACTCACTCGCCACGCGGTAGGTCTCATCAAGCAGATTATCAATCGCATTGCGAAGAGGGACGGCCTGATAGGCTATCTGTTCGTTCATCTGGCGTTCGGCAATATCGAACGTCAGCCACAGCGCCAGGGCAATCGAGCTTAAGAAGACCAGGCCCACCAGCGCATAATTTTTGCGGCAGGCTTTGCCGGTCAATTTGCTGTACATCGCACGTATTCTCTTTGACGTATCACTTATCGCAGCGCAGACGATGCGTGGGTTTTAACCTGCTGATGCTGCATATATTCTCTCTGGAAACTCTCTTTGCTGATCGGTCGAGAGAACAGGTAACCTTGCCCGTACTTCACGCCCTGTTTCAGCATGCTGGAGATTTGCGTGTAGTTCTCAACGCCTTCAATCACCACATCAGCATCGTGTTCAGCGATAAGCGCTAGCATCTGCTCCGTCACATCCTGTTTGCCGTGGCCCAGGCAGCCACGATCGAGCTTGATATAGTCAGGCTCCCAGAATGCCAGCCGTTCTCTGAGCGCGTCGAGTGTGCCAATACCGTCCCACGCAATATTGATACCCGCCTCCTGCAGCATTTGAAGGTTTTCACGCGCAGTATCGGTCAGCGGCACTGCGCTTTGGGTGATTTCAAACACCAGCTGCGCCGTACTGAGCTTTAGCCGCGTCACGATAGCCAGCGCATGATGGGCAAAATCTGCATCGTTGAGCTGTACGGCCGAAATATTGAGTGTGAACAGATACTCTTCCTGGCTATCCACGTGCTTTTGCGCGATAAACGTCAGCGCTTTTTCCATCACGTAATAGCCCATCTCCACGATGGAACCGTTCTCTTCAAGCTGTTGGATGAACTCCGCTGGCGGCACCACGTTGCGGCGGTGGGTACCGCGCACCAGCACTTCGCCGCCAATACAGGCGAAGCGGGATAAATCGAAAATAGGCTGAATGACGAAATCAATGCCCATGTCGAACTTCGCGTCTTCGACACAGCGAATGACGTAATGAATACTCTTGTCCATATCGACTTCTCACAGAAACAACCTGTTCAGACAAAGCGACATTAAGCGGAAAAACTTAAGCATCACCGGGAATAAAGCGGGCTATCGCAGCTTAGAAAATACCTTTCTGGCGGATCTGCTTCATCTTCTGCGCGGGGGCTCCGAGTGTGCTTAAATCCAGCTCTTCAGCCTGCCCGCTTTTTGCATTCTCAGCGGCAGGTGCCGCAGCGCGACCGGACATGCGGATCTGTTGCAGCAGCAGGTGTTGCTGATTGAGCAGCGTTTTTAGCTGCGCGACTTCGCCGCGAAGCAGCGCCAGCTCCTCTCGGGAAGCGTCATCCGGTGCGGCCGCCACCGGGGCGGGCTGGCGTGACAACGCTTCCGACATCAACGCACGCATCTGCCGCAGCTGCTGTTTGCTGAAATCATCGCTGGATACTGCCGGTTCTGACGCCGGGGTGGGCGCAGGTGCCTCACCCGGCGGGATCGGCAGCAGCTGTGCGCTGACCAACTCACCGCACAGCTCATCAAGCGTCAGTTTATCGCGGCCCATTGATTCGGCCACATGACTGCAAAGCTGCGGATTCAGCAGCTGCAGCTGCAGCCCCGCCAGATAGACATTACGATGAAAGCGGCGCATCTCCATATTGGCATCACCCGGATTCGTCCCCGTCTGGTTCAACTCCTGATGCCATTTCTTCAGTTGCAGCATCGCGCGCAGATCGGCGCGCGAATGCTCCGGCGACAAATGCAGCGAGAGACTTACGCGGCGAATGTGCCTGTTACTCATCGTCGCCCACCTCAGCCATGTGCGGTGCCGCGACCGTTTCCACGCCAGAGTCTGCGTGATACAGGCAAATTTCGCGGGACAGCGCGCTCTGCGGGTTTTCAATCGTCACGACGCGATCGCCAAGGGTGGCATACGTTTCACGAACCGCAGACTCAATCAGGTGCGCGCCGCCGCCGACCAGATACACCCGGTTCGGGTTCTTAGCGAATTTCTTCGCTTCGTAAGCCACCTGGTCGCCCAGCTCCTGGATTTTGATTTCTACGCGTTCGAGGATCTCTTCAATGCGCGACTCATCGTTAATCACGCTTTTCACAAACTCCATGTCGTGACGGCGTTTAATCAGTTCGTTCGCCACCAGGTAGCTGGAGTCGCTATCCGCCGCTGCCAGCAGTTTACGCGTCGCATCGGTGACCATCGCCACGCCGATTTCGTTGTTACCGTAAATCGCTGAAACATCGTCAAACTCGCCGACGATCACGCCCATATCCAGCGTGGTGCCGCCGCAGTCAATCACCAACGATTTGGTGAATTCGGTGACGTTGGAGTTCAGCAGGTGCGACAGTGCCGCAGGCAGGCTTTCGGGCATCACCTGTACGTCAGCAATACGGAACAGCTCGCCTTTGTTGAGCGAGATATCGCGCATCAGGTTGCGGCGTTTCGCTTCAATGCGGCTTTCATTGCGCTGGCAATCGTCCGGGTTGTAGAACTGGGTGATAGGCAGCGTCACGATCACTTCCACGTCGCACGGCGCGAGACCAGTCAGCAGCAGCGCGTGGTGCACTGCCAGCAGGTTCAGATCGTCATACTGGTAGTCGATATGGGTGGTGGACAGCGCTTTATCGGACGTCGCATCGTAGGTGTATTTGGTGGTGCCGATGGTGTAGTTGTACACCGACTGACCGCGCAGCAGCGCCGCGCTTTTCCAGTCTTTGCGGAACGAGTTCGGCGAGACCACGGTTTTCAGGGTGCCGTTTTCAATCCAGCTAATTTTTACGTTGGTCGAGCCATCATCAATGGCGAATTTCATGCGAGTTACGGTCATGGTTGCGGTCTCAATTCAGAAGATAGTTTTACAAGACGCGGCGAGCGCCAAGGTAATGTGATTGCCAGAAGTCATCAGACAACTTGCTAATACGAATTTTTAGCCCGGTACGCGGTGCTTCAATAAAGCGACCGTCACCGAGGTAGACGCCAACGTGATCAGCGCCGGGACGTTGGTTAATATTGAAAAACACCAAATCCCCCTGCTTCAGGCTGGCCCGGTGAACGGACTTCAGCCCGTCATCGCGGAACATACCGTTAGCCGTGCGCGGCAGTTTGCGCTCCAGCACGTGGTTGAAGGCGTAGAACACCAGTCCGCTACAGTCGAAGCCATCCGTCGGGCTGTTGCCGCCCCACAGATAAGGCTTACCCAGCTGGTCATGCAAACGGCTGAGCACGGTTCGCAGGCGGAAGCTTTTTTGCGGTTTGCCGGAACTGGCCACGACTTTGCCTTCCTGCACGTCGTTCCACAGCGTTTCCGAACCGCCCAAAGCACCCGGCTTCCAGCGCTTATGCATCGCCAGCATTTCGCGGTTTTCCGCGCGCTCAGCGCGCTTTTGCGCGAGCTCACGGCGCTTTTGTTCCGGCGTCTGTGGGACCACGGCGGTACGTTTTTTGGCTTTAGCCATCAGGCGGGCGCGATTTTGCTTACGTTTTAGCGCTTCGCTATCGGCCGTGGTTTCTGGCGTTTTGGTGGCCAGAGGCTTTGCGCTGACGTAGCCCATCGGCATCAGCAGCAGTAAAAAGAGTGAAAAAAGAGGTACCCATCGGGCAGCAACCGCCCGCATGGGTACGAAAAGGATGATAAGGAAGAAACGTTTCACAGCTTTAACAATCAGGTTAACGAGCGTTAGACAGCTTTTCGGTCAGCGGCTTGATGACATTTTCACCGTGCTGGCCAAAGAACTGATACAACGTGTCGCTGGCAGAATGCGTCAGTACCATAATTTCGATACGACGGTTCGCCGAGCTTAGTGGGTTATTCGGGTCGAGCAGCATCTGATCCGCCATGCCACTGACCTGCAGAATTTTGCTGGCATCCAGCCCGCTGCGAGTCAACACCTTGCGAGCCTGCATCGCACGTTCGCCGGAAAGGTTCCAGTTGTTGTACAGATCCTGGTCGCGGAAACGGGTGGCATCGGTGTGCCCGGTAATAATAATTTTGTTGTCTATCTTGTTGAGCTCTGGCGCAAACTCGGTCAGCAAACGTTTGAAGAACGGCGTCAGAATGGCGCTACTGCGCTGGAACATTTCGCGCTTCTGATCGTCGGTGACCAGAATACGCAGCCCCTGCGGGACGATCTCCATCTTCAGGTTAGCCTGCGCATCATAGGCTGACGTGATCTTCATGATCATCCGCGCCAGGTCTTCGATCTCATTTTGAGAGCGACCGTTAACCGCATCCAGGCTTTCCGTATTTTTCATCTGCTGCGCAACCTGAGCCTGGGTTTTGGCTTCGGTTTTTTGCTGTTCTTCACTGACATCATGGCGCCCGCCAATCAACGCGATCTGGCCACCATTGCCGTCTTTTTGGGTCACAGGGGTAATGGAATTACCCTCAAAAATTGATTCACCGTGCAGCAGCGAAACAATCTCTTTTCGTTCTTCTTCGGTCACCGCGCCCATGATCCACAGCACCATGAACAGCGCCATCATCGCCAGCGTAAAGTCGGCAAAAGCCACCTTCCACGCGCCGCCATGAATGGCATCATGGCTTTTGCGCGAGGAACGCTTGATGATCGTGGTATGTTCTTTGTTGCGGCCTCGCATCAGGATTCACCGACCATCTGGTTGACCCAGCCATCCAGCGTGGCAAACGTCGGTTTGGTGTCCATCGGCAGCATTTTACGGCCCGCATCCACCGCCAGCAGCGTTGGCTTACCAGCAACGTGGTTAACCAGCACGGTACGCACGCACTCCAGCACCGAGATCTGTTTTTTGGTGCGCTGTTCCATGGCATTCGCCACCGGATCCATAAAGCAGTAACAGAAGAAAACGCCGAGGAAAGTACCGACCAGTGCCGCCGCAACTTTCACACCGATAACGGCAATGGAACCGTCGATGGACTGCATGGTGATGATAATCCCCAGTACCGCCGCACAGATACCGAAGCCCGGCATCGCTTCTGCGGTACGCTGCAATGAACGCGATGGCTGCAGAAGGTTCTCTTCCATTGCCCCCAGCTCCTGCTCGAGGATCCCTTCCAGTTCGTGCTCGTTGATCTTGCCCATCGCCATCAGGCGGAAGTTGTCAGAGATAAACGTCACCAGCGCTTTATCGCGCAGCATCAGCGGGTATTTTTGAAACAGCGGGCTGTTTTCCGGCGCTTCAATGTGCTCATCCAACACTTTCAGGCCGCCGTCCTGTACCAGTTCCAACAGCTCATACAGCAGCATCAGCAGCTGGCGCTGATACTCGTCTGTGTATTCATTTTTACGCATGATGCCGCGAAACTGGCGGAACATTTCGGCCAGAACGGCACGAGGGTTAGCGAGGACCATCGCCCCCAGACCCGCACCCAGAATGATGATGATTTCACCCGGCTGCCAGAACGACGAAAGCTGGCCGCCCGACATAATGAAGCCGCCGACCACGCACGCCATGATGATGATGATACCGAATAGTTTCTGCATAACTCTTTCACTTCTCGAAAAAAGACTGAATTTTTTGGGCGATTTTTTTATTGAGCTGACACACTCTGGCCTCGGTTAAATCGAGGACCAGCGCAATCTCTTTCAGGCTCATCTCATGCTGGTAATAAAGCGTCAGGATCAGCTGTTCACGCTCATCAAGCGCTGCTAGCGCACTGCGCAACGTCCGGCTGACGACCACTTCGTCTTCCAGCGGTCGGCTGTCCAGTGCGCCTGCGTGAACGTCATTCCCTAACAGCTCATCCAGGCTCTCTATCGTTTTGGCACAATCCAGCAATAAATATTCCTGGTACTCTTCTGCCGTAATCGACAGATGGCGGTTAATATCCTCGAAGCTCGGCGTCCGCCCGAGTTGGCGCGCAATTTCGCGAATACCGTCGTTTAATTTGTGAGTCTTTTGCCGCAGGCGGCGGGGACGCCAGTCGAGCAAGCGCAGCTCATCCAGTACCGCGCCGCGCACGCGCTGCACGGCGTAAGCAGCAAACTGCTCATCCGGATGACCGTAGCGACGCAGTGACGTCAGCAGCCCCATGAGCGCAATTTGCTCCATATCTTCCCGGTCAATGACGCTACTGGTCTGATACGAAAGCTGTTTCACTACCCTGTTGACCAGCGGCAGATACGCGCTGACGTACCGCGCCTCATCTGCCGGGGTCAGGGTGTCACTCGCCATAAAATCCATCATTTCCATTGCGGCGTATCTATCACTGGAAAACCATTTTGCTGATGATGACGTCGTCAAACGGGACGTTCATCTTCAGGCTACTAAACCGCACGGCGTAGGCTTCCATCAGCTTGTTGTGCAGATCGCTTACGCTCATGGCACGGACCTCGTCGTAGTCAAGATCGGACAGCAAGCTGACGGTCGCTCCGCGTACCGCCGGGATCATGTCCTGCGCACGGCGGGAATGTTCTGGGTTATTGGTCGCCAGGTTCAGCTCCAGTAGCAGGTAGCGTTCCTTTTGCGATTTGCTCTTTAACGTGATGACCACGTTTTTGATTTCCACAAACTCCACGGACTCTTTAGAAGAGCTGGTGAACAATCCGGATAAAAAGCTACTGCCCGTTGCTTCGTCCATGCGCAGTAAATGGGTACCCACTACCGTCATGCCAGCCGCCAACATGGCGGTCACGAGGGCGATAATGAGACCAAAAGAGAGTGTTTTTGCGTTCATAATATTCTTGTCTTAAACCGTCAGTAGAACCGAGTCATCTTCACGAAGATCCTGCGAGGCTGAGGCGCCAGCCGTCATCTCCGCACCCGCCTGAATGGCGCTGTGTTGTTCGGTAAATTGCTGTCCTTTGCCCTGCTGCTGTCCGCCCGATTGGGAAGACACCTGCACATTGACCTGAACAAAGTTCTGCTCCGTCAGACTCTGGCGAAGATCGTTGCTGGTTTGCTGTAAAGCGCGATAAACCTCGGCGTGGCTGGCGTTGATTTGCACCTGCACGCGTCCGTTATCCACCTGCATGGAGATATCAATTTTGCCCATATCCGGCGGGTCGAGACGGATAGTGGCGTGCTGAATCTGCTGTTTCACCTGGACCTGTAGACGGTCGCCCAGCGCACTTTGCAGCTGCTCGCTCCAGCGGGAAGGTTCAGGATCGAGTTTCAGCGTGGTAGCAGGTACCGAGGCCGTTGCCGTGACAGGCGTTGACGTATTGCTGGCTTCCAGCGCCTGCGTCATCATCGGTGCCACAGGGGTCATTGCCGTCATCAGCGCCGGAGAAACGGGCTGGCTGCTCGGCAACACGCTCGCCGCTGATTCGGTGGTGGTGGTGCCCGTCGCTGGCATCGGTGTTGCCAGATTCTGCTGCTGCAGCGATGGGGCCATGCCTCGTGCCAATGTTTGTGAAGCCGCCAGCGTCTGAGCATTGACCATGAGCAAATCGTTCGCCTGCTCTGCCGTCCCAACATAACCCGGGTTTTGCGTTGGCATCTGGCTGGTCATCAACAGCGTTTCCAGCAGCTGCTGCTGCGAGTTATCTTTTAGCAATCCGTCGCTTAACTGCTGCAGGTCATCGGTGGACTCGTCATCGCCATCCAGCGAAAGCGGTTTTGCGCTGACGGTGATATCACGCGTAGGGGTCAAACCCTGACCAACCATCAGCGTATCGATAACGTTCAGCAGCGCATCGCTAAATCCCGCCGCCGTTTGCGCGCCAGGGGTTTCTGCGACCTGCCCAGCAATCGGCTCAGCCTGCATCGGCAGCCCGGAGCCGTTCAGTGCACCTTGAGAAAGGTTAAGAATATCCATCAGCGCATTGCTCCTTCATCCGTAAATAAGGCATACGCCGTTGCCCCTTCTCTATTGCGTACCGACAGGCTCATTTTCTCCGCCAGCATGTCGCTTTGACCCTGGCAGTAGTCACGCGCCTGTTGGTGCGTCTTCTTAAGTACGTCCATCGCCTGGCGCTCTGCCGCATCCAGGCCTTTTCCCTGAATGGCAGCCAGCAGTTCGGCAATTTTGGCATCGACGTTAACCACCGCTGGCCAGTTATGGTCTTCCGTGGCCTGACGCAATGCCTGAGTCAGTCGCTGAATGTTTTGGAGCGTACTCATGCCGCCTGGCCCATTTTTTCCCAGCCTTCCTGGATATTGCCGAGGATCACTTCCACCTCTTCGATATTCTCTATCGACAGGTTGTGGCTCGCGTCATACAGGCGATACACGCAGTAGTCGTACAGGTTGGCCAGGCTCAGCGCCAGCTCGCCGCCCTTGTCAAAATCCAGCGCGCTGGTGAGCGCATTGAGAATATCGATGCACTTGTTGATGCTCTGCGCTTTGCGTTCGAAGCGGCGTGCGGTGATGTGGCTCTTCGCACGAACCAGCTCATCCATCAGGCCGTTGAACAGCATCAGCACCAGCTGGTGCGGATTGGCAGCGGCGGCCTGAATAGCCAGATCGGATTGTTGATAAAGGCCAAAGCCTTCCTGGTCGTTCCCGTACATTGCTGGTCTTTCCCTTTGAATTAACTAAACATACTCATGGTGTTGTTCATCTGCGTCATCAGCGACTGGAGCTGAGTAAACTGCTTGAGATAGCGGTTATACGAAGACTCGTAACGCGTATTCATTTTTTCGGTTTTGCTGTCAATTTCCGTCTGCTGGCGATCGAGCGTTTCCTGACGGCCTTTCAACAGACCGCTGCTGGTGCTGAGGTATTTATCCAGCGATTTATCCATCGACTTGATCAGGCCATCGTTGCCGTTAAAGAACTGGGCGACGGTCTGCGGATCGTTTTTGAGCTGTTTTTCCAGCACCTCGGAGTCGATGCTGAGCTTGCCGTCTTTATCCGCGGTGATACCGAATTTCGTCATATTCTGTTCCCCAAACGTGCCGCGCAGCATATTGCTCAGCTCGCTGGTCAGCGCAGAAATGCTGGCATCACCCGCAAATGCGCCACGGGTATCGGAACTGCTGCCGGTCGCCGTCAGTCCAGAAACGGTGTCACGCAGCGTGTTATAGGCATCGAGGAAAGTCTGGATTTGGGTTTGAGTTTCGGTGGTGTCGGTATCAATAGAGATCACCAGTGGCTTATCTTCTACCGTGGTGCTGGTCAGCTTGATAGAAACGCCATCAACCAGGCTGTCTAAGGTGTTGGAGCTACTGGAGTACTCTTTTGTCGAATCGCCGAGGGTGAACAGCGCATCTTTACCTTTGGTAATAATCTCTTCTTTATCTTTAGCGAAAATATTCTGACCGCTGGTCATACCGCTGGTATCAAGTTGGATATCGTATTTCTTACCGCTCTGATCGCTGTTTAGAATCAACGACACTTTGCCATCAACGCGCATCAGAGAGGCGGTAACACCGTTCTGGGCAGTGGTTGCTGTATTCGCGTTCGATGCGCTCGGGAAGTCGGTTTTGTTAATCGCTTCGGCAAAATCAGCAAGGCTATTGAGGCCGTCCATCTCAACTTCAATGCTTTCACCATTGAGATCGATCTTCAGCGTGCCAGTAGCATTTTTAATCGCCTCATCGTCGAGATCTGCAAAACCTTTCTGCTGCGCGGTCGCCAGCTGGGTGACGTTGAGGCTGTAGGTCCCTTTCTTCGCACTGGCGCTGGCGGTGATGGTCGCGATACCTTCCTGGTTCATAGTGGCTGAGTTTTTCAGCACGCTAGCGGTGGTCGAGTTCAACGCCTTAATCGAGGTGCGAAAAGACGTTAATGAGCTACGCAGAGACTCCAACGCCTTGGTTTGGGCACTGAGGTTTTTGGTTTGTTTTGCAATCGAAGTTTGCAGCGCAATAATGTCATAGCCAGCCAGCTGGGTGGCCAGTGTTGAGGGGTCGAAATCAGACATAATAGGTTCTCCAGGCACGCAAGCTACGATCGATATGCAACATATAAAGCAACTATCGTGCCAGTTTTTAAGTTATTGATTTTAATTAATTTAATTTTTGGCAGGAACGGCTATTTCCGCTTTTTCCGGCTGGGGGAAGGGGAAAGCCGGATACAAAAACACCGCCATACAGCGGTGTTTTGTTACGCTCAATCCGGAATGGATTAGCCCAGCAGGGACATCACCATGCTGGACATGCTGTTGGACTGCTTCAGCATGGACATGCTGGTCTGCGCCAGCAGCTGGTTACGGGACATGGTTGATGCTTCGGTCGCATAATCCGCATCCTGGATGTTGCTCAATGCCAGGTCGGTATTGTCTTTCATGTTCGCCAGGTTAGACGCAGTGTGGCCCAGACGGTTGATGTTGGCACCCAGGGTAGAACGTACAGAACCCACGCTGTCCAGAGTAGCCTGCAGGTTATCCATCAGCGCCTTAGCACCTTCAGCGGTACTGATTTCAATGCTTGTGCCGTTCATGTAGCCACCGCTCGCACCTGGACGTGATGCACCGGAAGCATTGCTGATACCGTTGAATTCACCCGTAGAGGAAATCATTGCGCCAGACGCAGTGGTGCCGCCTTTCAGGGAAGCTGACAGGTCAATTTTCATGGTTTCATCAGTGCTGGAACCAATCTGGAAGCTCAGCTCTTTGGCAAACTTGCTGTCTGCGCCAGTGAACAGCTTGTCACCTGCATAAGAGGTGTTTTTCATGATGTTGCTTAATTCGCTGTTCAGCTCGTTCAGCTCGGAGTCGATAGCTTTACGGTCTTTATCAGTGTTGGTGTCGTTCGCAGACTGTGATGCAAGGTCTTTCATGCGGTACATAATGTTGCTGACTTCGTCGAACGCGCCTTCGGCAGTCTGCAGCAGTGCAGTAGCATCGGAGATGTTACGCTGTGCAACGGTCATACCGTTGGTCTGACCCTGCAGACGGGTCGCGATCTGGAGGCCAGCCGCATCGTCAGACGCAGAGTTAATGCGTTTACCGGTGCCCAGGCGTTCCATCGCGGTGGACAGCAGGCTGTTAGATTTGTTCATCGCATTGGTGGATGCCATGGAAGCTGCGTTAGTGAAGATAGAGAGAGACATAAATGATTCCTTATTTCGTCTGTGTTCAGTTGTTGTAATAATTTAAGACGACACGGCAGGAGCAAAGATTAAATCGCAATGAATAAAATGATGAAAAATCCGCAAATAAAAAGCACAAGCAATTGATTTTTAATGGTTTTAAAATCATTAAAATCTTCATCTCAAGCTTGTTGCGCGCTTTGCCCTGCATCTTTGCGCAACTTCTCTCTATATAGAAAAGCCCTTCGCTTCCTAAATCGCGGGTGTGGTCGCCGCTCAAACGCATTTACCTTTCTATAAGGAGTTCATCGTTTTGTATCACGATGTTTCCTTCTTTTCCGCACAAATACCCATTCAACACCTATGGTTTATTCTTTTTTTTATTCTTTGATTCTCTCTCTATAGTTATTTTCCAGAGACTTATCCCATAAACCCTGTTAATTTAATCGGATTACCCCTAATTCATCCCTCGTACATTTCCGATATAAAGCAAAACCAATATTAAAACGACAAAAAAAGCACAAAAATTAAATCTATTTCTTAATATTTATTAACGCCGCACAGAAATAATACTGTTAAGCAATTAGATCACAGTAATAACACAGCGGGTTCACTGCACGATCACCTAATTAACATAAGTTTTATTTAACTATTATTGTTAACTTTGCACCGTAATAACGCCTCTCATTCAACCGTCATTGTTAAAAAGTCTGTTGCACATCACACTTTTATCGCGTAAAAAGAGCGCAGGAAAAAATTATTCCTTCCCGTTGAGGCGTATTACAGACGAAAGCATTTCCGTTGTAACAGTAAACTGACACCTCTCCTGGAAGCATAGAACGTCCATCTGTACTCTCCCGCAGGCACGCGGCATTCATTAAGAATTCTAAATGGAGTTAACAACTCAATCAGACAATTTCTGAGGACGTTGAGTATCCACTGATAGTCACCATTTCCTGGGGTGGTTGAATCCATAAACATAAATGAATAAACGCTACTGTTCTGTTAATAACTGGCTGGTTGATGTTGCGTCTGGTTCGATTCTTCATTTAACGACCGGCGAGCGCAAAAGACTGGGGGAATACCAGCTTAAACTCCTCGATATACTGGTGCAGGACGCCGGTAAGATCTTCACGCGTGAAGAACTGACCAATCTGGTATGGGAACGCCGGGTCATTGGTAATAACAGCCTGCCCAATGCGATTCACGCATTGCGTACCGCGCTGGAAGATGACGGCAAAAATCAGCGCATTATTAAAACCATCCCGCGTAAAGGCTACCTGCTGGAAGCAGAGTACTGCTGCGTAGTGGTAAAAGATGAAGATGAAGTCAACGAAACGGAAGATGAAACCGTCGCGACAATAGACGGAGAAAATGACAACTTATCGCTGCCGGAAGAGTTCGATGCCGAACTCGTATTGCCAGAGCACCGCAGTGAGCCCTCGCTGCTGAGCATGGCCCCGGTTGTTGCCACAAAATCGCGCCGTATCAGGATGCCTTTCTTCCTGTTGACCCTCCTGGTAGCTATCTGCGTGACGTTTGCCACCAGCTGGTATCTGTTTAGCGGCTTGAGTGAACGCCAGGTGGTACGGGAAATCCAGCCCGGCATCTACAGCAACATCCATCTTTATTCTGTAGAAACCTCGGGGGACCCGGCCTATATGTCTGCGAACCTGTACAGCAAGCTCAAAGATTCCCTGTATTCACTCAATCAGCAGATTCGATTGAAGTCGGTATCGATGCATGTCTACTTTCACAGCACCAATTCGTCGCTGAACTACAGCTTTATGCTGACCAATAAATGCGATGAAAAGCAGCTGGCGATGGCTATCGATCACTGGCGTATCGACACGGTACAGCTTAACAACCTGATTTTGCGAGAAACCCGGAGGAAGCTCAATGAAATGGCAACGTGCAAAGCGGGTTAATCTGCTGATCGTCACGATGATGGTGTTGGTTGCGCTGGGGGCACTGGCGATAAAACTCTATCCCGCTAACTCCGCACTGCCGCAAAACTCGGTTGTAGGAGGGTTTCAGATGGGCTTCTACGACCT
Source organism: Kluyvera genomosp. 1 (assembly GCF_001266615.1). Lineage (GTDB taxonomy): Bacteria > Pseudomonadota > Gammaproteobacteria > Enterobacterales > Enterobacteriaceae > Kluyvera > Kluyvera cryocrescens_A. The sequence continues at coordinate 66,242 of NZ_LGHZ01000037.1, read as the reverse complement.
GATGTCGCAGCAAAAAGAGATCTATAACGTCCGCCTGCAAACGACGCGGGGAATGATCATGACCACGATTACCAACCCCAATGACAATCGTTTCGTGCTGAAGGGGAAATTCACGCCGACGCAAAGAAAGCATCGCCGGATTTACTTTAACCTCACGCCGATTTACTACAGCTCAGAGCAAAAAGGGCTGATGATTGATGGACTTGTCGACCAGCTGATGTACTCCAACTACTGGATGGAGCCGATCTCCTTTAATAACCAGTCGCTGGTTGTCGGGCAAAACGGCGCCATTTTCCTCTACCCAATGCACAACTAACGCCTAACCGGAGCTCTCGCGCTCCGGTTCACGCGCCTATCCGAGTAGATTTTTCACCGTCGCCAGACGCACATTCGCCTGCGCGCCAAGCGCCTGCGACAGTGAACTGTAATTGCCACCGCTATTTCCAAGCGCCTCCCCCAAACCGCGTGAAGTTTCCAGCGCCTGCTTCGGGCTATAGGTCGTCGACATATCATCGATGCGCGACGTCACACGGTCCTGTTTCTGACGCAGCTGGCTGCGCTGGGTCGTAATGTGCTCAAGGGTATTTTGCAGCTTCATCATCCCCTCTCGCTCCCGACGACCGGAGAGCGTAAGCATCTCGTCGCTACTGGCATTTTCAGCCTGTGGCGCAAGCAACGTAAACGCATCGGCAGGGAAATGGTTCCCTTCACCGCGCACGGTGAGCTGCCCACTCACCCGATCCCAACGGCTTTCGTCCACGCTGAACATCAGCTGGCCGCTGCCCGTCTGGTTCGCGTGAATCCCTAAACGACCCAGGCCGACGTTGAGTTTGAGCAGCGTCTGTCGCGGCGTCGCCTCCTGCGGTAGTGCTACTGCCACCATCTCCCGCTGACGGCCCCCGAGCGAGAATATGAGCGTTTCGCCCCCCGGCTGGCTCAGTAATTTCTCGCTGCCCGGCAGAGTAAAATTAACCGTGCTTTTTTGGCCCAGCGAAACCGTCAAATGACGGTCAACCGTACCGCCTGAAAGCTGCGTACGCTGGGTCAGGTGCTTTTGCAATGCGCTAACCTGCGCCCCTGAATCACCGCCGCGCGACGCGGACTGACGCAACTGCAACAGCTGCGTTTCCGTTTTGGCCAGATAGCTATCGGCTTGCTGCACCGCGGTAAGCTGCTGGTTCAACTGGACGTTGTAGCGCATTGGGCGCCGCGAAAGCAGCGCAGCCTCAGGAAATGCGTTACGGGTAGATACCGCCTCAGGCGTATTAACACGCCCGACGGTTTGTGGTGCATCAATACTCCCGCGCCCGGTGGTATTCGGGGCGGAAGTGGTTAGCGATGCTGTTTTTAAACCAACTTGCATAATGGATTACAACATACTGAAGAGGTTGAGCTGACTGATCATGCTGTAGGACTTATTGGTGATTTGCATGGAGGTCATATACAGCTGCAGATTGATAGTGGTGGTTTCAGGATCCGCCGCGTTGAGATCGTTCTCTACCAGTGAGTTCGACAAGCTGATATCGGTATGCGCATCGCTAATTAGCGTCAGGCGATTCTGACGGCCACCGAGATCGGTAAACAGTGTCCCCAGGTTGTCGCTGGTGTTCTGCGTGGTGTCGATCATCGCGCTCAACTCATCCTTATAGTCGGCATAATCGACGTTAGGATCCTGCATCTTGTCGCTGAGTTCTTTCAATTTATTCAGCATTTCAAGATCGTTGCCAGAACTGGAGAACGCACCCGAAACGTTGGTGTTTTCGGTGATAGAAACACCGTTAGCAACGATGGTCTCACGTGTGTTGTTGTTGCCGCCAAACACGTACTGGCCGGTAGCCTCATCATAGGTCACCGTTTTGCTGTTGGTTTGCGTCCCTGAAAACATATAGCTGCCGTTTTCATTTTTGCTGTTCATGGTCGCAACCAGTGAATCCAGCATAGAAGCCAGTTCTGCACCGTAGCCCGCCTGATCCTTCTCACTGAGCGTACTGTTGTTTGCCAGCTTAAGTTTGTCACTCACCGACAGCACCTGGTTGCTGAGCGCGGTAATGTGCGATTCCTGCACAGAAAGCGCACCGGTGAGGCTGGTGATGTTACTTTGGTACTGCTTAATAGCCGACTGTTCGCGGTTAAGCTGCACCAGGCGACTCGCCGCAACCGGATCGTCCGATGGCACGTTGACGCGCTTTTGCGTCGACAGCTGTTCCATCAGTTTTGCCATGCGCGTACCGTTGGTGCCTAGCTGTGAGAGCATCGCGTTCGAATTGTAAAGGCTGCTAATACGCATACGTTAATGTCCCTAATAGCACTTAAAAGATGCTGAGAAGATCGTTGAAAATCTGATTACCAGCAGCGATAACCTTCATGTTGGAGGTATAGGCCTGCATATACACTTGCAGATTGATTGCCTCTTCATCCTGGTTGACTGCGCTCAGGTTATCGCGCTGGTTCTGCGCCTGTTCACTCACCGCCACCGCCGCTTCCATTTCGGTCTTGCTCTGCTTACTGGCAATACCAATCGTTGAGATAATCGCCGCGGCACCTTCGTTAAGGCTCATATTGCCCAAGCCCGGGATATTCGTTTTCTGGTTCTTCAGTTCGATCAGCGCTTTGAGGTTATCGCCATTGCCCGGCTCATTCGGATCGCCCGACAGCGCGAGCTCCTCGGGTGTAAGGTCGTTAACCTGCAGCATGCCGGCCGGGTTAGACAGGTCGAAGTTGAACAGCGGTTTCCCGGCGTTACCATTCAGGTCGTAGCCTTTTGCCAGCTGATCGTTAAACAGATTCGCCACCGCTTCGGCCATGCCCTGCACCGAGTCGCTCATCTGCTTCAGGGTACCAGTCTCATAATCGTACAGCGCGCCCAATTGCCCGCCCGCTGACGGGTTCAGGGAAAACTCGCTGGTTGAGAACTTCAGGGTCAGCGTCGAATTACCGTTTCCGTCGGTCCCGGTACTCAGCTGCCCGGCGGTTTTACCGCTCACCAGCGGCTGGCCGTTGCTCAGCGATACGGTATAACCGCTGCTGTCATCACTGATCTTCACATCGGCCATCGAACTCAGCTGCTTCACCAGCTCATCGCGCTGATCGCGCAGCACGCTGGCGTTGCCGCCGGTGGCTTCCATCTCAACAATTTTCTTGTTGTAGTCGGCAATCCCGCCGCTCAGGGTGTTGATCTGATCGACCATCGCCCCACGCTGGGTCGTAATGGAATCTTTCTGGCTCGAGATAAAGTCGTTCATGCTGTTGAAGCGGGTAGCCAACGTGTTGGCCTGATTCAACAACTGCTGGCGCAGCGCCGGCGATTCAGGCTGCTGCGTCAGGGCGCTCATCGCGCTGACAAAATCATCCAGACCGTTACCCAGGCTGGTTGAGTCAGTGCCAATCACCTTCTCCAGCGAGCTGAGATACTGGTTGCCCATGCTGTAATAGTTCGACTTGCTGTTGGTCTGCCAGACCTGATTGACCAGATACTGGCTGGAGATACGGCGAATACTATCGACCTGTACGCCGCTGCCGGGGGAGATCCCCGCTTCACCCATCGGCCCCACCGCGCTTTGGATAATGCCCTGACGACTATAGCCAGAGGTCAGGTAGTTGGCGGTATTCATCGACGTCACGTTCATGCCCAACTGGGCGGCCTGCAGACCACTGAAGGCAATATTAATCATACTCATGGCTTACTCCTGCCCTACGGGTCACGGGAACGACGGGCGTTTTAAGTTCTTGCGGTTGTCCCTGTAAAGCGGCCGCATCCGCCTCATTCTTAAGTGGCGTCGCCACCTGAGGTGACAGCTGATTGATGATCATCTGGGTAATGCCGGTGCTGCGCTGGGAGGCCAGCTGCGACGCCATCTTGTCATCATAGAAATCACGCATCATTCGCTGCTGTTTGCTGTTGAAAGGATTATCTTCCCCCAGCACATCAGCGGCTTTACGCATTTGCGAAAGCATGGAACGCAGCATCAGCGCTTCAAACTGCTCGGCAGCCTGCTCCAGGTTTTGCGCTTTGACCTGACCGGTGATATCGCCGGGCAGCACGGACGTTTGGCGGTTAATGGCGTTTAGCATTACATCACCACCAGTTCAGCATCGAGTGCGCCCGCTTCATGCAGCGCCTGCAGGATAGCCATGGTGTCGTCCGGCGCGGCGCCCAGGCTGTTAAGCGTATTCACGATACTGCGCAGGCTGGTCCCGGCGGCAATGGTCACCATTTGTCCACGACCACGATTGACGCTGACGTCACTCTCAGGCGTCACCACCGTCTGGCCCTGACCGAAGGCATTCGGCTGGCTGACGTTGGAGGATTCACGAATAGTCACGGTCAGATTGCCATGCGAAACCGCGGCGGCGCGGACAATCACGCCATCACCGATCACCACGGTACCGGTGCGCGCGTTAAACACCACGCGCGGCGGTTGTTTGGCGGCATTCACCTGAACATCTTCCAGCGCCGACATAAAGGCCACGCGGGCACCGGCGCCCATTGGCGCGCGCACCGCCACGTTGGTTGCGCTCTGTGCCGTTGCCGTGCCTGCGCCAAACGCATTGTTCAGCGCCAGCGCCACGCTGTTGGCGGTTTTAAAGCTCGGACGCTTGATATTCAGCATCACCATTGGCTCTTGCTGGAAATCGCTGGCAATCTCGCGTTCAACCGAGCCACCGTTTGGCACACGGCCGACGGTTGGCGTATTGATCGTCACGCTAGAGCCGCTGTTGCCTTCGGCCTTCACGCCGCCAACCACCACGTTGCCCTGCGCTAACGCGTAAACTTCGCCGTCGGCGCCGCGCAGCTGGGTCAGCAGCAACGTACCGCCGCGCAGGCTTTTCGCATCACCAATAGAAGACACGGTGACGTCAATGCTCTGACCGAGCGAGTAGCCCGGCGGCAGCGTCGCACTGATGGCCACGGCGGCCACGTTCTTCACTTTCGGGTCAATTTTTGCCGGCAGCTGTACGCCGAACTGGCGCAGCATATTGGTGACCGACTGGCTGGTGAATTTCACCTGATTTTTATCGCCGGTACCGTCAAGGCCGACGACCAGGCTATAGCCGATAAGTTGGTTACCACGAACACCCTGAATATCCACCACGTCACGTAATGGCTGCGCAATCGCGGTGGCGCAAAAGAGGCTCAGCAGCAACAGAATAGGTTTAAACATCTTGGCCTCCGTCAGATTGGGAACAGCGGATGGTTAAAGAAGCGCACCAGCCAACCGGCGGCATTCGCATCGCTCAGCGCACCGCGACCGGCATAAGAGATGCGGGCGTTAGCAATACGCTGCGACGAAATGGAGTTATCGCGCTCGATATCGTCGGCACGTACCAACCCCGTCACGCGCATATACTCATCGCCCTGATTGAGGGTGAGCCATTTTTCGCCGCGGATCGCCAGCACGCCATTAGGCAGCACTTTATAAACCGCCACGGTGATAGCGCCTCGTAGGCTGTTTTGCTGCTGCGACGTGGCACTGCCGTTGAAGTTGCGGCTACCATCGACCGTGCCCGAGAGCTTGTCGACCGAGTGGCCGAAGGCCTCCGGGATGCCCATCGACACATCGTTCTTCTTGCCGAAGTTTGTCCGCGCCTGCTTACTTGCCTGCGTCGATTCATCCAGCTTCACCGTCAGGATGTCACCGATACGGTAGGCGCGTCGGTCCTGGATCAGCGACCAGTTATAGCCGCTGTTGTAGACCCCACCGCCGCGCACCTTGGTGTCAGGCATGGAAAAATCTTCCGGCGGCGCGTACGCCGCGTCGTCCTTTTGCACCAGCAGTGCCGGGCTTTCACAGCCCGCCAGTGCCAGCACGAGCAAACCCATTGCTACCTGCTTTTTCATCGCTTTCACTTTACTGCCCTGCCATTACATCGACTGCGTGACAAACTTCAGCATGTCGTCTGCGGCAGAAACCATTTTGGCGTTCATTTCATAGGCACGTTGAACGGTGATCATATCGACCATCTCTTCAACAACCTGCACGTTGGATCCTTCCAGAGAACCCTGCTCCAGCTGGCCAAATGCCTCTTCACCCGGAACACCCTCTACCGCTTCACCGCTGGCCGCAGTTTCGAGATACAGGTTGCCACCGATGGCTTCCAGACCGGCCGGATTGACGAAGTTCACCAGCGTCAGCTGACCCAGCTCAACCGCATCCGCCTCACCTGCCACGGTGGCGGTGATGGTGCCGTCTTTACCAATCTGGATATCTTTGACGTTGTCCGGCAGCTCAATCTGTGGGATCAACGGCAGGCCCTGCGCATTGGTGAGCACGCCTTCCGGGGTTTTCTGCAGGTTACCCGCACGGGTATAGGCGATATCGCCGGTGGCGGTTTCCACCTGGAAGAAGCCCTGGCCGGAGATCGCCACGTCCAGGCTCTGCCCAGTGTTCTGGATGCTGCCGACGGTGAACTCTTTCTGGGTGCCGACAATCTTCACGCCGGTACCATACTGAATACCGGTTGGCGAGACGTTGTTCTGGTCAAGCTGGCCGCCCGGCGTGCGCTGATTCTGATAGAACAGATCGGCGAACATGGCGCGGTCACGTTTAAAACTGGTGGTGTTAACGTTCGCCAGGTTGTTGGAAATGGCGGTCATTTTGGCGTCCTGCGCCGCTAAGCCAGTTTTACTGATCCATAAAGCGGGATTCATCTGTGTTCCTTAATCGTATTATCAGGAGCCGCGAATCAAGCGGTTACCGGCGGTAGCAAGGTCTTCCGCCGCTTTCATCATCTTGATTTGTGCTTCGAACTGGCGGTTTAACGCAATGCTGGAGACCATCTCATTGATAGCCGACACGTTGGCCGACTCCAGATGCCCGGCCGCGACCGTGACGTCTTCATCACGTGGGTTGACCACGGCGTTGGTCACCAGATAGCCAGCTTCATTTTTACGTAGCTCATTGGCGGGAATGTTCACCAGCTTGACGCGGTCAACGTCCATCGGCGCGGCAATATCACCGTCGTCAGGCACAATGGTGATGACCCCGTCTTCACCAATCGCCACAGAGGAGAACGGCGGCAGTACGATTGGGCCGTTATCACCTTCGAGCGGCAGACCGTTCACCGACAGCTCACCTTCAGCGTTCACATCAATCTGCCCATTTCGGGTGTAGACCTCACGATTGCCGCTGCGCAGCGTAATCAGGCCATCGCCTTTGACGGCGATATCCAGGTCGCGCCCGGTTTCCCTCACCGCACCGGGTGCCATATTCACGCCACCCTGCGTCGGCTCGGCCAGATAACGGGAGGCATAGCCTTCCCCGTTAACCTGCTGGGTCAGCGCATTGTCGAGATCGCTGCGAAAACCTTCGGTGTTGACGTTCGCCAGGTTGTTGGCGTGGATCTCCTGTTGAGACAGGCTCCGCGACGCACCGCTGACGGCGGTAAAAATTAAACGATCCATTACACGGCCTGGAACAGCGCGTTCATCATGCTGTCATTGGTGCTGATCACTTTGGTATTCGCCTGGTAGTTACGCTGCGCGGTCATCAGGCCAACCAGCTCGGAGGTCAGGTCGACGTTCGAAGACTCCAGCGCCCCAGAGACGATAGAACCCAGCAGGCCGGTGCCCGGCGCCCCGGTCAGCGGCGCACCGGAGCTGGCGGTTTGCGCCCAGGTGGTGCCGTCCTGCGACTGCAGGCCGTTCGGGTTAGTGAAGTTCGCCAGCACCAGTTGGCCCTGCAGCAGACGTTCGCCGTTGGAGAAGGTGGCATAGACGCTGCCGTCTTCGTCGATGGCCTGGCCGGTACGTTCGCCGGAAGCATAGCCATCGCCTTTGTTTTTGCTGACGGAGAAGTCAGAACCGTACTGGGTGGTGTTGTTGTAGGTCAGCTTGATATCAATATTATCCGCACCTGGAATGGCGGCGGATAAATCAACTGCGCCGCTTGGATCGGTCAGAATGCCCTGACTGTTGAAAGTCATTTTCTGCACCTGATTCGCGCCATTGGCATCAGTGACTGGCTGGTCATCCATGTAGTAGTGAACTTCCCACTCATTCTCACCGGTTTTCACAAAGTACTGGTTCATGGTGTGTTCACGGCCCAGGGAATCATAAACCTGGGTGGTGTAGGAGTTGTTGTAGGTCGTGTTGTCTTTCGGGTCGAACGGGGACGTCGCCGGCACTTCCGCTCGCGCATCCAGGTTCGCCGTAAAGTCGATGCTCTCGGTCGCTTTTGCAGGAATAGAGCCGCTGCTGATGGTCAGGTTACCGATGGTACCCACCTGCAGCGTACCGTTGGCATCCACCGGATAGCCCTGCATATACATGCCCTGGTTGTTGATCAGGTTACCGTTGCTGTCGGTACCGAAGTAGCCCGCGCGGGTATAAGCCGTGGTGCCAGCGCTGTCGCGAACCATAAAGAAGCCGTTGCCGTTAATCGCCAAATCCAGCGCGGTACCGGTGGAAGCGATACTTCCCCCTTTGGTGATGCTCTGGGTAATACCGGTCACGCCCACACCCAGCGGCTGACTTTCTGCGTACAGCGCGGAGAACTCGGCGCGGCCAGACTTAAAGCCGACGGTGCCGGAGTTGGCAATGTTGTTAGAGATAGCGTTCAGCTGTTCGGTCACGGCGTTCAGGCCGGAAGTTGCAATACTAAAACTCATAAATCATTCCTGTTAAATGTAGAGACCTGATTCACTTCAGGCTTTGTTCTTTGAGGCAGAGCCAAACTGGGTAATGTTGTTATAGGCGATTTCGCCCAGGCCGTTGATATTCAGCACGGTAGAGCTGCCATCCAGCGGAATACGCACGTTGCTGACCACGCCACCCATTTCAATCGGCACGTTCTCTTCACCGGTGTCGGTCACCACGCTGAGGGTATATTTCCCTTCACTCAGGCCCAGTTCTTCCGGGTCAATGGTGAAGTCCACCTGGCCCGCTTCCTGTTTGCCCAACTCAATTTTGTGCTCAACGCCCGCAGAGTCTTTGACGATCACGGTGACCACGTTAGCGGCGTGATCCAGAGTAAGACGCCCATCCAGCGAGGTTTCGCCATCGCTTTGAATCGAATCGGCCTGCACCATCACGTGCTGCCCAACCAGATTGCCGGTGGTCAGCGTTTGCAGGTTGTCCATCAGCACGGAGCTGTTGGCCATCAGCTGAGACATGGTTTCCATCGACTGCACCTGCGTCAGCTGTGCCAGCTGGCTCACGTACTCCGTACCGTCCGTCGGGTTCAGCGGATCCTGGTTTTGGATCTGCGCGACCAGCAGCTGCATAAACATGGTGTTCATCCCAGAGGCCGTGCTATTACTCGCCACACCGCTGGTTGAGCTACCGTTGCGGCTGTCGGTATACGAGGTATCTACGTTCATGCTTACGCTTCTCCGAGTCGCAGCAGGCTTTGCTGCATGCTTTTAATACTGTTAAGAACTTCCACGTTGGTTTCGAAACCGCGTGAGGCCGACATCATGTCCGCCATCTCTTCCACCACGTTGACATCCGGGTAGTAAACGTAGCCGTCGTCACTGGCCATCGGGTTGTTCGGTTCATACCGCTGCACCGCGTTTCCGGTCTCAACCACGTCCATCACCTGAACGCGAGCGCCGGTCAGGGCACGGTCATTCATCAACTCATCGTTCTTATAAACCGCCGCAAATACCGGACGACGGGCTTTATAGGTGCCAGTTTCCGTTGCCGAAGCGGTTTCCGCGTTGGCGAGGTTACTGGCGATGGTGTTCAGACGAACGGTTTGCGCCGTCATCGCCGATCCTGAAACGCGGTAGATATCTGAAAAAGCCATATTCCGTGGTTACCTACGTCGATTACTTGCCTTCAATGGCCTGTTTCAGACCAGTGAACTTCATGTTTAAAAATGCCAGGCTCATCTGATAGTCCTGGGTGTTTTTCGCAAACTCGGCCTGCTCAACATTCAATGAAACGGTGTTGCCGTCCGAAGAAGGTTGGTAAGGCACGCGATACATTTCCTCCGGTGCCGACGGCATCGCTCCCATTGAAAAACTCGAACGTGAACGTTGCATCTCGGAGGCAAAATCAATATCTTTAGCCTGGAAGTTGGGGGTATCTACGTTCGCCAGGTTCGCTGACAGCAACTCTGCTCGGGAAAGTCGAAGTGCTACAGCCTGTGGATGAACGCCCAATGCTTTGTCAAAAGTAATACTCACAATTCACACCCTCGTGATGCTAAACCTGCATGATCTGCGAATTCTTATAGCAATATTCATGCCAAGGTTTTAATTACATGATTAATAACGATTTTTTGAATTTCCTTCATGCCAGGGTGAAACGGCATTTCCGCTTCCTCTTTGGCTTTTTCCTGCTTACGCTTTGCGGCACAGCGATGGTGTCCGCCAATACCTCAAGCCCAGCCAACGCCCGCAAGCAAATCCATGTCGCGGTTCAGCTACACGCGGCGGATATCATTCGCCAGGAAGCCAAACGCCGTCAGTGGCCCGATTATCAGGCGAAGATGAATCTGTTTATTCCTTCTGAGGCGTCGCAGTATGCTGTCTGCCACCAGGAGCCTGCCGTATCGATTCCCGGCAGCGATCGCCTTGATATCAATCGACTGCGTTTTGATGTCCGCTGCGAGGGCGCGAACGGTTGGGATATTTCGGTGACGGTAAAACCGGATATCTATCTGCCGGTAGTCGTAGCCAATAACACGCTTGAACGCGGTCAGGTCATTTCCGCCAGCAGCATTACGATTAAGAAAATCAACATCAGCAGTACCCGCGGCGAATACATCACCAAACCGGATGATGTGATGGGGATGACGGTAAAACGTCGCATCCGCGACAGACAGCCCATCACCACCAATCAGCTCGACTCCCCAACGCTGGTCGATCGTGGGCAGCGCGTGCTGATGATTGCCGAGCAAAACGGCGTTGAGGCCCGCACCATGGGTGAAGCCATGAAGAAAGGGCGTAAGGGCGAAATCATTAAAGTGAAAAATGAGAGCAGCGGGCGCATCGTGAGCGCTATCGTCGCGGATACCGGCGTGGTCAACATGGTGTATGCCAGTGGCCAGTAAAAATCTTTCATCGCCGTTTAAGTTGCCCCTCTCCCTGGCCGCTCTTTACTCACAAGGGCATAGGAAGTCGGTCTTCCGCATGGCAAGGTTCATACGCAACCACAACAAAATATGAGAACGAGGGCAAAGCGATGAAAGTAGCACCTACACAGTACAACCTGACGACGGCAATCAATAAAGCCAGCAGCGCGGAGCAAACCCGCACCGTGGCGCAGGAAGGAACCAGCATCACGCGCAGTGCCGCCATCGACCCGGTTCTGGGTGATGCACAAACGCAGCTGAGTACGCTGCCGGAAGTGGATATGGCGCGCGTCGCCGAAATGAAAGATGCAATCAGCAGCGGCAAAATTGCCGTAAACATAGACTCGCTAACTGATGCGATGCAGAAGTATTTCCAGAGGTAATATATGACTAACGCCACCCAGCGCGTTAAAACACTGATTCAGGACATGGCTGAAGATCGTCAACACTACCATGTCCTGACCACGCTGCTCGAAAAACAGCGCCATCATATCGTTGCCCGCGATGCGGTAGCGCTGGACGCACTCAACGTGCAGATTATGGCGCAGTACCAGTTGTTATCGCAAAGCAGCCAACAGCGCTACCAAATCCTGAATCAGCTGGGTATCGATGCCAATACTGAAGGTATGCAGGCGCTTATCGCTCGTCTGCCAGAAGTCCATCGCGCGTCGGTTTCCGCACTATGGCAAGGGCTGCAGCAGCAGGCTTTAGATTGCCAAACCGCTAACGAATACAACGGCGCGCTGCTGAGCATGCAGCAGGACATTCTGAATAATATGATGAATATTAGCGAGCCTGAGAACTGGTTGTATCAGCAGGGGTAACATCGTCGTGATAGAAATACAGTTATGATAGAGCGTGTTTTCAAAGCCCAGCCAGGTCTGGAAATCCATTATCGTCTGCAAACGCCTAAGTATGATTGCCAGCATCTTTTAATCGTTATGTCAGGTTTTAACCTTCCTGACCCTACAATTTATGACTTTGATATGCTTGCGCATTGCCGTTCCACAATCGTGTGGATCAAAGATGACTTCAATGGTCTTCCAGCCTACTACCTTTGTAATAATATGAAATTTGATATTGAGAAAGGTGTTAGTACGCTTATCGATGCCATTATCGATACGGTAAAACCCAAATACACCTCAATATTAGGCGCATCCAAAGGCGGGAGTGCATCACTCTATTATGGCATCAAACATAAAATCGAAAATATTATTTCATGCGTGCCTCAATTTAGGATTGGAAGTTATGTTTCCAGCGGTCACTGGGAACCTGTCGGACGCAACATGATGGGGAAATCCAGCCCTGAAAAGGTATTTATACTCGACCATTATCTTCCTGGAATAATAAAACATGACAAAACAACAAATAGAAACATATACTTGTTTACCTCCCCTCAGGACCAACAGTTTGTTAACGAAGTTGAACCACACCTGGCATTATTCAGTAAATACTCCGGTTTCAACCTCATTGAAACCTGTTCGCCATTAGTTACGGAACATACCCGGGTCACTCCATACAACATAAATCTCGTGTTATCCCTTATCTATCAATTTGAGGATGGGATTGCACCAAAATGGGGAAATATTAAAAACGGAAGTCAATGGACGGAAATGAATAAGCAGGGTTAAAACCTGCTTATTCGTATGAATTGGATTAAAAAGCAGTGAGCTAGGAACCCGCAGCGTAGAAACTATCTTGTGCAATACTTGATCGCATAGCTTGTTCCATATCCCCCTTAGTATCTATCTCAAAAGAAATAATTTCTCTGGCCGTTAATGGAAGGTACTGTGTCAATTGCTGGAAAACCGAATCACCTGCTGATATCAGTAATCCAGGATGAATAAAGCACAGGTTAGCCCATTCATAGTCTGTTTTATTCTCACGGCTAAAGTTGATGACGCAATGATTATCCAGTGAAACACAAACGGCATCATGGGTTTTTGTTTTGGTGATCCCGATAATATTGTCCTGATGACTAGCGGCGCAGAAGTTCTTAAACTGCATAAAACTATCTGGGTCGAAGATAATATCTGCATCCATAAATAGACAGTTTTCGTTAATGCCCTGGCCGCCCAACCAATAGCTGGTCAGGGTTGAGGTGGACAGGTATTCAGGATTACGGACGAAAGTGACATCACGACGATAACGAAGTACCGTCTCCATCACCTCTTGCTCCTGAAAGCCGACGACAATGCGAACATCTTCGACATCTTCCAGCAGCTTAAGTAGATAGGCGATAAGCGGTTTATGATTAATTTCGAGCAGGCACTTTGTCCTGCCTAATCCCAACCGACTGCCTACTCCTGCTGCAGCAATTACAGCGTGTTTAACAGACGACACAGCGCATCCTCTTCATAAATAATAAAATTCGACTTCGCAATTAATGCTGGGCTCGGCTGGTGAGTTAATCCAATGGCAACGGCCTGGTCTGCAGTTTCAAACATGGGGTAATCATTCAATCCATCGCCAAAAACGACAATCTTTCTATCTGCATGCTGTTTACGTAACGCATTAATAGCGCTAGATTTCCTGAGAATATAATCCAAAGACAAGAGCGTTCCATTACGCTCCTGTACGCGGGAGGAAAAATAGCGGCAGCCGATTTTCTGCATTAATGGCTGTATCCACACATCCAAATTTCCCGTTACAATAAAGCAACGGTCGCGATGCGAAGTAATAAAATCAACGGCCTTATCAAATAGCGCTGCACCACAAATAATATCCTGTACGACTTTCACAGGGACATGTTTAAGAATGGCAAAACGCAAGCGCAGTGACTCTTCAAAACTGATTGCGCCATCAATGGTGAGTTTCGTCAGCACATCGAACTCATGCTCAAGCCCCACCTCATTGGCAATCAGCGGCAATAGTTCGCGTCGGGTAAGCGTGCCATCAAGGTCGAAGCAAAATATACTTTCTGTCATTTTGATTTATATATTAAATAATGTTGCTGAGTTTCTTTTCGATTATTGAAGTCTTGCGGATACATGGGGCCCATTTCAAGTAACTGCAAAGACAGAACATCGCTACAGCCATCAACAAAAGACTGTAACTCATCCGCCGTACGATAAATCGCGTTATATTGTGCCTTCAATTCTTCTGACCAATGCGATTTCAGTGTTAAACGTTGTTCCATCGCCAACGGTTCTCGAATGAAGATAACCGTTCCTGGTTCAATGATCGCAGCGAGTTTCTTAAATAATGTGAAAACTTCTTCATTGTTGAGATACAACAACACCCCAGAAATAATGACATGAGTAAAGGGACGACCTGATGAAGCCATCAACTCGGGTGTCAGGTCATACGCATTTTTCACATGGAATGCGCTACGGGGATCCCGACTATATTTTTCTTCTGCGATAGCGATTAACGCTGGCGAGAAATCGATTCCAGTATAGAGAACGCCTTCGGGCTGCAACGCTTCGTACCAGCGACCGTTACCACAACCTATATCCAGTACGTTAGCATCGGAAAATAGGTGTAATTTCGGTGTAATGAGGGCTTTCTCATGCACATCGCGCTGTGTAGCGAGCTCAACCGATTGATACATCGTCATAGTCAGCGGGTGGCTATTTTCTTTCTGCGTAGCTCGGGACTCGAAGAAATCCAATACCGCACTCTCGTTAATCGTCACATCCTGATTGCCAAACAGGCGAGTCTTTTTGGCAATTTTAGCGGCAAAATGATTAACAAGAATCTGGCGAATTTCTTGTGCTGCGCTGACCGGAGGAATATAGAAATTATCTCGCAACGCAGCAAGGCGCTTACTTTTTTTCGGGTCCTCTCCAGCCAGTAGCATCTGGACGAAGTTATCAATGTCCTGCTCACTGTGCGCAACGTAATAGCTTTGGTGCACAAAACTGGCACTTTTATTCAACCCAAAGCATCCTTCGTGCGTCAGGTATAAAATCGGTTTCTGCGTGGGCAAATATTCCAAAAGGAATGAACCTGCATCCGTCAGCAGGGCGTCGGCACGTGTGAATGATTCATCATAAGAGGAGTCAAAATCCAGCGTAATATTGTTACTGGCTTTCGCATACTCAATAAGACGGGAAAACTTCTCAACCGCTGTGCCACCAAAGGCTTTCAGCCGCCCAATAAACAGAGGGTGCGGGCGAACAATCAACATCACCGGATAGGTCAGCGCAATATACAACATGGTGTCGCAGTATAGGTTAAACGTCGACCAGCCCTTAGCATCCCCCTCCTGGAAATGCGGTGTCCATAGCAGTACTTTACGTTCTTCCTTAACTGGATTTACCCACTGGCTCACGCGATCAAATTTTGGGTGTCCTGTCACGTGCACATGCTTATTGCCCGCCTGACAGTATTGTTTATAAAAACGCTTATGCTGTGCCGAGCGTACAAATATCCATTGTGCAAAATTATGACATTCCATGTTGTACTGGAAAGTCAGGTTAGTTTCCCCTTCACCCACGTCCAGGCCGTAGGGAATATAGGCATATTTAATATGTTGTGCTTTCAGGGCACGGCAGGAAAAACGTTCGGGACGCGTGAAATCATAAGGGTTCTGGATAAACACCATGTCTGGCTTATCAGCGATATAGTCATAATCTTCATGCCAGACCCAGGATATTTCCTGAGCATCCAGGAAAGCCCTGGCCTCTGCATTTTCATGATCCAGGATGCCACTATGGTGGAAAGGTAATAGCACCAATCGGCAGATAAAATTATCATCCTGCTCCAATGCCGCCAGTACGGAGGCATAGTTTGACCAACCGGGTGCCCACTGGAATAAAAAATCGACCTTTATTTTCACGCACAAACTCCTGGCAACATCATGAATCCTGGTTAAACCCTTACAGCAACGACAACCCGCTCAGCAGGCTATAATCCGACGTATTCTCCGCCTCAGCAGCAAACGGGTTCTGCTGCTGCCAGCCGCGCAGTGCGCTGACCAACATGGCCACATCATCCTGGGTTAATTCACCCAGCTCAGCGCGAATCGCGCACAGCATTTTGATCTGGAAGAACTGGCGAGTCAGACCCAGCAGCGCCTCACCGTAGTTGGTGCAGTTCACGCCAGGAAAAATGTCGCTATACAGCTGATAAATCAGAATGTTGCGCAGCGTATGCGGCTGTTCGTTAAACAGTGCAATACCGGACCACACCGATTCCAGCGTCTGTAAGCGCTCTGCCAGGCGGGGCGCCTGCATGATTGAAAGCTCGCTCAGCTTCAACGCCAGACCCATTTTCTCCACCATCGGCAAATTCAGGTTCAGGCGCATCGCACCCATCTCTTTTAATGCCGCAATACGGTTCTCAACAATCGGCGGCAGCATGGCGAACTGTTGTTCCAGAACGCCCTGCTCGGCGAGTGCGGCCAGCTGTTCGGTCATGGAGATCAGCAAATTAGGATCGGTCTCACCGTTATCCCAATGCTGTTGTGCTTTGCTCAGCAGAATGCCGATGGCGTAAAGGCTGACCTCAAGCGGCAATGACGGATGAACCGCCAGATTAATGCACTGCTGATTGAGCACTTCGCTCCAGACCGGCAGCAGTTCTTCGCTCTGCGGTGCGGCCTGCTCAATATGCAGAATGAACGCCTCAGGGTTGAACAGCATCTCTTTGGCTGCCGTTTCACAGCCAATATCCAGGCTCTCACGCTGCTGGTTTTTCATCTTCACGCTAATGTGCGGCCAGGCTTGCTCTGCACTCTGGCACGCCGGGCAGGTACACGGGGTTTCACGCGCATCGAAGCGAGTAACAAATTCAGGTTGGTAATGTTCAATCAGTTCCATTTTTAGTCTCTTTAGCCGCCTCGGGTTCACGATGTTGACGGAAAAACCAGTGCGTGCAGTCGATAAGTTCACCGCTAGTCGGGTGAGGATAGTGCTGTAAGAAGGCAAAGCTCGGGCTAAAGCCCAACCACAGCGCCGCGCTTTGGCGCATCAGTGCCGCCCAGCAGCGGTCAAGGCTGACGTCCTGTTCACTGGCCTGCCGGTAGGCATCCAGCAGCACGTCGTAATAGCTGGCGTTCACCGCATAGGCACACGCACATCCGGCGTTATAAATACGCGCTACGCCTTGTAGGGCCTGAGTTGGCGTAAAGTTTTCATAGCGTCCACCTAACAGCAACATCTGCCAGCCAACCTGATCCAGACCGTTGAGTAGCTTGTTGATGTTGTTGACCACGTTCTCTTTTTTGACAAAGCTCAGCGTTGAATCGAGCAGCAGCACGTTCTTCCAGCCCTGCGCCTTGGCCTGTTCCACCACCAGAGAATGCGTACGCAATTCCGCCGCTTGGGCGGAGTCGGCCTGGGCGATGGCCACCGGCCAGATTTGCCCGGCTTCCACACCCAGCGCCAGCAGCGCTTCGCACCGCTCGGGTAGCGACTCTTCACGCCGGGGGTCATAAATGACGGCGATTTTTTCAAATACTGACCAATTCACCTGGACGCTGAGCGGCGCATGGCTCAAGCGGCGATAGTACGCCAGCAGGTTGGCATCGCTAACGAAGTCCTCCAGCGTCAAATCCACCGCCGTGGAGCTGTCGAGAATGAAATCTTTGTCGTAAGTGTTGCTGCTGTGCGAAATGCACAAAATGGTCTGCTTCGGGTCAATCTGCTGCACCGGCGTGGTGAAATCCTTCAGGAATCCCACTTCTTCCGCCTTTGTCGCACTGTCTTCATAGCGATGTTTTTTCAGCAGGTTGCGGTGATAGCCAAAAGTCCCATTCAGCGCATGGCGCTCACCAAACGGATGGGTCAGGTAAATTTTATCCAGATGGCTATACCAGATATAAATCTGGTCGCTGCCGGAGAACAGGGCGTTGTTCACCTGCATCTCAGCCACCTGATGGGAGATTTTATTCGGCGCGTAGTAGTCATCATCATCAAAGCAGATGATGTATTCACCGGTCGCCAGTTCGTTGAGCATGTTGCGCTTTTGCCCCAGCACCAATCGCTCTGGGCTATGGATATAGCGCACATTCGGCGTTACAGAGTCGCTCATCATGGCAACCAGATCGGCGTTACTGACCGGTGAATCGTCGAGGATAATCAGCTCGCGCTTATCCGCCGGGTAGTCCTGGTACTGCCAGATATAGAGCAGATAAGGGAGAAACTCACGGCGGTTATAGGTCGGGCAAACCACGCTGACAAACGGCGTCGGCAAAGGCTGCGCGCGCTTCTGGCGTTCTAGCAGCGCCGACATCAGTGAGGGCTGGGTTTTCTTGCGGGTCGTTTTCATAACATCTATCGTTGGCGTGCACTAGCCAGCTGCTGGCGCAGCCAGCATTGGGCAGAAACAGAATCGGTCATCTTTTGCTCCCGGCGATTGATCTCCATTCGGCGGTCGCTACGTTTGGCATCCAGCACCAGCTCAAGGCTTTTCTCGCGCTTGGCTTCGGCTAGCAAGTTGCCCTGGATTTTTTTCTCTTCCAGGCTGGCCAACGCCTGTTCTTGTTTCTGCCAATTAATAACGCGTTGAATATTCTGCTTATATTTTGACTGATTGATCATCATCACCGCATTGTCGGCCGTCTGCGTGGCCAGACCCGACGCCAGTGACGTCAGCGCATCAATGTTCTTTTCAAAACGCTGGCAGACCTGCTTTTGCGAGGCCAGCTTCAGGCTGAGATCGTCCACTGCGCGGGTGCGCATCAGATGAAGCTGTTCGAGTGTAGAGATGAGTTTGCTCATGGTGCATTACCCTGCTTGCGCTAACGTTCGCAGATCGTTAATGGTTGAATCAATCAACGCCGCGTCCTGAACTTCCTGTTGTAAGAACTGCGTAATGGCCGGCGAGAGACGCACGGCTTTATCCGCCAGCGGATCGGCACCCGCAACATAGCCACCCAGTGGGATCAGCGGCTTAATACTTTGGTATTCGGCATACAGCTGCTTTAAGGTTCGCGCCGCCAGCTGGTGTTCGCGAGCCGTCACCTGGCTCATACAGCGGCTGATCGACTGGCCGATATCAATCGCCGGATAGTGCCCGGCTTCCGCCAGATGGCGTGACAACACGATATGGCCATCAAGTACCGCACGCGCGCAGTCGACAATCGGGTCCTGCTGGTCGTCACCTTCCGCCAGTACGGTATAAATCGCCGTCATCGAGCCTTTGCTTTCGCTGTTGCCCGCGCTTTCAACCAACCGAGGGATCATGCTGAACGCCGAAGGTGGATAGCCTTTCGTCGCTGGCGGTTCGCCCAGCGAGAGCGCGATTTCACGCTGCGCCATGGCGTAACGCGTTAGCGAATCCACCAGCAACAGAACGTCTTTACCTTTATCGCGGTAGTAGCTGGCGATGGTGTGGCACAGCTCGGTGGCCTTAATACGCATCAGCGGCGATTCATCCGCTGGCGCGGCAACAATTACCGATTTCGCCAGCCCCGCTTCCTGCAATGAGTTTTCAATAAACTCTTTCACTTCGCGGCCACGTTCGCCAATGAGCCCGACCACTACCACTTCGGCCTGGGTGTAACGAGTGATCATTCCCAGCAGCACGCTTTTACCCACGCCGCTACCGGCCATCAGACCAACACGCTGGCCTTTGCCGATGGTCAGCAGGCCGTTAATGGCACGCACGCCGACGTCCAGCGGTGCTTCAACGGGTTGACGCTTAAGGGGATGCACCTGCGGCAGCTGCTGCGGGAGTAATGTGTCGCCGCCAAGCTTACCTTTGTCGTCAAGCGGTTCGCCGAGGCCGTTCACCACGCGCCCCAGCCACTGATCGCCAATCATCACGCCTTCGCTTTTCCCAGCCGGGAAAACGCGGGCACCGGCAATCAGCCCGGATGGCTGTTTGAATGGCATTAGGTAGGTGACTTCACGGTCAAAGCCCACCACCTGCGCTTCCATCATCTCTTGTTCGATACTTTCGACGTGACATAGCTGGCCAATCGCCAGACGGCAGCCCACGCACTCCAGCAAAATGCCGTTCACCCGCACCAGACGCCCGGCGACGCGCGCCAGATCAATCTGTTCGATGGAGCGCAACGCCTGCTCGAAGTCGAGATTACTCATGCATATCTTCCGGCAGCAGGTTGTCTTTCAGTACCGAGACGCACTGGTCCAGGCGATGTTGGCAACCGACATCCATCTCGGTGGTGTCAGTCACCACTCGGCATTCACCCAGTTCCAGAGAAGGATCGGCCGCCAGCCCCCATTCACGGGCTTTTTCCGGCTCGGCTTCGCTGATGCGGCGGAACTCTTCGCTATTCAACAATACGCGGATCTGTTCCGGCGGCTGCGGCAGGCTGGTTAACGCTTCTTCTACCAGTGCCAGCAGCTGCGTTGGGTGTAGCGACAGCTCACAGCGGATCACCTGGCGGGTCACTTTCTCCACCAGTTGCAAAAGCTCTTCACGGCGGCGCTGCTCGTAGCTTTCAAGAAAACGCTGCACGTTCGCGGTGACGCGCTCAAATGGCTCCGCGGCGTCGAGAAACTGCTGACGCGCCTGCTGTTTGCCTTCGGCGAGCCCCTTGCGCATTCCATCTTCAAAGCCAAGGCGCGCACCTTCCTGGTAGCCTTCTTCTTTGCCTTCTTCCATCCCCTGCGCGAAGCCCTGGTTTACGCCTTCGCTAAACCCTTCCTGCAGTTGCTTTTGATACTCAGCCGGGTCCGGCGCTGCCATTGCATCGTCTTCAACCGGCTCATGGGATGCCGCCCAGCGTTTACGTAACGGAGGAAATTTATGCAGCCGCGGTTTTACCACGCCCTGGCGACGAGAAGTCAGCCTATCCAGCGGTATACTCCGTTTCTTAAACATGGCTTATTCCACCGTCTGCTCAGCGAACAGCTGCACCTGAATCTCACCTTCTTCTACCAGCTGGCGTAAGGTCTGCATGATCTCTTTACGCACCTGTTCAATACGGCTCACCGGCAGCGGCCCCAGACGCGTAGTGGTACTTTGCAGCAGAGTGACCTGGCGCTTTGGCATCACGTCAAAAATCGCCTGTCGCAGCACCGGCTCGGTGCCTTTGAGCGCAATCGCCCATTCGTCAATAGGGATTTCATCCATCAGACGCTGGAGCGTGAGCGGCGTCTGGCGGCTTAAGATAAAGAATTCGTACATCTCGTCCTGCAGCTCATCTACCACGCCTTCATCACGTTCGCGCAGCTGATCCAGCAGCTCCTGCTGATTGCTCGGAATACGGTTGACGATATTAGCGGCGTGCTTAATGCCCACCACTTTGGAGCCATGTTCGGAAAGCACGGCGATGCCGCGATCGATCAGGCGATCCAGCTCGTCAATCACGTCGCGATTGATGTCATCGAGGCGCGCAACGCGATAGATGATTTCATCCTGGCGCTCACCCGGCAGTACGCTCAGTACGCTGGCGGCAATATCCGGCGGCAGGAAGGCCAGGAACACGGCCTGAAGCTGTAAATGTTCTTGATCGATCAGCGCCGCCAGCTGCGGCGTATCCACCCACTGCAGACGGGCCATGCGATAGCGAATTTCATCGCCATAAATTCCGTTAATGACGCTGCGGGCAATTTCGCCGCCGAGCGCTTTTTCCAGGATGCTGCGCAAATAGGAGCGCGATGCACCGTTGATGCCGCTCTGCTCGCTGTAGTCGGAGAAGAAGTTGTTCATCGCCTGACGCGCCTGGTTCACCTTGACGTCATGTAAACGCGCCATGGTTTCACTCAGCAGCACCACCTCTTCACGGTTGAGCTTCTGCATCACCTGTGCCGCGGCCTGGTCGCCCACGCTCAGCAGCAAAATCGCTGCCTGCTCCAGACGGCTGCGGCCACCGGATTGATTAGTCCTGCTTGCGGTTGCTTCGGTCATTGCTGTTAATCCATTGTTTCAGAACTTCTGCTACACGTTCAGTTTCGTTTTGGGCCAGAACCTGGAGGTACTCCACTTTGGTTTCCAGACCCGAACTCTGCGGTGGCAGCATGTCGTCATTAGTGTTGAAGCCGATATTCGGCAGCGCAGACAGCGTTTCTTCCTTCTCGGTCGTCGCGTCAGTCAGCAGATCTTGTTCTTGCTGGTCGGCATCGTTGACCACGCGTTCACGGCGGCCAAAGCGTTGTGCCAGCGGGCGGACACCAAACAGCAGCGTGAGCAGTGCTAACAGGCCAATGCCGCCGTTTTGCCCCCAGTACTGCATATCCGGATCTTTCCACCACTGCTGCGGCAGAATTCCATCATTCACTGGGACACTGAATGCCAGCACATCAAGGGTTAACGCATCGCCACGCTGCTTATCAATGCCAGCGGCGCTTTCAACCAAACGGGTAATAGAGGCCAGTTGTTCTGGGGTAATGTTGGCAAGCGCAGGCGCGGTTTGATTCAGCGCCACGGCCACGTTCAGTTTCTCCAGCTTGTAACCGGGGTGACGGATATGGCGGATATCGCGGTCAAACGCATATTTACGCTGGGACTGGCTGCGGCTAGTGAGCGCCCGCGGGTCGCTGGTTGCATTGTCGGCCGCGGCGGCCTGTGGATTTGCTGCAGGGGCACCCGCCGCTTGCGCAGCCGCCGCCTGTGGGTTCTGATTCACCGGGCGGTTACTCAGCGAGCCCGGAATACCAAATGCCATTTCATTGGTGGTATTTTCCTGGCTCAGCTGTTCATCGCTCACCAGCGGATCTTTACCCAGACGTTCCTGCGTCTCTTCCACGCGGCTTAAATCGACGGCCGGCGCGACGCTGATACGATAATTACCCGCACCGACCAAAGAGGTCAGCAGAGTGGAGATATTTTTGTTGGTATCTTCGCGGATACGCTGCATCACGTCTTCGCCCAGACGCTTGCCCGCCATCGTGCCATCGGGCCCGGCAACGCCGTCGGATAACAGATTTCCCGTCTGATCGACAACGCGAACGCTACTGGCGTTCATCCCTGGCACCGATCCGGAGACCAGTTGCACAATCGATGCCACCTGCTGCTCATCAAGCTGTTTGCCGTAGCGCAGCTGCAGCACCACGGAGGCGCTGCTGTTCGGTTTGTTGGTCAGGACAAAGGAGCTGGATTCGCTCAACCCCAAGTGCACGCGCGCGTGCTCTACCGGATTTAGCGCCATGATGCTTTTTGCCAACTCACCTTCCAGGCTGCGCTTATAGCGCACGTTCTGGATGAACTGACTGCTGCCCAGCATCTCTTCTTTGTCCATCAGCTCGTAGCCGTCCGGCGTCGCTGCGGTGATGCCTTTCGCCGCTAGCGCCATACGCGCCTGCGACAATTTGCTTTCGGTCACCAGCACCTGGCCGTTGTCCGGGTTGATACGATAAGCGATATTTTCCGCGCCCAGGACTTCAACCACCTGAGACACCGGAATGCTTTCCTGCGCGCCATACAGCGCCACATATCCCTGATTGCCTTTCCACAGAGAGGCAATAATCGCCAGCGCCAATACCGTACCGCCAATAATGGCCAGTAGCTTTGGATTGATAACGCCAGCGGGCATCGGGAGGGCGGGGAGACGATCTTTGATTTTGTTTAACACGGTACAGACCTTACAGCGAAATATTCATCACTTCGTCCAGCGCGCTATTGAGCTTATTGCGCACCTGCATCATGGCCGAAAAAGCCACGCTGGCTTTCTGGCTCTCAATCATCGCGCCGGCTAAATCGTCACTCTGACCCATCTCAATAGCGGTCTGCTTTGCCCCCGCGCTGTGCTGCAACGCATCGACATTGTCGATAGCGTTATTCAACACGCGGGAGAAAGAGACTGAATCCGTCGCGCTAAACGCACTGTTTGCAGGTGCTATGGTTTGTGAGGCGTTAACCGAGCCGGCAGAGGCCAATGAGGCCGTCTGCTGCATACGGTTGAGCATCGCCTGTTGCGCGGTGTTCATACCTGCGGCTGCTATTTTGTCCATTTAGTCTTCCTTCCTGGCCTCAGGAATAACATTCGATATCAATGCCTTCATCGCGCATTGACGCAAGGCGGTAACGCAGTGCACGCGGAGTAATGCCTAAGAATTCCGCGGTCTTGGATTTGTTGCCTTTATGGCGTTTTAACAGGTCAATAATGTACTGGTATTCCGCCAGACGACCGTGCAGCTTGACATCGCGGATTGCCTGGCTGGCATCCTGTTCACGATAAGCCGGCATGACGCCGACCACCGGGCTTTCCGGCAAAGGAACACGGGCAATCAGACCAAAGTCGGCGGCTTTAATTTCGTCACCGTTTCCGAGGATCATGCCCCGCTGGATAACGTTCTCCAGCTCACGCACATTACCCGGCCAGTCATAGCCAAGCAGTGCGTTACGGGCATCATCGCTCAGGCGAACATCGCCCTTATGGAATGAGCGGTATTTGGCGATGAAACGCTGGACTAAAGGCAAAATATCTTGCTTGCGCTCACGCAGCGGTGTGATGTGAATCGGCACCACGGAAATACGGTAGAACAGATCCTGACGGAATCGTCCTTCAGCAATTTCCTGCTGCAAGTCTTTATTAGTCGAAGCGATCAGTCGGATATCTAGAGGGATGCGTTTATGACTGCCCAAACGCTCAACTTCCTGCTCTTGTAATACGCGTAATAGTTTTGCCTGCAATGCTAAAGGCATATCGCCAATTTCATCTAATAGTAGCGTTCCGCCATTTGCCTGCTCAAATTTACCGGCTACGCTGGCTACCGCACCGGTAAATGCGCCTTTCTCATAACCAAATAAAATCGCTTCCAGCATACTTTCTGGAATAGCCGCACAGTTCACCCCAACATACGGGGCGTCGCTACCACAGGCGTGCTCATGGATATATTTGGCAACGCATTCCTTTCCGGTTCCCGTTTCACCAGTAACCAATACTGAAACATTATATTTAGCAACGCGGCGGGCCAATGAGATCACGCCCACGCTGGCAGGGGAGACGGCTACAAAGCCATCACCATTACGGTCTTCACGTTCAATGATAATGTTCATTTTGGAGTACCAGTAAAAAAGACTAAAAAGAAAATACGCTACATCTTTATTAACCAGGTAATAAAAAAGCACCTTCTACATGGAGGATTAAAGGCGTTTTTATAATGTTAATAAAAATTAAAGACTCTGATATCGACACGGGAAATTCTGTTTCCGTGAAAATATGACGCCTAGTATACCCAGCGAACAATAATTGTCTCATTTTTAATGGATATTAAAACATTAATCTATATAAATCATGTAGTTACAAAATATATTAATCTACAGGCAGGCGGAAAAATAATGGATTAATAACTCTCTACCACTTGCAATAAAATGGCCAGAAAGGTTTAATCCACAGTCTGAATAAAAGAGTGCATGAATTTTCTTTTACCGAAGATTCTTCGATGTTGGTGTAAAGCGTCACAACATTCCCAAAACTCAAATATTTTCAGTAAAAAATTTCGTGCACGTTATCGTCACCGAAACGAACACGTTATTGTTCCACCGGCCATGACTAAAGAACTGGAATAATTATGTACCCTGCTTCACATCGAATCAGAATCCACCAGCAGGATGACCTTCCGGAACTGGTGAAACTTGACGTCAGTAAACTCGGACGCCCATGGCATAAACTGCCTAAGCTAATGAATGATAGCTTTGACATTCTTGATGCTCGTCTTGGCATTTACTTTCTAAAGAAATTACGTGTTAACGCAGCGTTAGAATCGATGACGTTTGCTATCGATCAGCATTATAAGAATGCCCAGATATTCTCCACCCCTTATGGAAATATCGCGTTTGTTATCGACCGCATCTTATTGTTGAATATTCTTCATGATTATTATGGTTTGAGCAAAGACAGTAACCATGTCGAACCAGATGACTCTTTACCGATCACCAAAACGGAAGAACGACTGAAAAGCAAACTGGGTCAGGAATTAACTTCTCTGATTATTTGCAAAGAGACTTTCGGGGAAGAACTGGATATTAAAGTGGATTACTCCACGGTTATTAACCAGTGGTCATGGTGTATTACCTTCACCCTTGAAGGATACAGCCACGGCAGCTTTACCATTTTGCTCGATAACTATCATGTCGACCAAATGCTGGCCGCGCTGCGTACGCCAGACATCAATGATCGTGTCACCGAGAAAAGCGTCACTTTAAGCCCAGGACAAATCGAACGCCTGTTCGACAGCCTGCCGCTGAAGCTCAATGGCCGTCTTGCCAGCCTGAATTTAACCGTCGCGCAGGTTGCCGATATCAAACCAGGGGACATTATCCCTATCGCGATTAATGAACCCTTACCGGTATTTATCGGCAAAGAACAGATTTTTGAAGCGGCTATTGCCGAAGATCGCAGCAAGCTTTTCTTGTGCGATATCCATGACAAAACAACCGAGAAGCAATATGAGTGATTTGCAACATGAGCTGAGCCAGTCCCTGGATCTGGACGACCTGAATCTCAGCGATATGACACAGGATGAAACCGTAGAAGGCAATATTCGCCTCGATTTACAGCCAGAAACGCGCAATGCGCCGCTCACTGATGTACGTCGTATGGCGCTGTTTAGCCGCATCCCTGTAACGCTAACGCTGGAAGTCTCGTCGGTGAATATTTCACTGGCAGAGCTGATGGCGGTCAACAGCGACTCGGTTATCGAGCTGGACAAAATGGCCGGCGAGCCGCTGGATATCAAAGTGAACGGCATTGCGTTCGGTAAAGCGGAAGTCGTCGTCCTGAATGACAAATACGGCCTGCGTATCATCGAATTCAACGCGAAAGAACTGGGTGAGTTAACGCGATGAACCGCACGCTTTATCGCGGTGGCTTTTTGCTGCTGCTCGTCGGTTTGTTGTTTGCCCAGCCAGTGCTGGCGGCGAACGGCGACATCACACTGTTTAGCGCCACATCAAACGGCGCGGGTCAGGACTACAACGTAAAAATTGAAATCCTGATCCTGATGACCCTGCTCGGCCTGCTGCCGATCATGGTGCTGATGATGACCTGCTTCACCCGGTTTATTATCGTGCTGGCGATTTTGCGCCAGGCGCTCGGCCTGCAGCAAAGTCCGCCCAACAAAATCCTCACCGGGATTGCGCTGGCGCTGACGCTGCTGGTGATGCGTCCGGTGTGGATGACGGTATATTCCGATGCGGTAGAGCCATTCCAGAATGACCAGATAACCCTGAAGCAAGCGCTGGTTAACGCCGAAGCGCCGCTGAAGAAATACATGCTGGCGCAGACCAACAATAAAGCGATGGCGCAGATTATGACCATTGCCGGTATTGAAGGCGACGCTCACGAACAGGATCTGACTATTGTCACCCCGGCCTATCTGCTGAGTGAGCTGAAAACCGCTTTCCAGATTGGCTTTATGATTTACATCCCATTCCTGGTTATCGACCTGATTGTCGCCAGTATCCTGATGGCAATGGGGATGATGATGCTGTCGCCGCTTATCGTCTCGCTGCCGTTTAAGCTGATGCTGTTCGTTCTGTGCGATGGCTGGACGCTGATAGTCGGTACGCTCACCTCCAGCGTACAAGGATTATAGCCATGATGAATATGGACACCGCAGGCGACATCATGGCATCCGGTATTCACCTGGTGCTGCTGATTTCCGCCGTGGCGATTATCCCCAGCCTGCTGGTTGGCCTGTGCGTCAGTATCTTTCAGGCCACTACCCAGATTAACGAACAGACGCTGAGCTTTCTGCCGCGTCTGGTGGTCACGCTTGGGGTACTCATCTTCGCGGGCAAATGGATGCTGACACAGCTGGTCGATTTTACCGTGCAGATTTTCCAGCAGGCGGCGGCGCTGGTCGGCTAAGTCATTATGGGAATCGATATTCAGACGTTGTGGACGCCAGTGATGGCCCTGGTGCTGCCTTTCTTTCGCATCCTCGCCTTTTTACAGTTCGTGCCGGTGCTCGATAACCGCGTCTTTTCACGGCGAATTAAAATCGGCACGGCGATGGCGCTGGCGATCATCATTACGCCGATGCTGCCGAACAACGTGGTGTTGAATGAACTGCTGTCCATGCGCACTCTTTTGCTTATCGGTGAGCAGATCCTGTGGGGCTTTCTTTTTGCCACCGCGCTGCAGCTGGTGTTTGTCGCGCTGCAAACGGCGGGGAACATCCTGTCCATGAACATGGGTCTGGGGATGGCCATGATGAACGACCCGGTCAACGGCAGTTCGACCACGGTCATCTCGCAGATTATCTACGTCTTCTGCGCCCTGCTGTTCTTCATTATGGACGGGCACCTGCTGCTGGTCACGATTCTGTTCAAAGGCTTCAGCTACTGGCCAATCGGCCAGGCCATTAACCAACCGACGCTGATGTTAATTGGCCAGGGGCTGGGCTGGATTATGTCTGCCGCC
The DNA here is from genome assembly GCF_001266615.1 of Kluyvera genomosp. 1. Lineage (GTDB taxonomy): Bacteria > Pseudomonadota > Gammaproteobacteria > Enterobacterales > Enterobacteriaceae > Kluyvera > Kluyvera cryocrescens_A. The sequence goes on along the minus strand of NZ_LGHZ01000037.1, from coordinate 37,997 downwards.
ACGCTGATTGCGCTTCCGACGACCTTCGTGATGCTTATCGTACAGGGTGGCTTTGGTCTGCTTAACCGCGTTTCACCTACGCTGAACCTGTTTTCTCTCGGTTTTCCTATCAGCATGCTGTTTGGCCTGCTGTGTATTTCGATGCTGGTCACCAACATTCCTGACCACTACATCAATCTGACCAACGAAATTCTGGCGAAACTCGACGCCATAAGGGTGCAGTAATGTCCTCTTCCAGCGGCGATAAAAGCGAAAAACCCACATCGGGAAAACTGCGCAAAGCGCGGGAAAAGGGGGACATTCCCCGCTCAAAAGATTTAACCATGGCGGCGGGCCTGGTGGCCTCGTTCTTTACGATGGCGACCTTTTTGCCGTACTACCGCCAGCTGATTGGCGAGTCGTTTGCCGCCGTTGGCGAAATGGCAAAGGATCTCGATAACCCGAACATCCTGAGTCAGTTTTTGATGCTCAATTTGTGGGTAATCCTGCGCTTCATCGCCACGCTCACCCCGATTCCGGTTGTCTGCATCATTGCGAGCCTTGTGCCGGGCGGGTGGATTTTCACCCCCAACAAGCTCAAACCGGACTTTAAAAAACTCAGCCCTATCAGCGGCGTGAAGCGCATGTTCTCAGCCAGCCACTACACCGAAGTGGGCAAGATGATGCTGAAATGCGCCACCATTCTGGCGGTTATCTACACCATGGTGCACGACGAGATGGATAATCTGCTGCACCTGCAACGCCTGTATTTGACGCAGGCGATTAGCCACGGGTTCGGTATTTTTAAGCACGTTATCAGCTATTTTGTCGCCGTTATCGTCATTTTTGCCCTGTTAGATGTGCCGCTGAGCAAATTCATGTTCACCAAAAAAATGCGCATGACCAAGCAGGAAGTGAAGGAAGAACACAAAAATAACGACGGTAACCCGCAGATAAAAGGCCGTATTCGCCAGCTCCAGCGCCAAATGGCGATGGGCCAGATTTCACGGACCGTCCCGGAAGCTGACGTCATCATCACCAACCCGACCCACTACGCGGTGGCGTTGAAGTATGACCCGCAGAAAGCAGAAGCACCGTACATCGTCGCCAAGGGTATTGATGACGTGGCGCTGTGGATCCGTGAAGTGGGTGCCAGCCACAACATTGAGGTGGTGGAGTTTCCACCGCTGGCACGTGCGGTGTACTACACCACTCGCGTCAATCAACAAATTCCGGCTCAGCTCTTTCGCGCCATCGCTCACGTGCTGACCTACGTGATGCAGCTGAAATCCTGGCGCGAAGGCCGTGCTGAACAAAAACCCCGCCTGAACAGGCACATAGACATTCCTCAAGAGGTATTAAAAGCCAATGGCGAACAGTAAGATGCGCAACGCGCTCAGCGTGCTCCGCAAGGGGCAGATTGCTGTGCCTATTCTGCTTCTCTGCGTGCTGGCAATGGTTATCCTACCGCTGTCGCCGCTGATGCTGGATATTCTGTTTACATTCAACATCGTGCTGGCGGTGATCGTGCTGCTGGTTGCGGTCAATATGCAGCGTCCGCTGGACTTTGCCATCTTCCCGACGCTGCTGCTGATAACCACCCTGATGCGACTGACGCTGAACGTAGCGTCAACGCGCGTGGTGCTATTAAAGGGCCATGAAGGGGAAGGTGCTGCTGGTAAGGTCATCGAAGCCTTCGGTCAGGTGGTGATCGGCGGCGACTTCGTTGTCGGCTTCGTGGTGTTTATCATCCTGATGATCATCAACTTTGTGGTGGTGACCAAAGGTGCGGAACGTATCTCCGAAGTCTCCGCACGCTTTACGCTGGATGCCCTGCCGGGTAAACAGATGGCGATCGATGCCGACCTCAACGCCGGGCTGATTAACCAGCAGCAGGCGCGTACTCGTCGTCAGGAAGTGGCCAAAGAGGCAGACTTCTACGGTTCGATGGATGGTGCGTCGAAGTTTGTGCGCGGTGACGCCGTCGCCGGGATCATGGTGCTTATCATCAACGTGATCGGCGGTATCTGCATCGGTATCTTCAAATACGATCTCGATGCCGGTCACGCTTTCCGTCAGTACGTACTGCTAACCATCGGTGACGGCCTGGTCGCTCAGATTCCGTCACTGCTGCTGGCGACGGCCGCCGCAATCATCGTGACCCGCGTCAGCGAAGGCAACGACGTTAGCGACGAAATTAAAACGCAGCTGCTCTCCAAACCGAAGATTCTGTATACCGCCGCGTTCGTGATGTTCATTCTCGCGATCGTACCGGGCATGCCGCATATCGCCTTCCTGAGCTTTACTGCTCTGCTGCTGTTCGCGGCCTGGCGACAAAGCAAGGTGGTGCAGCCGGCGCCGCAAGAAACAGATATGGAGGCAATTACCGACGCGCTGGCTCCAGACGCTAACCCGGCAATAACCTGGGACAGCATTCCGCTGGTCGAGCCGATTGGCCTCAACCTCGGCTACAAGCTCGTCACGATGGTAGATGAAGCCAAAGGCAGCCCGCTGTCGTTGCGCGTACGCGGGGTGCGTCAGGTGATTTCCGAACTGTGCGGCGTGCTGCTGCCCGAAATCCGTATCCGGGAAAACTTCCGCCTGAAGCCCGCGCAGTATGCCATTCATATTAACGGCATCCGCACCGCCATGGGGGAAGTGAATGCCGAAAAGCTGATGGCGATTCCCGGGACCGAACTGTACGGTGAAATCGACGGCGTACTGGATACCGATCCGGCCTACGGCATGGCGATTGTATGGATTGACCAGGAACAGAAAGCCAAAGCGCTGAACCTTGGTTATCAGGTGGTGGACTGCGCAAGCGTAGTGGCCACCCACGTGAACAAGGTTGCCCGCGAACATCTGCCGGATCTGTTTAACTACGACGACATCACCCATCTGCACGCGCGTTTAGCGCTACAGGCACCGAAACTGGCGGAAGATTTAAATGCTGCGATCAACTACAGCCAGCTGCTGCGTATTTATCGCCAACTGCTGCTGGAACAGGTCTCGCTGAAGGATATTGTCACCATCGCCTCCACGCTGCTGGAGAGCTCAGCGGTGACCAAAGACCCGGTGCTGCTAACCGCTGACGTGCGCTATGCGCTGCGCCGCGCCATCGTGCACAATATCAACGGCGACCGACCGCAGCTGGCGGCCTACACCATTGATAATCAATTGGAAAACATGCTGCTGGGCGCGCTCAATCAGGCGCAGCAGGCCGGCAAAGTGGCGCTGGACAGCTTCCCGGTTGACCCGAACATTCTGACCCAGTTGCAAAATACCATGCCAATGATTTACGAGCAGATGAAAGCCAAGAGTCTGCCGCCGCTGCTGCTGGTGACCCCACAGCTGCGCCCGGTGATTTCACGCTACGGACGCCTGTTTGCCAGCGGGCTGCATGTGCTTTCTTACAATGAAGTGCCGGACGATGCCGATCTGAACGTGGTGGGGACGCTGGCGTAAGCCGTTTAGTCTGAACGGGCCGTCGTGATATGGCCCGTTCAACGCGTGAGGTTATTGGTCGAGGAAACGCAGTCGCCAGCCTGCCAGAGTACGCGGCATTTTCGCCACATCGTTACCCTGAGTGCTGAAATAGGAGAAGGCCAGCTTACCGGTAGCATCCGGTTCAACCCTCGCCGCCCAGATATCGTTGGCGGTGTACATAATAATGGCCGTGTGCGCATTCGCCGCACCGCGAACCCACATTGAGACAACCGTCGCGCCAATATTATCGATATCTTCCTGATAGATATAAATATTCGCAGTATCGACAAACTTCTGGTAATCCTCACCCACCATCGTTCGGAAACGTTCATCCATTTTCGGGTCAGAAAAAATCGCCAGCGACAGCAGCGTGGCTTTTGGTCGCGGATCGACATCCGACTTCAGATAGCGGCCATCGATAAAAGCGCCGTTCGGTAATGACAGGCGGCAACCAAAATCAGCATTACTGTAGACCTGAATCGCTCCGCTTTTACGGGGAATAAACAGGACTTTGCAATGCTTGCTGTCGACCATATTGTCGATAAGTACCATGTTATTGAGCTTACGCGCCTCAGCGGTGAACTCATCTTTATTCAGCCCGGCCCAAATTCGAATATCTGTAGTAATCGACCAGTCCGCGCTGTGGCTGAATTGCACCACTCCACCGCTCATGTTGGCCGCACTGGAATTCCACCAGCGCCCTTCCCAGTTAAAATCCGCCGGTGAGTCAGCAATTTTACTGATCCCGGTATAATAAGCGCGTTCAATGCACTCATCCGATGAACAGCTTTTCAGCGATTTTTCCCACGCTTCATATTCCTGATGAACCGTAGTGGCATCACGACGCACCAGCATTGCGCGATACACGCTCTCCATGGTGTCATCCAGCCAGTTCAGGTTGCCATTGCTACAGATCGTATTTTCAAGCGGCGTTGCGGCACGCTGGCAGTCCACGGCAAAGGCGCTGGAAGCGGTAAATGCCATAATAAGAATGCATGAATTAATCAGGCGCTTAATCATTTAGAATACTTTTTGACCAATGAGATGGCTTATTTTGTCTAAAACAGTCTTTCATTGCAATAAAACACTTCGAATAATTCACATATTAAATAATTTCACATCTGCTTAAGTTGTAGCAGGATATTGTCGCTTGTTTATGACGTGTGTTCATTTTTGGATTATCACGTTATGAAGATAGATAGTAGCAATTACACGCTTTCGGTACTTTCTTCGTTCACTTCTCAAGAAAACACCGATCGCAAACCGCTAGGCACCATCCGCAACAGCGGCCAGTACAGCCCACAGGGCGGACACTGGCAACTCTCCGACAGCACTATTCCCGCGGTAATAAGCCTCCGACGAGGGGATATCATGCCTTATTATCAGGGCAAACCCGCGGCTTGGGCACTCATTGAATATGATTTGACTCAGGAAGTGGAGATCTAATATTTAACTATTGTTTCACTTATTGAATTATTTAAATACACATAGCACGTGCGCGGTGAGAATAATATCTCTCACCGCAGCAAAACATTTTAGTGAATATCAGCCCTCGATACGTTCAAATATCGCAACTGCATGCCTTAAGCAGGTCCAACTCCCTGGCGCAACAACGCCAGCGCATTGTTGACAATAATCTCCGGCGTCAGCATCGCCAGTCGTTCATCGTTACGCATACGGGAAAACGGCACCAGTACCAGGCTCAACAACGTGGTAAACAGCAGCTCAGCGGTTAGATGTGGGTTCACCTTGCCAGACGCCTGCCAGCCTTTCACCGTCTCCAGCGTAGTGTGGTATTTCTCCTCGCCAAAACGGGCATGCAGATGCTGACGCAGTACCGGCATTTCACCGATAACTTCCTGCATCCACAGCGGCGCAAACCACTCGTGTTGCGCAGCGACAGCGGCCAGCGTCTTCACCATTTCACTCAACGCCGTCACCGGATCGTTAGGATGCTCACCGAATACGCCGGTGATTTGCTCGCGCAGCGGCAAGAAGCGCTCTTCAATCATCACATCAAGCAGCTGCTCTCGTGAATTGAAATAGTAGTGCAGCATGGCGGGCGTAACGCCGGCTTCGCGAGCAATAGCGTTCAGCGATGTGCGCGCAATACCCTGCTGGGAAAACAATCGCAGCGCGATGTCGATGAGCTGTTCACGGTTGGCAGCATTCGGCTTGCTGCCGCGTGGACGTCCGGGCTTACGTGGTTTGAGATTGTCTTTTTGTGCTGGCATAGAAACGGGATCTCTTGACCTCTGAATGATCTTCAATAAATATTAATTATGCATTTAATTAATTTCAAGTGAGAACATGATGGCGTCTGAAACTTCGACGGCCCCACAACCAACCGGCGTGAGCTCAATCCGCCTGTTGTTCAGCGCGCTGCTGCTGGTGATGCTGCTCTCCGCGCTCGACCAGACTATCGTCTCGACCGCGCTACCGACCATTGTCGGCGAGCTGGGCGGCCTCGACAAGCTCTCGTGGGTGGTCACCGCCTATATCCTCACCTCGACCATCGTCGTGCCGCTGTACGGCAAGTTTGGCGATCTGTTTGGTCGAAAGCGGGTGCTGCAAATCGCCATTATCCTGTTCCTCGTCGGCTCCGCGCTGTGCGGGCTGGCGCAGAATATGACCCAGCTGGTGCTGATGCGCGCGCTGCAAGGCCTTGGCGGCGGCGGGCTGATGGTTATCAGCATGGCGGCGGTAGCGGATGTCATCCCACCAGCCGAGCGCGGCCGCTATCAGGGGCTATTTGGCGGCGTATTTGGCCTGGCAACGGTGATTGGCCCACTGATTGGCGGTTTTATCGTTCAGCACGCTTCGTGGCGCTGGATTTTTTACATCAATCTGCCGCTGGGGCTGTTCGCCCTGTTTGTCATCGGTGCGGTATTCCACTCCAGTAACAAACGTAGCCAGCATGAAATAGACTGGTTGGGCGCGCTGTATCTGACGATGGCGTTGGTGTGCATCATTCTCTTCACCACCGAAGGCGGCACGGTTCGCGAATGGAGCGATCCTCAACTGTGGTGCATTCTGGCCTTCGGCCTTATCGGCATCGCCGGCTTTATCTATGAAGAGCGGCTGGCGTGGGAACCGATTATCCCGCTGTCGCTGTTCCGCAACCGCAGCTTCCTGCTGTGCAGCCTGATAGGCTTTATTATCGGTATGTCGCTGTTTGGCTCCGTCACCTTCCTGCCGCTCTATTTGCAGGTGGTAAAAAACGCCACGCCAACCGAAGCCGGGCTACAGCTGATACCGCTGATGGGCGGGCTGCTGCTGACCTCAATTATCAGCGGCAGGGCGATAAGCCGCAGCGGGAAATACCGTATCTATCCGATTGTCGGTACCCTGATGGGCTTTATCGGCATGGTGCTGTTGACGCGGATTACCATCGATTCACCGACCTGGCAGCTGTATGTGTTTACCGCCGTATTGGGCATGGGATTGGGCATGGTGATGCAGGTGCTGGTGCTGGCGGTGCAGAATACGGTGAGCGCAAATCTGTACGGCGTGGCAACATCCGGGGTGACGTTATTCCGTTCTATTGGTGGTTCTATTGGCGTCGCGCTGTTTGGTGCGGTATTTACCTCGGTCCTGCAATCGCGCCTGGCCACCTTGTTGCCAGAAGGCGCAGGGATCCCCAAAGGGATGAACCCGGTAGCCATTCACCAGCTTCCCGACGCGATTCGCAGCGATTACCTCACTGCCTTTGGCTCGGCTATCCATGCGGCATTTATTATGGCGGCCTGCATTATGGTCATCGCCTTTGTGCTGTCGTGGCTGCTCAAAGAGGCACCGCTGAAAACACGGCACGAGTGACCGTTAATGCCGGATGGCATAACCGCCATCCGGCCTATCACTCACAGTTTCCGGGTCAGATAGTGACGCGCCATGCCCTCCAGAGGGAAGTCATCCAGCGTCGTTTTCAATACATACCCCTGTTTCTGGTAGAACGGCAGCGCCTGGAAGCTGATGGTATCCACCAGCGCAAACTGGCAGCCTTTCTGCCGGGCAGTCTGCTCCGCGGTTTTGATAAGCTGACTACCTACCCCACTCCCACGGGCTGAATCACTGACCCATAGATAATCAATGCTCAGCCACAGTCCTTTGCGCTGACCAATCAATCCGCCCTGCATAACCCCCTGTTCATCACGGAGATAAACGCACACATCCCCCCAATCGCGGGTATCCACGAACTGCCGGTTATAAGCCCGTAGCCCATCCAGTAATTCTTCTTTATCTTCCAGCGTAATAACTTCTTTAATTTCAAAAGGCATATTTTCTCCATTATTTTTACTCGCCGCACTTATTAATTTCACAGAAAATCCTTTTTTCCTCCATTATTTTCTGAACAAACTAACCCACAAAAATTCATTGCAAAAAAACGCTTTTCATCGGCTTTCAGCGACGTATAATGAGCGAAAATGAGAACGATCGTTCTCACTGTTTCAAAAAACGCGGAGAGATGCATGACCAGCAAGCTGGAAGCCCGTCAGAAAGCCCGACAAGACGACATTATCGCCGCCGCACGTCGCTGCTTCCGTCACAGCGGATTCCATGCTGCCAGCATGTCGCAGATAGCGGCAGAAGCTAAGCTCAGCGTTGGTCAAATCTATCGTTATTTCAATAATAAAGACGCGATCATTGAAGAGATGATCCGTCGCATCATCGACTATCGTATTGCCGAGATGGAAGGAAAAACCCATACCCATCTGATGCCGCATATGCTGGCGTGGCGCATGACACCAAGCGAAGATGATGACAGCCTCATGCTGGAGATGTCCGCCGAGGCCACCCGCAACCCACAGGTCGCCGCGTGGCTGGCAGAAGCAGACGAGCGCATGTTCAACAACGCCTGCGCGCACATGAGCAAAGAGTACCCACACCTTAGCCAGGAACGCATTCGCAGTTGCGTCGAGGTGATGGCGGTGATGGTGGAAGGCACCATTTACCGGCGGCAGATCCCACGACAGGTTCAGCCGGAAGCGATGGAAAAAATCTATCAGGAAATTATTAATATGCTTGTGACTGCAAAATAATTAATACCGTTTAATCACCAGGGGAATATTTTTCCCCCTTTTGTCGTTTCCGACCTTCCGGAAGCGCGGGCCTGTTTACCCTTAAAATCCTTGCGTTAATTCGTGAGGAGGTCTTCGTTCACCCTGAGAAAAATATGAAATACATCACAACCACCATCGCTGCATTATTTCTCCTGAGCGGATGCGATAATGTCCCCACTGCGCCTTCGCAGCTTCCAGCGCAGGAAGTCGGCATCGTCACATTAAAAAGCCAACCCGTTTCGATTGTCAGTGAACTGACCGGACGCACATCTGCCGCCATGAGCGCGGAAGTCCGCCCGCAGGTCACCGGTATTATCCAGAAACGGCTTTTTAATGAAGGCGATAACGTTAAAGCCGGACAGCCGCTGTATCAGATTGAACCTGACAGCTTCCGTGCCACCTACAACGAAGCCGCCGCGGCGCTGAAACAGGCGCAGGCGCTGGTCGCCGCCGACTGTGCGAAAGCCCAGCGTTACGCGCAGCTGGTTAAAGAAAACGGCGTTTCCCGCCAGGATGCCGACGACGCGGCCTCCACCTGTGCGCAGGATAGAGCCAGCGTTGAGTCGAAAAAAGCCGCGCTGGAAAGCGCACGCATCAACCTGAACTGGACCACCATTACCGCCCCGATCGCCGGGCGGATCGGTATCTCCTCCGTGACGCCGGGGGCGCTAGTGTCCGCTGAGCAAACCACTGCGCTGGCCACTATTCGCGGCCTCGACACCATGTACGTTGATCTTACCCGCTCCAGCGTTGACCTGCTGCGCCTGCGCAAACAGTCGCTGGCATCCAATAGCGACACCATGAATGTGGCGCTGATATTGGAAGACGGCTCAACCTACAGCGAAAAAGGTCGCCTGGCGCTGACCGAAGTGGCGGTGGATGAATCGACCGGTTCCGTGACCCTGCGTGCCGTATTCCCGAATCCAAAACAGCAATTGCTACCGGGGATGTTCGTGCGCGCCAAAGTGGATGAAGGCATCATGAACGATGCCATTCTGGCACCACAGCAGGGCGTCACCCGCGATGCGAAAGGTATCGCCACCGCGCTGGTCGTCGGTGCTGACAACAAAGTTGAACAGCGCCAGTTGGAAACCGGTGACACCTACGGCGACAAGTGGCTGGTGTTAAGCGGCTTACAGGCCGGCGATAAGCTGATTGTCGAAGGTTCGGCAAAAGTGATGGTTGGGCAGCAGGTGAAACCCGTTGAAGTAACCAGCAACGGAGGCAAAGCCTAATGTTTTCCAGCTTCTTTGTGCGACGCCCGGTCTTTGCCTGGGTTATCGCGATTCTGATTATGCTGGCCGGGATGCTGGCCATCAAAACGCTGCCGGTCGCGCAGTATCCTGACGTCGCACCACCGTCGATTAAAATTTCCGCCACCTACACCGGGGCCTCAGCGCAGACCCTGGAAAACAGCGTGACCCAGGTTATCGAACAACAGCTCACCGGGCTGGATAACCTGCTCTACTTCACCTCCACCAGCAGCTCCGACGGTTCGGTCAGTATTACCGTGACCTTCGAACAGGGTACCGACCCGGACACCGCGCAGGTTCAGGTGCAGAACAAAGTGCAGCAGGCGGAATCGCGCCTGCCGAGCGAAGTTCAGCAAGCTGGGGTAACCGTCGTAAAATCCCAAAGCAACTTCCTGCTGATCATGGGGGTTTACGACACCACCGATAAAGCCAGTAGTTCGGATATTGCCGACTGGCTGGTGAGTAATATGCAGGACCCGATGGCCCGTCTCGACGGCGTCGGCAGTCTGCAGGTATTTGGCGCTGAATATGCGATGCGCATCTGGATGGATCCGGCCAAGCTGGCCTCTTACTCCCTGATGCCGTCTGACGTGCAAACGGCGATTGAAGCGCAAAACGTGCAGGTTTCCGCCGGTAAAATCGGCGCCCTGCCGTCACCGGATACCCAGCAGCTAACCGCTACCGTTCGCGCTCAGTCACGACTGCAAACGGTCGAACAGTTCAAAAATATCATCGTCAAAAGCCAGTCGAACGGCGCAGTGGTTCGCGTCGGCGACATCGCCCGCGTCGAAATGGGCAGTGAAGATTACACTGCTGTCGCGAAACTGAACGGCCACCCGGCAGCCGGGATGGCGGTGATGCTGGCACCAGGCGCTAACGCCCTGAGCACCGCAACGCTGGTTAAAGATAAAATCAACGAATACAAACGTAACATGCCGCAGGGCTATGACGTTGCGTATCCAAAAGACAGTACCGAGTTTATTAAAATCTCCGTCGAGGACGTGGTTCAAACGCTGTTTGAAGCCATTATCCTCGTGGTGTGCGTGATGTATCTGTTCCTGCAAAACATCCGCGCGACGCTTATCCCCGCACTGGCCGTGCCGGTGGTACTGCTGGGGACCTTCGGTATTCTGGCGCTGTTCGGCTACTCGATTAACACCCTGACGCTGTTTGCGATGGTGCTGGCCATCGGGCTATTGGTGGATGACGCCATCGTGGTAGTAGAAAACGTCGAGCGTATTATGCGCGACGAAGGGCTACCTGCCCGCGAAGCCACCGAAAAATCGATGGGCGAAATCTCCGGTGCACTGGTCGCCATCGCGCTGGTGCTCTCTGCGGTATTCCTGCCAATGGCGTTCTTCGGCGGCTCTACCGGCGTTATCTATCGTCAGTTCTCGGTCACCATTATTTCGGCAATGATGCTGTCGGTGGTAGTGGCGTTAACCCTGACGCCCGCGCTGTGCGGCTCGATTCTGAGCCACACCCCACCGCACAAAAAAGGCTTCTTCGGCGCGTTTAACCGCTTTTACGGCGCCAGCGAGCGCAAGTACAAACACAAAGTCCTGAACACCCTGAGCCGCTCCGGCCTGGTTATGGTGGTGTATCTGGCCATCTGCGGCGGTATGGCGCTGGCGATGTGGAAACTGCCCGGCAGCTTCCTGCCCGTCGAAGATCAGGGCGAAATCATGGTCCAGTACACCTTGCCTGCGGGGGCAACCAACTCGCGCACCGCGGAAGTCAGCCAGCAGGTGACCAACTGGTTCCTCAACAACGAAAAAGACAACACCAACGTTATCTTCACCGTTAACGGCTTTAGCTTCAGCGGCAGCGGGCAGAACGCCGGGATGGCCTTCGTCTCGCTGAAAAACTGGTCCGAACGTAAAGGGACGGAAAACACCGCGCAGGCCATTGCGCTACGCGCAACCAAAGAGCTGGGCGCGATTCGTGATGCCACCCTGTTCGCCATGACGCCACCTTCGGTCGATGGTCTGGGCCAGAGCAACGGTTTCACCTTCGAACTGCTGGCCAGCGGCGGCACCGACCGCGCGGATTTATTGAAAATGCGCGATGAATTGATCGGCAAAGCCAATCAGGACGCCACGCTGCACGCGGTGCGCGCCAACGATATGCCGCAAACTCCGCAGCTGCAGGTGGATATCGACAACAGTAAAGCGGTGTCTCTGGGTCTGTCGCTGAGCGATGTCACCTCGACGCTCTCCAGCGCGTGGGGCGGTACCTACGTGAACGACTTCATCGACCGTGGGCGTGTGAAAAAAGTCTATATCCAGGGCGACAGCGACTCTCGTTCCGCGCCGGCCGATCTTGGTAAATGGTTCGTGCGCGGCAGCGATAACAGCATGACGCCGTTCTCCGCCTTCGCCACCACCCGCTGGGAATACGGCCCGGAAAGCCTGGTGCGTTACAACGGCGCAGCAGCCTATGAAATTCAGGGTGAAAACGCCTCCGGCGCCAGCTCCGGTACCGCGATGACCACCATGGAAACCCTGGCCAACAATCTCCCCGCCGGTTCTACCTGGGCGTGGAGCGGCCTGTCTTTGCAAGAAAAACTGGCCAGCGGCCAGGCGATGACCCTGTATGCCATCTCGATTCTGGTGGTGTTCCTGTGTCTGGCGGCGCTGTATGAGAGCTGGTCAGTGCCGATTTCCGTCATCATGGTGATTCCGCTTGGCCTGTTGGGCGCTGCACTGGCGGCCTGGATGCGAGGGCTGAGCAATGACGTCTACTTCCAGGTGGCGCTGTTAACCACGATTGGGCTGTCGTCGAAGAACGCCATTTTGATTGTCGAGTTCGCCGAAGCGGCGGTGGAAGAGGGGTATTCCCTCTCCCGTGCGGCACTGCGCGCAGCGCAAACCCGCCTGCGCCCTATCATCATGACCTCGCTAGCGTTTGTCGCCGGGGTGACGCCGCTGGCCATCGCCACCGGTGCGGGTGCAAACAGCCGTATCGCCATCGGTACCGGGATTATCGGCGGCACCTTAACCGCGACGCTGCTGGCGATTTTCTTTGTTCCGTTATTCTTTGTGCTGGTGAAACGTCTGTTCGCCGGTAAACGCCGTCAGGGGTAAGTTATGTTTCGTCTCTCTGTTTTATTTATTGCTTTCCTGAGCGTCGGCTGTGTGTCACTCGACCCGAACTATCAGCGCCCCGACGCCCCCGTCCCGGCCTCGCTGCCGGGTACGCAGGGGCAGGCAACGGCGGTCATTGGCAACTGGCAACAGGTGGTGAAAGATGCCCGCCTGAACAAAGTGGTCAGCATGGCGCTAAACAGCAACCGCGATGTGCAAAAGGCGATTGCCGATATCGATGCCGCGCGGGCACAGTTTGGTGAAACGCGCGCGTCGCTCTTCCCAACGGTTGATGCCGAGCTAACTGGAAGCCGTAGCCGTACCACCACCACCGGCGTCAGCACCACCGCGCAGGCCGATGGCGCCGTTTCCAGCTTCGAGCTGGATTTATTTGGCCGCAACCAGAGCCTTTCTCGCGCGGCACGTGAGACCTGGCTTGCCAGCGAATACACCGCGCAGAATACGCGCCTGACGATGATTTCTGAACTCTCCACCGCATGGGTGACGCTGGCGGCAGATAACAGCAACCTCGCGCTGGCGCAGCAGACGATGGCCAGCGCTGCCAACTCGCTAAAAATCGTCCAGCGTCAGCAGCAGATTGGCACCGCTGCCGCTACGGACGTAAGCTCGGCAATGAGCGTCTATCAGCAAGCGCGCGCCAGCGTTGCCAGCTATCAAACGCTGGTGATGCAGGATAAAAACGCCATCAATCTGCTAGCCGGGCAAACCGTTCCGGACTCCCTGCTGCCGGGCACGCTGGAAAGCCTCGGCGAAAACACCATCACGCTGGTGCCAGCAGGCGTTTCTTCATCGGTGCTGCTCAAACGCCCGGATATTCAGGAGGCCGAGCACAACCTGCTGAGCGCTAACGCCAATATCGGTGCTGCGCGAGCGAATTTCTTCCCTACCATCTCGCTGACCGCCAGCGCGGGCGTGGGCAGTGATTCGTTATCATCGCTGTTTAGCCACGGCATGAGCGTGTGGTCGTTCGCTCCGTCGATTTCTCTCCCGCTGTTTAGCGGCGGCAGCAATATGGCGAAGCTGCGCTATGCCGAAGCGGAGAAAAAGGGGTTGATCGCCACCTATGAGAAAACCATTCAGAGCGCGTTTAAAGATGTCGCCGACGCGCTCGCGCGCCGACAAACGCTGGAGGAACAGCTGGATGCCCAGCGCCAGTACATCGCGGCCGAGCAGCAGACATTTGACGTTGCCATGAAGCGCTACCAGGCCGGAGTCGGCGATTACCTGACCGCGCTGACCGCGCAGCGTTCGCTGTGGTCGGCGCAGCAGGGGCTGATTGCCCTCCAGCAGACCGAACTGGATAACCGCATCACCCTATGGCAGTCGCTGGGCGGCGGGGCGAGCTAATTTTCTGCCCTTTGCGCATCACGTAGACCGGTTCAACGCAGCGCCATCCGACATGTCTCCCATGTTGGGTGGCCACTAAACCGACCTACCCGATAACCGAATTCACAACAGGAGCTTTTATGCCACGCATCGCCCTTTCATGGGTGCTGACGCTGGGCCTGCTAACCGCCATCGGCCCACTCTGTACTGACTTTTACCTCCCGGCGCTGCCGGAAATCACCGACCAGCTGAATGCTACCGGCACGCAAACGCAATTTTCGTTGACCGCCGCGCTGATTGGTCTCGGCCTTGGCCAGCTATTTTTCGGTCCGTTAAGCGATCGCATCGGCCGTAAAAAGCCACTGGCACTTTCGCTACTGCTGTTTATCTTCTCCTCTGCGATGTGCGCGACGACTCAGGATATCCATATGCTGATCGTCTGGCGCTTCGTGCAGGGCTTTGCCGGGGCGGGCGGTTCGGTGCTGTCGCGTTCTATTGCCCGCGACCGGTATCAGGGCGCGATGCTGACCCAGTTTTTCGCCCTGCTAATGACGGTTAACGGTATTGCTCCGGTGATTTCACCGGTGATCGGCGGCTACATCATCACCGCCTTTGACTGGCGAATTCTGTTCTGGGCGATGGCCGGTATCGGCGTGGTTTTACTGCTGTTAAGCCTGGTCGTGCTGCATGAAACGCTGCCTGCCAAAAGTGCCACCGCGCACGAAGCGCGCGCGAAAACACCGGTACTGAAAAACCGCCGCTTCCTGCGCTACTGTCTGATTCAGGCCTTTATGATGGCCGGGCTGTTTTCCTACATCGGCTCTTCATCATTCGTGATTCAAAGCGAATACGGGATGAGCGCCATGCAGTTCAGCCTGCTGTTTGGCCTTAACGGTATTGGCCTGATTATCGCCGCGTTAATTTTCTCCCGTCTCTCCCAACGTATTGCCGCCGAAACGCTGCTGCGACGAGGCCTGCTGCTGGCTGTCACCTGCGCAGTCGTCACCGTACTGCTGGCTTCGCTGCATCTGGCGATTCCCGCACTGGTTGGCCTGTTCTTTACCGTTTCATTCATGAGCGGCATCAGCACCGTCTCGGGCTCTGAAGCCATGAGCGCCGTCAGCAGTGAACAATCGGGCAGCGCATCCGCGTTGATGGGCACGCTGATGTTCGTTTGCGGCGGCATCGCCGCACCGCTGGCCGGACTGGGTGGCGAAACCATGCTGAAAATGAGTCTCGCGATGGCGATTTCCTACGCCATCGCATTGTGTTTTGGCCTTAAAAAAGCGCGCACTGCACAGTAAAAAATGTCGCGGTAATAAAATATTCCATCACTATTACCGCAACATTTCCCGCCATACCTACAAATTCCCTATTACTCCTTCCACATCAATCGTGATAACCTTCACATGAATGGAATAAATAATTCCTTATACTGCCCGCCACTGTGAATGATGAGGTTTTCCGATGAGTATCGACCTGAGCAAACTGCTAACCGAACGACGTAACGCGAACAGCGCCAATATTGACACCCTTTCCACCGAAGAGATGCTGACGGTGATTAACAAGGAAGATCAGCTGGTTGCCCACGCAATCACGCCGTACATTCCGCAGATTGCTCAGCTGGTTGATAGCGTTGCGGCTGCCTTTAGCAAGGGCGGACGCCTGATCTACATTGGCGCCGGCACCTCTGGGCGTTTGGGGATCCTGGATGCCAGCGAGTGCCCACCGACCTTCGGGACCCGCCCAGAACAGGTCGTTGGCCTGATTGCCGGCGGCCATACCGCTATTCTTAAAGCCGTGGAAAACGTTGAAGATAACGCCGTTCAGGGCGCAGCAGACCTACAGGCGCTGAATTTTAACGAGCACGACGTGCTGGTCGGGATCGCCGCCAGCGGCCGTACGCCGTACGTGCTGGGCGCCATGGAATACGCGCATCAGCAGAATGCGCTGGTGGCGATTGTCAGCTGTAACCCGCAGGGTGAAATGGCGCAGCGCGCTGATCTCGCCATTACGCCGGTGGTTGGCCCAGAAGTGGTGACCGGCTCCACCCGCCTGAAGGCTGGAACCGCGCAGAAGCTGGTGCTGAACATGATCACCACCGGGGCAATGATCCGCAGCGGCAAGGTGTACAGCAACCTGATGGTGGACGTTGAAGCCACCAACGCCAAGCTGATTGAACGCCAGGTATCCATCGTAATGGAAGCAACCGAATGCGACCGCGACACCGCGCAGGTCGCGCTGAACGCCTGCGGTAGCCATTGCAAAACTGCAATCGTCATGGTGCTGGCAAATTTGAGCGCCGACGAGGCTAAAACACTGCTGGCAAACAACAACGGCTTTATCCGCAAAGCATTGCAAAAATAATCCGTCAAACAGGTAGAGTGATATGGCTAAGATAAATAAAGAGATGGTAGCGCGCCTCCTCGCTCTGGTTGGCGGTGCGCCAAATGTGGTTCAGGCGGGCAACTGTATGACCCGCCTGCGCCTGACGTTGCGCAGCGAAGAACCGGCGGATGTTACCGCCATTCGTCAGGTCGAAGGCGTGATGGGTGTGGTGGTCAGCAACGAACAGTTCCAGATAATCCTGGGGCCAGGTAAAGCGCAAACCGCCGCTGAACTGATGAACCAGCTGTTAGAAGAGGCACCAGCGGTTCAGGAAGAGAGCGCACCTGCGGCGTCGCTGGCGGATATCGCCAGTGCGAAAAAGCAGGAACTGAAGGGCAAGCAGACCGGTAGCGTGCAGAAGTTCCTTGCCAAGTTTGCCACCATCTTTACGCCGCTTATCCCCGGCTTTATCGCCGTCGGCCTGCTGTTGGGCTTTGCGACGCTGGCTGAACAGCTGTTCGTGCTGGAAAACGCACATCCCAACGCCACGCTGGTTGATGTTATCAGCTATATGAAAGTGTTCAGTAAGGGCATGTTTACCTTCCTGAGTATTCTAATTGGCTATAACACTCAGAAAGCTTTTGGCGGCTCTGGCGTCAACGGGGCGATTATCGCCGCGCTGTTTATTCTGGGCTACGACCCGAAAGCGGCGGTGGGCTTCTACTCCGGGATCTCCGATTTCTTCGGCCACACTATCGATCCGCGCGGCAATATTATCGGCGTATTGATCGCCGCGATCCTCGGCGCATGGGTGGAAAAACAGGTTCGCCGCATAATGCCGGCCAACCTCGATATGATCCTGACTTCGGCGGTCACGCTGCTGATTATGGGTGCCATCACCTTTGTGGTGATCATGCCTATCGGTGGTTATCTGTTTACCGGCATGTCATGGCTGTTCCTGCATCTTAACGGTAACCCGTTTGGCTCCGCAGTGCTGGCTGGCCTGTTCCTGCTGGCGGTGATGTTTGGCGTGCACCAGGGCTTTGTGCCGGTGTACTTCGCGCTGATGGAGGCTCAGGGGTTCAACTCACTGTTCACCATTCTGGCCATGGCGGGCGCAGGCCAGGTCGGCGCCGCGCTGGCGCTTTACTATCGTGCTAAACAAGGCTCGCTGCTGCGTACGCAGATTAAAGGCGCCATCATTCCTGGCCTGCTGGGCGTCGGCGAACCGCTGATTTACGGCGTGACCCTACCGCGTATGAAGCCGTTCATCACCGCCTGTCTTGGCGGTGCCTGTGGCGGCTTCTTCATTGGTCTGGTCGCCTGGATGGGCCTGCCTGTCGGGTTAAATACGGTCTTCGGCCCTTCCGGCCTGGTGGCGATTCCGCTGATGACCTCCGCCAGCGGTATCTATGCTGGGATGGCGGTTTATGTCGCGGGCCTGGCCGTCGCCTACCTGTTCGGCTTCCTGTTGACCTGGCTTTTCGGCAGTAAAAACGTCGATCTCAGCTAACCCTTTTTGCCCCCGGCGCATCGCTGGGGGCAAGCCTCTCGCCATGCTATGATGCCTGCCAAAATAAAATCATATGACAGGGTAGAGGAAAAATGGGCACCACCAGAAAAGGGATGCTAAACGTACTGATCGCAGCAATATTGTGGGGAAGTTCCGGCGTTTGCGCGCAGTACATTATGGAAAACAGTCAGATGCAGTCGCCGTTTCTGACCATGATTCGCCTGCTCTCCGGTGGCTTTATTCTGCTCACTTTTTCCTTCCTGCACGGCGACGGCATTTTCCGCATTCTGAAAAACCGCAAAGATATTCTCAGCCTGCTGCTGTTTTCCCTTGTCGGCGCGATGACCGTACAGCTCACCTTCCTGATGGCGATTGAAAAATCGAACGCCGCCACCGCGACCGTGCTGCAGTTCCTGTCGCCGACCATTATCGTGGCCTGGTTCGCCCTTGTGCGCAAAGCGCGTCCGGGTGCATTTGTCTGTGCCGCGATCGGCACTTCGCTTATCGGAACGTTCCTGCTGGTGACCCACGGGGACCCGACTTCGCTATCCATCTCCGGCGCGGCGCTATTCTGGGGGATCGCCTCGGCATTCGCTGCCGCGTTCTATACCACCTATCCCTCCACGCTGATTGCCCGTTACGGCACGCTGCCTATCGTCGGCTGGAGTATGCTGCTGGGCGGCGCAATGCTGCTGCCGTTCTACGCAGGCGACGGCGCTCAGGTGGTCATTACCGGCAATTTACTGCTGGCGTTCTTCTACCTGGTGGTGATTGGGACTTCGCTAACGTTCAGCCTGTATCTGAAAGGAGCGCAGATGATCGGCGGGCCAAAAGCCAGCATCCTGAGCTGCGCCGAACCGCTGAGTAGCGCGTTCCTGTCCCTCGTGCTGCTTGGGATCAGCTTCACCTTGCCTGATTGGCTAGGCACACTGCTAATCCTCTCCTCGGTTATCCTGATTTCACTGGATTCTCGTCGCAGAACCAAAACAGCCTAAACAGAAAAAGCCCGATAGCGTAGTGTTGTCGGGCTAGCAAAATGACGCCGGGGGAAATGCGACTTATAGTTAACCCAACGCGTTAACTATAAGGATATCCCTAATGAAAAAGACAGCTCTGACCGTTTCACTCGTTGCCAGTCTGATTTTACCCGCCATCGCCATGGCCGCACCGCTGGAAGGACTGAAGTTTGAGCAGCAAAAGCAGCAGGTGGTGAAGGATGTGAAGCTGAACTGCCCGGCACAAATCGGGCTCTCTGATACCCAATTTGCGAATCGAGTGCTGGAATCGGCACAGAACAAAACTGCAGTGCAGAGCGCCACGCGCGCGCTGGAAAAGAATGATAAAGCGGGCTATCAGCAGGCGATTAAACGGATTCAGTGTCCAACCAAATAACCCGCCAACCGCTGGCCGGATAAACCATTATCCGGCCTCACGCGACAGCAAGGCGCTATAACGTTAGCGCTGACGCATATCCGGAATAATTAAATCGCCGCGAAACGCCGTATCGCCCGGCATCTGTGTTTTCTCGTCCAGCCAGCGAACGATGCGCGTGGCAATCGCGTCCATGGAATATTCAATCGCCGGAATCGTTGGAATGCCGGGCAGATGCAGCGATCCGGCGAGGCTAAACACCATCACATCTTCCGGTACCCGTTTGTTGAAGGCCAGCAGCTGTGGGATCACCCGCTGCGCTTCTTGTTCATCGGCCACCAGCAGCGCATTAAAGCTGACAAGACCCGCATTGTTGAGCAACTCCTGCAGCGCCACCGTGGATGATGTGCTGTTCATAAACACCAGGTTGCGATTAAACGGCAGAAAGTTTTTCTCCAGACCGTGTTTATAGCCCAACAGCACATCGTCGGCAAAACCGCTGCCCAGCGGCTGGATCAGCGCAATCTGCCGCCGCCCCTGGCTGGCAAGATAATTACAGGCGGTTTCTGCCGCAAAGACATGGTCAAACTGGATGCTGTTGACGGTATCAGCCTCGGGGCAATCGATCAGCACCACGTTTTCACTCTCCACTTCAAGGGGAAAACGCGCGCCAATAATCAGCACATCATCACATAACCCGTTACTCAGCTCATCCAACGCCGCCATCACGCCGGTTCGCGTATTGGCAAAGCGCAGCAACAAGTGTTTCTGATGCTGACTGAACTGTTTTTCCAGCGCATAGAGATAGCCGGTCGTTTGATTAATGTTATCCATCGCGCAGATAACGCCAATACAGCCGGTGGATTGACTCAGCAATGATTGGGCTATCACATTCGGCCGATAGTTAAGTTCATCAACCGCCCGCAACACCGCTAGCCGACTGGCTTCTTTGACACCTCGTGAACCGCTCAACACACGTGAAACTGTGGCCTTAGACACCCCGGCCAAACGTGATACATCGTTGATTGTAGACATCTTTCTCCCCTGAAAGTCCCTCTGTAAATCCTCTGTACAGCAACGGCTCAAATTATAGCTGTCACCAGTATATCTGTTTCCATTTTTTATGGAAACCGATTGTCCATTTGATATCCATTTCATCTGAAACCGCTCAAATTATGTGAGCCATAGCGAAATAATTAGTCCCATAAGCATGAGAAATTGATGGGTATCACACTTCTAATTTTTATGAATAGAAACCGGTTTCAGTTTCATATCAAATCATGCTCGCAACAACTATTTACATTTATGAGAGGGTCGTCGATGTACAAGATTATGCTGTGCTGTTCCGCCGGAATGTCGACCAGCATGTTGGTCAGAAAGATGGTGGAAGCCGCGAAGGAGCGGGATTTAGCCGTAAAAATAGATGCCTACGGTGTATCCGAGTTTGATACCCAGTACCCGCATTATCAGGTGGTGTTGCTGGGGCCGCAGGTGAAGTACATGTTAAAAAGTTTGTCAGACAAGGCCGCCACCCAAAATATTCCCGTCCAGCCGATTGATACCATGGACTATGGAATGCAACGGGGTGACAACGTTCTGGATTACGCTCTGTCGCTGATTTCCGCGGCGAACTAACTAGGGTATCCCAATGAGTTCACTCTATCAGTCCATGGTTGCCGTTATCGAGCAATCCATCACCCCGTTGGCCGGTCGTCTCGGGCAACAAAAATACGTTATCGCCATCCGTGACGGTTTTACCGCCGCGCTGCCGTTTATGATCATCGGTTCGTTTATGTTGGTGTTCATATTCACGCCGTTTTCACCGGACACCACCAACGGCTTCGCCCGCGGCTGGCTTGATTTCTCCGCGCACTATCGCGATCAGCTGATGCTGCCATTCAACCTCAGCATGGGCGTGATGACGTTTTTCATCTCCGTCGGTATCGGTGCAAGCCTCGGTCGTCAGTTTAATCTCGACCCGGTAATGTCTGGCCTGCTGGCGTTTATGGCTTTCCTGCTGGTTGCTGCGCCCTATGCTGACGGCAAGATTTCCACCCAATATCTTTCTGGTCAGGGGATCTTTACCGCACTGATTACCGCCATCTATTCCACCCGAGTTTATGCGTGGCTCAAGCAAAACAACGTCACCATCCGTCTGCCAAAAGAAGTGCCGACCGGCGTGGCCCGTTCGTTTGAGATCCTCATTCCTGTTCTGGTGGTGATTGGTACGCTGCACCCGCTGAACCTGTTTATCGAAGCCCAGACCGGCATGATTTTACCACAGGCCATTATGCACGTGCTGGCGCCACTGGTTTCCGCCTCTGACTCCTTGCCAGCGATTCTGCTGTCGGTGCTGATGTGCCAGATTTTCTGGTTTGCCGGGATCCACGGCTCGCTGATTGTCACCGGGATCATGAATCCGTTCTGGATGGCTAACCTTTCTGCCAACCAGGCCGCACTGGCTGCGGGCACCGTGTTACCACACGTTTACCTGCAAGGTTTCTGGGATCACTACCTGCTGATTGGCGGTGTAGGCTGTACCTTACCGTTGGCGTTCTTGCTGCTGCGCAGCCGCGTCGCGCACCTGCGGACCATTGGTAAAATGGGCATCGTGCCGAGCTTCTTTAATATCAACGAACCGATTCTGTTCGGTGCGCCAATTATTATGAATCCGATGATGTTTATCCCGTTCGTCTGTATTCCGATGGTCAATGCCGTCATTGCTTATACCGCCACCCGTCTCGGCTGGCTGGCTCAGGTCGTTTCTCTGACCCCGTGGACAACCCCTGCACCGATTGGCGCCTCGTGGGCGGCAAACTGGGCATTAAGCCCGGTCATTATGTGTATTATTTGTATGTTAATTTCTGCGGCCATGTATTTACCGTTCCTCCGCGCCTATGAGCGTTCATTAATGAAAACGGAAGAGCAGAAATTAAAAGCATCTTCACCTTTAGCAGAAACGGTCATTTAAGAACGACAGTTATATTTATTAAGCAGTAATACATTATTTTCCGACCTTTATGAATAATGACTTTAACGAGTCAGGGGGCCTTATTATGGTTGGATTAGAAGACGCGGTAATGGAAATAATCATTAACGCGGGTCAGTCCAGATCGCTGTGCTTCGAAGCATTACACGCCGCGCGTCAGGGGGAGATGGAGGAAGCCAGAAATCTGCTGCGGGAAGCCGATGGCTACGCCCGCCAGGCGCACCATATGCAAACCAAATTGATTGAGCAGGATGCCGGTGAGGCACGCCAACCGATGACGTTAATTATGGTGCACGCACAGGATCATTTGATGAACTCTTTACTTGCGCGTGAATTATCAGAAGAGATTATTCATCTATATCAACGTTAATATTTATTTTATCTGGCTACGGAGAACTTTATTACGATAATCATTTAACTGTACCCTACTAAATAAAAAATAGAATCAGCTTGTTTTGGTGATGTTATGCATTCTCACCGGAACGGGATGGTTATTGTCTGAAAATATAATTAATTAATTTGAGATAACCATGAAAACTGTAAAAAAACTTCCATTAGCTATGGCGGTTATCGCCGCGCTTTGCCCGCTTTCTTCGGTAATGGCACAAGAATTTACTCAGGATCAAATCGACGCCATTGTGGCCAAGGCCGTCGATAAAGCGCTGGCGGACCGCCAGGCTAAAATGGACGCCGCCGCCGCCAAAAAGGTGGACCTGGAAACCAACCCGCAAACCGCCGCACAAACGCCGGATATGGCCATTCCATTCGGTCTGAAGTTTAGCGGGTACGCCCGCTACGGCGCACATTTCCAGGCTGGCGATCAGAAATATGTCGGCGTTGACGGTTCGTACAACGGCGCCTCGGCGATTGGTCGTCTGGGTAACGAAGGCAACGGCGGTGAATTCCAGATAACCAAGGCCTTTAAGAGCAGCAAAGGCGCCATCTGGGATATCAACGTGATGTTCGATCACTGGAGCGATGAAGTTAACCTGAAAAAAGCCTACGTCGGCGTGACCAACGTGCTGGAGTCCAACCCGAACGCCTATATCTGGGCCGGTCGTGACTTCCACCAGCGTCCACAACAGGGCATCAACGATTACTTCTGGATGAACCACGACGGCCAGGGTGCCGGGGTGAAAAACTTCGATATCGGCGGCGTACAGTTCGACGTCGCAACCGTCTCACAGGTGAAATCCTGTAGCCCGGAAGTGATGGCCGATGAGTCAAACCCATCACGCATCACCTGTACCGGCAGCTCTGACACCGGGGATGATGGCCATTATGCGTTGACCACCAAAACCCACAACATCAAAGCAGGTCCAATCGACGTAGAGGTTTACGCTAACTACGGCTTTGATTCTAAAGCGGTGGATAACGACGAACAGCTGGATGCGTGGCAGGGCGGGCTGTTGCTGAGCCACACCAACGACAGCGGCGTGAACAAAGTGATTCTGCGTTATTCCGATAACTCAGATAACAGCGTCTATAACAAAACTGACGGCTTAACCGCTATCTACGCCAGCTTTGAAGGTAACTATAAGTTCACCCAACAGGCGCAGATCGAATACCTGCTGGCATTCCACGATTATGACAACAGCAAAGACAACACCGATAACCGTAAAAACTACGGCGCGATTGTCCGTCCGATGTACTTCTGGAACGACGTGCACTCGACCTGGCTGGAAGCGGGTTATCAGCGCGTAGATTACGATCAGGGCGGGGATAACCACGGCTGGAAGCTGACGCTGTCGCAGAACATCGCCATCGGAATGGGGCCGGAGTTCCGTCCGATGCTGCGCTTCTACGTGACTGGCGGTCAGGTCGACAACAAGCGTACCGCGAAGGTGAACGGTACCGAAGACGAGCAGCTGGATTCACTGAACGTCGGCGGCATGTTCGAAGCCTGGTTCTAAGCTAAAACGTGAGCCGATTCCCCTCTCTGGCGATTTAAGAGAGGGGAGTCGCATCACCTCTGCCCTAATCGCTTCGCGACCCGTTCCAGCTTCATCATCAGTAGCAGCGTGATCGCCACCAGCACGATGGTCAGAGCCGCGCCATCGGCGATATTTCCGCGATCGGTCAGGCTAAATATGGTGACCGGAAGCGTGGTCCAACCCGGCGGGTAAATCATCATGGTCGCTCCCAGTTCACCCATCGACAACGAAAGGCTCAGCGCCAACGCTGACATCATCCACGGCATGAGCAGCGGCAACGTCACGTGCCGCAGGCGATACCACGGTGAAGCACCAAGGCTTGAGGCAACGTTTTCAATATCGGCCGACACGCGCGCCAGCCCGGTTGAGACGTTGCTGAAAGTAAAAGCGGATACCAGTACGAAGTGCGCCGTTAGCACAATCCACAGCGTGCCGTTCATCTGCAGCGGCCCCTGGCTAAACGCCACCAGAATGCCCAGCCCGACGGAAACGGAAGGAATTGCGCTGGGCAGATAAAACATCATGCTCAGCCAGCGCTGCGCTTTCACGCTGTACTGACGTAGCGCCAGCGCCGCCCAAACGCCGCAAAGCAGCGCGAACAGGCTGGCACAAAAGCCAATCACCAGACTGGAAAAGAGGGCATCCCACGCGGCGCCGCGAAAGGCATTGACGAAATGAATGAGGGTGAAACCGCTCGGTAAAACCCCGCTCCACTGCTGGCTAAGGCTGGACATCAAAATCACCGCCAGCGGCAGGAAAAAGAAAAGGGCAAACAACGTGGTGGCAACCACTCCCGCCGCAACGCGCCCTTTGCGTGACCAAATCAACATGATTAGCTCCTTTTTCCACTGCGCGATGCCGCTAGCCGATATAGGGCAAACAGCCCGAGCGACAGCAGAATATTAATTAAGGCGATCATGCAGGCAACGCTGTAGTCAGACTCCAGAATCGCTTTGCTGTAAACCATCATAGGCAGAGTGTTAACGCCCTTAGCGCCAATAAACAGCACAATGCCGAACTCGTTGGTGGTCAGCAGCAGGCACAGGCTACCGCCAGCCAGCAACGCGGGGAGCGCGGCGGGGAAAATGACCTGCGCAATCACCCGCAGCGGGTGCGCGCCGAGAATACTGGCCGCTTCAAGCTGACTTTTATCGATTTGCCGCAGTGCGGCCATCAGCGGCCGCATCACCAGCGGCGTAAAGACGGTAATCTCCGCCAGAATCACGCCCTGAATGGAGTAGAGGAAATTGACCGGTGGCAGCTCAAACGCAAACAGGTTCATCAACGCGCCGTTCAGCAGCCCTGCCGAGCCATAGATAAAGGTAAATGCCAGGGTGATTAAAAAGGTCGGCAGCGCAATAAAGGTATCGACAACCCGGCTAATCAGTTCGCTTCCCGGAAAAGGAATAAACACCAGGATAAGCGACAGAACGCTACCCAGCACTAAACATCCGGCGGTCGCCAGCAGCGCAATTTGCAGCGTATTGATTAATGCCGACATAAAGCGTTTTGATTCAATGACCTGCCAGAATATTTCCAGACCGATATTGCCACTGTTATCGCGTAGCGCCTGCTCCACAATCAGCGACAGCGGCCAAAAGAACAGCGTCGCGAGCACCAGCAGCGGCAGGAATATCCACAGTAACGGGCGCAAAATCGGGGTCGTTCTTTCCAGCGTCAGGGTGAGCGACATCATTACACCTCTATCAGGACAGCGTCATCAGGCTCAAACCACAGGGCCAGCTTGTCACCGGCCTGCGGCAGTGGGTTCACGTGAGTCATCACGATACGCACCGACTCCCCGGCAACATCGCACAGCAGATGGGTTAAATCCCCCTGCCAGTGCACCGATTGCAGGGTAGCGTTGAAGCGGTTGCTGTGAGCCGAGCGCGGCGACAGGCTCATGTGCTGCGGACGAATGCACAGCAGCTTGTTGTAACCGTGATGACTGCCCTGGCTAAACGCGCGAATCACCGTACCGCCGCAGCTCACATCTACCAGCCCAGGCATATCGGTGACGCCCAGCGCAGTGGCTGAAAGGATATTGGCACGGCCAAGAAATTCGGCCGCAAAGCGATTAGGCGGATGTTGATACAGCGCGCGGGTTTCCCCGTGAGCAATCATCGAACCGTCTTTCATGATGCCAATTTTATCGGCCAGCGTGAGCGCTTCGGTTTGGTCGTGGGTGACATAAAGAATGGTTAATTCCGGCATTTCGCGGTGCAATCGGGCAATTTCTTCCACCATATTGTGGCGAATTTGCGCATCCAGCGCAGAAAGCGGTTCATCCAGCAGCAGCACACGTGGACGTACGGCAATAGCGCGGGCAATCGCCACGCGCTGCTGCTGCCCGCCGGAAAGTTGATGCGGGTAGCGAGTGGCGTAATCGCTCATCCCCACCGTTTTGAGCGCCTGCACCACGCGCTCATTGATCAACGCTTTGGGCTGTTTTTGCGCCCGTAGGCCAAACGCAACGTTATCTTCCACTTTAAGATGGGGGAACAGCGCGTAGTTTTGTACCACCATCGCCAGCCCACGTTTGTAGGGCGCCAAGTGAGTGACATCCGTATCACCAATTAAAATACGACCGCCCGCGGGCTGGGCAAACCCCGCCACCGCACGCAGCACCGTGGTTTTCCCCGAACCAGAAGGGCCAATCAGCGCCAGAACTTCTCCGGGTTCAATGGTTAAAGAGAGCGGTTTGAGTACCACGTTGCCGTGATACGCCACGCGCAGCGAGTCGAGGACAATCCCCGAAGTCCCCTGCAATGCAGGGGCTTGAGCGGCGGTCGTTTTCATCAACATCACGCTTACTCGCTGTCGGTCGCTTTATGCCACTGGGCAATGTCAGACGACAGTGATACCGCCACTTCATCCCAGTTTGGCTCCCAGCTTTTCACGCCCGCCAGCGCGGCAGTTGCCGCTTTATAGTGTGCGTCTTCCGGCATCACGTCGCTGCGCACCGGCATGCCCCAGGAAAGCGCGCTAACGCTGGTCTGCGCTTCTTTGCTCAGCAGGAAGTTAATCAGCTTTTTGCCGTTTTCACTCTCCGGCGCGCCCTGAACCAAACCAATCACGTAAGGGATCGCCAGCGCGCTGCGCTCGCCTTTATCGTTGGCTGGCCAGAAGATCTTCACGTTAGGGTTGCGTTCCATCTGCGCGAGGTTCATCTGCAGGTCACCGTTGGCCACGTACAGCTCCCCCTTATTGACCAGCGCGGTCAGTTTGCCCGTTGATGCCGATGGCCCGACGTTATTGGCCTGCAGCTTGCCCAAATAGTCAAAG
Organism: Kluyvera genomosp. 1; assembly: GCF_001266615.1. GTDB lineage: Bacteria > Pseudomonadota > Gammaproteobacteria > Enterobacterales > Enterobacteriaceae > Kluyvera > Kluyvera cryocrescens_A. The sequence continues at coordinate 10,366 of NZ_LGHZ01000037.1, read as the reverse complement.
CCGGCCTCTTTACCACCAAAGCTGTGAAATGCCTGCAGCATCACCGCGGTGCCGTCGGCTGCCTGGCCCGGTGTGGAATATTGCAGTTTATTTTTGTATTTGCCGTCGAGCAGATCCTGCCAGCTGGCCGGTGCAGCTTTCAGCAGTTTGTCGTTATAGATAAAGCTCAGGTAGTTTTTCACCAGCGGCGAGTAGGACTCATTTGCCCCCGGGATTGACGCAGCGGATTCGGTTTTAAAGTTTGCCAGCAGCTTCTCCGCTGCCGCACGCTGAATAAACGGCGGCGCGGTGACCAACACATCGGCCTGCGGGTTAGTGCGCTCTTTAGCCAGACGCTCAACCACCACGCCACCGCCGCCTTCAACGTAACGCACGGTAATGCCGGTCGCTTTGGTGAATGCATCAAACTGCGTCTGATACCAGCTGTTGTCGCCATCATGTAAGCCATCGATGGAATAGACGGTGACCACCGATTCCGCCCAGGAAGGGGCGCTGGCGAGTGCAATAACAGACAGCAGAGCAAGTCGGGAGAATTTCATCGTAATAGCCTCGTAGCGTATGTTTTGTTTTCTGGCCTATACCAGATTTGCTTTTTACGCTAAACGCCGATTATGACAAAACGATGAAAGGAGAAAGAAAATCGCGGAATGGCACCAGAGGAACATGATGCTCCTCCGGTTTTGCATCAGTGGGTATCCACCTCAATACGCAGGCTGTCGTGACGCCAGTACTCAATATCCAGATCGAGCACGCGGCCATGCTGATCGTAATTGAGGCGGCGCAGCAGCAGCGCCGGACGCCCTTCCATCACCCCCAGCGCCTGTGCGGCCTGAGCAGGCATCGCGGTCGGGTAAAACGACAAGTGCATGCTGGTATAGACAAGGTTGTAGTTCGCCTCATACACCTCGGTCAGGCTGCCGTTGAGATCGTACTGTAACAGTTCCGGTACCCGGGCCGGCAGGCAGTGATTTTCACAGTAGCAAACCGCACGGCCATCGGCATAACGCAGACGCGTTAGCAGATAGATTTGATCAAATGGTTGCAGCTGCAGCGGCTCCATCACCTCAACCGGCACGGTGGTTAGCTGCCCACTCAATAGCGCGGTTTTCGGTTCGCGCCCCTGCTCGTGGCACAGTTTATGGAAGTTGGTGTTTTGGGTCGGATCCAGCCACAGGCGTTCAGGCGTGACAAACCAGCCGCGACGATCGGCGCGCCAGATAAGCCCGCTGGACTCCAGCTGCGCCAGGCTTTCGCGAATCGTAATGCGCGTGGTATTGAAGATCGTACACAGCTCGCGCTCAGACGGCAGCTTATCGCCGCTTTTTAGCGCGCCACTCTGAATACGCGCCTGCAGCTGCGCTTTGATTAGCAGGTACTGGGGAATATCACCTGGTATAGATTTCATGCTCGCTCGCTGTCACTTTTCCTGTCGTCATTATACAGATAAATACGTCAAATCCTTCGCACCACTCATGTAGATGCTGCCTAAAGGATGGAGGGGATAGATGAATTTTTTATTGCAACGCCATTTTCCCTTTGACCGTTTGCGGGAAAGATCGTCATGATAAATGCAAATCTGGTATAGACCAAAGGTAAAATGACATGACTTCGCGTAACTATCTGCTGCTGACCCCTGGCCCGTTGACCACCTCACGCACCGTGAAAGAAGCGATGCTATTCGACAGCTGTACCTGGGATGACGATTACAATCTTGGCGTGGTTGAAGAGATCCGCCGTCAGCTCACGTCACTCGCCACCAAAGCGGAAGGCTACACCTCGGTACTGCTACAGGGCAGCGGCAGCTATGCCGTCGAAGCCGTGTTGGGCAGTACACTTGCTCCGCAAGATAAGGTGCTGATTGTCAGCAACGGCGCGTACGGTGCCCGCATGGTCGAGATGGCCACAATGATGAGCATCGCTCACCACGCTTATGACTGTGGTGAAGTGGCGCGCCCCGACGTTAACGCTATCGAGGCCATTTTGCTGGCCGACCCGGCGATTACGCACATCGCGATGGTGCACAGTGAGACCACCACCGGCATGCTCAACCCTATCGCCGAGGTCGGTGCGCTGGCTCAGCAGTACGGCAAAACCTATATTGTTGACGCCATGAGCAGCTTCGGCGGCATCCCGATGGATATTGCCGCGCTGAACATCGACTATCTGATCAGCTCCGCCAACAAATGCATTCAGGGCGTGCCGGGCTTTGCCTTCGTGATCGCCCGTGCGGATAAACTGGCTGCCTGCAAAGGCCGTTCTCGCTCTCTGTCGCTGGATCTCTATGCCCAGTGGCGCTGCATGGAAGACAACCACGGCAAATGGCGCTTTACCTCGCCGACGCATACCGTACTGGCGTTCGCCCAAGCGCTCAAAGAACTCGCCGACGAAGGCGGCGTTGCCGCACGCCATCGGCGCTATCAGCAGAATCAGCACCGACTGGTTGCCGGGATGCGCGAACTGGGTTTCAGCACGCTGCTCGATGATGAACTGCATTCACCGATTATCACCGCATTTTATTCACCACAGAGCCCGCAGTATCGTTTTAAAGAGTTCTACAGCTTACTGAAAGAACAGGGTTTTGTTATCTATCCGGGCAAAGTCTCGCAAAGCGATTGCTTCCGCATTGGCAACATTGGCGAAGTCTACGACACCGATATCACCGCCCTGCTCACCGCCATCAAAAACGCGATGTACTGGACAAAATAAGGAGCCAAAATGAATCGTATTACTGCAGTGATCCTCGATTGGGCCGGTACCACCGTCGATTTTGGCTCCTTTGCCCCCACGCAGATCTTCGTCGAAGCCTTTCAACAGGCATTTGGCGTAGAGATAACCCTCGCCGAAGCGCGGGTGCCCATGGGGCTAGGGAAATGGCAACACATTGAAGCACTGGGGAAACTCCCCGCCGTCGATGCCCGCTGGCAGGCTAAATTTGGCCGCTCAATGACGCCCGCGGATATCGATGCGATCTACGCCGCGTTTATGCCGCTACAAATTGCCAAAGTCGTTGATTTCTCCACACCGATTGCAGGCGTTGTCGACACCATTGCGGGATTACGCGCTGACAATATCAAGATTGGTTCCTGCTCCGGCTACCCGCGCGCGGTAATGGAAAAGCTGGTGCCCGCTGCCGCCGAACACGGCTATGCGCCAGACCACTGGGTTGCCACTGACGATCTCGCCGCTGGCGGTCGTCCGGGCCCGTGGATGGCGCTGCAAAACGTCATTACGCTGGGTATTGAAGACGTTGCCCACTGCGTGAAGGTGGATGACGCCGCGCCGGGCATTACCGAAGGGCTGAACGCCGGAATGTGGAGCGTAGGTCTGGCAGTATCCGGCAACGAATTCGGGGCAACATGGGAGGAATTTCAGGCGATGACGGCAGAAGAGATTGCCACTCGCCGCGAACATGCGGCCGGTAAGCTCTACGCCGCAGGGGCGCACTATGTGGTGGATTCGCTGGCCGATTTACCGGGCGTCATTGCCGACATTAACAGCCGACTGGCGAAGGGCGAACGTCCGTAAACGCCGCTGTTATCCAGCCTGCATGGCAATCATGCCGTAGGCTGGATAACGCGTTCGCCAGATTATCTGACCAAAACTAGGGCTTAATTTTCACCTTAACCGCGACCAGCAGAGCCGTCAGCAGCATCAGCGAACCCGAGAGGATGAGCGGGGAAACTAATCCCAGACGGTCTAACGCAAAACCGCCCACCGCGGCGCCGCAGGTATTTGCCAGCTGAATAACCGCCACCTGGATAGAACCGGCTTTTTCCGCCTGATCGGCAAGTGAACGGGTGATCCACGTTGACCAGCCAACCGGCACCAGCGCAAACGCCATCCCCCAGATAATAGCAATCGCCGCCGCCACCACTTTGTCACTGCCCCACAGCACCAGCACCAGCGCGCTGAGCGCCAGCACAAATGGAGCACCGGCTAGCGCCAGTTTGACCGAGCGCTTAAGGATAACCGACGAGAATGAGGTGCCGACAAAGCTGGCGATGCCAAAACTCAGCAGTACCAGCGTCAGGCCATCAACGTCAAACCCAGCCAGATTCATATACACCGGACGAATATACGTAAAGAAAGCAAACTGCCCGGCGAAGGACATAAAGATGGCGATCATCCCCGCCATCACGCCAGGACGCTGTAGCAGGCTAAACATATTTTGCTTGTGATGCGCAGGTTCGCCGGGCAGAGAAGGCAGGGCTTTGAGCACCCAAATCGTACACAGCACGCCCATTATCGCTGCGCCGTTAAAAACGTTGCGCCAGCCGATAATCCCGCCTAAAAAACTGCCCAGCGGCGCAGCAATCACCAGCGCAATCGACACGGCACCAAAAATAACCGACAGTGCTTTCGGCACCGTCCGTGCTGGCACCAGACGCATAGTCAACGACGCCGACATGGCCCAGAACCCACCCAGCGCCAGCCCCAAACAGGCGCGACCTAACAGCAGCAGCGTGAATGAGTTGGAAAACGACACCAGCAGGCAGGAGAGCGTGAGTAAAATAGAGAACAGAATCACCACGTAGCGGCGGTTTGTCGCCCCAATAGCCTGGGTAATGAACAGGCTGGCAAACATGGCAACAAATGCTGTCACGGTGACTGACTGCCCGGCCACGCCTTCAGAAATGCCTAAGTCTTGCGCCATCGGCGTCAGCAGGCTGACCGGTAAAAACTCGACGGTAATCAAACAGGCGACGCAAAACGCCACGGCAAACACTGCCGACCAGTTGGGCCGCACAACGGCCTCAGCGCGGGTTTTTTCTTCGATATGTGTGCTCATTATTGTTACCTGCGGAGGAGTTTTTGGAGAAAAGCCATGCAGTGTAACATTTTAGATGTGACGTATTTAACGTTTTAGCAACGGTAGCCGCGGTATCGCATTTTCTCAGCGGCCCGGATAGGCACTGAAACCTATCCGGACGACTGAATCATTCACCGCGCGCCGATTTTACCAACCCGCTAATCCATTCCTGATGGCCATTAATCATCGGATTGGGCAACGTACGCGCCAGCTCCTGCGCCGGAACACCGATCTGCGATTCCTGGGTCAGGATACGCACGCGGTTGCCCGGTAAATCCTCAAACAGCCAGGCGTGGATAACGTCGAGACGCGTAGTGGCATCGCCTTCAGCCCAGCCGTGCCAGGCAACACGAGCCGCCTGGCCATCAACCGGCGGAACATATTCCGTGATTTGCGCTTCAATCGGGAAACCGAAGGTGGAGAAACGGAAGCGGGCGTTCGCGCTGAGCCGAGGGCCGCTGCCGTCGTGGAAATGGATATCGGCGACATTGCTGTAGTAGGTTGGCCACAGCGTGGTGTCATCAAGCTGCGCCCAAATCTGTTTAGCGGTCAGACCGCTAACGATGATTTCATTGGAGGCAAAGTTGTCGGTGGTGCCCGGCAGATACGCTTCTGGCCAGACGATGGCGCTTTGTTGCATGGACTGTTTCATGATGAACCTCGTGAGTCATGTTGTTGACGAGGTTCATCATGCATCCGCGAGTGATATAAATATAATCACCATTATAAATAACCAACATCACGCCACGTGATATCAATGCAACCAGTGGACGCCATTTTCTTCATGGAACAATGCGTTATAGCGATGCTGGAAAGCCGTCAGTTCATGGAAATCAGGTTCAAGTTCACGCATAAAACTCATCGCCAGCCGGACCTGAGCATCGGTTATCGGCGCGGCCAGACGGGCTTTCTGCAGCAGCCGGTGCCAGCGCACCAGCGTTTGCTCACTGCCGTCAACGATGCACACCTGCCAAATCAGCAGCACCTGCGCGGCGTTCTGCAAATGTGCTTCATTCGGCCGTTCCAGATAGCGTAAATACTCATCGCCCTGCGCTTTTCCCAGCTGGTCAATCATTGACTCTACCGGCTCTGGCGTAATCGCCAGACGCTCACTTAAACGGCGTATCGCCCGACGAGGCCCGGACGTGAGGATCCGAAACCCGACAACAAAGACCACGACCAATGTGGCCAGCATAATCCAGACCATGAGTTCTCCTGTCTCTTCAGCGCTCATGATATCTGGAAACCGCCCAGCTGTACTAATCCACCAGCGTGATCTTCAGCGCAAATAGCACTGCAACCACAACAACGCACAGATTCAGCTCGCGCCAACGGCCGGTAAAGAGTTTCATGATGCAGTAGGACATAAAGCCCAGCGCAATACCCTCCGTAATTGAGAAGCTAAAAGGCATCATCACGGTGGTGATAAAGGCGGGTACAGATTCAGTAAAGTCATCCCAGTTGACCCGCGCCAGGCTGGAGGTCATCAGTACGCCGACGAAAATCAGCGCCCCCGCCGTTGCATAGGCGGGAACCATTCCCGCCAGCGGCGAGAAGAACATCACCAGCAGAAACAAAACACCAACGACAATGGCCGTCAGCCCGGTTCGGCCACCTACCGCCACGCCGGAGGTGCTCTCAATATAGGCGGTCACCGAAGACGTTCCGATAAACGCCCCGGCAATCGAACTGAGGCTATCGACATACAACGCACGGTTCATGCCCGGAAATTTACCGTTGCTATCAATTAGCCCGGCTTTATCCGTAACACCAATTAATGTTCCTGATGAATCAAACAAGTTAATCAGCATGAAAGAAAAAACGATTCCAGCCAGATCGAGGGATAATGCCCCGCTTAAATCAACCTCACCTATCACACCGCTAATACTTGGCGGAATAGAATAAACGCCGTTGAAATGCACATCGCCAAAAAACAAACCACAGCAGGAAGTAACCACAATAGAAACCAGCACCGCCGCATGAAAATGACGTGATGAAAGCACGGCAATGATAAAGAAACCCACAATACCGAGAAGAACTGAGTGGGTGTTTAGATTACCAATGGCGACCAGCGTATCTTTATTGGCAACAATAACGCCGGCATTTTTCAAACCCATCAGTGCAATAAATAAACCAATCCCACTGGTAATGCCGACGCGTAAATTAAGTGGAATATTCGATATCATCCAATAGCGAATCCGAAACAACGTCAGTAAAAACAGTCCCACGGCGCCCCAAAAGATAGCTCCCATCCCTATTTGCCAGCTAACGCCCATGGCACCGACCACCACAAAGGCGAAAAAGGCGTTCAAGCCCATCGCCGGTGCTAGCGCAACGGGAAGGTTGGCGATTAAACCCATAGCAATACTGCCAATACCGGCAATCAGACAGGTGGTCACAAACACCACTCTGGGATCCATGTGGGCTGCTCCCAGGATTTGTGGGTTCACAAACACGATATACACCATGGTAAGAAATGTGGTCATCCCGGCAATCATTTCGGTACGCACAGTTGTACCGTGCTGTTGAATTTTAAATAACCGGCTAAGCAGATCTTCTGTATTATTTACGTCACCAACCTCTTCACCTTTCATTTTCGCATCCATTTATTGATGAATAATGCCTCCCTTTTAAATTAACTCACCACGTTGATTCAGTGATTACAATCACATTGCAAACTAACGTTAACCGATAAAATGAAATTAGCTAACAGCACACCTTCATAATAAATAACAATCAATTTGATAAAATCAAAATGAGAAAAATATGAATAACTTTATTAATTATAAATTTCATTATATTAGCCGCCAGGAGCAGCAGGAATTATTAGCCGTTTCTCGCGGTGAGGCCGTTGCCGATTATATTATTGATAATGTCCGAATTCTTGATTTAATCAATGGCGGTGAAATGGCGGGCCCCATCGTGGTCAAAGGAAGGCATATTGCTGGCATCGGTGCGGAATACGTCAACGCACCTGCACACCATCACATCGATGGCCATGGGGCAACCGCCGTTCCCGGGTTTATTGACGCCCATTTGCACATTGAGTCCAGCATGATGACACCGGTCACGTTTGAAACCGCAACGCTGCCGCGCGGGCTTACCACCGTGATTTGCGATCCGCATGAAATCGTCAACGTCATGGGCGAGGCTGGGTTTGCGTGGTTCGTTCGCTGTGCTGAACAGGCCAGGCAAAATCAGTATCTGCAGGTCAGCTCCTGCGTGCCCGCGTTAGCGGGCTGCGATGTCAACGGCGCGGATTTTCCCCTCGACAAAATGGTGAAATGGCGCGATCACCCTTTAGTTGCCGGGCTGGCGGAGATGATGGACTATCCCGGCGTGATCGCCGGGCAAGACGCTCAGCTCAACAAGATTGACGCCTTCCGTCACCTGACGATAGACGGCCACTGCCCTGGGTTGGGCGGTAAGGCGCTTAACACCTATATTGCTGCCGGGGTGGAAAACTGCCACGAAAGCTATCTGCTGGAAGAGGGCCGACGCAAACTCGAGCTGGGGATGGCACTGATGATGCGCGAAGGGTCGGCCGCCCGTAATCTCAACGCGTTGGCCCCGTTGCTCAACGCCTTCAACAGCCCGCAGTGCATGCTGTGCACTGACGATCGCAACCCCTGGGAAATTGCTCATGAAGGACATATTGACGCGCTGATTCGCCGTCTCATTTTACAGCATAATGTGCCGCCACACGTGGCCTATCGCGTCGCCAGCTGGTCCGCCGCGCGCCACTTTGGCCTGCATCATCTGGGTCTTCTGGCACCGGGAAAACAGGCCGATATTGTACTGCTGAGCGATGCCCGTAATGTGACGGTACAGCAGGTGTTTATCAAAGGTGAGCCGATTGACGCCAGCACGCTGCGGGCCGAAGAGGGTCTCAGACTAGAGCAAACCGCTCCGCCGTATGGCAACACCATCGCCCGTCAGCCCGTTTCTGCGCGCGATTTCGCCCTGCACTTCTCGCCGGGCAAGCACTATCGAGTGATTGAAGTGATTGCCAACGAGCTGGTAACGCCCGCAGGGTCTACACAATACACGGCGAAGGGTTTCGACCATGATGATATCTGTTACATCGCCGTGCTCGACCGCTATGGCCACCAACTCCCTCCGGCCTGCGGTTTGTTGGGCCACTTTGGGTTACGCGAAGGGGCGCTGGCCTCGACCGTCAGCCATGACAGCCATAATATTGTGGTGATCGGTCGTCGCGCCGAGGAGATGGCGCTGGCAGTGAATCAGGTGATTGCCGATGGTGGCGGGCAGTGCGTGGTGCGCGAAGGCAAAGTGCAAAGCCACCTGCCGCTGCCCATTGCGGGGCTCATGAGCACCGATACCGCCGACACGCTAGCAGCAAGAATCGACGAGTTAAAGGCCGCTTGCCGCGCATGTGGGTCGCTCCCGGACGAGCCGTTTATCCAGATGGCGTTCCTCTCACTGCCGGTTATCCCTGCATTAAAACTTACCAGCATGGGGCTTTTTGACGGCGAAACGTTTACATTTACCGCTCAGGAGATCGCTGATTCGCAGCAGACATCCGCAACCAGAGAGTGAACCAGGGGATGAAAACGGATATCCGTACGCTCGACCTTAATCTGCTGAAAACGCTGGATGCACTGCTTGATGAGCGCAGCGTAACGCGTGCAGCGGCGCGGCTGTCGCTCACTCAGCCCGCCGTCAGCGGCATGTTGACCCGTCTGCGGGATAACTTTGATGACCCGCTGTTTATCCGCGCGCCACACGGCATGGTGCCAACGCTGCGGGCTCAGCAGCTTGCGCCAACGGTCAAAAAAATCCTTAACGATATCAATATGCTGCTTCAACCAGCTGAGTTTGACCCGCTTAGTGCGGAACTCACCTTCACCCTCGCCGCCACCGACTACGCCTTAAAAGCGGTGGTGGTACCGTTTATTGCCGCGCTGAAAGTGCAGGCGCCGGGTATCCGAGTGCGGGTGGTTCCGGTCGAGCCCGAGCGCTTACACAGCCAGTTTGAACAGGGAAAGATCGATCTTGCACTCCTCACGCCCAATACCACGCCCGGCGATCTGCACAGCCGCACGCTGTACGAAGAGCGCTACGTCTGCATGCTGCGCGCCGATCACCCAGACGCCCAACGGCCGCTGACGCTCGATCGCTTCTGCTCGCTGGAGCATATTCTGGTCTCCTACGAAGGGGAAAGTTTCTGGGGTGTCACCGACGATGCGTTGGCAAAAGTGGGCCGTAACCGACGTATTGGACTCTCGGTAAGCAGTTTCCTGGTGCTGCCGGAGGTGCTGGCGGTGAGCGAAATGATTGCGGTCGTACCCAGCCGAATGGCCCGTTCACCGGCTTTGATTTGCGTCCAGGAACCACCGGTCGAGATTCAGGGCTTCACCAAAAGCATGGCCTGGCACGACCGCAGCCACCGCGACGCGGCGCAGCAGTGGCTACGCGAATTGCTGCATAATACCAGCCAGCACGAAGCATAAAAAAGCCCGGCGCAGAGCCTAACACCGTTCACTTAAGCAAAGCGATTAGGGGAAACGCCGGGACTGTCTCTTATACACATCT
>NZ_LGHZ01000036.1 GCF_001266615.1 Kluyvera genomosp. 1 | reverse complement strand
AGATGTGTATAAGAGACAGGGGCGCGGCTTTACAGGGATGTTGCCTCGCGCCCGACCCAAAAGCCGGAAGGCATAAGCTGAGGGAACCGCGTAGCGGCGATTCTGCCGCCAGAGCGCGGGGGTGCAGGGGGCGGCCGCGATTGGCCGCCCCCTGCGCGCTCCTTGCGCCGCGCAGATTATGTGGCATGAGATGAACAAGGAGCGCAATCGGCTGGGAAGCTACACGAAATTTCACGCACAACTGCCCGGCCTCACTCCTCATCAACAGTGCGCTTTCAGCGCCGCAATATCCTTTGGCGTCGTACGACAGCAGCCACCAATCAGCTTCGCCCCCGCCGCCAGCCACTGTGGCAAATAGCCCTCCAGGGTAGCGCAAGCTTCACCGTGGTGATGCCAGGTCTTGGTCACCGCATCGTAGTGTTCACCGGAGTTAGGGTAAACCACCAACGGCAGCGGCGTCTGGCTGTGCAGATAGCTCAGCGCATCCACGGTATTTTCCAGCGCGATACAGTTAATTCCTACCGCCAGAATCTGCGGATAGTCGGCGAGAAACGCCAGTACATCTCGCAGCGGCGTGCCGTCGCTCAGGTGCTGAGCGTCGCGCAGCGTAAACGAGAACCATGCCTGCGCCACCGGATACTCCGCCAGCAGCTGTGCTAGCGCGCGAATTTCGTCAAACGACGGCAGCGTTTCACAGGCCAACAGATCGGCCCCTGCGTCGAGCAATGCTTCAATGCGCGGGCGATGGAAATCCTGGAACACCTGCGCACTGCGCTGGTAGTCACCGCGATACTCTGAACCATCCGCCAGATAGGCGCCGTAAGGCCCCACCGAGCCGGCAATCAGCAGCCCTTTTGCCGCGGGGTTTTCAGCCCGATAAGCATCGCGAGCCTGACGCGCTAACTCTACGCTTCGGGCAATGAGCGCCCGTGAATGCACCTCATCGAGCCCGCGGGCGGCAAAACCGTCTGGCGTTGCCTGATAGCTGGCGGTAATCGCTACCTGTGCCCCGGCGCGGAAGTAATCCAGATGTACGTCGTAAATCAGCTGCGGATTTTCCATCAGCACTTTTGCCGACCACAGGTTATCTGCCAGATCGCAACCCCGCGCTTCCAGCTCCGTGGCCATCGCGCCATCGAGCACCACAAACGGGTTTTCAGCGAGAATGGCGGTTAACGGGTTATTCTGCGGCATGCTGCGGCTCCTGTTGTGATTGACGTGAACGCGTTAAATAGTAGGCACCGTAGCACAGCGCCACGAACGGCAGCCCGCACCATAACGCGATACGCTGTGAAGGGTCAAAGGCCAATCCGATACAGGCCACCAGGCACAGAATAAAGCCCAGCACCGGCACCAGCGGATACCACGGCGCGCGGTAGTGCAGTTCACTCAGCGCTTTACCTTGCTGAAGATGACGACGACGGAAAACGAAGTGCGACGCGCAGATGCTTATCCACACTGCCACTACCGCAAAACCGGAGATCGCCGACAGCGCGACAAACACCGTATCCGGTGCGACGATGCTGGAAAACAGTGCCAGCAGGCCACCGAGCATACTGACCGACAGCGCCACCAGCGGCACGCCGTTTTTATTGAGCTGTGAGAAACAGCGCGGCAGCGTGCGTTCATTGGAGAGCGACCACAGCATACGCCCAGAGGCATACAGCCCGGAGTTGGCAGCGGATAAAATCGCCGTCAGGATAACAAAGTTAAAGATATCGGCCGCATATGGAATCCCCACTTTCTCAAACACCAGCACGAACGGGCTTTTCTCTACCCCCGCCTGCTGCATCGGGATCAGCGCCGCCAGCACGAATACGGTGCCGATAAAGAAAATGATCAGCCGCGCGATGGTGGTACGGATAGCCACCGGAATGACCTTGTGCGGGTTTTCCGTTTCACCGGCAGCAATGCCGATAAGCTCGGTGCCGGAAAAAGCAAAGTTTACCGCCACCATGGTCATCAAAATCGGCAGTCCGCCGTGTGGGAACCAGCCCTCTGCGGTGATATTGCTCAGCCCCGGCGCAGGTGAACCATCCTGCATCGGGATAAAGCCAAAGATCGCCGCTCCGCCAAGGATGATAAAGGCGATGATGGTAATCACCTTCACCAGAGAGAACCAGAACTCCCCTTCGGCAAAGAAGCGGGTGGAGATAACGTTAAGGCCGAAAATCATCACGCAAAACAGCAGGCACCAGATCCATACCGGCACCTGTGGGAACCAGTACTGCATACAAAATCCGGCGGCAGTAAAACTGGACCCCAGCGCCACGGTCCAGGTCAGCCAGTAGAGCCAGGCCACGGTGTAACCGGTCGCCGGGCCGAGATAACGGGCGGCGTAAACGTGGAAAGCGCCAGTTTCCGGCATCGCCACCGACAGTTCGCCGAGGCACTGCATCACCAGCCAAACCACCAGCGCGCCGATAAGATAGGCCAGCAGTGTGCCCGCAGCCCCCGTCGTCGAGATGATATAGCCGGTATTAAAAAATAGCCCTGTGCCAATAACACCACCCAGCGACAGCATGATCAGGTGGCGAGTCTTCATGGTGCGCTTTAATTGCCCACCTTGTTGTTGTGTTGTGTCTGTGCTTTGCATTATTACCTTCTAAACGTATGGACATCTAAACATCCAAATCAGAAAGCTGTTATACAACGATCGTTAACAATATGCAAAACGGAGTCGGTACTAAAAATGAGGAATAGAAAAGAAGAACGGCCCTCAACCTTTCAAGCGGGGGGCCGTCGCGAGAGAATATTTCTCAGCCGAGCGCTCGCTACTCGTCGAAGAACCAGTATCCCTGGTTAATCAAATCCGTCAATTCAGCCACAAACGCTGGGTTACGCAGCGCCTCGCCAAAGTGGGTTTTATCCAGCTCGGTATAGCGACACAGGGCATCCGCCGCCTGCGGTGCGCAGGTTTCCAGGCGCTCGCTGTTAATGAAGAAACTGCCACCCACGTTCAGCACCCGCAGACCGTTCAGACGACGAAGAATCTCACCATCCTCCAGCGCGGCAACCACCTCTTCCGGCTCAAACGGCGGCTCCGCTGGCGCAACATCCAGCTCATGGCGCGGCGTGGATGCAAAGCTGCCAAACCACTGCTTGAAATCGTTGGGTTGACGGATCATGTCGATCATCAGAGTACGCAGACGTTCCAGTTCATACTCTTCGACTTTTCCCGCATGTTCACGGCAGGTTAGATCCGGATCGGTGTAGTACTTCTCGCCGAGATCGTTTTCCAACACGTAGTCAGCGAAGCTGCTGACAAGTTCACGGCCGTTCGGCCCACGGAAACCGACGGAGTAGTTGAGCGTCGCCTCATAGGTAAAGCCGTCGTGCGGGAATCCAGGCGGAATATAGAGAATGTCGCCTGGATTCATTTCCACCTCGATAATCGGCGTAAACGGCTCGACGTGCAGCAGCGCTGGGTGTGGGCAGTGCTGTTTTAACGGCAGCGCATCGCCCACACGCCAGCGACGGCGCCCCATCCCCTGGATGATAAACACATCGTACGGATCGATATGCGGCCCCACGCCGCCGCCCGGTACGGAGAAAGAGATCATCAAATCGTCGAGACGCCAATCCGGCAGAACACGGAACGGGCGCACCAGCTCTGCGGAGGGTTCGTGCCAATGGTTCACCGCCTGCGCCAGCAGCGACCAGTTGCTCTCACCCAGGTGGTCAAAGTTTTCAAACGGCCCGTTGCTGGCGGACCAGACGCCATCAACATGGCTCACCAGACGGCTATCGACTTCCATTTCCATCGCCAGACCGGCCAGCTCATCCGGCGTAATCGGGTCGACAAAGTTTGGAAATGCGTTTTTTAATACGACCGGCTGCTTTTGCCAGTACTTTTCTAAAAATTCCGGCCAGTTAAGGTTCAGTTGATAAGCCATGATTGATACCGTGAGTGAAGAAGTAGGCTCGATTATAAATAGCCCATTACCCGGCGCGCCTTGTGATGAATCAATTGCCGATGCGGACTTATGAATCCCATTCATAGCGGCATCCGGTTTTGCCGGATTATTCGCGCACGTCTATCAGGCTATCCTATGGACCATCAACACTACCCCGATGGAAAATTATGAGTCACTCACCGGCGCGCGCGACGCCCGCCCCCGGCAATCCCCATGGTTTGCTTTTTGTCGTTATCCTGAGCGCCTTGATGGCCTTTACTTCACTCTCAACCGATATTTATCTTCCCGCCATGCCGGCCATGGCGCGTGATTTACACGGCAACGTCGAGCTGACCATCACCGGCTTCTTAATGGGTTTTTGCATCGCGCAGCTGATCTGGGGACCGCTGAGCGACCGTTTAGGTCGCCGCCTGCCGCTGTTCATCGGTATTGGGCTATTTATTATTGGCTCCGTTGGCTGCGCGCTGTCGACCAGCATTAGCCAGATTGTTTTCTGGCGCGTGTTTCAGGCGCTGGGGGCCTGCACCGGCCCGATGCTGGCGCGAGCGATGATTCGCGATCTGTTTAGCCGTACCCGCGCCGCGCAAATGCTCTCTACCTTAATTTTAATGATGGCGGTTGCTCCAATTGCCGGGCCTTTGCTCGGCGGACAAATCATCATGTTTGCCAGTTGGCACCTGATTTTCTGGCTGCTGGCGCTTATTGGTGTCGCCATGTTTATCATGCTGTTTTGGCTGCCAGAAACGCTGCCCGTCGACAAGCGTGAGCACGCCTCGCTGGGCGGCGTGTTTAAAAACTATGGTCTGCTGCTGACCAATGTGGCGTTTATGCGCTATACGCTGTGTCTCACGTTCTACTACGTGGCGATCTACGCCTTTATCACCGGTTCACCGTTTGTCTACATCAGCTACTTTGGCGTTGCGCCGCAGTACTACGGCTGGCTGTTTGCGCTCAATATCGTCGGTGTCATGGTGATGAGCATGGTGAATCGCCGCATCGTACAACGCTATGCGCTGGAGATACTGCTAAAAGTGGCAACCTGCGTAGCAGGTGTGGCCGCGCTAGTGCTGGCGGCCGGGGCAGGATTGCAGGTCGGCGGGCTTGTCCTGATGGTTGCCGCCATCTTTGTTTTGTTCTCGATGAACGGCATCATCGCCGCCACCTCAACCGCCGCTGCACTCGACGCTGCGCCCAACGTTGCCGGTTCGGCTTCTGCGTTAATAGGCGCATTGCAGTACGGCAGCGGGATTATCTCCTCGCTGCTGCTTGCCATGTTAAGCGACGGCACGCCGTGGACGATGGCGTGCGTCATCGCACTGTTTACCTGCGCCAGCACCGCCGTTGCCCTGACGGCACGCACCAGGGCAACGGCATAATCACGCTACCGCGACCCGGTTTCGCCCCTGCTGCTTGGCCTGATACAGCGCTGTATCGCTGCTGCTAATAAGATCAGCGCTGATATCGGCGTTGCTCTGGATACTGCAGACATATTTCGGCGAGTCCCAGGTCATGACGCCAAGGCTTATCGTCAGAATGCCGCCAATAGGGCTGGTTTTATGCTCAATCTCCAGCGCCATGACCCGCTCACGCAGACGTTCAGCCACCGATAGCGCACCTTTGGCGTCAGTGTCCGGCAGCATAATCAAAAACTCTTCGCCGCCGTAGCGGCTGACGCAATCGCCCGGCCGCAGCGCGCCCATCAGGGCGTCAGCCACCGCACGCAGGACGCGGTCTCCCGCCTGATGGCCGTAGGTGTCGTTATAGTGCTTAAAGAAATCGATATCCGCCATGCACAGCGACAGCGAGGCGCCTTCGCGCTGGGCACCGCTAATTTCATAGCTCAGCCGATCGTCCATATAGCGCCGGTTAAACAGGCCGGTTAGATGATCTCGCTCGGCAAACTGCAGCAAGGTTTGGTTGGCGCTGGCAAGTTGCTGCTCCACCAGCTTACGTTCCGTGATATCCATCCACGCGGCGGAGATACCTACCGCATTGCCACCCGCGTCATACATCGGCTGCGGCTTAATATAGTAGTAGCGCCCGCGAAGCGAAACCTCTTTGCTGGCAAGCTCCTCACCGCTATCAATGCGCATGAAATCCTGCTGAAACAACTGCTGCCATTCTGGCATGATCGCCTCGAGCCGTTTGCCCACCAGGCTCTCCTCGGGCTCACCCAGTAGCACTCCCATCGCCTTATTCGCTTTGGTCAGTTGGCCGTCACGATTGATAATGCACAGCGCCAGCGGCGTGTTCTGGTAGATAGACTCAAGCTGCAATACTCGCTCGCTAAGCTGAGTGATATCGCGGTCAATACCGCGAAAACCGGAGAGCGCCCCCAGTTCATCAAACAGCGGGATTGCGCTGGTTTCAATCACCACCACGCTACCGTCGGCACGGCGGTTGCGGTTAATCATGCCCGAGAAGGGCTTCTGTGCAACCATCACCTCGCCGAAGACCTTCCTTAGCCGCTCAGCTTCATCAGGCAACATGAAATCAAATGGCGTACGGCCCAACACCTCTTCCGGCGTATAGCCCAGCTGGTTTTTAACTACGTCGGATACCCAAACGTAGCGGCCTGCCGCATCCACTTCCCACACCCAGTCGGTATTGTGGTGCAGAAGGTCCGCCAGCCTATCCGAATTGCCCTTTTTGCATTGTGCGAGCTGCTTTTCCATTGCGGTTCTTCCTTTTCCAATTACCTTTTCGTGGTTAAAATTTAACCATCAGGTCAACCAAGATATAATGACCTGTTAATTAGTGGCCATAACCACTTTAACAATTAGTGCTGCTAAGTTACTTTATATCAAAAGTAATGGAGGCATGCCTGTGATTTCAATTAACTATTTATGCCCTAAATGTAGCGGAATTACCGAAATATCGAATATCGAGAATATCAGAAATTCGCAAGATGCGTTTCCGCTAGCATGTCATGCCTGTGGCACGGCCTTCAGTAAAGCAGAGCTAATCAAATTTGCCCGTTCCAGGGCCGAAGAAATGATTGTTGAAGCACTTTCTGCTCTTCCCCAAAAAAAGGCATAGACTCATCTCATGCTATTATTCTGTTAATATTTAATTCTGAATCAATAATATTATCCTTCTGACATAACTATTAACGCTTCTATCTTTTTATATTAGCCCTCATCTTTTTATCTGATTTATATCACCTTGCAAATTTACGCAAATGACAAAAAAAACGGGCAGCATAATCTGCCACCCGCCGGGATTTATCTACCTGCCGTTTGCTTTACGCTAGCGCCTCGGCTTCAAGCATAACCGGGTGAAAGCGGCGCTTAAAATAGATAAGCCCATGCCCCTCTTCTTCCCCCAGCGCAATATTTTGGATCTCCACCAGATAGACCAAATGACTGCCAATGGTCTGCACCTGGCGAATCTCCCCTTCCAGGCTTGCCAGCGCGCCGTGCAGTACCGGCTGAGCTAACGCCCCGCGCTGCCAACCGCTGAGACTAAAGCGCTCGTCCATCGCCATGCCGGTCATACCCGCGAAGTGGCGCGCCATGATCTCCTGATCGTGGTTGAGCACGTTGATGCACAACTTGCCGTTCCCCTGGAAAACCGGGTTCATGGCGCTATTGGCATTAATGCACACCATCACCGACGGCGGAGAATCCGTCACCGAGCACACGGCGGTGGCGGTAATACCGCAGCGTCCGGCCTCTCCCTCGGTGGTGACAACGTTTACCGCTGCCGACAGGCTAGCCATCGCATCGCGAAAACGCAGGCGTTGTTCATCTAATTGCATTGTGACCTCCCGCTGCGAATTACTTCAGCAGCTTATCCAGCAGATTAATATCAGCGTTGTTGTGCAGGTGCGGCACCGTCCAGCCATTCTGGTCGTATTCCGACAGGCAGTGGTCAACCATCGCCATCATTTTGTCCATGTTGCCGGAGGTCTGCGCCTGGCGCAGACACTGCAGGCGAATCTCATCCTGGCTTCCGGAATAGTTGATTTCATACAGCTCATGGCGGCCGCCAAACTCGCTGCCGATCGCATCCCACATCAGTTTTAAGATCTTAATGCGTTCAACGTGATCCATCCCGTTGGAGCCGCGAACGTACTTCGCCAGATACTGGTCGATCTGCGGATTATTGAGATCGCGCGCGCTCGACGGCAGGTAGATCAGGCCGCTAGTGACGTTACGTTCGATGATGTTTTTGATCTTGGCATAGGCCATCGGGGCCATGACGCGGTAGGTTTGCAGCGCAGCGTGATCCGGCAAATAGGCACCGTTGACCCACGGTGTCGCTTCTGAGCACATGGAGTCGCTGAGCGCCCAGAACATATTGCGCCACGCCACGACTTCACCGAGATCTGCCTGCACGCCGCGGAATTCGAGGGTGCCGGTGCACTCCAGTGATTTTTTCAACAGCGCAGTAATGAAGTCGAGTTTCACCGCCAGACGCACACACGCCTGCAATGGGTACATACGGGCAAAACCGCCTTCCATCGTCCAGCGACGACAGCGATCGAAATCGCGGTAGATCAGTACGTTTTCCCACGGGATCAGTACCTTATCCATCACCAGGATTGCATCGTTCTCGTCGAAGCGGCTGGAGAGCGGATAGTCATATGGCGATCCGGTTGCGCCGGCCACCAGTTCGTAGGAGGCACGGGAGATAAGCTTCACGCCTTCCGCGTCCATGGGTGCAACAAACATCAGCGCGAAGTCCGGATTTTCGCCCATCACCTGAGCCGAGCCGAAGCCAATCATGTTGTAGTGGGTCAGCGCCGAGTTGGTGGCCACCACTTTGGCACCGCTGACGATAATCCCGGCATCGGTCTCTTTTTCCAGCTTGATGTAGACGTCTTTCACTTCATCGGCCGGCTTATGGCGATCGATAGGCGGGTTCACGATGGCGTGGTTAAAGTACAGGCCGGTTTCCTGAATGCGTGAATACCAGTGGCGGGCGTTTTGCTCGAACTGGCCGTAGAACGCCGGGTTGGCACCCAGTGCGCTACCGAATGCAGCTTTATAGTCCGGGGTTCGGCCCATCCAGCCGTAGGAGAGACGTGACCACTCGGCGATGGCGTCGCGCTGCTGGCGCAGGTCATCGGCACTTTTCGCCACGCGGAAGAATTTGTGCGTGTAGCCGCCGCTGCCGGTATCGGTGTTCCAGCACAGTTTGTCCTGCATGTCCGGTTTGTGCAGCGCATCGTACAACTGAGCGACGGACGCTGCCGCATTGCGGAACGCCGGATGGGTGGTGACATCTTTGACCCGCTCGCCGTAGATGTAGATCTCACGGCCATCCTGCAAGCTTTTCAGGTATTCTTCGCCGGTTAACGGGCGCTTGGCGTCTGCGCGGAAATCTTCAGGTTTCATAGGGTACACTCCAGTATTCATCGGATTTGTTAAATTTATGTTTTGTTTTTGTTCCGTAATTGAAGCGTTTGGGCGGGTATTCGTGAAGGGACGTTTGCGACAACGGCTGGTACTTTTCAGGCGAGGTTGGGTTCTGTGATCTGGGCGAGGTTTGATGGAGGATGCCCCTCGCCCCGGCCCTCTCCCCAAAGGGGGGAGGGGGAAAAACGTGCACACATTAGCCCTATCTCCCCACAGAGGAAAAAACTCAAAGCGCGCACAGTTTGGTCCCCTCTACCCTATGGGGAGAGGGTTAGGGTGAGGGGAAAATTACGACACCGGAATCTGACTGGCGCGAAACGCGCTCGGCGAACATCCTACCAGGCGGTTAAAAAAGCGGGCGAAATAGGCCGGGTCCTTAAACCCCAGCTGCCACGCAATCTCGCTCACTGCGCTATCGGAAAACAGCAGCAGCCTTTTGGCTTCCCGCAGCTGCCGGTCAAAAATCAGCCGCTTTGGTGGCCGGTTGGCAAAACGGCGGCAGATATCCGTCAGCCGCGACTCGGTCAGATGCAGCTCCCCCGCATAGTCCGGCACCGTCCAGTGACGATGATAGTGGCTGTCGATCATCTGGTTAAAGCGCTGGAACAGCTTTAGCTCGCCGCGCACGCCGCTCCCCGCATGATCATCCAGCGGAGCATTGCGCAACAGCAGCGTAAACACCGCCTGCGCTAAAAGTACCAGCGTGTGCTCGCGCCCCGCCAGCTGCGACGTTGACTCGCGTTGAATCAGCCGCCAGTAGTGGGCCAGCGCCGCCAGCTCATCCGGTTTATCCGCCAGCGACAGGCACATGCCCGGCAGGCCAAACGCCTCTCGGGTGCCGGGATAGAGCACCTCCAGCAGCGGCCAGATCAGATCTTCTCTGACCGTCAGCACGTGGCCGTCGCTGTCCGACTCAGTGATAAACGCGTGCGGCACCGATGGCGGAGTCAATACAAACAGCGGTGCCTGCACCGAGTAGCGATGATCATCAAGCTGCAGCTCAATTTGCCCGGTATCGAGAAAATGCATCTGGAAAAACTGGTCGTGCCGATGCGCCTGCATATCACGGCCAAAGAACTCAGCCATCCGGGCAAAAGACTGATAGTGCACATCTTTGCTGCCCAGGCTCTCGTCATACTCGGTGCTGATATCAATATTGGTAATCGTCTGCTGGCACATAGTGCCCCCTTACGGCGTCGCCCGCGGGCGCGACGATTTCATCGGGATAAGCCAGACGACAACCGCCCCCACCACCAGCAGCGCGGCAACAAACCACAGCCCGCTGTTAAAGCTGCCGGTGATATCTTTCAGCCAGCCGATCATAAACGGGCTCAGCGCCGATCCGATGTTGCCGGTGGCATTGATCACTGCAATCCCGATCGCGCGGGCGCGCAGACTTATCGACTGATCCGGCGTGGTCCAGAAGATCGCCATCGCGCTAAAGGAACCGGTAGAAGCCATGACGATCCCCAGCAACTGGATCAGGCTATGGCTAGTCGCCGAAGCCAGCAGCCAGCCGGCGGCGGCAAACAGGAACGGCAACGCCGTATGGTGTTTACGCTCCTGATGTTTATCCGAGTGGCGGCTCCAGTAGATCATCCCGAGAATGGTGCAAATCTGCGGGACCGCCGCCAACAGGCCAATGGTGATATTGCTGCTGCCCTCGTTGAAACTTTTGAGGATCTGCGGCGTCCAGATACTGATGGCGCTCAGGGTATTGGTCAGGCAGAAATAAGCAAACGTGTACATCATCACGATAGGCGTGAACACTTCACGCCACAGACTGCGCTGCTGCATCGCGTGGTGGCTGATGGCCCCTTCCGGCTGCACCAGCGTCAAATGATCGTTATCCATCATCTCCTGCAGGCACTTTTTATCCTCGGCGGTCAGCCATTTGGCTTTTTCCGGGGAGTCGTCCAGCCAGTACCAGACCATCACCCCCAGCAGCACCGCCGGGAAACCTTCCAGCAGGAACAGCCACTGCCAGCCGCGCAGGCTCAGCATGCCATCCATCGATAAAATATAGCCGGAGACAATCGAACCCAGCGCGGTGGTGACCGGCATGGCAATCATAAACAGCGCGTTGGCGCGAGCGCGGAAAAACGCCGGGAACCAGTAGGTTAAATAAAGCAGGATGCCGGGCAGGAAGCCGGCTTCGGTAATACCCACCAGCATTCGCAGCACGTACAAACTCTTTGGCCCAACGGCAAACATGGTGGCGGTAGACGCGATCCCCCACAGCACCATAATGGTGGCTATCCAACGTCGCGCCCCGACGATGCTGAGCATCACGTTGCTAGGAATGCCGAAAATCACGTAAGTGGCATAAAACAGCGTGGTAGCGAGGCCGAACATGGTGGCGTTGAGACCGAGATCGGCCCCCATCGTCAGCCCAGCAAAGCCGATGTTTATACGGTCTAAAAACGAGAAAATAAACAGCACAAACAAAAACAGCACCAGACGGCGAAACAGCTTATTGATAACCGCCTGCTGGCCTGCCGTCAGCTGCTTATGCTGGTCAGCAGGGTTGCGCTGCTCCGGAATGGCAGATGATGTGTCGCTCATAATTCTTCCTCTAATGGGATTTTTGTAGGGTACGACAGCGTTTTTACCGGACAGGGCGATGCCTTATCCGGCCTGAGGTTTGTTCTAGAGACAATCGGGTGACACCGGCCTTAATAAACGCCCGGCTCGGCGGCGGACGCACCGGCGCCAAAACGGGCCGCCAGCGCTTCCGCGCCGCGCGCCAGCAGGGTGGTATCAACGCCCACGGCGACAAACAGCGCGCCCAGCTCGAGATAGCGTTTTGCCAGCTGTTCGTTAGCCATCAGAATGCCCGGTGCTTTCCCCGCCGCCCGAATCTGCACAATGGCTTTTTCGATGGCGGCCTGTACTTCCGGGTGCTGCGGATTGCCGGCAAAGCCCATGTCGGCGCTGAGATCCGCCGGGCCGATAAACACGCCGTCAACGCCTTCCACGTCAAGGATTTGCGCCAGATTGCTCACCGCTTCACGGGTTTCAATTTGCACCAGCACGCACATCGCCGCGTTGGCCTGATGAAGATAATCAGGAATGCGATTCCAGCGCGACGCTCTCGCCAGCGCGCTGCCGACGCCGCGAATCCCCTGCGGCGGGTAGCGGGTTGCTGCCACGGCGGCGCGCGCTTCATCGGCGTTTTGCACCATCGGCACCAGCAGAGTTTGCGTGCCAACATCGAGCAGCTGTTTAATCTGCACCGGATCGTTCCACGACGGGCGCACCACCGGCTGGCTGGGATACGGCGCAATCGCCTGCAGCTGCGTCAGCACGGTCTGCACGTTGTTCGGCGCGTGTTCGCCGTCGATCAGCAGCCAGTCAAAACCCGCACCGGCTAACAGCTCAGCGCTATAACTGCTGGAAAGCCCCAGCCACAGTCCAATCTGCGGGCACCCGGCTTTTAGCGCTTCTTTAAAACTATTCTTCAGCATCGTGTTATCCCTTATACAAAGCGGCAGCTGATGGATCCCATGTTGCCGTAGTCAACGTGGAAGGTGTCGCCCTTGCGCGCCGGAACCGGGCGGGTGAACGATCCACCGAGAATAATTTGCCCCGGCTCTAGCTGGACGTCATACGGCGCCAGCTTGTTGGCCAGCCACGCCACGCCGTTGGCCGGATGGTTGAGCACGCCCGCGGCTACGCCGGTTTCTTCAATCACGCCGTTACGGTAGAGCAGCGCGGAGATCCAGCGTAAATCCAGTTCATCAGGCTTAATTGGCCGACCGCCGAGGATCACTCCTGCGTTGGCGGCGTTGTCGGAGATGGTGTCGAACACCTTGCGCGGGCGCTGGGTTTCCGGGTCCACGTTATGGCTGCGGGCATCAATCAGTTCCAGCGCCGGGATCACGTAGTCGGTGGCGTTATAAACATCAAACAGCGTGCAGTTCGGACCACGCAGTGGTTTGGCTAATACGAACGCCAGCTCCACCTCAATACGCGGCACGATAAAACGGTCGGTAGGGATATCCCCACCATCGTGGAAAAACATATCGTCGAGCAGCGCACCGTAGTCCGGCTCGCTAATCTGCGAACTCGCCTGCATCGCTTTCGAGGTCAATCCGATTTTGTGGCCCTTAAGCGTGCGGCCTTCGGCAATCTTCATCGCCACCCATTCGCGCTGGATGGCGTAGGCGTCTTCGATGGTGATAGCCGGGTAATCCAGCGACACCGCGCGGATCTGCTCGCGCTGTTTTTCGGCCTGATTCAACCGCTGGGCAATCAGGGTATGGGTCTGTTTATCGAGCATAGTGATTCCTGTGGCGGTGTTTTCCCCCTCACTTTGAGGGAGAAGGCTGGCCTTACCGGGATTATTTAAACAGCGCGTGAACGTTGTTCTGTTTGTAGTTCAGCGTCGGATGCAGTTCGTCCAGCTCAAACGACAGCGCCAGATAGCGGCTGTCCATCAGCGCGGCAAAGTGGCTTTTAATCAGCGCAAACAGCATTTCCCCCACCTGCTCGCGGCTTTCGAGGCTGCGTCCGCTGCCGATTTTTAGCGTCATATGGACAAACGCGTAATCGTACTGACCGTCGGCCATCTGCCAGGTATCCAGCCAGTGAGCGCGGCTGCGAATGCCGCCGAGCGGGAAAATCCCGGTTTCGGCAAGCGCTGCGTTCACTTTGGTAAACAGACCCGGCAAATCGGCCTGTTCACGGATGTTGTCGGTGCATTCGGCAATAAAGTGCGGCATGGTTTATCCTCACGCTGGCAGTGGGAAAATAGCGTTAACCTGGCCGGTACCGGAGCTGGCAAACAGGTCGGTGACGAACTCCACCTTGCCGTCGTATTTGTCCCAGCCCAGCATCCCCAGCAGCATCACGGTGTCGTGCATATTGCCTTCGCCGTAGCAGTAGTCGGCATACTCCGGCAGCATGGTGCAAAACTCCTTGAACTTGCCTTCGCGCCACAGCTTGACCACGCGCTCATCCATCTGATGATCGAATTCGCGGGTGTAGCTGTTCATCCCCTCTTCCGCACGCTGGTCGTCGATAAAGCGATGCGACAGCGAGCCGCTGGCGAACACGGCTACGGTGCCGTCGTACTTTTCGATGGCTTTGAGAATGGCTTCGCCCAGCCGGCGGCTGTCGGCAAAATCGTGCACCGTACAGAAGGCGGAGATCGACACCACTTTGAAATGCTTGTCGCTGTTCATGTAGCGCATCGGCACCAGCGTGCCGTACTCCAGCTTCAGGCTCGGGATGTTGTGCGCTTTGGCACGCACGCCCAGCTTCACCGCTTCATCGGCGATCATCTGCCCAAGCTCGGGGTTGCCGTCGTAGTCGTAGGTCATGTCACGAATAAAGTGCGGTAGCTCGTTGCTGGTATAAATCCCCTTAAAGCTCGCCGCGCAGTTAATGTGATAGGCGCTGTTCACCAGCCAATGGGTGTCGAAAACAATAATGGTATCGACGCCCATTTCCCGGCAGCGCTTGCCGATTTCGATATGCCCGTCAATCGCCGCCTGGCGGCAACCGAAGTTTTTCCCCGGAATTTCTGAGAGATACATTGACGGTACGTGAGTAATTTTTGCCGCTAACGCTAACTTGCCCATATCACACTCCCCATTTCGGGATTGGATGGTCGCCCATAGAAATACAGACGTTCTTCATTTCCGCGAACACTTCAAAGCTGTATTCGCCGCCTTCACGCCCGGTGCCGGAGGCCTTCACGCCGCCAAACGGCTGGCGCAGATCGCGCACGTTCTGGGTGTTGACGAACACCATGCCGGCCTCGATGCCGCGCGCCAGGCGCAGCACTTTGCTGATGTCCTGGGTCCAGATGTAGGAAGCCAGGCCATACTCGATGTCGTTGGCCAAACGCAGCCCTTCCGCTTCGTCTTTGAATGGCAGCAAGCACGCTACCGGGCCGAAGATCTCTTCTTGTGCCACGCGCATGCGGTTATCGACATCCGCCAATACCGTTGGTCGCAGGAAGTTGCCATTGCGCAGATGCGCCGGTAAATCGGTTGGTTTTTCCGGGCCGCCTGCCAGCAGGGTCGCCCCCTCTTCAATCCCCAAACGGATATAGCCGGAGACTTTTTCCCAATGCTGCTGGCTAATCAGCGCCCCCACCTGAGTATTCGGGTCAGTCGGGTCGCCCACGCGCAGGCGATTAGCGCGCTCGGCAAAACGTTTGACGAATTCCGGGTAGATACTCTGCTGAATAAAGATGCGCGACCCGGCGGTGCAGCGCTCACCGTTAATCGAGAAGATGGTGAACAGTGCGGCGTCGAGCGCCCGTTCGATGTCGGCATCTTCAAAAATCAGCACCGGCGATTTGCCACCCAGCTCCATCGAATACTTCTTCAATCCGGCATTTTTCATGATGTTGCGCCCGGTGGCGGTGCCGCCGGTAAACGACACTGCGCGCACGTCATGATGACGCACCAGTGCATCACCAGCGCTTGCACCGTAGCCCTGCACCACGTTCAACACCCCGGCCGGAATGCCGGCTTCCAGCGCCAGCTCGCCCAGGCGATCGGCGGTCAGCGGCGACAGTTCGGACATTTTCAGCACCGCCGTGTTACCCAGCGCCAGGCACGGTGCCACCTTCCAGGTAGCGGTCATAAACGGCACGTTCCATGGCGACACCAGCGCACACACGCCAACCGGCTGCACCAGCGTGTAGTTGAGCATCTTGTCGTCAACCGGGTAGGTTTTGCCGTTCATCTGCTGGCACACTTCGGCGAAAAATTCGAAGTTGTGGGACGCACGTGGGATCAGCACGTTTTTCGTCTGGTGGATAGGCAGCCCGGTATCGGCAGTTTCCATCGCCGCAATTTCCGGCACGTTTTGGTCAATCAAATCGCCCAGGCGGCGCATCAGGCGTGCACGCTCTTTCATCGGCAGATTGGCCCATTTCGGGAAGGCCTCTTTTGCCGCCGCCACCGCCTGATTCACTTCAGCTTCACCGCCGGACGCCACTTCTGCCAGTACTTCACCGGTGGCCGGGTTGGTGGTGTGGAAGTAGTCGTGACCGGCGACGTTTTTACCGTTAATCCAATGGTTAATCTTTTTCATTACGCATTTCCCTCACTGACAATTCGGTTCACCAGGCGCCCCACGCCTTCCACTTCCACCACCACTTCATCACCCGGCACCACATCGGACAGCCCCTTCGGGGTGCCAGTGGCGATCATGTCGCCCGGTTGCAGCGTCATAAACTCGCTGAGGTAGGCAATTAAAAATGGGATGCTAAAAATCAGATCGGCGGTAGTGCCCTGCTGACGCAGCTCGCCGTTGACAAAAGTGCGCAGCGCCAGATTGTGCGGGTCAGGGATTGCCTCTTTCGGCACCACGTTTGGGGAGATCGGGGTCAGGCCGTCGCGACTTTTCACCCGCAAATTCGGACGATAGTAGTTTTCGAGATAATCACGGATGGCGTAGTCGTTACACACCGTATAGCCCGCCACATAATTCATCGCGTCAGCTTCACTGACCTTACGTGCGGTTTTACCGATGACCACCACCAGCTCCGCTTCGTAGTGCATGTATTCGACGTTGTTCGGGCGCACCGAGGTTTGCCCATCACCGGTCACCGTATTGGGGGCTTTGATAAATACCAGCGGCTCTTCCGGCGGCTTAAATTCCAGCTCGCTGGCGTGATCGGCATAGTTGAGGCCAAGGGCGAACAGCGTGCTGTGGTGCTCTGGATGCGCGACGGCTGCCTTTTTGCTGTCGACGACAGTCGGGTTTTCCAGCGGTGGGAACCCGTCTGCCAGAATGCGGACGCGGTCGCCAGGATTGAGCGCCACGCGCACCTGCGGCGTCCCCAGCAAAATGACATCACCGGGATTTAAGGTAGCGAATTCACTTAACGCGCTCAGCAACTCAGCGGCGCTGCGCTGCAGGTCGGCAGTGCTCCAGCGGTCAACCTCGCGGCCGTTGATCTCGGTAGTAATGGTCAGGTTATCGACGCTCCCGATGCTCACCGCGTCCCCCAATGGGCAAAAACCGTCACGGCATTTGGCCTTGATGGCCGGTCGATAAAAGCTCTCTTCCACGAGGCTCACTTCGTTGGCCAGCGCATAGCCGGCGATATAGTGCGCCGCGTTTCCAGCCGTAACCTTAGATGCCGTTTTGCCCACCACCAGCGCGACGGTCGCACCGCTGTATACCGTTTCCCCTTGCGGCAATGGAATCGGCTCGCCGCCGCCAATCACGGTGTTGTGCGGTTTGATAAACCACACCGCCGTTTTGGGCGACGTCTTGTAGGGGGCCTGCTCAAACGCCTCGCGCCAGGCATCAAGCTGGCTGCGATGGTTAAGCGCTACGGCGAAAACGGTACCTTTCATGAACAGCTCCTTAGCGAAAACTTTTTCATTAACATATTAATGATCTGTTTTATGCCTCAGCTGGTCATTTAGCAAACACAAGTCAATTATTTGTGATCAAAATAACAATAATTTTACATAATCAATGTTTAGTCGTTATTTATCAATTACTTAACAACAAACACAATCTTCACGCCTTGTTTTCACTCAAAATATGCTGTCGATAAAATCAACATTGTTATATTGTTCATATATTAATAATGAGAGGTATGCGGAGGCATAATGCATGATTCTTTAACCATCGCGCTGATGCAGGCGCGCGAGGTGGCGATGGCCTACTTCCGCCCGATAGTGAAGCAGCACAACCTGACCGAGCAGCAATGGCGAATCGTTCGCGTGCTGGTCGAGAACCCGTCGATGGATTTTCACGAACTGGCCGCCGCCACCTGTATTCTGCGCCCCAGTTTGACCGGCATTTTGACCCGCATGGAGCGCGACGGCCTGGTGTTGCGCTTAAAGCCGGTAAACGACCAGCGCAAACTTTATGTGTCGTTGACCAAAGAGGGATACGCGCTGTACGAGCGCGCGCAGGCGAAAGTTGAAGAGGCCTATCAGCAAATTGAAAAGCGGTTTACGCCGGAGAAAATGCGCCAGTTAACGGCGCTGCTTCATGAGTTTATTAAACTAGAAAAGTAATTAAATCATTATCTTAACGGCATCACTTTTCTCAACGTGATGCCGTCATTCTATTCCCCCCTAAAATCCCCCTCACGACAGCAGATAGCTTTTTTTCGCTCCGGCGCGTATTTCTTCTGTACCCACTGAAACCGGTTTTATCGCCGCGCAAATCCAAGGAAGATCACACTTCTTTACATCCCGCTTTGCCTTTCGCTTGGTGTTTCTATAAAAGAAACACTAACAGCAATGATATTACGCCTCGTACCTCAAAAACTTAAAACGATGAGAACACCTCTATGTCAGAACAACCGATAACAGGATCTGCCACCCGTTCGACCGGACGGGTACGCTTTTTTGTGCTAGGCCTGGTGTTTATTAATATTATTATCAACTACATGGACCGAACTAACCTCTCGGTGGCGGCCACCCAAATGTCCGGCGAGCTGCAGTTTACGCCGCTGCAAATGGGGCTCATCTTCTCGGCTTTCGGTTGGATCTATGCGGCATTACAGATCCCCGGCGGCTTTCTGATCGACCGTTTAGGCTCCCGTCTGGTGTACGGCGTGGGGCTGTTTATTTGGTCGCTTATCACCGCGCTACACGCGGTGGCCAACAGTTTTGGCGCGCTGGTGGGTCTACGTCTGGGCGTGGGTGCCTTCGAAGCACCAGTGATGCCGTCGAACAACCGGGTGATCTCCAGCTGGTTCCCGGAACAAGAGCGCGCAACGGCGATTGGGATTTACTCCTCGGCGCAGTTTGTCGGTATGGCGTTAATGACGCCAATATTGTTCCACGTACAGGATCTGTTTGGCTGGCGCGGGCTGTTTCTGATTACCGGCGTAGCCGGAATGCTGTGGGGCGTGCTGTGGTACTGCCTGTATCGCGATCCGCTGGATCACAAAACCGTCTCGAAGGCCGAACTCGATCACCTGCGTAAAGGCGGTGCGGTGATGGAAAGCCGCGAGAGCGCCGCGAAGCGTCCATTTAGCTGGCAGGATCTGGGGCTGATGTTCAAAAGTCGGAAGCTGATTGGCATCTACTTTGGCCAGTTCACCATCTCCGCCACCTTCTGGTTCTTCCTGACCTGGTTCCCAACCTATCTGGTGCAGTATCGCCACATGGATTTTATTAAATCCGGCTATGTGGCCTCTATCCCCTATCTGGCGGCGTTCGTTGGTGTGCTGCTGGCAGGATTTGTTTCCGACCGTCTAATTCGCCGCGGCGTCTCCACCAGCTTTGCGCGCAAGGCCCCGGTAATTCTGGGTATGGCGCTAACGCTGTTTATCCTCGGCGCTAACTACACCGACAACCCGACGCTGATCATCGTGTTTATGTCTATCGCCTTCTTCGGCAACGGTCTGGCCACTATTACATGGGTGTTCGTGACCGCACTGGCCCCTCGCCATCTGATAGGCCTTGCTGGCGGCGTCTTTAACTTTACCGGCGCGCTGTCATCCATCGTGGTGCCGATTGCCATTGGCGCGCTGATCGATGGACACAACTTCGCCCCAGCGCTGGGCTTTATCGCCGTGCTGGCCTGTTTAGGGATCTGTTCTTACCTGTTTGTGGTCGGAAAGATTGACCTCGACGACGAAAAAGTTACGCCGTCAGCAGGCCGCAAAGCGTGACCAGCTCTGCCTGGCGGGCTGCCGTTTGCTCCGGGGTGTACTCGTACATCCCGGCAAAGGCCAACGCCGCTTTATGCGAACCGAACTGGATAGGTTGGGCTATCGACAATTCACCATCGTCGTGCGGCCAGACCACCTGTCCCTGTTCACGCTGCTGTTGAAGATACGGGGCGATAGCCACCATCTCTTCAGCACTAAAGCGCGCCGCGAGCACATCATCCTCTTCGGCCGCCAACAGTGCGATACCGATGACCGATTGGCAGGCGGGCATCATGTGGAAGCCTGCTAAGGCCTGGCTGATATGGCTGCCGGGCTGGGAGTGGAAGATATAGATAACCTGGTCCTCCCACAGGACGCCCATCGCCACCACGATATCTTTCGGAGCATGGGTTTCAAGCAGTGGGAGAGCCTTTGAAAACAGCGTTGAGCCGCGGATAGCCTGCGCCGCCAGAGCATGAATACCCGGTCCCGGCAGATAGCGACGCTGCTCATCCTGGGTGGTGAGACCAATCGCGGCCATGGTCATCAGCAGCCGATTCACGCGGGTAGCATTGGTGCCCATCAGGCGGGCCAGTTCGCGACAACCGATAGCCCGATCGCTGGATACCAGATACTGCAGGCAGCGAATACCGTCGATAAGGCTTTGATTAGGTTGAGACGACATGGCGGGACCCCGTTTTTTTGAAGACTATTATTTTATCGCCAGAAAGGCAGGAATTACAATTTATGCAAATTTTTCAGCAAACCCACGAACGTGATTTTCCCCATCAGAACCTGACGACCGATCTGCTGGTTGCCGGCGGTGGCCTGGCCGGGTTATGCGCCGCGCTCGCCGCGGCGCGCGATGGTTTGCAGGTGGTTCTCGTACAAGATCGCCCGGTGCTCGGCGGCAACGCCTCCAGCGAAGTGCGGCTATGGGCTAACGGTGCCACCTCGCACATGGGTAACAATAACCGCTGGTCGCGCGAAGGCGGCATCATGGGCGAGATCATGGAAGAGAACCTGTGGCGCAATAA
This sequence comes from Kluyvera genomosp. 1, assembly GCF_001266615.1. Lineage (GTDB taxonomy): Bacteria > Pseudomonadota > Gammaproteobacteria > Enterobacterales > Enterobacteriaceae > Kluyvera > Kluyvera cryocrescens_A. The sequence goes on along the minus strand of NZ_LGHZ01000036.1, from coordinate 3,938 downwards.
AGAAGGCAACCCGATGATGTTCGACCTGCTGCTGCTGGATTTGGCGCAGCGCGAAAAGAATCTCACCCTGTTGCTCAACACCGCTATCTACGCAGTAAACCGTGAAGGCCAGCGCATCACTGAAGCCACCGGTTTTAACCCGGTCAACGAAACCTTCTACCACATTCAGGCCGCACAGTTCTGCGATGCGACCGGTGACGGCGTACTCGGCCATCTTGCCGGAGCAGAGTACCGCATCGGTGCCGAGGATGCTGAAGAGTTGGGGGAGAAAATGGCGCCGGGCGACAACTTTGGCCATAAACTCGGCCACTCGATCTACTTCTATACCCGCAAAGGCAGCGAACCGGTGAGGTTTGTTCCTCCCTCTTTCGCGCTGCAGAACATTGAAGAGATCCCGCGCTATAAACGCCTGACTTCCACCCTCAACGGTTGCGATCTGTGGTGGCTGGAATGGGGCGGCCGCCTCGATACCATTCACGACAGCGAAGAGATCAAATGGGAGCTGTGGAAAATCGTCTGGGGCGTGTGGAACTACATCAAAAATTCCGGCGAATTCCCGGATGCGGATAACCTGACCATCGAGTGGGTGGGTGCGATCCCCGGCAAACGTGAAAGTCGCCGCTTTATCGGCGACCATCTGCTGTGCCAGCAGGACATTATGGAACAGCGTGACCACTACGATGCGGTCGGTTACGGCGGCTGGTCGATTGACCTGCATCCGGCCGACGGCGTTTACAGCAGCCACGACGGCTGCCGCCAGTTCCACAGTAAAGGCACCTACACCATTCCTTATCGCAGCCTGTATAGCCGTTCGCTGGATAATCTATTCCTCACCGGGCGGCTGATCTCCGCCTCGCACGTCGCCTTCGGCAGCGCCCGCGTGATGTGTACCTGCGGTCTGCTGGGTGAGGTGGTTGGCCGCGCCGCCGCGCTATGTCAGCAGTATAAACTGAATGCCCCACAGCTGGCGGAAGGCAAACATATCGGCAAATTGCAGCAGCATCTTCAGCACACCGGCTGCTACATTCCACGCCAGCGCCTAAAGGATCCCGCGCGCGGCGCACAGGTCACCGCCAGCAGTGAAATGCAGCTCGCTACCCTCCCGGCCAACGGTGAGTGGATGGCGCTCGACGAGCGTATGGCTCTGCTGCTGCCGTTACCAGCCGGGGAATCGCTGCCGGAAATGCGCTTCACCCTGCGTTCTGCCACGGCGCAGCCATTAAAAATCAGCCTGTTGGGCAGTCAAAAAGCCGCTAACTATTGCGCCGACACGCTGCTGGACGAGCGTTCATTCATGGTTGAAGAAACGGGTGAATACCGCGTGGCCTTCGACTGGCAAAGCGATGCCGACCGCTACCTGTTTATCGCTTTTGAGAGCAACAGTAATGTCGACATCGCCTTAACCAGCCTTGAGCTGCCGGGCGTGATGACGGTGTTTAATAGCCAGAATGCCCGCGTCGCGAAACATCCACGACAGATTGTTGACGGTGATTTTGGCGCAGAAGAGTTTGATTTCTGGGTGCCGCGTCGCCGCCCGCATCAGGTGATGCCCGCGATTCATTTCGTCACTCCGCTGCGCTGCTATGACGTGCAAAATCTGCTTAACGGTCGACTGCGCCCAGAACAGCATATCAACGGCTGGGCGCCCGCGCTCGACGATGCTAAACCAGAGTTAACGTGGCAATGGGATGCACCGCAAACCGTACAGTCGCTGACGCTGGTGTTCGATAATGATTTTGATAACGCGATGGAAACCGTGCAAATGGGCCACCATGCTGCGGTGACGCCGCACTGTACCACCCATTATCGACTGTGGGCCGATGATGAACTGCTCGCCGAGGTTGACGATAACCGTCATTCCGTCTGCCAGCATACGCTGGAGGCTCCGCGTCGCGTGTCAAAAATCCGCCTTGAACTGGTGAAATCAGCAGGGGCACTGCCGGCGGTCTACACGCTGAATGTGAAATAAGCGAAGACGGGTATGCGGGCAATCCCCCGCATACCCGCCGAAACCTTTTACGTCGGGGCGCACCAACGTAAAAGGGGTTATGCTCCCTGGCGGGTCGCAGCCAGCACAATTTCACGAATACAGACGTACTGCGGCTGGGCATAGGCGTACTCAATCGCGTGCGCCACATCTTCTGGACTCAGCACTTTCCCGCCCATATCCTGCTTCCATTCCTGATAACCGGCTTTGATATCATCGCTGGTGGTGTGGCTCAGCAGCTCGGTTTCAACGGCGCCTGGGGCAATCACCACCACGCGCACGTTGTGCGGTGACAGCTCTTCACGCAGGTTTTCAGACAGACCGTGGACGGCGAACTTAGTGCCGACATACACCACGTGGTTCGGGAAGGTTTTACGCCCGGCGATGGAGCTGATGTTGATGATGGTGCCCGCTTTACGTTCAATCATCCCTTTAGTCACCGCGTGCACGCCATTCAGCAGACCTTTCACGTTGACGTCCAGCATCTGTTCCCATTCATCCGGGTTCTGATCGTCAATGTTGCCCAGCAGCATCACGCCCGCGTTGTTGACCATCGCATCCACCGGCCCAAACTGCTGCTCGGCTTCGGCAATCGCTGCGGCAACGGCTTGACGGTCGGTCACATCGACGGAACGACACAGGGTGCGCGGCAGATTCAGCGCCGTCATCCTGTCCACACGACGTGCCAGCAGCAGCAACGCATGGCCGCGCTCAGACAGCAGCTTCGCGGTGGCAAGGCCAATGCCGGAGCTGGCGCCGGTGATCACGACTAAAGGTTTGGATGCAGCGTTCATAGAGAATTCCTCATAAATAAAATTGATGGCGCTACTTTAATTCCGATTAGAAATGGTGAAAAATGGTTTGTTTTTTTCACAGCCATAAATAATTCCTATGGATAAACGACAGCTCAGCGCCTTCATCTCAGTCTTTGAAGAGCGCAATATTACCCGTGCCGCTGAACAGTTAAGTCTGACACAGCCTGCACTTTCTGCCACCGTTAAAGCCCTGGAAGAGGAGCTAGGCACTCAGCTTTTCGTGCGTAAACCCCGCGGCGTGGAGGTGACAGAAGATGCGCGCGCGCTCTATCCCCACGCCTGTCGGATGATCCAGGATATGGCCACGCTGACCGCACGTTTTCGCAAGCGTCAGGACAAAGCGCCGCTGACTATCGGCATCGAACAAGACATCGCTTCACCATGTCTGGCGTCGTTGTTACAGCAAATTGGCGGCGAGATGCCGGATACGCTGGTGACCCTTGATCCCGGCTGTACGGGCGACATTCGTCTCGGCTGCGAAAGCCTGCGCTGCGAAGACGAACTGTTTATGCCGCTGTACGACGAGCCGTACGTGCTGGCCTATCCGTCGGCGCATCCGGTCAGCGAGCTGGCAGAACTGAATCTGGAGCTGCTCTACGGCTATCCGTGGGTGATGTACCCCGCACATGATTCCCATCAGCGATTTTTGCCGTTCTACGGTCCATCTGCCGGCGCGCCGAGCGCCAACTCGGGCAGCTTTACGCTGGCGTTAGATCTGGTTGAGGGTGGTTTTGGTCTGGCGATTGCCCCGCAGTCGCTGGTGGAATCACGCTGCGATTTAGCCTACCGCGCGCTACCGGGCTATCCGCTGGTGCGTAGATTGGGAATCTGCTATGCCATTCAGGCGGCGGAAAATCCGGCTGTGCGTCAGCTGCTGGATTTGCTTAATCAGGCCTGACAGTTAGGCAGGAGACTCCGTTCACGTGATGTTTGGCAGTTGAGTGCACGATTCCGTTCACTTTATGTTTGGCAGAACATGAAATAACTGCACCCGTGAACGGGCTAAGGGGGGCGCCGCGCCCCCTCTTAGCAATCCCCGCGGCCCCGCGGTGAAATCGGTGCTTCGCACTGCGTTCGCCTCCGAACTCCAGCCTGCGGCACGGCGAAACTCGACGTCCCTGTCTCGGTTCGCCTCA
>NZ_LGHZ01000035.1 GCF_001266615.1 Kluyvera genomosp. 1 | reverse complement strand
AAGCTGAGGGAACCGCGAAGCGGCGATTCTGCCGCCAGAGCCTGGGGGTGCAGGGGGCGGCGGCGATTGGCCGCCCCCTGCGCGCTCCTTGCGCCATTCAAATTAAATGACAGGAAATAAATAAGGAGCGCAATCGGCTGGAAAGCTCAACGGAGTTTGATGCTTAACCGCCCAACATCAAACGTAAACCGCCTAAATCCCGCCAGCCCTCTGCTTTAAACAACAATCTGCTCCATCGCCTGCAGGATACGCTTATCGGAGATTGGATACGGCGTACCGAGCTGCTGTGCGAAGAAGCTGACTCGCAGCTCTTCAATCATCCAACGGATCTCTTTTACGTCTTCATCCTCCCGACGTGCTGGCGGCAGCTTGTTCAGCCACTGCTGCCACGCCTGCTGAACGCTCTCCACTTTCAGCATCTGCGCACGATCGCGGTGCGGGTCAACCGCCATTTTCTCCAGACGTTTTTCAATCGCCTGCAAGTAACGCAGCGTATCGCCCAGACGACGGAAACCGTTGCCGGTGACAAAACCGCGATACACCAGGCCATTCATCTGTGCCTTGATATCCGACAGCCCCAGCGCCATGGTCATGTCCACGCGCCCTTTCAGCCGCTTGTTGACGTTAAACACTGCGGTGAGAATCTGCTCAACCTGCTTGGCTATGCCTACCACCGTTTCGTTGAGATCGGCACGCACTTTGTCATGCAGCGCAGCAAATCCTGCTTCGGTCCATACTGGGCCGCCCGCCTCGTCAATCAGCTTATCGACACCGCAGGAGATGCAGTCGTCAATCAGATCCAGCACTTTACCGTACGGGTTAAAGTAGAGACCCAGCTTGGCTTTGTTCGGCAGCTTCTCGTGCAAATATTTAATCGGCGACGGAATATTGAGCAGCAACAGGCGACGCAGGCCGCGCCACATCATCTGCTGCTGTTCCAGCTCGTTATCGAACAGTTTGATCGCCACGCTGTCACGCTCATCCACCAGCGCCGGCCAGGCTTTCACCTTATAGTTTCCGCGCTTTTGTTCATAGCGTTCTGGCAAGTCGCCAAAGCTCCAGATGTGCAGGCCGTTTTGCTCGATACCGTCATCGGCAACGGAGGAAAGTGTCTCCTGAACTTTGCCTTTCAGCGCGTCTTTCAGATCCTGTAAAACACGCCCTTCCTGCAGCTTCTTGTTTTTGTCGTCAACGACCCGGAAGGTGATTTTAAGGTGATCGGGTACCTGATCCCACTGCCAGGCATCGCGCTCAACGGTGACGCCGGTCATCCGGCGCAGTTCGCGCTCCAGCGAATCCAGCAGCGGCAATTCCAGCGGCGTCACGCGCCCTAAGAAGGCTTCTGCATAGTTTGGCGCGGGCACAAAATTACGCCGAACCGGTTTTGGCAGCGATTTAATCAGCGCGATAATCAGTTCACGACGCAGCCCAGGAATCTGCCACTCAAACCCAGCCTCTTCCACCTGGTTTAACAGCGGCAGCGGGATATGCACCGTGACGCCATCGGCATCGGCGCCCGGTTCAAACTGATAGGTCAAACGCAGCTTCAGGTTGCCCTGATGCCAGAAGTTCGGATAGTCCAGCTTGCTGACCTGCTCCGCGCCTTCTTTAATCAGCATGCTCTTTTCAAAGTTGAGCAGATCCGGCGTTTCACGGCTGGCCTGTTTCCACCACTTATCGAAGTGGCGCGCGGAAATCACGTCATGGCTGATGCGCTGGTCGTAAAATTCAAACATCGTCTCGTCATCCACCAGGATGTCGCGGCGGCGCGATTTATGCTCCAGCTCTTCAATTTCACTGCGCAACTTTAAGTTGTCGCGGAAGAAGGCGTGACGGGTTTGCCAGTCACCTTCCACCAGCGCATGACGAATAAACAGCTCGCGGCACAACGCTGGGTCAATCTGGCTATAGTTGACCTTACGCGCTGCCACAATCGGCAAGCCGTAGACCGTCACTTTTTCGGTCGCCATCACCGCACCCTGCGCGCGCTCCCAGTGCGGTTCACTGTACGAACGTTTGATCAGATGCTGAGCGACCGGCTCAACCCATTCCGGGTCGATGCGCGCGGCGATGCGGCCCCACAGACGGCTGGTTTCCACCAACTCGGCAACCATCGCCCATTTCGGCGGTTTTTTAAACAGACCGGAGCCTGGGAAAATCGAGAAACGGGCGTTACGCGCGCCGGTAAACTCCTGCTTATCCGTATCCTTCATGCCGATATGCGACAGCAGGCCGGTCAGCAGCGCGACATGGATTTCACGGTATTCCGCCGGTTCACTGTTCACCGGAATGCCCAGCTCTTTCACCACCTGGCGCAGCTGGGTGTAGATATCCTGCCATTCGCGCACGCGCAGATAGTTGAGGAAATCCAGCTTACACTGACGGCGGAACTGGTTCGACGACAACGCTTTTTGCTGTTCACCGAGATAGTTCCACAAATTCACAAAGGCCAGGAAGTCAGACTCTTTGTCGTGGAAACGCTGATGTTTCTCATCCGATGCCTGCTTTTTGTCCATCGGACGCTCACGCGGATCCTGGATGGAGAGCGCCGAAGTGATAATCATCGCTTCGCGTACGCAGCCATGTTTTTGTGCTTCCAGCACCATGCGCGCCAGGCGCGGGTCAACCGGCAACTGACTCAACTGGCGGCCTAGCGGCGTCAGTTTATAAGCCGTTTGCTGTTCGTCGGTGGTAATAGCGCTCAGTTCTTCGAGTAGGCGTACACCGTCCTGAAAATTGCGCTTATCCGGCGCTTCAACAAACGGGAACGCGGCAATATCTCCCAGCCCCAGCGCGGTCATCTGCAGGATAACGGAAGCCAGGTTGGTACGCAGAATCTCGGGATCGGTAAATTCCGGGCGCGACAGGAAATCATCTTCTGAATACAGACGAATACAAATCCCTTCCGACACACGGCCGCAGCGGCCCTTACGCTGGTTTGCCGACGCCTGTGAAACCGGCTCAATTGGCAGACGCTGCACCTTGGTGCGATAGCTGTAGCGGCTGATACGCGCGGTACCAGGGTCAATCACGTATTTGATGCCCGGTACGGTGAGCGAGGTTTCCGCGACGTTGGTGGCCAGTACGATACGACGCCCACTGTGCGACTGGAAAACGCGGTTTTGTTCACTGTTCGACAAGCGTGCGTACAGCGGCAAAATTTCGGTATGCCGCAGGTCGCGCTTGCTGAGCGCATCGGCGGTGTCGCGAATTTCGCGCTCACCGCTCATAAAGATCAGAATATCGCCTGCACTTTCACGGCCCAGCTCATCGACAGCGTCAAAAATGGCCTGCAGTTGATCGCGTTCGGTATCGTCAGCCTCTTCGACAATCGGTCGATAGCGAACTTCAACCGGGTAAGTACGACCGGAAACCTCGATAATTGGCGCATTATTAAAGTGGCGCGAGAAGCGTTCCGGATCGATGGTTGCCGAGGTGATGATGATTTTGAGGTCTGGCCGACGCGGCAGCAGCTCGCGCAGGTAACCGAGCAGGAAATCGATGTTCAGGCTGCGTTCGTGCGCTTCATCGATAATAATGGTGTCGTACTGCATCAACAGACGGTCCTGCTGGATTTCGGCCAGCAAAATCCCGTCGGTCATCAGCTTCACCATGGTGTTATCGCTGACGTGATCGCTAAAACGCACTTTATAACCGATGCAGCCGCCCGGCTCGGTTTTCAACTCTTCGGCAATACGGTTGGCAACGGTACGAGCGGCCAGACGACGCGGCTGGGTATGGCCGATAAGACCTTTAATCCCGCGCCCCAGCTCCATACAGATTTTCGGCAGCTGGGTGGTTTTCCCTGAACCGGTTTCCCCCGCCACAATAACCACCTGGTTGTCGCGCACGGCTTCAAGAATGGCCTGTTTTTTCTGGCTGACGGGTAGATTTTCCGGGTAATCAATCACCGGACGCGCGGCTTCACGCAGCACGACTTTACCGGCAGCCTGTTCAATTTCTTGCGCCATCTCCTGAATAATGGCCTGTTGAGCATCAGGATTTTTAACCTTTTTAACGCCGTGTAATCGGCGGGCAAAGCGCAGTTTATCCCGCAGCATCAGCGCATCAAGGCGCTGGTTCAGCATCGCAAAGGTGATTTTTTCTTGTTCTGTCATAGTCTTATCGGGCAGCTTACTGCCAGGAAAAAGCTCTTATAAAGTATGGTCCTAGCGTACCACATTTGTGTATTTCATGCCTTGTTCAAAAAAACTGACAATAGAATTCGATATATTGCGCTATCCCTGTGGCAGGAATGTGAATAGAGTGTCATCAAGCAACAGGGCAACGCCCGTCAATCAAATATAAGGAATTACCTATGAGCAAAGTATTGGTTCTGAAATCCAGCATCCTGGCAGGCTACTCTCAATCAGGTCAGCTGTCCGACTATTTTGTTGAACAGTGGCGCGAAAAGCACTCCGCTGACGAAATCACCGTCCGTGACCTGGCTGCGAACCCAATCCCAGTGCTGGATGGCGAACTGGTCGGCGCGCTGCGCCCAAGCGACTCCCCGCTGACGCCACGCCAGCAGGAAGCACTGACGCTCTCTGACGAGCTGATTGCCGAGCTGAAAGCACACGACGTTATTGTTATCGCAGCACCAATGTATAACTTCAACATCCCAACTCAGCTGAAAAACTACTTCGACCTGATTGCTCGTGCAGGCGTGACTTTCCGCTACACCGAGAAAGGTCCAGAAGGTCTGGTGACCGGCAAACGCGCTATCGTTCTGTCCAGCCGTGGTGGTATCCATAAAGATTCCCCAACTGACCTGATCACCCCATACCTGAACGTGTTCCTGGGCTTCATCGGGATCACCGACGTGAACGTCGTCTTCGCTGAAGGCATCGCTTACGGTCCAGAAGTCGCGACTAAAGCCACTTCCGACGCGAAAGCGGCGATCGACAGCCTGGTGGCGTAATCGTCCCCAGTTAGAAAAAACCCTGCTTAATCGCAGGGTTTTTTGTTTTATTGCTCAGCCGATTTTTTCTCGTAGCGTAGAAAACCGACCACCCCACCACCGCCATCCTTCGGATGATTGACCCCGTCGTGCACTTCCACACAGGGAAAATCAAACGGTGATACGCCCTCAATACACGCCACATTAATGCCGTACTGCTGCGGATTAGAACGCCGCTGATGGAATGGATAAATACCGCACACCGAGCAGAAGTAATGCACCGCCTCGCCGGTATTAAAGCGATATTCTGTCAGCTTGTCCTGCCCGCGTAACAAAGTCATACCCGACAGCGGCGCGGACACGGCCACCGCACCACGCATCCGGCAATAAGAGCAGTTACAGCGCCGTATCGTATTGAATCCGTCGCTAAGCTCAACGGTAAATGCCACGGCACCACAGTGACATTGGGCGGAGAGTTTTTTAGCCATGGCGTCTCCCGTTAGCCCTTAGCAGCAATACCGTCGAGCGCCGCCAGCGTTTCTGCCGACAGTGTCAGCTGCGCCGCTGCCATATTTTCCCTCAGGTGCGCGACCGAAGAGGTCCCAGGGATCAGCAGGATATTCGGCGAGCGGTGTAGCAGCCAGGCCAGAGCCACCTGCATTGGTGTCGCGCCCAACGATGCCGCGATATCATTCAGCGTTGACGATTGTAGCGGTGAGAAGCCCCCCAGCGGGAAGAAAGGTACGTAGGCGATACCGTCACGCGCCAGCGCATCAATCAGCGCATCATCACCGCGATGGGCAATGTTGTATTCGTTTTGCACACAAACAATATTCGCCACCTTGCGCGCCTCGGCCACTTGGGTTGGCGTCACGTTACTGAGTCCGATATGCTTCACCAGCCCCTGCTGCTGCAGTTCGGCCAATACGCTAACCGAGGCCTCAATTGAGCCTTCGCGCGGCGCATGACCGTCGCCAATCATTACCCGCATATTGACCACATCCAGCGCATCGAGACCAAGATTGCGCAGGTTATCATGCACCGCCTGTTTCAGCTCCGCCGGTGAGAAGGCCGGAAGCCAGGACGCATCATCACCGCGTCGTGCGCCGATTTTAGTGACGATCACCAAATCATCGGCGTATGGATGCAGCGCTTCACGAATGATTTGGTTGGTGACATGCGGGCCGTAGAAATCGCTGGTATCAATATGGTTAACGCCCAGCGCCAGTGCTTCACGCAAGACATCAATCGCTGCATGACGGTCCTTTGGTGGGCCAAAGACGCCGGGGCCAGCTAACTGCATCGCCCCGTAGCCGAGGCGATTAACAAAGTGAGAACCAAGGGAAAACGTGCCGTACTGGGTCATAACGTCCTGCCTGTTGCATCATGATGAATGTGACAGACAGTATAGGAACGCTAATGCCGGGATAACTGTGCTTTTTATGCCATAACATTAAAAAATATCATGGCAAATTAATACAAGACCGCCGATTTAAAGCTCAGTGCTTTTCACTTCACCATTTCGCTGTTCTTTTTTCATCAGCCAAAATACCGCCACGCCCGCCAGTACAATTCCCGGGGCCGATGCCGCCATCACACCCACGGTTCCGGTCCCCAGCGCCAGCATTTTCCCCGCCAGCAGCGGGCCGCTCATGGCCCCCAATCGCCCTACCGCCACGGCGGTACCCACGCCGGTAGCGCGGATTTCCGTGCGATAAAACAGCGGTGCCAACGCATAAAGCACGCTCTGTCCGCCGGTCGCGAACATTCCCGCGACAAAGCCGGAAATCAGCATCAGGCTAAATGAGTTTGCCGCCCCCAGCGCGATCAGCGAGGCCAGCATGCCGCTATAAATCAGCAGCGACATTTTCAGCGGGCTGAGTTTGTCCATTAATGCACCCAGCATCAACGTACCCAGTGCCGCACCTATTTGCAGAGCGAACATCACGCCGGAAGCCTGTGAAGCGCTAAAGCCCTGGTCCACCAACAGCATCGGCAGCCAGTTGATCAGCATGTACACCACCAGCAGAGTGAAGAAGTAACACAGCCACAGCAGCAGCGTGGCGGAAGCGGTCTCAGGGGCAAAAATCGCCCGTAGCGGCATTGGTGTGTCCTGCAGCTGGGCGCTGAATGCCTGTGACTCCGGCAGGCGGAACATCAGCAGTGGGACCAATAATAGCGGGACGATACCACCAACCCAGAATATGGTTTGCCACGCCTGCGCCAGGCCACTTGCACCCATCGCCGCCGCCAGCGCGGCGCCAATCGGCACACCGCAGTACATCAGGCTGACCGCCGTACCGCGAAAACGTGGACCGGCGGCTTCGGAGGTCAGCGCAATCAGGTTGGGCAGCGCCGCCCCCAAGCCAACGCCGGTCATCAGGCGAGCAAACACCAGCGTTGGGTAATCCCACGCCAGCGCAGTGGCAATCGAGAACAGGCCGAACAGCGCCACCGAGCCCAGCAGCACCTTCTTGCGGCCATAACGATCCGCCAGCATGCCGCCAAACAGCGCACCGGGTAGCAGTCCAAGGATACCGGCGCTAAAAATCCAGCCCATCTGCATTTTATCCAGCGTAAATGCCTGAGCAATACCGACGGCAGCGATACCGGCGGCCTGTAAATCCAGCCCTTCCATCAGCGCGACTAAAAAGCAAAGCCCGACGGTTTGCATCAGGCGTGAGGTATTAGGAGGAGAGGAAACATGAGAGATATTCGACATAGTGCTACCTTTCGTTGAGTGCAGATGATAAAAGGTGGCCGATACGTTGCCGGCCACATTGTTTTTTCATTTTCGTTCGCCCGGTCAGTACATTGCCGACCGGTTCATTATCAGGCTTGTGCTTTGGCTTTCAGATCTAACGCCACGTCAACGATCATATCTTCCTGGCCGCCCACCATCCGACGTTTCCCCAGTTCCACCAGAATATCCACGGCGCTCAGACCGTAGCGGGCGGCAGCGACTTCACTGTGACGCAGGAAGCTGGAGTAGACACCGGCGTAGCCGAGAGCCAATGTTTCACGGTCGACGCGGACCGGGCGATCCTGCAATGGACGAACCAGATCGTCGGCCGCCGCCATCAGTGCATAGAGATCGGTGCCGTGCTGCCAGCCCTGTTTATCCGCGGCGGCGATAAACACCTCCAGCGGTGCGTTTCCGGCCCCAGCCCCCATACCCGCAAGGCTGGCATCGATACGATCGCAGCCCTCTTCCACCGCCACCAGCGAGTTGGCGACGCCCAGACTCAGGTTGTGGTGGGCGTGCATCCCGGTTTGGGTTTCTGGATTGAGCACATCTTTGAGCGCGCGGAAGCGATCGCGGATGTCGTTCATGTTCATCGCACCGCCGGAGTCCACCACGTAGATACAGGTTGCGCCGTAGCCTTCCATCAATTTGGCCTGCTTCGCCAGATTTTCAGGGGTGGTCATATGGCTCATCATCAGGAAACCGACGGTGTCCATCCCCAGTTCACGGGCATAGGCGATATGCTGGGCGGATACATCCGCTTCGGTACAGTGTGTCGCCACGCGTACCACGCGTGCCCCAGCCTGATAAGCATTCTTCAGGTCATGAAGCGTACCGATACCGGGGATCAACAGCGTGGCGATTTTACTGTGGGTCACGACCTCTGCCGCCGCCGCAATCCACTCAACGTCGCTGTGGGCACCAAAACCGTAGTTAAAGCTGGAACCCTGCAGGCCGTCGCCGTGCGCCACTTCAATTGAATCAACGCGTGCATCGTCCAGCGCTTTGGCTATCTGGCGGACGTTATCTAACGAATATTGATGGCGGATGGCGTGCATACCGTCACGCAAGGTCACATCAGAGATATAGAGTTTTTTACCGTTCATGCGACTTCTCCTGCCACTTTCACCAGCGTTTGCGCCATTTTTTCTGCGGTTGACATCGCCGCTGAGGTCATAATGTCGAGGTTACCGGCGTAGGCAGGCAGATAGTGTGCCGCCCCTTCGACTTCCAGATAGACCGCCGTTTTCAGCCCGGAGAACCGCCCCACGCCAGGAATATTGACCGGCTTATCTTCAGGTATCACTTCAAACTGCACTTTCTGCTTCAGACGATAGCCCGGCACATAGGCCTGAACCGCAGCCGCCATTTCCGCGATGGAGGCTTCGATTTCGGCCTGAGACGCCGCTTCACTCAGCACGTAAACCGTGTCGCGCATCATCACCGGCGGCTCCGCCGGGTTGAGAATAATAATGGCTTTGCCTTTCGCCGCACCGCCCACCACTTCAATCGCCTGCGAGGTGGTTTCTGTAAATTCATCGATGTTGGCACGGGTGCCCGGGCCCGCGGATTTACTCGATATAGAAGCGATAATTTCGGCGTAGTGAACTTTGGCGACACGAGAAACGGCAGCCACCATCGGGATGGTCGCCTGTCCGCCGCAGGTCACCATGTTGACGTTGCCCTGCGAGAGGTTTTTATCCAGGTTCACCACCGGTACGCAGTACGGGCCGATGGCTGCTGGCGTCAGGTCAATCAGGCGGATATTGGGTTTAGCTTTACGCAGCGCCGCGTCATTTTTGATATGCGCTCCGGCGCTGGTGGCATCAAACACGATGTCGATATCGGCGAATTCTTTCATCGCCATCAGCCCGTTAACGCCTTCGTGTGTGGTCGCTACGCCCATACGGCTGGCGCGAGCCAGGCCGTCGGAATTCGGGTCAATCCCCACCATTACCGACATCTCCAGATGCTGACCGTGGCGGAGAATTTTAATCATCAGGTCGGTACCGATATTCCCGGAGCCGATGATGGCGACTTTACATTTACTCATGACTGACTTCCTTCTTGCTCTTTGGCAGAAAACGTTGCGGATACCGAACCAATACCTTCGATCACCGCATCAAAACGATCGCCCGGGTTGACTGCCACCATTGGGCCCAGCGCACCGGTCAGGACAATATCGCCTGCCCGCAGCGGCTCACCGAGGCTGGCCATTTTGCGCGCCAACCAGACAGCGGCGTTGAGCGGATGACCTAAACATTCACTGCCACGTCCGCTAGAGACGTCTTCGTGATTACGCGTCATGGTCATGGCGCAGTTTTTCAGATCCAGCGCTGCTGGGCGCTGTGCCGGGCCGCCAACCACATACACACCACAGGAGGCGTTATCCGCTACCGTATCAACGAATTTAATCGACCAGTCGCGCACACGGCTGCCCACCACTTCCAGCGCCGGAACCACCCATTCGATGGCGTTATACAGCTCGTCAAACGTGGAGTCGGCGTGCGGCAGATCGCGGTTTAGCACCAGCGCAATTTCCGCTTCAATTTTGGGCTGTAGGACGCGGCTAAACGGGATAGTTTCGTTATCGCCGTAGCACATGTCGGCAAACAGCGTGCCAAAGTCCGGCTGATCCACCCCCAGCTGTTGCTGCACTTTCGGATGGGTTAAGCCCACTTTGCGCCCCACGATGCGCCGACCCTGCGCCACGCCGTGCTGAACGTTGATACGCTGGATGGCGTAGGCCGCTTCAGCGTTTTGCAGGCCGATAACATCGCGCAATGGTTCAATCGTTTGGCCGCTCTCTTCGGCGGTGCGTAGCGCCTGGGCCAAAGATTCCAGAGAATAATTCGACATATCGACTCCTTACACGCGGTCGAGGAAGTTAAGTACCAGCTGGTTGAACGCTTCCGCGTGCTCCCACTGCGCCCAGTGCCCGCAATCGCGGTAAATGTGCAGCTCCGAACCGTTGATCCCCGACAGCAGGCGCAGCCCGGCATCCATCGGTACGAAACGGTCGTTACGTCCCCAAACCACCAGGGTTTGCGCTTTGATTTCCGCCAAACGCGGGCCGAAGTCCGGGAACTGTTTCGGGTTGGCCTCCAGGCTTTTGATAAAGTTTTCCAGATGATCGCGACGCGACAGCATGTTGTTAAGACGTGCTTCAAACAGCGCCTCGGTCAAATCGCTGGTGTCATAGACAAAAATGCTCATCATCTTCTTGAGGTTTTCGATGGTCGGTTCGCGATACAGGCCATTGAGCAACTTGATGCCTTCGGTCGGCATTGGCGTAAACAGGCTCATACCGCCGGTGCCGCCGCCCATCAGAACCAGTTTGCCCACGCGTTCAGGCCATGTCAGCGTGAAAGCGACCGCACTATGCCCACCCATCGAGTTACCCAGCAGGTGAACTTTCTCGATATCTAGCTGATCGACCACGCTTTTCAGAATGCGGGCGTTGAGATCAGAGCGGGAACCGGTGTTGACGATCGAGTCGCTTTTGCCCCAGCCCGGGCAGTCCAACAGCAGCACGCGGTAGCCGGCTTCAACTAATGAGTCGATATTGCGGCTGAAGTTTGCCCAGCCCGTTGCTCCTGGGCCGGAACCGTGCAGCAGAACCACGGTTTCGGTACCCTGACCGCAGTCGTTAAAATGGATACGCAGCGTCTGACCGCCTTCTTCGACGTTGAGAAAACGGCTGGTTGCGGCTTCGGTTTGTGGTTGGTAGCTCATCATATTCTCCTGCTTAATCAATTCGTTGTTTTAGCGCTCAGGGAGCCGAACCCGGCAATCCACTCAGGGATCGGGCGGTAATAACGGTTTTCCGTGCGGTAGTGACCCATCGCGTTAATCGTGGCGAAGGCAGCGGCCCAGGTTTTCACTTCATGCGTCGATTTACCGGCAATGGCAGAAAGCTCTTCGTTGCTGATGGCATCCAACTCCGCGAGGCGACCCTGCTCGAGCAGCGTCATAAACTGGTTGTCCCAGATAGGGTTCAGGGGATGCAGGGTTTTCTGGTCTTCGACAAAGCGCTCGGCGGCTTCAATCACCCGACGCTGGCGCAGTTCACGCTCATCGGCCGGAAGCTGCTTACCGCTGCCCAGCAGACGATCGCGCATGTGCGCATCGACCTTAGCCAGCTCCGGTACCGGCGGCTGATGCGATAGCCCACCAGAGCCTAAAATCAGTACCCGCTTGTTCAGCGTTGACAGGAAACGGCCCATCGCTTCCCCCAGCATGCGAGTACGCTGGAAGCCCGGCAGCGGCGTGGCCACACCGTTGATAAACACCGGCAGTACCGGCACGTTGTCCAGCCCGCCAAGCAGCAGTTCCAGCGGCTGTGCAAAGCCGTGATCCACCTGCATGCAGTAAGAAACCGCCAGATCGATGCCGCTTTTCATCACCGAATGAGCGCAGGCTTCTGCCAGCTCGGTCGGTACCGGCAGCTCACCGGCCGCACTGGAAAAATCGCCAATCGAGGTGGCGCCAACACCCAGGCAGAACGGTGGCATCACATCGTAGAAAAAGCCGTTGTAGTGATCCGGGGCGTACAGCACCACCAGTTCTGGCGCAAACGCGGTAATACGGTCGCGAGCGGCGGCAATAACGCCGTTAACTTCGTCCAGCACCGCTTGCTCTGGGTCGACATAGCCCACCAGCGGCGTATGGGAGAGACAGTGAAGATAGGCATTCATCTCAGGCCACCTTTTCAACGTGAAGGTCAGAACCAACGCGGGTTAACGCCATGACGCCAGCCAGCTGGTTAAGTTTATTGCTGAGCGTCTGCGGGATAGCCAGCGCCGCCACAAAGCGGTCCGGGCGCACAACGGCAATCGAGGCATCCTGCGCAGCAAACCAGGTTTTCAGACGGTTTTGGCTATCGCCAATACGGATTACGCCGTCGAAATTGTCCTGCGGCGTGCGGATCTGTACATCCGGTACCACCTGAATAAAGCAGGTGCCCAACTCACGCCATTGCGCAATCTGGCTTTCACTCATGCCCCACAGCGGGTTACAGCCCCAGGCGATCACCGCGAACTTCGCGCCAATCACCTCATCAAGCAGAACAATATCGCCATTTTCCCGCGTCACTTTCGGCTGGATAAACATCTTGCCGACCGGTGATGACCTGGTATTGTTTTCCAGCAACAGCGCGCCTTCCCGGTACTGAGGCATCGGTTTAAAGCGCATTTCGAGGAAATAACGTTTCACCGACGGGAGGTAATTCAACAGCCAGGAAATTCCGTCGCGAACGGTGCCGTGCCAGCGTTTCGGCGGCGCCAGGACGTTGCCAGCAGTAACAGAGAGATCAATCATCGCTTTGGCGTGGTCGCGGCGTTCCTGTTGATAGGTATCCAACAGCGCATCGCCCGCTTTGCCGTTCACCACCAACGCCAGCTTCCACGCCAGGTTGAAGGCATCGCGCATCCCGCTGTTGTAGCCCTGACCTTGCCAGACCGGCATGATATGGGCGGCATCCCCCGCCAGCAGAACACGGTCAATACGGAAGCGTTCTGCCAGACGCGCGTTGTGGGTGTAGACGCGCTGGCGAATTAATTCGACGTCATCGGGATCGGGAAGAACCTGGCTTAACAAGCGGCGCATGTTGTCCGGTTCACTCAACTGAGCTTCGGTTTCGCCCGGCATCACCATAAATTCGAAACGACGAACGCCGTGCGGCAGTGCCGCAGAGACATACGGACGCACCGGATCGCAGCACAGATAGATGTGCGGTGTCGCCAGCGGATCGTTGGCAATATCAATCACGATCCACTGGTTTGGCGCGGTTTTGCCTTCAAACGGTACGTTCAGCGTACGGCGAATGACGCTCGCCCCACCGTCGCAGGCCACTAGCCAGTCGGCTTTGATGGTTTCACGTGCGCCGTCGGCACCTTTAAGATTAATAGTGACACTGTCACCATTTTGGCTAAAGGCCTCCAGCTCGCGGGAGAACAGACAACGAACATTTGGGAAGCGCTTAAGCCCCTGATACATCACCTCATCGACCTGCGGCTGGATAAACGCGTTGCGGCGCGACCAGCCAAACTCATCGGTCATCGGCTGGATATCGGCAAAGCATCGGCCTTTCGGGGTCAGGAATCGCATGGCGTGCCACGGTGTGGTATGCGGCAGCACTTTATCGACGAGATTAACGGATTGCATCGTACGCAGCGCTTCATCATCGATACCAATGGCGCGGGGGTAGTCGATAAGCTTGTCCAGTTTCTCGACTACTAATACTTCAATACCCATCTGCCCCAGGTAGTTAGCCATCATGAGCCCAACCGGGCCGGCGCCTGCGATGGCGACCTGAACATGGTGTTGTACTGCAGGTTGGATATCCGGATTTGATGTTGTCATCTTCAATACCTCACTTCTCGGACCAAGCGATCGTGTGCCGTGAACGGCATCGCCTCACTTGTTAATTTGATGTAAAAATATTTTTATAATGGACGCAGTATATGTCCGGTGATTTGCGCTACAATCAAAACAAGCCAGGTTGTGCACTAGGTGCACAACGTTGTTTTAGATAAATAAATGGCGGGATAAATGAAGAATAACGACGCAACAGACTACAAAACCGTTCGCGGGTTAACGCGTGGATTATTGTTGCTTAATTTGTTAAATAAATTCGACGGAGGCGCATCAACAGCGACCCTGGCGGAGTTTAGCGGCCTGCACCGTACCACCGTGCGACGCCTGCTGGAGACGCTGCAAGAAGAGGGATACGTCCGACGTAGTTTGTCAGACGATAGTTTCCGCTTAACCCTGAAAGTCCGGCAGTTAAGCGAGGGATTTCGTGACGAACATTGGATTTCTGCACTCGCAACACCACTACTTGGCGAATTGTTGCGCGAGGTCATATGGCCAACCGATTTAACGACTTTGGATGTTGATGCGATGGTGGTACGTGAAACCACTCACCGTTTTAGCCGTCTCTCTTTTCACCGCTCAATGGTCGGCCGCCGCCTGCCGCTGCTGCTGACGGCATCAGGGCTGACGTGGCTTGCCTTCTCACCGGACAGCGAGCGTCAACCGATTATCGATATGCTGGCCGGACGACCAGAGGAAGAATATCAACTGGCCCGCGAGCCGGAAAAACTGCATGCCATTCTCGAACGCACGCGTCAAAATGGCTATGGCGCCAACTTCCAGGGCTGGCAACTGGAACAAAAAATTGCTTCCATCGCCGTCCCAGTCCGCAGCCAGGAACGCGTCATTGGCTGCCTTAACCTCGTGTACATCGCCAAAGCGATGACCATTGAACAAGCCGCGGAAAAGCATCTCGCCGCCCTACAGCGAGTGACTCGACACATCGAAGAGAGGATGGAAGAGGAAGAGATTTTTTACGAACGTCTCTGATTTTCTCGATTTGCGTATAACACTTATCGTTAACGGGCTATTTTTCCCCTTGCCGCTTGCTCCTAACATCCGGGTATTGCACAACGCTACCCGGAGAGACCATGAAAGCATTTGCCATTACCCGCGCCGCCACTGAAGGCAGTAACATTCCGTTCATTGACGAAATCGACCTGCCCATTCCAAAGGCAACTGGACACGATATTCTGGTCGAAGTGAAAGCCATTTCCGTCAATCCCGTTGACACCAAAGTCCGTGCCGGATTCGCCTCCGATACCCCACGAGTGCTGGGCTGGGACGCCGTCGGCGTGGTGAAAGCCATTGGCGATGCGGTTACCCTATTTGCCCCAGGTGATGAAGTCTGGTATGCCGGCGCATTGGGCCGCCCGGGCAGTAACAGCGAATTTCAGCGAGTGGATGAGCGCATCGTCGCGTTGAAACCCAAAACGCTGGATAACGCCTCGGCGGCTGCATTGCCGCTCACCGCCATTACCGCCTGGGAATTACTGTTTGACCGCCTTGGCGTCCAGCGTGATGGCAACGCGGGTGATACGCTGCTGATCGTCGGTGCAGCCGGTGGCGTTGGCTCCATTCTGACGCAGCTGGCCACTAAACTAACGAAAATGACGGTAATCGGCACCGCGTCGCGCCCGGAAAGCCAGCAATGGGTCCGCGAAGCGGGCGCACATCATGTTATCGACCACAGCAGGCCTCTGAGCGAAGAACTGGCACGTATCGGCATGAAAGAAGTGACGCACGTTGCCAGCCTCAACAATACAGAGGGGCATTACGCGCAGCTGATTGAAGCTCTGGCTCCGCAGGGAAAACTGGCGCTCATTGACGATCCACAAAGCCTGGACGTGGTGCCGCTGAAGCTCAAAAGTATTTCGCTGCACTGGGAGTTTATGTTTACCCGCTCCATGTTTACGACCCGCGATATTGCCGCTCAGCATCAGCTGTTGACCGAAGTGGCCACACTTATCGATACCCAGGTAATCAAAACCACGCTGGGTGAGCATTACGGCAAAATCAACGCCGAGAATTTGCAAAAAGCCCACACTCAGCTTGAAACCGGCCGAGCGGTGGGAAAAATCGTGCTGGAGGGATTTTGAGATGATTTCGATAATTGCCGTATTGAAGGCGAAAGCGGGTAAAACGGATGAATTGCGCCAGGCGCTAAAGGCTTTGCTACTGCCGACGCGACAGGAACCGGGTAATCTGGATTACGCCTTGTTCCAGCTGCGTGACGAGCCGGATACGTTTTACATGCGAGAATCCTGGGCTGATGAAGCCGCGCTGGAAGAACATATCTCCCTGCCTCATTTTCAGGCGTTTATCGGGCAGATGGAAAGTCTACTGGCGGAACCTTTACGTCTGGATTATTTGACGCCGGTTGAAGCAGAGTCATCCACAGGTAGACGTTAGGTCTGGCGTAACCACTTTTCATAATGAGCCGGCCAGTCAACGGTCGGCGTACCGGGTCGGCCCATCGCGAAACCGTGTCCACCGGTGGGATAACGATACATCGTGACAGCTACCTGTTCACGAATACAGACCGATTGCAGGATTAACGTGTTTTGTGGACTGGAGACCAGATCGTCTTCCGCCTGCACCAGAAACATGGGTGGCGTTTGGTGCGTAACGTAGTTTTGCGCGGACCATGCAGCCTCTTGCGCGTCAGTGGCGTGATTTCCCACCAGCATTTTGTGCGTTGAGGTGTGGGTATACGGTTTCTCCAGCGTGATGATTGGGTAAATCAGCGCCGCACGGTCTGTTTTTGCCGGCAAGTTGTCCAGGGCATCCACACTCGGATAGCTGTGGTAATCACACCGTGTTGCCGCCATTGCCAGCAGATGCCCGCCCGCAGAAAACCCCAACGCGCTCACCTGTTTTTCGCGGCTTCGCAGGATCCGTAACGCTCTCTGCGCATCCTGCAGGGCCACGCAACTCCCATCATTCCAGCCTTCACCGGGTAAACGGTAGCTTAGGATATACGCCGTATATCCTCGCTCAACCAGCCAATATGCCGCAGGCCAGGCTTCCATCGTCATCTCAATGCGTTTGTAACCACCGCCTGCGGCAATCAACACTCCATGCCCGTTGGGCACAGCAGGCTCAATGACCGTCAACGAAGGCGTAGCAATATGGCTTCGCGCACCTTTTAAGCCGATCTGTAACTTTCCCGCAGGCCCACCGCCGCCGGGCGGAATACCGGGCCACAGCGGCAACGAATAGTCCGTATTACCGGTGGCGGCGGCAAAAAGTGTAGTACTCCTCGCCACTAATGCCGTGGCCGCTAACCCCAACAAAAACTGACGACGGTACATAGTGATGCTCATTAAAGGTGGAAGACTTTCAGTTAAGCAGAAAAGATGACGAGAAATATGAAAGTTGTATGGCGAATTGTGACCAAATGGGCGCTGTTTGTTGGCGGCAAAGAGAGAAAAGCGAGTGCAGGCGGCACGAACGAGATCTGGCGCTATTCTGAAAAACGAGATACTGGACGTATAAACAGTATTCAGCAATTGCCGATATTGTCCAGGTTACTATAGGATCGCCCTAATCCCGCTTGTCGGGAGAGGCGCAATGTTGCGGGGGCTTGATCCCTGGCGGCAGCTGTTGCTGGAAAGAGAAAACCCCCGCACGTTGCTTGGTAAACCTGGCAACATTACGGGGGCTAACTTGACCTTCGACAAGTTGAGAATAGCCGCGAACTGTTGCCATTGCAATCAGGATGGCGCTATGACGTTAATGCAATGGGCGTTTATGTTCTGGCACGATTTGGCCGCTCCGGTCATGGTCGGTGTTCTTACCTGTCTGATTCTGGGCTGGTGGCGTAGCCGGAAGTAACTGCCCGGGTGTCATAGCCGCCGCAGTGGCAGCATGCGCCCGAACCGGGCCGCAGGGGCAACTCTGCGGCCTTTTTCGTTTTGGTGCGATTCACGCAGGAAATTTGGGGGTAAATCAGTGAGACGGTTTGCAATTATCTCCGTTATATAATCAAATACACACCGTTTATTCACTCCTTGACTGAGCGACTCATGTCCACACTACACCGTTTCCTCCTGGGCTTCATGCTTGCCTGCGCCAGCCTGATGGCTGTCACCCCTGCTCTCGCCAACCGCACCGTAACCGACCAACTTGGCCGTCAGGTAACCCTCCCTGATACCGTTAACCGCGTCGTCGTTCTACAGCACCAGACGCTAAACCTTCTGGTTCAGCTCAATGCTGCCGATGACATTGTGGGGGTGCTGAACAGCTGGAAAAAACAGTTGGGCCCAGAGTTTGCCCGCTTTATGCCATCGATTGAAAAAATGCCGATGCCGGGTGACCTGACTCAGGTCAATATTGAAAGCCTGTTGGCACTTCATCCGCAGGTAGTATTTGTCGCCAACTACGCGCCTGAGCAGATGATTCAGCAGATTCAAAATGCGGGCATCCCGGTGGTCGCCATTTCGCTGCGTGAAGACGCCGCAGGCGAAAAAAATAAGATGAACCCATCGATGGCCGATGAAGAACATGCCTATAACGAAGGGCTGAAACAAGGTATTCGCCTGATTGGTAAAGTCGTAAACCGTGACGCTGAAGCCAAAAAGCTGATTGATTACACCTTCGCTGCTCGCACAAAATTTAACGCTCCTGTAGCCGATATTCCGCAGGCTGAAAAAGTGCGCGTTTACATGGCAAACCCGGATCTAAATACCTACGGTTCCGGGAAATATACCGGCCTGATGATGCAACATGCGGGTGCAATGAACGTGGCTGCCGCCACCGTGAAAGGTGCGCGCCAGGTTTCGCTTGAGCAAGTATTGCAGTGGAACCCGCAGGTGATCTTCGTTCAGGATCGCTATCCGGATGTGGTGAAACAGATAACCACTGATCCGCAGTGGCAAGCCATTGATGCGGTTAAAAATCATCGAGTATGGTTGATGCCAGAATATGCAAAAGCCTGGGGCTATCCGATGCCGGAAGCGTTAGCCATTGGTGAACTGTGGATGGCGAAAAAACTCTATCCTGAGCGCTATAAAAACGTCGACGTTGATGCCCAGGCGCAGGATTATTATCACCGTTTCTATCGTACTGACTGGCAGGCGAATGCACATCAGTAGCCATCCTAAAACGGTCCAGGGTGGGCTGATGTTGCTCACCTTAGCCGTTGCCGTTGTTTCACTGTGCTTTGGCCAATATGGGTTATCGATTCACGATGTCCTGTTTCAGCTTACACATCCTCACAATACGACGGATATTGCCCACCAGATTGTCTGGTCAGTTCGTCTGCCACGGATCCTGATGGCGCTTCTGGCCGGTGGCGCACTGGGTCTGTGCGGCGCGACGTTACAGGGGGTATTCCAAAACCCGCTTGTTGACCCGCATATTATCGGCGTGACCTCGGGTTCCGCCTTCGGCGGTACGCTGGCCATCCTGCTGGGTCTCAGTATGCCAATGATGATGGGCACGACCTTCTTCTTTGGCCTGCTGGCATTGACGCTGGTCTATCTACTGGCAGCGCTGCAAAAGCGTGAAAGCACGCTGGTATTGATTCTCGCCGGTATTATCCTCAGCGGCTTTTTTGCCGCGCTCGTCAGCCTGATGCAGTACATGGCCGACACCGAAGAAGTGTTGCCGAATATCGTGTTCTGGCTGTTGGGCAGCTTTGCGACCGCGAACTGGACAAAGGTCCTGCTGCTGGCGATCCCCATGACTGTTGCGGCGCTGGTGTTATTTAAACTTCGCTGGCGTATCAATCTGCTGTCGTTGGATGACAAAGACGCCCGCGCGCTGGGTGTACGGGTTACCGCGCTGCGTCGCGGCGTGCTGTTGTGCTGCGCGCTGTTGGTCGCCGCCCAGGTAGCTGTAAGCGGCAGTATTGCCTGGGTCGGACTGGTGATTCCCCATCTGGCGCGTATGCTTGCCGGAGCTGACCACCGCCGTCTTCTGCCCTGCGCATTTTGGTTGGGAGCTAGCTTTATGGTGTTGGTCGACGATCTCGCCCGCACGTTAACCGCCGCTGAAATCCCGATTGGTATTCTCACCGCGCTGGTCGGCGCTCCGTTGTTTACCGTAATGCTGGTTCGCGCAAGCCGCAAAGGAATGCTGAAATGACCCCGTCGCTCACGCTGTCGCAGTTAGAATATGGCCACAAAGCGCCGCTGTTTGCTCCCCTCAATCTGCACTGCCAGCCCGGTGAGGTTTGGGCAGTACTGGGGGCTAACGGCCGCGGGAAGAGTACGCTGCTGGATACGTTGACCGGCGTTCTGCCCGCCCTTGCCGGGGAAGTTACCGTGACGGGCGGCGTCGGCATCGTACCACAGTCGTTTCGCGCCGCCTTTGCCTGGCGGGTGAAAGAGGTCGTGTTGATGGGCCGCGCCCGCCATATTGCCCTTTTCTCCCAGCCGCAGGAAGAAGATGAGCGACAGGTGCTGGAAGCGCTGGCGCTATTGAACATCACTGAACTGGCCGATGCGTTGTTCAGCAACCTGTCCGGTGGTCAGCAGCAACTGGTGATGATCGCCCGCGCGCTGGTTAGCGCCAGTCAGAATATCTTGCTGGATGAACCCTGCTCAGCACTGGATTTAGGTAATCAGCATACGGTGTTGCAGCTAATCTGCGATCTTGCACGAGCGCAGGCGCGTACGGTGATGTTCACCACCCATGACCCCACCCACGCACTGCAGGTTGCCAGCCATACGCTTTTGCTGTTACCCAACGGCCAGTGGCTGGCAGGCACGACTGAAGAAATTGTTCGGGAAGAGACGCTGCAGCAAGCTTACGGCGTTGCGGTGAGGAAAATCCAGCTCGAGGATTATCCCACCGCCGTCGTCACGCCGCTGTTTGCGCTCAAACGCTAGCGGTTAAAAAACCGGCGTCATGCAGGCAGCGCTGTCCATCTTGCGCAAGAATAAACTGGCAGAACTGCCGCGCCGCCGTACTCTCTTCCAGCTGCGCCATGTAATAGTCGCAGCGAATATTATAGGGTGCTGGAATGGTGACACTGCGGATATCCTTATTCCCGGCAAGCGTCGTGGCGTAATGCGCATAGCCGATAAACATATCCGCCAGCCCCTGTTGAATCAACCAACTGCTCGCTATCGCTCCTGCTGGCAAGGTCATTGTGTCTCTCCCGCCAACCAGCTTCATGGCTCGTTGTTTGAGCGATTCGCCGAATCCAGGATGGCTGGTGTCGATCCTGTCAAATAACTGCCAGGTATAGTCACCGGACGGATCGCACAGCGGTGTTGATGTCCCTAACCGTAGCGCGCCGTCGCTGAGCAACTCATGCCAATTCTTCCCTGCGGTTTGCGGGCTATTTTTCACCGTCAGAATAAGCTCATTACGCGCAAAAATGCGTAGACCGTGTGCACGTCCAGCCTCACAAAGTGCCTGCGGATGCTCGCGGTTGGCCGAGGCAAAAACCGAGCACGGCTCGCCCTTTTCAATCCGCTCACGCAGCAGCCCTGCGGGGCCAAAGACGATATCAACCGTGATGCCGGTTTGCGCGGTAAACGCTGCCTGTAGGGGTATAAATGCGCGGCGCAGGCTGCCCGCCGCGAAGAGTGTTAATTGGGGATGCATAAGGAGTTCGTCATAGCCCGAAAATAAGCGTTATGTTACTCGGGCTATTACGCTTCTGACCAGCGCTTTAGTAATGGATTTCTGCCAGCGCTTTTAACTGTTCCGGCGTCGCCACCGGTAAGTGGAAGAAATCCAGGTAGGCGGGGATCATCTCAAACAACATATCGGTCCCGCGCTGAACCGGGCAGCCACGCGCTATTGCCGCCTGCAATAGCGGCGTAAATTCCTGCTTCATCACCACTTCGCCGACAAACGCGCCGGGCTCAAGGCGTTCAACGTCAAATGGCAGCGGATCGCCCGGCGTCATGCCCATCGGCGTGGCGTTAACCACCAGCGAATGCCCTGCCGGATCGTTCGACATCACCGTCAATTTAAGCTGCGGATAATAGGTTTGTAGACGGTCAGCCAACGCGCGTGCCGTGGCCTCTCGCGCGTCGTACAACGTCAGTGCACTAACGCCCGCGGCGGCGAGCGACGCAGCGATGGCCGACCCAACGCCCCCGCTTCCAACCACCAGCGCGCGTGCATCGGCGGTTTGAAATCCCTTGCGCTCAATGCCGCGCACAAAGCCGTCACCATCGAACATATCTCCGGTGAGCGAGCCGTCGGCTTCCCGACGAATGGCGTTGCAGGCTCCGGCAATTTGCGCGGTGGGGCTAAGTCTATCGACCAGCGCACACGTCGCCACTTTATGCGGCATAGTCACCAGCGCACCGGCAATGTTAGTCAACGAAAATAGCGCTGGGATAAACGCCGCGTAATCCTCCGGTTTCACCCCCATTGGCACCACTTTGGCGTCCACCGCCTGGTTTTCAAACCACGGGTTATAGATCATCGGCGCTTTAAAACTGGCCGTTGGATAGCCCAAATGCGCAATTAACCGCGTATGACCACTAATTTGCATGAGTAGCCTCCTGCTCGGGCAGGTCCAGTTCAATGCGCTTAACGTCGCCCAGAATAAACAGATACGCCACCACGCCCAGTAATGCCGCACCGCCGATATAAACCAGCGCGTAGAAGAAGCTCCCGAAGGCCGCAACAATAAAACCGATGATCAGCGGCGTCAGGATCCCCGCGAGATTGGCACAAAAGTTAAACAGCCCGCCGGTCAACCCACCCAGCCCTTTTGGCGCCATATCTGAAATCAAGGTCCAGCCCAGCCCCACCATGCCCTGGCCGAAGAAGGCAAATGACATCACCAGAATCACCGCCATGTCACTATGCAACCAGTTGGCGCTGATGATGCAGCTTGCCATCAGTAATCCCGCAATAATCGGCAGCTTGCGCCCGAGATTGGCATTGCCGGTGGCTTTCAGCAGCTTATCGGAAACCCAGCCGCCAAACATTACGCCGCCCGCCGCCGCAAGGAATGGCAGAATGGCAAAGAAACCGACCTTCAACCACGGCATATGGCGTTCAGTTGCCAGATAAGTTGGGAACCAGGTCAGGAAGAAAACCAGTACAGTATTGCCGGCAAACTGGCCGATGCTGGCACCAATAATCTGTCGTTTGCTGAGCAGTTGACGCACCAGCGGCCAGCTAAACGCTTTACGCTGCTCTGCACCGGTTGTCATGCCATCGCCTGCCGTAATGTATTCGCGTTCCTGATCACTGAGGTATTTATCTTCGTGAGGTTCGCGATAGTGGCGCCACCAGACCAGCGCAAACAGAATGCCCACGACGCCAACGGTGATGAACAACATGCGCCAGCCGAAGCCATCCATAATCCAAAACAGCAGCGGCGCAAAACAGGCCAGACCGAGATACTCACCTACGGTGTAAACCGCCGTGGCTTTCGCACGCTCATGCTGAGGAAACCAGGCGCTTACCACCCGACTGTTGACCGGGAAACACGGTGCTTCGCTCACCCCCAGACCAAAACGGCACAACAACAAGGTTTTCAATCCCACGGCAAAACCATGAAGTAGTGTAAATAGCGACCAGAAGCTCAGCGCCAAAAAGTAGGTCACCTTGTTGCCGAATCGGTCGAGGAACATGCCGCCGGGAATTTGGGCCAGCGCATAGGTCCAGGCAAAGGCTGAAAAGACAATCCCCATCACCGCCGCGCCAATTCCCAATTCCTGAGTGAGCTGAGGTGCTGCAATGCCCAATACGGTGCGGTCGAGATAGTTAATCATGGTGCCAACGGCAAGCAGTGCAAGAATACCGATGCGCCGCCGGGAGCGAGGAACTGCGTTAACCGCCTCAGCGGTAGCCACGCGATTATGGCCGAGTGAGTTCATAGTGTTTACCTGTCGTTGTCGGGTGCAGATGAATGTTTCTAGTTATGGTCTGCCCATCGGCACTTGCGTACCGGCTGGTACATTTTATCTTTTATCGGTACTGCAGTGCCGAAAGTCTTACCGCCGCGTTGACCGCGCCATACTGCGCGTAGCCGTGACGTCTTTCGGTTAATTCAAAGAAGAAGCGCCCTTCGCTAAATGGCCAGGTATAGCGGTGCAGGAACTCGCCGCCGGTGCTGTCCCGGTCATGGAGGATCTGATGACGCTGGAGGCATTCAACCTGCGCCGCAGTGCCAAAGCGCGCCAGTAAATCTTCGTAGTAGTTGGCGGGAACCGGCAACGAGAGCGATGGTGCCAACGGCTGGTTGTCCAAAAGAGCAGGAAGGTCGTGACAGGCAAAGGCCGCGTGCTGCAGGCCCGCGCCCTGATAGCACGCCACCGAACGGGCAATCTGCGTAGCCCTGCTTTGCGAAATATTCAGCGCCAGGCGAATATTTCCCTGCGGGCTTTGTACCGCCAGGCTGCGCACCAGACCGTAGGGATCGGGCATGGTCTGTTCATGTTCCAGAGTAAAGCCCAATACCGCACGGAAAAACATCACCCAGTTGTCGCGGCTGTCCGCCTCCATGCCAAGCGCCAAATGGTCGATACCCAGCAGCGCGCCCTCATTTGCAGAAGGGATCAGATTGAAATCCTGGGCGTAGATGTCCTGGTTTTCATCCACCAGATAAATCAGGCTGCCGTCCGGGGCACACACCGCGGGAATAGCGCTTTCATTTGGCCCAACGTCACCCTGCCAGGTGGCGTAACCGTAGGCCTTGGCGCGGGCAATAATCGGTGCACTGGCGCTGACCCGCAGCGCCATCGCACAAAGTGAAACTCCGTGACGCTGGTAGAAGTGATCGGCCCAGCTGTGCGGCTGATAGTTGATAATCACCCGTGCGCCGCCGTTGCTCCATAGCGCCACCTGTTTTGAACGATGCATCCCCGCGAGCCTGAATCCCATGCCTTCAAGCATGGCACTCAGTTTTTTCGCTTCTGCCGGGCTTGCGGCAAATTCAATAAATTCCGTACCGTTGAAAGTCGGTAACGGCGCGGGATCAAACAACGCAGCGTCCGTTTTTCCGAGCGCTCGTCGAGTTTGCTCCTCCAGCCATAGCAGTGAGCGGTAGCCATCTTTAGCCGTCGCGCCGTTAGGCGAGGCGCGGAAACCGTCGTTGAAAATCTCCAGCGACCACGGTCCGCGGTAGCCCAACCGCGTCAGTTCGCAGGCAAATTCCACCAGCGGCAGCTCACCCTGGCCGGGGAAACTACGGAAATGGCGGCTCCATTCAAGAACATCCATTTTCATCAGCGGGGCATCCGCCAGCTGGAGGAAAGTGATTTTATCCATCGGCACTTCATGCAGACGACGTAAATCGTCGCCCAACGCCAGAATATGGAAGCTGTCGAGCACAATGCCCATTGCCGGACTATCGACTGCTTTCACCCGCTCCCACGCCTGATACCAATGGTTGACGTGCGTTCCCCACGCCAGCGCCTCATAGCCAATCTTGATATTTTCCTGCTCAGCCAGCGTCGCTAGCGCGCGCAGGTCCGCCACCTGCAGGTCAAAGTCGGCGGAACAGTCTGCCTGCACGTTGCTGCACAACAGCATGGTGTCGCAACCCAACTCATGCATCAGGGAAAATTTACGCCCGGCACGAGCCAGGTTGGCGGTAAACTGCGTGCGGCTAGCCCCTTCAAAATCACGAAATGGCTGAAATAACGTAATTTTCAGCCCCAGATCGTCGGCCAGCTTACGGACATCTGCCGGGGTACCGGTATAATAGAGCAAATCATTTTCGAAGATTTCTACCCCCTGATAACCCGCGGCGGCAATCGCGCTTAGTTTTTCAGGCAGGGTTCCGGATATAGACACGGTAGCAATTGAACGCAACATAGTTTCACCTGGCTTATGGGTAGCAGTTGCATCGAATATGAATCATTTGGTTCAACAGCGCCAGATTTGGTTGCTAAATTGTGATCATTGTGTGTATTTTTTGTTCCCTTGGAAAAGTTAACAGGAGTTGTTATGTCGGCCATTGATCACGATGAAGCGCAATCGCTCAAAACCCGTATTTTCGCCGCGGCGATCGCCATTTTTGCTGAACACGGGCTGGCAGGCGCCAGAATGGAGCAGATAGCCGGAGAGGCCCAAACCACTAAGCGTATGGTGGTTTACTACTTCAAAACCAAGGAGCAGTTGTACCAGGCGGTACTGCAATACGTCTACTCTCGGATCCGCGAAACGGAACAGCAGCTGGGGCTTGAGAATCTGCCGCCGGTCGAGGCGCTGGTTCAGCTCGTAAAATGGAGCGTGCGTTATCATGCCGAACACGCGGATTTTATGCGTATCATCTGTATGGAGAACATGCAGCGCGGGAAATGGCTGCTGGCTTCCGGGGATTTGAAACGGTTAAACAAGAGTGCCCTGTCTTTATTAGAGCAGATATTGCATCGTGGGCAGGGGCAAGGGATTTTTCAGCCCGCGCTGGAAGCGCGTGACGTCCACCGCTTAATCAGCAGCTTCAGCTTTTATCAGGTTTCCAACTTTTATAGCTTTAATAGCCTCTATCTGGATGGTCCGCTTCCGGATATCGATGATGAAGCGCTCATCACCCACCATAGCGAACTGGCTGTAAAAGCAATTCTGCGCTTCGTCATCGCCTGATTTCTTCTTCTTCAGCCGGTTATTACTGCCCTGACAGCGCAGTGACCACCTTTTGCATCGCTTCACGCGTGAGTTCTGTGCGCTGGACTTTATTATTTGCCAGCGCGGTACGGAGCACACCGGCAATAACAATGTGCTTGGGTTCCTGGCCTAAATCGCGCATCTCCAGCACCACTTTTCCCACCACGCGGCACATTTCCTGGTACAAAACGTCGTCTTTCGTCAGATTTCCCATCATTTACGCTCGCTAATTTCCATTAATAATCAATTTATTATTGGTTTGTTTCGTTGATAAAGCAAATCAACATCTTATCCGCAAGATGGGCACAAACAGGCTGTTGCGCAACTAACTGTTACATTTTCGCCAATAAATCGTTTTTATTATGTTAACCACTTTGTTTATTTTTTTGAAACGCTGTTTTTATTTTCTTTTTGTCGCATAACATCGTATAATCCGCCGCGTTTCTTTCTTGAATGGTTTCAGCTCATTGGACTGCATTAATAAACGATTAAAACATCGCCTATTTCATTATGCTGAACCTCTAGCACACTTTCCTCTGCACGCTTTTTTTATGTCACCTATCCTTAGTGCGTGGCATAGCAATTTTCGTAACACCGGTTTGACTCCGTGGCAGTGCGCGCATGGAGCGAGAATTCAAAATCCCAATCCTTCTCAATCTCAACTTAAAGACTAAGACTGTCATGAAAAAGACCAAAATTGTTTGCACCATCGGACCAAAAACTGAATCCGAAGAAATGTTAGGCAAAATGCTTGATGCTGGCATGAACGTTATGCGTCTGAACTTCTCCCACGGTGACTATGCTGAACACGGCCAGCGCATCAAAAACCTGCGTAACGTGATGAGCAAAACCGGTAAGAAAGCCGCTATCCTGCTGGATACCAAAGGCCCAGAAATTCGTACCATTAAGCTGGAAGGCGGTAACGACGTTTCCCTGAAAGCTGGCCAGACCTTCACTTTCACCACCGACAAATCTGTCGTAGGTAACAGCGAAATCGTTGCTGTCACCTATGAAGGCTTCACCACTGACCTGACCGTAGGCAATACCGTTCTGGTTGATGATGGTCTGATCGGTATGGAAGTTACCGCTATCGAAGGTAACAAAGTCATCTGTAAAGTACTGAACAACGGTGACCTGGGCGAAAACAAAGGCGTTAACCTGCCAGGCGTTTCCATCGCTCTGCCAGCACTGGCTGAGAAAGACAAACAGGATCTGATCTTCGGTTGCGAGCAAGGCGTTGACTTCGTAGCAGCGTCCTTCATCCGTAAGCGTTCTGACGTGGTTGAGATCCGTGAGCACCTGAAAGCTCACGGCGGCGAAAACATCCAGATCATCTCCAAGATCGAAAACCAGGAAGGCCTGAACAACTTCGACGAAATCCTCGAAGCGTCTGACGGCATCATGGTTGCTCGTGGCGACATGGGTGTTGAAATCCCGGTTGAAGAAGTTATCTTCGCCCAGAAAATGATCATCGAAAAATGTATCCGTGCACGTAAAGTCGTTATCACTGCGACCCAGATGCTGGATTCCATGATCAAAAACCCACGCCCTACCCGCGCTGAAGCAGGCGACGTGGCTAACGCCATCCTCGACGGCACCGATGCAGTGATGCTGTCCGGCGAATCCGCTAAAGGTAAATACCCGCTGGAAGCTGTGACTATCATGGCGACCATCTGTGAGCGTACTGACCGCGTGATGACCAGCCGTCTGGACTTCAACAACGACAGCCGTAAACTGCGCATCACTGAAGCCGTTTGCCGTGGCGCGGTTGAAACTGCAGAAAAACTGGATGCTCCGCTGATTGTTGTTGCAACTCAGGGCGGTAAATCTGCTCGTGCAATCCGTAAATACTTCCCAGACGCAACCATCCTGGCGCTGACCACCAACGAAACCACCGCGCGTCAGCTGGTGCTGAGCAAAGGTGTTGTTGCACAGGTTGTTAAAGAAATCAGCTCTACCGATGATTTCTACCGCATGGGTAAAGAAGTGGCTGTAGAAAGCGGCCTGGCACAGAAAGGCGACGTGGTCGTGATGGTTTCTGGTGCTCTGGTACCAAGCGGCACCACCAACACGGCTTCCGTGCACGTACTGTAATAATCTACATACTTATTATAGTTTGCTTAAAAAAGCGCCCGACGGGCGCTTTTTTTATACATTCAGAAAATGCGCCTCAATAAAAATCAAATAGGAATTCACTATTTAAATTGAGATTATCTAAGATGAATCCGATGGAAGTTACCTGTTTTCACAGACTTTTTCTCTGCAAACCCCTAAAGTCGGTGCTTCTTTGAGCGAACGATCAAAAATAAGGGAAAACGGATAAAAAAATATTCTCAATATAAAAAAGTTTGTGTAATACTTGTAACGCTACATGGAGATTAACTCAATCTAGAGGGTATTTATAATGAATCGTACTAAACTGGTACTGGGCGCGGTAATCCTGGGTTCTACTCTGCTGGCAGGTTGCTCCAGCAATGCTAAAATCGATCAGCTGTCTTCTGACGTTCAGACTCTGAACGCTAAAGTTGACCAGCTGAGCAACGACGTGAACGCAGTGCGTTCCGACGTTCAGGCTGCTAAAGACGACGCAGCACGCGCTAACCAGCGTCTGGACAACCAGGCTCACTCTTACCGTAAGTAAGAGTTCTGGTAATAAAAATGGCGCACATTGTGCGCCATTTTTTTTGCCTTCGATTTATCCCCTTCCTACTGCGTGACCTTCTCTGAAGACAGCTCGCCATTTTGTGCCGAGAGCACGGATGCAGTGGTCGCTCCCTTTTCACCAGACATCATTATCGGATAACCTGCCCGGCGCGACAGGATTTGCTTCACCTGGGTTTCGCTAACGCTTGCCTGTTCGACAAATTGCTTAAAGGCGGGTGACAACGTCATCTTCATGGTTTGCGTATCCTGAGCAGCATCCTGCGACAGCGGACGATGCACTTCCAGGTAGCGAGTTCCGTTAGGCTCCACCGAGTATTTTACCGGCTCGTTAATGACTCTGACCGTTGTGCCGCTGCGCACCTGACCAAACAGCGCTTTGATATCCGGCGCATTCATTCGGATACAGCCAGAGCTCACGCGCAGGCCGACGCTATCGGGGGCGTTGGTTCCGTGGATAAGGTACTCACCATTACCGTACGCCAGACGCAGTGCAAAGAGCCCCAGCGGGTTATTTGGCCCAGCGGGGACAACCGCCGGTAACGTCACGCCGCGCTCCTGAGAGCGCTTACGGATGCCCACCGTTGGCGTCCACGTTGGGTTAGGGATTTTCTGGCCAACACGGGTGGTCATTTCCGGCGTTTCCAGCCCTTGCAGACCTATGCCAATGGGATAGACCTGCACCTGTTGTTCTCCCGGCGGGAAGTAGTACAGACGCAGCTCCGCCAGGTTGACCACAATGCCTTCACGCGGTACATCCGGCAGCAGCATCTGCGATGGGATGGTCACTACGGTGCCCGCTCTAGGGACCGGTGCGATGGTATTATTGGCTTCGAGGATAAGCATCGCCGCCGTATCAAAGCGTCGGGCGATAGCCTGGAGGTTCTTATCCCCTTCCTGAACGGTGTAGGTTTGGTTCTGACCGATTAAACGGCTGTTGGCAGGGGGTAACGGGTAGTCGACGGCCCAAGCGCTAGAAATCGCGCTGAGGGCGCTTAAAATGCTGAGTGTTAAAAGGGACGCGCGCTTCATATCTGGATTCCTTATTCATATTCACTGACAACGTGCCAGAAAGCTGAACGACCAGTAGGGCGGGCAACCCGCCCGCCTTTCTTCATAACAGAATCGAAGCTGTCTTTTCTATATTAGCTAAAACTCGCCGCACGCGTGCGGATTGCGCGGATCATCGCCTCCAGTCCCTGAGAACGTGATGGCGTTAAATGCTGAGCCAGCGCCATCTGCTCAAACCAGGGACGAACATCAAAGGCTTGTACATCAGCGGCGGTCATTCCATCGTAGAGGATAAACACAACCGCAATCAAGCCCTTAACAATGGCCGCGTCGCTATCGCCGACTAATGTGATACATCCCTGCTCATCGCGGTCCATCACGATCCACACCTGGCTTTGACAACCCTGGATGATGTTTTTTGCCGTGTGCTGCTCCGGGCTGAGCGGCGGCAGTCGCTGTCCTAATTCAATGATATAAAGATATTTTTCTTCCCAGTTAGCGCAACGATTAAAATTGCGTAACAGTTTCTCTTTATCCGGTAAAACCGCCATCGTGGGCTCCCTGTTATCCCAGTAAACGTTGAATGCGCTGTAGCCCCGCCACCAGCCGGTCTACCTCTTCAACGGTGTTGTACATGGCCAGCGATGCCCGACACATGGCAGGAACCTGATAGAATTCCATCAACGGCATCGCGCAGTGGTGCCCGGTTCGAACGGCAATACCGTAGTTATCAAGGAAACTCCCCACATCATAGGCGTGGTGTTTTCCAAGATTAAACGCAATCACCCCCAGCCGGTTAGCCGGACCATACAGATGAAGCTCAGGAATGGTGGCGAGCGCATCAAGCGCATAGCGCATCAGCGTTTGCTCATATTCACCGATAGCCGTCAGCCCCAAGCCATTCACGTAATCCAGCGCGGCGCCCAGGCCAATGATGCCCCCCGTATTGGGGGTACCGGCTTCAAACCGCCACGGCGCTTTCGCCCAGGTAGTGCCTTCCGTCAAGCTTACCGTGGCGATCATCGAGCCGCCGCCTTCCCACGGTGGCATTGCCTGAAGAATATCCTCTTTGACGTACAGAGCGCCGATGCCCGTTGGCCCGTACAGCTTATGGCCAGAGAAGGCGTAAAAGTCACAGTCGAGAGCCTGCACATCAACCGGGTGATGCATCACCGCCTGAGCCCCATCCACCAACACTTTCGCACCGTGTTGGTGAGCCAGCGTAATCAGTTCCGCCAGCGGGTTCTCGGTACCCAACACGTTGGATACCTGCGTGACGGCCAGCAGGCGCGTGCGCTCATCAAACAGCTTTGTGGCAGCCTCCAGCTGTAGCGTACCGTCGGCGTTTAACGGAATGACGCGCAGCTCGGCCCCGCTACGCGTGCAAAGCATTTGCCACGGCACAATATTAGCGTGATGTTCCATGGCGGTAATGACGATGTTGTCACCCGCCTTGACGTTGCTGGTGCCCCAGCTATTAGCCACCAGATTAATGGCTTCGGTCGTGCCGCGGACGAAGACAATTTCTTCTGCACTTGCGGCGTTGAGGAATCGCGCCACCTTCTGGCGCACCTCCTCCATCCGCTGCGTCGCCTCAGCGCTTAAAGTATGGATCCCGCGATGAACAGCTGCGTAGCCATGACGATAAAAAGTGGCTTCCGCGTGGATCACCTGTTCAGGTTTCTGCGCGCTGGCGGCGGAATCAAGGTAGGCCAGCGGTTGCCCGTTGACCTCACGCGCCAGAACGGGAAAATCGCTACGCACCTGTTGTACGGAAAAGGTCATCGTTCACCTCCAGACAGACGTTGCCCAATCCGCGCCAGTACGTACTGTTTGAGCGGTTCGAGGGTAATGGCGTCCGTTAAGCCCGCAGCAAACGCATAGAGGATGATTTTTTTTGCCTCCTCCAGCGCGACGCCGCGCGAGCGTAGATAAAAGAGTTGTTCATCATCGATGCGGCCCACGGTGGCGCCGTGGCTGCACTTCACGTCATCAGCGTAGATTTCCAGCTGCGGTTTGGTATCCACCTCGGCCAGACGCCCCAGCAACAGATTGTTATTGGTCATCTGTCCGTCGGTTTTAATCGCATGCGGAGCAACGGTTATCACGCCGTTAAACACGGCGCGCCCCTTGTCACTGACGATGGTCTTATGCAACTGGCGACTGTTGCAGTAGCCCTTATTGTGCTCAAGCCAGGTGCGGGTGTCGCACACTTCAGTGTTCACCGGCATCGACAGGCTGTTGACCCTCAGCGTGCTGTTTTCACCGTTTAGCTGCGTGCTGGTGTGATGGCGAGTGACCGCTGCGCCCAGCAGAAAACTGTGGCTGAAGGCCGAAGCGTCGCGTCCTAAGCGCAGATCGTTATGGGCAAAGTGGTAGCTGCTCGCATTTTCAAACCCCAGCTTGAGGTGTTGAAGCTGAGCGTTATCTGCCACGTCGGCAGTCAACCGGGAGCCGGTAAAGTGCCGCGTTTCATTCAGGCTCACGTACTGCTCAATCACCGTGGCTTGCGCCCCGCTCTCTATCTGCAGATGATGGCGATAATGCGCCGTGTTCATCTCGTCGCTCGCCAGGCCGCGAGTGATGTGCAATAACAGTAGCGGCTTCGCCGGGTGCTGATGACGGCGCACCTGAATATGCGTTACGCTGGTGGCCAAACTTTCGGTCAGATGCAAGAAGATTTCGCCATGCACGGCTTCCGGCAGCGATTGACGCTGGTTATTCACCACCACCTCAAAACCGCTGTCGGTGAGATCGTCGCTCAACCGGGCATCGAACTGCCCGTCGACAAACACCAACCGCCAGGCATCTAATGCCAGCGCATGCGTATCGCGCTCTGCCACCGTCAATGCCGGTAATGCCGGTGCGACAAACGTGCTGGTCAGCAGTTTATCCAGCGAAGTGTATTTCCAGTCCTCGTCTTTACGCGATGGCAGCCCAAGCTGTTTAACCTGCTTAAGATGCGCCTGCGCCTGTGGTGAGGCCTGCCCGCCGCGCGCCTGAAACAGCGCATGCCACTGCTGCAGCGCGCTACTGTTGTTCGCTAAGCCAGCCATAGCCCTGCTCCTCCAGTTGTTTCACCAGCGTGAAGTCCCCGGATTTCACGATGCGTCCCTGATACAGCACGTGCACTACATCCGGCTTGATGTAATCGAGGATCCGCTGATAGTGGGTAACGATGATAAAAGCACGCTTACCATCGCGCAGGGAATTGACCCCCTCGGAGACGATTTTTAAGGCATCGATGTCTAACCCGGAATCCGTCTCATCCAGAATACACAATGACGGCTCCAGCACCGCCATCTGTAGGATGTCATTACGTTTTTTTTCACCGCCGGAGAAACCAACGTTCACTGAACGGGTTAACAGATCGGCCGGCATTTTCAGCAGATCGATTTTCTCTTCCATCAGATCCTGAAAATCAAAACGATCCAGCGGTTCCTGTCCGCGATGCGCACGCACCGCGTTCAGCGCGGTTTGCAGGAAGAACTGGTTGCTAACGCCGGGGATTTCGACCGGATACTGAAAGGCCATAAAGATACCTTCGCCGGCACGTTCCTCCGGCGACATCTCCAGCAGATCGTGGCCTTTGAACGTCACTTCACCGCCGGTCACGGTATAATCTTCACGCCCCGCCAGGGTAGCAGAGAGCGTACTTTTCCCTGAGCCATTTGGCCCCATAATGGCGTGGACTTCGCCTGGACGCACGTTCAGGCTTACGCCGCGCAGGATCGCTTTATCGTCAACGGATACCTGTAAATCTTTGATACTCAACATATCGCTTCCCTTAATACTTAACCGACGCTGTGTTCGAGGCTGATAGCCAGCAGTTTTTGTGCTTCCACGGCAAACTCCAGCGGCAGTTCCGAGAAAACATCCTTACAAAAACCGTTCACGATCATCGAGATCGCATCATCTTCACTAATTCCGCGCTGCAGACAGTAAAACAGCTGATCCTCACCAATGCGCGAGGTCGTCGCCTCGTGTTCCAGCTGCGCGCTGTTATTGCGACATTCCACATAAGGGAACGTATGCGCGCCGCAGTCCGGGCCGATAAGCATGGAGTCGCATTGGGTATAGTTACGCGCGTTGGTGGCGGTAGGCATGATTTTCACTAAGCCACGGTAGCTGTTCTGGCTATGTCCGGCGGAGATCCCCTTCGAGATAATGGTCGATTTGGTATTCTTGCCGATGTGGATCATCTTGGTGCCGGTGTCGGCCTGCTGGTGGCCGCTGGTTAATGCCACTGAGAAGAATTCACCAACGGAATTATCGCCGCGCAGAATGCAGCTCGGGTATTTCCAGGTAATTGCCGAGCCGGTTTCCGACTGCGTCCAGGACATTTTGCTGTTTTCACCTTCGCACAATGCGCGCTTGGTGACGAAGTTAAGGATCCCGCCGCTGTTGTTATCGCCGGGGAACCAGTTCTGCACGGTGGAGTATTTGACCTCTGCATCTTTATGGATGATCACCTCAACCACCGCCGCATGCAGCTGGTAGCTTTCGCGAACCGGTGCGGAGCAGCCTTCAATGTAGCTGACGTAGCTTCCTTCATCGGCAATCAAAATCGTTCGTTCAAACTGACCGGTTTTTTCGGCGTTAATGCGAAAAT
Organism: Kluyvera genomosp. 1; assembly: GCF_001266615.1. Taxonomy (GTDB): domain Bacteria; phylum Pseudomonadota; class Gammaproteobacteria; order Enterobacterales; family Enterobacteriaceae; genus Kluyvera; species Kluyvera cryocrescens_A. The sequence goes on along the minus strand of NZ_LGHZ01000035.1, from coordinate 17,154 downwards.
AGGTAGACAGCTCCATCGGGCAACGTACGCCTTTCGGGATATAGATAAAAGTGCCGTCAGACGCTACCGCGGCGTTGAGCGCGGCAAAAAAGTTATCGTTTGCCGGGACGACCGTACCAAGGTAGCTTTTCACTAAATCGGCGTGATCGTGTATCGCCTCACCGAAGGAGCAAAAAATGATCCCCTGCTCCGCCAGTTTTTCACGATACGTGGTCGCCACCGATACGGAGTCAAAAATAGCGTCAACCGCCACTTCTTTGCCTTCACGTACCGGCACGCCCAGTTGATTAAAGGCCGCTTCTACTTCGTCCGTCAAAAAGCTGCTGGTCCCCGGCTGCTGCTGAGCACCCGGTTCAGAAGCGCAGGTATCGTCGCAGTTGCCGCACGACGGTGCCGAGTAGTAGCTGTAATCCTGATAGTTTAAGCCGTCATATTTTGCTTTGAGCCAGTGTGGTTCTTCCATCTCCAGCCACGCATGGTAGGCCTTGAGACGAAACTCCAGCATCCACTCCGGTTCATTGCGGCGCGCGGAAATCGCCCGCACGACCTCTTCGTTGATGCCCTTTGCCAGCTCATCGGTTTGCAGCTGAGTAAAGAAGCCTTCTTTATAATTTAGCGGGCCACCGGCCCAGGTCTGGACATCGTCAGTTGCGTCAGTATTACGCGTCATTATATACCGCCTATACCCCGAAGCTTTCGCCGCAGCCGCACTCGTTCTGCGCCTTCGGGTTATGGAATTTGAATATCTGGTTTAAGCCTTCGCGGACGTAGTCCACCTCGGTACCATCGATAAACGGCATCGCCTGCAGCGGCACCCACAGCTTGGCGCCGTCGGACTCAAACAGCAGGTCGTCTTTTTTAGGTTCAGTCACGGTATCCAGCACATAAGCAAAACCGGCACAGCCGGACGTTTTCACGCCCAGACGTATCCCCTGCACGTGCTGTTTTTCCGCCAGTTCGCAGACATGAGCCGCCGCAGCCGGCGTCATACTGACGCCTCGCCAGGTAAAATCGGCTGGATTGAAGGTTTCTGATTGCAAATCCATAGGTCCACCTTATGAGTTAAAGCCCCCAGGGCATCCCCCTATGGTAGTGATAATGATAATCACTTCAACCCCTTGGCAGCAGGGGCTTTCAGAGATACGGGGGCATTTTGGCTGCTTTTACTAAGCATAGACCCTAAGTGCAGGGTTAACAGGTGGGTGAGAAAATGTTCAATGCATTGAAAAATAATGACTATATGATTTATAACCAGCAAACAAGGTCATAAATAAAAGATGTATAGTTAATACCTATTTATAGGATAGGCAATCAACCGCGGATACGGCCAACGTCACCTACTGATAGACAAATGTCGCCGTCACCACCGCCTCAATGGTGCCAGAACTCGCATTACCCTGTGGCGTATAAACCCTGGCATGCAAATTATAGGTATAGGCATTGTTGACGATATTCCCGGTAATCGATTTCCCATCGCCCAATTTGTCACCCTCCAGACTTTGCACCTGGACTGCCACATTCTTTGCACTGCCGCTGTTTCGATACATATCGTCTGGATTAGACTCATCCTCATCGCCATGAAAAGTCATCACCGCCTTGGTGGTCGCCGACGGACAATCGACAAGTTTGATATGGAAATCGACCCAGTCAGTCGCGGTGCCTGCGGTTTTTAATTTTAGGTTTGAGATCTCATCGCCCAAATTAACCTGCTGGTAAACACTTTCATCACTAATATTGCAGGCGGACGCAATCACATTGCCATAAACATTAACCGGTACCGGATCGTCAGCCAGCGCTGGGGTCGCCGCCAATAGCAGCACGCTTAAAATACAACTCGTTTTCATCCCTGTCTGCCCTATTGGTAGGTGATACTTAAGGTCGCTGATGTATTGGCCGAACCTTCAACAACCGTTGTCCGGGTTTGGTAATAACGGGCAACGAACGGGAATGTTTCCTGGCCCCCCGCCGACTGTTTGAGCAAAAGTTTACTGCCCAGCACCAGCGGCGTTCCGTTATACAGAATCTGTACCCCAACGCCCTGAGCCACACCAGCCCCTCCTTGCCCGGTCAACTCAAGAACGGTATTGGTGCCAACATCAGGATTTTGCGATCCCTGCAGGGTGACATTGACATTCGCCCCAGCATCGCAATCCAGCGCCAGGCTTTGCGTATCCTGATTTGAGCTTGGGGAATACCCGACCGCGTCACTGAAATTGCTCAACGGTATATCGCCCAAATTAAACGTTAGCGCCTTGGTGGCCCCCAGTGAACAAGCCACCTTGGTAATCGTACCCGACGTTAATTTCACATCACCGGTATCTTCAAAACCGCTAATTGATGCAACCGCAAGCTTGCCTAACGTAAGATTTCCACCGGATACGGCACCGTCTATTTTGACCAGCTCTGTCTGGATACCAGAACCTATTCTTGCATATTGGTTAGCCGCCATACTCATGGTGTAGGGCAAGGTTTTACCGGCAGAAACATCCGTCAGCCGGATCCCAACGCCGGTAATATTGGTTTTATAAACATCGGCTAATTCAGAACGTACACTGAAAAGGCGCATCGACCAGATATAGGTCCAGCTCGTTGTGCACCCCCAAAGATCTTGCCCCATTTCCCAGGGTGCACCAGCAACAGTGGTTAATACCGTGCCACTTGTTGCATCCCGAGGGACCGTAACGGAACCAATATTCACGTTTCGTGTTTCATATCCGTAAGGCGATAGCGAACAGCTAGCCCAAACCTGACCGGTGCCGATAAGTGCTACCAGCAGACAAAACCCATATCGTAAAACGTTACGCATGATTCATTTAGCCTTATTGGATTTCTCAGTTAGTGGGTACAGCGAGCCGAAAGCATCACGATCCCGGCCGTCACTTCGGCCCCAGTGGTATCGTAATTAACACGGCATCGGCGTTTCGCATCATTGCCCCAATCCACGCTCAAACTCCCGGTTGGCTCCATACCGGTTAAATACACTTGCCCCTGCTCGCCCACGATAAAGCTTTTATCCTGGTGCTCTGCGTTAACCACCGTGGCCCCAAAGGGAACGGCATTTCCATCGGCATTCACGAGCGTGAGCAGTATTTTGAGCCCTCTGTTGGTGTTATATCGCGCTCTGACGATGGCGCCACGCGTAGGGACAACGGTTTGGCTGGTCAGCTCCAGGTCAACATCATCCGGCATTGACAGCGGGTTCAGGGTCAATGTGTTCTCTCGATACGGCGTTACATTCCCTGCGACGGTATAGCCACGAAAATCAGTCTTCACTCCGGTCTGATTCTGCACGCTGACGCCATGAGCGCCGGGAGCCTGAATCAGCACGTTGGTTTCATTCAGCGGTTGTGACAATGTAATTCCATTCGCGTGAGCAATAATTCCGCCCTGCAGGCCGTAATTAAGTCTTTCGGTATTATCGTCATAAGAATAACCACCGCTCACTTCCCCATAAGTTCCCTTATAGTCAGCGTTGGTGCTGCCCGAATAGCCCATATTATTGGTGCCGTAACCCTGCTGAACGCCCCAGCTCAGAGCATTATTTTCCAGGGCAACGCCGTTGAGGCTGACATTGTGCGTAGTACCGTTATTCTTGCTGCTATTCATGCTATAGCCCGCCCATGTACCGGGTAAAAACCGTTCCAGCGGGATCCCTATATTGAGAGCTAGCTGCTGATCGTGGTCATAGGTCGCTGTGTTGCCATAATATTCGCCGCCACCATTCTTACTGTAGGTGTAGGTAACGCCGTAAGTTATCCCTTTCCAGTTGTTGTTGTACCCCACGCTGAGCGACTCCATGCTTTGATCGGAATTCCAGTAATCCTCCCGCACGCCGCTTATCGACAGCGACCCCAGGTCATCACCCAGCGTCTGGCTCAACGTCAATTCCATTCTGTTGCGGCGACGATCTTGTAATGCACTGCTGTCGCCATAAGAATCAAGCACCTCCTGCATACCGTAGTAACCGCTGGTCGAATAGCGGTAGCCGGCAATCGCAAAATTGGTCCCTGTCTCCACAAAGTTTTTGCTGTAACGAATACGCCACGACTGGCCGCTTGAGGAGTCCTGCTGATATGGCGAGGATTTCGCCATGGTAACGTCAGTAGAAAACGCCCCCAGCGCGCCCATGTTGATACCGCTACCCAGTGCCGCCGATTGATATTTATCCGACTGCTGGACGCCGCCATAAATCGTAAATCCTCGAGGCAAACCATAAATTGCCGTGATTTGTCCGTAGGATGTTTTATCGACGCTACTGTTGTAGGAACGGTACTGGCCGCCGGTAATGGCATACTTAAATCGCCCTTCACGCTGTAAAACGGGCAACGATGCAAATGGCACCGTGAATTTTTGTTCGCTGCCGTCGGCTTCTTTCACCGTGACGTTTAAATCGCCAGCGCTCCCCGTCGGATACATATCGGTGATTTCAAAAGCCCCCGGGGCAACGTAGCTTTGGTAGATGACGTAGCCGTTCTGGCGAATAACCACCTGCGCGTTTGTACGCGCAATACCGCGAATCACGGGCGCATAACCTTTTTGAGAGTCGGGGATCATGTCATCATCCGAGGCAATCTGTGCGCCGCGAAAGGGTAAACTATCGAAAATATCCCCCGGCGATGAGCTATCACCGACCGTAAGCTGCGCTTTGAGCGGAATGATGGCGCGCTGCAAATAGGTATATACGGTATCCCAGTTATCCTGCCCGTTGCTGTCGCGATTCCAGGTCGTGTAATTCCGTAGGCGCCATGGTCCGATATTCACTCCGGGGCGAAGGTTCATGTACTGGCTGTTACTGCCCCCGTCAGAACCATTACGTGCCCAGTTATTATCGCCGCTCAGCGAATAATTCAGCATCGCCGCCGTGATCCCTTCATCCCACTGCGCTGGCGGTACATAGCCGCGGGCCTGCTGCGAAAGCGCGGCTTGCGGAATGCTAATAAGCAGCCGCTGTGCACTAAACTGGAACTCTGTTGTTGCCTGGGGTATCGCGCTCAAATCGGCACAATCACCCGTTTTTGACAGCCCTGGAAACAGTTCCGTTTTAACACCCCAGCTCTTAAGCAAATCAACACTGATGCAGGGTTGCAGGCTACCTTCCCCATCAGGATCGTTGTTTGCCGTAAAGGTAATGTCTCGGGTATCGATATCTTGCTGATCGAGGAGAACGTCAACCCGGTAGGTCCCAGGAATTTGTGAACCATTCTCAAAAGCGGAAAGATCGACGTCTCTCTTTCCTGTGCTATCACGTTCAAGTAATTCAGGGTTAAAATAATCGCGGGCAGAGGCCGTTTGCGTGAATCCTGAAATAGCAAAGGCAATCAAATATGCCAGTCGTGCATATTTGAAAGCAGTAGACTCTGATATTCGGCACATAAACGAACACTCCATTCAAGCAATCCTTGCTTATTTACTTTGGTGTTTAAAAATGAGCGCTATGCGCCGCACTCACGCCGCCAAAATCACCGATCGTCTTAAATGAAATATTGCCACCGGACGCCCCAGCAGGAAGGTCAAAACGCTCGCTGGACTCTGGCATGACAAAAGTAACGTTCTCGATTTTTTTGCCGCCGACACTAATTTCATTGAAATTAAAAATATACTTACTGGAGTTATTAACCTGTAACTGGTTACCAACGCGCTGCCATGTTAATTTATTGGCTAACTCATAGAGTTCATCCTGACTGATATCAGCCAATGTCGCAGGGCGATAAATAAGTTTCATTCTTGATTTAATAGCAATCTGCAAGGTATTTGATTTGCGTTCTGACGCAGGTATAGACTTAATATTCAACCAGTACAGAGATTCCTTATCCTGAGGCAAACCACCGGCCATCACGATACGCTCAACGTTCTGCTGGCCTTTATCAAGGCGATATAACGGTGGTGTCACAATAAAAGGGGCTTTCTTAGTGCCTCCTGGCATATCAACCCATGACTGAATCAAATAGGGTGTTGAGTCTGGGTTCGTTACGCTAATAGAGGTTTCTTTCTTGCTTCCGTCATAGATAACCCGCGTGCCGCCAATAACAATACCAGCCTGCGCGGTCATAAGCCCTGATAAAACGGTGACACCAGCAATAAGGGATTTACTCAGAAAGTTCATTTTATTTCTCTTAAAACGGGGCCGTGTCCAGCCCCGGATAATTTCAGCGAGGGAAATTAGTTGTAGTTGACGATGAAGTCAGCCGTACCGTTAGCATCACCCGCACCGACGCTAGCAGCCGTTGATTGGTACTGAGCAGAGAACGCCAGGCTATTTTCAGCCGGTGTCGCCGCTAAGGTATAGCGATAGTCGTTGGTGCCGTTAATAGGTAACTGAGTGTCATCAGCGGTCATGATGTTGATACCAACGCCAGTCGCACCACCCGTGACGGCTAAGAGCGCTGGGTTTGTTGCATCTTCATTACCTGAAAATTGAACATGCGCAGAGGTCACTTCTTCTGGGCAAGCGGTGAGCTTAATCGTAAACGCGGTAGCGGCTGTGGTCTGATCTGCTGCGGTAAACTGATCTTTTGGCCACTCCCCAAGTTTTACCGTTTGGTTGCTGGTGGTCACATCCACTTTGCAACCAGCATCAAGAATTTTCCCTTCGAATTTCACCGTGCCGCTTGCCAGTGGTGCAGAGTTCGCAGCCACAGAGGCGAAGATACCGGTTGCGGCAAAAACGATGGCGAGTGCTTTCAATTTCATTTCTATTTCCTTAAGAGCAGAATTTTTATATCTGGAGAGTGACAAAAACCACGTCAGATTCCATATATTGACAGGATGAATTATCACATTGAAATATATTAAAAACGAATGAAGCGATTAACATTCATCATCGATATAGAACTCCATCCTTCACCTGATAAATATTACCGCGCCACTCGAACAGGAATATATAAGAACGCTTTCTCACTAACAATTTCAATTGAGACCAATTGTAGACTCATTTCTTAACATAAAACCAACATCACCAGGTTTGTGTGCCGTCGTGTGAATGCACAAAATACAAACTAAAAAGTCTAAAATGAGAGTGATTTTTTATTTAAAGCCCGTATTCTTCTGGCTATGATAGCCATCGACTTCATCGTATAAAAATAACCATACACAACACCATATTCCTTCAGAGGAAATAGATAAAAATGAAACCCACGCCGGAAATAAATCATCTTATCGGCTGGTTCTCACCTTACGGTGAAAGCATTGAGATTTCTCGCGGAAGTATACTTCGTTACCATTACAATGGTGTCCGGTACTGCTATTTATTGCAGGAGGGTGAGCTTACGCTTAATCGCCATGGCGATGGCATGGTATTAAGTACCGAGCACGCGCCTTTTATTCTTGGCGTGTGTAATCAATTTTACCATGGCGATGGGTTATATATTCGGGCCATGACGCCGTCTACAGTATGCCGCTTACCCCTTGAACGATTTAATCTTTTGGTTGAGAAATATGCTCTATGGCAAGACATGTGCCGTCTGCTGGTTTACACCGCGTCCAGCGTCTATGAGCAATATAGTATTACGTCACACATGTCTTCGTATGAAATAATTAAATACCAACTGTATCAATTGGACCAGGAACCGTCTCAGGTAAAGCGTCGCTTTACCGCAGCAAACTACATTCTGGACAGAACATGTCTTTCACGCAGCGGAATTATGCGTATTCTTGGGCAATTACGTGATGCGGGTTACATCAGACTGGAGCGCGGTATACTCATTGAGCTAACACCATTACCGGATAAACATTCAGAAGTGGCTAAGCCCTAACTTATTCACATAAAGTACATAAAACATGCTGGTAGATAACTATACTAAGAAAAATCCATAGTTGATGCAGAGTTATCTATGCCCAGGGTGCCCCAATCCACGATCACCCCACCTTCACCTTACTCTAGAGAGTTGGTTGAGAAACTCCTCCCTTACGCCGAATTAAAACGCGTGGTGGCACGCAAACGCCTCTTTTTACGAAGCGGGCAGAATCACTACTGTTATCTTATTGTCAATGGCCATGTCATTGTGCACCGCGACGATGACGACCTTGCGATGGCATCGATCAGCTCACCGTCGCTAATCGGTATTGGCAACCTGGCAACCCATTCGATGAACGGCTACATCAAAATGCTGAGCGCATCCGATATTGGCATTATGTCACTCGACAAGGCACAGGAGATTATCCGCGAGCAAAACCTCTGGGAGCTTCTGGCGATGCATATGATGATTATCACCAGCAAGTTATACGCTTCTAATAAAATTCTCACTGCCCCCACATCTTACGACATGATCAAGGCCCAGCTCTTTGAGCTCATGAGTGAAGATCCTGGATTTCGCTTGAGGATCACTGCAGAAAGCTACATTCGAGACAAAACCAACCTGTCGCGCAGCGGGATTATGCGCATATTGTCGCAACTCAAGGAAGGGGGTTACATTGAGATCCAGCGTGGGATTCTGATGCAGGTCAACCCCCTACCCGATAAGTTTTAATGCAAACGACGAGATCGTAGAGATAAAAAAACAATGCTGGGCAGACGCGAGTGTAAAGGGTTATGCCACACAAATGCCCTGTCTGATTAATGGCGAATACGTTCCTCGCATATAATGATAAATGACATTCACGCAGATTTTATATGAGATATATAATTTTGGATGATAGAATACACTCTGTCATTGTAAACGGATTTGCGTTAAGGTCTTACTGTTGTGTTACAAAAAAAATACCTCTTTGCAATAATCATTATCATTACGCTCACAACTTCTATATTTGTTTCCATCTTTGCTAAAGAAACGGAACGACTGCATAACTACCTGGGTTATGTTGTAGAAAATGGAAAGTCGGCATTATTTTTTGAAGAGTTTATTAACCAAAAAATCGCATTCCAGCTATCAAAAGATTTCGCCGCTCCGCGAGCGCAGCACAGTAGCATCACCGCGAAAAATATTTGTGATAAAATTGAAAGAATTGGTGACATTACAGGCCTTAATTTAACAAAAAAGACCACCACGGAAATCGACGGTACACTGCAGACGCGGAACACGGATTGTAAGACCTGGAGTCAAGACCTGCCAGCACTTGCCGACATAAACAAAACTATTTTCAGAAATGAAGGAAAGTATAGTTTCTCAAACTATAACGGCTACCTTTTCGATGACATTCGGTATTATATAGATCTGTCTAATAATTATATTTACATCAATAAACTTGTTGATACCAATAACTATACCTTTAACAACTGGTTAGTTGCCGATGGCAATTCAATCAACATTTCAAAAAGTGCACAAACAATAGAAATAGATGATGCCGCACTTGCCGATCTGTATAGCGGAGAGAGCATTACTTCTCGCGTTTACGAGGATGGGTACACCCAACAAAACATTATCAGCATGCTGACCCCTGTTTTTGATAGAGAAAAGATGAAAGGCATCTTCATCACCGATATTAGCATTGAGAGTTTGGCCACCTCATTCTTCACTATCGACAGACCATTTCTGTGGAATTTCCTGAATCTCTACGTAACAGATGACATAACCGGTTCAGAAATTTTATTCCATAAACCTAAATACCCGACGCTGTCTACTCTCGATTATGAAGAGGAAATCACCAAAAATTATACCCTACATGTAAAACTGGGTTATATCTATATCCTGCTCAACAATGCCTGGCTAATTGTTTTATATATTACCAGCACAATAATAATCTGTAAGTATACCAAAACGCAGTTTGCCAAAAATGAATTTTTATCCAGAGACAACGTTACCGACTCAATGACGGGACTGTACAATAGAAAAATATTAACACCATCCCTGCACGAAAAAATACAAATGCTCATTGAGCGAAATATCGCCATAACGGTTATTGCCATCGATAGTGACGGGCTAAAAAGCATTAATGATACGCTGGGTCATCATATTGGCGATAAGGTGATTCAAAATCTCGGCATGGCGCTGTCATTATCTATCCGTAAAAGTGATTACGGGATCCGTCTTGGCGGGGATGAGTTCAACCTGATTCTTATTGATAACACATTGCAGAGTTCTCACGTGATTATCTCGCGAATTCACGAAAAACTAGCCATTATTGATAGAGATAATTTGGTTAATTTCTCATATGGCTGTTACCAGTTAGATAAAGATGACACGCTGGAATCGGCGTTTCTTAGAGCAGATAGCCTCTTATATCAGCACAAGCGCGATAAATACGATTATCGCAACGCAAAAAAATAGTATCCCATCGCTTGAGTGAAAACCCAGGGAGCTTTCCCTGGGTGGCTCAATGAGCAACGGCGAGCAGATATCACGGACATCCGTGACGGACAGCCCTGCAGCGGCTTCTTAATGCTTATCTGAAATTTCAATCACCACATGGCGATCCGGTGCGAGACAGTGAATCAGCTGCTGGCCAGACTGCCCATCACAACTTGTCCCCGTCACGGAATCATTTGCGCCATGCCCTTCAGCCGTAATATTGGCGGCTGGCATACCTAATGCGACCAGTTCATCTGCCACGGCTTGCGCACGTTGCGCCGACAGCTGTTGGTTGTAGTTGGCAGCGCCAGTTCGGTCACTGTAGCCAATCACTACCGTGGCTTTGTCTTTTGCCGGCTGCATGCCAGGACTCTGATACAACTGTGAAACGGCTGCTTTACCTTCCGGTGTGAGTGTCGCGGAGTCATAACCAAACATCACATCCGATTTTAAATTAAAGCGCTGAGGTTCGGCGACGGGAGCAGTGACAACCGCTGGCGCGGCAACGACAGGTGCATCATCATGCTGGCCAAATCGGTATGACAGACCTGCGGTCACCGAACTCACATCGCTCGATACGCCAATCTGGTTTTCATTACCCACATTGCTCACCCACTGATATTCCAGTCGCCCTGCCCAGTTCTTATTAAAGGCATATTCAGTCCCCACCGCAACCACCGGACGTACGCCGGTTTCAAAGCGGTTATGGCCTTTAATATCAGATTCCGCACGGTATCCCATCGCACCGGCACGGCCATAAAGGTCCCAGTTATCCGTCAGCCCATAGCTTGCTTTCAACGAGAGTTGTAAGCCCTGGCTTTTCATCTGGGATCCCGATGCGCCATTTTTGCCATTAAACTGCATATTGCCTAAGTAATCATAACCACCTTCCACGGCCAGCCATGGCGTGATTTGGTAGCCTGTAAATACACCACCGCCGACATTATCGCTGTCAAAACTGACATCGCCATATTGATGTCCATCCGCGCCCGTTTGCTGACTGGCACTGGTGTCAAAATAGTGTGACCAACCAAATTTGCCACCTGCATACCAGGTTCCAGCATCCGCGGCCGCAAATGCCGTTGTTGCCGTCAATGCGTTCGCAATGATGAGAGTAATAAGCGCCTTCTTCATAATTTTCCTATTATCGATTTGCCATTAGTCAGGGAGTTACCTGTAAAGTGGCGCTACAATAAAATGTTTATTCGACGCTGATAATCGCTTTTTAATTTATTTCTGGACTTCCCTGTAGAGTATTTTCATGGCGGTACAGGCTAGTAACCTCAAGTACTGAATCATTTATATATAAATATTCCTAATAAAAAAGCTGCCCGTAGGCAGCTTGTTCAACGTGGCCAGTATTACGGCGTGACAATATTGAACCAGAATTCAAATTTGTCCATATAACCCAGCATCTCTTCAAGCTTCGCACCATTCCCTGCGACCTTCACTTCCCCTTTATCTTCAGCCTGTTTGAGCGTTTCCTCTTTCAGGATGATTTTATTCAAGGTTGCACGGTCCAGCGTAATGGTTGCGTCAGCATCTTTCGCTTCTGCATCGGCGGTATGGTTCAGCACACCGTTTTCCAGCTCCAGTTTGTATTTACCACCGTCGTTACCGAGGTCAATGTTAAATACGGCTTTCGCATTGCCGGCTTTCTGTCCGTTGATATGTACCGCCAGATAATCAAAGAACATTTCTGGTGTCATTGCCCGTACGGTATCCGGGCTCGCAGTATTCGGCGTTGGCCCTTTCAGCACGCCATTACGCAGCTCCTGCGCACCGGTCAGGTAGAAGTTACGCCATGGGCCCGATTCAGCCTGATAGCCCAACTGCTCCAGCGCGTCTGCTTCCAGATTTCGAGCTTCCTGGTTTTTCGGATCGGCAAAGACAATTTTGCTGACCACCTGCGCAACCCAGCGATAGTTACCCTGAGCAAAGTCTTCTTTGGCTTTGGTCATAATGGCATCTGCGCCACCCATATAATCAACGAATTTCTTCGCAGCTTCCTCTGGTGGCAACTCATCCAGCGTTGCCGGGTTGCCATCAAACCAGCCGAGGTACAGCACATAGGTGGCCTTCACGTCATGACTGACCGAACCATAGTAGCCACGGTTAGCCCAGGTATGGGCCAGACTGTCCGGCAGCTTGAAGTCGGCGGCGATTTCATCGCGTGTCAGGCCCTGGTTCGCCATACGTAGCGTCTGGTCGTTAATGTAACGATAGAGGTCACGCTGACTTTTCAGCAGATTAACGACGTTTTCATTGCCCCAGGTTGGCCAGTGGTGCTGAGCCATAATGATCTCAGCTTTATCACCCCAGCGGACAATCGCTTCGTTGATATATTTAGACCACGGCAGTGGCTCACGGATCTTCGCACCACGCAGTGAGTAAGTATTATGCAGGGTATGGGTCACATCTTCTGCCGATTCGATGAGTTTTTTCTCTTCGATATACCACAGCATTTCAGACGGTGCCTCAGAACCCGGCGCTAACATGAAGTCGTATGTCAGGCCATCAATCACCTCTTTCTGACCATCTTTTTCAATGATGTTCGTTGGGGCGATAAGCGTGACGGTACCGGCGGAGGTTGTTGTCCCAAGCCCGGCGCCGACCTGACCTTTCGCATCAGGCTTCAACAAGTTACCGTACATATAGCTCGCACGGCGGCTCATCACGTTACCGGCCATGATGTTTTCCGCAACGGCGGCTTCCATAAATCCAGAGGGGGCGTAAACCTTCACTTTGCCAGATTTCACATCGGCTTCATCAACGACGCCGCGAACGCCGCCGTAGTGGTCAACGTGGCTGTGGGTATAAATAATGGCAACAACTGGTTTTTTACCGCGATTTTTATAATAGAGTTCCATCCCCACTTTCGCGGTTTCAGCAGAAACCAGTGGGTCCACCACCGTGATCCCCTCTTTCCCCTCAATGATGGTCATGTTGGAAAGATCAAGGTTACGGATTTGATATACACCGTCAGTGACTTCAAACAGGCCGCTGATGTTAATCAGCTGCGATTGACGCCACAGGCTTGGGTTAACGGTATCCGGTGACTTTTCACCTTCTTTAATAAACGCGTACTGCTGCGGATCCCAAATGACATTACCCTGCTCGCCTTTGATAACATCAGTCGGCAGCGCGGCGATAAAACCTTTATGGGCATTGGTAAAATCAGTGTTGTCAGAAAAAGGTAATTGGTTGTAAAGCGCATCGTTGGCTTTTTTAGTGGCGTCAGTTGCGTCTTTCGCCGATACATCGGCATAAGCTGGCAGAATTGCCGTTGACATCAGCCCAGCGAGAGCCAGACTTTTGACAATAAGCTTCAGTTTCATTGTGCCTCTCTTTTACTTGCATTGGCCTGGTAAAAAGTTAACTTCAGTAAGTCCTTAATAACGTCTGCAAATTCACCACACACATTGATTAATAAACAATAACCGCTTTGTTACATTCCGCCACACCAAAACAACAAATACCCACCTTAAATTGACATTAATTTTATTTTTATGAATTTAATTTAAGACATAAAAATATAACGCAATGAAAAATAAAGACTTTTTCACATTGATGTTTTATTTAACATTTGACGAAATGACATTGATAAACTAGCGAGACGTATTGAAGTTAAACTGTAATGTGTGAAACGATTCACCTAGCCGTATACCGAAAGATAATAACAGCCGAACACTTAAACACTCCTAATGCATTTCATCTGCAAACAAAAAAGTGGCCAATTCCCTATAATACTTTCAGCAAGGTCGTACTATGAACCTCACGAATATGAGTGAATCGTTAGATAAAATACGGGCTATTAAGATAATTATCTGAAATGAATTTTGGATTGGACAATGAATATTAAGCAGCGTTTGAACGCTACAAATATCATCAATGGTTGAAGGGAAACGCTCGCGTTACTGATTATTTCCGTTTCTTACATCAGGTTTATGTTAGATTTGTCGTTATGAACGATGTGCTGCTAGCAAAAACGAAAAGCGGCGTAGAGGCAGACAAAAGCCCAGACAACGATTTCGGTCGCAGCTCGGCCACGCTGGCCCCCTTATATCGTCATATCACAATCTTAAAACTGGCCCGTAGATTACTTTCTGAACAGAACATCTGACATATGGAGTTCACTTGAAAAACCAGCATATTGGCGACATCATCCTCGACGAAGAGGCGATTGCAGCAGGCGTCCGGCACGTCGCAGCGCGATTAAATCAGGATTTTACGGATGCGGTGGTCATCACTGTCGTTCCAGGCGGGATCCTGTACACCGCAGACTTGACCCGGCAACTGACTTTTGACGTTAACATGGACTATATCTCGTGCCCTCATACTCCGGGCGACCGTAACAACAGCTCCACGATTGTTTATCATCATAATATTGAGATACAAGGCCGCCACGTCATCATCATCGATGATGCCATTGAGTCTGGCGGCACCATGAAACGCCTTGTAGAATTTGTTGCGGAGAACTACCAGCCGGCTTCGATATCCATTGCCGTCTTGTTTGTCAAACCCGGTCGCGTCGACATCCCTGTTAAACAATATTATGCCTATGAAATGGAGAATGATGATCTCCTGATTGGTTACGGGATGCCATGGGATAATAAATATCGCAACCGGCCGAATGTGGCGAAGCTTATCAAGTAGCCGCATACTTCCCTGGTCCGCACGGCTTAATACGCGCTATTGCCGTATTAAGCCCGTCATCTCAAGTCCTACTCCCGGCGGTAGAAATATGGCCGCACAGGTCAATGGCTATTATTTAACCCACTCGATACCGCCTCGAAATTATCACCTTGAAATTTTCTCGATAATCCTCATTTAAAAAACACCAATTTGACGAAGCTCAAAACATCACGTTTTCGACAGCGCTATTAATTCACACCGCAAATATTGCCCGTCTAACAAGTGAAAGGAGGAGACGATGAAAACCTACGATCGTAACCGTAACGCTATCACTATCGGTAGCCTTGTCATGATTGCCAATAATGGCGCAACCGGCGTGATCCGCACAATTCACGGTGAAGGTAAAACGGCTGAGCAGTTACGCCGTGCTGACTGTGTCGAGATTGAGGGGTGTGAAGGTATGTATTGCCCGCTTGAACTGGTTCGCCTGGGCTTCCACTAATCGCGTCGTATCGTTTAGAGCAGGCCAATGATAGGCCTGCTCTTATCAAAACTATCTTACCTGCAGCAGATCGCTATATCGCGTTGTATAACGTGGCGAGAGCATGCCACGTTTCATTTGCCATGATGGTTCAATACCCTGCCCGGCAAAATAGAGTGTTCCACGCCCTTCTTTTTTATTCAGGCGATCCAGCGTCTCCATCAACTGAGCACTATTATGATGCGGGACATAATGATCAAAGAGATCAAACTGAGCAACGCCCCGGCTATAGAAATCCCCTAGCATTACGCCTGCTTTCTGATAGCGATGGCCTTCTCGCCAAATAATGTCCAGGCTACGGGTAGCCGCGTTGATAATGTCGCGAGAATCCTGAGTCGGCGTCAATAATCGAATCGCCGCATTATTGCCGTAATACACTTCATTCGCTGAAAAGGGTGAAGTCTTAATAAAGGTAGCGATAAAACGGCAAAACTGACGCTCATGACGCAGTTTTTCCGCCGCACGCGCCGCATAGCTGCAAATAGCCTGACGCATAGATTCATAGTCACGAATACGATCGCCAAACGATCGCGAGCAAATAATCTCCTGTTTAGCCGGCGAAAACTCCTCAAATGCCAGACAGGATTCACCGCACAGCTCGCGGATCGTCCGTTCCAGCACCACGCTAAAGTGCCGACGGATAACCCATGTTGATTGTTGCGCTAAGTCGAGCGCCGTCATAATGCCCATGGCGTTGAGTTTTTTACTGATACGGCGCCCAACCCCCCATACCTCTTCCACGGGTACCAACGCCAGGAGCCGACGCTGGCGCTCAGGACTGGATAAATCCACCACGCCATCCGTCTGAGGCCATTTTTTTGCCGCGTAGTTAGCCAGCTTGGCAAGCGTCTTGGTGGGCGCGATCCCGACACCAACGGTAAGACGCGTTCTCTGTCGAATGGTTTCCTGAATATCCTGGCCAAACTCGGTCAGCTTTCGGCAGGCGCTGACGCCCGTCACATCACAGAACGCCTCATCGATGCTGTAAATCTCAACTTTCGGCGTCATCTCTTCAAGAATCGCCATCACGCGCTCGGAGAGATCGGCATAAAGCTCGTAATTACTGCTAAAGCAGACGACCCCATGATGCCGCAGTTTTTCCTTTTGTTTAAAATAGGGCACGCCCATTTCGACAAACGGCTTTGCGGCCGCATTTCGCGCAATCACACAGCCATCGTTGTTGCTCAGCACAATCACCGGACGCTCTTTCAAATCAGGACGAAAGGCTATCTCACAGGAAGCATAGAAACTATTGACGTCCACTAAGGCAAACATATTTAGCGTCTGATTTTCACAATACCGGTGACGACGCCAAAGATATCGAGGATACCTTCACTCCCAATCACAATCGGGCTATAGGCTTCATTCATCGGATTCAGTTGAACGACCGGGTGCAGCTGTAGCTGTTTGACGGTGAACTCCCCGTCCACCGCGGCAATCACAATATCACCCTGTTTTGCCTTCAGCGAACTATCAACAACCAGCAGATCCCCCGAGCTGATCCCACCGTTAATCATGCTGTCCCCCGCGGCTTTCACGAAATAGGTCGCCGACGGATGCTGCACAAGCAGCTCGTTGAGATCAATGCGTTGCTCAACGTAGTCCTGTGCCGGGCTGGGGAAACCGCACGATACGGTCGTGCTAAATAACGGCAACGCGATAACGTCGCGTTGTTCAGACAATGTGAAAAACCGCATAATGATCACCTAATGCATATACTGCTGTCTCTTATACACATCTCCGAGCCCACGAGAC
>NZ_LGHZ01000034.1 GCF_001266615.1 Kluyvera genomosp. 1 | reverse complement strand
CCTCCGGGAACCAAATCCCGGTGTTTCCCCTAATCGCTTTGCTTAAGTGAACGGTGTTACCTGGCCCGGAGATTTAGCATACCGCTTCGCGCCTCATCACACTGATCATGAAGATGACTCATGTTGTTATGAAATTAAGTCGCTTTCCCTCGTCCGGCGGCTCTGGCATAAATTAACTCATCTTAACTTATCAGCAACATGAACACTGCTAAATGGCAACCCAGAGTTTTCTGGTGAGACCAGAAACAGGCACACTCTTCATGTCAGAACTCAGGATGCCAAGAGCGATGAACAAAGAATTTACCTTCACCATTTCCAGCAGTATTTTCGACGAGAATTATAACCCTTCCGAAAATACGCGTATTACCACCAATTTCGCCAACCTGGCCCGGGGAGAAAATCGCCAGGAAAACTTACGTAATACGCTGACGATGATCGACAACCGCTGCAATACCCTCGCTCATTGGGATAACCCAAAAAGCGATCGCTATTCCGTCGAACTTGAAATTATTTCAGTAGAGATGAATATTGACGATCAGGCCGATACCTTCCCGGCCATTGAAATTTTGAAAACCAATATTATCGATAAAAAGACGAATGAGCGTTTTGAAGGTATTGTCGGCAATAACTTTTCTTCTTACGTCCGCGATTATGATTTCAGCGTATTGCTGTTAGATCATAATAAGCAGCAGGCAGAATTTAGCATTCCAGAGAATTTTGGCGATTTGCATGGCAATATTTTCAAGCATTTTGTTAACTCTGTCGAATACCAGAATCACTTTAGTAAAGCGCCGGTCATCTGCCTGAGCGTGTCGAATAAGAACACCTATCACCGTACCGGTAACCAGCACCCGGTTTTAGGTATTGAATACCAGCAAAACGGTACCTCTTTAACCGAAACCTATTTCAGCAAAATGGGTCTCAAAGTGCGCTATTTCATGCCGCACAACAGCGTTGCACCGCTGGCATTCTTCTTCACCGGCGATTTGCTCAGTGATTACACCAGCCTTGAGTTGATTGCGACCATCAGCACCATGGAGACGTTCCAGAAGATTTATCGTCCTGAAATTTATAATGCCAACTCCGCCGCAGGGCTGTGTTATCAACCGAACCTGAATAACCAGGATCACTCTTTAACCAAGATTGTTTACGATCGTGAAGAGCGTAGCCGGTTAGCGATTGAGCAAGGGAAGTTTACAGAAGAGAATTTCATCAAACCCTACAAGAACATTCTTGAGCAATGGTCCGCTAACTACGCTTTTTAATTTATTCGCCAGAGAAGGTTACCTATTATGAAAACACTGCTTCCGACATCAACTGCAGGCAGCTTACCGAAACCGTCCTGGCTGGCGCAGCCGGAGACGCTGTGGTCCCCGTGGAAATTACAAAACGACGAATTAATCGAAGGCAAACAGGATGCGCTGCGCCTTTCCCTGGCAGAACAACAGTTAGCGGGTATTGATATCGTCAGCGACGGTGAGCAAACCCGTCAGCATTTCGTCACCACCTTTATTGAACACCTAAACGGCGTTGACTTTGAAAAGCGCGAAACCGTGCGAATTCGTAACCGCTACGATGCCAGTGTGCCTACGGTCGTCGGTGCCGTCGAGCGACAAAAACCGGTGTTTGTTGAAGATGCGAAATTCCTGCGTCAGCTGACCCAGCAGCCGATTAAATGGGCGCTGCCGGGGCCGATGACCATGATCGACACGCTGTACGATAACCACTACAAAAGCCGTGAAAAGTTGGCCTGGGAATTCGCTAAAATCCTCAATCAGGAAGCAAAAGAGCTAGAAGCTGCGGGCGTCGATATTATCCAGTTTGATGAGCCAGCTTTTAACGTTTTCTTCGATGAGGTGAATGACTGGGGCATTGCTACTTTAGAGCGTGCGATCGAAGGGCTGAAGTGCGAAACCGCAGTGCACATCTGCTACGGCTACGGTATCAAAGCCAATACCGATTGGAAAAAGACGTTGGGCTCGGAGTGGCGTCAGTACGAAGAGGCCTTCCCTAAGCTGCAACAATCAAACATCGATATTATTTCGCTGGAATGCCATAACTCACGCGTTCCGATGGATCTGCTGGAGCTGATTCGCGGTAAGAAAGTGATGGTTGGCGCCATTGACGTTGCCAGCAACGCTATTGAAACAGCGGAAGAAGTGGCCGATACGCTGCGTAAAGCGCTGCAGTTTGTCGATGCCGATAAGCTCTATCCGTCAACCAACTGCGGGATGGCCCCGCTGGCGCGTCAGGTTGCGCGTGGGAAACTGAATGCGTTAAGCGCGGGCGCAGAGATTATTCGTCGGGAAATTCTGGCGAAGTAAAAGCTCCAGATAACTGAGCAGAATACACGATTGAGGGGGTATCAGGTTCGCCTGATACCCTTATTCACACCTCTGGCGTGCAAAAGTCGCTGTTATCCTGAAGCGCCGGCACCACCGCTGCCCATAAGATTTCTTTTCGCTATTCCGGCATTTCGAGATTTGATGTAACGTAACCCCACTGCCCAATTCGGTTTACTCCCATGCCTACTCTGGAAACCTTTCTGACCTTTCTCGTCGCGTTATCTTTACTGGAAATTTCGCCGGGTCCCGACATGATGTTGACCATTGCCCGCGGCATTGGTCAGGGACGACGAATTGCGCTGCTGACCGTTCTGGGCAACGTGTTTATTGCGGGATTTATTCAGGTTTCGTTGTTGGTGTTCGGCCTGGTGGCCGCCGTTCATGCCTGGCCACTGGCGCTGGATGTCCTTCGATGGGTAGGTGCCGCCTATCTCATCTGGCTCGGCATTAAGATGATAGCCACCTCAGGAACCGACACACGGATTAAAAAAACGGTCAAAATTACAGGACGAAGAGCGGTTAAAGAGGGGGCGATAAACAGCCTGACCAATCCTAAGTCGATACTCTTTATGTTCGCCTTTCTTCCGCAGTTTGTAGACCCGGCGGTTGGGCCGATCTGGCTACAGCTGCTGATCTTTGGCTGTATTCAAAAGCTCGCCGGCATTATTTCATTGGGATCGGTTGCCCTGGCTTCCGGTACGTTTGGTCACTGGCTCAGCAAGCATCCGGGCTTCTTAAAGTGGCAGGAGAGATTTACCGGCGTGGTGATGATTGGACTGGGCATTCGCATGCTGTTTAGCGGCGGTATGCCGCAAAGCCCAGCGAAATAAGGGAAAGACCGCAGCCCAGCAGCACTCAGGCTGCGCTTTCTCCCAGGCACTCGCGCATACAGTCGATAAAGATTTTCATCGCCGGGCTGACGGTTCTGTCGGCATGGTAGGCGCAAAGCGCGGTAATAGTCGGTGGATTGGCAGAGAAAGGCAGCGCTTTAAGCTCACCGGATTCAAGTTCCCGCATCACGCTGAAATAGGGCAGAAATGAAACCCCGAGATTGCTGGCCACGCATCGTTTAATGCTCTCGATACTCCAAAGCTCAATGGTGTTCTCTAAGGTTATTTTTCGCTCACGCAGCGAGGATTCGAATATTTGCCGGAAGATGCACTGTGGCTCATTGATAATAAAACTGACCGGAATATGCTGCTCTCCCCTCGTAAAATCAACATCTTCGAGCTGCGGAGAGGCAACCAGCACTAACTCCTGCTGGCCAAAATATTCCATGTGCAGCGCATCATCGTGCCCTACCCGATAAAAAACGCCCAAATCAGTATTATCGGCAAGCAGAGCATCACGGATGGAATAACAGTTTACCGACTGCAAAGACAGCCGAACTTTTGGTGCTTTAAGCCGAAATAACCTCAACACATCCGGCATTTTATAAGCCAGCAGCGTTTCCCCGACCATTATTCGTAAGTCTCCCGCGACCTCTTCCTCGCTGGAAGAGATCTCACGGATCCCCTCCAGCACGCGCGTCAGCTCTCTCACCCTTGGCAACAACAGCTTTCCCGCTGGCGTCAGCGCCATGCGACGGCCAACTTTTTCGAAAACCGGGTATGAGAGTTCTTGTTCCAGCTGTTGGATCTGGAAGGTAACGGTAGATTGCGTGCAGCACAGCTTACGGGCGGCCTGCGCAAAAGACCCCTCTTCCACAATCGTTTTAAAGGTGATGAAACGCCGCAAATCCATAAAGCCACTCCGCGCTAAACATATCGAAAAATTGAAAGCGAGGCATTCAAAACATTCGCTTTTTTGAATGTATATCGCTGGCTAATATGCGCTGACAACAAGGAGAATACAAGTGACACCAACAATAATCAGTGGCTTTCTCACCTATACATTCATTACCGCGCTGACCCCTGGTCCGAATAATATTCTGGCGCTCAGTTCAGTGAATCAACATGGTTTTCGCCGCAGTTTGCGCGTGCTGGCGGGAATGAGCGCAGGCTTTTTGGCGCTCATGCTCATCTGTGGCGTTTTCACCTATACGCTTATCAGCGTACTGCCATCACTCACGCAGTGGTTAGTCTGGATTGGCGCAGCCTATATTCTGTGGCTCGCGTGGAAGATAGCCAATAGCTCACCAACCGCTGATGACAACAGCGAAAGGCCTCTGAGTTTTTGGCTTAGCTTCTGGCTGCAATTTGCCAATGTGAAAATTATTCTGTACGGCATTACGGCACTCTCCGCCTTCGTGCTGCCGTATACGCAGAATATTCTCTCCGTGACCGCAGTCAGTATCCTGCTCGCCGCTATTGGCTGTCTGGGAAATCTGGTGTGGGCATTAGCCGGCCATCTGTTCCAGTCAATTTTTCGCCAATATGGTCGGCTGGTTAATCGGGTGCTGGCCCTTTTACTGGTTTACTGTGCCATCAGGATGTTTTTCTAAAGACGTTTTAATAATATAAACCCGCCTATTTTCATCAACCGCCCTTCCTTATCCCATAAAAAAACCGCCGATAAATCGGCGGTTTTTTATTAAAGCCACATCGCTTACATCAACGGCATCGCTTTTTGCACAATGCTAATCAGCGGTTGCGGATAGATCCCCAGAACCAGAACCAGCAGCGCGGAAATCAGTACCACAATACCACCGGCGCTGTACTGCCAGTTGGTCGGCGCATCGCGGTTTGGTTTTTCCGGCGCGGACAGATACAGGCTCACGGCGACGCGCAGGTAGTAGTACAAACCAATCGCGGAACCGACAACCACCGCGCCCACCAGCCACCACAGGTGCGCCTGGACGCCGACGGCCAGCACGTAGAACTTACCGATAAAGCCCAGGGTCATCGGAATACCGGCCAGAGACAGCATCATCACGGTCATCACAGCGGCCAGAATCGGACGGTGCCAGAACAGACCACGGTAAGCAAACAGTGATTCAGCATCCGGACCACGGTATGGGCTGGACATCAGGCTTACTACGCCAAAGGCACCGAGGCTGCTGAACAGATAACCGGCCAGATACACACCGACGGTCTCCATCGACATTTCGCCGCTTTGCAGCGCAATCATCGCCACCAGCAGATAGCCGAGGTGAGAGATAGATGAATAACCAAGCAGACGTTTGATATTGGTCTGGCTCAGCGCCATCAGGTTACCGAAGATGATGGAGGCGAAGGCGATAAGGCCCAGCACCACGCGCACCGCTTCGCTGTCGCCCACCGGAGCGTACAGGAACAGACGCATCACCACGGCGAAGATGGCAATCTTGCTGGCGGTGGCCAGGAAAGTTGACACCGGCGCAGGTGCACCCTGATAAACATCCGGCGTCCACAGGTGGAATGGCACCAGCGAGAGCTTGAAGCCCAGACCGACAATCATCATCCCCAGGCCTGCCAGCAGCAGCGGTTCGTGCAGCATGTTATCGCCGAGGCTCTTACCGAGCGCGACGAAAGACAGGTTGCCAGACTGCGCGTACAGCAGCGCCATACCAAACAGCAGGAAGGACGACGCCGCTGCGGACAGAATGGTGTATTTGATGCTCGCTTCCAGTGAACGTTTCTGGCGGAAGGCATAGCCCACCAGACCGAACAGCGGCAGAGAAATCAGTTCAATACCGAGGAACAGCGCCGCCAGGTGATTGGCGTTCGCCAGCAGAATACCGCCCATGGCAGCAATCAGCACCAACAGGTAGAACTCTTCCTTGTTATCGGTATAGCCCTCAAGCCACGGGTAAGCGAAGGTACAGGTGGCGAGGCTCGCCAGCAGTACCAGCCCGGTGTAGAACATGGCATACGCGTCAACGCGCATCAGCGGCGTGACATCCATTGCGCCCGCCTGGCCAACAAACCAGAGCGAAACCAGCGCGGCGTTGAGCCCAATGACCGACAGCGTGGCATTGAGGAAGTGATTGCGTCGCCACGCAATGGAGAGCATCACAACCACCACCGTCAAGCCGACGATCAGCAGCGGTAACAGCGCGATCAGTTGTTGTGGAGTTATTGTCATGGCGAATTACGGCCTTGTAGTTGGAACAGAATTAACAAACCACTGCTGGATGTTACTCATCGCAGAATGTGACGTGTCCAGGATTGGCTGCGGGTAGAAGCCCAGCAGAACCAGAAGCACGACCAGCAACAGGACGATAAACAGCTCACGCAGCGACATCCCTGGCAGTTCTTGTGCCGCGATTTCGCTCTTCGCTTTACCGAAGTAAGCGCGGTGCAGCATTGCCAGAGAGTACACGGAGGCAAAGACCAGACCGAAAGTAGAAATCACCGTAATCACCGGAACCACTTTGTAGCTGCCGAAGAGGATCATAAATTCGCCAACGAAGTTACCGGTCCCCGGCATCCCCAGCGTCGCGACGGCGAAGAACATGGACAACGCTGGCAGCCATTTAATTTTGCTCCACAGGCCGCCCATCTGACGCATATCACGCGTATGCAGACGCTCGTACAGCTGGCCGCACAGAATAAATAGACCGGCTGCGGACAGACCGTGAGCGATCATCTGAATCACCGCACCCTGGTAAGCCAGCTGGCTGCCGGTGTAGATAGCAATCAGCACGAAGCCCATGTGGGAAACGGAGGTATAAGCAATCAGACGTTTAATATCGTACTGAGTGAATGCCATCCATGCGCCGTAGAAGATACCGATAACACCCAGCCACATCGCGATAGGCGCGAATTCAGCGGAAGCATTCGGGAACAGCGGCAGCGCGAAGCGCAGCAGACCGTAGGCCGCCGTTTTCAGCAAAATACCGGCGAGGTCAACGGAACCTGCGGTTGGGGCCTGGGAGTGCGCGTCTGGCAGCCAGCCGTGCAGGGGAACCACCGGCATTTTCACCGCGAAGGCGATGAAGAAGCCCAGCATCAGCAGATATTCTACACCGTGGGACATTGGCGTTTTCAGCAGGTCTTCGTAGTTGAAGGTCCATACGCCGGTTGCGCTGTGGTGAACAAACACCAGGCCCAGAATGGCAATCAGCATCACCAGACCACTCGCCTGGGTGTAGATGAAGAACTTGGTCGCCGCCGTGATACGCGTTTTACCGTCGGAGGCTTTGTGGCCCCACAGCGCGATCAGGAAGTACATCGGAACCAGCATCATCTCCCAGAAGAAGAAGAACAGGAACATGTCGATGGCCAGGAACACGCCGATAACGCCGCCCAGGATCCACATCAGGTTGAGGTGGAAGAAACCCTGGTATTTCTGGATTTCACGCCAGGAACAGAGCACCGCCAGCACGCCCAAGAGTCCGGTCAGCACCACCATCAGCAGCGACAGACCGTCGAGCGCCAGATGCACAGTGATACCAAAGCGCGGGATCCACGGCAGGATAAACTCAGACTGCCACTGCGGCAGGCCTGCGGATTGGGTCAGCGAATAACCACCCTGCAACCACAGTTGCAGAGACAGCGCCAGCGTCAGTCCCATTGTGATCAGCGCAATCCAGCGCGGCATCTTCACGCCAAAGCGTTCAGTCTGCCAGCAGAGGAAACCGCCGATAAAGGGAATCAGTATTAGCCAGGGTAATAACATGGCAATTCATTTCCTTATTCATCTATCCGGTGGCAACGACGCCAGCCGGAACAGGAAAACAGCACGACATTTTCATGGGGAGGAAATCCCTCCCCAACGAATTAACGCAACACCATCAACAGCGCCAGAACAACCACGGCACCAATGCTCATCGACGCAACATACCAGCGCAGATATCCGTTCTCGCTCATCACCAGGCCTTTGCCTGCAAAGCGTGAAAGGATAGCCGGAATGTTCATCAGCGCATTGAGCGGATCGCTCTTCAGCAGCCAGGCAATACCCAGGAACGGCTTCACGAACACTTTGTCGTACAGCCAATCGAAGCCCCAGGCGTTATACCACCAGGTGCCCAGCAGACGGCCCGGCGCGCTATTAGCGATAGAGGTCACCAGCGTACGTTTGCCCAGCCACAGCCATGCGGCAATCAGGATACCGGCAATCGCCACCACACCGGAGGTGATTTCCAGCGTCAGTACGCGACCGTGCTCAAGCTCGGTGGTGGCTGGCAGTACGCCGTGCAGCGGTGGCACAATCATCGCGCCGATAAAGGTCGACAGCACCATCAGCACAATCAGCGGCAGGTGGTGGGTAATCCCCTTCCCTGCGTGGGCATGAATCTGCTCTTTTCCGTGGAAGACGATAAAGATCATCCGGAAGGTGTACAGGGAGGTCATGAACGCACCGACCAGACCCGCCACCATCAGATTGATATGACCGTTTGCCATTGCGCCTGCAAGGATTTCATCTTTACTGAAGAAGCCTGCGGTAATCAGCGGCAGCGCGGAAAGCGCGGCACCACCGACCAGGAAGCAGGCATACACCAGCGGAATCGACTTACGCAGGCCACCCATCTTGAAGATATTCTGCTCGTGGTGACAGGCGAGGATAACCGAGCCGGACGCCAGGAACAGCAGCGCTTTGAAGAATGCGTGAGTCATCAGGTGGAAAATCGCCGCATCCCACGCCTGCACGCCAAGTGCCAGGAACATGTAGCCAATCTGGCTCATGGTGGAGTAGGCGAGAACGCGTTTGATGTCGGTCTGTACCAGCGCGGCAAAGCCTGCCAACACCAGCGTAATCGCCCCGACAATCCCGACCAGATGCAGCACTTCCGGCGTCAGCAGGAACAGGCCGTGAGTACGGGCAATCAGGTAAACACCGGCGGTCACCATGGTTGCCGCGTGGATCAGCGCTGACACCGGCGTAGGGCCAGCCATCGCATCCGCAAGCCAGGTCTGCAACGGCAGCTGCGCGGATTTACCCACCGCACCGCCTAACAGCATCAGGGTCGCCCACATCAGCATGTCGTTACCGGCTGCAAAGTGCGCAGGCGCCAGTTCAACCATCTCGCGGAAGTTCAGCGTGCCCAGCTCGTTGTAGAGAATGAACAGCGCGAACGCCAGGAAGACGTCACCAACACGAGTGACCACGAAGGCTTTCATCGCCGCTGCGCCATTCTTCGGATCGGTGTAGTAGAAACCGATCAGTAGATAGGAGCACAGGCCCACGCCTTCCCAGCCGAGGTACATCAGCAGCAGGTTATCGGCCAGTACCAGCACCACCATGCTCGCGATGAACAGGTTGGTGTAGGCGAAGAAGCGGGAGTAGCCCTCTTCACCGCGCATGTACCAGGAAGCGAACATGTGGATCAAGAAGCCTACGCCGGTCACCACAGACAGCATGGTCAACGACAGGCCGTCCAGCACCAGGTTGAAGCCGATGTTGAAGTCACCGACCGACATCCAGGTCCACAGCGGCTGGCTAAATGCCTGTTTGCCGTTGGCGAAGAAGTCCACGCCAACAAACGCTGTGACCAGCGCTGACAGGCCAATCGACCCCATACCAATGGTCGCGGACAGATTTTCTGACCAGCGTCCACGGGAGAAAGCCAGCAGGACAAAGCCGATTAATGGAAAAATAATGGTTAAGGCAAGCATGTTCATCCGCGCAACTCACTTACTGAATCGATGTTCAGGTTCTGGCGGCGACGATGGAGCTGCAGCAGCAGCGCCAGGCCAATACTCGCTTCCGCAGCCGCAAGAGTAATGGCGAGGATATACATCACCTGACCATCGGTCTGGCCCCAGTAGCTACCGGCGACCACGAAGGCCAACGCGGCGGCGTTAATCATGATTTCCAGCCCAATCAGCATAAACAGCAGATTGCGGCGGATAACCAGACCGGTCAGCCCGAGAACGAAGAG
The DNA here is from genome assembly GCF_001266615.1 of Kluyvera genomosp. 1. Classification (GTDB taxonomy): domain Bacteria; phylum Pseudomonadota; class Gammaproteobacteria; order Enterobacterales; family Enterobacteriaceae; genus Kluyvera; species Kluyvera cryocrescens_A. The sequence goes on along the minus strand of NZ_LGHZ01000034.1, from coordinate 16,355 downwards.
GATCGCGGCGAGGATCAGTCCATGGGTTAAGGGGATCATGCGTGCTCCTCCGTTTTTCTTTTCGCGCTATCGCCTGCGCGATTGCTCAGCACTTCGCCCGCGCGGTCTTCACGGCCCAGATGGAAGGCAACCACCAGACCCGCCAGCAGCAGCATGGATGCCAGCTCAACCGCCAGAACGTATGGCCCGAACAGCGCAATACCGACTTCTTTAGCGCTAATCGCGTTGCCGTCGATACCCTGGTCGTTAATGCCGAGGATGGCATACACCATCACCGCCAGCAGCACGGCGGAAAGAATCGCCGGGCCAATCCAGATTTGCGGCTTCAGCCACTGACGTTCCTGGGCAATTTCAGCACCGCCCAGGTTCAGCATCATCACCACGAAGACGAACAGCACCATGATGGCACCCGCATAGACGATGATCTCCAGCGCACCGGCGAAATACGCGCCCAGCGAGAAGAACACCCCGGCAATCGCCAGCAGCGAGATGATTAAGTACAGCAGTGCGTGTACCGGGTTAGTGTGCGTAATCACTCGCAGCGTCGCGAGGACAGCAACAAGGCCACAGATATAAAAAGCGAATTCCATTGCCCCTCTCCTTACGGTAACAGGCTCTTGACGTCGATAGGCTTAGCTTCGTTCTCTGCTTCGCCCTTATCTTTGCCGTCGATTGCCATACCCGCCATCCGGTAGAAGTTATATTCCGGGTATTTGCCCGGACCGGAAATCAGCAGATCCTCTTTCTCGTACACCAGATCCTGACGTTTGTACTCGCCCAGTTCAAAATCTGGGGTCAACTGAATCGCCGTGGTCGGGCACGCTTCTTCGCACAGGCCGCAGAAAATGCAGCGTGAGAAGTTAATGCGGAAAAACTCCGGATACCAGCGGCCGTCTTTGGTTTCTGCTTTTTGCAAAGAGATACAGCCCACCGGGCAGGCTACTGCACACAGGTTACAGGCTACGCAACGCTCATCACCGTCAGGGTCGCGCGTCAGCACGATACGGCCACGATAGCGCGGTGGTAAGTAAACCGGCTCTTCCGGGTACATTTGCGTTTCGCGTTTCGCGAACGCATGCAGGCCGATCATCCAGATACTGCGTACCTGGGTACCGAAACCTACGATAATATCTTTTAAGGTCATGGTCTCATCGCCCCTTATGGCTGCTGCCAAAGAATGACAGCCGCCGTTACCAGCAAGTTGATTAGCGTCAGCGGCAGGCATACTTTCCAGCCGAAGGACATTACCTGGTCATAACGCGGACGCGGTAATGAAGCGCGAATCAAAATGAACATCATCATGAAGAATGCCGTTTTAATGGCGAACCAGATGAATGGTGGTAAGAACGGGCCTTGCCAGCCGCCGAAGAACAGCGTCACGATAAGCGCCGACACGGTAACGATACCGATGTACTCGCCCACGAAGAACAGACCGAACTTCATGCCGGAATATTCAATGTGGTAACCATCGGCCAGTTCCTGCTCGGCTTCCGGTTGGTCAAACGGGTGACGGTGACACACCGCAACGCCGGCAATCGCAAAGGTCACAAAGCCAAAGAACTGAGGAATAACGTTCCACAGGTGTTCCTGGTTATTGACGATGTCGGTCATATTGAATGAACCGGCCTGTGCCACCACGCCCATCAGGGAGAGGCCAAGGAACACTTCGTAGCTCAGCGTTTGCGCAGAAGCACGCATCGCACCCAGCAGGGAGTATTTGTTGTTGCTCGACCAACCGGCGAACAGCACCGCGTACACCGCCAGACCCGCCATCATCAGGAAGAACAGGATCCCGATGTTCAGGTCAGCGACCACCCAGCTTGGGCTGACTGGCACGATAGCGAAGGCCAGCAGCAGCGAGGTGAAGGCGATAACCGGTGCCAGGGTAAAGATCATGCGGTCCGAGAATTTCGGGACCCAGTCCTCTTTGAAGAACATTTTGATCATATCGGCAACCAGCTGGAGCGAACCGCCCCAGCCGACACGGTTTGGCCCATAGCGGTTCTGGAACAGGCCCAGAAGTCGACGTTCGCCGAAGCTCATGAACGCACCGCAGGTGACGACCACCAGCAGGATGACCACGGCTTTGATGATGCTAATCAGGATCTCAATCAGATCCGGCGTTAACCAACTCATTGCTGTGCCTCCTGCAGATTTTCAAGACGCGCACCTGCCAGTACTGGAGCAATCCCCGGCATGCCCATCGGCAAACCAACCTGCCCTGCCACCAGTCCACTGGAAATAACCAGCGGCAGCGTGACCGTCTGACCGTCGTAGCTAAACGCCATCGTCGCGCCCGCATTCACACCCAGCGCCGCGGCATCTGCCGGGTTGAGTTTGAGGTACGGCTGAGACATGCGGCTCTGGATAACCGGAGAACGCTGCGACATTTCATCGCTGCCAAACAGGTGATAGTAAGGTGCCACGCGCCATGTGCCCGCTTGCGCCTGGAAGCTTGCTGGCACGGTGGTGAAGTACTCCAGACCGTTTTCAGACGCTTCAATCAGACGAACGCCCGGGTCACCGTGACGCAGTTTGCCACCCACTTCAGCCTGGAACTTGTTCCATGCCTGCGGGGAGTTCCAGCCCGGAGCCCATGCAAATGGAATCTGGGAACGCGGTGCGTCTGGCTGGTTGTTTCCTTCCATCGAGAAGGCGAACATGGTGTCTTTATCCTGCGGCTGACGCGGTTCATGCACGCTGATATTCGCGCGCATCGCCGTACGGCCACTGTAACGGTGCGGTTCACGCGCCAGTTTCTGACCGCGAATACGGAACGACGCATCAGGAGCCGCATCTTTAATGCCTGCCAACTGCGGCAGCGCGGCAACGGCGGCATCAATCACGTGATCCAACTGGGTCCAGTCAACCTGACGGTTTTCCAGGGTGCTGTGCAGCGAGTGCAGCCAGCGCCAGCTTTCCAGCATGATAGTTTTGCTGTCGTAGTAGCTTGGGTCATAAACCTGGAAGAAGCGCTGTGCGCGGCCTTCGTTGTTGATAACCGTACCGTCACTTTCCGCAAAGCTTGCCGCAGACAGCACCAGATGCGCGTGATCCATAATCGCCGTGCGCTGATGGTCGATGACCATCACCAGCGGCGCTTTGTCCAGCGCGGCATTCACGCGGCTAGCGGAGGCGTGACGGTGCAGGTCATTTTCCAGCACGATAACCGCATCAGCGGCACCGCTTTCCAACTCGTTCAGCGCGTCATCCAGTGAACCGCCGCCAATCATGCCGAGACCCACGCTGTTCACCGCGCGAGCTATCATCGTCACACCAACGTCGGAACCGCGAGCTTTCAGCGCTTTCGCCACGTTTGCTGCAGCTTGAATCACCTCGGCGCTACCGGCGTTAGTACCGGAAACAATCAGCGGTTTCTTCGCCCCAGCCAACGCCTGGACGATAACGTCGATTTTGCCCTGCAGGTCGCGGTCAATGCCGTCGACAGCCGGTGCGCTGTTATCCAGCGCATGCGCAATCGCGAAGCCCAAACGCGCCTGATCTTCGACCGGTGCGCAGTAGGTCCACGCCGCGATGTCATCCATGCGGGTGTTGTCGACGTTGGTCACGAACAGAGGATGCTTGGCGCGCTGGCCGATGTTGAGGATCGCTGCGATCTGCCAGTCAGCCACTTTCTGAGCCGCTGCCATTTCACGCGCTTTCCCTTTCACCGCCTGGCGAACCGCCAGCGCAACGCGGGCACCGGTCTGGGTGATGTCTTCACCCAGCACCAGCACAGCATCGTAAGATTCGATTTCGCGCAGTGCAGGGGTATGGATGCCGCCTTCGCGCAGCACTTTCAGTGCCAGCTGCAGACGTTCCTGTTCACCTTTGGCGATACCGGTATAGAAGTTATCGGCACCCACCAGTTCGCGCAGCGCGAAGTTGCTCTCAACGCTCGCACGTGGTGAACCAATACCAATCACTTTCTTCGACTGACGCAGAATATCCGCCGCACCCTGCATCGCTTGTTCAGCGTTGAGAGCGATCAGATCGTCACCACGACGCTGTACCGGCTGACGCGGACGGTCTTTCAGGTTCACGTAGCCATAGCCGAAACGCCCACGATCGCAAAGGAAGTAGTGGTTCACGGTACCGTTGTAACGGTTTTCGATACGACGCAGTTCACCATAGCGCTCACCCGGGCTGGTGTTACAGCCAATGGAGCACTGCTGGCAGATGCTTGGCGCAAACTGCATATCCCATTTACGGTTGTAGCGCTCGGAGTGTGTTTTATCGGTGAACACACCGGTCGGGCAGATTTCAACCAGGTTACCGGAGAATTCGCTCTCAAGCGTACCGTCTTCCGGGCGACCGAAGTAGACGTTGTCATGCGCGCCGTACACACCCAAATCGGTGCCATCAGCATAGTCTTTGTAATAACGCACGCAGCGGTAACAGGCAATGCAGCGGTTCATTTCGTGAGAGATGAACGGCCCCAGGTCCTGGTTACGGTGGGTACGCTTAGTAAAGCGATAGCGACGGAAGCTATGACCGGTCATGACGGTCATATCCTGCAGGTGGCAGTTGCCGCCCTCTTCACAGACCGGGCAATCGTGTGGGTGGTTGGTCATCAACCACTCCACCACGCTTTCGCGGAACTGTTTTGCTTCTTCGTCATCAATAGAGATAAAGGTGCCGTCGGATGCCGGAGTCATACAGGACATCACCAGGCGACCACGCGTGTCTTCCGCGTTTTGATATTGCTTCACCGCACACTGGCGGCAAGCACCGACGCTGCCTAGCGCCGGGTGCCAGCAAAAGTATGGAATATCAAGGCCGTGAGAGAGACATGCCTGTAGCAGGTTGTCCGCCCCATTAACCTCGTATTCTTTGCCGTCTACATGAATCGTAGCCATTAGCGTGCTTCCAAAATAAATAAATCTTTAGATTACCAGCGCGTCTTAAGCAGGTTCGGCTGAATCCCATGAATAGCGTGGGTATTGCTGAACTGCTGCTTAATGCCTGCCTCGAATTCGTCGCGGAAATATTTAATTGCGCTCTGCAGCGGTTCAACCGCGCCAGGCGCATGCGCGCAGAAGGTTTTCCCTGGACCTAAGAATCGACACAGTTGCTCAAGTGTCTCGATATCGCCAGGTTGACCTTCCCCCCGCTCAAGGGCGCGCAGAATTTTCACGCTCCACGGCAGACCGTCGCGGCACGGCGTACACCAGCCGCAGGACTCGCGGGCGAAGAACTCTTCCAGGTTACGCACCAGGCCCACCATGCCAATTTCATGGTCAACGGCCATTGCCAGCGCGGTGCCCAAACGGCTTCCCGCTTTACCGATGCTTTCAAACTCCATCGGCAGATCAAGGTGCGCTTCCGTCAGGAAGTCGGTTCCCGCGCCGCCCGGCTGCCAGGCTTTAAACTTCAGGCCATCGCGCATGCCGCCAGCGTAGTCTTCAAGGATTTCACGAGCGGTAGTACCAAACGGCAGCTCCCACAGGCCTGGGTTTTTCACACGGCCAGAGAAGCCCATCAGTTTGGTACCGGCGTCTTTGCTGGTAGAGATGTTCTGATACCACTCAACGCCGTTAGCCAGAATCGCCGGGACGTTACACAGGGTTTCCACGTTGTTGACGCAGGTCGGTTTACCCCATACGCCGGAGCTTGCCGGGAACGGCGGCTTCGAACGTGGGTTCGCGCGGCGACCTTCGAGGGAGTTAATCAGCGCGGTTTCTTCACCGCAGATGTAACGCCCTGCCCCGGTGTGCACGAACAGTTCGAAATCGAACCCGGTGCCCATGATATTTTTGCCCAACAGACCGGCTTCGGTCGCTTCGGCAATGGCGCGGCGCAAATGCACGGCCGCTTCAATATATTCACCGCGCAGGAAGATGTAACCGCGATACGCTTTCAGCGCGAACGCGGAGATCAGCATACCTTCCACCAGCAGGTGCGGCAGCTGTTCCATCAGCAAACGGTCTTTGTAGGTGCCCGGCTCCATTTCATCGGCGTTACACAGCAGGTAACGGATGTTCATGGATTCGTCTTTTGGCATCAGGCTCCACTTCAGACCGGTGGAAAAGCCCGCGCCGCCACGCCCTTTTAGGCCAGCGTCTTTTACCTGGTTGACGATTTCATCCGGTGCCAGCCCGGTCAGCGCTTTACGCGCACCTTCATAGCCGTTTTTGCTACGGTACTCGTCCAGCCATACCGGCTGTTTATCATCGCGCAAACGCCAGGTCAGCGGATGCGTTTCGGGAGTACGGATCACGGTTTTCATTATTTATACCGCTCCAGTAGGTCAGGAATGCCTTCCGGGGTCAGATGCGAGTGAGTGTCCTCATCGATCATCATGCTCGGCCCTTTATCGCAGTTCCCCAGACAGCAGGTCGGCAGCAGCGTAAAGCGACCGTCGAAAGTCGTCTGCCCCGGTTTGATGTCGAGTTTTTTCTCCAACGCCGCCTGGATGCCCTGGTAGCCATTGATGTGGCAAACCACGCTGTCGCAGTAGCGGATCACGTGACGGCCTACCGGCTGACGGAAGATCTGGCTGTAGAAGGTTGCAACACCTTCAACGTCGCTTGCTGGAATATCCAGTAAGCCAGCGATCGCATGGATCGCACCGTCCGGCACCCAGCCACGCTGTTTTTGAACGATCTTCAGCGCTTCGATGGACGCCGCACGCGGGTCTTCGTAGTGGTGCTTCTCGTGCTCAATGGCTTCACGCTCTACCGCACTCAGCTCAAAGGCCTCGGATTGTGGTTGTTGATTTTCGTGCATAATTAGCGGTCCACGTCTGACATAACAAAATCGATACTACCCAGGTGAACGATCAGGTCGGACACCAGGCTGCCGCGAACCGCGACCGGGATCTGCTGCAAATGCGCATAGCTCGGTGTACGGATACGAGTACGGTAGCTCATGGTGCTGCCGTCGCTGGTCAGGTAGTAACTGTTAATACCCTTGGTTGCTTCCACCATCTGGAACGATTCCTGCGCCGGCATGACCGGGCCCCAGGAAACCTGCAGGAAGTGAGTGATCAGGGTTTCGATATGCTGCAGCGTGCGCTCTTTCGGTGGCGGCGTTGTCAGCGGGTGATCCGCTTTGAACGGGCCTTCCGGCATGTTTTTGAGGCACTGCTCAAGGATACGCAGGCTCTGACGCAGCTCTTCCACTTTCAGCATCACGCGGGTATAGCAGTCGGACACACCGCCGCCAACCGGGACTTCGAAGTCGAAGTTTTGGTAGCCAGAGTAAGGACGCGATTTACGCACGTCGAAATCAACGCCGGTCGCACGCAGCGCGGCACCGGTACAACCCCAGTCCAGCGCTTCTTTTTTACCGTAGGCGGCAACGCCCTGCGAACGGCCTTTCAGAATGGTGTTACGCAGCGCAGCTTTCTCGTAAGAATCCAGACGCTTCGGCATCCAGTCGAGGAAATCACGCAGCAACTTGTCCCAACCACGCGGCAGATCGTGTGCCACACCGCCAATACGGAACCAGGCCGGGTGCATACGGAAACCGGTAATCGCTTCTACCACGTCATAGATTTTCTGACGGTCGGTAAAGGCGAAGAAGACCGGGGTCATCGCCCCGACGTCCTGAATAAACGTCGAGATGTACAGCAGGTGGCTGTTGATGCGGAATAGCTCAGAGAGCATGACGCGGATAACGTCAACGCGCTCGGGAACGGTGATCCCCGCCAGTTTTTCAACGGCCAGCACGTACGGCATTTCGTTCACGCAGCCGCCGAGGTATTCGATACGGTCGGTATACGGAATGTAGCTGTGCCAGGACTGACGCTCGCCCATTTTTTCAGCACCACGGTGGTGGTAGCCGATGTCCGGTACGCAGTCGACAATCTCTTCGCCGTCCAGCTGCAGGACGATACGGAATGCACCGTGGGAAGACGGGTGGTTAGGACCGAGGTTCAGGAACATGAAGTCCTCGTTCTCGGTGCTACGCTTCATGCCCCAGTCTTCAGGTTTGAAGGTCAGCGCTTCCATTTCCAGATCCTGCTTGGCTTTAGTCAGCTCAAACGGATCGAATTCGGTGGCGCGCGCCGGGTAGTCTTTACGCAGCGGATGGCCTTCCCAGGTCGGCGGCATCAGCAGACGCGTCAGGTGCGGGTGACCATTAAAGGTAATGCCAAACATTTCCCAGGTTTCACGCTCATACCAGTTGGCGTTAGGGAAAAGTTTAGTGATGGTTGGCACATTCAGATCGTTTTCGGACAACGCCACCTTGAGCATAATGTCGCGGTTGCGGTCCATTGAGATCAGATGATAGAAAACGGAAAAGTCCGCGGCAGGTAATCCTTCGCGGTGTGTGCGCAGACGTTCGTCCATGCCGTGCAGGTCGAACATCATGACGTAAGGTTTCGGCAGCTTCTTCAGGAAATCGATAATTTCCAGCAGCTGTTCGCGCTTAACCCATACGACAGGTACCCCGGTGCGGGTGGCCTGAACGGTAAATGCATCCGGCCCAAAACGGTTGCGCAGTTCGCCGATGACCGGATCATCAAGGTGATCGCGGGTTTGCCATGCGGCTACTTCTTGCGCGGTTAAATCGGTCATATTGTTCACCATTGCAAAAGGTCCGTGGTGACTGCCGGGCGTGGCTTCGCGCTGTTGTATATTGATTTGCGAAGTAAAAGTATGCCACTGCCCGCAGGCGCAAATTAAATCTCGTCTGGAGAGCGGAGATTCGTCACAGCAATACGTTCGCCGCGTTTACGCTCGCGTTCCGACTGCATGTTGGCGCGATAAACGCCCTGGTCGCCAACCACCCACGAGAGCGGGCGACGCTCTTTGCCAATCGATTCCTGCAGCAGCATCAGCGCCTGCATGTAAGCTTCCGGGCGCGGAGGGCAGCCAGGAATATACACATCGACCGGAATAAACTTATCGACACCCTGCACGACGGAGTAGATATCGTACATGCCGCCGGAGTTTGCACAGGCGCCCATGGAGATAACCCACTTCGGTTCCAGCATCTGGTCATACAGACGCTGAATAACCGGTGCCATCTTGGTAAAGCAGGTACCCGCCACAACCATCAGGTCAGCCTGACGCGGAGAGGCACGCAGTACTTCTGCCCCAAAACGCGCAACGTCATGCACCGCAGTGAATGACGTCACCATTTCAACGTAGCAGCAAGAAAGGCCGAAGTTGTATGGCCAGATGGAGTTCTTACGACCCCAGTTGACCATGTCATGCAGTGCGTGTTCGAGTTTCCCCATATACACGCTTTTATTCACCTCCTGCTCCAGGGGATCGGTCACAATCTCCTGTTTTTGCAGGGGGTAACGGTCGTTCTCACCGTTAGGATCTATGCGGGTGAGCGTATAATCCATCTTATTGCCTCGCTTTTACTGCGTATTACGGTTAGTGACGCTGTCGGATTCCGGGTTAACCATCGTGCGGCGAGAACGCGCAGGCGTCCAATCGAGCGCGCCAATACGAACGAGGTAAACCAGACCGGCCAGCAGCACAAATATGAAAATGGCGGCCTCAATAAAGCCAACCCAGCCGCTTTCGCGAATGGAGGTTGACCAGGCATAAAGGTAAAGCGCTTCCACGTCGAAGATGACGAAGAACATTGCGACCAGATAAAACTTAGCCGACAGGCGCAGACGAGCGGTACCAACGGAATCGATACCTGATTCAAACGGGGTGTTTTTGCTTCTTGCGCGCGCGCGACCACCAAGGTACCAGCCGCCGATTAACATCAGGCAGCAAAGGCCAATGGCAATGATCAGAAAGATAGCGAATGCCCAGTGATGAGCGATGATTTCAGTGGATGTTGACATACGCATTGCTTAACCAAATAGGTAGCATTACCACCTCTGCTCTTACCGGCAGATGGCCGCTACATGATTCATGGGGAGGATTAAAAAACCTACAAACAGCCCAATTCAAAACATAGACCGCAAAATGTTGAGGTTTTTTACTCCTTTCTATAACCTTTTGTCAACTTTAACAAAAGTTTCCTCACATTAATTTACATCAAAAGCATTTCATTAACATTACGTGCCCTTTGATTCGATCCGCGACAGTCCACCTTGCGGTTTACCTGATGTTGAATCGTGTCCGTTTTGTAGCAATAACAAGAATTACCCACCTAGTTTGACAGGATTCTCTAATGATTCCTCCCCCCATTGAGGAGTATTTTCTTGATCTAAGACACGCTTTTGTTAATTCGACCAGTAAAACGGCAACAATCTATCCGTTTTTTTAACATTAGCAGGAGATATGAGTTTGCGAATGATGATAGCGCATTAGAATCGCGGATTAATTCTAATTACATGATTATTATCACATTTCAGGATTTATTTTTTATTTTCCGCCCTAAAAGCACAAAAAAAGAACCGCAAACTGTTTTTTCTTCGTCTACGATTCTTTTTTGCACTTACATTTTGTTACTACATTTCAGCCAAAATGTTAATCGATATCCCTTTCGGGGATAAGGGAATTATCTCCCTCTTCAGGGGTATATGATCCCGTCTGAGGCCAGGGGGCAAGACGCTGAACCTGAGACTGGTAAATCATCTGTGCCAGCTCGTTTTCACTTTCCGGGTTATAGGTCAGCATGTATTCGGTCTCCGGAAGCTCCGGCATCCCCTCTGCTTTACCTAATGCACGGAGATCCGGACTCATCATCTCAACCGGACGAGCGGTAACCCCGAGCCCTGCTTTCACCGCTGCACGAACAGCTGATAACGTTGAAGCGACATAGGCCAGACGCCACGGCATTCCAGCCGCATCCAGCGTTTTAATGATCGTATCGCGGAACGGGCTAGGATCATCCAGCAAAACCAGCGGCACCGCTTCTTCCGCACGTAGCGTAAACTCTGCGGCACAGTACCAAAGCGTAGGTGATGCACGCAGAACTGTCGACTCAAAGCCTTCCAGCGGATGTGACGTTAACGCCAGATCCACCTCTTTATTTTTCAACATCTCCGCCATCACACAGTGGCGTTTTACCCGCACATCGAGTGCCAGCTTTGGATAAGCCGAGCTGATGCGATTTAATAAGAAAGGCAAAATAGTGTCAGCGGATTCATCTGACGAACCTAACGTCAACTGCCCTTGCAGGGAGTTAAACATTAGCGATGTGCACGCTTCATCATTGAAGCGCAGTATTTTACGGGCATAGCCCAGCAGCTGAATACCATGTTCAGTAAGCAATTTATTACGCCCGTGGCGAGCGAAAAGCTCTTTGCCTACCAGCTGCTCCAGGCGCTGCATCTGCTGACTTACGGCGGACTGAGTACGACATACTGCGGAAGCTGCTGCGGCAAACGTGCTCAGGTCAGCTACTGCAACAAACGTTCTCAGCAGATCGAGATCGAGGTTTAGTATCGGACGATTGGCATTTATCATATAAATCCACTCACAGGTTCGGAAGCCGACCTGCCTTATTGATGCTGCACTCAAAAATTTCAGGCTAATCCTTTAAATTGTCTTTCACTTTTCACAGATGAAAGACTGCCCGATGAGTGTCAGTATTAAAATTGTCTGCTACTGCTTAGAAGCAACAGTTCCTTTTACAATATATCCTTTAGCCCTAAGGCTATTTATCTGGCTCTCGCTAAGCGGTATACCGGGCGAAGAGTCGTAGATAGCAATGCTGTTTTAATGCACCAGGGGGAAGGCCGTGTTTTTAACAGAAGCCAATAAATCCAATGAATAACATTACGTTACACAGCCATCATTGATGGTCGTCAACAAAAATGGCTAATGATACGGGTATGCGTCATTGCATATTAACCGAAATCCTTAAACTTTATAAGCCTAAAATAAGTTCTATCTCAAACGAGAAAAAGGTTTAGAATCAAAACAATTTAAGAAATCTAACAATTCCCCGTCATTACTTTTCAAAATATAAAGAAATATTAATATTTGGCTATGGCCATCATTAACAACAACTTCACAAAAATGGGTATCACGCCTAATCCTTATTAGCGGGATTTAATTAAAAATTAAAATTGTTGAAGGGTTCTTAAAGTATATATGAGGCATTCAACACCTAAGCTAAATCATTTCTTTTTAATTGGATGAAAAATCTAACAAAGCCACAGAAATTGGTGAAATCAACTATTGAACAATAAATTAACAATAGATACCGCAACAATACTCGCAACCAGGCAGTAAAAACGAATGTTCCGACAACAATTAATCCACGAAATCTTCTTCTGTTGACCCTTCAAAACACCGGGGATGCGGAGTACATTATTCCGTGCTGACTTCCACGGCAGGGAGTGGCAATCACAGCTAAAAAGGTCAAAGATTCATGTCACCCATCGAAAAATCCAGCAAGTTAGACAACGTTTGTTATGACATTCGCGGCCCGGTTCTGAAAGAGGCCAAGCGCCTTGAGGAAGAAGGCAATAAGGTTCTCAAACTCAATATTGGCAATCCTGCACCCTTCGGGTTTGACGCGCCGGATGAGATTCTGGTTGATGTGATCCGTAACCTGCCAACCGCGCAGGGCTACTGCGACTCTAAAGGGCTGTACTCCGCACGTAAGGCCATCATGCAGCACTACCAGGCACGCGGTATGCGCGATGTCACGGTAGAAGATATCTATATTGGCAACGGCGTATCTGAACTTATCGTCCAGGCAATGCAGGCGCTGCTCAACAGCGGTGATGAAATGCTGGTCCCTGCGCCGGATTATCCGCTGTGGACAGCGGCCGTATCTTTATCGAGTGGTAAAGCGGTGCACTATCTGTGCGATGAGTCCGCAGACTGGTTCCCGGATCTTGATGATATCCGTGCAAAAATCACCCCACGCACCCGCGGTATTGTGATTATCAACCCAAACAATCCAACCGGTGCGGTCTATTCCAAAGAGCTGCTGCAGGAGATCGTGGAGATTGCCCGCGAACATAACCTGATAATCTTTGCTGATGAGATCTACGACAAGATTCTTTATGACGAAGCACAGCATCACTCGATCGCCGCGCTGGCGCCTGACCTGCTGACCGTGACCTTTAACGGCTTGTCCAAGACCTATCGCGTGGCGGGTTTCCGTCAGGGGTGGATGGTGCTGAACGGGCCGAAAAAACATGCGAAAGGCTACATTGAAGGGCTGGAGATGCTGGCTTCGATGCGCCTTTGCGCCAACGTCCCTGCTCAGCATGCGATTCAGACTGCGCTGGGCGGATACCAGAGTATCAGTGAATTCATTACGCCTGGCGGCCGCCTGTATGAACAGCGTAACCGGGCGTGGGAACTGATTAACGAGATCCCTGGCGTCTCCTGCGTGAAGCCTAAGGGCGCGCTGTATATGTTCCCAAAAATTGATGCCAAACGCTTCAATATCCACGATGACCAACGCATGGTGCTGGACTTCCTGCTACAGGAAAAAGTCCTGCTGGTTCAGGGTACCGCCTTCAACTGGCCGTGGCCGGATCACGTGCGTATTGTCACCTTGCCGCGTGAAGACGATTTGGAAATGGCGATCAGCCGTTTCGGCCGCTTCTTGTCAGGTTATCACCAGCTGTAATATGCCCACCGCCGCCGGATTTGCATCCGGCGGCTATCTCTGCGCACAATGCCTTAACTGAAGTCACTGATTAAGGGTTGTTATGAGTCAGAGCCATTTTTTTGCCCACCTTTCTCGTCTGAAATTAATCAATCGTTGGCCGCTGATGCGCAATGTGCGCACCGAAAACGTCTCTGAACACAGTTTACAGGTCGCCATGGTCGCCCATGCCCTTGCCGCCATTAAGAATCGGAAATTCAACGGTCAGGTCAACGCCGAACGTATTGCGCTGCTGGCGATGTATCACGATGCTTCCGAAGTGTTAACCGGCGATCTTCCGACGCCGGTGAAATACTTCAACTCGCAAATCGCCCAGGAATATAAAGCGATTGAAAAAATCGCCCAGCAAAAGCTGATTGAGATGGTGCCCGAAGAGCTGCACGATATTTTCGCCCCGCTCATCGATGAACATCAGAGCAGCGATGAAGAAAAAGCAATTGTGAAGCAGGCTGATGCGCTGTGTGCATATTTGAAGTGTCTGGAAGAACTATCGGCGGGAAATAACGAATTCCTGTTGGCTAAAGGACGTCTGGAAAAGACGCTGGCCTCCCGCCGCAGTGAAGAAATGGACTATTTTATGGCCGTATTTGTGCCGAGCTTCCATCTTTCTCTGGACGAAATAAGCCAGGACTCCCCGCTCTAAACCTTTCACATCTCAGGCCGGGCAACGCCCGGCTAATGACCGCGTACAAACGTCGAATTAGAACGGGAACAAAACCGGGATCAGCAGCACGCAGACGATCATCACCAGCACCGTAAACGGCACGCCGATTTTAATAAAGTCGCTAAAACTGTATTTCCCAGGCCCCAGAACCAACGTGTTGACCGGTGAAGATACTGGCGTCATAAAGGCCGCAGATGCCGCCATGGCGACAACCATGGCAAACGGATACGGCGACACGCCCATGGATTTCGCCGCCGCCAGCGCGATCGGTGCCATCAGTACCGCTGTGGCGGTATTGGAGATAAATAACCCAATCGCCGCGCACATCACAAACAGACAACCCAGCATCAGGTATGGCCCCTGCCCGCCGCCAATTTCCATTAGCGCTTTCACGATAAGATCCACACCGCCGGTTTTTTGCAGCGCCAGCGCGAATGGCATCATACCTACAATTAAAATGATGCTCGGCCAGTGAATCGATTTATAGGCACTTTGCGCGTCAATACAGCGGAATTTTCCCATCAGCAGACAGGCAATAATGGCCGCAATCGGGTTGGGAATTTCATCGGTAAGCATCAGTGCAACCATCAGCACCAGGCAGAAAATCGCGTGCGGTGCCTGGCTGTGGGCCGGCGAGGCATCGCTAACTTCAACCGGCAGATTGAGTACCACAAAGTCACGGCCATTTTGCGCCAGCTGGCTAATCAGTTTCCAGTTGCCCACCACCAGCACGATATCGCCGAGCTGCAAAGGTTCATCGACCACCGAACCATCCAGCGCCTGACCATCACGCTTCATCCCGACAATATTCAAACCATAGCGCGTACGGAAACCCATTTCACGCACGGTTTTGCCCAGCAGTTCAGACTCTGGGATTAACGAGACTTCCGCCATCCCCACATCTAACGCCTGGTCGGAGAAGTATTCGCCGCGCAGTACCATCGGCTCCAACATTTGCTCGCTGATAAACTGGCGCAGATCGATATCGGCCGCCGACATATCAATGAGCAGCACATCGCGCGCGCGGAATTCCGATACCCCGTTGACGTTGACAATCACCCGGCGGAACCGGCGCCAGCGCTCAACGCCGATAATGTTCGCACCATAGCGCTCGCGCAGCTTCATGTCGTCCAGGCGCTGGCCGATCATCGGCGAACCGGGACGAATCGCTAGCCGGCGAGCGCGGCCGGTGAGGCGGTACTCTTTGATAAGGTCACGGAAAGTGCTCCGCTTGCGGCCATCACGCGCCGCATTAGTCTCATCCCCTTTCAGCATGAAGCGCATAATCAGCATGTAGAAAATGCCGAGCACCAGCACGACCAGCCCGATTGGCGTGACGCTAAAGAAGCCAAAACCATCCAGCCCTTCGCGCAGTAGCTCACTGTTAATCACCAGGTTTGGCGGGGTCGCCACTAATGTCATCATGCCGCTGATAAGGCCGGCGAAGCTGAGCGGCATCATCAGTCGTGATGGCGAGATATTCATGCGCATGGAAACGCTGAGCACCACGGGAATAAAGATGGCGACCACGCCGGTTGAGCTCATAAAAGCGCCGAGCCCCGCCACGGTCAGCATCAAGTAAACCAGCATTTTGGTTTCACTGCTGCCCGCAACCTGCACCAGCCAGGAGCCCATTTTGGTCGCCACGCCGGTGCGAACAAGGCCATCGCCGATAATAAACAACGCAGCAATCAGAATCACGTTGGGATCGCTGAAGCCGGAGAAGGCTTCGCTCAACGTTAGCGTGTCGCTCAGTACGAACGCCACAATAATGCCTAGCGCGATTGCATCCATGCGCACCTTGCCGCTGGCAAACAACACCACGGCAATGGCTAACAAACTAAGCACCCAAATCAATTCACCGTTCACAGCACATCCTTGTCATCAAATAAGCGGTAAGGTTTTCAACTATAAGGCGTTTACCATAGTGGCAGAAAAAAGCCCCAACGATGTGGGGCTAAATCATAAGATCATGCATTCTGCGTGATGTTGACCTGTCCACTCGGTAGCTTCTCAAGCACCAGCGTCGTTAACGTGGAGAGAACAAAGTCGACTTCCAGCAGTTCTGGCGTTTCGGGTGGCACGTTTACCGCCGCGACGTGACAACCTGCCGCTAATCCGGACTGCACACCCTGTCTCTTATACACATCTGACGCTCCTGTCTCTTATACACATCTGACGCTGCCGACGA
>NZ_LGHZ01000033.1 GCF_001266615.1 Kluyvera genomosp. 1 | reverse complement strand
GTGTGAAGTGATTCACGTTTGCCGTCTCAGTGGGTGCGCATTATAGGGAACTTTGTTTTTAGCACAACCCCTTTTCTCAGTTTTTTTTCCAAGTGTCGTTTTTTCACTCTTTTTGTACTGTAAGTGCGCGATTTGCTTAATTTTTGAGATGAGAAACCCACAAATAGGGCTGATAATAAGAAGTAACACTCACTGAGGTACTGTTTTAAAGAGGTAAACATGTCAGCCGTTTTGCGTCGTTATAAAGATTTATTCCCCGTAATAGGCGATCGCGTGATGATCGATTCCTCCAGCGTCATCGTCGGTGATGTTCGTCTGGCGGACGATGTCAGTATCTGGCCTCTGGTTGCCGCACGCGGCGACGTCAACTATATCCAGATTGGTGCACGCACTAACATCCAGGATGGCAGCGTTTTACACGTTACACATAAGTCGGTTAAAAATCCTGAAGGGAATCCACTCATCGTTGGCGAAGATGTCACGGTTGGGCATAAAGTCATGCTCCACGGCTGCACTATCGGCAATCGGGTGTTGGTGGGGATGGGTTCTATATTACTGGACGGTGTCATTGTTGAAGACGATGTGATGATTGGCGCCGGTAGCCTGGTACCGCAACATAAGCGTCTGGAAAGTGGTTTTCTTTATCTAGGTAGTCCAGTGAAGCAAGTCAGACCCTTGAAAGAGGCCGAACTAGAGGGGCTTCGTTATTCGGCCAACAACTATGTGAAGTGGAAAGACGATTATCTGGATCAGGACAACCAAACCCAGCCCTGATTGTCCTCTTGCTGATCGCGAATAAGATCGCTGGCTTCTTCTTCCAGATCCCAGCGATTTTCACAAAACAGCGCCAGCCACTGTGCGGGATCTTCACCACCAAAACGAAGAGTTATCACGTCGGCCTTTAGCGCGCACATTAGTTGCACGCCATTCACCAGAGCAGGGAAGCAGACCGCATGAAGATCCGCGCGCCATTCTTCTCTATCCGGAAATTGGATAGCCTGGTTCATACTCCAAGCTCACGTTTAAGCGATTCAATGACTGGCTCAACGTCGGGCAGAACACCGTGCCAAAGCAAAACAGCGTGTGCCGCTTGCCCGACCAACATTCCCAAACCATCAGCATAACGTTTTGCCCCATGCTGAATACACCACGCCAAAAAGGCGGTATCACCTTTTTGATAAAACATGTCATAACAGCGTACGTGCGAGTTCACTAACGAAGACGGTATCAGCGGCGTTTCGCCGGCAATCCCACTCGATGTGGCATTAATAATGAGATCGAACTCATGATCGCCAAGTTCTGACATCGGCTGTGCGCTCACGCTACCCGTATGACGGAACAGTTCAGTCAACGTTTGTGCCCGCGCATAAGTACGGTTGGTAATAGTGACGCTGCAGTCCAAAGACAGCAGCGGCAGCAGAACGCCTCGCGCCGCGCCACCAGCACCAATGAGCAAAACACGATAGCCTGGTTTAATGAGGTCCAGTCGCTCAAGATCGCTCAACAAACCGATGCCGTCGGTGTTATCACCGAGAATTCGGCCATCATCGAGTCGTTTAAGCGTATTAACCGCTCCCGCCAGCGCTGCGCGTTCAGTTAGCTCGTCGGCTCGCGCGTACGCCTCTTCTTTAAAAGGAACCGTAACGTTAGCGCCTTTCCCCCCATGCTGGAAAAAAGCCTCTAACGTAGGGATAAAGGCATCAAGCGGTGCCAGCATACGCCCATAGGGGTGGATCAATTGGAGCTGTTGCGCGAACTGTTGATGTATAAACGGTGACTTGCTATGCGCGATTGGATTGCCAAAAACGACGTAGCTTTCCATAACATTATCCCTGGCGAAAACGTTCGCCCGTCAGGGCATCGAGAATTTCCGACGGATTTAACCGCCCACCTGTTTGCGCGTCAACCACGGGGAAATCACCGCCAAACTGCGCGATAACCTCAGCGGTTGTCCGACACGGCGGCTCACCGCTTAGGTTCGCGCTGGTTGAAACCAACGGTTTACCGTAAGCCTGGCACAGTTCAATCACCACTGGATGGTCGGTCACTCTGACAGCGAGTGAGTTAAATCGCCCCGTTAGCCAACCTGGCGTGGTTGCCTTCGCTGGGAAGACAAATGTTACTGGCCCCGGCCAACGGGAAAAGACGGCCGCACGCTGCTCTTCATTTAGCATGCTGTCGTCAATATAAGGTTTAAGCTGTTCGAAGCTGGCAGCAATGAGGATGAGCCCTTTATCTACCGGGCGCTGCTTCAACGCCAGCAGGTTCATAACGGCTTCTTCACTATCAGGATCACAACCAACACCAAATACGGCTTCGGTTGGATAAGCGATGACTTCTTTATTATTCAGAGCAACAACCGCACGTTGTACGGTCTCTGATGGCAGGTTTTTATTCACTGATTTGTTTCGCCGGTACCGGCTTTCCACATTGTTTACTGGCACAAAAACGTTTTACGCCCTGCGCCGTTTTCTTTTCGATAAGCAGCGGGTAATGGCACTCAGGGCACTCCCCCGCTACCGGTGTGAAGTTAATAACGAACTGGCATTCTGGGTAACGATCGCAGGAATGAAAGTTTTTACCATAACGGGAGCGACGTTGTACTAACTGCCCCTGCTGACACGCAGGACAAGTGATGGCCGTTTCGTCAGGTTTATCTATAACTTCAGTGTGTTCACATTCAGGATACTGACTGCATCCAATGAACATGCCAAATCGTCCCTGGCGCAACACCAGTTCGGATCCGCATTCAGGACACAACTGACCCTCCAGAACTTTAACGATATGTCCGTCCGCCTGATTTTTCAGGGGACGCACATAATCGCATTCCGGATAATGGGAGCAGCCAAGAAACGGCCCGTGCTTGCCGGACCGTATGACTAGTTCAGCCCCGCACTGCGGACAGGGCTCGTTTTTACGCACCGAAAACAGTGCTGATTTGGTCATAACCACTCTTGATGCCACATGAATAATTAGTGCAGCATACCTTCATTCGTCTCGAAGAGTAATTCTTCCATTTGTTGATACGCGTTTTCACAGCCGGGAAGATTGAATAGCACCATTAAAATGACCCATTTCAGCTCTTCCAGCTCGAACTCTGCGGTATCCAGAGCCATCACACGTTCAATCACCATTTCCCGCGTTTCGAGGTTCAGCACCTGAATCTGCTCCAGGAATAACAGGAATCCTCGACAGCTAGCATCCAGACGCTGACTCTCTTCCTGTGTGAAAATACGCACGGAGAGAGGATCGGATGCGAGTTGCATCGGTTCTACGAGGCCTTCCTGATAGTCGGCGAGCTTTTCCAGCCACATTAGCGCGTTGAAGATATCTTCACGTTCGAACCCCGCATCGGTAAGATCCCGAGTCAGTTTGTCCTGATCTACGCGCATTTCTGTTTCGTTATGGATGTAGGTCTCAAACAAATACATTAGTACGTCGAACATGGCCTGCCCTCCTTAATCGGACATAGCCGCCGGGTACTGCTGCGATCCATCCTGCTAACTCCAGTTCAAGTAGCTGAGCCACGATAACTGGCACAGGTTGGCCGGCACGTTCAGCGACGACGTCAACAGGTGTTGCCTCATCTCCTACGTTAGCCAGGAGCTCAGGAAATGGCAATGCTACAGATTCCTTATCTGCACAATAATTTGCCATCCCCGCACTTACGGACAACGGTCTGTTTAAAGACGGGAATTGCGCCAGAATATCTTCAGCTTCGGTAACCATCACCGCACCTTGTTTGATAAGCCAATGCGGCCCTTCCATTCCTGGGTGTCCCAACGGGCCAGGAATAGCAAAGACCTCTCGCCCCTGTTCAAGAGCACAGCGAGCCGTCACTAGTGAACCGCTGCGTAATGCAGCCTCCACCACCAATACACCATGACTCAATCCACTGATAATCCGGTTACGACGAGGGAAATGAAATGCCATGGGCGTCGCAGCAAGTGAAAACTCGGAGACCAACGCACCACCTTTGGCCACGATCTCTTCCGCTAACGCTCGATGCCGATGAGGGTAGATATGATTCAAACCACTTCCTAGAACCGCAATCGTCCCACTCCCAATCTCAAGCGCTCCCCGATGGGCGACGCCATCAATACCTAGCGCCAGCCCACTGGTTATCGTAATGCTATGCTTTGCCAATGCCTGACAGAAATAACGCCCCCAACGCTCTCCATAAAGCGAATGCTGGCGGCTACCCACTACGGCAATCTGTAACGAACTAAGTAAATGCACGTTGCCACGAACACACAGCACCGCCGGATAATCGCGGATAGCCTTTAGTGGCTCTGGGTAAAGCGGTGAGTCGGCCAGCAAAAGCGTGCTGTCTGGCAACGCCAGCCATCGGTCAGCGGCATCCTGCTCTGCAGAAGTGAAAGAAAAAAAACGCTGGGCCTGTTTACCGCTCAACCCTAACGCAGACAAGGTATGGCGGGTGATAATGGCCTGCTGACATAAAATACGCAGCAAGTGCAGCATTTCATCACCGCATAAATTGTTGACCTTCAAAAGGCGGAAGGCGACCTCTTCTGGTGACATCCTTTTCTCCCTTGCCATATGCGGCATCAGCAATCCTTGCGATTGGTCAGTGATGCTGTCAATTAGAGGGGGTTTTGTCTAGAATAGAGGTAATAATCTTTCCTACTCCTGAACAGAACTCTGGATATTTATGGCAGTTTTGCAAGTGTTACATATCCCGGACGAGCGTCTTCGCAAAGTCGCAGAGCCGGTAAAAGAAGTGAATGAAGAAATCCAGCGTATTGTCGACGATATGTTCGAGACCATGTACGCCGAGGAAGGTATTGGTCTGGCGGCAACTCAGGTCGATATCCATAAACGAATTATCGTTATTGATGTCTCCGAGAATCGCGATCAGCAACTGGTGTTAATCAACCCTGAGCTGCTGGAAAAAGACGGTGAAACTGGTATTGAAGAAGGCTGCCTCTCTATTCCTGAGCAGCGGGCTCTGGTTCCTCGTGCCGAACGCGTGAAGATCCGTGCTCTTGATCGTAACGGTAACCCATTCGAACTCGAAGCGGATGATCTGCTGGCTATCTGTATCCAACATGAAATGGATCACTTAGTGGGTAAACTGTTTATCGATTATCTTTCTCCGTTAAAACAGCAACGTATTCGTCAGAAAGTTGAAAAACTGGATCGCCTGAACGCGCGTGCCTAAGGATAAGGATTAACGTGTCAGATTCACTACGTATTATTTTTGCGGGTACTCCTGACTTTGCAGCGCGTCATCTTGATGCGCTGCTGTCATCTGAGCACCAGGTGGTTGGCGTATTTACTCAACCGGACCGGCCTGCTGGGCGTGGTAAGAAACTGATGCCAAGCCCGGTCAAGGTTCTGGCAGAAGAAAAAGGTATTCCAGTCTTCCAGCCGGTTTCCCTACGTCCGGAAGAAAATCAGAAACTGGTCGCCGCTCTCAACGCCGACATCATGGTCGTAGTGGCCTATGGTCTGATTCTGCCAAAGGCAGTATTGGCCATGCCACGTCTCGGTTGTATCAACGTGCATGGATCTCTGCTTCCTCGTTGGCGCGGAGCCGCCCCAATCCAGCGTTCACTGTGGGCTGGCGATAGCGAAACGGGCGTTACCATCATGCAGATGGACGTTGGGCTGGATACAGGCGATATGCTACATAAACTTTCCTGCCCAATCACCGCGGAAGATACCAGCGCGAGTCTGTATGACAAGCTGGCAAATCTCGGTCCGCAAGGGCTGTTGCACACGCTGCATCTGCTGGCCACCGGCAATGCCAAACCTGAAGTTCAGGACGAATCACTGGTCAGCTACGCAGAAAAACTCAGCAAGGAAGAAGCTCGAGTTGACTGGACGCTCAGTGCCGTCCAGCTCGAACGCTGTATTCGTGCCTTTAATCCATGGCCGATGAGCTACATCGTGATTGACGATCAACCGGTTAAAATCTGGCAGGCGACGGTTATTGATAAATCCGCCAACGCTGAACCGGGCACCGTTCTGGAAGTGAGTCGTCAGGGTATTCAGGTCGCAACTGGCGACGGTATTCTGAATCTGCTCTCACTACAGCCAGCAGGTAAAAAAGCCATGAGCGCACAGGATCTCCTAAATTCGCGCCGTGAATGGTTTATACCCGGAAACCGCCTCCTCTGACGGTTCATCTCTTTTTAAAGCCCGGAGTCTCCGGGCATTTTTATTTCTACGGTTATGAAAAAACATCTGAATTTACGCAGTATGGCGGCTCAGGCCGTTGAGCAAGTCGTCGAGAAGGGGCAATCGCTAAGCAACGTCCTGCCCATGATGCAGCAAAAGGTTGGCGATAAAGATAAAGCGCTGCTGCAGGAGCTTTGCTTTGGCGTACTGCGGTCGCTCTCTCAGTTGGAATGGATGATCAAACAGCTGATGGAACGCCCGATGACGGGTAAACAGCGTACCGTCCATTATCTGATCATGGTAGGACTTTACCAGCTGCTACATACACGCATTCCAGCCCACGCGGCGTTGGCCGAAACGGTCGAAGGCGCTGTCGCTATCAAACGTCCCCAGTTGAAGGGCCTGATTAATGGCGTACTGCGTCAGTTCCAGCGCCGCCAGGAAGAGCTATTGGCCGAATTTGCGACAAGTGAGCTGCGTTTCTTGCACCCGTCCTGGCTAGTGAAACGTATTCAAAACGCCTACCCGCAGCAGTGGGAAAGTATTCTTGAAGCCAATAACCAACGTCCTCCGATGTGGCTGCGCGTCAACCGCAATCATCATACTCGCGATGACTGGTTGGCATTGCTCACAGAAGCTGGCCTTACCGGTTTCCCTCATCCCGATTACCCTGATGCTGTACGCCTGGAAACACCGACATCCGTGCTGGCATTACCCGGTTTTGAGCAAGGTTGGGTCACGGTGCAGGATGCTTCAGCACAAGGCTGTGTTCGCTACCTGCAGCCGCAAAACGGTGAGCAAATCCTCGATTTATGCTGCGCGCCTGGTGGCAAAACTACGCACATTCTTGAAGTCGCACCAGAGGCTAACGTCATGGCCGTCGACGTGGATGAGAAACGTCTGTCGCGCGTTTACGACAATCTGAAACGGCTGGGAATGAAAGCCACCGTCAAACAGGGTGATGGCCGCTATCCGCAGCAGTGGTGCGGTGAGCAGCAGTTCGACCGCATTTTACTGGATGCGCCCTGCTCAGCGACCGGAGTCATACGCCGGCATCCAGATATTAAATGGTTGCGTCGTGACCGTGATATTGCCGAACTTGCACAGCTGCAATCTGAGATCCTTGATGCAACCTGGGCGCACCTGAAGCCTGGCGGTACGCTGGTTTATGCGACCTGCTCTATTTTACCGGAAGAGAATCAGCAACAAATTGCGGCATTCCTCGAGCGCACGCCAAACGCGACATTAAGTGAAACAGGTACGCCAGAACTACCTGGCTGCCAGAATTTACCCGGTGCGGAAGAAGGCGATGGCTTCTTCTACGCTAAGCTAATCAAGAAGTGATGAGATAACGGGTCGCAACTGATGAAAATTATCATTCTGGGCGCCGGACAAGTCGGTGGGACGCTGGCAGAAAACCTGGTTGGAGAAAATAACGACATCACGATTATCGATACCAACGGTGATCGTCTGCGTAGCCTGCAGGACAAATTCGACCTGCGTGTCGTACAAGGCCATGCATCCCACCCACGTGTTTTGCGCGAGGCAGGTGCCGATGACGCCGATATGCTGGTCGCCGTGACCAGT
The DNA here is from genome assembly GCF_001266615.1 of Kluyvera genomosp. 1. Classification (GTDB taxonomy): domain Bacteria; phylum Pseudomonadota; class Gammaproteobacteria; order Enterobacterales; family Enterobacteriaceae; genus Kluyvera; species Kluyvera cryocrescens_A. The sequence goes on along the minus strand of NZ_LGHZ01000033.1, from coordinate 18,347 downwards.
TCGGATGAAACCAATATGGTGGCCTGCCAGGTCGCCTACTCATTATTTAATACACCAAACCGTATCGCACGTATCCGCTCCCCTGACTACGTCCGAGATGCTGAAAAACTGTTCCACAGCGATGCCGTGCCGATCGATCATCTGATAGCGCCTGAGCAGTTGGTTATCGACAATATCTACCGTTTAATTGAATATCCGGGTGCACTGCAGGTGGTTAACTTTGCTGAAGGTAAAGTGAGCCTGGCCGTAGTGAAAGCTTATTATGGTGGCCCCCTGGTCGGCAATGCACTCTCGACTATGCGTGAGCATATGCCCCACATTGATACTCGAGTCGCCGCGATTTTCCGTCACGATAGGCCTATTCGTCCGCAGGGCTCAACCATCGTCGAAGCAGGAGATGAAGTCTTCTTTATCGCCGCATCGCAGCACATCCGCGCGGTAATGAGTGAGCTGCAGCGCCTGGAAAAACCCTACAAGCGCATCATGCTGGTAGGCGGTGGCAACATCGGTGCAGGCCTGGCGAGACGGCTGGAAAAAGATTATAGCGTTAAGCTTATCGAACGCGATCAACAGCGCGCGGCAGAGCTGGCGGAGAAATTACAGAATACCATCGTCTTCTTTGGCGATGCGTCAGATCAAGAGCTGCTGATGGAAGAGCATATTGATCAAGTTGATCTGTTTATTGCTGTCACCAACGATGACGAAGCCAATATTATGTCGGCGATGCTGGCAAAGCGGATGGGTGCAAAAAAAGTCATGGTGCTGATCCAGCGTAAAGCATATGTCGATCTGGTACAGGGTAGCGTTATTGATATTGCGATCTCACCACAGCAAGCAACGATCTCGGCATTACTGAGCCATGTGCGTAAAGCCGATATTGTCGGCGTTTCATCACTGCGTCGCGGGGTCGCGGAAGCCATTGAAGCCGTAGCACACGGGGACGAAAGTACCTCCCGCGTCGTTGGCCGGGTCATTGATGAAATTAAACTGCCACCAGGTACAATTATCGGTGCAGTGGTGCGTGGTAACGACGTGATGATCGCCAATGACAATCTACGCATTGAACAGGGTGATCACGTCATTATGTTCCTCACTGATAAAAAATATATTTCGGATGTTGAACGGCTTTTCCAGCCAAGTCCATTCTTCCTATAATCTTCAACAGGCACTCACTGAGTGCCTTTTTTATTAACCCACTCTTATATAAGGGTTAATTAAAACTCGTCTATTTATTATCGCCGATGGAAAATAGATAAACATTTGTTAAACTTATAAACGTCAGCTAGCACAAGGGAGAATAACATGAGTATTATTAAAGAGTTTCGCGAGTTCGCGATGCGTGGGAATGTGGTTGATTTGGCAGTCGGTGTCATTATTGGTGCGGCATTTGGTAAGATCGTATCGTCTTTAGTTGCCGATATCATCATGCCACCTTTGGGGCTGTTAATTGGCGGTGTCGATTTCAAGCAGTTCGCCATCACCTTACGGGCTGCGCAGGGTGATATTCCTGCGGTAGTCATGCACTACGGTATTTTCATTCAGAATATTTTTGACTTCGTGATTGTCGCCTTCGCTATCTTTATGGCAATTAAACTGATGAACAAGTTAAACCGTAAAAAAGAAGAGCCAGCGCCGGCAGCTCCAGCGCCCTCTAAAGAAGAAGTACTGCTGTCTGAAATCCGTGACCTGCTGAAAGAACAAAACAACCGTTCTTAATCAGGCGACAGAAAGCAGAAGGCCAGTGGTAAAAAAGCGCATCGCTTGTTTGCCACTGGCCTCCCGACCATACTGTTTACCGTGTTTTTCTTTACGTAGATAGCTTCCCTTACCCTTTTTATTCTTTTCAACGCGCTGACGAAACAGTGGATCGTGCAATAACGCTTCCAGGGCATTATCGTTGATTTGCCCCTTTGTATGCTGATAGCGACTCATAACTACTCCTGATTGTGTAAAAATTACGCGGCGAGTTTAGATCTAATTATCAAAAGACTCAACATCCATTTCCGCTGACTTCAGCTCCCTGCTCCAAAATGCCAAGAATAGAGCAAAATTCGCTGCTATGCGACGTTCCACAACACGCATCGTTCAGCTTGCTCAATGCCTGCTGCATTGCTTGCAACTCCGCAATGCGAGATTCCACCTCACTTAATCGGGCCTGAACGATCCCTTTAGATTCCTGACAGGTGTGATGCTCAGGATCAACGCGGATCGATAGTAGCTCGCGGATCGATTCTAGCGTAAACCCTAACTGCCGAGCGTGGCGAATAAACTTAAGACGCTGAAGATCGTCGGTGGTATAAAGACGAAAGCCGCCTTCGGTACGCACATCATGACTCATCATCTGCTGTTTTTCATAATAGCGAATGGTATCAGGGGTCACACCTGCTAATTTTGCGAGCTCACCTATTCGGAACATCACGACTCCTCATTAATTTTATGCAGAAGCTTATCAGCGTAATCGCCGCGTAAAAAATCGGTGCTTAACCCCGCTTGCTGCAATTTCAACTCCATCAACGCCAGGCGTCGGCTCAATTCCTGGTAGCCCTCATCTTCTTTACGAATGCCTTTCAGCATGTCGGTTAATGCTAGCGCCTCTTTACGCTGTTGAAGCTCCGGAGGCAAGCAACCCGCATTCTTCAACAACCGATATCCAGAACGAAGTTCCTCTGGTACGCAGGAGTCATCATCAAGGATAAGTGGGGCCCCTTGTCCTGGAAGGTTATCAAACTCGCCTTTGCGTTGGGCATCGGTGATATGGCGTTCAGCCCACTGGTCAAGTAACCACATGCAGCAACTCCAGGGAACAGCTAAAAGAGATATGGGTATTGTAGAAGGGCGATGAAAGAGGGGATATAAAAAAACCCGCCGAGGCGGGTTTTTTTATTTTACTGCAAATTACTCTGCAGCTGCTTCTGCTTTCGGCTCAGCACGATCAACCAGCTCGATGTATGCCATCGGCGCGTTGTCGCCTGCACGGAAGCCACACTTCAGAATGCGAGTGTAACCACCGGCGCGGCTCGCGAAACGCGGGCCCAGCTCGTTAAACAGTTTTGCCACGATCTCGTTATCACGAGTACGGGCGAATGCCAGACGACGATTAGCAACGCTATCAGTCTTGGCAAGAGTAATCAGCGGCTCAACTACACGACGCAGTTCTTTAGCTTTCGGCAGGGTCGTCTTGATGATTTCATGACGAACCAGCGAACCAGCCATGTTACGGAACATAGCCTGGCGATGGCTGCTGTTGCGGTTCAGTTGACGACCACTCTTACGATGGCGCATGACCTTATCCTTCTCAGTAAAACCTTAACCTGTGATCCGGTTACTCGTCAGCAATGCTTGCCGGTGGCCAGTTTTCCAGGCGCATGCCCAGAGACAGTCCACGGGAGGCCAGCACGTCTTTAATCTCAGTAAGAGATTTTTTACCCAGGTTCGGCGTTTTCAGCAACTCAACCTCGGTACGCTGTACCAGATCACCGATATAGTGGATAGCTTCTGCCTTGAGGCAGTTAGCAGAGCGGACAGTCAATTCCAGATCGTCAACAGGGCGCAGCAGGATCGGATCGAACTCTGGTTTCTCTTCTTTAACTTCCGGCTGACGTACATCACGTAAGTCAACGAAAGCTTCAAGTTGTTCAGCCAGAATGGTTGCCGCACGACGAATCGCCTCTTCAGGATCGATTGTGCCGTTGGTTTCCATTTCGATGACCAGCTTGTCCAGGTCGGTACGCTGTTCTACACGCGCAGCTTCAACATTGTAGGCAATACGCTCTACAGGGCTGTAGCAGGCGTCGACCAACAGACGGCCGATCGGGCGCTCATCTTCTTCCGAATGAATTCGGGCAGAAGCCGGCACATAACCACGTCCGCGCTGAACTTTGATGCGCATGCTAATAGCTGCGTTCTCATCGGTCAGGTGGCAGATCACGTGTTGCGGCTTGACGATTTCGACATCCCCATCATGGGTGATATCGGCTGCAGTCACAGGGCCAATGCCAGATTTATTCAAGGTAAGAATAACTTCATCTTTACCCTGAACTCTCACCGCCAGCCCTTTCAGGTTGAGCAGGATTTCAAGGATATCTTCCTGAACGCCTTCTTTGGTGCTGTACTCATGAAGTACACCATCAATCTCAACCTCGGTCACCGCGCAACCCGGCATCGATGAGAGCAGAATACGGCGCAGTGCGTTACCCAAAGTATGGCCGAAGCCACGCTCTAAAGGCTCAAGGGTCACCTTGGCGTGCGTCGAACTCACTTGCTCGATATCTACCAGGCGCGGTTTTAGAAACTCTGTCACAGAACCCTGCATTGTGTCCTCTCTTTGGTACTAAGCTTTACTTGGAGTAAAGCTCGACGATCAGGTGTTCGTTAATGTCCGCAGACAGATCAGAACGCTCAGGCTGACGCTTGAACGTGCCTTCCATCTTGCCAGCATCAACTTCCAGCCAGGTTGGCTTTTCACGCTGTTCAGCCAGCTCCAGAGCGGCTTTAACGCGAGATTGCTTTTTCGCTTTCTCACGAATGCTAACAACGTCATTCGCTTTAACCTGATAAGAAGCGATGTTAACAACACGACCGTTTACCATGATTGCTTTGTGGCTAACCAACTGGCGTGACTCGGCACGAGTGGCGCCAAAGCCCATACGGTATACTACGTTGTCCAGACGACCTTCCAGCAGAGTCAACAGGTTTTCACCGGTGTTGCCTTTCAGACGTGCTGCTTCTTGATAATAGTTACGGAACTGACGCTCCAGCACGCCGTAAGTACGACGAACTTTTTGCTTTTCACGCAACTGCACACCATAGTCAGACAGACGCGGTTTACGCGCACCGTGCTGGCCAGGAGCTTGTTCAATTTTACACTTGGTATCGATCGCGCGAACGCCAGACTTAAGGAATAAGTCAGTGCCCTCACGACGGCTCAGCTTGAGCTTAGGACCCAAATATCTTGCCATTTTCTTTCTCCAACAATCCTAGAAACGAGGCGTTATACGCGACGTTTTTTCGGCGGACGACAACCGTTATGAGGGATCGGAGTCACATCAGTAATATTAGTGATGCGGAAACCAGCGGCGTTCAGAGCACGAATAGTAGATTCGCGGCCTGGACCCGGACCTTTAACCATAACTTCCAGATTCTTGATACCGTAATCTTTTACGGCTTCAGCGCAACGCTCTGCTGCAACCTGAGCTGCAAACGGAGTGGATTTGCGAGAACCACGGAAACCGGAACCACCGGCTGTTGCCCAACCCAGTGCGTTACCCTGACGATCAGAGATGGTAACGATGGTGTTGTTAAAAGAAGCATGGATATGAGCCACGCCATCAGAGACTTGTTTTCTTACACGTTTACGTGCACGAACTGGTGCCTTTGCCATTATTCAATCACCCCGATTATTTCTTGATCGGTTTGCGCGGACCCTTACGGGTACGTGCGTTGGTCTTGGTACGCTGGCCGCGAACCGGGAGACCACGACGATGACGCAAACCGCGATAGCAACCAAGATCCATAAGACGCTTGATGCTCATGCTAACTTCACGGCGCAGATCACCTTCAACGACAAATTTGGCAACTTCGTCACGCAGCGTGTCGATTTGTCCTTCAGACAGCTCACTGATCTTAACATTTTCAGCGATACCCGCTGCAGCCAGAATGGCCTTAGAACGGGTCTTACCGACGCCATAGATCGAGGTTAACGCGATCACAGCATGTTTCTGATCAGGAATGTTAATGCCTGCTATACGGGCCACTATGCACTCCTACTATTTAATATGTACGCACCATGCTGAAAAGCCCGTTTTCAGGATACTCAAATGGAAACGTACAGACATACAAAAGATTGGCTGGCTAATCTAGCCAGCTCAACCCAACTTTGCAAGAAAAATATGCGAAAAAATCAGCCTTGGCGCTGTTTATGCTTCGGCTCGGCACTGCAAATCACACGGATGACACCATCACGCTTAACGATTTTGCAGTTACGGCATAATTTCTTGACGGAAGCACGAACTTTCATTTTTACTCTCCGTAACTTCTCTAGCGACCTTTTAGCGGCTATAGCCTTTGAGGTTCGCCTTCTTCAATGCAGACTCGTACTGACTTGACATCATCAGAGTTTGCACTTGAGCCATAAAGTCCATAATCACGACAACAACGATTAACAGTGATGTACCACCGAAGTAGAACGGCACTTTCATTGCATCACGCATGAACTCCGGGATCAGGCAGATAAAGGTAATGTACAGAGCACCGACCAAAGTCAGGCGGGTCATTACTTTATCGATATACTTCGCCGTTTGCTCTCCCGGACGAATTCCTGGTACAAATGCACCGGACTTCTTCAGGTTATCTGCTGTTTCACGCGGGTTGAAGACCAACGCCGTGTAGAAGAAACAGAAGAAGATGATTGCAGACGCATAGAGTAACACATAAAGCGGTTGCCCAGGCTGCAAATACAGCGAAATTGTTGTCAGCCAGTTCCAACCGGTACCGCCCCCGAACCATGACGCGATGGTCGCCGGGAACAGAATAATACTGGAAGCGAAGATTGCTGGGATAACCCCGGCCATATTCACTTTCAGCGGTAAATGTGTGCTCTGTGCAGCATAGACACGACGACCTTGCTGACGTTTAGCGTAGTTTACCACAATGCGGCGTTGACCACGTTCAACGAATACAACAAAGAACGTCACTGCAAACACTAATACTGCAACCAACAGCAACAGGAGGAAGTGCAGGTCGCCTTGACGCGCTTGCTCGATTGTATGGGCAATGGCTGGCGGGAGTCCCGCAACGATACCAGCGAAGATAATGATTGAGATACCGTTACCGATACCACGTTCAGTAATCTGTTCGCCGAGCCACATCAGGAACATAGTCCCTGTAACCAGACTCACAACAGCGGTGAAATAGAATGCAAAGCCTGGATTGATTACCAGGCCCTGCATACCAGGCATATTCGGTAGACCGGTAGCAATACCGATCGACTGGAATATCGCCAGCACCAGAGTGCCGTAACGGGTATACTGGCTGATCTTACGACGACCAGACTCCCCTTCTTTCTTAATTTCTGCCAGCGTTGGATGAACCACCGTCAGCAGCTGGATAATGATCGACGCCGAAATATACGGCATGATCCCCAGAGCAAAGATCGAAGCACGGCTGAGAGCACCACCAGAGAACATGTTAAACATTTCAATGATGGTGCCTCGCTGTTGCTCAAGCAGTTTGGCAAGTACAGCGGCATCAATACCAGGGATCGGAATAAAAGAGCCAATACGGAACACAATAAGCGCACCGATTACAAACAGCAGTCTGCGTTTCAGCTCGCCTAAGCCACCTTTGGCACTTTGAAAATCTAATCCCGGTTGTTTAGCCATCTGCTACTTATTCCTCGATTTTACCGCCAGCAGCTTCGATAGCAGCACGAGCGCCTTTCGACACGCGCAGGCCACGAACAGTTACCGGAGTAGAAACTTCACCAGCCAGGATCACTTTCGCGAACTCGATCTGGACACCGATAATGTTAGCTGCTTTCAGCGTGCTCAGGTCAACAATACCGCCTTCCACTTTCGCCAGGTCAGACAGACGGATTTCCGCTGTGATCGCTGCTTTGCGAGAAGTGAAGCCGAATTTCGGCAGACGACGGTACAGAGGCATCTGGCCGCCCTCGAAACCACGACGTACGCCACCGCCAGAACGAGACTTCTGACCTTTGTGACCACGACCGCCGGTTTTACCGAGGCCAGAACCGATACCACGACCCAGGCGGCGACCCGCCTTTTTAGAGCCTTCGGCCGGAGACAGAGTATTTAAACGCATCTCTTACTCCTCAACTTTAACCATGAAGTAAACCGCGTTGACCATACCACGAACAGCAGGAGTATCCTCGCGCTCTACGGTGTGACCAATACGACGCAGACCCAGGCCAAGCAGCGTTGCCTTGTGTTTCGGCAGACGACCGATTGCACTGCGGGTTTGAGTAATTTTAATAGTCTTTGCCATGGTTTATTTCCCCAGAATTTCTTCAACGGATTTACCACGCTTGGCAGCGACCATTTCTGGAGATTTCATATTTTCCAGACCGTCGATAGTTGCACGAACCACGTTAATCGGGTTAGTGGAACCATACGCTTTAGCCAGAACGTTACGAACCCCAGCGACTTCCAGAACGGCGCGCATTGCACCACCGGCGATGATACCGGTACCTTCGGAAGCCGGCTGCATGAATACACGAGAACCTGTGTGAGTACCCTTAACTGGGTGCTGCAGGGTGCCGGTATTCAGCGCGACGTTAATCATATTGCGACGAGCTTTTTCCATCGCTTTCTGGATTGCTGCTGGAACTTCACGCGCTTTACCGTAACCAAAACCAACGCGACCGTTACCATCGCCTACTACAGTCAGAGCTGTGAAGGAGAAAATACGACCACCTTTTACGGTTTTAGATACGCGGTTTACCGCGATCAGCTTTTCCTGCAGTTCGCCAGCTTGTTTTTCGATGTGAGACATCTTACACCTCTACCTTAGAACTGAAGGCCAGCTTCACGGGCAGCATCTGCCAGTGCCTGGACGCGACCATGATATTGGAACCCGGAACGGTCAAAGGACACAACTTTGATGCCTTTTTCCAGAGCGCGTTCGGCGACAGCTTTACCCACAGCTGCTGCAGCGTCTTTGTTACCGGTGTACTTCAGTTGTTCAGTGATAGCTTTTTCTACAGTAGAAGCAGCTACCAGAACTTCGGAACCGTTTGGTGCAATTACCTGTGCGTAAATATGACGCGGGGTACGATGTACCACCAGGCGAGTTGCACCCAGCTCCTGGAGCTTGCGGCGTGCGCGGGTCGCACGACGGATACGAGCAGATTTCTTATCCATAGTGTTACCTTACTTCTTCTTAGCCTCTTTGGTACGCACGACTTCGTCGGCGTAACGAACACCCTTGCCTTTGTAAGGCTCAGGACGACGGTAGGCACGCAGATCTGCAGCAACCTGACCGATCACCTGCTTATCAGCGCCTTTCAGCACGATTTCAGTTTGAGTCGGGCATTCTGCCGTAATACCTGCAGGCAGCTGATGGTCAACAGGGTGAGAGAAACCTAAAGCCAGGTTTACTACATTCCCTTTAACCGCTGCACGATAACCTACACCAACCAGCTGCAGCTTCTTAGTGAAGCCTTCGGTAACACCGACAACCATTGAGTTCAGCAGGGCACGCGCGGTACCAGCCTGAGCCCAACCGTCTACGTAACCATCACGTGGACCGAAGGTCAGTGCATTATCTGCATGATTAACTACAACAGCATCGTTGATAGTACGAGTCAGCTCGCCGTTTTTACCTTTGATCGTAATAACCTGACCGTTGATTTTTACATCAACGCCGGCAGGAACAACGACCGGTGCTTTAGCAACACGAGACATTTTTTCCTCCGATTAGGCTACGTAGCAGATAATTTCGCCACCAAGACCAGCCTGGCGCGCTGCACGATCAGTCATAACACCTTTAGAGGTAGAAACAACTGCGATACCCATGCCAGCCATAACTTTTGGCAGCTCGTCTTTACGCTTATAAATGCGCAGACCTGGGCGACTGACACGCTGAATGCTTTCTACAACAGCTTTACCCTGGAAATACTTAAGAGTAAGTTCCAGTTCCGGCTTGGTGTCGCCTTCAACTTTAAAATCTTCAATAAAACCTTCTTCCTTCAGCACGTTGGCAATTGCCACTTTCAGCTTGGAGGAAGGCATGGTGACCGCAGCTTTATTCGCGGCCTGACCGTTACGGATACGGGTCAGCATATCCGCGATCGGATCTTGCATGCTCATCTGTCTTTACTCCCGTGATTCAATTGGTAATTACCAGCTAGCCTTTTTCAAGCCTGGTACTTCACCGCGCATTGCGGCTTCACGTAACTTGATGCGGCTCAACCCGAACTTGCCCACATAGCCATGCGGACGACCTGTCTGGCGGCAGCGGTTACGCTGACGGGACGGGCTGGAATCACGCGGCAGAGACTGCAGCTTCAGAACTGCGTTCCAACGATCTTCGTCGGTCGCGTTCACATCAGAGATAATAGCTTTCAGTTCAGCGCGTTTTGCGAAGTACTTGTCAGCTAAAGCTACGCGCTTTACTTCGCGTGCTTTCATTGATTGCTTAGCCATTCAGTAACCCTACCTTACTTGCGGAACGGGAAGTCAAAGGCAGCCAGCAGAGCACGGCCTTCTTCGTCAGATTTCGCAGTAGTGGTAATGGTAATATCCAAACCACGCACGCGGTCGACTTTATCGTAGTCGATTTCTGGGAAGATGATCTGCTCACGGACACCCATGCTGTAGTTACCACGACCGTCGAAAGACTTAGCGGACAAGCCACGGAAGTCACGGATACGTGGAACAGCAATAGTGATCAGGCGCTCAAAGAACTCCCACATGCGTTCGCCACGCAGAGTTACTTTACAGCCGATCGGATAGCCCTGACGGATTTTGAAGCCTGCAACTGATTTGCGTGCTTTGGTGATCAGCGGTTTTTGACCGGAGATTGCTGTCAGGTCAGCTGCTGCGTTATCCAGCAGTTTCTTGTCAGCGATCGCTTCACCAACACCCATGTTCAGGGTGATCTTCTCGACCCGAGGGACTTGCATGACAGAATTGTAGTTAAACTCAGTCATGAGTTTAGCGACTACTTCGTCTTTGTAGTAATCATGCAGTTTCGCCATCGTACTACTCCAAATTACTTGATAGTTTCGCTGTTAGACTTGAAGAAACGGACTTTTTTGCCGTCTTCGAATCTAAAGCCTACACGGTCAGCCTTGCCGGTAGCCGCGTTGAAGATAGCAAGGTTAGAGATCTGAATCGCTGATTCTTTCTCTACGATGCCGCCTGGTTGGTTCAGGGCCGGAACCGGCTTCTGATGTTTCTTAACCAGGTTGATACCTTCAACAATGACCTTGCCGGAAGACAGGACATTTTTTACTTTACCGCGTTTACCTTTATCTTTACCGGTTAACACGATAACTTCGTCATCACGACGGATCTTCGCTGCCATGATTCGCTCCTTAGAGTACTTCTGGTGCCAGAGAGATAATTTTCATGAACTTCTCGTTACGAAGTTCACGAGTTACCGGCCCAAAAATACGCGTACCGATAGGTTGCTCGCTGTTATTGTTTAAAATAACGCATGCATTACCATCGAAGCGAATGACAGAACCGTCCGGGCGACGAACACCCTTCTTGGTGCGCACCACTACCGCCTTCAGCACATCACCTTTTTTGACCTTACCACGTGGAATTGCTTCCTTGATGGTGATCTTGATGATGTCGCCTACGCCTGCGTAGCGACGGTGCGAGCCACCCAGAACCTTGATACACATTACGCGACGTGCACCGGAGTTGTCGGCGACGTTCAGCATAGTCTGTTCTTGGATCATTTTAGTGCTCCGCTAATGTCAACTACTACTGAGACCCGAAATCAGGTCATTATAAAGCCCCATATCGAGGGCGCGGCATTATAACACCGCTTAAACGATATGGGTAGAAAAAATAGACGGCCCATTGCTGAGCCGTCTATTCGTATCGAGAACGAGTACTGTATTACAGAATCGCTTTCTCTACAACGCGAACCAGCGTCCAGGACTTAGTCTTGGACAGTGGACGGCATTCACGGATTTCAACCTTGTCGCCGATACCACATTCGTTGTTCTCGTCATGTACGTGCAGTTTGGTCGTACGTTTGATGAATTTGCCGTATACCGGGTGTTTCACCATACGTTCGATAGCAACAACAATGGATTTCTCCATTTTGTCACTAACTACGCGACCTTGCAGAGTACGGATTTTATCGGTCATTACGCACCCGCCTTCTGAGTCAGTAAAGTCTTAACGCGTGCAACATCACGACGAACCTGCTTCAGCAGGTGAGTCTGTTGCAGCTGGCCGCTTGCAGCCTGCATGCGCAGGTTGAACTGCTCACGCAGCAGGTTCAGCAGCTCAGCGTTCAGCTCTTCAACGCTTTTTTCACGCAGCTCTTTTGCTTTCATTACATCACCGTCTTAGTTACAAAGGTGGTTTTGATCGGCAGTTTCGCTGCAGCGAGGCCGAATGCTTCACGGGCCAGCTCTTCCGGAACACCGTCCATTTCATACAGGACTTTACCCGGCTGAATCAAGGCAACCCAATACTCCACGTTACCTTTACCTTTACCCATACGCACTGCCAGCGGTTTCTCGGTGATCGGTTTGTCCGGGAATACACGGATCCAGATCTTACCTTGACGCTTAACTGCACGGGTCATTGCACGACGTGCTGCTTCGATCTGACGTGCAGTCAGACGACCACGGCCAACAGCTTTCAGGCCGAAGCTGCCGAAGCTAACATCCGTACCCTGCGCCAGACCACGGTTGCGGCCTTTGTGCACTTTACGGAATTTTGTACGCTTTGGTTGTAACATCAGCGACGCTCCTTATTTCCGGCCTTTACGCTGCTGCTTTTTAGGTTGAGCAGCCGGTTTTTCCGGTTGTTCAACAGCAGCCATACCACCCAGGATCTCACCTTTGAAGATCCATACCTTAACGCCAATTACACCGTAAGTGGTGTGCGCTTCAGAGGTGTTGTAGTCGATGTCAGCACGCAGAGTGTGCAGCGGTACGCGACCTTCACGGTACCATTCGGTACGTGCGATTTCCGCGCCGCCCAGACGGCCGCTAACTTCAACTTTGATACCTTTAGCGCCCAGACGCATTGCGTTCTGTACAGCACGCTTCATAGCACGACGGAACATAACGCGACGTTCCAGCTGAGAAGTGATGCTGTCAGCAACCAATTTAGCGTCCAGTTCAGGCTTACGAACTTCAGCGATATTGATCTGAGCAGGAACGCCAGCGATATCCGCTACGACCTTGCGCAGTTTTTCTACGTCTTCGCCTTTCTTACCGATAACGATGCCAGGACGAGCGGTGTGAATAGTCACACGGATGCTCTTAGCTGGACGCTCGATAACGATACGAGATACGGACGCCTTTGCCAGTTCCTTTGTCAGGTACTGACGTACTTTAAAATCGCTGTCCAGGTTGTCAGCGAATTCTTTGGTGTTCGCGAACCAGGTAGAGTTCCATGGTTTGACAATACCCAGGCGAATACCATTAGGATGTACTTTCTGACCCATTGCTAGTCTCCAGAGTCTCAGCGATCGGACACAACCACAGTAATGTGGCTGGTGCGCTTCAGGATGCGATCTGCACGACCTTTAGCACGCGGCATAATGCGCTTCATGCTTGGGCCTTCGTCTACGAAAATTTTCGCAACTTTCAGATCATCAATGTCAGCGCCATCGTTGTGTTCAGCGTTAGCAATGGCAGATTCCAGTACTTTCTTAACCAGTACAGCCGCTTTTTTGTCGGTGTAGGTCAGAATATCCAGGGCCTGCGACACTTTCTTACCGCGAATCAGGTCAGCAACAAGGCGAACCTTCTGAGCAGAAGAACGAGCATGGCGATGTTGAGCTAAAGTTTCCATCTCTTCCTCCTACCTTATTTCTTCTTCGCTTTTTTATCAGCAGCATGGCCGCGATAAGTACGAGTCGGTGCGAATTCACCCAGTTTGTGACCAACCATTTCGTCGGAAACAAAGACTGGAACGTGCTGACGACCATTATGGACAGCGATGGTCAAACCGATCATGTTAGGAAAGATCGTTGAACGACGGGACCAAGTGCGCAGGGGCTTCTTGTCTCCGCTTTCCACCGCTTTCTCTACCTTCTTCAGCAAGTGCAGGTCAATAAAAGGACCTTTCTTGAGAGAACGTGGCATGGCTTATCCTCTAAAATTATTTGCTACGGCGACGTACGATGAATTTATCAGTACGCTTGTTGCTGCGGGTCTTCTTACCTTTGGTCTGCAGGCCCCACGGGGAAACCGGGTGCTTACCAAAGTTACGACCTTCACCACCACCATGTGGGTGATCGACTGGGTTCATCGCAGTACCGCGAACGGTAGGACGAACACCACGCCAGCGTGCAGCACCTGCTTTCCCCAGAACGCGCAGCATATGCTCAGCATTGCCAACTTCGCCCATGGTTGCACGGCAGTCTGCTTCGACTTTACGCATTTCACCAGAACGCAGACGCAGGGTGACATAAGCACCATCACGAGCAACGATCTGAACGTAAGTACCAGCGGAACGTGCCAGCTGACCGCCTTTACCTGGTTTCATTTCTACGTTATGAACGGTAGAACCAACCGGGATATTGCGCATCGGCAGGGTGTTACCTGCTTTGATTGCAGCATCAACGCCAGACTGAATCTGGTCGCCAGCTTTCAGGCCTTTAGGGGCCAGGATGTAACGGCGTTCGCCATCTTTGTACAGAACCAGCGCGATGTTCGCGGAACGGTTCGGATCGTACTCAAGACGCTCAACAACAGCTGGGATACCATCTTTGTTGCGTTTGAAGTCAACAATACGGTAAGCCTGCTTGTGACCACCACCGATGTGACGAGTGGTGATGCGGCCATTGTTGTTACGACCACCGGATTTGCTGTTTTTTTCAACCAGCGGAGCAAAAGGTTTGCCCTTGTGCAGCTCTGGGTTGACCACTTTAACTACGTGGCGACGACCCGGAGATGTCGGTTTGCATTTAACAACTGCCATTGTATTACTCCTCCGACTTACTCAGCGCCGCCGACGAAGTCCAGATTCTGGCCTTCCTTCAGGGTGACGTAAGCTTTTTTCCAGTCGCTACGACGACCGATACGCTGTCCGTGACGTTTAACTTTCCCTTTAACTACCAGGGTGTTAACGACTTCGACTTCGACTTCAAACAGTTTCTGCACAGCAGCTTTGATTTCTGCTTTGGTCGCGTCTTTAGCAACTTTGAGAACGATGGTGTTTGTTTTTTCCATCGCAGAAGACGCTTTTTCAGAAACGTGCGGTGCGCGCAGCACCTTCAGCAGACGTTCTTCACGAATCATGCCAGCATCTCCTCAACTTGCTTAACAGCATCAGCAGTCATTACGACTTTGTCGAAGGCGATCAGGCTAACCGGGTCGATACCAGTTGCATCGCGTACGTCAACCTTGTGCAGGTTGCGCGCAGCCAGGAACAGGTTTTCGTCCAGCTCACCGGTGATGATCAGCACATCTTCCAGAGCCATGTCTTTCAGTTTCTGTGCCAGCAGCTTAGTTTTAGGCGCTTCAACAGAGAATGATTCGACAACGATCAGACGATCCTGACGTACCAGTTCGGACAGAATGCTTTTCAGCGCGCCGCGGTACATCTTTTTGTTAACTTTTTGACTGTGGTCCTGTGGACGAGCAGCGAAGGTCACGCCACCTGAACGCCAGATCGGGCTCTTGATAGAACCTGAACGCGCACGGCCGGTACCTTTCTGGCGCCATGGCTTTTTGCCTGAACCAGTTACTTCAGCACGAGTCTTCTGAGCACGAGTACCCTGACGAGCACCAGCTGCATAAGCAACAACAACCTGGTGAACCAGCGCTTCGTTGAAATCACGACCGAAGGTAGTTTCGGAAACAGTCAGCGCGCTCTGCGCGTCTTTCAATACTAATTCCATTGCTATCCCCTTACGCCTTCACAGCTGGTTTAACGATCAGGTCGCAGCCGGTTGCACCCGGAACACCACCTTTAACCAGCAGCAGGTTGCGCTCAGCGTCAACGCGTACTACGTCCAGGCTCTGAACAGTGACACGTTCGTTGCCCAGCTGACCTGCCATTTTCTTGCCTTTGAACACTTTGCCCGGAGTCTGGTTCTGACCGATAGAACCCGGAACGCGGTGAGACAAGGAGTTACCGTGAGTAGCGTCCTGGGTACGGAAGTTCCAGCGCTTAACGGTACCAGCGAAACCTTTACCTTTAGAGGTACCGGTTACGTCAACTTTTTTAACGTCTGCAAACAGTTCAACGCTAATGTTCTGACCAACGGTGTATTCTTCACCATCTGCCAGACGGAACTCCCACAGGCCGCGGCCAGCTTCTACGCCAGCTTTAGCAAAGTGGCCAGCTTCCGGCTTGGTTACACGGTTAGCTTTTTTAGCACCAGTGGTAACCTGAACAGCGCGGTAGCCATCGTTAGCCAGATCTTTGATCTGAGTAACGCGGTTTGCTTCGACTTCGATTACGGTTACTGGGATAGAGACGCCATCTTCAGTGAAGATGCGGGTCATACCCACTTTTTTACCGACTAAACCAATCATTGTATCAACCTC
The DNA here is from genome assembly GCF_001266615.1 of Kluyvera genomosp. 1. Taxonomy (GTDB): domain Bacteria; phylum Pseudomonadota; class Gammaproteobacteria; order Enterobacterales; family Enterobacteriaceae; genus Kluyvera; species Kluyvera cryocrescens_A. Next base: position 2,131 of record NZ_LGHZ01000033.1, on the reverse strand, counting down.
TCAATCGCTCGATGACCTGATTAACCCAGGCTGATCTGCACGTCTACACCGGCAGCCAGGTCCAGACGCATCAGAGCATCAACGGTTTTTTCAGTTGGCTCAACGATGTCAACCAGACGCTTGTGAGTGCGAATTTCGTACTGATCACGCGCGTCTTTGTTAACGTGCGGGGAGATCAGAACGGTAAAGCGCTCTTTGCGGGTCGGCAGCGGGATCGGACCACGAACCTGCGCACCAGTGCGCTTGGCAGTCTCGACGATTTCCGCGGTTGATTGATCGATCAGACGATGATCAAACGCTTTCAAACGGATACGGATTCTTTGGTTCTGCATGAGACCAGAGCTCCAATTATTTTATAGACGAAATAGTTACTCCTCAAACCCATTACGATTGATGGGAGAGTGTAACCGTTCTTACAGAGTTCCCCGATTGGGAACATTGTCTGGTATCGCTTTCGCAGTACCGGTGGCTCATATCGAACCGCTGTCAATATTAGACAAGCCCGCGCATTATACACAAATACCCATATGAAGCAAGTCGTGTTTATAAATTACTCACTCTGAGCTGGGAGCTTCGCCGCACGCTGTCCTGAACATTATGTAACCGGAGCAATACTCTGGATATCTACACGTATATCCAGCGCATTCTCTTTGCCCCCCCTCCCCCGTTACCACACACTTCTTTTGTTCTTTACTGCGGATGCCAACAAATGGACCTTTTCACGCTGCTTTTCTTTTTTCTATATCTGTATTTCAGCATCCTTCTCTGCTGGCACGACATCTCTACCGGCCTGTTGCCAGACCGCTTCACCTGTCCCTTGCTTTGGTCTGGCATAATCTTTCATCTATGCCAGTTTCCCTTACAAATTACCGACGCACTTTGGGGTTCAATTGCCGGCTATAGCGTCATGGCGCTGCTCTACTGGGGGTATCGGATTATTCGCCACCGTGAAGGATTGGGTTATGGGGACGTGAAATATCTCGCGGCACTCGGAGCGTGGCACGGCTGGCAACAACTCCCGGTGTTAATGATGATAGCGGCAGGAATGGCCTGCCTGTTTACTGGAGGTAGAGCGCTATATCACCAAACTGCGGCGGAAATGAAAAACCCACTGCCATTTGGCCCATTTATGGGGGCAGCGGGTTTTATTCTTGCAGGTGTATCTATGCTTAATCTGCGACTTTAATCTGTGACTGCAGATAGTTTTGTAGTCCGATTTTGCCAATAAGTTCGAGCTCGGTTTCCAGCCAATCGATATGATGTTCTTCTTCGGTAAGGATAGTAATCAACATATCACGGCTCACATAGTCATGAACGCTATCCGCATAGGCGATGGCCTCACGCAGATCCTTCGCACCATCTAACTCAAGTTTAAGATCTGACTGCAGCATCTCTTCAACATCTTCGCCGATATGTAGCTTGCCAAGATCCTGCAGATTGGGGATCCCTTCGAGAAACAGAATACGCTCGATGTATTGATCGGCATGTTTCATTTCATCAATGGATTCGTGATACTCGATATCGTTGAGGCGCATCAGGCCCCAGTTTTTGAACATTCTCGCGTGGAGAAAGTATTGATTGATTGCGACAAGCTCATTTCCCAATAATTTATTGAGATAATTTATAATCTTAACATCACCTTTCATTATATAGACCCTCCGCTTCCACTAATTGAAGCGTAGAACGGGCTACCGGGATGTCAAAAAAAGAAATAGAGGTTAGGCGATCTCTTTGAACTCGGGCATTTGCATTAATTCGTCTTCCATCACTTCTCTTGCGGCACGTACGCACTTACCACATTGATTTCCAATAGGAATACATTTTCTTAATTGTTGGAAAGACTGCGGATGAAATTGGCGCACCGCTTGGCGAATTTTTTTATCGCTAACGCCATTACACAAGCAAACGTACATAACCACTCCCGTTCAATTTCTGAACAAAGTGTAAGTGAGAATAATTATGATTACAATAGCCAGCCGCAAAATGGAGTAAAAATTAAGGCAACAAATTGTGTGGAATATATATCCACTGCTGTTTTCCAAATAGCAAAAAGGGTGCCGAAGCACCCTTTTTAAGCTCAAAACTAATTATTAAATAATTAGCTCATTACTTTAGCAACAACGCCCGCGCC
>NZ_LGHZ01000032.1 GCF_001266615.1 Kluyvera genomosp. 1 | reverse complement strand
GCTGAGCTAATCACCCAATACTGCGCTGGATACTGCTTTAAGTGGTGGGTCGTGCAGGATTCGAACCTGCGACCAATTGATTAAAAGTCAACTGCTCTACCAACTGAGCTAACGACCCACTATTTTCGTCACTTTTAGGCTGTTTGATATCCCTTGGCAACGGCGGCATATATTACTGAATTCAGAATTCTGCGCAACAAAAATTTCGACAAAGATCACTTAACTGCTTATGTTTCATGCGGCAAGACCAGAAATAACACGATTTCTGGTCTTCCTTTAGGCATTACAGTCCGCTAAGACGTTTTTGCGCCTGTTTCGCACCGTCAGTACCTGGGTATTTGCTGACAACCTGCTGGTAAACCGCTTTGGCTTTCGCGGTATCACCTTTGTCCTGCATGATAACCCCAACCTTGAACATTGCGTCCGCCGCCTTCGGCGACTTCGGATAGTTTTTCACCACCGATGCAAAATAAAAGGCTGCATCATCTTTCTTACCCTTGTTGTAGTTCAACTGTCCCAGCCAATAATTCGCATTAGGCTGATAGGTTGAATCTGGGTACTTCTTGATGAAGTTCTGAAACGCCACAATCGCGTCATCCTGGCGAGCACTATCCTTCACCAACGCGATTGCCGCGTTGTAGTCGGTATTGGCATCGCCCGTCTGCGCAGGAACGCCGGAGGCCGCTGTATTGCCGCCAGCAGGCGCTGCTGTCGCCGCCGCATTGCTTTGGTCACCCGAAGCTTGCTGCGTCTGCGCACCGCCGCTGAGGCTGTCGATCTGCAGCATGATCTGTTTTTGACGATCCACAATCTGATTCAGCTGGTACTGACTTTCCTGGATTTGGCCTCGCAGGGCGTCAATATCGGTCTGATTATCGGAGAGTTGTTGCTGGAGTTGGGTCAAAAGCTGACTGTGAGCATTAGAAATACGCTCGAGTTGAGTGACACGGTCTTCGACCGAGCCTGAGCCGACACTACTGATTGGCGCCTGAGCAAAAGCGGCCCAGGGGGCCGCTATGCCAACCAGTAACGACAGACTCAACATGTGATGTCTGAAGTTACTGCTCATGCAATTCTCTTAGTAAACCAGTACGGCACGACGGTTTTTGGAATAAGCCGCTTCGTCATGACCCAGTACTGCAGGTTTTTCTTTACCGTAAGAAACGATGGAGATCTGGTCAGCAGAAACGCCTTTACCCTGCAGGTACATCTTAACAGCGTTAGCACGACGCTCACCCAGGGAGATGTTGTACTCAGGAGTACCACGTTCGTCCGCGTGACCTTCTACGGTGACTTTGTAAGACGGGTTGCCACGCAGGAAGTTTGCGTGAGCATCCAGCATTGCAGCGAAATCAGAACGGATATCGTACTTGTCCAGATCGAAGTAAACGATGTTGTTCTGCTGCAGCTGCTGCATCTGAAGACGCGCTTGCTCTTCAGAAGACATGTTGCCGTTACCGTTCGCATCCATACCAGTGCCGGCACCCAGCATGCCTTCGCCGCTCTGGTCATTGCTAGCGTTCTTGTTAGAAGAACATGCCGCGATTGCCATTACAGGCAGAGCGATCATCAGCCCTTTCAGCACTTTGTTCAGTTGCATTTCTATGATTCCTTTAGTAATCAATTCATTAATTATTATTACAGATACGGCGACCAGGCAGGGAATTTGACCTGTCCATCAGTTGCCGGAAGACGCGCTTTGAAACGCCCATCTGTAGAAACCAGATTCAGCACGGATCCCATCCCCTGAGAAGAGCTGTAGATTACCATAGTGCCGTTAGGTGCCAGACTTGGCGTTTCGTCCAGGAATGTTGACGACAGTACTTGTACGCCACCCGCTCCCAGATCCTGCTTAGCAATGTGCTGCTGGCCGTTAGCCGAGCTGACCATTACCATAAACTTACCGTCGCTGCTGACATCAGCATCCTGGTTTTGTGAACCTTCCCAGGTAATACGCTGCGGAGCACCGCCGTTAACATTAACTTTATACACCTGCGGACGACCTGCCTGGTCAGAAGTAAAGGCCAGGTTCTGGCTGTCCGGGAACCAGGTAGGTTCAGTGTTGTTGCTGCGACCATCGGTCACCTGACGGATCTGGCCGGAGCCGATATCCATCACGTACAGGTTCAGGCTGCCGGTTTTAGACAGGGCAAACGCCAGCTTGCTGCCATCCGGAGAGAATGCCGGTGCACCGTTGTGACGTGGGAACGACGCAACCTGACGTACCGCACCGTTAGCCAACGTTTGGATAACCAGTGCAGAACGACCGCTTTCGAAAGTCACATAGGCCAGTTTGGAACCGTCTGGAGACCACGCCGGAGACATCAGCGGCTGTGGAGAACGGTGAACCACGAACTGGTTGTAACCATCGTAATCGGATACGCGCAGTTCATACGGGAACTGACCGCCGTTGGTCTGTACCACGTAAGCGATACGAGTACGGAAAGCGCCTTTAATGCTGGTCAGCTTTTCGAACACTTCGTCACTGGCAGTATGGCCCGCATAACGCAGCCACTGCTTATTCACTTTATACGTGTTCTGTGCCAGCACGGTGCCCGGTGCAGCACCGGTATCAACCAGCTGATAAGACACATTGTAGCTACCGTCAGCGTTAGGGCTTACCTGGCCAACAACAACAGTATCAATACCCAGCGCAGACCATGCTGCAGGCTGTACTTCCTGAGCAGTACCCGGCTGCTGTGGCAGACGAGAACGATCTAATGGATTGAATTTCCCGCTGTTACGCAGGTCAGCACCCACGATGCCACCGATGTCTTCAGGCGCAGCACCCGGCCCAGCCCACTGGAACGGAACGACGCCAATCGGACGTGCAGAGTCCACCCCTTGGGTGATCTCGATACGTACTTCTGCGTGCAGCACAGCTGCCCACAGCATCAGAAAACCAAATGCTACTCGTAATGCCTGCTTCATCATTTCTCCCTTACCCAGGCGGAAAGCCCACGATAATTTAGCAGAATGTTAACAAACTAAAATACACAAAACTACCAAAACCCTGCGAGGATCCCGCCTTTATTTTTCACGTACTGACGCGAAAAACAATCTTTATGGCTTGAAGTCCAGAGGCGCATTTTTAAAGGTCTGCCAGACCGCTTGTGAAGGCGGTTTCGGGAACTTGGTCATCCGATTTGTCGCCGCCAGCATCTGCTGACAAAACGCCGGATCGCCACCTTCCTGAGTCACTTTCAGTACGGTACCATCTTCACCAATATTAACGCGCAGCGTACAGGTTTTCCCTTGGTAGGTATCCCAGTCATACAGATGACCTTTGATCGCTGCCTGAACCTGCGCAATGTACGAAGCAATTTCAGCCTGTGATGCCCCACCCTGACCTGGTTTGCTACCTTTAGCAGGAGATGAGCCCCCAGCGCTACCGCTCGTCGTGCCTTTCGGCGCATTCTTACCTGAACTGAGATCGCCCAGCAGGTTATCAACACCGGAAGCCTCAGCGGCTTTTTCAGCAGCAGCCGCTTTCTTCGCAGCAGCAGCAGCCTTCTTATCGGCAGCAGCTTTATCAGCAGCCGCTTTTTTATCGGCGGCGGCCTTTTCAGCTGCGGCAGCAGCTTTCTCTGCGGCGGCTTTTTCTGCAGCAGCCGCTTTATCCGCTGCCGCTTTGTCAGCCGCGGCCTTCTTCGCGGCTTCTGCTGCTGCTTTTTTCTCAGCGGCAGCGGCAGCTTTCTTCTCTGCATCGGCAGCCGCTTTTGCAGCAGCCGCTTCAGCGACTTTTTTCGCATCCGCAGCAGCTTTCGCCGCTTCAGCTTCCGCCTTTTTCTGTGCATCCGCTGCGGCTTTCTTCGCCGCTTCCGCAGCGACTTTTGCCTGTGCGTCTGCTTTCGCTTTCGCATCTGCAGCCGCCTTAACGGCAGCCTCGGCAGCTTCTTTGGCCTGGGCGTCAGCTTTCGCTTTTGCATCCGCCGCTGCTTTCGCCGCAGATTCCTCAGCCTGTTTCTGCTGCTCCTGCGCTTCTTTAGCCGCTTCCTGAGCCTGTAAACGCTCTTTTTCCAGCGCTTTCAAGCGAGCCTGTTCTGCCGCCTGCTTTTCACGCAATTCTTCAGCCTGCTGTTGAGCCTGTTTTTCACGCTGCTCTTGCGCACGTTTGGAACTGGCCTGCTGCTGCTGAGTACGATTATAGTTCTCGACGACCGCACCGGGATCGACCATCACCGCGTCGATGGACGAACCGCCGCCACCGCCGGCTGAAGCGTCTAAATGCTCATCGAACGAACTCCAGATCAGCGCTGCAAACAGAATAACGTGCAGCACTGCTGAAATAATTATCGCTCGTTTAAGCTTGTCGTTTTGTTCGGTTGCCTTTGACACTCTCGGTTCCCAAAAACTGTTCACCCATTACCCTGCAGCTCGCGGAGTTAGCGAATATAGCCAATCTCCGCGTCTGCGCAGTTTGTCGGCGATTAAATTGGCTGGGTCATTAACCCGACCGATTTCACCCCGGCGCTGTGTAACAGGTTAAGCGCTTTAATTATTTCGTCATAAGGCACGTCTTTCGCGCCCCCAATTAAGAAGACCGTCTTAGGATTTGCCTCTAAGCGGCGCTGCGCTTCAGCCACAACCTGTTCAGGTGGCAACTGCGGCATCTTCTCCGGGCCAACGTTCACGCTGTACTGCCCTACTCCGGACACTTCAACAATGACCGGTGGATCATCATTCGTACTGACAGCTTGTGATTCGGTGGCATCCGGGAGATCCACTTCCACGCTCTGCGTAATGATCGGCGCTGTCGCCATAAAGATCAGCAGCAGCACCAACAACACATCCAGCAGCGGAACGATGTTAATTTCGGACTTCAGTTCGCGACGTCCGCGTCCACGTCTGGCCATGGTTTACCCCTTGTTGCTTTCGCTGCTGGTAAACGCCTGACGGTGCAGAATGGCGGTGAACTCTTCCATAAAGTTGTCGTAGTTCAGCTCCAGTTTGTTCACGCGCTGGTTCAGACGGTTGTACGCCATTACCGCAGGAATTGCCGCGAACAGACCGATTGCGGTGGCGATCAGCGCTTCCGCGATCCCTGGCGCAACCATCTGCAGCGTAGCCTGTTTCACCGCGCCCAGCGCGATGAAGGCATGCATAATCCCCCATACGGTACCAAACAGACCGATATACGGACTGATAGAACCGACAGTACCGAGGAACGGAATGTGCGTTTCCAGCGTTTCCAGCTCACGGTTCATGGAGATGCGCATCGCACGCGAAGCCCCTTCCACCACCGCTTCCGGCGCATGGCTATTGGCGCGATGTAGACGTGCAAACTCTTTGAATCCGCTGTAGAAAATCTGCTCAGAACCCGCCAGATTGTCACGGCGCCCCTGGCTTTCCTGATACAGGCGAGACAGCTCGATACCGGACCAGAATTTGTCTTCAAACGCTTCAGCCTCGCGGCTTGCCGCGTTAAGGATGCGCGTTCTCTGGATAATGATGGCCCAGGATGCGATTGAAAAACCAATCAAAATCAACATGATAAGTTTAACCAGAAGGCTAGCCTTCAGGAACAAATCAAGGATGTTCATGTCAGTCACTGCTTAAACTCCGCGACAATAGACTTGGGAAGCGCACGAGGCTTCATGATGAGTGGATCAACACAGACAATCAGGACTTCTGCTTCGTTCAGAACCTTATTCTCAGCGTTGACTATTCTCTGCGTAAATACCATTGACGTACCACGCATTGATGTAATTTCTGTTTGGACTTCGAGCATATCGTCGAGCCTGGCAGCTGCAAAATACTCCAGCGTCATTTTACGCACGACAAAGGCCACGCGTTCAGCCAGCAGAACCTGTTGGCTGAAGTGATGATGACGCAGCATCTCAGTACGTGCTCTTTCATAGAAAGCCACATAGCTGGCGTGGTAAACCACACCACCGGCATCGGTATCTTCGTAGTAGACCCTGACCGGCCATCGAAACAGCGTTGTATTCACTTTACGTCCCAGTAATGCAAAAAATTTTTTGGGTTTTTGAACTTCGCTACTATACGCGCGGGAATGATGGTTTGGAATGGGGAGAAGTAAACGGAGAGTAAATTTTTATGGGCTTGTGCAAGCCCATCATTATCAGGCGGGATTTTTCAGCGGGAGAAGAAAAATATTAGCCCTGCAAATAACACCAGATCGGCGATGAGCGGACAAAAGATTCCTTGCCAATGAATCGAGCGAGGGCGGAACCCTACGCCATGAATCACGCCAGCGCACACCGACCACATCAGCAAAAAACCGTGCCAGATTTCCAGCTCGCTGGTCTTCGCCGCAAAACGCGTCGGATCCCAGAAGATGCAGCCGGCTAACGCCAGTGCCATAACAAGGGAAAGCGCCCGCAAGGGGCGCTTATCCATTATCGCGTACAGCGTTGCGATAATATTTTTCATCAGTGTTCTTCTTCACTCGCTTTGGAGGCTTCAACGTGCTCCAGCGCCAGGGCGGTGATCACGCCGAATGCACAGGCAAGAAGCGTTCCCAAAATCCATGCGAAATACCACATATTCAGCTCCTTACTTAGTACAGAGAGTGGGTGTTACGTTCGATATCTTCTTTAGTGATACGACCGAACATTTTCCAGTAGCACCAGGTGGTGTAAGCCAGAATAATCGGTACGAAGACAATCGCTACATAGGTCATCAGGTTCAGCGTCAGCTGACTGGATGTAGCATCCCACATGGTCAGGCTCGCGTTCATCATTGTGCTGGAAGGCATAATGAATGGGAACATGGCGATACCCGCGGTCAGAATGATGCACGCCAGCGTCAGCGAGGAGAACAGGAATGCCCATGCGCCTTTATCCGCTTTAGTGGTCACAATGGTCAGCAACGGCAGCAGCACGCCCAGAGCAGGAATCGCCCACAGTGCCGGCATGTTGTTGAAGTTCACCATCCATGCACCGGCTTCACGCGCCACTTCTTTCGTCAGCGGGTTAGACGGGCCGGTGTGATCCAGAACAGATTTCACCACATAGCCATCAATACCGTAGTAAACCCAAACGCCTGCCAGTGCGAAGCATACCAGAGTGACCAGCGCCGCAACCATGGAGACGTTACGGGTGCGCAGGTGCAGTTCGCCAACGGTACGCATTTGCAGATAGGTTGCGCCCTGAGTCAGGATCATTGCGGCACTGACGATACCGGCCAGCAGACCAAACGGGTTCAGCAGCTGGAAGAAATTACCGGTGTAGTACAGGCGCATATATTCATCGACGTGGAACGGTACGCCCTGCAGCAGGTTACCAAACGCAACACCAATGACCAGCGGTGGCACGAAGCTACCGATGAAAATGCCCCAGTCCCACATATTGCGCCAGCGGGTGTCTTCAATCTTAGAGCGGTAATCAAAACCGACTGGACGGAAGAACAAAGATGCCAGCACCAGAATCATCGCCACGTAGAAACCGGAGAACGCAGCAGCGTAGACCATCGGCCATGCGGCGAACAGCGCGCCGCCAGCGGTGATGAGCCACACCTGGTTACCGTCCCAGTGAGGAGCGATGGAGTTAATCATGATTCGACGCTCGGTGTCATTACGACCGAGGAAACGGGTGAGCATGCCCACCCCCATGTCGAAGCCATCGGCGACAGCAAAACCAATCAGCAAGATACCGATCAGCAGCCACCAGATAAAACGCAATACTTCATAATCGATCATTTGACGACTCCTGTCTTAGCGTGCCGGCTGAGTAGTCGCGGTAGACTGCTCATAGTGGTAACGACCGGTTTTCAGGCTGCTTGGGCCACGGCGGGCGAATTTGAACATCAGGTACAGCTCCGCCACGAGGAACAGGGTGTACAGACCACAAATCAACAGCATCGAGAAGATCAGATCGCCTGGAGTCAGGCTAGAGTTGGCCACTGCCGTTGGCAGCACCTCACCAATCGCCCATGGCTGACGGCCATATTCGGCCACAAACCAACCGGATTCGATAGCAATCCACGGCAGCGGGATCGAATACAGTGCGATACGCAGCAGCCATTTTTTCTCGCCGATCTTGTTACGAATCACGGTCCAGAAGGAGACTGCAATAATCGCCAGCATCAGAATGCCGCACGCCACCATGATACGGAAAGCGAAGTACAGCGGTGCAACGCGCGGGATCGAGTCTTTAGTTGCCTGGCTAATCTGTGCTTCCGTCGCGTCAGCAACATTGTCGGTATAGCGTTTCAGTAACAGACCATAGCCAAGGTCTTTCTTGACATGGTTAAACTGATCGCGAACGGCCTGATCGGTCGAACCACCGCGCAGCTGTTCCAGCAGCGAGTATGCTTTCATCCCATTACGGATACGCTCTTCATGCTGCACCATCAGGTCTTTCAGGCCGGTAACCTGTTTATCAACCGAACGGGTGGCGATGATACCCAGCGCATAAGGAATTTGAATGGAGAAGTGGTTTTCCTGCGCATCCTGGTCTGGAATACCAAACAGAGTGAAGGCTGCCGGAGCCGGCTGCGTTTCCCACTCGGCTTCAATAGCCGCTAATTTGGTTTTCTGTACGTCACCCATTTCGTAGCCAGATTCATCACCCAGAACGATAACGGAGAGGATGGCCGCCATACCAAAACTTGCCGCGATAGCAAAAGAGCGCTTCGCAAACGCGAAGTCACGACCACGCAGCATGTAGTAGGAGCTGATACCGAGAACGAACATCGCGCCACAAACGTAGCCGGATGCCACGGTGTGAACGAATTTAACCTGCGCAACCGGGTTCAGGACCAGCTCAGAGAAGCTGACCATTTCCATACGCATGGTTTCGAAGTTGAAGTCGGAAGCGATTGGGTTCTGCATCCAGCCGTTCGCTACCAGAATCCATAGTGCGGAGAGGTTGGAGCCAAGCGCCACCAGCCAGGTGACAGCCATGTGCTGGACTTTACCCAGACGATCCCAACCGAAGAAGAACAGACCTACAAAGGTAGATTCGAGGAAGAAGGCCATCAGACCTTCGATGGCCAGCGGCGCACCGAAGATATCACCCACATAGTGGGAATAGTATGACCAGTTAGTCCCGAACTGGAACTCCATAGTCAGACCGGTAGCCACACCCAGTGCAAAGTTGATACCAAACAACTTGCCCCAGAACTTGGTCATATCTTTATAAATCTGTTTGCCGGAAAGGACGTAAACCGTTTCCATGATTGCCAGCAGGAACGCCATACCCAGCGTCAGCGGAACAAACAGGAAGTGGTACATCGCGGTCAAGGCAAACTGTAAGCGCGACAGTTCGACTATATCTAACATCATGACTCCTTGCTCATCGCATGAAGACTCCGAGATTGAACCCGTTTTCAGGATTCAAACACATGCCCCAATACAAATTTATTTGTCCCCTTCCCTACTGCCACCCCTTGTGGAAAACAGGAAACAGCAATAAGTGAAAGTTACAAACGTGTTAATAAAAAACTCAATTGATCCCTAAAATATATTACGCTGTAAAACCCTTACAATAAACAGGTTTTTATTGGATAAGTTTTACGTTTTTCGACAGTGATCAATTTATAGCGAATCAGGTAGGTTTCAGCCAATTTGATCCACGACAATTTAACGGTTTTGGCAAGTTATATCCAGTCATTACATATTGATTTAAATCAACTTAACTCAACATTGTTAATTATGTTTTTAATTGGGTTGCTTGGTGAATTTAATGTTAATGATGTGTTCTTTAATTTACATTGATGGTTATCAAGTAAGAGGAAACCTGGCGAGAAGGTAATTGAATTTAACTATTGGCTGGAGATATAACGGAATTCTCCCCGTATAGTTTAAAGTAGACTGTCCGTCATTTTTTTCCAGCACGAACCCCGCAGCCTTTTAAAGCAACATTTTATTAACCAATGGCATTAATAAATTAACAATAGCCTGCGTAGAGTGAGACACACCACGCAGAGTGATGCCGTCTGACCATTGATTGATTGCACGAAAAATCGGCGGTTCGGTAATTGAATGCTCGCGGGAAGTGAGGGAAGGAGCACAGTGATTGTCGGGAAAAAGCAGAAGTCGAGCAACGCCAGCATCAACGCTGGCGTTATCCGTTAACGTTTATGTCAACTTAAGGCTAAACGTTCGCGATTGCCCTGGGCGGAAAAGACCGGTAATCCCCGGCGCGTCTTGCTGCGCAGGATGGGGGGTCTCATCCATTCCCGTTTCCACGCATCTTACAATCCCCTGGCTAAACGACACCGCGGCTTCGCTGCAAACGCTGTCCGAAGGGTTAAACAGGCGCAGAATAACCTCGTCGCGATCTTCCGCTTTTTTCAATGTACTCAACTGACACCCCACCGGTGACATGGTCAACAAGCTATAGCTCACCGGCGTCGTCACTTCAGCTTTATTGAGCTTCATCGCATCCCACGGAATCTTGTTGTAGCACTGAATCGGCGTAAGCCAGGAGCGCGCCTGCTGTGCGAGCCCCACGCTCTGCGGCGTACCGCTGTAGCTGAATATACTGAATCGACCATGCAGCGCACCGCGCATCTGAGAGTCCGGAACTGACATTTTGATTCCCGATGGTCTGCCCGGACGTAATAACAAATCTTCTTTACCCAGCAGGCCCACCCCGCGCAGCAGCGTCAGCGCAAAGGTTTTTCTCTCCTCGCCCACCACCTCAAATTCCCGCAGCCCTTCGGTGAAGACCGCCAGACCATTGCGCCCTTCCTGTAGCGCCGCGTAGTTCAGCAGATTCCAGACCGGCACCGGCGCTTCTTTCCAACCCTCTTCCTGCCACTGTGCCATCGCTTCATCATCAACCGGCCTTGTCACCGAACCAAACTGCGTGTCGGCCAGCACTGTGGAGGTGGTGAATGGCGTCGGAATGAGCACCCGCACGCGGTGGTCATCTGCTTGATTATCGAGATGGATATCCACATCAATGCGCCGGCTGTTATGGCTTAGCGTAACAATGATTTCAACGCCCAGCGCGCCGTCTCGCTGCCGGGCGGCCCGCGAGTGCAAATTTGCCGGGACCGCCATGCGATATCGAATGATTGCCCGACTTTGCCACGCTTCGTGAATCACCTCATGTTCAACCCCAGTATCTGCGTAAGTAAGTAGCCACTCTTCACGTGACGGCGAGTAGTCATACTCGTCACCATCGTCGGAACCGTCCTCTATCTCCAGCACTCGGGAATACACGACGCCCGAATCCTTATCGCGCAGGCAAAGCGTGCCATCATCATTGAGATCGACCTGCCAGAAAGCATTTTCCAACAGCGCTGGAGTGACCGCCACTGGCGTTGCCTGCCGGCCAGCAACATGCGGTTCGATAAATAATGTCCGATACCCCATCGACGGCAGTATTTGGTTCAATTGAATATCGAATTCCATAAAGGGTTCGTAGTTACCGTAATGCACAATTTGTCGGTCAATCAGACCCGGGTCCAGCTCTCTGGCGCTACGAATAAAATAAGGAATTTCATGGCCTTTATCGTCAAGCAAGCGGAACTGGCTGGCCCGCAGACGAAGGGTGGTGTTAATCACTTCTTCGCGCGGCCACGGCATCAGGTTAAACATCACCAGCTTGTCTTCATCGCTTTGCGGCATATTGTCGACAATCTTGCGCATATAAAAACGAATCAGGCTATCAGCCATATCCTCAGCCAGCACAAAGCGCGAGACGATTTCCTGATGTACTTTATCGCTACAGCAGCAGCCGATGCTGTCATGCGCATGGTTTTTCAGGATCTCTTTCCACATTTTTTCCAGCAGACCGTGGTGATACTCAAAACCTAGCGTCCACGCAAGCGTCGCCAGCGGCTCCAGCAGATTGACTATCTTATTTTCAATACGGGCATGGGCGATTTTGATGTCCATCCGCGTGGAACCTATCGTGCGATGCACGCGCATATATTTGCCATCAATAAATTCACCACGCAAAGTGGCAAGCTCATCGCGATGCGCCTCAATGGCAGCGAATACCTCCTCGAAACGGCTCATCACGAACTGACGCTGGGGATAGATTTCACGCAACTTCGCCATCACCGCGAAAATATTTTGCTGCAATGGCATTTGGTCATGCCCGTTGGGCAGCAAAATATCTTTGGTGACCGAGGCTTTTTCCAGTACCTCGAAATAGCTGTCGAGACGTTTACGCAGCCCAGCCTCATCCTCCGGTAAGTACTTACCAATCGCGTAGCCCAGTGGTAGCACCTGTGCCGCCACTTCACTACCGTCGGCGCTCTGCCATAAAAACTCGGTTTTATCGGTACCGTGGCGTTCACAACAGCCCCGCCAGAACATCGTCCGCGTAATACCAAAACCGTTATAAATATGCGGCAGCTGCCCGGACATGCCGAAGGAATCGGGTAGATAACCAATTTTCATTGGCTCACCAAATGCCATACAGTCACGGATGCCATACATCAGGTTGCGTACAATCGACTCACCGGAAACAATCGTGGTATCCGTCTGCGTGTACCACGGCCCGATAATCAACTTCCCGGCTTCCACTAGCGCCTTTACCCGCGGGCGATTTTCAGGCTTTACGGCGAAGTAATCTTCAAGAATCGCCGTTTGCCCGTCCAGGACGTAATACTTGTACTCTTCATCCTGCTCAAGCCGAGCGAGGATCTCTTCCATATTATTAACCAGCAAAATACGCGACTCTTCGGTGGTGAAATACCACTCTCGGTCCCAGTGCATATGTGGCGTAATGTGAACGCGAGATACTGCTTTCATCTTCGGTTTCCTGTTAAGTAAGTGCTTACGGCATCACGCTATCGGTGGTGTATTTTCCCTGTTTGACCGCCTGTCGACGCCAGAGCAGCAGGACGACCGTCGAGACTACCGTTCCAGCAAGCGCCGCACCGATCCAACCAGCGGCAGCAACAAAGGCGCCAATGCCGGCATCCTGCAATAAAAAGAGCGAGAAAATACCGGCCCCCGGCGTGGACAGGCCAATCCCCATCGCACCGACGATGGCCCCGGTCACCATCGAGCCCATAACGAATGAGCCAATTACCCGCAGGGGATCTTCAATTGCCATCGGAATCGCCCCTTCGGTGATCCCCGCAAGGCCAAGCAGCCAGGTGGATTTTCCGGTCTCAATTTCAAACTGTTTGAACAACTGTGGCGCGAGCGACGTGGAGGCGGTGACGGTAAAAGCCGACACCATTTTGACGGAGGCAAAAATGGCATATGGGCCATACACGCCGTTAGCCATCGCCCCTAAACAGAACGCATACGCCGCTTTATTGACGGGGCCGCCTAAATCAAACGAACACATAAATCCGAGGATGGCACCGAGCAACAGCGCGTTTGCGCCCGATAAGCCATTAAGCCAGGCGGTTAGGGAATTGTTTATCCAGGCGACAGGTTCCCCAATCACGAACAGCATCAGGCTACCGGCGACCAGCGTCCCGATAACGGGGTATAGGTAAAACGTTAAGAAGCCATTGAATCTACTGCTTAAACGAAGATGTTTTTTCACCCAGCGCATCAAATAGCCAGCAATCAAACCGCCCGCAACGCCGCCTAGAAAACCAGAGCCAATCAAATTTGCCGCCAGACCGGCCGCAAAGCCTGGCGCCAGCGCGGGCTTATCGGCCAATGAGTAAGCGGTGTAGGCCGACAGCACGGGAACCATCAGCGTGCCCAGCATTCCGCCCCCCAGCTGGCGATACATCCACAGCCATGATTTTTCCAGGCTATAGACATCCTGAAGACCAAAAATCTGCGTAATGAGCACCGCCACGGCCAGCACGGTCCCGCCGGCAACGATAAGCGGCACCGCAAATGAGATCCCACTGAGCAGCGCCTGCTTTAAATCAGCCTTTATCCCTTTCTTCACCTCATCCTGAGGTGAAGAAATCTGCCGGCCTGGTAGAGGTTCAAGAGCGAGCGCTTGTTCGATTAACGCTTTTGCATGGCGCAGCGGTTCGGCAACCGGAACGGTTATCGCCGGGATACCGTTAAAACGTTCACGCTCTTTAATCGCCACCTCGGCAGCAAAAATACAGGCATGGGCATCGTTAAGCTGCTGGGCGGTCAAGCGCCCTTCAATCCCATTTGCTCCTTGCTTTTCGACCACTACATTAACGCCCATCTGCCGCCCAGCTTTCTCCAGATATTCAGCGGCCATATAGGTATGCGCAATACCCGCAGGGCATGCGGTCACGCAGACGATCGTCGGCGCGTCTAATGCTGCATTGACATGAGGTTGCGGGGTTTGATTCTCTAGTGCGGCCAATACTGCCTCCGCGCTTTCGGCCGCCATCACCCGGGCGCGCAACTCATCGTCAGCCAGGCGCGTCGTCAGTTCAGTGAGGATCTGGATATGCGTTGAACCCGCTTCATCAGGCGGGATCGCCAGTAGAAAAATCAGCTCAACCGGTTCCGGCCCATCGATCCCCTCCCACGCTAGCGGTTCGCTGAGCGTTGCTACGGCAAAAGCGGCTTCTTTTACCGCCGCCGTTTTTCCATGCGGCACCGCTAACCCCTCACCGAGCGCCGTGGGCCCCAGCGATTCCCGGTGAAAGACTTCCGCCAGATAGGCGTCAACATCCGTAATTTTGCCGAGCTCAGCCAGCCGCAAGGCAAGCTGGCGAATAGCATCATCCCGGTCATTGAATCGCGCATGCAAACAGACCGCACGAGGGTGGGACAGAGTCGTCAGGTTCATCATGATCCTCAGGAGGTATCGTTATTGTGTGTCGGGATCTTGCCAGACAACACAATACCTTTATGTGATCATTTTCACTAATGAGGACAATTTGTATTTAATTTGTATTATTTACTATTTAGCCGATGTGGGCATAATTCGTCTTAACTATCTGACTTTAATGCATACAAAAGTGGCAAAAATGAGCAAAAAACCGATGTACCGTCAGATTGCAGACGCACTGCGGGAGCAGATTGCAGAGGGTGAATTAAAACCCGGCGACGCGCTTCCGACTGAATCCGCGCTGCAGGCCACCTATCTTGTCAGCCGCGTCACCGTCAGGCAGGCGCTAAAAACACTGACAGAACAAGGTATTATCGAAAGCATCCAGGGCAGCGGCTGGTATGTCAAAGAAGAGCGCGTCAATTATGACATTTACCAGCTCACCAGCTTTTACGAAAAGCTCGCCGACAGGCATGTCGAAACGCACAGCGAAGTGAAAGTGTTTGAGGTGATCCCGGCAAAGAAAGCGTTAGCCGAACAACTGCAGATCGCCGAGACCGATAAGGTCTGGCATATCAAGCGGGTACGTTTTATTAAACAAAAGGCTGTGACGCTAGAAGAAACCTGGATGCCTCTCGCGCTCTTCCCCGATCTCACCTGGGAGGTGATGGAAAATTCGAAATATCATTTTATTGAGCAGATCAAAAAGATGGTGATCGAACGCAGCGAGCAGGAGTTGATCCCGGTGATCCCCAATGCGGAAACCGTGGAGATGCTAGGGATTGCGCCGGATAAACCGGTGCTGGAGAAAGTGTCCCGCGGTTTTTTGCAGGATGGGCGCATCTTTGAGTACAGCCGCAATACCTTTAAAAGCGACGATTACAAATTTACGCTGGTCGCCAGGCGCCACCATTAAAAAAGGCCGCCCAGGGGCGGCCAACCATGTCGAAACTAGACACATAAGGCTCCCTCTTTCCCTGTATGCGCGGGAATTCATGAGGGAGCAGAGAGGATTACTTGATAACTGATTTCAGCGCTTCGCCGATATCGGCCAGGCTACGAACGGTTTTCACGCCAGCAGCTTCCAGTGCAGCAAACTTCTCGTCTGCAGTACCTTTACCACCTGCGATAATGGCGCCCGCGTGGCCCATACGCTTGCCTTTCGGCGCAGTAACACCCGCGATATAACCAACAACTGGCTTAGTCACGTGATCTTTAATGTAGGCAGCCGCTTCTTCTTCTGCGCTACCGCCGATCTCACCGATCATCACGATAGCCTCAGTCTGCGGATCTTCCTGGAACAGCTTCAGAATATCGATGAAGTTAGAGCCAGGGATTGGGTCACCGCCGATACCTACACAGGTAGACTGGCCGAAACCATAGTCGGTAGTCTGCTTAACCGCTTCATAGGTCAGGGTACCTGAACGGGAAACGATGCCCACTTTACCTGGTTTGTGAATGTGGCCCGGCATAATACCGATTTTGCATTCGCCTGGGGTGATAACGCCAGGGCAGTTAGGGCCGATCATGCGAACGCCCGCTTCGTCCAGTTTCACCTTCACGGTCAGCATATCCAGGGTTGGGATACCTTCAGTGATGGTGATAATCAGTTTGATGCCTGCATCGATAGCTTCCAGAATGGAGTCTTTGCAGAACGGAGCTGGAACGTAGATAACGGTCGCGGTAGCGCCGGTTGCTTCAACCGCTTCGCGCACGGTGTTGAATACTGGCAGACCCAGATGTTCAGTACCGCCTTTACCTGGCGTAACACCGCCAACCATCTGCGTACCGTAAGCAATTGCCTGTTCGGAGTGGAAAGAACCCTGGCTACCGGTAAAGCCCTGACAGATAACCTTGGTGTTTTTATCGATTAAAATGGACATTATTTCCCCTCCACTGCGGCAACAACCTGCTGTGCTGCGTCCGTCAGACTTTTCGCTGCAATAATATTCAGGCCGCTGTCAGCCAGTTTTTTCGCGCCGAGTTCGGCGTTGTTACCTTCCAGACGAACAACAACTGGGACGTTAACGCCCACTTCTGCAACCGCGCCGATGATACCGTCAGCGATCAGATCGCAACGTACGATACCGCCGAAGATGTTCACCAGAACCGCTTTCACATTGTCATCAGAGAGGATGATTTTGAACGCTTCGGTCACGCGCTCTTTGGTTGCGCCGCCGCCAACGTCCAGGAAGTTAGCCGGTTCGCCACCGTGCAGTTTAACGATGTCCATGGTGCCCATTGCCAGACCCGCACCGTTAACCATACAGCCGATATTGCCGTCCAGCGCAACGTAGTTCAGTTCCCACTGTGCAGCCTGCGCTTCACGTGGATCTTCCTGAGACTGGTCGCGCATTTCGCGCAGGTCAGCCTGGCGGAACAATGCGTTGCCGTCAGCGCCCAGTTTGCCATCGAGGCAGATCAGGTCGCCCTGCTTGGTCACGACCAGCGGGTTGATTTCGATCAGTGCCAGATCGCGCTCAAGGAAGATGGTCGCCAGACCCATGAAAATTTTGGTGAACTGCTGAACCTGTTTACCTTCCAGACCCAGTTTGAACGCCAGTTCACGACCCTGGTAAGGCATTGGGCCAGCCAGTGGATCCAGTGCAACTTTGTGGATCAGGTGTGGGGTTTCTTCCGCCACTTTTTCGATTTCCACGCCGCCTTCGGTAGACGCCATGAACACCACGCGACGGGAGCTACGGTCAACAACCGCGCCCAGATACAGCTCTTTACCGATGTCGGTCGCAGCTTCAACCAGAATCTGATTAACCGGCTGACCGTGTGCGTCCGTCTGATAGGTCACCAGACGTTTGCCCAGCCAATGTTCAGCGAATGCGCGGATGTCTTCTTTCGAGTTTACGACCTTCACACCGCCCGCTTTACCGCGGCCACCAGCGTGAACCTGACATTTCACTACCCACGGGCCAGCGCCGATTTTTGAAGCGGCTTCTTCTGCTTCGCGCGGAGTAGTACAGGCATAACCCACCGGAGCCGGTAAGCCATAGCGGGCAAAGAGTTGTTTTGCCTGGTATTCATGTAAGTTCATGTGTTCTATCCATCCTATAAAATGTTATTGAGTTGTGGTCTGGATCTTTAGTTCTGCATAGCACTTTGCGAACCCTCTCCCCGCGCGGGGAAAGGGGCCGCCAACATCACTACACGTCCAGCAGCAGACGTGTCGGATCTTCCAGCAACTCTTTAATTGCCACCAGGAAGCCTACAGATTCGCGTCCATCGATCAGACGGTGGTCATAGGACAACGCAAGGTACATCATTGGCAGAATTTCAACTTTGCCATCTACCGCCATAGGGCGGTCTTTAATGGCGTGCATACCCAGAATCGCGCTCTGAGGCGGGTTGATAATCGGGGTAGACATCAGGGAACCGAAAACACCGCCGTTGGTAATGGTGAAGTTACCGCCGGTCAGATCTTCTACGGTCAGTTTGCCGTCGCGGCCTTTCAGCGCCAGCGTTTTGATGTTCTTCTCGATGTCAGCCATGCCGAGGGCATCAACGTCACGCAGAACTGGGGTCACCAGACCACGCGGCGTAGAAACGGCCATGCTTACGTCGAAATAGTTGTGATACACAACATCATCGCCATCGATAGAAGCGTTCACTTCCGGGTAGCGTTTCAACGCTTCAACGACAGCTTTCACGTAGAAGGACATAAAGCCCAGACGGATACCGTGACGTTTTTCAAAGGCGTCGCCGTACTGCTTACGCAGATCCATGATTGGCTTCATGTTGACTTCGTTGAAGGTCGTCAGCATGGCGGTAGAGTTTTTCGCTTCCAGCAGACGCTCGGCAACGCGTTTACGCAGACGGGTCATCGGAACGCGCTTCTCAGAGCGACCAGCCAGCGGAGCTGGTGCCGCAGCCGGAGCAGCGGCAGGGGCTTTCGCTTCTGCTTTCGCCGGCGCTTTTGCCAAATGTTTTTCCACATCTTCGCGAGTCAGACGGCCGCCAACGCCGGAGCCTTTAATAGCATTAGCATCGAGGTTGTGCTCAGCCAGCAGACGACGGATCGCCGGGCTCAGCGCATCGTTAGTCTGTTCTTCCAGGGAAGCCTGCTGGCGCTGAGCCGGGGTAGACTCTTTCGCATCAGCTTTCGCTTCAGTGGCTTTACCGCCGCTGTTGCCTTCACGCAGGCGGCCCAGGATCTGACGAGAAGTCACGGTAGTGCCTTCATCTTCCAGAACGGCATCCAGAATGCCATCCGCCGACGCCGGTACTTCCAGTACCACTTTGTCAGTTTCGATTTCTACCAGCACTTCATCACGAACTACCGCATCGCCGGGTTTTTTATGCCAGGTTGCCACGGTAGCATCCGCTACGGATTCAGGCAGGTCGGGAACCAGAATATCTACGCTACTCATTTTGTATCCTTAATTAATCGACGTTCAGCGCGTCATTGACCAGATCTTGTTGTTGCTTCTGGTGAACAGACATATACCCTACCGCCGGCGAGGCGGAGGCTGGGCGACCTGCATAACGCAGAGCGGCCCCAAATGGAATCACATCACGGAAATGATGCTGGCTGCAGTACCAGGCGCCCTGGTTAAGAGGCTCTTCCTGGCACCAGACAAAATCATGTACGTGAGCAAATGGTTTCAATGCTTCCTGTACTGCCTGGTGCGGGAACGGATACAGCTGTTCGATACGCACGATGGCAACATCTTTCTGGTCGTTCTTGCGACGCTGTTCCAGCAGGTCGTAGTACACCTTGCCTGAACACAGCACGACACGTTTCACGTTCTGCGGATCCAGCTCGTCAATCTCACCAATGGCCGGCATAAAGGTGCCGTTTGCCAGTTCGTCGAGAGAGGAAACCGCCAGCGGATGACGCAGCAGAGATTTCGGTGACATCACCACCAGCGGACGGCGCATCCCGCGAAGCGCCTGACGACGCAGCATGTGATAAACCTGTGCAGGGGTCGACGGAACGCAAACCTGCATGTTCTGCTGAGCGCAAAGCTGCAGATAACGTTCCAGACGCGCGGAGGAGTGCTCCGGACCCTGGCCTTCATAACCGTGTGGCAGCAACATCACCAGACCGCACATACGGCCCCATTTCTGCTCGCCAGAGGAGATGAACTGGTCAATAACAACCTGAGCACCGTTAGCAAAGTCGCCAAACTGCGCTTCCCAGATGGTCAGAGTGCGCGGCTCAGCCGTCGCATAGCCGTATTCAAATGCCAGTACCGCTTCTTCAGACAGTACGGAGTCCCAAACCTTAAAGTCGCCCTGACCGTTGTGCACGTGCTGCAGCGGCGTGTAGGTTGAGCCGTTAGTCTGGTTATGGATAACCGCGTGACGGTGGAAGAAGGTCCCACGACCCGCATCTTCACCGGACAGACGAACCGGCACGCCTTCATCTACCAGCGTGGCGTAAGCCAGATTTTCCGCACCACCCCAGTCGAACAGCTTCTCGCCTGCGGCCATGGACTGACGGTCGCCGTAGATTTTCGCGACGCGAGACTGCATTTCAACCGCGTCAGGCACGGTGCTAATACGGTTAGCCAACTCCTGCAGGCGCTTCATGTCAACCTTGTTCGGGTAACTTTCGTCCCATTCATGGTTGAGGTACGGAGACCAGGTAAAGGAGTGCATGTTCATTGGACGCCACTCTTTCACCACGCATTCGCCCGCGTCCAGCGCGTCGCGATACAGGTTAACCATCTCGGTGGCATCTTCCAGCGTCGCCACTTTGTCCGCTTCCAGCTTGTCAGCATAGATTTTGCGCGGAGTAGGATGCTTTTTGATTTTCTGATACATCAACGGCTGGGTTGCACTTGGCTCGTCGGCTTCGTTGTGGCCGTGACGACGGTAGCAAACCAGATCGATGAACACATCGCGTTTAAACGTATTACGGAAGTCCAGCGCCAGGCGAGTCACGAAAGCCACAGCTTCTGGGTCATCGGCGTTAACGTGGAAAATCGGTGCCATCACCATCTTACCGATATCGGTACAGTATGGCGTTGAGCGGGCATCCAGTGGGTTCGAGGTGGTGAAGCCCACCTGGTTATTGATAACGATACGTACGGTACCGCCCACTTCGTAGCCACGCGCTTTGGACATGTTCAGGGTTTCCTGAACCACGCCCTGGCCGGTTACCGCCGCGTCACCGTGAATGGTAATTGGCAGAACCTGGTTGATGCTCGGCTCGTCCAGACGATCCAGACGTGCACGAACAGAACCGATGACCACTGGGCTGACGATTTCGAGGTGCGATGGGTTGAATGCCAGCGCCAGGTGGACCAGGCCGCCTTCGGTTTCGATATCAGAAGAGAAGCCCATGTGGTACTTCACGTCGCCGGTTCCGAGATGTTCTTTGTGCTTACCGGAGAACTCGTCGAACAGCTCCTGGGACTGTTTGCCCAGCACGTTAATCAGCACGTTCAGACGACCACGGTGCGCCATACCCAGCACTACTTCACGCGTGCCGCTCTTGCCCGCATGGCGGATCATCTCTTTGAGCATTGGCACCAGCGCGTCACCGCCTTCCAGCGAGAAGCGTTTTGCGCCAGGGAATTTCGCACCCAGGTAACGTTCCAGACCTTCTGCAGCAGTCAATTCGCTCAGGAAACGCGTCTTCTCTTCTGCGCTAAAGGTGGCATGGCCCGCTTCGAAACGCTGCTGAATCCAACGTTTTTCCTCGGTGTTCGTAATGTGCATGTATTCCGCGCCAATGTGACCACAGTAGGTCTGTTTCAGCGCGTCAATCAACTCGCCGAGCTTCATCGTCTCTTTGCCGATAGCAAAAGAACCGACGTTAAAGCTCTCCTGGAAATCAGCTTCAGTCAGATCGTGGAAAGCGGGGTCTAAATCAGCCACTTTATCCTGCTGCCACAGTCCCAGCGGATCGAGGATCGCATGCTGGTGACCACGGAAGCGATATGCGTTGATAAGCTGCAGGACTTTAACCTGCTTCGCATTCGTGTCAGGGTCGGAAACGGAAGAAGAGTAACGCGAGGCATCCTTCGCCAGACGGCGGAAATAATCACGCGTTGTTGAATGGAGTTGATCCGGTTTGACTCCGGTACCAGGTAACTGCTGGAACGTCGAACGCCAGTTAGCGTCTACCGAGTCAGGATCGGTTAAGAAGTCTTCATAGAGCTGTTCTATCCAGCTCTGGTTTGAGCCAGAGAGGTAAGAAGAGTCCAACCAGGCTTTCAAAGCGCTGTTCTGCATCGTGATCCCTTAAGCATTTTTATGCTTACTTCGCCGTGGATACTACCACGCACACCGCTGTGCGTGCCGGGGTTCACCTGTTGCGGACTGTCGTGTCATCTGCGTCCGCTAAGGAACCTTTAAAAACTGTCTAATAATCGTCACTGTTCAGGCTACGACTGCGTTGCGGCCTTCACTCACTCCGGTCTCATAGTTAACTATGCTCCCGAAGATTTGTTCAGACCGCGCCTTGTCTCGCTCTGAACATCTCGATTATTACCGCTTATATGGCAGTTTTTAGAGATTTCCTGCTATCTGTCCCCTCTCCCTAAGGGAGAGGGTTAGGGTGAGGGGAACAACGCTCCCCTCTTACTATTTATGCACTACGTTGCAGCAGCATCGACTTAATATGGCCGATGGCGCGCGTCGGGTTCAGCCCCTTAGGACATACACTGACGCAGTTCATGATGCTGTGACAGCGGAATACGCTGAAAGCGTCACTCAGTCCTTCCAGACGGCTGTCGGTTTCGGTATCGCGGCTATCAATCAGGAAGCGATACGCGGCCAGCAGGCCTGCCGGGCCAACAAACTTGTCCGGATTCCACCAGAACGACGGACAAGACGTTGAACAACATGCGCAAAGAATACACTCGTACAGACCATCGAGCTTCTCACGCTGCTCAGGCATCTGAAGATGCTCACGAGCCGGAGGATTTTGCCCATTATTCAATAAGTAAGGCTTAATCTTCTCATATTGTGCATAGAATTGCCCCATGTCTACCACCAAATCGCGGATCACCGGCAGACCAGGCAGTGGACGGATAACAATTTTCTTGCCCGGCTGATTCAGCGCGGAGATCGGCGTGATGCACGCCAGACCATTTTTACCGTTCATGTTCAGGCCATCGGAGCCACAAACCCCTTCACGGCAAGAACGGCGGAACGACAGAGAAGGATCTTTTTCTTTCAGCTGGATTAATGCATCCAGCAGCATCATGTCGCGACCTTCTTCCGCTTCCAGGGTGTAATCCTGCATGCGCGGAGCATCATCGACATCCGGGTTATAACGATAAACTGAAAACTCGAGTTTCATATTCCTGTCTCCGCATTAATAAGTACGAATCTTCGGCGGGAACGCCGGACGCAGTTTCGGTTCCATGTTGACGCTACGACGCGTCATGGATTCCGACTCTGGCAGATACAGGGAATGGCACAGCCAGTTTTCATCATCACGATCCGGGAAGTCGAAGCGGCTATGCGCGCCACGGCTTTCGGTACGGAAGTTCGCTGACACCGCGGTGGCGTAAGCGGTTTCCATCAGGTTATCCAGCTCCAGACACTCAACGCGCTGGGTGTTGAACTCGCTTGAAGTGTCATCCAGACGGGCATTTTTCAAACGCTCACGGATGGCTTTCAGCTGCTCAAGCCCTTTCGCCATCGCATCACCTTCACGGAATACCGAGAAGTTGTGCTGCATACATTCCTGCAGCGCTTTGCGGATTTCGACCGGGTCTTCGCCGTCACGGTTACCGTTCCAGCGGTTCAGACGTTCCAGAGAAGCATCAATTTCTTCTTCTGTTGCATCACGCAGTACGCCCTGCTCAGCAATAGACTCTTGCAGATGCAGACCCACCGCACGACCGAATACCACCAGGTCCAGCAACGAGTTGCCGCCCAGACGGTTAGCGCCGTGTACCGATACACAGGCAATTTCGCCAACGGCGAACAGGCCCGGAATCACCACATCTTCACCCTGCTCGTTCACGGTCAACGCCTGGCCGCTCACTTTGGTCGGAATACCGCCCATCATGTAGTGGCAGGTTGGAATTACCGGAATCGGCTCTTTAACCGGGTCGACGTGCGCAAAGGTACGGGACAGTTCGAGGATACCCGGCAGGCGGGATTCCAGAACTTCTTTACCCAGGTGGTCAAGTTTCAGCTTCGCGTGTGGACCCCATGGGCCATCGCAGCCGCGACCTTCACGGATTTCGATCATGATGGAACGCGCCACCACGTCACGACCCGCCAGGTCTTTCGCATTCGGGGCATAACGCTCCATAAAGCGTTCGCCGTGTTTATTCAGCAGGTAGCCACCTTCACCACGACAGCCTTCTGTCACCAGAACACCCGCGCCAGCGATACCGGTTGGGTGGAACTGCCACATTTCCATATCCTGTACCGGCACGCCAGCACGGATGGCCATACCGACACCATCACCGGTGTTGATGTGGGCGTTGGTAGTGGACTGGTAAATACGGCCTGCGCCGCCGGTCGCCAGCACGGTAGCGCGGGCTTTGAAGTAAACCACTTCGCCGGTTTCGATGCACAGAGCGGTACAACCTACCACTGCGCCATCGGCATTTTTCACCAGATCCAGCGCATACCATTCGGAGAAGATGGTGGTGTGGTTTTTCAGGTTTTGCTGATACAGCGTATGCAGCAGTGCGTGACCGGTACGGTCAGCCGCCGCTGCGGTACGTGCCGCCTGCTCGCCGCCGAAGTTTTTCGACTGGCCGCCAAACGGACGTTGGTAGATGGTGCCATTATCCAGACGGGAGAATGGCAGACCCATGTGATCCAGCTCCAGAATCGCTTCCGGACCGGTTTTACACATATATTCGATAGCGTCCTGGTCACCGATGTAGTCCGACCCTTTAACGGTGTCGTACATGTGCCATTCCCAGTTATCTTCATGGGTATTACCGAGCGCGACGGTGATACCACCCTGCGCAGACACGGTATGGGAACGGGTCGGGAACACTTTAGACAGCAGCGCACAACTCTGGCCGCTTTGGGAAATTTGCAGCGCCGCGCGCATACCTGCGCCACCGGCACCAATCACAACAGCATCAAATTCTCTGACTGGCAGTTTCATCACACACCCCACACCACAACAAATCCATAAATGACGTAAACCAGCAGCGCAACAACAATAACCAGTTGCAGCGTCAGGCGCAGAGCCAGTGGTTTAACGTAGTCGGTTAACACCTGCCACATGCCAATCCAGGCATGAATCAAGATCGAGAACAGGGCCAGCAAGGTGAATACTTTGGTGAACGCAGAGGCAAAGAAACCACTCCAGACTTCCCACGTGACGTCGCCCGTTACCGCGAAGAAGCCAACCATGTAGATAATGTAGAGCGTCAGAACGATGGCGGTAGCGCGGACCAGGATGAAGTCATGTACGCCGTTGCGTCCTAATGCTGAGGCGTTGCTTACCATACGAGGACTCCTGCAAGAATTGAAAGCACGACAGTAATAACAAAAGAAATTTTCGCGGAGCGCTTACCAGCCTCGAGGGTTTCTTCAAGATAACCAAAATCCATTAATACGTGACGAATACCGACCACCGCGTGATACGCCAGCGCAGTCAGGATGCCCCACATAATGAATTTGGCGAAGAAGCTGCCCATGATGGATGAAGCGGTTTGGAAGCCTTCCGGAGAAGAGAGACTGGTGCCCAGCAGCCACAGCAGAATACCGACCGCCACAAACGTGATCACACCGGATACGCGATGGAGAATGGACGCTATCGCTGTTATAGGGAACCGGATTGTTGTCAAATCCAGATTGACAGGTCTTTGTTTTTTCACATTTCTTATCATGAATAACGCCCACATGCTGTTCTTATTATTTCCTTCCTCCGGTCCGCAGGCGGGTCAAGCAGCGTCCTTTCTATAACTTCGCGTCATGTAAAAATCTGCTCACAGATGCTAAAACGACGCGTTGCAACGCTGGGTGGCTCGGGATTGCAGGGTATTCCGGAGACCTGGCGGCAGTATAGGCCGTTCACAAAATCATTACAATTAACCTACATATAGTTTGTCCGGTTTTATGCAGAACAGTGATCATGCTCACGATTAAAACAATTTTTTAAAAATTAACCACGTGATTTGACAAATATTAAACATTATTGTTACAACCATTACCTGTAAAAGCATATAATGCTCAAAAGTTATGGGGTCACTCTTTCACCTGATAATAAGTTATGTAACAGTGAGAGAGAGTTGACCTATCTAATCAGGACAGTTATTAGTGTTGTTCAGGTTTGAATCATCGGATTGCTAAGACCCTGATTTGCTGTTGTTTCACTGTAGATTAGACGTGCACCGTCAAGCGCCCTTTGCTCTGTACCCTTGCTTTATATCTTCAGCAGAGCCGTGAGCCAAATAACAAACAGGCAACGTCGAAATATGTTTTGAATTGCAAATCCGGCATCCAGCAGTCTTAAGCAAAAAGGCGCTAAGGAGACCGTAAATGGCTGATACTAAGGCAAAAATCACTCTAACCGGTGAAAATGCTATTGAACTTGATGTGCTAAAAGGTACGCTCGGTCAGGATGTTATTGATATCCGTAGTCTTGGTTCGAAAGGCATCTTTACTTTTGATCCTGGTTTTACCTCCACCGCATCTTGCGAATCTAAAATTACTTTTATTGATGGTGATGAAGGGATTCTGCTGCACCGTGGCTTCCCTATCGACCAGCTCGCCACCGAGTCTAACTACCTCGAAGTCTGCTACATCCTGCTGTACGGTGAAAAACCGTCCCAGGCTGAATTCGACGAGTTCACCACCACCGTCACCCGGCACACCATGATTCACGAGCAGATTACCCGTCTGTTCCACGCGTTCCGCCGCGATTCTCACCCAATGGCGGTGATGTGCGGTATCACCGGCGCGCTGGCCGCGTTTTATCACGACTCGCTGGATGTGAATAACCCACGCCACCGTGAAATCGCCGCTTTCCGTCTGCTGTCCAAAATGCCAACCATGGCAGCGATGTGTTACAAATATTCTATCGGTCAACCATTCGTTTACCCGCGCAACGACCTCTCCTATGCTGGTAACTTCCTGCGTATGATGTTCTCAACGCCGTGTGAAGAGTACGTGGTGAATCCAGTACTGGAACGCGCAATGGACCGTATTCTGATCCTGCATGCTGACCACGAACAGAACGCATCAACGTCAACCGTTCGTACCGCGGGTTCCTCCGGTGCTAACCCGTTCGCGTGTATTGCGGCCGGTATCGCTTCTCTGTGGGGACCAGCCCACGGCGGTGCCAACGAAGCGGCACTGAAGATGCTTGAAGAAATCAGCTCCGTTAAGCACATTCCAGAATTTGTACGTCGTGCGAAAGACAAGAACGACTCTTTCCGCCTGATGGGCTTTGGCCACCGCGTGTACAAAAACTACGACCCGCGTGCCACCGTGATGCGTGAAACCTGCCACGAAGTTCTGCGTGAACTGGGCTCGAAAGATGATCTGCTGGAAGTGGCGATGGAGCTTGAGCACATCGCGCTGAACGACCCGTACTTTATCGAGAAGAAACTGTACCCGAACGTCGACTTCTACTCCGGCATCATCCTGAAAGCGATGGGCATTCCATCTACCATGTTCACCGTGATCTTCGCGATGGCGCGTACCATTGGCTGGATTGCGCACTGGAACGAAATGCACACCGACGGCATGAAGATTGCCCGTCCTCGTCAGCTCTATACCGGTTACGAGCAGCGCGACTTCAAATCAGATCTCAAGAAATAATCAATGATCTGCCTGTAAAAAAAGCGCCTGCGGGCGCTTTTTTTATCGCTTCTAAATAGCGAAGACTCGATGCTGAGCTTAGTGCTGGCAGCCTGGGCACCAATAAAACGGCCGAGAAGAAAGCATGCTCCGCTCAATACGGGTACCGCATCGTTCACAGGGTTCACCCTCGCGGTGAAAGACCTTGAAACGGAACAGCGCACCGTGGTGTTTGTTGTCATCCACCTGACCGCGAGTGTTGTAGGAAAGCCGCGGTATCTCCAGCAAAGCCTGAGCCAGCGTATCCAGCTGCGCGTCCGTGAGCTGTGACGCTTTATGATTCCCGGTAAGCCCAACCTGCCACAGGATCTCAACGCGTAAATAATTCCCGAGCCCGGCCAAAAACGCCTGATCTAAAAACAGCCCGGAAAACTGCCGATTGCGGAATTTTGCCGACAGTAAACGCTCTTTGACCATCTGCGGCGTCAACGTCATATCAAGCACGTCCGGCCCCACGCGCAGTAAAAATGGATGCGTCTTCACCTGCTCCGGCGTCAGCATTTCAATATCCGATGCGCTATACAGCAGAATCATTTTGTCTGCTGCTGCGAGCTTCACGCGCAGCACCCGTGTGGTATCCAGCGTGTCACCGCTATTCACCACGCGCCAGACGCCATACAGCTGGTTGTGGCTATAAAGCGTCAACCCGCCAGAAAAATGGGTGAGCAGCGCTTTGCCGCGCGTTTCCACATGGGTGATATGTTGCCCAATGAGAACAGATGCAAAAGGTTTTAATTCGGGGAAAGCAAACCAGACGTCGGTCAGCGGTTTACCTTTGATAGCCACTTCCAGGCTGTCCGCCGCGCGGCGGATTTCCGGGCCTTCAGGCATGCTCGTGTCCTTTTATCAATCAAAACACCTGCTATCCTGAGCGCGTCAGACGAGGTTAGCAAGCGTAATGATGAACCATCAGGTACGGCAGACAGGAAACGCAACAGTGCGAAATGGCGAGTTGTTATCCCCCAGCAGCAGTTTTGCGCCCTGGAAGTGATTGCTCGCGACAAGCGGCATTCTTAACATGCCTAATGCGCCTTTCCAGGCCCCATTCCACTCCAGATACATCACCAGGTATGACACCGTTAACTGCTCCCAGGACGAGAATTGCTGCTCGATAAGTTCACCAATAATATTCAGAAACTCTCGCGCTTCCTGTTCATCAATATAACCGACTGAAAAACCAATTCGGGTAAGCCATGACGCTCTAACCAGGTCAAACCCGGTGATTGGACAGGCATCTATATTATGAAAGCAAAGTCCTTGCTGCTGTAAATAACCAATATACCGTTCCTTTGCCGATACGTCATTTAAATAAGAATGAGAAGAAACAATAGAATGATTAATTAATTTCCTGATGGCTTTTCGCAACTTACGATCGTTATCAATATCCCACGATGCATTCATTAAAAACCGCGCTTCTTTGATATCGTCAAAATTATTTAAATCCAGCTACTCAAGCGAGTTGATGTAGCTAATTGAGGTCGGGTAGCGCCCTGTACCACCGATCAAGAACAGTGACTCAGCGCAGGCTGCACGCTGTTCTCCTGCAGATTTGAGTGGGTAGCAAGGCTGCGCATTGTAAAGCTGATCCATGACGAACTCAGGAACTTCTTGATTATGATAAAAATCCCTGGCATGACGCACTACAGAAAAAACAACCCATCCCATGATCAACCATATGAGAATATTAAATATAAGATGATTATCAATCACACTATATTTATCCTGAACAACGCCGGCGATAATCAATATAACAACTGGCCACGCAAATTTACGCACCATAAACATCTCATCCCTGTTTGACAAAAACAGCCAACCTCATGCCAGCCAATTATTTCGCAGTAAATGTAAGCACAATACGCCGTGTTGTACCAGCAGAGAGTGTCACAAATAATTCAAATAAGAATAAATTAACCAATTAAAATATATAAATCATCATAATGCATATAAATAACTAATAATTTAAGCGGCATAATCTGTTATGCCGCTTAAAAACTATGCCTGAACGGTGATCCCCTGTGCGGCGAAAGCCTTACGCAATCGCCGAGCAAAGGCCAACGCATGATCGCCATCACCGTGCAGACAAACCGTCTGCGCGGTGACCTGCGCCCACTGGCCATCGATGGTACGCACGCGTCCATGCTGCACCATTTCCAGCGTCTGTGCCAACGCCAGCGATTCATCAGTAATCAACGCCGCTGGCTGGCTACGTGGCACCAGTTGCCCATCGGCAAGGTAACCACGATCCGCAAAAACCTCCTGCCGGGTTGGTAGCCCAAGGCGTTCACCGGCGCGAATCAGTTCGCTACCCGCCAGCCCAACTAGAATTAAGGCCGGGTTAACGGCAAATACCGCCTGGGCAATCGCCTCCGCCAGAACGGTATCTTTCGCCGCCTGGTTATACAGCATGCCATGCGGCTTCACGTGCCGCAGCGTGCCGCCTTCGGCTTGAACCATCACCGCCAGCGCCCCCACCTGATACAGCGTCTGGGCGTAGACGGTTTCCGGTGGCAGGTGCATCGCCGTCCGGCCAAAGTTCTCCCTATCGGGAAAGCTCGGATGTGCACCCACGGCCACGCCATTTTTCAACGACTCGCGAACGCAGGCTAGCATCATCGCGGCATCACCGGCATGAAATCCGCAGGCAATATTGGCCGAGGTTACCAGCGTTAACAGCTCGGTATCGCTGGCACAGCCTTCGCCAACATCGGCATTCAGATCAATCATCATCGCCCAGCCGCCATGCCAATTGCTCCAGATAACGCTGCTGATCGTGGCGCGCTTTCAACGCTTCTTCGAGGCTACAGCGTACGAAATGAATTGGCTGCCCGAGCGGGATCTGCGCCAGTTGGAACATATCGGCCTCGATAATACAGGCAATACGCGGGTAGCCACCGGTCGTCTGCGCATCGTTCATGAGCACGATCGGTTGACCATTATGCGGTACCTGCACGACACCGGGAACCAACCCATGTGACAGCAGCTCACGTCCGGCGGTGCGCGTCAGCGGTTGACCGTTCAGACGATAGCCCATACGGTTACTCTGCGGGCTTAAACGCCAAGGCGAACGCCAAAAGCTCTCCTGCGAAACCTCATCAAACTCATGATACTCCGGCCCCGGCAGCGCCCGAATCCGGTTGCTCGGCAACAGCGGTTTGACCCCGCGCGGCTCTTTAAAGGTCCGCGACGGTTGGCCCATCGGCAGGACATCGCCATCCTGAAGCCGCCGCCCTTCCAGCCCGCCAATACCCACATTGAGATCGGTACTGCGCGACCCCATTACCGCCGGGACATCAATCCCCCCCGCCACTGCGAGATAGCTGCGAATGCCGTGCGGCGGACGCTTTAGCGTGAGCGTCTGCCCTGCCTTCGCCCAGTGCCGCCAGCCGCTCCATACCGCCTCATCGTCGAGAGTCGCCTCACAGCCAGCGCCCGTTAAAGCAAACCAACCGTCACGGGCAAAGCGAAACGACGCCATACCGAGGGTGATTTCCAGCGCCGCTGCGTTGGCATCGTTGCCCACCAGCAGATTTGCCGTCATCAGCGCGGGCTTATCCATCGCACCGCAGCGGCTGACGCCAGACTGACGAAGACCGTCGCGTCCCCCATCCTGTACCGTGGTATACATCCCAGCGCGAATCACCTTCAGCATATCCCCTCCTTTTGCGGCACAAAGCGCACCGTATCCCCCGGACGGAGCAGAATAGGTTCTTCACGATTAGGTGAAAACAGCGCCAGCGGCGTTCGGCCGATGAGCTGCCAGCCGCCGGGCGTTGCTAGCGGATAAATTCCCGTTTGTACCCCGCCAATACCGACAGAACCTGCGGGCACCTGGACTCTTGGCTCTGCGCGACGCGGCATAGCCAGTTGCGACGGCAACCCACCTAAATAAGGGAATCCCGGCTGAAAACCGAGGAACCACACCACATAGTCGACCGAAGCATGCAGTTCAACGACCTGTTTAGGCGTCAGCCCACTGATACTTGCCACTTCCGGCAGATCCGGACCGCTATCACCGCCGTACACCACGGGAATATCAATACACCGTGAGTCGGGCTCCAGCGCTTCACTCTCTTCCCACCAGCGCTGCAGGCGTTCAATTGCATCCAGCGCCTGTGTCTGCGGGTCGCGCAGAGTGACCGTAATGTTATTCATCCCCGGAATGGCATCCACCACGCCGGGCATCTGTACGACGCGCTGCGCTAAACGCCAGACGCGCTTTTGGGTGGTCAACGTGACCGGCGGTTCCAGCTCCAGCACGACCGCCGTCTCTCCTAATAAATAACAACGCGCTCGCTGCACTTTATTCCCTCATCGTTATGCCGGATTGGCGATATCCACAAAGGTAACATCCAAATCGGTTGTCTCATTAAGCCATTCACTCAGCGCACGAATACCACCACGTTCGGTGGCATGGTGACCGGCGGCATAGAAGTGCAGCCCTTGCTCTCGGGCGGAGTGAATCGTCTGCTCGGACACTTCACCGGTAATAAAGGCATCCACGCCAAATCGCGCCGCACTGTCGATAAAGCCCTGACCGCCGCCGGTACACCACGCGACACGCTGGACTTTATCCGGCCCGGTATCCCCACTCCACAGCGGCTTGCGTCCCAAACGGGCTTCAATCCACGATGCCAGCTCCAGGCCAGAGACCGGCATTGAGAGTTCACCCCATGGTACCAGCGCTTCAATCTCACCTTGAACGTTGATACCTAGCAGCTGCGCCAACTGTGCGTTATTCCCCAGTTCAGGATGCGCATCCAGCGGCAGATGCCAACCATAAAGGTTGATATCGTTGGCCAGCAGCGCTTTCAGACGGTTGCGCTTCATGCCGCGAATCACCGGTGATTCACCTTTCCAGAAATAGCCGTGATGCACAATCACCGCGTCCGCCTGCTGGCGTATGGCTTCGTCAATCAGCGCCTGGCTGGCAGTAACGCCAGTGACAATTTTCTGCACCGTTTCACGCCCCTCAACCTGCAGGCCGTTAGGCGCGTAATCGCTAAAGGCGGCGCTGTTGAGTTTTTCATTAATCAGTTGTTCTAGCTCAGTATTTTTCATCGTCGCTCTCTTTGCTATTGATGCTGTACTACAGAATAAAATAGCGTCCTGCGGGCGCTGCGTCGATACGCAATTCCTCGCTCGCGTTCTCATGCCGCGTAATTACGCGCATTAAGTGCTTAAACAACACGATTTATCTGTTTTAATGTGACGTACTTAATGTATATTTATGCAACCATACCGCATATTACAAAGATAATACGATTTTCATCGTATGATTACAGTATAGAAACAAAACCTTACGCAGCGTGGCTACGCGGGGTTTAGAGGTCAGATGTGCAATGAATAAATCACAATCGCAGCCGAAGGCGATTTACTACGTCGTCGCTCTGCAAATCTGGGAATACTTCAGCTTCTATGGCATGCGCGCGCTGCTGATCCTGTATCTCACAAACCAACTCAAATATAACGACACCCACGCTTACGAGCTATTCAGCGCCTACTGCTCGCTGGTTTACGTCACCCCAATTCTTGGCGGCTATCTGGCCGACAAAGTCCTCGGCAACCGGATGGCGGTGATGCTGGGTGCACTATTGATGGTGATTGGCCATATGGTGCTAGGTGCCAGTGAAATCGCGCCAATGTTCCTCTATCTGTCGCTGGCCATCATCGTCTGCGGTTACGGCCTGTTTAAATCCAACGTCAGCTGCCTGCTGGGCGAATTATATGAACCGACCGACCCGCGTCGCGACGGCGGTTTCTCGCTGATGTATGCAGCGGGTAACGTCGGCTCCATCATTGCGCCAATTGCCTGCGGTTTTGCCCAGGAGCAATACAGCTGGGCGATGGGCTTTACCCTCGCGGCCGTCGGTATGCTCGCGGGCCTGGTTATCTTCATCAGCGGTCGTCGTCACTTCTCCCACACCCGTGGGGTGAACAAAGAAGCACTGTGTGCGACCAAATTCCTGATGCCGAACTGGGGCTGGCTGCTGGTCCTGCTGGTCGTCGCACCGCTGTTTATCACCCTATTATTCTGGCAGGAGTGGTCGGTCTACGCGCTGATTGTCGCCTCGATTATTGGTCTGGTGGTGCTGGCAAGAATTTATCGCCGCGCGGAAACCGCCGAGCAGCGTAAAGACCTGCGTTTGATTATGGTGCTGACCTTCTTTAGCCTGCTGTTTTGGGCATTTGCCCAGCAGGGTGGCAGCTCTATCAGTCTGTATATTGACCGTTTCGTCAATCGCAATGTGTTGGGCTATGAAGTGCCAACCGCGATGTTCCAATCGGTGAACGCCTTTGCCGTCATGGCCTGCGGCGTGGTGCTGGCATGGTTGATTAAAGAGCAGGTTACCAGCAACCGCGACCTGCGTATCTGGGGCAAATATGCGTTGGGCCTCGGCCTGATGAGCGCCGGCTTCTGTATCCTGACGCTGAGCGCTCGCTGGTCAGCAACCTACGGCCACTCCTCGATGCCGTTAATGCTGCTGGGTCTGTCGGTAATGGGCTTTGCCGAACTGTTTATCGACCCGGTGGCAATGTCGCAAATCACCCGGATTCAGATCCCTGGCGTAACCGGCGTATTAACCGGTATCTATATGCTGCTCTCTGGCGCAGTAGCGAACTACGTTGCAGGCCTAATCGCCGATCAGACATCGCAGGCTTCCTTTGATGCCGCCGGTGCGGTGGATTACTCGATTAACGCCTATATCGAAGTCTTTAGCCAAATTACCTGGGGCTCTGTCGCCTGCGTCGCAGCCGTGTTGATAATCTGGCTCTACCACACGCTCAAAGTTCGCAGCCGCCGCCTGGCCGCTGAGGCTTAATCCAACCCCGAGGCCTGATCATTCAGGCCTCGTTTGTTTCTAGCACCCACGATGACCTGGCTGCACTTCACTTAGCTGACCGATTTTTTCGCTGCTTCATAAGCCGCCAGCGTGACTACCCGCGCCTGAGCGTGGTCGACTATCGGCTGCGGATAATCTAACGTCACGCCCTGTTTATCTGCCCAGCCCCAAGGCTGATGAATCGCTTTATCGGGCACCGATTTGAGCTCCGGCAGCCAGTGGCGAATAAATTCGCCGCTTTTATCAAAGCGCTCACCCTGAGTGGTTGGGTTAAAGATACGAAAATACGGCGCGGCGTCAGTACCGGTGGATGCGGCCCACTGCCAGCCGCCGTTATTGGCCGCCAGACAACCGTCCACCAGTTGCGACATAAAGTAGCGCTCCCCTGCCCGCCAGTCGATAAGCAGATCCTTCACCAGGAAACTGGCGACAATCATCCGCAGGCGATTGTGCATCCAGCCGGTTTCGTTGAGCTGTCGCATCGCGGCATCAACAATCGGATAGCCGGTTTTTCCCTCCTGCCAGGCCTTCAGCTCGTCCGGAGCCTCGCGCCAGCGGACGTTATCGGTCCAGTTGATAAACGGGCGGTGTTTGCACAAACGCGGGTAGTAGGTCATCAGGTGACGGTAAAACTCGCGCCAGATAAGCTCATTGAGCCAGACGCTGCCCGCGCCGCCATCAAGCGCGCCAGGCTGTTCAGCCAGCAGGCGATGCAGGCACTGGCGCGGTGACAATACGCCAACCGCAAGGCAGGCAGATAAACGGCTGGTGCCTTCGATTGCCGGAAAATCACGCTGTGCCTCATAGTCTGCAGCCGACTGTTGGCAGAACTGACGCAGCTGCGCAATCGCCGCGTTTTCATCTTCGGGGAACAGTGCACGATCAAAGGGCTGCTGCGGATAGTCCAGTACAATGGCAGGCGTATTATCCACCGCTGGCGCGTTTCTCACCGCAGGTGCGCGAACACATTCCGGTAAATGCTCACGCAAGCGCCGCAGCCACGCATTTTTATACGGCGTAAAGACTTTATACATCTCGTGGTTGCCGGTCATTACCGCGCCCGGCGGCAGGATCACACTGTCATCAAAACCCTGGCAAACCGTCTCCGCCAGCGCCCTTTCCACTGCCGCATCACGCTGACGCTCGTTGTATTCGTACTGATAGTTGTAAAAAAGCTGCGTCACATCGTGCTGCTGGCAGACCTCTTTTACCACCTCAACGGAGGCGGCAAAGTCCACCACCTGCTCAAAAATCAGTGGGATATTTTTCTCCGCCAGCGAGTTACGCAGAACGTTGAGCTGCGCAGCGATATAGGCCGCCTGGCGCGGAGCCATATGATGGGATGCCCACTGTTGCGGGGTAGCAATGTAAAGTGCCAGCACCCGGGCATTCACATCGCGACAGGCGGCGGCAAGGGCAAGATTGTCATGCAGGCGTAAATCAGCGCGGAACCAGACCAGATGAGTGGACATACATTTCCTGAATACATTTATGAATGAATTCAATAGTACACCAAATATTTCCCCTCATCCGCAGAGGCGGCGGCCATCGTCTTGCCTTTCTGCAGACGAAAAAAAACCGCCCCTTCGCAGGCGCGGTTTTGATCGCTTAGTAACAGCTTGTAATTAATAGAAGTCGCAAGCAGCTTCTTCGGCCTGCTCCATCCATACCGGCTTGTCGCTGGTTTTAGACCAGACGCGGTGCAGATAGCTGTAAAAACGAGCGCGATCTTTCCAGAACAACATCACCGGCAGCGCAACAATCCCCGCCACCACGGCGAAAGTACGGCGCAGCACGACAATGTGTGCAGGATATTTTTTATACAGTTCCATTTTTCTCTCCCCTAAGTTGGCCGGCAATGCTCGCCGGAAAATAAAGCTCAGTAATCTGACTAAAAGAGTACCGCCTTTTGTGTAATTTTACTACTCATCCGACCACTTTTTTGAGCTTGTTTTGCCTTTATTTACTTTACCTGCGTAATTCAGTTACACGATTGTTAAATTAATACTAACCATTAGTTAAATTGTGCCTTTTGCCATTTTTATACTTTTTTTACACCCTGCCATTCTATTTTTGCGAAATCTTTGCACCCGAAATCCTACCCTTAGCGCAATAACTCAAGAGTCCGGAGGTGGATTGTGACTGCAGGTGTGATAGCCGGCGTGGTGCTGGTGTTCTTGTTACTGGCGTATCTGGTTTATGCCCTATTAAAGGCGGAGGCCCTGTGATGGCTGCTCAAGGATTTTTACTGGTCGCTAGCTTCCTGCTGGTGCTGTTCGTATTGGCCCGACCGCTCGGCAAGATGCTGGCGGGGATGATCGCCAATACGCCGCTGCCGGGCGTGGCGCGCTGCGAAAATGTTCTGTGGCGCGCGCTGGGGATTTCCGGCCAGGAGATGAGCTGGGGGCGCTATGCCGCCGCTATTTTGCTGCTCAATCTGTGCGGGCTGCTGGCACTCTTTGCTCTGTTGATGCTGCAAGGGCATCTGCCGTTCAACCCGCAGCAGTTGCCGGGGCTGTCATGGCATCTGGCGCTCAATACCGCCGTAAGCTTTGTCAGCAATACCAACTGGCAATCCTACAGCGGTGAAACCACCCTGAGCTATCTCAGCCAGATGGCCGGGCTGACGGTGCAGAACTTCCTCTCCGCCGCCACGGGTATCGCCGTGCTGTTTGCACTGGTGCGCGCCTTTACTCGCCACAGTGTCAACACGCTAGGTAACGCCTGGGTCGATATCACCCGTATTACGCTGTGGCTGCTGCTGCCGATTTCTCTGCTGCTGGCGCTGTTCTTTATTCAGCAAGGTGCATTGCAAAACATTCTGCCCTACCAGCCATTCACCTCGCTGGAGGGGATACACCAGGTACTGCCTATGGGGCCGGTCGCCTCGCAGGAAGCGATAAAGATGCTGGGGACCAATGGCGGCGGCTTCTTCAACGCCAACTCATCACACCCGTTTGAAAACCCAACCGCGCTAACCAACTTTGTGCAAATGCTGGCGATCTTCCTGATCCCCGCGGCGCTGTGCTTCGCCTTTGGCGATGCGGTCGGCGACAACCGCCAGGGCCGAGCCATTCTGTGGGCAATGACGCTGATTTTCGTGGTCTGCGTCGCGGTGGTGATGTGGGCGGAAACCAAAGGTAACCCACATCTGCTGCCGCTGGGCGCGGACAGCGCTATCAATATGGAAGGTAAAGAGAGCCGCTTCGGCATTCTCGCCAGTAGCCTGTATGCCGTGGTCACTACCGCAGCCTCCTGCGGGGCGGTCAACGCCATGCATGACTCGTTCACCGCGTTGGGCGGCATGGTACCCATGTGGCTGATGCAGATTGGTGAAGTGGTGTTCGGTGGTGTCGGCTCTGGCCTGTACGGCATGCTGCTGTTCGTGCTGCTGGCGGTATTTATCGCCGGGCTGATGATTGGCCGTACGCCGGAATACCTCGGTAAAAAGATCGATGTGCCGGAGATGAAAATGACCGCGCTGGCCATTCTGGTCACCCCAACGCTGGTACTGCTCGGTACGGCACTGGCCATGATGACCGACGCCGGACGCAGTGCGATGGCCAACCCGGGCTCGCACGGTTTTAGCGAAGTGCTCTACGCCGTGTCGTCAGCCGCCAACAACAACGGCAGCGCCTTTGCCGGGCTCAGCGCCAACACGCCGTTCTGGAACTGTTTGCTGGCGGTGTGCATGTTCGTCGGCCGCTTTGGGGTCATCGTCCCGGTACTGGCGATTGCCGGTTCGCTGGTGACGAAAAGGATCCAACCCGCTACCCCTGGCACGCTGGCGACGCATGATGCGCTGTTTATCGGCCTGCTGATTGGCACCGTGCTGCTGGTTGGCGCCCTGACCTTTATTCCCGCCCTGGCGATTGGCCCGGTGGCGGAACATCTTTCCCTGTTTTGAGTGATGCGGAGCTATTGGTTATGAGTCGCAAACAACTGGCCCTGTTTGAGCCCTCTTTGGTTCGCCAGGCGCTGATCGACGCCGTGAAGAAACTCAACCCCTCCATTCAGTGGCGCAACCCGGTGATGTTCATCGTCTGGCTGGGAAGCGTGCTGACCAGCGGTCTGGCTATCGCCATGGCAATGGGTGTTTTACCCGGTAATGTCTGGTTTAGCGGGGCTATTGCCCTGTGGCTGTGGTTTACCGTGCTGTTTGCCAACTTCGCCGAAGCGATGGCTGAAGGCCGCAGCAAAGCGCAGGCCAACAGCCTGCGCGGGGTGAAGAAAACCGCGTTTGCCCGCAAGCTGCGTGAAGCGCGTTACGGCGCGCAGATGGACCACGTCCCGGCCGATGAACTGCGCAAAGGTGATGTGGTGTTGGTGGAAGCCGGCGACATCATCCCTTGTGAT
This sequence comes from Kluyvera genomosp. 1, assembly GCF_001266615.1. Lineage (GTDB taxonomy): Bacteria > Pseudomonadota > Gammaproteobacteria > Enterobacterales > Enterobacteriaceae > Kluyvera > Kluyvera cryocrescens_A. The sequence goes on along the minus strand of NZ_LGHZ01000032.1, from coordinate 100,436 downwards.
GGTGAAGTGATTGAAGGTGGCGCGTCGGTCGATGAAAGCGCCATCACCGGTGAATCGGCTCCGGTTATCCGCGAGTCCGGCGGCGACTTCGCCTCGGTCACCGGCGGCACGCGCATTCTCTCCGACTGGCTTGTCGTGCGCTGTAGCGTTAACCCGGGAGAAACCTTCCTTGATCGGATGATCGCGATGGTCGAGGGCGCCCAGCGCCGTAAAACGCCAAACGAAATTGCGCTGACTATTCTGCTGGTCGCCTTAACGATTGTGTTTCTGCTGGCGACCGCCACCATCTGGCCGTTTTCCGCCTGGAGCGGAACACCAATTAGCGTCACCGTCCTGGTCGCCCTGCTGGTGTGTCTGATTCCGACCACCATCGGCGGGCTGTTATCAGCCATTGGTGTTGCTGGGATGAGCCGTATGCTGGGGGCTAACGTTATTGCCACCAGCGGGCGTGCGGTAGAAGCGGCGGGCGATGTTGACGTCCTGCTGCTGGATAAAACCGGCACCATTACGCTCGGTAACCGTCAGGCTTCGCAGTTCCTGCCTGCTCATGGCGTAGATGAAAAAACGCTGGCCGATGCCGCCCAGCTCTCTTCGCTGGCAGATGAAACGCCGGAAGGCCGCAGCATCGTGGTACTGGCCAAACAGCGCTTTAATCTGCGTGAGCGAGACGTCCAGGCGCTGCACGCCACCTTCGTGCCGTTTACCGCCCAGAGCCGGATGAGCGGGATCAATATCGATAACCGCATGATCCGCAAAGGTTCAGTAGATGCCATTCGTCGCCATATTGAAACGAATGGCGGCAGCTTCCCGCTCGACGTGGAGCAAAAAGTAGAAAGCGTCGCGAGCCTTGGCGCAACGCCACTGGTGGTTGCCGAAGGCGCCCGCGTGCTGGGCGTCATTGCCTTAAAAGATATCGTCAAAGGCGGCATTAAAGAGCGTTTTGCCCAGCTGCGGAAGATGGGGATTAAGACGGTGATGATCACCGGCGATAACCGCTTAACCGCCGCCGCCATTGCCGCCGAAGCGGGTGTGGATGACTTCCTTGCCGAAGCGACGCCGGAGGCGAAGCTGGCGCTAATTCGTCAATACCAGTCGGAAGGCCGGATGGTGGCGATGACCGGCGACGGCACCAACGATGCCCCGGCGCTGGCCCAAGCCGATGTGGCGGTTGCGATGAACTCGGGTACCCAGGCCGCGAAAGAAGCCGGCAACATGGTTGACCTCGACTCTAACCCGACCAAGCTGATTGAAGTGGTGCATATCGGCAAACAAATGCTGATGACCCGTGGCTCGCTGACCACCTTCAGTATTGCCAACGACGTGGCGAAATATTTCGCCATTATTCCAGCGGCGTTTGCCGCCAGCTGGCCGCAGTTGGGCGTGCTGAACATTATGCATCTGCACTCGCCCAACTCGGCTATTCTGAGCGCCGTTATCTTCAACGCGCTGATTATCGTCTTCCTGCTGCCGCTGGCGCTGAAAGGCGTGAGCTATCGCCCGCTATCAGCCTCAGCGATGCTGCGCCGCAATCTGTGGATCTATGGTGCAGGTGGCCTGGTGGTACCGTTTATTGGCATTAAAATAATTGATGTGCTGTTAACCCTGCTGGGTTTGGTGTGAGGAAATAACCATGTCTGCATTACGTCCCGCGATTGTGATTTTTCTGTTCCTGACGCTCATTACCGGTGGCGTCTATCCGCTGGTAACCACCGCATTGGGGCAGTGGCTGTTCCCCTCTCAGGCCAACGGCTCGCTTATTTTTGAAAACCACGAGCTGCGCGGATCGCAGCTGATCGGTCAGAACTATAGCGATCCTGGCTACTTCCAGGGTCGTCCTTCGGCAACCGCCGACATGCCGAATAACCCGATGGCTTCCGGCGGTAGCAACCTCGCCGCCAGTAACCCGGCGCTGGATAAACTGTTCACCGACCGCATTGCAGCGCTACGCACGGCGAATCCCGATGCTAGCGCGACCGTACCGGTGGAACTGGTGACCGCCTCTGCCAGCGGATTGGATCCTAATCTGACCCCTGACGCGGCACTATGGCAGGTGCCACGCATCGCCAAAGCGCGCAATGTTTCTGCCGCCTGGCTACGAGCAAAGGTGGAAGCTGCAACGCATACGCCGCTGTTCGGCTTTCTTGGCCAACCTGTGGTAAATATTACTGAGCTGAATATGGCGCTGGATGCCCACAAGGATAATTAATAATGACCGACGAGCCGCTGCGTCCAAACCCGGATCGCCTGCTGGAACATACCGCCGAAGCCCACAGGGGCAAGCTGAAGATTTTCTTCGGTGCCTGCGCTGGGGTGGGGAAAACCTGGGCGATGCTGGCCGAAGCGCAGCGTCTTCGCTCACAGGGATTGGATGTGCTGGCAGGGGTGGTGGAAACCCACGGCCGTAAAGAGACGGCGGCGATGCTTAAGGGACTGAGCACGCTGCCGCCTAAACGCACCGCCTATCGCGGGCGCTACGTGGTGGAGTTCGATCTCGATGCCGCCCTCGCCCGTCGCCCGGCGTTGGTATTAATGGATGAACTGGCGCACAGCAACGCGCCTGGCTCTCGCCATCCTAAACGCTGGCAGGATATCGATGAGCTGCTGGAAGCGGGTATCGACGTCTTTACCACCGTAAACGTTCAGCATCTGGAAAGCTTGAATGACGTGGTCAGCGGCGTCACCGGCATTCAGGTACGCGAAACCGTACCCGATCCTTTCTTTGATGCCGCCGATGAAGTGGTGTTGGTTGACCTTCCCCCGGACGACCTGCGCCAGCGGCTGAACGAAGGCAAGGTGTACATTGCGGGCCAGGCCGAACGGGCGATTGAAAATTTCTTCCGTAAAGGCAACCTGATTGCCTTGCGTGAACTGGCGCTGCGCCGTACCGCCGAACGCGTTGACGACCAAATGCGCGCCTGGCGCGATACCCAGGGCCAGGAAAAAGTCTGGCATACCCACGATGCCATTTTACTGTGTATTGGCCACCACACCGGCAGCGAAAAGCTGGTACGCACCGCCGCCCGATTGGCCTCGCGCCTCGGCAGCGCCTGGCACGCCGTCTACGTTGAAACACCCACATTGCACCGCCTGCCAGAACCTCAGCGGCGGGCGATTCTTAACGCCCTTCGGCTGGCGCAGGAGCTGGGCGCCGAAACGGCTACCCTTTCGGAACCCTCGGAAGAGGCCGCCGTCATCCGCTACGCTCGCGAACATAATCTCGGAAAAATAGTGATTGGCCGCCAGCAGAAACGCCATTGGTGGCGCGGTGAACGCTTTGGCGAAAGAATTTCCCGCCATGCGCCGGAGTTGGATTTACTGGTTGTAGGCATCGATGAATCCCCGCTGCCGCTGCCGGACAACAGCCACGATCGGCGGCCATTTATCGATAAATGGCGCGTGCAAATCCGCGGCTGCCTGGTGGCGCTGGGGCTGTGTGCCGCCATTACCTTTATCGCCGCACAGTGGCTGGTGGCGTTCGAGGCCGCAAACCTGGTGATGCTCTATCTGCTGGGCGTGGTGATCGTTGCGCTGTTTTACGGCCGCTGGCCGTCGGTGCTGGCGACGGTGATTAACGTGGTCAGCTTCGATCTGGTGTTTGTTGCCCCGCGCGGTACGCTGGCGGTATCCGACGTGCAGTACCTGCTCACCTTTGGCGTAATGCTTACCGTCGGACTGGTGATTGGTAATTTAACTGCCGGGGTGCGCTACCAGGCACGGGTCGCGCGCTATCGCGAACAACGTACCCGCCAGCTTTACGAAATGTCGAAAACGCTCGCCGTCGGCCGTAATGCTACCGACATTGCCCATACCTGCGAGCAATATATTCGCTCGACGTTTCACGCCCGTAGCCAGGTTCTGATGCCTGATGAGCACGGCAAACTGGCAGCGCTCACCCAACAAGAAGGTATGACGCCATGGGATGAAGCCATCGCCCACTGGAGTTTTGATAAGGGGCTGCCCGCCGGGGCAGGCACCGACACGCTGCCCGGTGTTCCTTATTTAATACTGCCGCTGCGCGGTGCCGACAGTACCCACGGGCTTATTGTGGTCGAGCCGCAAAATCTGCGCCAGTTGATGATCCCCGAACAACAGCGGTTGCTAGAGACCTTTACGCTGCTGGTCGCCAGCGCGCTAGAACGGCTCGCGCTTACCGCCAGCGAAGAGCAATCACGACTTATCAGTGAACGAGAAAGCCTGCGTAACTCGTTGCTGGCCGCGCTTTCTCACGATTTGCGCACGCCGCTCACCGTGCTGTTTGGCCAGGCGGAAATCCTCACGCTCGATCTTGCCAGCAGTGGTTCCCCTTATGCGCCACAGGCTAACGAGATTCGTCAGCACGTGCTCAATACCACCCGGCTGGTTAATAACCTGCTGGATATGGCGCGCATTCAGTCCGGCGGTTTTAACCTGAATAAAGAGTGGCTAACGCTGGAAGAGGTGGTCGGCAGCGCGCTACGGATGCTCGAGCCGGGATTAAACGGTAGGCAGATTAGACTCACCCTCCCCGACCCATTGCTGCTGGTGTATCTGGACGGCCCGCTGTTTGAACGCGTGCTGATTAATCTGCTCGAGAACGCCGTGAAATATGCCGGAGACGACGCAGAAATTGGCATCACCGCGACAACCGAAAACGGCCATCTACAGCTGGATGTCTGGGACAGTGGTCCGGGTATTCCAAGTGGACAAGAGCAGCAGATCTTCGCCAAATTCTCTCGCGGCAACAAAGAGTCCGCCATTCCCGGCGTCGGACTAGGGCTGGCTATTTGCCAGGCGATTGTTGATATCCACGGTGGCACCCTTTCCGCCAGCAACCGGCCGGAAGGCGGCGCTTGTTTTCGTGTTACACTTCCACAAGAGAAACCGCCCGAACTGGAAGAGGCTCCGGAAGATCTGTGACCAGCGTTCTGATTGTTGAAGATGAAGATGCTATTCGTCGTTTTCTGCGCACCGCGCTGGAAGCTGATGCACTGCGCGTGTATGACGCCCCGACTCTGCAGCGTGGTTTGCTGGAGGCAGCAACGCGCAAACCGGATCTGATTATCCTCGACCTCGGCTTACCCGATGGTGACGGCCTCGATTTTATTCGTGATATTCGTCAGTGGAGCCCGGTACCGATTATCGTGCTGTCGGCCCGCAGTGAAGAAAGCGATAAGATTGCCGCACTGGACGCCGGTGCTGATGACTATCTCAGTAAACCCTTTGGTATTGGCGAACTGCAGGCACGCCTGCGCGTGGCGCTGCGTCGTCATGCCGGCGCTCAGCCTAATGAACCGGTGGTCTCTTTCTCCAATATCACCGTTGATCTTGCCGCTCGCCGCATCGTACGCGGCAGTGAAGAGATTCATCTCACCCCGATTGAGTTCCGTCTGCTGGCCGTGTTGCTCAACAACGTAGGGAAAGTGCTGACTCAGCGCCAGTTGTTGAACCAGGTGTGGGGGCCCAATGCGGTGGAGCATAGTCACTATTTACGCATTTATATGGGGCACCTTCGGCAGAAGCTGGAAATAGATCCCGCGCGCCCACAGCATTTATTAACAGAAACCGGTATCGGCTATCGCTTTATGTTGTGAATACTTATTCATAATAATAAGATAATACTCAAACATTATTATCGCCGCATTGTTTAATAGAATAAAAATATCAATATTAGCTACGCGGCGTTTATTTAAATAAAATTTAAAACACTTCATTTACATAAAATACACATTTCAGCATTTCATCCTGACCGCCCGCCTACTAACAATGGATTATTTTATAAATGATCTCTCGTTGTTGATCATCATCACAGTTTTAACTCCATTCAGAGATAAAATGACTCCGCTTTAAGATATTCATCGGAGGTATACGAAATGGAAAATAATAACCGAATGATGCCCCATATAAGGCGGACAACGCATATTATGATGTTTGCCCACCGTAATAGTTTCGACTTTCACTTCTTTAACGCCCGATAAGTCTTCCGACTTCGGGCGCCCCGCAGCTATTCCCTGCTATACGCAAAATCATTCAAATTGCATCAAGGCGGCAAGTGAGTAAATCCCCAGAAACTTACTCCAGTAAGTGCCTGTGGTGAACGAACGTAGCCTATTCTGAAGCGGCTTGAAGGATGACACGTATAATACAGGCTCTCGCCTGCTACCAGCGCTCGCCATGACAAACCTGAATCATCCGGCCACCGGACCGGTTGGGTTTGTGACATCCTGAAAAAAGTGACACCCTGATTTTATGATCAGCGGGATCGTATTACTTTTTTTTCCGGCGATATCAATTTCTCATTTGAGGAATTGAGGGACTGCTATTACCTAAAATAAAGAGTCGAAAAATGTCTGAATTAAAAATTGCCGTCAGCCGTACTTGCCCGGACTGTTTTACTACCCAGCGTAATATTATCAATACCTGCGACACGAATTTCATTGATGTCGCCGCCGCCGTATTATCCATTGAAGACATTGAGTGCGGTAAACTCGATGAAATAGATGCAACGGGTTATAACCTGCCCGTGTTTATTGCTATTAATAAAGAACAAATCGTGCCGTCTGAATATCTCTCACGAATTCAAGGGGTATTTGAACATGACGAAACGCGCAATGACTTCTACGGTCGCCAACTGGAAGCCGCCGCGCACAAGTACGAAGTGCAGCTGCGTCCGCCATTCTTTAGCGCGCTGGTCGACTATGTCGCTCAGGGCAACAGCGCATTTGACTGTCCAGGGCACCAGGGTGGTGAATTCTTCCGTCGCCACCCAGCCGGTAACCAATTCGTCGAGTATTTTGGCGAAACGTTATTCCGCTCTGACCTGTGTAATGCCGACGTCGCCATGGGTGACCTGCTGATTCACGAAGGCGCACCGTGCATCGCCCAACAGCACGCCGCTAAAGTGTTTAACGCCGATAAAACGTATTTCGTACTGAACGGGACCTCATCTTCCAACAAAGTGGTGCTGAACGCGCTGCTGACCCCAGGGGATCTGGTGCTGTTTGACCGTAATAACCACAAATCCAACCACCACGGCGCGCTGCTGCAGGCTGGGGCAACGCCGGTGTATCTGGAAACGGCGCGTAACCCGTACGGCTTTATCGGCGGTATCGACGCCCACTGCTTCGAAGAGAGCTACCTACGTGAGTTGGTTGCGGAAGTGGCACCCAATCGTGCCCGTAACGAACGTCCATTCCGTCTGGCCGTTATTCAGCTCGGCACCTATGACGGCACCATCTATAACGCCCGTCAGGTGGTAGATAAGATTGGTCATCTGTGCGACTACATCCTGTTTGACTCCGCGTGGGTTGGCTACGAACAGTTTATTCCGATGATGGCAGACTGCTCGCCGCTGCTGCTTGAGCTGAACGAAAATGACCCAGGTATTCTGGTCACTCAGTCCGTGCATAAACAGCAGGCCGGTTTCTCCCAGACCTCTCAGATCCACAAAAAAGACAGCCACATTAAAGGCCAGCAGCGCTACGTTCCGCATAAGCGCCTGAACAACGCCTTTATGATGCACGCCTCTACCAGCCCGTTCTATCCGCTGTTTGCCGCACTGGATATCAACGCCAAAATGCATGAAGGCCAGGCCGGTCGTAACATGTGGATGGACTGCGTTTCTAACGGTATCGAAGCCCGTAAGCTGATTCTCGATAACTGCCACCATATTCGCCCATTTGTGCCAGAACAGGTTGACGGTAAACCATGGCAGTCGTTTGAAACCAAAGAGATCGCCAACGACCTGCGCTTCTTCCACTTCGTTCCAGGCGAACGCTGGCACGGCTTTGAAGGCTATGCCGAACATCAGTACTTTGTCGACCCATGCAAACTGTTGCTGACCACACCGGGTATCGATGCTAACGGTGAGTACGACACCTTCGGCGTACCGGCAACGATTCTGGCGAACTTCCTGCGTGAGCACGGTGTAGTACCGGAAAAATGCGACCTGAACTCCATCCTGTTCCTGCTGACCCCAGCCGAAGACATGGCTAAGTTGCAGCAACTGGTGGCTCTGCTGGTTCGTTTCGAAGCGCTGCTGGAAGCCGATGCACCACTGAAAGATGTCCTGCCATCCCTCTATGGCCAGCATAAAGATCGTTATGCGGATTACACCCTGCGCCAGCTGTGCCAGGAAATGCACAACCTGTATGCCCGTCATAACGTGAAACAACTGCAAAAAGAGATGTTCCGTAAATCACACTTCCCGCGCGTCAGCATGAACCCGCAGGATGCCAACTACGCCTATCTGCGTGGCGAAGTGGAACTGGTTCCCCTGTCGCAGGCGGAAGGTCGAATCGCCGCCGAAGGTGCCCTGCCATATCCTCCAGGTGTGCTGTGCGTAGTCCCTGGTGAAATCTGGGGTGACTCCGTGCTGCGTTACTTCACCGCGCTGGAAGAAGGCATCAACCTGCTGCCGGGCTTCGCGCCGGAACTGCAGGGGGTTTACATCCAGGAAAACGACGGACGCAAACAGGTGTGGTGCTACGTCATTGAATCTCAGCTGCCGCAACCTGCGCTGCTTAAAGGTGAGAAATTATGAGCAAAGCTAACAACAAAATGGGTGTTGTTCAGCTCACCATCCTGACGATGGTGAATATGATGGGCTCCGGTATTATCATGCTGCCCACCAAGCTTGCTGAAGTGGGCACCATTTCAATTATCTCCTGGCTGGTGACCGCCGTCGGTTCGATGGCGTTAGCCTGGGCCTTCGCTAAATGCGGGATGTTCAGTAAGAAATCCGGTGGGATGGGCGGCTATGCCGAGTATGCCTTTGGTAAGTCAGGCAACTTTATGGCCAACTACACCTACGGCGTGTCGCTACTGATTGCTAACGTGGCCATCGCCATTTCTGCTGTCGGTTACGGCACCGAGTTATTCGGTGCCACACTAAGTCCAGTGCAAATCGGGATCGCCACCATCTGCGTGCTGTGGATCTGTACCGTCGCTAACTTCGGTGGTGCACGTATTACCGGTCAGATCAGTAGCATTACGGTATGGGGGGTCATCATCCCCGTGGTCGGTCTGTGCGTGATTGGCTGGTTCTGGTTCAGCCCAACCATGTACGCGGAGTCCTGGAACCCACATCACGTACCGTTCTTTACCGCAGTCGGTTCTTCGATTGCCATGACGCTGTGGGCGTTCCTCGGTCTGGAATCTGCCTGCGCTAACGCCGAAGTGGTGGAAAATCCTGAGCGTAACGTGCCGATCGCCGTGCTGGGCGGGACATTGGGGGCGGCGGTGATTTATATCGTCTCCACCAACGTGATTGCCGGTATTGTGCCAAACATGGATCTGGCAAACTCCACCGCACCGTTTGGTCTTGCCTTTGCACAAATGTTCACCCCGGAAGTGGGGAAAGTGATCATGGCGCTGATGATCATGTCCTGCTGCGGTTCACTGCTCGGCTGGCAGTTCACCATCGCCCAAGTGTTCAAATCTTCGGCTGACGAAGGCTACTTCCCGAAAGTATTCTCTCAGGTGAGTAAAGCCGATGCGCCGGTGAAAGGGATGCTGGTGATTGTGGTGATTCAGTCCGGGTTGTCGTTAATGACCATCAGCCCGTCGCTGAACAATCAGTTCAACGTGCTGGTTAACCTGGCGGTTGTGACCAACATTATCCCGTACATTCTGTCGATGGCGGCGCTGGCGATTATCCAACGCATGGCGAATGTGCCTGCTGGCAAAGCCCGCATGGCTAATATCGTGGCGTTCATTGGTGCAATGTACAGCTTCTACGCCCTGTTCTCTTCCGGTGAAGAAGCAATGCTGTACGGTTCCATCGTGACCTTCCTTGGCTGGACGCTGTACGGCCTGGTATCACCACGCTTTGAACTGAAAAACAAACACAGTTAAAACCTTTACGGGTTGCTGGCAACGGCAACCCGCTTCCTTTCCTTCTCCTTCATAAGACCGCCACCATGAGCAATCCACAACGTATTGTCTCCGATATCGACACCCTACTTGCCATTATCCAGCGCCATCACATCTGCCGGATTGCGCTCAATGACGAAAGCAGCCCGTATATCGTGCCAGTCAATTTTGGCTATGCGTATCAGGATGGGCATTGGGCAATCTTTTTCCACGGCGCACGCTGCGGGAAAAAAATGCGCCTGCTGCGAAAAAATCCAGCGATTAGCGTTGAGATTGATGGCGACCATCAATTGATTCAGGCCGAAGAGGCCTGCGATTACAGCTACGGCTATACCAGCATTATCGCCAAAGGACGGGCAACCATTTTGCAGCAACCGGAAGAGATGAAACAGGGTCTCGACGTCATCATGCATCAGGCCGTACCAGGAAAACACTTCAGCTACCGTGACGACATGATGAAAGCAGTTTGCGTGGTGCGTATCGACTGTGAGGAATTAACCTGCCGTCGAAATCAGGAAGGATAAACCCCTCATCTTCATGGGGGAGAGAGCGGGTGCTATGCCTGCCAGTATCCCCACCCCACCACCGCCAGTACATTTAACACCACGCTCAGCATAAACCAGGTGCGGAACGGCTGTTTCTGGGTTTTGTGGCGGAACACCTGCTGCGCCACCAGCGCACCAACCCAACCACCAACGAGGCCATACAGCAGCAGCGTCATTTCAGGCACTCGCTGCCAGCTTTTGCGAGCGGCAATTTTGTCGATACCGTATATCAACAGCGTGGCGATATTGACCATCACCAGCCATGCCCAGAATGAATGGAAATGGAAAAAACTGGCCGCCAATAGAATAGCCAGCAGGCCGTAACAAAACGGATTAAATCTCATCGCTCTACGCGTCCTACATCCTTTGGGTCACATGCGGATACGCCATGAGCGAACCGTAAACCCACTCTACGCCATAAAAAAAATCCGTAATCCCGACGGGACTACGGATTCTTCACTTCGCGAACGTTCAGGCCATCCTGAAGGGTTCGCAGTACACCTTACAACGCTTGCGCTATCAGGCGTTTTTCAGCACTTCGCTAACAATCTCTACCGCCTCTTTCTCAATCTGCTGACGATGTTCAGCACCGAGGAAACTTTCGCAGTAGATTTTATAGGCATCTTCCGTGCCGGACGGACGCGCGGCAAACCAGCCGTTGTCAGTCATCACCTTCAGACCGCCAATGGAGGCGCCGTTGCCCGGAGCCGCCGTCAGACGCGCGGTGATAGGATCGCCGGCCAGGGTGCTAGCGCTAACCATTTCTGGAGACAGTTTAGACAACGCCGCTTTCTGCGCGGACGTTGCGCTCGCCTGCAGACGGTTGTAGCTCGGCGCACCAAAGCGTGCCGCCAGCTCATTGTAGTGCTCCTGCGGGTTTTTACCGGTGACTGCGGTAATCTCTGCCGCCAGCAGACACATAATGATGCCGTCTTTGTCGGTGGACCACGGCGTGCCATCAAAGCGCAGGAAAGAAGCCCCCGCGCTCTCTTCACCGCCGAAGCCAAAGCTGCCGTCGAACAGACCGTCAACAAACCATTTAAAACCAACCGGAACTTCTACCAGCTTACGGCCCAGATCGTTGACCACACGGTCAATCATCGCGGAGGAGACGAGAGTCTTACCGACCGCCACATCTTTGCCCCACTGCGGACGATGCTGGAACAGATAGTTGATGGCCACCGCCAGATAATGGTTCGGGTTCATCAATCCCGCCGGCGTCACAATACCGTGACGGTCGTAATCCGGGTCGTTGGCAAACGCCAGGTCGAACTTATCACGCAGCGCCAGCAGGCCCGCCATCGCGCACTCGGAAGAGCAGTCCATACGGATTGCGCCATCTTTATCGAGATGCATAAAGCGGAAAGTCTGGTCAACGTGATCGTTCACGATGGTCAGATTCAGATTGTAGTGCTTAGCGATACGCTTCCAGTATTCAATACCGGAACCACCCAGTGGATCGACGCCCAACGTCAGGCCCGCTTTCTGGATAGCCGCCATATCGACGATATCCGCCAGCCCTTCAATAAATGGCTGCACCAGATCCACTTCTTTGACGTGGCCGGAAGCCAGCGCCGCATCGTAAGAGATACGCTTCACGCCGTTAAGGCCAGCGGCTAACAGGGCGTTAGCGCGATCTTCAACCACTTTGGTGACGTTGGTATCAGCAGGGCCACCGTTTGGTGGGTTGTATTTGATACCGCCGTCTTCCGGCGGGTTATGGGATGGCGTAATCACGATCCCATCAGCCTGCGGGCCGCCTTTTTTGTTATGCACAAGGATGGCATTGGAGATAGCCGGGGTCGGCGTAAAACCATTGTTTTCCTGCACAATGACATCAACACCATTTGCTGCCAACACTTCAAGAACAGAGATAAACGCAGGCTCGGAGAGTGCGTGAGTATCTTTCCCGACGTAGCATGGGCCCGTAATTCCATTTTTCGCGCGCTCTTCAGCGATTGCCTGAGCAATGGCTAAAATATGCTTTTCGTTGAAGCTGTGACGACCTGCGCTTCCGCGGTGACCGGAAGTCCCGAATTTCACCGCATGTTCCGCATTGCCCACGTCCGGCTGCAGTACGTAGTACTGGGACGTCAGTTGAGCAACGTTGATCAAGTCACTTTGCTGTGCAGGCTGACCCGCACGGGTATGGTTTGCCATTGCCTGGTCCTTCTTATGCAAGGGTTAGATTGTCAGTATGAGATGGTACCGCAAACCTTTTCAATCAGTTCCGCCGGGAACTGCATTGACTGCATGATGTGTTCGACCATGCTGCATTTACGGCCTGTATTCGTGTTGGTAATGACCCAGTAAGGCGTATCCGGTACCTGTTTAGGTTTCGTCTGATTACCGTTTTTCAGCAACGTCTGCTCATCGGCAGCAAAATAGACGCGGGTACGGCCATGGAGCGATTCAGTCGCTTCAGCAAACGCTTTGTTGTCCAGCGAATAGAGCGTGGTCAGGATCAGCATAAAGCGGTTAACCGCTTTTTTCTGCTCGGCATATTCGTCGGAGAGCAGCAGTTCACGCATCGCGCGGACTTTGTCTTTCGTCGTTTTTACCGTCTTAACTTCAGCAACGGGAGCAGCAGCTGGCGCAGGGGCCGGTTCTGCTTTGACGACCGGCGCTGCGGCAACTGCAGGCTGTGAAGCGGCGGTGAATTTCAGCATACGCCGTAAAATGTCGGACGCGCTCTCGCCAATGTGCAGAGTGTGAGCCGCAATATAGCGATAGAGCTCGTCATCAACTTCGATCGTTTTCATCTTAATCCGGTGCAATAATTTTTCTGGATACAATTCATTGGGATTATAAAGTCAAAACCCAACAGCGGGTAGCGCCAAACCAGGAACGCGGCAAAATTCGGATGAGTTCCTTACTTGCCCCTGAGCGTTAGAATGTCCAACATGATACCCTAACCCGACAACGCGAAAAAAAGAACTTTGCTATGAAATTGAATGTCCGAGCGCAATCTGCACAAAACCTGCACAATAATTCCCCCATCGTTCTCGTCCACGGCCTGTTTGGCAGCCTGGACAACCTCGGTATCCTTGCCCGCGATCTCGTTGCCGACCACGATATCATCCAGGTTGACATGCGCAACCACGGGCTGTCCCCACGTTCTGAAGAGATGAACTATCCGGCCATGGCGCAGGATCTCCTCGATACGCTGGATGAGCACAATATTGAAACCGCCACGCTTATCGGTCACTCCATGGGCGGAAAAGCGGTCATGGCGTTGACCGCGTTAGCACCGGATCGCATCGATAAGCTTGTCGCCATTGATATCGCGCCGGTGGATTATCACGTCCGTCGCCATGATGAGATTTTTGCCGCTATCAATGCGGTCACCAACGCGGGCGTGGCGACACGTCAGCAGGCAGCCACGATAATGCGGGAATTTCTCAAAGAGGAAGGCGTGGTTCAGTTTCTGCTGAAATCCTTCGTTGATGGTGCCTGGCGCTTCAATGTGCCGGTGCTGTGGGAACAATATCCGCATATTGTCGGCTGGGAGACCATCCCCGCATGGGATCACCCTGCCTTGTTTATCCCCGGCGGCAACTCGCCGTACGTCACCGAAGCCTATCGTGACTCGCTGCTAGCTCAGTTTCCACAGGCCAAAGCGCACGTGATTGCCGGTGCCGGCCATTGGGTTCACGCCGAAAAACCCGATGCCGTGCTGCGCGCCATCCGCCGTTACCTCGCAGAATGATTAAAAATCCATCGACCGCGCGCCAGAATGGCCGCGGTCGTTGGCGTGCGGGTTTCACTGATGTATGATTGCGCGCTGTCTGCGCTGGGCACTGCCCGGTAGCTTGTTTTCCCCGAAGTCACTCAGAATCATGGCAAAAGAACAAACGGACCGTACGACACTAGATTTGTTCGCAAATGAGCGTCGCCCGGGAAGACCAAAAACCAATCCGCTTTCGCGTGACGAACAGCTCCGCATCAATAAGCGCAACCAGCTAAAACGCGATAAAGTTCGCGGGCTTAAGCGCGTCGAGCTGAAGCTGAACAACGATGCCGTTGATGCACTCAACGAGCTGGCGACTGCCCGTGATATGAGCCGTAGCGAACTCATCGAAGAGATGTTGATGAACCAGCTTGCGCTGCTGCACGGACAAGGGAAAGTCTGAAAAATCCCCCCAAAACACGCTTTCATGTAGCAGAGTGTGCAGTACGGCACGATTGCTGTTTCCGCACCTTGACCTGTTCTGCTATCATTGCCCTTATCTGTGGGCAATAAGCCACCACCATATCATTAAGTTTCAAGAGGTTATTTTACTCATGGCAATCGTTGGCATCTTCTTCGGTAGCGATACCGGAAACACCGAAAATATCGCAAAAATGATTCAGAAACAGCTGGGTAAAGATGTCGCTGACGTTCATGACATCGCCAAGAGCAGCAAAGAGGATCTGGAAGCATTCGATATCCTGCTGCTGGGCATCCCAACCTGGTACTACGGTGAAGCACAGTGCGATTGGGATGATTTCTTCCCAACCCTGGAAGAAGTGGATTTCAACGGCAAACTGGTTGCGCTGTTTGGCTGCGGCGACCAGGAAGACTACGCAGAATATTTCTGTGATGCCCTGGGCACCATTCGCGACATTATTGAACCACGTGGTGCAACCATCGTCGGCCACTGGCCGACCGCCGGTTACCATTTCGAAGCGTCCAAAGGTCTTGCCGATGACGATCACTTCGTCGGTCTGGCAATTGACGAAGATCGTCAGCCAGAACTGACCGCAGAGCGCGTTGAGAAGTGGGTTAAGCAGGTTGCCGAAGAGCTGCACCTGGAAGAGATCAAAAACGCGTAATCGCGATAATGAGGTGTGATTATTGAATCGCACCTCATTAATAGGTAAAAGCAATTAAAATAATAGCTACAAATTTTTAACTTTTTATCGCATACCTGTACAATATCTTCAGATTTGGCGCAGGTTCATCGCTCAGTTTGTCGGTGAAGCCTCGTTTTTGAAAGCTTAGCTTACCCGGGCCTTGCTGTTTTCATTTTGATAGGGCCATTCTATAATGAGACGCATTAATTCGGGTGCATTCTCTGTGAAACTTTCGCTGATGGAAGTTAATCGTTTAGCAACAGGACAGATTCCGCATGACTGACAATAATACCGCATTAAAGAAGGCTGGCCTGAAAGTCACACTTCCACGGTTAAAGATTCTGGAAGTTCTTCAGGAACCTCATAACCACCATGTCAGCGCGGAAGACTTATACAAACGCCTGATCGACATGGGTGAAGAGATCGGTTTAGCCACGGTTTACCGCGTACTGAACCAGTTTGATGACGCTGGCATCGTGACTCGTCATAATTTCGAAGGCGGCAAATCCGTATTCGAACTGACCCAGCAGCATCACCACGATCACCTGATCTGCCTCGACTGCGGCAAAGTTATCGAATTCAGCGATGATTCCATCGAAGCGCGTCAGCGCGAAATTGCCACCAAGTACGGAATTCGCTTAACCAACCACAGTCTGTATCTTTACGGCCACTGCGCTGAAGGCGACTGCCGCGAAGATGAACACGCTCACGACGGCGTCGAAAAATAACGACTCACCGTTCGTCAAAAAGCCAGCCATTATGCGCTGGTTTTTTTTGCCCCGCTTTTGGCTTCAGACATAAAAAAAACCGCTGCAAGCAGCGGTTTTTCCGTTCGTCGAGAGACGTTATTTCTGTGGCGTATTGTTGCTGCGAATTTCCTGCCAAATCTTATCGCATTTGCTCGCAACGGCCTGATCGTTACCCGTTTTTCTTGCCAGGATGCACTGCTGATAATCCATCACGCGCACGCTTTCCTGATTAGCGAACTGCTCGTGTTTCTTATCTTGCTTCAGCACATTTAACACGCTCTGGCAGGCCTGGATTTTATCCGGGTTACCTTCTGCCGTGTTGATACAGGCGCTATAAGCATCTTTCAGTTTCGTGTCTTCTTTCGGTGCAGGTGATTGCGCGCAAGCGGTAAGGCCAGCAGCCATTAAGGCAACAATAATCAATTTTTTCATGCGATGAACCTCTTAGCGGCGGCAGAGGTTTCCCCCTGCCGCGTCATGCATCAGAAAATAGTGAACGGGGCGATAACCATGAATTTCACGTCACGCTCGTCCTGGAAGATGTTGCCGTAACCACCGCCCCAGCTTGGGATGTCGGAGTGGTTGTCATACTGCGTGAAGTGCAGTTTGAACAGAGTCCCTTTCGCGCGGCCATCCTGAACGGTGTAAGCCACATCGAGGCTGTAAGCAGACTCTTTGATTTTGTTGTTTTTGTCGTAGTAGGCATCTGGGTTCATCTGCCAGGTCGCAGGTTTAGCATCCCATGCATAGACGTAGGACGCGCCCACTGCCCAGCCCGGGAGATCCCAGTTTTTCAGGTCATACATGGTACCGAAGAACACTGCTTTTTCGCCGTTGGCGTTGAAGTCAGAACGGTTATCCCACCAGATATCCAGACGACCGTTGGAGGACGCGTAAGTTGGGGTCATACGCTGCAGGAAGTAGCCCTGCTGGCCTTCCGCTTTAACCCAGGTCCCTTCCAGACGGAAGTCGAAGACCTCTTTCAGCTTGTAGCCGAAGGTTAACGCCTGCAACCATGCGGTGCCGTCGTAAATATCGTTCACGCCGTGATCGCTGACTTTGTCACGGGTACCGTAGAACTGATAGCTGGTGGTCAGCGGGCCGCCAGGAATATCAAATTTATAGCTACCTTTGGCGAAGTACTGATCAACGTAGCCTTCTGCCTGACCAAATGCCGCTTCCAGCACCAGGTTATTTTTGAAATCGTATTTAGCACCGATGGAGTGCAGGTAGTCGACCTTGGTCTTCTTATCGTTCTGATAGAAGTTATCCATTTCCAGGTGCCAAGGCGCCTTATACTCGTTGGTCCACATGTAGGAGAAGCTCAGTGCACCGTTGTCGCCGTAGTCAAAGTTGGCACCGGCTTCAGCACCCTGATAGGTACCTGGCATGAAGCTCCAGTGTGGGGCTAACAGAGTCTGACCGGTTGGCTGGATGTAACCCGCACGAGCCCAGGCTGGACCGAGTTTGAATTTCGCGGCCGCTTTATACAGACTGATACCGGATTTATCGCCGCTGTAGTCTTCGCTGTAGCCTTTGTTTTTAGCAGAGAACGCGATTTCGTTCGGGTGGCCGCTTTCGCTACTTTCCGCCATTTCAATGGCGGTGAACGCCGCAATATCGATACCGAACATATCGGCAGCATAGCCAGACTGGAAGTCGAGGTTGGCGTTCCATGTGGAGTGAGACAGGTTGGTTTTATATTTATCGTGGTCGGTTACATCTTTACGGTCACGCTCACGCTGCCAGTAATAGATGCCGCCGGTTAATGATGAGTCGTCAATGAACCCTTCTGCTTTTGCTTCCGGCGTCATTGCAAAGCCTGACAGTGCTGTCACACCGGCGATAGCCAGCGCCAGCGTACTACGTTTGCCACTAAACGTACGCATAGTTATATCCTCTTTGACTTTTAAAATGCCGCCGCAAAGCAGAGGCAAAAAATAAAAACTTTAAAAAAATGAACTTCTGGAAAATGGTGTTCACTACACCGATAGACTATTTTTCGCGACGCGAATTATCAATTCTTTTCCGCAACAAGAGTGCAGGATTATGACAAAGCGCACATATTTGGTTTCAATGTGTAACGGAGTGCGTTGTTAACATTTTTTTCGTCAACCCTTGCGGGCTCTGGGACAAATGTTAATGAGACCGTTTACATCACATAACTCAGGCAAGATGCCAGGCGGGAGAGGCCACTATCAGATGTCGAATATTTGTATTAATTCGCTGCGCGAATCTATACAGATAGGATTGGGCAATAGACGATTAAAAAAAAACGCCGCAGGAGCGGCGTTTTTACAACGAGGTGGCAATTTAGCCAACCCAGGTATCACGTAAACCGACGGTGCGGTTAAATACCAGCTTCTCAGCGGTGCTGTAACGACTGTCGAGGCAGAAGTAACCCTCTCGCTCGAACTGATATGCTTTGCTGGCCTCAGCGGCCTGCAGAGACGGCTCACCGTAGCCCTGAGTGATAACCAATGATTCTGGGTTCATCACTGACAGGAAATCTTCCTCTGCACCTGGGTTTGGCACGCTGAACAGACGATCGTACAGACGAATTTCAATCGGCAGCGCATGCTGTGCACTCACCCAGTGAATCACGCCTTTCACTTTACGGCCATCGGCCGGATCTTTGCTCAGAGTCTCGGCATCGTAAGTACAGAAGATGGTAGTGATATTACCTTCGGCATCTTTCTCTACGCGCTCGGCCTTGATGACATAGGCATTGCGCAGACGCACTTCTTTACCCATGACCAGACGCTTGTACTGTTTGTTTGCTTCTTCACGGAAGTCAGCACGGTCAATCCAGATCTCTGCGCTGAACGGCACTTCACGGCTACCCATTTCCGGTTTGTTCGGATGGTTAGGCATGGAGACCATTTCGCTTTCGCCCTGCGGATAGTTTTCGATAACCAGTTTCACTGGATCGATAACCGCCATTGCGCGCGGGGCGTTTTCGTTCAGATCCTCACGAATACAGGATTCCAGAGACGCCATCTCAATGGTGTTATCCTGCTTGGTCACGCCGATGCGTTTGCAGAATTCACGGATAGCAGCCGCGGTGTAACCGCGACGACGCAGACCAGAAATGGTCGGCATACGCGGATCGTCCCAACCTTCAACGTGCTTCTCGGTCACCAGCTGGTTCAGCTTACGCTTGGACATCACGGTGTATTCCAGATTCAGGCGCGAGAATTCGTACTGACGCGGGTGAACCGGGATCGTGATGTTGTCGAGAACCCAGTCATACAGGCGACGGTTGTCCTGGAACTCCAGAGTACACAGCGAGTGCGTAATCCCTTCCAGCGCATCGCTGATGCAGTGGGTGAAGTCGTACATCGGATAGATGCACCACTTGGTGCCGGTCTGATGGTGATCGGCAAATTTAATACGGTACAGAACCGGATCCCGCATCACGACAAAAGAGGATGCCATATCGATTTTGGCGCGCAGACAGGCTTTGCCTTCTTCGAAGCCACCGGTACGCATTTTTTCGAACAGCGCCAGGTTCTCTTCCACGCTGCGATCGCGGAATGGGCTGTTTTTGCCCGGTGCGGTCAGCGAGCCGCGGTATTCGCGGATTTGTTCTGGCGTCAGTTCATCGACGTAGGCCAGACCTTTATTGATAAGTTCTACCGCATAGGCATGCAGCTGATCGAAGTAATCAGAGGAGTAGCGAACATTGCCAGACCAGTGAAAACCTAACCACTCGACGTCGTTTTTGATGGACTCAACGTATTCGATGTCTTCTTTAACCGGGTTGGTGTCATCGAAACGCAGGTTGCACTGGCCCTGGTAGTCTTGCGCAATGCCGAAGTTCAGGCAGATAGATTTCGCATGGCCGATGTGCAGATAGCCATTTGGCTCTGGCGGAAAACGAGTATGCACCGTAGTGTGCTTACCGGTAGCCAGATCTTCGTCAATGATCTGACGAATAAAGTTTGTCGGGCGGGCTTCAGCCTCACTCATCGTAGATTCCTCAAAGCGTAAACAACGTATAACGGCATATGATCTTATAAGCCGGACGGACTGACAACCTTTAGTTACGCAAAAAATGTCGCAAACGAAAATATTGGGGCAAATTGCTGCAAAAAAAAAGCGGCGGAGGATTTCCCCCGCCGCTTAAGGCATTAATCAACTTTACTCAGGAGCGATTATTTACCTTTAATCTCATACAGTGGTGTTTGACCCGCAACCACGTGACCTTCGGCTTTAATAACCAGTGCACCGAAATCATCGCTGTTGCTGCAAACAACCGGGCTAATCATTGAGCGAGCGTTGGCGTTGAGGAAATCCAGATCCATTTCCAGGATTGGCTGACCCGCAACCACTTCCGCACCCTCTTCGACCAGACGTTTAAAGCCTTTACCTTCCAGCGCAACGGTATCGATACCCATATGGACAACGATCTCTGCCCCTTTATCGGTTTCCAGACAGAACGCGTGGTTGGTGTTAAAGATTTTCACGATGGTACCTGCTGCTGGTGAAACCACAGTTTTATCCGTTGGTTTTACCGCTACGCCATCGCCTACTGCTTTGCTGGCGAACGCTTCGTCAGGCACCTGTTCCAGAGCCACGATGTCGCCGGTAATTGGAGAGACCAGGGTTTCAATGGTCGCCGCGTTAGCCACTGCCTGCGGTTTTACCGCGGCGGTCGCTGCTGCCGGAGCGCTTTCAGCCGCTGCTGCTGCCACTGGGCCACGCGCAACCACTTTCTTCATCGCATCACCGATTGACTCAGCTTTTGCACCGACAATGACCTGGATGGTCTGTTTGTTCAGTTTCACCACACCGGAAGCGCCCAGACGTTTGCACATCGCATCGCTCACCTTAGCGGAATCACCCACGGTCAGACGCAGACGGGTAATACAAGCATCAATCGCTTTCAGGTTGTCAGTACCGCCAACGGCTGCAATATAGCTAGTTGCCAGTTGGTTCAGACCTTCTTCCGTGTTGCTGTTCGCTTCTTCAGTCACGACGTTGTCGTCTTTGTCTTCGCGGCCAGGTGTTTTCAGGTTAAACATGCGAATAACCACGCTGAACAGCACGAAGTAGATAACGAAGAACACGAGGCCCATGACTACCAGCATCCAGACGTTCTTACTTGCTGCCGGCAGGCTGTACATCAACACATAGTCGATAGCGCCTGCGGAGAAGGAGAAGCCAGCATGAATACCCAACAGCGTTGCGATAAACAGGCTTACACCGGTCAGAATCGCGTGCAGGAGGTACAGCAGCGGAGCCAGGAACATGAACAGGAATTCCAGCGGCTCGGTAACACCAGTCAGGAACGCGGTAACCGCAACGGACAGCAGCATACCGCCAACCATTGGACGACGTTCTTTTGGTGCCGCGAAGTACATCGCCAGCGCCGCGCCCGGCAGACCAAACATCATGATTGGGAAGAAGCCGGACATGAACATACCCGCAGTGCCGTCACCCGCATAGAAGCGGTTGATGTCACCGTGGAACACTGCGCCAGCCGCGTTGGTGAACTCACCAATCTGGAACCAGGCGATGGTGTTCAGCACCTGGTGCAGACCGGTTGGGATCAGCAGACGGTTGATGAAACCGAAGATACCGGAACCCAGCGCACCTGCGCCAACGATCCATTCACCACCAGCATGGATTGCGTTCTGCACCGGCGGCCATACGTAGCCGAAGATGGCAGCCAGCACCAGACAGAAGAAGCCGGTCGCGATTGGCACGAAGCGTTTGCCACCGAAGAAGCTCAGGAAGTCAGGCAGCTTGATACCGGCCCAACGGTTATACGCGGCACCGCCGACCAGACCGGTAATGATACCTGCCAGCACACCCATGTTAATCGCTGGGTTGATGGTAACCATCGCTTTCGTGAGGACGAAATAACCCACCGCCCCCGCCAATGCTGCCGAACCCGCGTTGTCTTTCGACCAACTGGATGCCACACCAATCGCGAAGATCAGCGCCAGGTTATCAAAGATTGATCCACCCGCTTGCGCGATGAATGCAACGTTCAGTAAATCTGGCTGACCAAATCGCAGCAACAGCGCCGCCACTGGCAGCACGGCGATAGGGAGCTGTAACGCCCTACCCAGTCGCTGGAAAAAACCTAAAATATTCATCTTATTCCCCCTACGAGACCCCGATACGGCTCATTTAAGCCATTTTTTTATTTTACAAAAAGCATGACATTGCGATGTCTTGTAAACTGCATTCACAACTCTTATGGATTGTGAGTGTGTGGAAGTTTAATTCGTATCGCAAATTAAACACGTGTTTTTTGTGACTATAGTCACCAAATATTGTCAACACCACTCCCTTTCACTGGCTAACTATGAAAACTTATTTTATCATTCAAAAAATCAAAACGGATCGCTCCCTGTCGATGTAAACAGGTTACGCTTAGAGCATGCATGGAGATGCCATCCGCCAACTTCTTACATTTTACATATTGAGGTGAAGAATGAGACTGATTCCTCTCGTTAACGCTGAGCAAGTCGGCAAATGGGCTGCTCGCCATATCGTTAACCGTATCAACGCATTTAAACCCACCGCCGACCGTCCGTTCGTGCTCGGTCTGCCAACCGGCGGTACTCCGCTGGCGACGTATAAAGTCTTAGTCGAAATGCATAAAGCGGGCCAGGTTAGTTTCAAGCACGTTGTCACATTCAATATGGATGAATACGTGGGTTTGGCAAAAGAGCATCCGGAAAGCTATCACAGCTTCATGCACCGTAACTTCTTCGATCATATCGATATTCCAGCAGAAAACATCAACCTGCTGAACGGCAATGCGCCGGATGTTGATGCTGAATGCCGCCGCTATGAAGAAAAAATCCGTTCATACGGCAAAATTCACCTGTTCATGGGCGGTGTGGGCAACGACGGCCATATCGCGTTTAACGAACCGGCCTCTTCCCTCTCTTCTCGTACCCGTATCAAAACCTTGACGCACGAAACCCGCGTGGCGAACTCCCGCTTCTTTGACGGCGACGTGGCAATGGTACCAAAATACGCACTGACCGTAGGCGTAGGTACGCTTCTGGATGCGGAAGAAGTGATGATTCTGGTTCAGGGCGCACCGAAAGCGCTGGCTCTGCAGCAGGCGGTTGAAGGTAACGTCAACCACATGTGGACCATTACCTGTCTGCAGCTGCATCCGAAATCACTGATCGTCTGCGATGAGCCTTCCACCATGGAGTTGAAGGTTAAGACCCTGAAATATTTCAACGAGCTCGAAGCGGAAAATATCAAAGGTCTGTAATGTCTTACCGTCCCGTGGCTCGCCGCGGGACAACATTTTTGAACACCGGGGGTCGTAATGTATGCATTAACCCATGGCCGGATTTATACCGGTCACGAAATTCTGGATGACCATGCGATTATCGTCGCCAATGGCCTTATTGAACGTATTTGCCCACTGGCTGATGTACCAGCGAACGTCGAACAGCGTTCCGTTAATGGCGCCATACTCGCCCCTGGCTTTATCGACGTTCAGCTTAACGGCTGCGGCGGCGTACAGTTCAACGATACTGCTGAAGCGGTGACCGTTGAAACGCTGGAAATCATGCAGGAAGCCAACGAGAAATCGGGCTGCACCAACTTCCTGCCAACCCTCATCACCACTTGCGACGATCTGATGAAACAGGGCGTACGCGTGATGCGTGAGTATCTGGCGAAACACCCTAACCAGGCGCTCGGTCTGCACCTTGAAGGCCCATGGCTGAACATCGTCAAAAAAGGGACGCACAACCCAAGCTTCGTGCGTAAGCCTGACGCTGAGCTGGTGAAATTCCTGTGTGATAACGCCGATGTCATCACTAAAGTCACTCTGGCACCAGAGATGGTCGATCCCGCGGTAATTACCCAGTTGGCCAATGCCGGTATCGTGGTTTCTGCTGGTCACTCTAACGCCACGGCGAAGGAAGCGCGCATCGGTTTCCGTGCGGGTATTTCTTTTGCCACACACCTGTTTAACGCGATGCCGTATATGTCCGGCCGCGAGCCCGGCCTGACCGGCGCTATTCTTGATGCTAACGAAATCTACTGCGGCATCATCGCCGATGGCCTGCACGTTGACTACATCAATATTCGTAACGCCAAGCGCTTAAAAGGCGATAAGCTGTGTCTCGTCACCGATGCAACAGCGCCGGCGGGTGCCAATATTGAGCAGTTCATTTTTGCTGGTAAAACAATATACTACCGTAATGGACTTTGTGTTGACGAAAACGGCACCTTGAGCGGTTCGTCCCTGACCATGATTGAAGGGGTGCGTAACCTCGTTAATCACGCCAACATCGCGCTCGACGAAGTGCTGCGTATGGCAACCCTCTACCCTGCCCGCGCCATTGGCGTCGACAAACAGCTGGGTAGTATTGCTCCAGGTAAAGTGGCGAACCTTACTGCGTTCACCCACGACTTTAAAATCATCAAGACCATCGTTAATGGCAACGAGGTCGTTACTAAGTAAGAGAAAGTATGACATCAGGTGGACAAGCTCAAATTGGTAATGTTGACCTCGTAAAACAGCTAAACAGCGCGGCCGTTTATCGCCTGATTGACCAGCATGGTCCAATCTCGCGTATTCAGATTGCCGAACAAAGCCAGCTTGCGCCCGCCAGCGTGACAAAAATCACGCGTCAGCTTATTGAGCGCGGATTGATCAAAGAAGTCGATCAGCAGGCCTCCACCGGGGGCCGCCGCGCTATCTCTATCATCACCGAAACCCGCAATTTCCACGCTATCGGCGTGCGTCTTGGCCGTCATGACACCACCCTGACACTCTACGATCTGAGCAGTAAAGCGGTCGCTGAAGAGCACTATCCGCTGCCTGAGCGCACCCAGGAGACCCTGGAGCATGCCCTGCTCAACACGATTGCCACCTTTATTGAATCGTGCCAGCGGAAAATCCGCGAACTGATTGCTATCTCAGTTATCCTGCCAGGCCTTGTCGATCCCGAAAGCGGCGTCATTCGCTATATGCCGCATATCCCGGTAGAAAACTGGCGTTTAGTCGAAGCGCTGGAAAAACGCTTTAAAGTCACCTGCTTTGTGGGCCATGACATCCGCAGCCTGGCGTTGGCAGAGCACTATTTTGGGGCAAGTCACGACTGTGAAGACTCCATTTTGGTGCGCGTACACCGCGGGACGGGCGCTGGGATCATCTCCAATGGACGCATTTTTATCGGCCGTAACGGTAACGTCGGCGAAATCGGCCATATTCAGGTCGACCCGCTGGGCGAGCGCTGCCACTGCGGTAACTTTGGCTGTCTGGAAACCGTCGCCGCCAATGCCGCCATCGAACAACGCGTACGCCATCTGCTGGAACAGGGCTATCAGAGCCGACTGACGCTTGACGATTGCCATATCAAAACCATCTGCAAAGCCGCCAATAAAGGCGACCCGCTGGCAACCGAGGTGATTGAGCATGTAGGGCGTCATCTGGGTAAAACCATCGCTATCGCCATTAACCTCTTCAACCCGCAGAAAGTGGTCATTGCCGGAGAAATCATCGAGGCCGATCGCGTGCTGCTGCCAGCCATTGAAGGCTGCATTAACACTCAGGTTTTGAAGGCATTTCGCAAAAATCTGCCGGTGGTGCGCTCTACCCTCGACCATCGTTCTGCAATTGGCGCTTTTGCGTTAGTCAAACGTGCGATGTTAAACGGCTCTTTGCTACAGCATTTGCTGGAAGGCTAGTCGTAAGAGGTAATGCTGAGGATAACGTGTATAATTACGCCTCTTTAAAAACAAACGCCAGGTAGTCCATGACCATTCAGAATGTAATCTGTGATATTGACGGCGTGCTGATGCACGACAACGTCGCCGTGCCGGGCGCGGCAGAATTCGTCGCGCGCGTACTGGATAAAGGTATGCCGTTTCTCTGTCTGACCAACTACCCTTCACAAACGGGCCAGGATTTGGCGAACCGCTTCGCCACCGCAGGCATCGACGTGCCTGACAGCGTGTTTTATACCTCCGCCATGGCAACAGCCGATTTCCTGCGTCGTCAGGAAGGAAAAAAAGCGTACGTTGTCGGCGAAGGCGCATTGATCCACGAACTCTATAAGGCCGGGTTCACCATTACCGACGTCAATCCGGACTTCGTTATCGTGGGTGAAACTCGCTCCTTTAACTGGGAGATGATGCACAAGGCGGCATTCTTCGTGGCCAACGGCGCACGCTTTATCGCAACCAACCCAGACACCCACGGCCGCGGCTACTACCCAGCCTGTGGCGCACTTTGCGCCGGTATCGAAAAAATCTCCGGCCGTAAGCCGTTTGTCGTCGGTAAACCTAGCCCATGGATCATCCGCGCCGCGCTGAACAAAATGCAGGCGCATTCAGAGCAGACCGTGATAGTCGGCGATAATCTTCGCACCGATATTCTGGCCGGCTTCCAGGCCGGGCTGGAGACGATTCTGGTTCTGTCCGGCGTCTCCACCGTTGATGACATCGACAACATGCCGTTCAGACCTTCGTGGATATACCCATCGGTCGCCGAAATCGATATCCTTTAATGACCCAGCCGCTGCCATCCGCAGCGACTATACCGATGCCCAGCCGGGCATCGGCCGATTTCCGCCTAACAGCCTCTTTTCTCCCTGCATTTCGCTGACCCTCTCTAACGTTATCCTGCAGTATTCGCAGACTTCACCAACCATCAGCCCCTAAGAAATAGATCCACTAAAAAAAATGCGTTTAAAATGATGATTCATCAATAATAGGGAAACTAACGTACGTATTTTTTAGTATTCATTAACCCCTATTGCATTATTTCTTTCTGAGGCCGAAAAAGCCTTGCACCCATCGCTCCTTTGCGGCATTTTTTTAGTCATGCAAAGGCACCGCGATAGCGCAGCGCCGCACAATAAAACAGCACAACACTACAGGGTTAACGGAGAAGTCTATGTGTTCTATTTTCGGTGTACTGGATATTAAAACTGACGCGGGCGAGCTGCGTAAAAAAGCGCTGGAGCTCTCCCGCCTGATGCGTCACCGTGGCCCAGACTGGTCCGGTATTTACGCTTGCGATAAAGCGATTCTGGCGCATGAACGTCTGTCGATTGTTGACGTCAACGCCGGCGCTCAGCCGCTGTATAACGAAAAGAAAACCCACGCCCTGGCCGTCAACGGTGAAATCTACAACCATCAGGCGCTGCGTGCAGAATATGCCGACCGCTACCAGTTCCAGACCGGTTCTGACTGTGAGGTGATCCTCGCGCTGTATCAGGAAAAAGGCCCAGACTTCCTCGACGAATTGCAGGGTATGTTCGCCTTTGCGCTGTACGACAGCGAAAAAGACGCTTACCTGATTGGCCGTGACCACATCGGTATCATCCCGCTGTACATGGGCCATGATGAGTTCGGCAACTTCTACGTTGCATCTGAAATGAAAGCGCTGACCCCGGTTTGCCGTACCATTCAAGAGTTCCCAGCCGGTAGCTACCTGTGGAGCAAAGACGGCGAAATTCGTCAGTACTATCAGCGTGATTGGTTCGACTACGATGCGGTGAAAGACAACGTTACCGACAAAAACGAACTGCGTCAGGCACTGGAAGAGTCCGTGAAAAGCCACCTGATGTCCGACGTGCCTTACGGTGTACTGCTGTCTGGCGGCCTGGATTCTTCGGTTATCTCGGCGATCACCAAGAAATTCGCCGCACGCCGCGTGGAAGATCAGGAGCGTTCAGAAGCCTGGTGGCCGCAGTTGCACTCCTTTGCTGTAGGTCTGGAAGGTTCTCCTGACCTGAAAGCGGCTCAGGAAGTGGCAAACCATCTTGGCACCGTGCACCATGAAATTCACTTCACCGTGCAGGAAGGTCTGGATGCGATTCGCGATGTTATTTACCACATCGAAACCTACGATGTGACCACCATCCGCGCCTCGACGCCAATGTATCTGATGTCACGTAAAATCAAAGCGATGGGCATCAAAATGGTACTGTCTGGCGAAGGTTCTGATGAAGTGTTTGGTGGCTACCTGTACTTCCATAAAGCGCCAAACGCTAAAGAGCTCCACGAAGAGACCGTACGTAAGCTGCAGGCGCTGCACATGTATGACTGTGCACGAGCCAACAAAGCGATGTCCGCCTGGGGCGTGGAAGCGCGCGTACCGTTCCTGGATAAGAAATTCCTCGACGTAGCGATGCGCATCAACCCGCAGGATAAAATGTGCGGCAACGGCAAAATGGAAAAACACGTGCTGCGCGAGTGCTTCGAGTCTTATCTGCCAGCAAGCGTGGCGTGGCGCCAGAAAGAGCAGTTCTCTGATGGTGTCGGCTACAGCTGGATTGATACGTTAAAAGAAGTAGCCGCGAAGCAGGTCACTGACCAGCAGCTGGAAACCGCTCACTTCCGCTTCCAGTACAACACGCCGACGTCGAAAGAAGGCTATCTGTACCGTGAAATCTTCGAAGAACTGTTCCCGCTGCCAAGCGCCGCAGAATGTGTCCCTGGTGGCCCATCAGTCGCCTGCTCATCGGCAAAAGCGATTGAGTGGGATGAAGCGTTCAAAACCATGGACGACCCTTCAGGCCGTGCGGTAGGCGTGCACCAGTCTGCGTATCAGTAAGCAAGTGACATAAAGAGAAAAGCCCCTGATGGTGACATCAGGGGCTTTTGTTTTTTGGCGAGGGAGAACATCAGAGCGTGCAGAAATATGAATATCGCAACACCATGCTATAAACGCCGCTAAACGGTCCCCTCTCCCCTTTGGGGAGAGGGTTAGGGTAAGGGGAAATCTACTCCCCACGCCCTTTTTTCGCCGCCAACGAACGTAGCAGCACGCCTAGCGTGGTGCCGTTATGCAGCATTGCACTGGCACCAGGCGACAACCAGCCCAGCGCGGCCGCCAGCATGATGGCACTGTTGATCCACTCGGTCAGTTTAATGTTGCTGTTTACCAGCTTCATCGCCTCCGTCGATAGCTCACGGGCAGCTATCACGCCGTGCAGATTATCTTGCAACAGCACCGCATCCGCCGCCTGCTGCGCAAGTTCGGTACTTTGGTTCATCGCTAAACCAACGTCCGCCTGAGTCAGCACCGGTGCGTCGTTGATGCCGTCGCCGACAAACAGGACTTTATGCCCCGCCGCCTGTAGCGCCCGCACAACCTCAACTTTGCTTTCCGGCGTCGCTTCGGCAACGTAGCGGTCAATACCCACACGCTCTGCTAATTGGCAGGCTTTCTCCGCACGATCGCCGGTCAACAGAACGACCTGACGGATCCCCGATGCTTTCAGTTGAGCGATCACCTCAGAGGCTTCATCGCGCAGATGATCCTGCAGGCCAATCATTCCCACCAGTTGATCGTCAAAGCCGATAAACAACAGGTGGCGTCCCTTGGCTTCCAGCTCGCTGATTTCTTCCTCATACGGTGAGAAATCAATATCGTAGTGGCAATCAAGGAAGTGGCGGCTGCCGATCACCATCTGATGGTCTTCCAGCGCACACAGCAGGCCGTGCGCAATCACGTATTCCACCTCACCGTGCGGAATATGCGGCAACTCATGGTGTTCTGCTGCTGCCACCACCGCATGGGCCAGTGGATGGTTGCTGTGCTCTTCTACCGAAGCGGCAATCGCCAGCAGGCGTTTTGCCTGTACCAGCTGATCATTAAAGCTGATAACGTCGGTGACCTGCATCTGGTCATGCGTCAGGGTGCCGGTTTTATCAAACACCACCGTGTCAACATCCGCCAGTTTCTCAATCGCTCTGCCGCCTTTCAGCAACAGACCGCTCTGCGCGGCACGATACATAATCGATTTAAAGGCAATTGGCGTACTGAGCTTCAGCGCGCAGGAGTAGTCGACGAGGAATACCGACGCCAGACGCTCCCAACTGCGAGTCATCGCAAACACGGCAGCCCCCACCCCCAGCGTAATCGCCACGCGACGATCGGCCATTTGCTGCGTTACCTGCTGCGTTTCGCTACGCTGGGTCAGAGAGTCGCGGATAAAGCGGCGAATATGCGCGGTAGAAGAGGATTCCCCCACCTGCTCGGCGGTAATTGCGACGTTCCCTTCCTGGATTTGCGTTCCCGCATACACCCATGAACCCGCTTCGCGACGCACCGGTACGCTTTCACCGGTCATCGATGCCTGATTGACCTGGGCGACACCGCGCAACACGGTACCGTCAGCGGGAATATTATCCCCCGGGCCAAGCAGCATGACATCGCCCGCCACCAGCTCGCTACTGTTGATTTCAACGCTTTCACCCGCACGTTCGACCCATACCGGGTGCTCGCGCGGCTGCATGAGATCGGCCAGCAGCGCATCAGAGTGACGGCTGGTTTCCTGCTCCATGTATTCACCCAGCGTCAACAACGACTGAGTCAACATGGCCGTGCGGCTGTCACCGCGGAGCATTGACAGACTAAGCGCCAGCGCATCAAGCACTTCGACCTTGAGCTGCCCCTGGCGTAAAGTATCGGCCCCTTCGAGGATCGTCGGCGCGGTCAACAATGCCGCTGGCAGCCGCGCCCAGCGGTTAGGCAGAACCTGGGTCAGCGCCAGACCGGCAAGATTAAGCAGGTTATCGCCACCGCAGTACTCGGTTTCGAATTCGATGTCGTCCGCCATCTGCCAATTCAACGCCTCAACCGCAGCAACAATCTCTGTCGCAGAGGTTCGCGCACGATCCCATTGGATCACAGCACTTCTCGCCGAGGGGCGAATACGCACGCCGCTCACGCCGGGAAAGGTGAGAATTTGCTGTTTCAGCCATCCGGCGGCGTCAGGGTAGTTAGCCAGAGCGGATATGCGCAGACGCACGCGGCCTGGGATCTGGTGAACGATAACGACACGTTCCCCTACGACACTCACGCGATATCATCCTTATTCTGACTGCGGTAGTAGTCGACTTCAGCCTGTAGATCGGCAACGCGTTCCTTCAGCTCTTCCATCTCGCCGCGTACGGTACCCCAGGCTTTGCTCGCCGTATTGGTGATCCCCTGCTGCACGTTGCGATTAGTCAACAGATAGGTAATCGCGGCACCCGCCACCAGGCCAGTAATCAGATGCGTGCGGCTATTATTGGCCACTGGCGCTTGTACCGACATCGCCGCTGGGTTCGGTTCCCACATCCCGGTATATGGGTTATACAGGTACTCAGGCTGATTCATTTTTTCCTCGCTTAGCTATCGCATCCATCAGATAAAGAGAAGCGGCCCCCACCCCGATAATGGTCAGGACGGATTCTAGCGGACGGGTTTTATTAGCATCCGCAATGGCCATCACCGTGCCGCTGATGAGGCTGGCTTTTGCCGTTTCCTTCATCACCGCGCAGGCCGCTTCGTTCAGCGTTTGTTCGCTTTGCTGATAACGCTGCCATTCCCGCAGGCAGGCAGCGCTTCCGCCGACAAGCGCACCGGCAACGGCGGCGCGGCTTACCCGGCTATTTCTGTCACGGCTGTTGTTCATCCGCTACGCCCTCGTCGTCAAATGGCATGGCGGTAGGCTGACGATGACGCTCAACGGATTCCTGGAAACCGTCTTTACCCGCCTTCATGGTGTCGCGGAAAATCGCGGCGCTGGAGGTGGCGGTCTCTTTAATCGCTTCAGAACCGTTTTTCACACCATCTTTCACTTTACTGGAGCCCGCTTTCAGCATGTCGCCTGCGCCGGCCAGCGTCTGCATCAGCATGCCGCGCACGGAATCGTTGGTCAGCAGCAGCGTGACGGCGGCACCGACCATTGCCCCTTTCCAGAACTCTTTATCATCCATACCCACAGTACTGATGATATTTTTCAGCAGGCCAGCCTGATCGCCCATCGCGCCGTCAACCACGCTCTGCGCGTACTGGCTCCAGTCAACACCTGGTGCCGCGGCATGGTGATGTTGGTGATGCGGATGATGCGGTTGAGCAAACTGTGGTGGCACAGCGCCCTGCGGGAAGCCCATAGGAGGGAACCCCATCGCCATTTGCGGTGGCATCTGCATTTGCGGCTGTGGCGGAACCTGTGGCTGAGCAGGCATCTGTCCATTCTGCGGCCACGCCATGCCCTGCGGCATCGGTGGGTACGGATACCATGGGTAGCCGTATGGCGGATAGTAACCTGCTGGTGGTACCTGCTGCGCATTGGTGTCATTAGTGCTCATGATGACGATCCTTATGATTTAGTGAGAAGGGGCGAGAATGGCAGCGAGTTGCTCGAGCGCTTGCTGCGCCTGCTCGCCATCATTGCCAAAAAGCTGATTTAAAATCTGTGGACGGATAGCGGATGCATCGTATTCAAGGACGATGGAGCCGCTGTCGCTATTGATCTGATAACGCCGGAGATATCCTTCAGGATGGCAATAAGCATCAAGCTGCTTGAGCTTGCCCTGACTCAGGCTGGCAATCAGCTTGTTAGAAAAACGCAGGCGTAAACGCCCGGGTATATGGTGTGCCACTTCAACAAAGCGGCGCAGCGTCAGTAAGTCGCCAAGGGATTCGGCAGGCATATCATTAAATACCCAGATATTTATAAGGGACATCAATCAAATCACAGATGTAGAGCACCAGACAGCGCTAATCCACCTTCTTTTGCGGTGTGTCAAAAGCCAGGACACGATTCTTTTTTGCGCTGCGTGCGGTGAGCGCTGGACACGGGTGTAATGCAAATATAAATTACTCTCATTACTACTACATAAGTAAAATGAGGCGGCTATGACTCCTTACCTGCACCAGACTCCCAATCGCATTCGTATTCGTTCCAGCTGGATCCAGCGCCACCCACAAGAGGTTTCACGCCTCATCGAGACGCTGAGCTCTCGCGACGGGATTCATGAAATTGTTCATCGTTTATATGCCGGTTCAGTCGCGATTAATTTCGATGCTTCACGCGTTTCTGCAAGCGAGTTGTTAACTCAGCTTGAGCAAGCGCAGTGGCTGAGTAGCCAGAAAGATAAAAGCTATATAGAGAACACATTACGTGTTGGCGCCGGTCATTTATTGAAAACGCTGGCTTTTGGTGCATTAAAGCGTACAGTCGGTGGCCCAGTCGTTTCGCTCGTTAGCGTGTTAACCCGATAACCTTTTATGGATTGCGGGTACTTTCACCGCACTGAATAACGGTAAATAACCAATAATTGCCGATTATTGCGCCATGCTGTTCGCAACCTAACCAAACAGTCACATTCCAGTGAATTTCATTGAAAAAGGTGTTGACGGTATTGGGCTCAATACGCATAATGCGCCCCGCAACGCCGATAAGGTAACGCGAAAAAAAGATGGCTACGTAGCTCAGTTGGTTAGAGCACATCACTCATAATGATGGGGTCACAGGTTCGAATCCCGTCGTAGCCACCAAATTCAGAATTTCTCGAGTTAATCGATAAATTCGAAAAAAAATTGTTGGGGTATCGCCAAGCGGTAAGGCTCTGGTTTCTGATACCAGCATTCCGAGGTTCGAATCCTCGTACCCCAGCCATTTTCAAAAAGTCGTTCACTTGTGGACGCACCCGTTGGGGTATCGCCAAGCGGTAAGGCTCTGGTTTCTGATACCAGCATTCCGAGGTTCGAATCCTCGTACCCCAGCCATTTTCGAAAAGCTCGCTTCGGCGAGCTTTTTTTGTTTTTGTCCCTGCCAAAATTAACGCCCCTGTACTTCTCAGTGATGGATTCACTCATTCCCGGGATCGCCACGCTCACCCGGGACTGGTTTGGCTTTACACCCCTAATGCGTATTTCAGCGCCTGGCGCTTTAGCACACCTGCTCGCTGCGCGGCCATCAGGCCAATGTTTCGCAGCACACGCAGCGGTGCCAAATCGTTACTGAATCCTACGTAGAAAAGATCCATACCGCTTTGCATCAGAAGATTATCCACCCGTCGGCGCGCCTGATAGCGCTGCAGCACTGGCAGACTGGCCCAGCTTTCGCCTACGCTACGTGCATTCGCCAATACATCGACTAGCGCATCCACGTCGCGATAACCCAAATTCACCCCCTGCCCCGCCAACGGATGAATAGTGTGTGCGGCATCGCCGACCAGCGCCAGCCCCGGTTGCACATATTGCTGCGCGTGACGACGTGTCAGTGGAAATGCACCCGAAGCCACCGGTGTGGCCAGCCCCAGACGCTCCGGGAAATGGGCGGCGATTTCGCGCTGTAGCTGAGGCATCGCAAGCGACTGGAGCTGACGAATACGTGCCGGTGTGTCATACCACACCAAAGACGCCCAATGATCACACAGCGGCAAGAACGCCCGCGGGCCAGTCGGTGAAAACTGCTGCCACGTGCTGTCGCCTGGTTCGTTTTCGCACTTGACGGTAATCAACATGCAGGATTGCGGATACTGCCAACCATGGGTGCCAATGCCGGACTGTTGCCGTACCAGCGACATCGCACCATCCGCCCCTACCACCAGATTCGCGTGGATCTCACTGGCATCAGCGAGTTGCAGAATCTGCCCTTCGCCTTGCGAATGCATTTTCTCAAGGGATGTCCCCTGCAAAAGCGTGACCTGCGGATGCGCTTCAAGCGCTTGCCACAGCGCCAGTTGCAGCACATTGTTTTCGACCATATAACCGAGATTGGGTAGTTTCAGCTCGCTGGCATCAAATACGACATGCGCATTCTGCCACTCCCAGGTTTCCAGCCTCCGCCATGGGTGCGCGCGCATGGCCAGCACCGCGTCCCAGACGCCAAGACTCCGTAATAAGGAAACAGAGGAAGCGCTGATGGCTGAAATCCGCACATCCGGCTGCGAGGACGGGTCAAATGGCGGCGGCGGACTCTTTTCCAGCACCGTCACCGTAAATCCATTCTGCGCCAGCCCTAACGCTAACGCCCCACCGACCATTCCGCCGCCAACGACGGCAACATCTGCGTGTAGAATTGTCATCATCTATTATCCTTAAACCTGAATACCTCAAGTTTACCGGACTTTTTCGGACTTGAGGCGAATAACCGTCACTCTGGTCACAACCCCACCAAAGCATTACAATACGCGCCCTGCAATGTTGGCGATTAATAATTAAGCAAGAGCAAGTCGATGACAAAAAAACTCCATATTAAAACCTGGGGCTGTCAGATGAACGAGTACGATTCATCCAAGATGGCCGATCTGCTGGACGCCACTCACGGCTATCAGCTGACTGAAAATGCCGATGAAGCCGACGTGCTGCTACTGAACACCTGCTCGATTCGTGAGAAGGCACAGGAAAAAGTGTTCCACCAGC
This sequence comes from Kluyvera genomosp. 1, assembly GCF_001266615.1. Taxonomy (GTDB): domain Bacteria; phylum Pseudomonadota; class Gammaproteobacteria; order Enterobacterales; family Enterobacteriaceae; genus Kluyvera; species Kluyvera cryocrescens_A. The sequence goes on along the minus strand of NZ_LGHZ01000032.1, from coordinate 65,304 downwards.
TGGGGCGCTGGAAACTCATTAAGGCGAAAAGACCGGACGTCATCATCGGCATCGGCGGCTGCGTGGCTTCTCAGGAAGGTAAATTGATCCGTCAGCGGGCCCATTACGTCGACATCATTTTTGGCCCGCAAACCCTGCACCGCCTGCCGGAAATGATCGACAGCATTCGGGGCATGCGCGATCGCCGTAAGCCCATCATCGACGTCAGCTTCCCGGAAATTGAAAAATTCGATCGCCTGCCTGAGCCGCGCGCCGATGGCCCAACCGCCTTCGTCTCCATCATGGAAGGTTGCAACAAATACTGTACCTACTGCGTGGTGCCGTATACCCGTGGTGAAGAAGTCAGCCGTCCGTGTGACGACATTCTGTTTGAAATCGCCCAGCTGGCAGCACAGGGCGTACGTGAAGTGAATCTGCTCGGGCAGAACGTTAACGCCTGGCGCGGCGAGAATTACGACGGTACCACCGGTTCATTTGCCGAGCTGCTACGTTTAGTTGCTGCCATTGACGGCATTGACCGCGTGCGTTTCACCACCAGCCACCCTATCGAGTTTACTGACGATATTATCGAGGTGTATCGCGATACGCCGGAACTGGTCAGCTTCCTGCACCTGCCGATTCAAAGCGGCTCTGACCGTGTTCTGAATATGATGGGCCGTACGCATACCGCGCTGGAATATAAATCGATTATCCGCAAGTTGCGTGAAGCACGTCCGGATATTCAGATTAGCTCCGACTTTATCGTTGGTTTCCCGGGTGAAACCAGCCAGGACTTTGAGCAAACCATGAAGCTGATTGGTGAGGTCAATTTCGACGTGAGCTTCAGCTTTATCTTCTCTGCCCGTCCGGGAACGCCAGCGGCCGATATGGTCGACGATGTACCAGAAGAAGAGAAGAAACAGCGTCTGTATATCCTGCAGGACCGCATTAACCAGCAGGTGATGGCCTGGAGTCGCCGGATGCTCGGCACCGTCCAGCGCATTCTGGTGGAAGGCACTTCGCGTAAAAGCATTATGGAACTGACCGGGCGCACGGAGAATAACCGCGTGGTTAACTTCGAAGGCACGCCGGATATGATTGGTAAATTCGTCGATGTCGAGATCGTTGATGTCTATACCAACTCGTTGCGCGGCAAACTGGTGCGTACCGAAGAGGAAATGGGCCTGCGCGTGGTGGAGTCGCCGGAATCGGTGATTGCCCGCACCCGTAAAGAAAACGACCTTGGCGTCGGCGTTTATCAGCCTTAATCTTCATGGCCCGTCTACTCTGGCGGGCCTTGTATTTCCTCCTACCATCCCCATATTTATTGCAATGCTTGCGCCTTTTTACAACGGCGTGAATAATTCCTTTATCAGCCGGTAAATGCTTGTCTTCCGGCAACTCATGCATAAGAGGAACAGTTTGAACATAGACACTCGCGAAATTATCCTGGAGCCAGTCGACAATGCCCGTCTGCTGAGCCTGTGTGGCCCGTTTGATGACAATATCAAACAGCTGGAGCGACGACTGGGCATCGAAATCAACCGCCGCGATAACCATTTCAAACTGACGGGACGCGCCATCTGCGTGACCGCCGCTGCCGATATTCTGCGCAGCCTGTATGTTGATACCGCCCCAATGCGCGGCCAGATTCAGGACATTGAGCCTGAGCAGATTCATCTGGCAATTAAAGAAGCGCGCGTACTGGAACAGAGCGCGGAAAGCGTGCCGGAGTACGGCAAAGCTATCAATATCAAAACCAAGCGTGGGGTGATTAAACCGCGTACGCCGAACCAGGCGCAGTATATTGCCCATATTCTTGATCACGACATCACCTTCGGCGTGGGGCCGGCGGGTACCGGTAAAACGTATCTTGCCGTTGCCGCCGCGGTCGATGCGCTGGAACGCCAGGAGATTCGTCGTATTCTGCTAACCCGTCCAGCGGTAGAAGCCGGTGAAAAGCTCGGCTTCCTGCCGGGCGATCTCAGCCAGAAAGTTGACCCGTATTTGCGCCCGCTGTATGACGCGCTGTTCGAGATGCTTGGCTTTGAAAAAGTTGAGAAGCTGATGGAGCGCAACGTGATTGAAGTGGCTCCGCTGGCCTACATGCGCGGCCGTACACTAAACGATGCGTTTATCATCCTCGATGAGAGCCAGAACACCACCATCGAACAGATGAAGATGTTCCTGACCCGTATTGGCTTTAACTCAAAAGCGGTCATTACCGGCGATATCACCCAGATTGACCTGCCGCGTAGCACCAAGTCCGGTCTCCGCCACGCCATTGAAGTGCTGGCTGAAGTCGATGAAATTAGCTTTAACTTCTTCCACAGCGAAGACGTGGTGCGCCACCCGGTCGTTGCCCGTATCGTTAATGCCTATGAGGCGTGGGAAGAAGCCGATCAGAAACGTAAAGCCGAGCAGGCTGCGGAACGTAAACGCGAAGCTCAGGCGCAGGAGCAGAAATGAGTCAGGTGATCCTCGATCTCCAGTTGGCCTGTGAAGATAACACCGGTCTGCCAGAAGAAAGTCAGTTCCAGAAATGGCTTGATGCCGTGGTTCCCCAATTCCAGGAAGAGTCAGAAGTGACGATTCGCCTGGTCGATACGGCAGAAAGCCACGAACTGAACCTCACCTACCGCGGTAAGGACAAACCCACCAATGTGCTGTCATTTCCGTTCGAAGCGCCTCCGGGCATGGAAATGCCGCTACTGGGCGATCTGATCATCTGTCGTCAGGTAGTTGAACAAGAAGCCGTCGAGCAGGACAAGCCGTTGGAGGCCCACTGGGCGCATATGGTCGTCCACGGGAGCCTACATTTACTGGGCTATGACCATATCGAAGATGAAGAAGCGGAAGAGATGGAAAGCCTCGAGACAGAGATAATGCTTGCTCTAGGCTATGAGGATCCGTACATTTCCGAGAAAGAATAAAGCATCGGGCTACGGCCCGATTCTTATACATGCCGTCCGGCGCTGAATTTACGCGCGACGAGCGACAGTTAAACCAACATGAGAACCCAAACGACGCCATGAGCGACGACAATTCACACAGTAGTGACACAGTAAACAGCAAAAAGGGATTCTTCTCCCTCTTACTCAGCCAGCTCTTCCACGGTGAACCGAAAAACCGTGACGATCTCCTGGCGCTGATCCGTGATTCCGGGCAGAACGAGCTTATCGATGAAGATACGCGCGATATGCTTGAAGGGGTGATGGATATTGCCGACCAACGCGTCCGCGATATCATGATCCCACGCTCCCAAATGATCACCCTGAAACGCAACCAGACCCTGGACGAATGTCTCGATGTCATCATTGAGTCCGCCCACTCGCGTTTCCCGGTTATCAGCGAGGACAAAGATCACATTGAAGGGATCCTGATGGCCAAGGACCTGCTGCCGTTTATGCGCAGCGATTCCGAAGCCTTTAGCATGGATAAAGTGTTACGCACCGCGGTTGTCGTGCCGGAAAGCAAACGGGTTGACCGGATGCTCAAGGAATTCCGCTCCCAGCGCTACCATATGGCCATCGTTATCGATGAGTTTGGTGGCGTCTCGGGTCTGGTGACGATTGAAGACATTCTTGAACTTATCGTCGGGGAAATCGAAGACGAGTATGACGAAGAAGACGATATCGACTTCCGTCAGCTCAGCCGTCATACCTGGACGGTACGCGCGCTGGCGTCAATTGAAGACTTCAACGAAGCGTTCAGCACGCATTTCAGCGATGAAGAAGTCGATACCATCGGCGGTCTGGTCATGCAGGCTTTCGGTCACCTGCCTGCGCGCGGTGAGACCATCGACATCGATGGTTACCAGTTTAAGGTAGCCATGGCGGATAGCCGTCGTATTATTCAGGTTCACGTTAAAATCCCGGACGATTCCCCACAACCGAAACTGGATGAATAATCTCCATGGCATTTGCCTCATTGCTTGAACGCCAGCGCATTCGTCTGCTGCTGGCGCTACTTTTCGGAGCCAGCGGTACGCTGGCTTTTTCTCCTTATGACATCTGGCCCGCAGCGATAATCTCGCTATTAGGTTTGCAGGCGCTGACGCTAAACCGTCGCCCGGTGCAGGCCGCTGCGATTGGTTACGCCTGGGGCTTTGGCCTGTTTGGTACCGGCATTAACTGGGTATACGTTAGCATCGCGCAGTTTGGCGGCATGCCGGGTCCGGTCAACGTCTTCCTCGTGGTTTTGCTGGCCGCTTATCTTTCGTTGTATACCGGTCTATTTGCCGGCATTTTGTCCCGCCTGTGGCCGAAAACCAACTGGGTGCGTATGGCGATTGCCGCTCCGGTTATCTGGCAGATAACCGAATTTCTTCGCGGTTGGGTACTCACCGGCTTCCCGTGGCTGCAGTTCGGCTATAGCCAGATTGACGGGCCGCTGAAAGGGCTGGCGCCGGTGATGGGCGTCGGGGCGATTAACTTCTTGTTGATGGCAGTAAGCGGTCTATTAGCGTTGGCACTGGTCACTCGCAACTGGCGTCCGCTGGTGGTGGGCATAATATTGTTTGCCCTTCCCTTCCCGCTTCGCTATATCCAGTGGTATACCCTGCAGACCGATAAAACCACCCAGGTTTCCATGGTACAGGGCGATATTCCTCAGGCGCTGAAGTGGGATGAAAATCAGTTGCTCAATACGCTCAAAGTCTACCTTGATGCCACTGAACAAGTGATGGGTAAGTCAGAGCTGATTATCTGGCCGGAGTCTGCCATTCCCGATCTGGAGATTAATCAGCAGCGCTTCCTCAGCATGATGGATGATTTACTGCGCGCCAAAAATAGCACGCTGATTACCGGCATCGTCGATTCACGCCTCAACAAGCAGAATCGGTACGATACCTACAACACCATCATTACGCTGGGTAAAGATAGTCCGTACAGCTATGAGTCGCCGAATCGCTACAACAAAAACCATCTGGTGCCGTTTGGTGAGTTTGTGCCGCTGGAGTCAATTCTGCGCCCATTAGCGCCGTTCTTTGATCTGCCGATGTCGTCATTCAGCCGCGGGCCTTACGTGCAACCGCAGCTTAACGCGCATAATCTGAAGCTGACGGCGGCCATCTGCTACGAGATTATTCTCGGCCAGCAGGTGCGCGATAACTTCCGCCCGGACACGAACTTCCTGCTGACCATCTCTAATGACGCATGGTTTGGCAAATCTATCGGCCCGTGGCAGCATTTCCAGATGGCGCGAATGCGTGCACTCGAGCTGGCACGTCCGCTGCTGCGTAGCACCAATAACGGCATTACCGCTGTCATTGGGCCTCGCGGTGAAATTCAGGCGATGATCCCGCAGTTTACCCGTCAGGTACTGACGGCGAAGGTGACGCCGACGACGGGATTAACGCCTTATGCGCGTACCGGCGATTGGACGTTGTGGCTGATTACCGTCCTGTTCGGTTTTGGCGCACTGGTGATGAGCCTGCGCCAACGCCGCCGCTAATGTCTTAACATTATTCACTCGCCCCAGCGACATGCGTTATGTTTGTCGTCGGGGCGGGTTTTCCATACCGGCTTCCCCCTCCTCCAAAATGGCCATTCTGGCACGCCACTTGCTTAATATAATCAAGAGGCTGCATCACACTGAAAAGCGCAACTGAGTTGCACCACAAAAAGACATCGGTAGCACCATAATCGTGCAAACGACTATTTTTGCCTCAAAGCGGTGCGGCGCACTTCGCAAAAATAAACAATAACGCAGCAAAATCTTTACATTAAGCCAAACTAAATGCTAACAAACACACATAACGCTGCTGACAAAAAGTGCAGCCTATAACAACACAACATTCACAATGGGTATCAATGCATCATTACCGATGCAGAGGATAAAGGAGTTGGAAATGCAATTACGTAAATTGGCCGCCGCCATGCTGGTTCTGGGTGTGAGCGCTGGTCTGGCGCATGCAGAAGACGCAAAGCCTGCAGCCGATGCCGCACAGCAGCAATCGACTCTGGATAAAATCGCTAAAAACGGCGTCATTGTCGTAGGCCACCGCGAATCTTCCGTGCCGTTCTCTTATTATGACAACCAGCAAAAAGTCGTCGGTTACTCGCAGGACTACTCCAACGCCATCGTTGAAGCCGTCAAGAAAAAGCTGAACAACCCGAAACTGGACGTGAAGCTGATTCCTATCACTTCCCAGAACCGTATCCCACTGCTGCAAAACGGCACCTTCGATTTTGAGTGTGGTTCAACCACCAACAACCTCGAACGCCAGAAACAAGCGGCTTTCTCTGACACGATCTTCGTGGTCGGTACGCGTCTGTTAGTGAAAAAAGGCGGTGAGATTAAAGACTTCGCTGACCTGAAAGATAAAGCGGTCGTGGTGACTTCCGGTACCACCTCTGAAATTCTGCTGCATAAGCTCAATGACGAACAAAAAATGAACATGCGCATCATCAGCGCTAAAGACCACGGTGACTCCTTCCGTACTTTGGAAAGCGGTCGTGCAGTGGCCTTTATGATGGATGATGCCCTGCTGGCAGGTGAACGTGCGAAAGCCAAAAAACCGGACAACTGGGAGATCGTCGGCAAGCCGCAATCTCAGGAAGCCTACGGCTGTATGCTGCGTAAAAACGATCCAGACTTTAAAAAGCTGATGGACGATACCATCGCTCAGGCGCAGACCTCTGGCGAAGCGGCAAAATGGTTTGATAAGTGGTTCAAAAACCCAATCCCACCGAAAAACCTGAATATGAACTTCGAGCTGTCTGAAGAGATGAAAGCGCTGTTCAAAACGCCAAATGACAAAGCACTTAACTAATTAAAACAACAGGGCGGAATAATCTGCCCTCTCGATTGTGGCTCAGCACGGACAGACTATAAGTCAGGTGGTCGTTCCCCACCTGGCCTGAATACCGCAAAACGCTGTTCAACAATCTTCGAGGGTAGCAGGGGTCCTGCTACCCTTTTTTTTTCTGGAGTACATTTATGTCCATAGATTGGAACTGGGGTATCTTTTTACAACAGGCCCCATTCGGCAACACCACCTATCTCGGCTGGCTCTGGAGCGGTTTCCAGGTCACCGTGGCGCTTTCTATCACTGCATGGATTATCGCCTTCCTGGTCGGCTCGCTGTTTGGCATCCTGCGCACCGTGCCTAATCGCTTTTTAGCCGCACTGGGCACTTGCTACGTTGAACTGTTCCGTAACGTTCCGCTGATCGTGCAGTTCTTTACCTGGTATCTCGTCGTACCGGAGCTGCTGCCGGAAAATCTCGGTATGTGGTTTAAATCCGAGTTGGATCCGAACATTCAGTTCTTCCTCTCCTCAATGATCTGTTTGGGTCTGTTCACCGCTGCGCGCGTCTGTGAACAGGTGCGCGCCGCGATTCAATCGCTGCCGCGCGGACAGAAAAATGCCGCGTTGGCGATGGGTCTGACCCTACCGCAGGCCTACCGCTATGTGCTGCTGCCAAACGCCTATCGCGTTATCGTGCCGCCAATGACTTCTGAAATGATGAACCTGGTGAAGAACTCAGCCATCGCTTCAACCATTGGTTTGGTCGATATGGCTGCTCAGGCCGGCAAGCTGCTGGATTACTCAGCGCACGCCTGGGAGTCCTTTACGGCGATCACCTTAGCGTATGTTTTGATTAATGCCGTGATTATGCTGGTGATGGCGCTGGTGGAACGCAAAATCCGCCTGCCGGGCAATTTGGGGGGTAAATAATGTACGAATTTGACTGGAGTTCTATCGTCCCGTCGATGCCCTACCTGCTGGCAGGTCTGGTTATCACGCTAAAAATCACCGTTACGGCGATTATCATCGGTATTGTCTGGGGCACTATCCTTGCGGTAATGCGCCTGTCGACATTTAAACCCATTGCCTGGTTTGCCAAAACCTACGTCAACGTTTTCCGCTCTGTACCGCTGGTAATGGTACTGCTGTGGTTTTATCTGATTGTGCCGGGTTTTCTGCAAAACGTGCTGGGGCTGTCGCCAAAAAGCGATATCCGTCTGATTTCGGCGATGGTGGCATTTTCGATGTTTGAAGCCGCCTACTACTCGGAGATTATCCGCGCCGGGATTCAAAGTATCTCCCGCGGGCAGTCGAGCGCCGCGCTGGCACTGGGGATGACCCACTGGCAGTCAATGAAACTCATCATTTTGCCACAGGCGTTCCGCGCCATGGTGCCGCTGCTGCTTACCCAAGGGATCGTACTGTTCCAGGATACCTCGCTGGTATACGTCCTGAGCCTGGCTGACTTCTTCCGTACCGCCTCAACCATTGGCGAGCGTGATGGTACCCAGGTGGAAATGATCCTGTTTGCTGGTTTTGTTTACTTTGTTATTAGCCTTAGCGCCTCGCTGCTGGTCAGCTACTTGAAGAAAAGGACCGTGTAATGATTACCCTGAAAAATGTTTCTAAATGGTATGGCCACTTTCAGGTGCTGACCGACTGCTCCACGGAAGTGAAAAAAGGCGAAGTGGTGGTGGTGTGCGGACCATCAGGCTCCGGTAAATCCACGTTGATTAAAACCGTAAACGGTCTGGAGCCAGTGCAGCAAGGCGAAATTCTGGTCAACGGCACTCAGGTGAACGATAAGAAAACGGATCTCGCCAAGCTACGTTCTCACGTTGGCATGGTATTCCAGCATTTTGAATTGTTCCCGCATCTGTCAATCATCGAAAACCTGACGCTGGCACAGGTCAAAGTCCTGAAGCGCGATAAAGCCGCCGCTCGTGAAAAAGGGCTCAAGCTGCTTGATCGCGTGGGGCTTTCCGCGCACGCCAATAAATTTCCGGCCCAGCTTTCTGGTGGCCAGCAGCAGCGTGTGGCAATCGCTCGCGCGCTGTGTATGGATCCGGTAGCGATGCTTTTTGATGAACCAACATCTGCGCTCGATCCGGAGATGATCAACGAAGTGCTGGACGTGATGGTTGAACTGGCCCACGAAGGGATGACGATGATGGTGGTAACCCACGAGATGGGCTTTGCCCGTAAAGTGGCTAACCGAGTGATCTTTATGGATGAGGGCAAAATCGTCGAAGACGCCGAAAAAGAAGCCTTCTTCGCGAACCCGAAATCCGATCGCGCCAAAGACTTCCTGGCGAAAATCCTGCACTAATCTGACCGCGCGCACTCAGCAGAGTGCGCGCTTCATCACGCTTTAACGTATCCATTCTCGTTCATTCCACATGTAAGCCTTACCCTTGTCACAAAACAACGCTGACAAGGAACTGCTATGGCACAGCCAATTATTATTGATTGCGATCCGGGTCATGATGACGCCATTGCTATCGTACTCGCCCTCGCCTCCCCAGAACTGGAGGTCAAGGCCATCACCTCTTCTGCAGGCAACCAGACGCCTGACAAAACCCTGCGCAATGTGCTGCGGATGCTCACGCTACTCAACCGAACGGATATTCCCGTAGCCGGTGGCGCGATTAAGCCATTAATGCGTGAGCTGATTATTGCCGATAACGTACATGGCGAAAGCGGACTCGATGGCCCTGCGCTGCCAGAACCCGCATTTATGCCGCAAAACATGACCGCCGTGGAACTGATGGCAAAAACGCTGCGCGAAAGCCGTGAGCCGGTCACCATCGTGTCGACCGGGCCACAAACCAACGTTGCGCTGTTATTAAACGCTCACCCTGAGCTGCACGCGAAAATTGCCCGCATCGTTATCATGGGCGGAGCGATGGCGCTGGGTAACTGGACGCCGGCCGCTGAGTTCAATATCTACGTCGACCCGGAAGCGGCGGAAATCGTCTTCCAATCAGGCATACCCGTGGTGATGGCAGGCCTGGATGTCACGCATAAAGCGCAAATCCACGCTGAAGATATTGAGCGTTTTCGTGCCATTGGCAATCCCATTTCCACCATCGTGGCGGAACTGCTCGACTTCTTTATGGAATACCACAAAGACGAAAAATGGGGCTTTGTTGGCGCGCCATTGCACGACCCGTGCACCATTGCCTGGCTGCTAAAGCCGGAGATGTTTACCACCGTGAAGCGCTGGGTCGGCGTTGAAACGCAGGGGAAATACACCCAGGGGATGACGGTGGTGGATTACTACTTCCTGACCAGGAATACACCGAACGCCGAGGTGATGGTCGATATCGATCGCCAAAAGTTTGTCGATTTGCTGGCGCAAAGGTTGGAATTTTACGCCTAACCCCTTCCCGCTTAACAGAAACACGGCCGGATAGCGTTACCCCCTATCCGGCCCAATGGATTACGGTTCGAATGGCCGTCTCTGGAACTGGTCATGGCCGCATTTCGGGCAGCGCGGCAGCACATCCGGCGTGTACACCGCCAGATGGTAATGGCATTTCTCACACACCAGATTGCCTAAGCCTACCACCTCACCGCTGTGGTACACGCCATGGTGATTCAGATCCTGGAAGACCTCACGCCACTCCAACTGCGTTTTGTCGGTGATATCGGCCAGCTCCTGCCAGATACTCTCTTTAATCACCCGCAAGAAGACGCTGTCGGACTCATCTTCCTGGCTTTCACCGTAGCTCATGGCGAACTCTTCTAAATCGCGGCGCACCGCGCGAATCAACTCATCAATTTCAGTGCGCGTTAACTCGCTGGTTTGCGCGACCTTCGCTCTCGCCTGCATCACCAATGCATCAATATCGCGTTCGCCGTTACGCAGGCGTTCGGTCAGCGTACCGACCAGTTCACGGTAAATTTGAGCAACCTTGTTCATTGTTTCCTCTCCCAGCCGGTTAACCTATTCTAATAGTAGCTGTTATTTCTTTTTCGCTTTGCCAGCTTCGCCACAGAGTTCACAATTTACGCCGACAGCTTTTCATTCGCGTAATGTGCGAAAGGCTGTTTTGACGGCAGCGTTTGGGCTATGCTATGCGGATCTGAAATACCACATCTACTGGCTACATTTGTAGCTGCATTGAAAACAGGATCACTGGCTGCCATGCAAGAGCAATACCGCCCGGAAGAGATAGAATCGAAAGTCCAGCTTCACTGGGATGAGAAGCGCACATTTGAAGTTACTGAAGACGAGAGCAAAGAGAAGTATTACTGCCTGTCGATGCTTCCCTATCCTTCTGGTCGACTACACATGGGCCACGTCCGTAACTACACCATCGGCGATGTGATTGCTCGCTACCAGCGTATGCTGGGCAAAAACGTGCTGCAGCCAATCGGTTGGGATGCATTCGGCCTGCCGGCTGAAGGCGCAGCAGTGAAAAACAACACCGCGCCGGCGCCTTGGACCTACGACAACATCGCGTACATGAAAAACCAGCTTAAAATGCTGGGCTTTGGCTATGACTGGAGCCGCGAGCTGGCGACCTGCACTCCGGAGTATTATCGCTGGGAGCAGAAATTCTTTACCGAGCTGTATAAAAAAGGCCTGGTTTACAAGAAAACCTCTGCGGTGAACTGGTGTCCGAACGACCAGACCGTGCTGGCTAACGAACAGGTTATCGACGGCTGCTGCTGGCGCTGCGACACCAAAGTTGAGCGTAAAGAAATTCCACAGTGGTTCATCAAAATCACCGCTTACGCGGACGAACTGCTGCGCGATCTGGATAACCTGGATCACTGGCCTGACACCGTGAAAACGATGCAGCGTAACTGGATTGGCCGTTCAGAAGGAGTAGAAATCTCCTTCAACGTGAACGACTACGCCGACAAGCTGACCGTCTACACCACCCGTCCAGATACCTTTATGGGTTGTACTTACCTGGCCGTGGCTGCGGGTCACCCTCTGGCCCAGCAAGCTGCTGCCAACAACGCAGAGCTGGCAACCTTCATCGATGAGTGCCGTAACACCAAAGTGGCCGAAGCCGATATGGCGACCATGGAGAAAAAAGGCATCGATACCGGTTTTAAAGCGATTCATCCGCTGACCGGCGAAGCAATTCCTGTCTGGGCCGCTAACTTCGTTCTGATGGAGTACGGCACAGGCGCAGTCATGGCCGTTCCGGGTCACGATCAACGCGACTACGAATTTGCGACCAAATACGGTCTGAACATCAAGCCGGTTATCCTGGCCGCTGATGGTTCTAAACCTGACCTGTCCGAGCAAGCGCTGACTGAAAAAGGCACCCTGTTTAACTCCGGCGAATTCGACGGTCTGAGCTATGAAGCTGGCTTTAACGCCATCGCTGACAAACTGGCTGAAATGGGCGTCGGTGAGCGTAAGGTAAACTACCGTCTGCGTGACTGGGGCGTATCCCGTCAGCGCTACTGGGGTGCACCAATTCCAATGGTCACCCTGGAAGACGGCACCGTGCTGCCAACGCCAGAAGATCAACTGCCGGTTATTCTGCCGGAAGATGTGGTCATGGACGGTATCACCAGCCCAATCAAGGCTGACCCAGAGTGGGCAAAAACCACCGTTAACGGGATGCCTGCACTGCGTGAAACCGATACCTTCGATACCTTTATGGAATCATCATGGTACTACGCGCGCTACACTTGCCCGCAGTATCAGGAAGGCATGCTGGATTCAAAAGCGGCTAACTACTGGCTGCCAGTTGATATCTACATTGGTGGTATCGAACACGCCATCATGCACCTGCTGTATTTCCGCTTCTTCCACAAACTGATACGCGACGCGGGCCTGGTTAACTCTGATGAGCCAGCAAAACAACTGCTGTGTCAGGGCATGGTTCTGGCTGATGCCTTCTACTTCGTGGGCGCAAACGGCGAACGTAACTGGGTTTCACCAGTTGATGCCATCGTTGAGCGTGACGAAAAAGGCCGTATCGTGAAGGCGAAGGACGCTGAAGGCCATGAGCTGGTGTATACCGGCATGAGCAAAATGTCCAAGTCGAAAAACAACGGCATTGACCCGCAGGTGATGGTTGAGCGCTACGGCGCGGATACCGTCCGTCTGTTCATGATGTTCGCATCTCCAGCCGATATGACGCTGGAATGGCAGGAATCCGGTGTTGAAGGGGCTAACCGCTTCCTGAAACGCGTATGGAAATTGGTTTATGAGCATACTGCACGTGGCCCGGTTGCTGCGCTCAACGCCGAAGCACTGAGCGAAGATCAGCAGGCTCTGCGCCGTGATGTTCACAAAACTATCGCTAAAGTGACCGATGATATCGGTCGTCGTCAGACCTTCAACACCGCGATTGCCGCAGTGATGGAACTGATGAACAAACTGGCAAAAGCCCCACAAGAAGGCGAGCAGGATCGTGCACTGATCCAGGAAGCTCTGCTGGCGGTGGTGCGCATGCTTAACCCGTTCACCCCACACGTCTGCTTTACTCTGTGGCAGGAACTGGGCGGCGAAGGCGATATCGACAACGCACCGTGGCCAGTGGCTGACGAAAAAGCGATGGTGGAGAACACTACGCTGGTCGTCGTGCAGGTTAACGGTAAAGTTCGCGGTAAAATCACCGTTGCGGTTGATGCGACCGAAGAACAAGTGCGTGAACGTGCAGGCCAGGAACACCTGGTGGCAAAATACCTTGAGGGCGTGACCATACGTAAAGTCATCTACGTACCGGGCAAGCTGCTTAACCTGGTCGTTGGCTAAGCGCGGGAGGAAGCGTGCGATTTCTGACAACATTGTTGTTATCTGTGGCGGTGCTGGTCACCGCCGGATGCGGCTGGCACCTGCGTAGTACCACGCAGGTACCCGACGAAATGAAAACCTTGATCCTTCAGTCTGGCGATCCGAACGGCCCGTTTAGCCGTGCGGTACGTGAACAGTTACGGAGCAATGACATTACTGTGCTCGATCAAAGCACGCTGCGTCAGGATGTTCCATCACTGCGCCTTGGCAACGTAAGTCTGTCGCAAGATACCGCTTCCGTATTCCAGAATGGTCAGACGGCGGAGTACCAGATGGTCATGACGGCGCATGCTACGGTACTGATCCCGGGGCAGGATATCTTCCCGATCTCCACCAAAGTGTATCGTTCATTCTTCGACAACCCACAAAAGGCACTGGCAAAAGATAACGAACAAAGCATGATCGTTCAGGAAATGTACCAAAAAGCCGCTGAACAGCTGATCCGTAAGCTGCCAAGCGTGCATATCGCTGATGTCAAAGAGAGCGCAAAAGCATCGGCCGACAAGCCGAACAGCAGCTCTCGTGTATCAACGACTCTGGGTAACTGATGATTCGGTTGTACCCAGAACAACTCCGCGCGCAGCTCTCTGAAGGGCTGCGCGCGGCGTATCTCCTGCTCGGTAATGACCCCCTCTTCCTTCAGGAAAGCCAGGATGCCATCCGGCATGCCGCCGCTGGCGAAGGTTTTATCGAACATCACACCTTTACGCTCGATGCCAGCACCGATTGGCAGGAGCTGTTTTCCCTATGTCAGGCCATGAGCCTGTTTGCCAGCCGCCAGACGTTGTTGCTGCTGCTGCCGGAGAATGGCCCCAACGCGGCAATCAATGAACAGCTGGCGACCCTGGTGAGTCTACTGCATGACGATCTCTTACTGATCGTGCGCGGCAACAAGCTCACTAAAGCGCAAGAAAACGCCGCATGGTTGACCTCGCTTGCGACCCGCGCTGTGCAGATCAACTGCCAGACGCCGGAGCAAGCACAGCTACCACGCTGGCTGGCTAACCGCGCCAAACAGCATAATCTTCAGCTCGACGAACCTGCCAGCCAGCTGCTGTGTTACTGCTATGAAGGTAATCTTCTGGCATTGGCTCAGGCACTGGAACGTTTATCGCTGCTGTGGCCGGACGGCAAGCTGACGCTCCCCCGCGTTGAGCAGGCCGTCAACGACGCCGCGCACTTTACGCCGTTCCACTGGGTAGACGCCGTACTGGCCGGAAAAAGCAAACGTGCGCTGCACATACTGCAGCAGCTGCGACTCGAAGGCAGTGAACCGGTTATTTTGCTGCGAACATTGCAACGTGAACTCCTGCTACTGGTCACGCTAAAGCGGCATAGCACACACACGCCGTTGCGTTCCCTGTTTGATAAACATCGGGTCTGGCAAAACCGCCGGGCAATGGTTGGCGAAGCCGTTAACCGTCTGAGTAGCGCGCAGCTTCGCCAGGCAGTCACTCTGCTGAGCCACGCAGAACTTACCCTGAAACAAGATTACGGTCAGTCAGTCTGGGCTGAACTGGAAAGTTTGTCGCTGCTGCTTTGTCATAAAGCGCTAGCCGACGTTTTTATCGATGGATGATATGGCAAAATTACAGGCGCTTTTCGGCGGGACCTTCGATCCCATCCATTATGGTCACCTGAAACCGGTGGAGATTCTGGCGAATCAAATTGGTCTCTCTCGGGTGATTATTATGCCCAACAACGTCCCCCCGCACCGCCCGCAGCCGGAAGCCACTAGCGAACAGCGTAAACTGATGGTCGAACTGGCAATCGCCGATAAGCCACTGTTTGTACTAGACGAGCGCGAACTGCGCCGGGACACACCATCGTTCACGGCAGATACCCTGCAACAGTGGCGCCAGGAACAAGGGCCAGACAAACCGCTGGCCTTTATTATCGGCCAGGATTCACTGTTGACGTTTCCAAGCTGGCATCGCTACGAGACGATTCTCGACAACACCCATCTGCTGGTTACCCGCCGCCCAGGTTACCCTCTCACCATGGCTCAGGAAGAACATCAGCAGTGGCTCGACCAACATCTCACCAGCAACATTGAAGAGTTACATAATCAGCCGGCGGGTAAAATCTACCTTGCAGAAACTCCTTGGTTTGACGTCTCGGCCACCCTCATCCGGGAACGACTGGAGCGCGATGAATCGTGTGAAGAGATGATGCCAGAAGCCGTGCTCACTTATATTATGCAGCAAGGGCTCTATCACCACGGCGCGTAGCGTCTTCTTAAGGGGACTGGCATCATGAAACTCTGGTTAGTACGCCATGGCGAAACCGAAGCCAACGTTGCCGGGCTATACAGTGGCCACTCTCCTACTCCACTCACTGATAAAGGCCAAGCCCAGGCACGTCGTCTCGGCGAAATGCTACAGCAGGTTCCGTTTGACCGGGTGTTGTGCAGTGAACTTGAACGCACTCAGCATACCGCACGCCTGCTGCTCGGCGACCGTCAGTTGCCTATGACGGCTCATCCGCTGTTAAACGAGATGTTTTTCGGCGACTGGGAGATGCGCCACCATCGCGACCTGCAGGTTGAAGATAAAGCAAACTATGATGCCTGGTGCGCCGACTGGCAGCATGCGGCCCCGACCAACGGCGAGGGCTTTCCCGATTTCTCCCTGCGCGTGAAGGCATTTGCCGATGAGCTTGCTGATTATGATGATAAAAATCTGCTCATTGTTAGCCATCAGGGAGTGCTTAGCCTCCTGACCGCCTTATTGTTAGGGATGCCAACCGCCAGCATGTGGCATTTTCGTATCGATCACGGAGCATGGAGCGTCATTGATTTTCACGCACAGTTCGTCACGCTGCGCGTGCTCAATAGCAGAGCTATCTGGACGCCAAGCGAAGGATAAAACGTATTTCTGCCACTGAGATCCGCCAACCCATTGACACGCATAAATAGACTGTTATTCTCCGCAGCCTGAAACATCCCCCTCCAGCACTTGTAGACAGCAATTGTTTTACAAAAATGGCGATGCAATCGGCATTAAGGAATGGGATGATAGCCCGCCAGAACGCCGATAGGTGTTTTTTTGTCCCGACATTAATTTCAGTTCGGGTATACTGTTGGGCTGTTTTATATTGTTTATCTTCACACCCCAGGGGGAACACTTGCAGGGTAAAGAACTCCAGGATTTTGTTGTCGACAAAATTGATGATTTGAAAGGTCAGGATATCGTCTCCATCGATGTTCACGGTAAATCCAGCATCACCGACTGCATGATTATTTGCACCGGTACCTCCAGCCGCCACGTTATGTCTATTGCCGATCATGTGGTACAGGAATCTCGTGCTGCCGGTCTGCTGCCGATGGGCGTTGAAGGCGAAAACGTTGCCGACTGGATCGTTGTCGATTTAGGCGATGTCATTGTCCACGTTATGCAGGAAGAAAGCCGTCGCCTGTATGAACTGGAAAAGCTCTGGAGTTAAGTTGTGAAGCTGCAGTTGGTCGCCGTCGGCACCAAAATGCCGGATTGGGTACAAACCGGTTTTACCGAATACCTTCGTCGTTTTCCGAAAGATATGCCGTTCGAACTGGTGGAAATTCCTGCCGGCAAGCGCGGCAAGAATGCGGACATCAAACGTATTCTGGATAAAGAAGGCGAGCTGATGCTCGCCGCCGCAGGAAAAAATCGTATCGTCACGCTGGATATCCCAGGAAAACCATGGGATACGCCTCAGCTTGCTCGCGAGCTGGAGCGCTGGAAGCAGGATGGTCGTGACGTCAGCTTGCTGATTGGCGGTCCTGAAGGTCTTTCTCCAGCATGCAAGGCCGCAGCAGAACAAAGTTGGTCTCTCTCCACATTAACGTTACCTCACCCGCTGGTGCGCGTGCTGGTTGCGGAAAGCCTCTATCGGGCGTGGAGTATCACCACCAACCACCCTTACCACCGCGAGTAATGATGACCAGGGTAGATTAAGCAGCGAATGAAACTACAGAATTCTTTTCGCGACTATACGGCAGAGTCCGCGCTTTTTGTGCGCCGGGCTGTGGTCGCTTTTTTGGGAATTTTGCTGCTGACCGGCGTGCTGATTGCCAATCTCTACAATTTGCAGATCGTTCGCTTTACTGACTACCAGACGCGTTCTAATGAAAACCGCATTAAGCTGGTGCCCATCGCACCCAGCCGCGGCATCATCTACGATCGCAACGGCACTCCGCTGGCGCTGAACCGCACCATCTACCAGTTAGAGATCATGCCGGAGAAAGTCGATAGCGTGCAGCAGACGATTGACGGTCTGCGCGACGTTGTCGATCTCTCTGATGACGATATTGCTGCGTTTAAAAAAGAGCGCGCCCGTTCACACCGCTTCACCTCTATTCCATTGAAAACCAACCTCACGGAAGTGCAGGTGGCGCGCTTTGCCGTCAACCAATATCGCTTTCCGGGCGTTGAGGTAAAAGGCTACAAGCGCCGCTTCTATCCGTACGGTTCCGCCCTCACCCACGTTATCGGCTATGTCTCAAAAATTAACGATAAAGACGTCGACAGACTGGATAAAGACGGCAAACTGGCCAACTATGCGGCAACACACGATATTGGCAAGCTCGGTATCGAACGTTTTTACGAAGACATGCTCCACGGTCAAACAGGCTATGAAGAGGTTGAAGTTAACAACCGCGGCCGCGTTATCCGTCAGCTAAAAGAGGTGCCGCCGCAGGCCGGGCATGATATTTATCTGACCCTCGACCTGAAGCTCCAGCAGTACATTGAAACACTGCTAGCAGGCAGCCGTGCTGCCGTCGTCGTGACGGATCCGCGTAATGGCAGCATTCTGGCGCTGGTTTCCATGCCAAGCTACGACCCGAACCTGTTTGTTGATGGCATCTCCAGTAAGGATTACAGCGGTCTGCTGAACGACCCGAATACGCCGCTGGTTAACCGTGCCACGCAGGGAGTCTACCCTCCAGCATCGACGGTCAAACCTTACGTGGCTGTGTCCGCGATGAGTGCAGGCGTGATTAACCGTAATACCAGCCTGTTTGACCCAGGTTGGTGGCAGCTTCCGGGTTCCGACAAACGCTATCGTGACTGGAAAAAATGGGGCCACGGCCACCTGAACGTCACCAAAGCGCTGGAAGAATCCGCGGATACCTTTTTCTATCAGGTCGCCTACGACATGGGGATCGACCGCCTATCCGAATGGATGAGTAAATTTGGCTACGGCGACTATACCGGCATCGACCTTTCGGAAGAGCGCTCCGGTAACATGCCGACCCGTGAGTGGAAGTTAAAACGTTTTAAAAAGCCGTGGTATCAGGGGGATACCATTCCGGTCGGTATCGGCCAAGGCTACTGGACGGCAACGCCTATCCAGATGAGTAAAGCGCTGATGATCCTGATAAACGATGGCATCATCAAAACGCCTCATCTGCTGGCCAGCACCGTGGAAGAAGGGAAAAAAGTCCCGTGGATCCAGCCGCAGGAGCCGCCGATTGGTGACATTCATTCCGGCTACTGGGAAATTGCCAAAGACGGCATGTACGGCGTGGCTAACCGTGGCAACGGTACCGCGCACAAATATTTTGCCAGCGCACCGTATAAAATCGCGGCTAAGTCCGGTACCGCACAGGTCTTCGGCCTGAAGGCCAACGAAACCTACAATGCTCACCGTATTGCTGAGCGTTTACGTGACCACAAGCTGATGACTGCCTTTGCGCCATATAACGATCCGCAGGTCGCAGTTGCTATCATTTTAGAGAACGGCGGCGCAGGCCCGGCGGTCGGTACCATCATGCGTCAGATCCTTGACCACATCATGCTGGGCGACAATAACACCGAACTGCCGACAGAAAACCCAGCGGCCACCGCGTCGGAGGACCAATAACTATGACGGATAATCCGAACAAACGCTCGTTCTGGAATAAAATCCATATCGACCCTGCCATGCTACTGATCCTGTTGGCGCTGCTGACTTATAGCGCGCTGGTTATCTGGAGCGCCAGCGGCCAGGATATGGGGATGACGGAACGTAAAATCGGCCAGATTGCGATGGGTCTGGTGATTATGGTCGTCATGGCGCAGATCCCGCCTCGCGTGTACGAAGGCTGGGCGCCATGGCTGTATATCTTCTGTATTATTTTGCTCGTCGCAGTTGACGCCTTTGGCGCAATTTCGAAAGGGGCACAGCGCTGGCTCGACCTCGGTATTGTCCGTTTCCAGCCATCAGAAATTGCCAAAATTGCCGTACCGCTGATGGTAGCGCGCTTTATCAACCGCGATGTCTGCCCACCGTCGCTGAAAAATACCGGCATTGCGCTGGTACTGATTTTCATGCCGACCCTGCTGGTCGCCGCACAGCCTGACCTCGGCACCTCGATTCTTGTTGCCCTTTCCGGCCTGTTCGTACTGTTCCTGGCGGGGCTAAGCTGGCGCTTGATTCTGGTAGCCGTGCTGCTGGTTGCCGCCTTTATCCCGATTTTGTGGTTCTTCCTGATGCACGATTATCAGCGCCAGCGCGTGATGATGCTGCTCGACCCAGAATCCGACCCGCTCGGCGCGGGCTATCACATTATTCAGTCCAAAATTGCCATTGGCTCAGGTGGCCTGCGCGGGAAAGGTTGGCTACACGGAACACAGTCGCAACTGGAATTCTTACCTGAACGCCACACTGACTTTATCTTTGCGGTACTGGCTGAAGAGCTGGGACTTATCGGCATACTGATTCTGCTCGCACTCTATGTGCTTTTGATTATGCGCGGCCTATGGATTGCCGCCCAGGCGCAAACCACCTTTGGCCGCGTGATGGCAGGCGGTTTGATGCTGATTTTATTCGTTTATGTCTTCGTAAATATTGGTATGGTAAGTGGCATCTTGCCGGTGGTAGGCGTTCCGCTACCGTTGGTCAGCTACGGGGGGTCTGCCCTGATCGTACTGATGGCCGGGTTCGGTATCGTGATGTCGATACATACCCACAGAAAAATGTTGTCAAAAAGCGTCTAAGGGGTGCTCAATGCGTAAGCAATGGCTTGGGATCTGCATAGCGGCAGGGCTGCTGGCGGCTTGTTCGAGTAATGATGTTCAACAACAGACCGTTTCCGCACCACAACCTGCGGTATGTAATGGCCCGGTAGTCGAAATCAGCGGGGCCGATCCACGCTTTGAACCCCTGAATGCGACCGCCAATCAGGACTATGAACGCGACGGCAAGAAATACAAAATTGTGCAAGATGCGTCAAAATTCAGCCAGGCGGGTTTTGCGGCAATCTATGATGCCGAGCCCGGCAGTAATTTGACGGCCAGCGGTGAAGCATTCGATCCGAATCAGCTAACCGCTGCGCATCCAACGCTGCCCATCCCGAGCTATGCGCGGATCACCAACCTCGCCAACGGTCGCATGATCGTAGTGCGCATTAACGATCGTGGCCCGTACGGCAACGATCGTGTGATTTCGCTTTCTCGTGCCGCGGCCGATCGCCTCAATAACTCAAACAACACCAAAGTTCGCATCGATCCCATCATCGTTGCCCAGGATGGTTCGCTTTCGGGTCCAGGCATGGCCTGTACGACGGTAGCCAAGCAGACTTACGCGCTACCGAGCCGCCCTGATTTGAGCGGTGGCATGGGTAGCGTCTCCTCTGCTCCACAGGCAGCGGCTCCGCAGGGTGATGTGCGTGCTATCAGCAACGATACGCTAACCGCCACCAGCAGCGGTGATGGTGCGCCAGTGAAAAGCGGCGGTTTCCTCGGTGCCCCAACGCCACTGAATAGCGGCGTGCTGGAAGAGAGTGCTCCGGCGGTCACGACTCCAGCACAAACGGCAGCCCCGGTAACCGCGCCAGCAAGCACAGCACCCGCTGCGGCCGTAGCCGCACCGGCAGCAACCACGGCAGCCTCCACCGGCGATTATGTCGTCCAGGTTGGCGCGGTGAGCGACCAAACGCGTGCCCAGCAGTACCAGCAGCGTTTGAGCCAGCAATTCTCCGTACCGGGTCGCGTGACGCAAAACGGCGCGGTCTGGCGTATTCAACTTGGTCCATTCGCCAGTAAAGGCGAGGCCAGTACCATCCAGCAACGTTTGCAGAGCGAAGCGCAGCTGCAATCGTTTATTACACACGCCAACTAACGTGCTCAGCGGCGTCCGATTTTTCGCAAATGTAAAAGTCATTAACAAAGTCATATGCGATGTCGGATGCCTGTCTGAAGGGCATTTGTTATAGTAAGGCACTTTTTTAACTCCATCACGGACGTCGTTGTTCTGACCATGAAGACCTCTTTCCTCGCACGCTTACTTATTCCGGCGCTTTCAGTAGCAGCTCTGACCTCCGCTGCCCACGCCGATGACCTGAACATCAAAACCATGATCCCAGGCGTTCCGCAGATTGATGCGGAGTCCTACATCCTTATCGATTACAACTCTGGCAAAGTGCTGGCAGAACAGAATGCGGATTCCCGCCGCGACCCTGCGAGCCTGACCAAAATGATGACCAGCTACGTCATCGGTCAGGCAATGAGAGCGGGTAAATTCAAAGAATCCGATCTGGTGACCATTGGTAACGATGCCTGGGCTACCGGTAACCCTGTGTTCAAAGGCTCCTCACTGATGTTCCTGAAGCCAGGAATGCAGGTGCCGGTGTCGCAGCTGATTCGCGGGATTAACCTGCAATCTGGCAACGATGCCTGCGTGGCAATGGCCGATTATGTCGCCGGCAGTCAGGACTCCTTCGTCGGTCTGATGAACAACTATGTCACTCAGTTAGGCCTGAAAAACACCCACTTCCAGACCGTTCATGGCCTGGATGCTGATGGTCAGTACAGCTCTGCGCGCGATATGGCGCTTATCGGTCAGGCGCTTATCCGCGACGTACCGAATGAGTACACCATCTATAAAGAAAAAGAATTTACCTTTAACGGTATTCGCCAGATGAACCGTAACGGCCTGCTGTGGGACAACAGCCTGAACGTTGACGGCATTAAAACCGGCCATACCGATAAAGCAGGTTATAACCTGGTTGCCTCAGCGACCGAAGGCCAGATGCGCCTCGTTTCCGCCGTAATGGGCGGTCGCACCTATAAAGGCCGCGAGACCGAGAGCAAAAAATTACTGACCTGGGGCTTCCGCTTCTTTGAAACCGTTAACCCAATTAAAGCCGGCAAAGAGTTTGCGTCAGAGCCAGCCTGGTTCGGCAACACCGACCGTGCTTCCCTGGGTGTGGATAAAGACGTTTACCTGACCATTCCACGTGGCCGCATGAAGGATCTGAAGGCCAGCTACGTGCTGACCAACAGTGAACTGCACGCACCGCTGCAGAAAAACCAGGTTGTGGGCACCATTAACTTCCAGCTGGACGGTAAAGTTATCGATCAACGTCCTCTGGTGGTATTGCAGGAAATCCCTGAAGGCAACTTCTTCGGCAATATCATTGATTACATTAAGTTAATGTTCCATCACTGGTTTGGTTAAAAATCACCCACTTGAAAGTGTGATTTCCATCCCCATATAATATGCATAGCAAAAACAACTCCCGCCCAGAAGCGGGAGTTGTTCTTTTTTAACTCTGGAGCTGACATGAAAACCAAACTGAACGAACTGCTTGAATTCCCTACACCATTTACTTACAAAGTGATGGGTCTGGCGAAACCTGAGCTGGTTGACCTGGTGGTTGAAGTGGTACAGCGCCATGCGCCAGGTGACTACTCTCCACAGATAAAGCCAAGCAGCAAAGGCAATTACCACTCGGTGTCCATTACCATCAATGCCACTCACATTGAGCAGGTCGAGACGCTTTACGAAGAGCTGGGCAATATCGAAATCGTCCGTATGGTGCTGTAATATCATCATCGTTACCCGGCACAGTCGGGTAACGCTTCCGCTCCCCCTGCTGTGATATACTCTGCGCCCATTCATTCCCCTCCCCGCGGAGACGCTGTTTTGGACTTAAATACCCTTCTCATCCGTCAACTGGGTCTGCAACCCTACGAACCCATCTCGCAGGCCATGCACGACTTCACTGATACTCGCGACGACGCCACGCTCGATGAAATCTGGCTGGTAGAGCATCAGCCCGTCTTTACCCAAGGACAGGCAGGTAAAGCCGAACACGTGCTGGTTCCCGGCGATATCCCGGTCATTCAAAGCGATCGCGGTGGTCAGGTTACCTATCACGGTCCAGGCCAGCAGGTGATGTATGTGCTGCTTAACCTCAAACGCCGTAAGCTCGGCGTTCGCGAGCTGGTCACACTTCTCGAACAGACCGTTGTTAATACGCTGGCAGAGGTGGGTATCGAAGCGCATCCCCGTGCCGATGCGCCAGGGGTCTACGTTGGGGAGAAAAAAATCTGTTCATTGGGGCTACGCATTCGCCGAGGTTGTTCATTCCACGGGCTAGCACTCAATATTGCCATGGATCTAACGCCATTCCTGCGCATCAACCCTTGCGGTTATGCGGGTATGGAGATGGCTCAAGTTTCGCAGTGGGTTGCCGAAGCAAAACCAGAGAATATATCCACAATTATGGTATCCCAATTTTTAGCCCTGCTAAACAATCCCCCACATAAATATATTTCTGAATAATATATCATACATTATGGCCCGATATTTTTCGGGCCATCCTACCACGTCTGTCATTATCATTTATAAGCACGCAAAATTTTGTGCTTTTTCTGTACGCATCTACACTAAAATTGTACTTGGATCTCATTTCCATGAAAATTTGCCAATAATTACATACACCACATGAATACATTAGCTTAGTTAATGCATTGAGTATCCAAGAAAATTTGTCGTTTTCACCTTGCGAATTTCAGTTCATCAGAATAATAATGATAATGAAATCATCAACTATCATTCATGATATGAATGAATATGGAGTGCGTAGTGTGGATTATAACGATAAGTCGGAAAATAAAATAAACTTGAATGTCGATAATGATACGCCACAAATCTTCCGGACCCTGCGTAATATAGACCTCAATTTATTGACCATATTTGAAGCGGTTTATGTTCATAAAGGCATCGTCAATGCCGCGAAGATTCTGAACCTTACTCCATCGGCTATCAGCCAATCGATCCAAAAACTCAGGCTTCTGTTTCCCGATCCATTGTTTATCCGTAAAGGCCAGGGCGTGACGCCAACGGCTTACGCCACCCATCTTCATGAATACATTAGCCAGGGGCTGGAGTCGATCCTCGGCGCATTAGATCTTAACGGAAGTTATGATAAGCAGCGGGTGATCACCATTGGCACCGCAGCCTCTGTGGGCGCAATAGTGATGCCGGTTATCTACCAGGTCGTGAAGAAAACCTATCCTCAGGTGCTATTGCGTAATGTGGCCGTCACTGATGCTAATACCCAGCTGAGTCAGTTCCAGACTGATTTAATTATCGATAACCACGAACACAACAACCCACGTACGTTAGGACGCCATCCGCTCTTTAGCGATAAGCTGGTACTGGTTTGCCGCAACGACCATCCGGCGCATAACGCTGAGCCTTCTGTCGATACCTTGATGCAGTATGAACACACATTATTGACGATGGATGGTGCCGGACAAAACGATCTGTACAAACGCATTCGCGATATGCTGCCTGACCGCCAGGTCAGCGTTAGCAGTTACAATTTATTCACCATCGCGTCACTGATCGCGTCGAGCGATCTGATAGGCATTATGCCGCTGCGTTTTTATCATATCTTCAAACAGTGCTGGCCACTGCAGGCGCTTGAGTTTGCGCCACTCCAGCAAGAACAGATCGATTTTTCATTGCATTACAACAAACTCAGCCTGCGCGACCCGGTAATGCAAAACATTATCAACGTCATTCACGAAGCATTCTGAGCCCCTGCTCCTCTGTATCCCCACCGCCGGCAAAAAAGCATTATTCAACAACTATTTTACAATTTGCCGGCCAGTTAGGCTGCTTTATGCCCCATTTCAATGGTATACTGCCTGTCATTAATTCAAAAATAGTTGATAAATACAACAATCCCTTGAATTGAAAAGCTTTCCCTCGATACTCGGAACTGGAAGACGCATGCTATGAGTAAACCCATTGTGATGGAACGCGGTGTTAAGTACCGTGACGCCGATAAAATGGCCCTTATCCCGGTAAAAAACGTCGTAACAGAGCGTGAAGCGCTGCTGCGAAAACCGGAATGGATGAAAATCAAACTTCCGGCAGACTCTTCACGTATCCAGGGTATCAAAGCAGCCATGCGCAAAAATGGCCTGCACTCGGTCTGTGAAGAAGCATCCTGTCCAAACCTGGCAGAATGTTTTAACCACGGAACCGCGACCTTTATGATTCTCGGCGCTATCTGTACGCGCCGCTGTCCATTCTGCGATGTGGCGCACGGCCGTCCGGTGACGCCGGATGCCAACGAACCGCAGAAACTGGCGCAGACGATTGCCGATATGGCGCTGCGCTATGTTGTTATCACCTCGGTGGATCGTGATGATCTGCGCGACGGTGGTGCTCAGCATTTTGCGGACTGTATCTCAGCGATTCGCGAGAAGAGCCCAAGCATCAAAATTGAAACGTTAGTGCCTGACTTCCGTGGCCGTATGGATCGCGCTCTGGAAATACTGACCGCAACGCCACCAGACGTATTCAACCATAACCTCGAGAACGTTCCGCGTATCTACCGTAACGTACGCCCGGGTGCTGACTACAACTGGTCACTGAAACTGCTGGAGCGTTTTAAAGAAGCGCATCCAGATATCCCGACTAAGTCTGGTCTGATGGTGGGCTTGGGTGAAACCAATGCTGAAATCATCGAAGTAATGCGCGATCTGCGTCGTCACGGCGTTACCATGCTGACGCTGGGACAGTATCTGCAGCCTAGCCGTCACCACCTGCCAGTTCAACGTTACGTTAGTCCGGACGAATTTGAAGAGATGAAAGAAGAAGCAATGGCAATGGGCTTTACCCACGCGGCCTGTGGCCCATTCGTTCGTTCTTCTTACCACGCAGATCTCCAGGCCAAAGGCATGGAAGTGAAGTAAGCCTCATCTGCGAAACAAAAAAGCCGCTCTCTGTAGATAGCGGCTTTTTTTATCCCTTCATAAGATGCAAATTGTTTCAATTAAACATCAACTGCAATATGTCACCCATGAAAAAGGGCCAGAACGTTATCACGCTGTAGCCCCTTTCGCGGGAGTTATCCCTGCGCATAAGATGCACGCTGACTGCACCTCACGTTAATCGCTGCCCTGCTTACTCTTTATGAGAGAGCTTCTCTGCTGGAGTCTCGTCCGCGCTTTTCTGCGCCGTGGTTTCATCATCATTCATGGCTTTCTTAAAGCCTTTGATGGCTGAACCCAGATCTCCACCCAAAGTCCGTAATTTTTTGGTACCAAACACCAGAATAATCAGTGCTGCCACTACCAGCAGTTTGGTAATACTAATCTCACCCATAGATACCTTCTTTTCAAAAACAGGCTGCAAAATGCGCCACATCACTGTGGTTTATTAACGGTCATCTGGCGCGTGCACACAATAGCAATCTGTAACAAGGTGAATCAAGCGTTGTTTAAAAAAACGTCACGTTAATTGCGGTAGCGCAAAGCGCCGGTTCTGTAATACAGGAAGCTGTTGGCGAACGGTTAAAAGATGTTCGCGACTTACCTCTCCCATGATCAATTGCGGCTGCTGGGTTGCGCCGGCAAGGGTGACGCCAAGCGGGTCAATAATCCGGCTTTGCCCAATATTCCGGTTACCACACTCACCGCTTGCCACCAGATAACAGGTGGTATCCAACGCACGAGCAGCTAACAGCGTAGACCAGTGGTGTTCCTTCAGCGGCCCACGAACCCAGGCGGCAGGTAGAACCAGAATTTCAGCGCCTGCCAATGCCATAGCCAATGCCATATCGGGAAATCGCAGGTCATAACAGGTCATCAACCCAACCTGAAAACCCGCAACCTCAATCAACGGCGGCAACTCCTGCCCGGCATCCACCCGTTTCGATTCCTGTATGGAGAAGGCATCATAGAGATGCAGTTTGTGATAGTGGGCAATCACCTCACCTTCACGCAGCACCACCAGCGTATTATTCGCTCTTCCTTCGCCCACAGGCGTATGAATAGTCAGTATTGTGGTTAGCGTATTATTACGGCTCTGTGCCTTGAGCTGCTGTATGAATCCGCCATCCAGCGGTTGCGCTGATTTAACCGACAAATCTGGATCGCTATCATCTCGAGCCAGCAAGGCCTCCGGCAATACCAACAGTTCCACGCCCAGTTCACTCGCCTCCTGCATCAAGCGTACGCAGGTTTTCGCGTTCATCAGCCAATCCGGTGTCACCACAAACTGTCCTGCTGCAACCCGCATCATCACCCCCAAAGTTTTGCTAATATATCAACATTATGAATAACGATGAGAATACGCGTCATCTTACAAGCGGCTACCAAAATGACCGCTATTCTATACCTCGTGAGTATATAGCCATATTAGCCCTTTCAACGTTAAACTCAGGGTATTGCTCAAAAATTGGCAGGGATTAGGCATGATGCAACTTTTGTTAGCCGTATTTATTGGCGGTGGTACCGGGAGCGTAGCTCGCTGGCTACTAAGCCTCAAGCTCAACCCCATGCACCACGCGCTGCCGCTGGGTACGCTCACGGCAAACCTGGTTGGCGCTTTCATCATTGGTGCAGGCCTTGCCTGGTTCAATCGGCTGCCGCAAATCGACCCCGTGTGGAAGTTGCTTATCACCACTGGCTTTTGTGGTGGGCTAACAACATTCTCCACCTTTTCGTCAGAAGTCGTGTTTTTACTGCAGGCAGGGAAAGTGAGCTGGGCACTGCTAAACGTGGCGGTAAACCTGCTGGGATCGTTCGCCATGACGGCGTTGGCGTTTTGGCTGTTTAGCACCAGTCGGTAACAAAGAATAAAAAAAACCCGCGATTAAGCGGGTTTTGAATTCTAACTACTAGCGTCGCTTACAGAGCGGTTACGTTAGCAGCAGAAGGGCCTTTGGCACCGTTAGTGATTTCGAACTCTACACGCTGACCTTCAGCCAGAGTTTTGAAACCGTTGGTCTGGATTGCAGAGAAATGTACGAATACATCTTTGCTACCATCTTCCGGAGTAATGAAACCGAATCCTTTGGACTCATTAAACCACTTAACGTTACCTTTAATCTTAGACATCAAAATTACCTTTATATGAAAAAACGACACTAATCTGTGTCAGTAAACAGTACAACAATTGTGGTGCGTTTTGTCCAGCCCAAGTTTGTTAAAAAGTGATAAATGTCGCTAACTTTTATTCGCAGGTTGACTTTATCTCTAAATTAGCTACAAGCACCATTTTTAGAACTGAAAACGCAGCCAGGCGAAGTAGACATTACCGTTATTGTAAGTACCTGGAATGTAAGTCATCTGGAACGTTGCGGGGCCATAGCCAATGGATGCCATTGGCAGCACAACCGGAACGGGAATGTAGTTCCAGTTATCGCGCGCAGTCACCCCGACAGTGTACCCAAGACCCCAGTGGAAATTATCATCCGCCAGCGGTCTCCAGGTCGCCTCCCAACCGTAGCCACCGATGGGTTCCCATTTATTATAGGAATCCTTGAAGGCCATTAGATAGATACCGTGCCAGTTCCCTTTGTCATCCCAGCGCGACACACCAAAGCCGGCGCCCCAGGGACGTTCATTATATCTGTCGGTTTTATCTTTATCGTACGCAAAGCGCGCATGCCAGGTAATTGCGGGAACGTATAGATCGTAATTCTGTGGCGATTCCCAGGTTTGCGCTATGTTGCTGCTTAGCGTGTTGTAACCATCTTTGACGGTCTCGGTGAAGGACGCATAGGCCGGTTGAACCGTCCCTGACAGCCCTGCGGCGACAACTAACAGTGGGGAAATTTTATTTAGTTTTAACACGATGCTCTTGCCAATTCATCATCTATTAAGAATAGTCTAACAAGAGTAAGCTTAATCGAACCTTAACGGTATCGATGTTCTTCTCTTTTCGCCACCAGAAATTATAAATTAGAATATTCCTAATCAACGCGTCAAGCTTGCAAAATGACCAACAATAAATAAGGGGTTATTCGTGCACAGCCAAAATACAATATATTATTACGCCACGGAGAACACCTATTATTCAATCACGAAAACATTTAATGTGTGATTTATTAATAATATATAAACCACATGGTATCGCTAATAATTTATCTAAAATCAATCAGCACCTATTTCTAATAGGCAAATGGTAGTTATCTAAATATCCAGAATAGAGATATTCCCCAGCACACGAGTCAGGGCATCAACCAACACGCCCCTCCTGCCACGGCTTCTACCATCATTAAGCATCTCAACTTGTTGCTAACACGACGAATTAACTATAAAAATAATAACATTCCATTTACCTGAATTGTTTATTAATCCAGCACTGCGCTATACTCGTGACGATGCGAGTGTTCAGCTTTGTGAGTACATCGTGTAAATTGAAATCTCATTCTCTTTAATTAGTCTGTTTTTTGATTTTCATCAGCTAATTTCGCCGGTTTTTTCGGCACATTCCACCCCTTACTTTGATGCAGGTCTGCGTCAATTTTACAACTGGGCGATAGGTGTTAATAATGTTAACGTTCTTTGAACTCCTGATTGGTGTTGTGGTTATTGTGGGCGTTGCCCGCTACATCATCAAAGGATATTCCGCAACGGGGGTCCTGTTTGTGGGTGGCCTGCTGTTGCTGATTGCCAGCGCATTGATGGGACATAAGATTTTACCGAGCAGCGAAACCAGCACCGGTTACTCTGCTACCGATATTATTGAATACATTAAGATCCTGCTGATGAGCCGCGGCGGCGATCTCGGTATGATGATTATGATGCTGTGCGGTTTCGCAGCATATATGACGCATATCGGCGCCAACGATATGGTGGTCAAGCTGGCTTCCAAGCCGCTGCGTTTCATTAACTCACCTTACCTGCTGATGATTGCCGCCTATTTCGTGGCTTGTCTGATGTCACTGGCGGTCTCTTCCGCTACGGGCCTTGGCGTGCTGCTGATGGCAACGCTATTCCCGGTCATGGTTAACGTCGGAATCAGTCGCGGTGCCGCTGCTGCTATCTGCGCTTCGCCAGCTGCCATTATTCTGTCACCAACGTCCGGCGACGTGGTGCTGGCCGCTAAAGCGGCGGAAATGCCGTTAATTGATTTTGCATTCAAAACCACGCTGCCTATTTCCATCATCGCGATTATTGCCATGGCGATTGCCCATTTCTTCTGGCAACGCTATCTGGACAAAAAAGAGAACATCTCTCATGAAATGCTGGATGTGAATGAGATTACCACCACCGCACCAAGCTTCTACGCCATCCTGCCGTTTACGCCAATTATTGGCGTACTGATTTTTGACGGCAAATGGGGCCCAGAACTGCATATCATTGCCATTCTGGTTATCTGCATGCTGCTGGCGGCTATTCTCGAATTCTTCCGCGGATTTAATACTCAGAACGTCTTTGCCGGCCTGGAAGTTGCCTACCGCGGGATGGCTGACGCTTTTGCAGGCGTGGTTATGCTGTTGGTTGCCGCGGGCGTATTCGCCCAAGGCCTGAGCACCATTGGATTTATTAACAGTCTGATTTCCATCGCCACATCATTTGGCTCCGCGAGCATTATTCTGATGTTGGTACTGGTCGTGCTAACCATGCTGGCCGCCATGACCACCGGCTCCGGGAATGCACCGTTCTATGCTTTCGTAGAGATGATCCCTAAACTGGCTCACTCTTCCGGGATTAACCCAGCCTATCTTTCGATTCCAATGCTGCAGGCCTCTAACCTGGGTCGTACCATTTCGCCGGTTTCCGGCGTGGTCGTGGCTGTCGCGGGGATGGCAAAAATCTCTCCATTTGAGGTGGTTAAACGTACCTCGGTACCGGTTATTGTCGGTCTGATTGTGGTAATTATCGCCACTGAAATTCTGGTGCCTGGCGCCGCGGCATAATCATTTGCCCATCAAATAAATAAGGCGCCTAAGGGCGCCTTATTTTATGATTAAACCACACCCTTTAATGATGAAAAACGTGGAGTCAGGAATATGCTCAGGAAGACTATTGTGTCAGGGTGTGCGCTGTTGCTCTGCGCCGGCAGCCTTCACGCCGCCCCTCTCGCACCCGCACAATATGGTGACTTCGACCGTTATGTTCTGGCGCTTTCCTGGCAAACGGGTTTTTGCCAAAGCCAGCATGATAGAAACCGCAAAGAACCGCTGGAATGTCAGCAACCTAAAGAGGCCGCAAATAAAGCGGATTATTTAACGGTTCACGGCCTGTGGCCAGGTTTACCAAATTCTATCGCCTCGCGCGGTGTCGATAATAACCGCTGGATGCGTTTTGGTTGCGCGACGCGACCCATTCCCAATATGCCTGAAGCGAAAGCAAGCAGAAAATGTGCCGCCGAAGAGACCGGCTTATCGCTGGAAGTTGCCAATAAGCTCAATCAAGTGATGCCCGGCAGCGGTGGGAAATCCTGCCTTGAGCGGTATGAATATGCCAAACATGGCGTCTGTTTCGGCTTCGACCCCGATGCCTATTTTGACACCATGGTCCGCTTAAATAGTGAAGTGAAGCAAAGTGCGATTGGCCAATTCCTGGCCGCAAACTACGGCAAAACCGTGGACCGCGCCAGTTTTGATAGCGCTGTGGCCCACGCCTTTGGTCAGCAGAACGTTAAAGCCTTTAAATTAACCTGCAACGGTAACCCGGCTTATCTGACGGAAATGCAGATTGCGATTAAATCCGTCCGTATAAATGAGCCGCTTTCGGCCGAATCGTTGCTCCCGCAGCCGCATCCGGGGAACTGTGGCAAACAGTTTGTGCTGGATAAAATCGGTTACTGATCCACGCCCCCGCATCCTGCGGGGGCAAAACCATTATCGCTGAATGAATGCTAGCAGATCATCGTTGATCTGGTGCTTATGGGTTGTGCAAATTCCGTGCGACCCTCCATGATAAACCTTAAGCTCAGCGTCTGGCAGAAGCTCAGCAGCCACCTTACCGCAGGTTTCAAACGGCACAATCTGATCGTCGTCACCGTGGATCACCAGCGTCGGAATGGTCATCTTACGCAGATCCTCACGCAGATCGGTTTCCGAGAAGGCTTTAATACAGTCATAAAGTGCTTTGATCGAACCCTGTAGCCCTTGTTCGACAAAACCTTCACGTACCGCTTTCGACTCCTTGGCGCCATCACGGTTATAGCCGTAAAAGGCCGCCGTCAGTTCATAGAAAAACGCGCCGCGATCGTTGATGACACCTTCACGAATGCCATCAAATACCTCAATCGGTACGCCATGAGGGTTAAAATCCGTTTTCAGCATGATGGGTGTTACCGCACCAATCAGCACCGCCTTTGCCACCCGACTGGTGCCGTGACGGCCAATATAGCGCGCAACCTCACCACCACCGGTCGAGTGCCCAACGTGCACCGCATCTTTCAAATTAAGGTGCGCCGTCAGCTCTGCCAAATCATCCGCATACTGATCCATATTATGCCCATCCCAGGGCTGTGCAGAGCGTCCATGTCCACGCCTATCATGGGCGATTACGCGATACCCTTTTGAACCCAGATATAACATCTGATCCTCAAATGCGTCAGACGTCAGCGGCCAGCCATGGCTGAACACAATCGGCTGCCCACTCCCCCAATCTTTGAACCACAGATAGCTACCATCTTTCAGGGTCAGTTTATCGAAACCGCTCATACGATCTCCTGTGCTGGAAGGTCGCTGCCAGTTGCAGCTTAAAAAGAATAAGCCAGATTTACTGGCCACGACGGATTTCGCACAAAATTCACACAATGGCCGGGTCGCCATTCCTGAATGTGCGCTGCATCACTTCAAACCTGATGCTGGGATCAGTATGATGGGGAAAGATGAACCCTTGCCGCTGGCGGTGAGGGTTTTCTTTTGGATAATAGATATGACATGGAGTAGATAATGACCAGACCTGCCATCATTATTAATGAGTTCGATGCCGAGCGTATCGACCGCCTGCTTGAGCAACCCGCTTATGCAAATTCACCGGTGGCGAACGCGCTAAACGACGAACTGGATCGTGCCCAGATGTGTGCCCCAGAGGCCATGCCGCATGATGTAGTAAGTATGAATAGCCAGGTCAGATTCCGCGATCTCACCACCGGCGAAGAGCGCGTGCGCACGCTGGTATTCCCGGCGCAGATGACCGATAGCAGCAGCCAGCTTTCGGTGATGGCACCGGTTGGTGCTGCCCTGCTCGGCCTGCGCACCGGCAACACCATTCACTGGGAGTTACCGGGTGGCGCATCAACCCACCTGGAAGTGCTTGAACTACTCTATCAGCCGGAAGCTGCTGGCGAATTCAACCGCTAAACCCCACCGCGAATAATTAAGAGGATGCCCGGCATCCTCTTTCTGTCTGTGTCTGACTTAACTTTACAACTTCTTCTTGCTCACTAAACTAATTTGCGAACTCAATGACATATTCTCAATCCGTAATATGTTTTGATAGTTCCACAAAGACAAGGAGGAGCCTATGTACAAAACAATCATTATGCCAGTTGATGTTTTTGAGATGGAGTTAAGTGACAAAGCGATTCATCACGCCGAGTTTATGGCCCAGCAGGATGGTGTTATCCATTTGCTGCACGTACTGCCTGCTTCAGCCAGCTATACCATGAGCCGTTTCGCTTCTGACCTGCGCCGCTTTGAGGAGCATCTACAGCAAGAAGCAGAAACGCGTCTGCAGACGATGGTGAGTCACTTCAACATTGATCCTTCACGAATCAAGCTCCACGTACGCCTCGGCAACGTACGCGATGCGGTAAATGAGCTCGCGGAAGAACTGCACGCTGATATGGTGGTGATTGGTTCTCGCAATCCATCCATCAGCACTCATTTGCTAGGCTCGAACGCCTCGAGCGTTATCCGCCACGCCCATATCCCGGTGCTGGTTGTACGCTAATCATTATCCGGCCTGACGGCCGTCGATAACAAAAAAAGGCCACCTTTCGGTGGCCTTTGACATTGCAGGCATTGTCTTCTTTTTATGCTGTTTTGGTACGAATCAGATAATCAAACGCACTCAGGGAGGCTTTTGCGCCTTCGCCTGCGGCGATAATAATCTGTTTGTAAGGCACCGTGGTGCAATCGCCGGCGGCGAATACGCCCTTCACGTTGGTCTCACATTTCGCATCAATAATAATTTCACCCATGCGGTTACGCTCGATCGCGCCTTCCAGCCAGTTGGTGTTTGGCAACAGACCGATCTGTACGAAGATCCCTGCCAGTTCAACATGGTGCTCGTCGCCGCTCACGCGGTCACGGTACTGCAGGCCAGTTACTTTACTGCCATCACCCTTCACTTCAGTAGTTTGTGCATTCAGAATAATGTCGACATTCTTCAGGCTGCGAACTTTATCCTGCAGAACCTGGTCAGCTTTCATTTCTGGCGCAAATTCCAGCAGAGTGACGTGTTCAACCACACCGGCCAGGTCAATAGCCGCTTCCACGCCGGAGTTACCACCACCGATAACCGCCACGCGTTTACCTTTAAACAGCGGGCCGTCGCAGTGCGGGCAGTAGGTAACGCCCTTGGTGCGATACTGATCTTCACCCGGCACATTCATGTTACGCCACTTCGCACCGGTAGAGATGATGATGCTACGAGCTTTCAGCACCGCGCCAGAAGCGGTTTCAATCTGGTGTAGACCGCCTTCTACCGCTGCCGGAACCAGCTTAGACGCGCTCTGGGAGTCAATCAAATCAACATTGTATTCGCTCACGTGTGCTTTTAACGCACCCGCCAGCTTCTGCCCTTCGGTTTTCGGCACGGAAATGTAGTTTTCAATATCAACGGTATCCAGCACCTGGCCGCCGAAGCGCTCGCCCATCAGGCCAGTACGAATACCTTTACGCGCAGAATATACCGCAGCTGCTGCACCGGACGGGCCGGATCCGACAATCAGCACATCATAAGCATCACGCTGATTCAGCTCTTCTGCTGCACGTTTTTCGGCACCGGTATCCACCTTCGCCACGATCTCAGTCAGAGTCATACGGCCCTGGCCAAATTCCTGGCCATTCAGGTAAACCGCAGGGACACCCATCACGTTACGTTCGGTAATTTCGTTTTGATAAGTGCCACCATCAATGGCCGTATGCTTAATACGCGGATTCAGCACCGCCATCAGGTTCAGCGCCTGTACCACGTCCGGGCAGTTGTGGCAGGAAAGTGAGTAATAGGTTTCAAACTCAAAATCGCCGTCCAAATCGCGAATCTGCTCCAGCAGAGACTGTGCTTCTTTTGATGGATGACCACCGGTCCACAGCAGCGCCAGTACCAGCGAGGTAAACTCGTGACCCAGCGGAGAGCCTGCAAAACGCGGCCCCTGGTGAGACCCCGGGTTTGTAATCAGGAATGACGGTTTGCGTACAGCCAAAGAGTCGTCTTGTTTAAAGGTCACTTTGTCTGACAGTTCAGCGATCTCAGCCAACAGTTCCTTGATTTCTGCCGATTTAGCGCTGTCATCCAGCGTGGCAATCAGCTCAACAGGTTTGGTCAGCTTCTCAAGATACGCCTTGAGCTGGGTTTTCATGTTGGTGTCGAGCATTTTTATCTCCTGGGCTTAAAACATCATCATGCAAGCGGCCTTAGGGCTGCCTGAATGCGGCTTGCATCATGGTTTTGGGAAAGAAAACGGGTGCGAAAACGCCCCCGTTTGTCGTCGTCAATTTCCTTTGGATTTCGCGTCAGGGCAAGGCGGCTCCCCTGTGAGGCCCCGGGAGCTTACAGAAGTAAGTGACCGGGGTGAGCAGGTGATGCCAACGCCGTCATGGCGTGAAAGACATGGAAATTTTAGATTTTGCCGACCAGGTCCAGAGATGGAGCCAGAGTCGCTTCACCTTCTTTCCACTTAGCTGGGCAAACTTCACCTGGGTGAGAAGCGACATACTGAGCTGCTTTGATTTTACGCAGCAGGTCAGACGC
This sequence comes from Kluyvera genomosp. 1, assembly GCF_001266615.1. Taxonomy (GTDB): domain Bacteria; phylum Pseudomonadota; class Gammaproteobacteria; order Enterobacterales; family Enterobacteriaceae; genus Kluyvera; species Kluyvera cryocrescens_A. The sequence goes on along the minus strand of NZ_LGHZ01000032.1, from coordinate 28,863 downwards.
ATCGCGGCCGATACCTTCAGCGGTAACTTCGATTGCCTGAATGATACCCTGTGGGTCAACAACGAAGGTTGCGCGGTCAGCCAGACCTTCATCTTCACGCATGTTTTCAAAGTTACGGGTCAGGGCGCCAGTCGGGTCGCCGATCATCGCATATTTGATTTTAGCGATGGTGTCGGAGCTGCCGTGCCATGCTTTATGAGTGAAGTGGGTATCGGTAGAAACAGAGTAAACGTCTACGCCCAGCTTCTGCAGCTCTTCGTAATGATCTGCAACGTCGCCCAGTTCGGTCGGGCATACGAAAGTGAAGTCAGCCGGGTAGAAGAAGAAGACGCTCCAGCGACCTTCGGTATCTTTCTCGGTTACTTCGATGAACTCACCGTTTTTGAACGCCTGGTTTTTGAAAGGTTTGATTTTGGTATTAATTAAGGACATCTATACTTCCTCCGTGTTTTCGTTGAGGTCTAAGTTAACGAAATTCTTCCGATTCGACCAATGCGTTTACATTATCAAATCAATAAGCGTTATCTAACAACCGGAACAAGACAGCTTTGTGAACCTATGAACCGGGTTCGCACAAATCGCTCATCCCATAACGTAAAAAGGCCACAACATGGTGGCCCGTTTACCTGAATCTCCCGCAGGTGAATTCAGTGCCAGCCAGGCTGGCTAAGTGTTGCGCCCCGCATGACCCTATAAAATCAGCGGTAGCATTCGGATTACATCACCCACGTCTGCAAAGGGCAATCAGCTCAACGTCGGTGTTACCTATAGCTGTGATAGGTTACACCGCAAGTGTTCCTTTACTCACTGATTTTACAGAGCTTTTCTATACAGCACCGTTCTTTACCTCCGTTTTCCTCTGCTCGGTTACCGCGATGGAATGATTGATGTCATGGATAAAGAAAAAATGCTGAACCCAGCTATGTGTCAGGCTAATGATAAGCTAGAGTTAACTTTGAGCATTATGCATTGAAAAAATAAATTATATTTAATTAATCAATGTTCACATAATGATATTTAACGGTAGATAAATACGGATATCCTGATATATATTCAGCATGGTTTCAGATGTTTTTAAGTTTTACGAATACACGGATTGTAGTGATAAGGGAAGTAAATACCCCCCCCTGTGATATATAAGGATACTATATGGCAAATCTTTATGACCTGAAACGATTTGATCTTAACTTATTAGTTATTTTTGAATGCATTTATCAGCATCTTAGCATCAGTAAAGCGGCTGAAATGCTCTTTATTACGCCTTCTGCTGTCAGCCAATCTCTACAGCGCCTGCGTACACAGCTCAACGACCCTCTTTTTGTCCGCTCGGGGAAAGGAATTACCCCAACGACCGTTGCCGCCAATTTACACCAGCATCTGTCAAAGAATCTTAATCAGCTAGAGCAGACGATTAATATGATGGGCAATGTTGAACTGGAGAAAAAGTTTGTGATCTACGGTCCAGAGCTCAACTTCACTCCTCGGCTTGCTGACTTTATGAATGCGCTATTGGCCGAGCCCGATCTGCAGATTGAATACCATGACTTTGCAACGACCGGTGATAGCGCAGAAAACCTACTTCACTATCGCAAAGCAGACATCATCTTCACCACCACAGCAATTCACAATCGCTCATTTGTTTGTGAAAAATTCCTTGATGTTAAAGTGGTTCTCGTCTGCAGAGAGGATCACCCACGGCTGGGTAATTACGCCTCTCTAGATGAAATACTGAAGGAAAGATTCACTCACTATGACGTGCAAGATCCGTGGATAAAGCAGTATCAGTACGATACGGATAACATCTGGGCCGAGCGTAAATTCGCTTTCCGTTCATCATCTTTCATCTCAATCATTAACGCGATTCACAAAACTGATTTAATAGGAATCATGCCCTATTCTTATTTCACAATGTTAAAAGATTCTTTGCGATTAAAAGAGGTTTCACTTTCTGAGTCGTTACCCGAGATAAGCGTCTACACCCTCTACAATCGAGCCTCGCTTAACTCCGAATTATTCACCAGAATAATAGGTAAACTGTCCATGAACTCGCCTGGCGGAGGCTAACCATCCTTTTTAAGCTTGCTGAATTATGATGAAAATAACTATTTATGGCCGTTATTAACATTCTTATTATTGTATTATCTTTAATTCTATTTGCTAAACTCGAAACAAGGATGGCCAGCAGATGTCCATGGTCAAACTCCCGCTAACCCAATCAGTGCTGGAAGCGGCATACGATCGTATTGCATGGACGCTGGACAATTTCGCCCGCATTTGTGTTTCATTTTCAGGCGGCAAAGACTCCACCGTCATGCTGCATTTAGCCGCGCAGCTGGCACGGGAGAAGAATAAGAAAATCTGCGTACTGTTTATTGATTGGGAGGCACAGTTTTCATCCACAATCAGTCACTGTGAAAAGCTTCGCGCACTCTATCAGGATATCATTGAGGATTTTTATTGGGTCGCGCTACCCCTGACGACGCAAAACGCATTGACTCAGTATAAGCCTGAATGGCAATGCTGGGAGCCAGGCGCAAAGTGGGTACGGCAACCGCCAGAATATGCCATCACCGACCCTCATTTTTTCCCCTTTTATCAACCGGGTATCACCTTCGAAATATTTGTGCAGAAATTTGCCGAATGGTTTTCCCGGCAACGCCCGGCTGCGGTCATGGTCGGTATTCGCGCCGATGAATCCTACAACCGTTTCCTGACTATTGCTTCCCAGCGCAAACGCCGTTTTGCTGATGATAAACCGTGGACCACCGTTGCTCCGGGGAATCACGCCTGGTACATCTATCCCATTTACGACTGGAAAACGGCTGATATCTGGACGTGGTTTGCCAGAAGCGAGTTACCTTATAACCCACTTTACAACCTCATGTTTCAGGCCGGCGTCCCGCTGCGCTATATGCGTATCTGCGAACCGTTTGGCCCCGAACAGCGCCAGGGATTATGGCTCTATCACGTTCTGGAGCCTGAGCGCTGGGCGGATATGTGTCAACGAGTGAGCGGTGTTCACAGCGGCGGTATTTATGCCGGGCAAGACAATCAGTTCTATGGCCATCGAAAAATAGACAAACCACAAAACCATAGCTGGCAAAGCTATGCTCATTTCTTGCTGCAAAGCATGCCGGAAGCCACGGCAGAGCACTACCGCAACAAAATTGCCGTCTATCTCCGCTGGTATCAAAAGCAGGGTTGGGAAGGCATTCCTGACAGCCAGGATAAAGATATGGGTTCCAAAGATATACCGTCATGGAGGAGGATTTGTAAGGTGCTGTTAAACAATGATTACTGGTGCAGAATGCTCTCGTTTAGCCCAACCAAAACCAGCCACTATCAACGCTATCGCACACGCATGGAACAAAAACGCCAACAATGGGGGCTCTTATGCGACAACGACTAATTGAGCAATTGCATCGCTATCTGCAAACGCTCCCTCTTGAGGAAAAAATCAACGCCCTGAACCAGTTCCGTCAGGCGCTGCATGAAGAAAGTCCCTTTAACGATCAGCCCGTTGACTGCGTACTGTGGGTTAAAGAGGAACAGGTTTCCCCCAATAGCTACAACCCCAACAATATGGCACCACAGGAAAAAAGACTGCTGACAAAATCGCTGGAAACCGATGGTTTTACTCAACCCATCGTGGTGATTGAGAAAAAAGACAGCAGCTTTGAAATCGTCGACGGCTTTCATCGGCATCTGCTGTCCCAGTCAAAAGCAGCGTTAAAAAAGCGCTTTCATGGCTATTTACCCGTGACTGCACTTGCGCATCATGACCCTTCGCTGTCCAGCCGAATGGCGGCCACCATTCGCCATAATCGTGCCCGTGGTCGCCACCAGATTAGCGCCATGTCTGAAATTGTACGAGAGCTCAGCCAGCTTGGCTGGAGCGATGAGAAAATGGCGCAAGAACTGGGAATGGACGCTGACGAAGTATTGCGGTTGAAGCAGATTAACGGCCTGTGCGAAATGTTTGGCCATCGCCAGTTCTCACAGGCCTGGACAGTTAAATAGCTACAGCTGACACAGCCGCTCGGCGGCAGCCAGCAGAGTTGACTCCTGCTTGGCAAAGCACAGGCGAATGAGCTTGTGAGGGAAAGGATCGGCACAAAATACCGATAGTGGTATCGCCGCCACGCCAACCTCTGTGGTCAGCCACTGGCAGAAACTTACATCATCAAGATTTGAGATCTCGCTGTAGTCGGCCAGCAGGAAGTAAGTGCCTTCGCAGGGCAGCAGTTTCAATCGACTCTGGCTTAATGCATCAATAAACAGATCGCGTCGCGCACGGTAAAAATTCGGCAGTTCCCGATAATGTTCGGGTTCGGCGCGCAGCATATCAGCCAACGCCAGCTGCGCCGGAGTATTGACGGCAAAAGTCAGATACTGGTGCACTTTGCGAAGCTCGGCGCTAATCGCTGCCGGCGCTACGCAGTAACCCACTTTCCAGCCGGTCATATGATAGGTTTTACCAAACGACGAAACGGCTACCGACCGTTGGCGCAGCTCCGGATGCGCCAGCACGCTAGCATGGCCTTCTTCAGCAAAACAGATGTGTTCATATACTTCATCACTCACCACATAGATTTCGCGTTCGGCAATTGCCTGCCACAGCGCCGCAAAATCGGCCTTCTGCCACACTGTCGCCGAGGGATTATGCGGCGTGTTGAGAATAACCAGCCGGGTTTTATCGCTTAACTGTGCGGCAAACGCCTGCCAATCGACACGGAAATGAGGCGGCTGTAGGGCAATACGCTTCACGATACCGCCAGAAAGCTCGACTGCTGGCGCATAGCTATCGTAGCTGGGATCAAAACAGATAACCTCATCACCTTCCCGCACTAACGCGGTAATTGCCGCATACAGCGCTTCGGTCGCCCCTGCGGTAACCGTAATGTCGCTGTTCACATCCGGCATATGGCCATACAGTGCGGCGGTTTTCTCCGCGATAGCTTCGCGTAGCGCCAGCGCACCGGTCATCGGTGCATACTGATTCGCTCCGCTAGCCACATGGTGTGCCAGACGCGCCTGAAGATAGCTCGGACCGTCGAAATCCGGGAATCCCTGAGAGAGATTGATAGCCTGATGCTGCTGGGCTAGCGCACTCATTTGGGTGAAAATGGTGGTACCGAGATTGGGAAGTTTGCTCTGAGGGATGAGTTGCTTTGTTGTCATTCGTTATCTGCCGCTCGTTGAACCAGTGTTAACAGCAATATAACACGGCGAGCGGACTTGGCAATCAAGACGTTTAGATGTCTAAATCCATTAACAGCATTTAGCCCCCCCTTTTCCACCGTAACGCGCATCCTGGCGATCGCGGAAAAAAGCTTCATAGGTCATCGGCGTCTGATCGGGATGGTTAATACGCATATGTTCGACATAGTTGTCGTAGTCCGGCACACCGATCATCATCTTTGCCGCCTGACCGAGGTACTTCCCGGCTTTAGAAAGAGTATCGAACATGGCTTTTTCCTTTTAAATTAACCCGGCCTCGCATCACGAGACCGGGCTACGGATGACATTAATGTGCGCGTTTCGCCATAGCAACCAGATTCTCCGCATCGGCCGGCATTGGCTCATACGGGGTCTCTTTCGCCGTTGGTTTGTCCTCTTTCAGAGCCGCCAGTGCGGTTTTGATAGAGAACACCGCCAGCACCACAACCACCACCATGAAGAAGATGGTGAGACCGGCATCAAGACGGTTGTTAAATACCAGCTGCGACAGCTGTGATTCGGTGTACTGCGGAGGAATATTGCCGCTGTCGATCATCGCCTGGAACTTATTGGCAATGGCCAGGAAGCCCACTTTGGTATCGGCGCTAAACGACTTCTGCCAACCCGCCACTAGCGTACAAATCAGCAGCCACGCCGTTGGCACCAGGGCCACCCACGCATAACGCTGACGTTTCATTTTAAACAGTACCACCGCACAGAGCATCAATGCCATACCTGCCAGCATCTGGTTCGCAATACCGAACAACGGCCACAGGGTGTTGATACCACCCAGCGGGTCAACAACCCCTTGATGCAGGAAGTAGCCCCAGGCCAGCACACACAGCGCCGTTGCCAGCAGGTTCGCCGGCAGCGAATCGGTACGCTTGAGCCCCGGATTGATAACGCCCAGCAGGTCCTGCAGCATAAAGCGCGCTGCGCGGGTACCGGCGTCCACCGCCGTCAGGATAAACAGCGCTTCAAACAGAATAGCGAAGTGATACCAGAAGGAGACATCCATCAGGCCGCCCAGCGCACCGTGAAGAATGTAGGCCATCCCCACTGCCAGCGTTGGCGCACCGCCCGCGCGCGAGATGATCGACTGCTCACCCACTTCATTGGCAATCTGATGCAGCAGGTCCGGCGTAACCGCAAAGCCCCAGCTGCTCACCACCTGCGCGGCAGAAGCGACCACGTCTGCGGTACCCGCAGGTGCCAGCATTGCCATCGGGCTGTTCATCGCAAAGTAAACGCCCGGATCGATAATACAGGCAGAAACCAGTGCCATAATGGCGACGAAGGATTCCATTAACATGCCGCCGTAGCCGATGAAGCAGGCCTGGCCTTCGTTTGCCAGCATCTTCGGCGTGGTACCGGAAGAGATCAGCGCGTGGAAGCCTGATACCGCGCCGCAGGCAATGGTGATAAACAGGAACGGGAACAGATCGCCCGTCCACACTGGGCCAGTGCCGTCGACGAATTTCGTCAGCGCTGGCATGGTGAGGGTTGGGCGCATAATCAAAATACCAATCGCCAGCCCGACAATGGTACCGATTTTCAGGAAGGTTGAGAGGTAGTCACGCGGTGCCAGCAGCAGCCACACGGGCAGAACGGAGGCCACAAAGCCGTAGCCCACCAGCATCCAGGTCAGCTGTACGCCGGTATAGTCAAACCACGGGGCCCAGGTTTCACTTGCCGCTACCCAGCCGCCAGAAATAATCGCAAACACCAGCAGCACCAGGCCGATAACCGACACCTCACCGATACGCCCAGGACGCAGATAGCGAATGTAGATCCCCATAAACAGCGCCAGCGGGATGGTAAAGGCCACGGTGTAGGTGCCCCACGGGCTGTGGGTCAGCGCTTTCACCACGATCATGGCCAGCACCGCCAGAATGATCACCATAATCATAAAGGTGGCAATCAGCGCAATCACGCCAGCGGTCGGTCCCATCTCTTCTTTGACCAGTTCGCCCAGAGAGCGGCCGTCACGACGGGTCGAGACGAACAGCACCATAAAGTCCTGTACCGCCCCCGCCAGCACCACCCCGGCCAGCAGCCAGATCATGCCCGGCAGATAACCCATTTGCGCCGCCAGCACCGGCCCCACCAGCGGGCCAGCCCCGGCAATCGCCGCGAAGTGGTGGCCAAACAGCACTTTCTTATCCGTTGGTACATAGTCAAGACCATCGTTATGGCGCACAGCTGGCGTCATACGCGTTGGGTCAACCTGCAGCACGTTTTTCGCAATATAGAGGCCGTAAAAACGGTAAGCGATGAGATACACGCAAACCGCCGCCACGACTATCCATAAGGCATTTATCTGTTCGCCACGATTAAGGGCGATATAGCCCAGGGCAAAGGCTCCAACAATGGAGATCAATGCCCATATAAGGTATTTCCCTGAATTGTTCATAGTTATTGTCCGTATCGGTAGCAGAGGATGTTACATTTTGTGTCCATAGCAACACCTCTGATTTAACATCCTTGAAACCGATATGAACAGGAACGGAACCTGACATTTACATCACATTGTTAACGGGATCACTTAACGGCGGAAAATGGCTGAATATGCGAGGGAAAAGGGTGAACTGCTCATGATATGAAAGCACGGTAGGTCGTGACGGATGGCGTAGCGCTGATGTCGCATCGCCATCCTTCTCGAATCGTTTGGGTGCTTAACCCAATACTGCAGTACCTAATCGACAGGTGCAGCAGCGCCGTCCCTGCTCATCAAATACCACAATTTCCCAGCTCTGACTTTGGCGGCCAAGATGCAGCGGCTGGCAGACCGCCCGCACCTGTCCCTGCGATACCGGGCGATGGTGCGATGCATTAAGCTCTGTCCCCACCACGCACTGGCCTTCGCGGGTCATCAGAAAACCGGCCATCGAACCCAGCGTCTCCGCCAGCGCCGCCGACGCACCGCCGTGCAGCAGGCCAAACGGTTGATGGGTGCGACCGTCTACCGGCATCACGGCTTCAAGGCTGTCATCACCGATATGGGTGTAGACGATTCCCAAATGCGCGACCATGGTGTTATTACTGGTCGCGTTCAGCTCCTCAAGCGTCAAAGGACGTTTCCAAATCATCTTAAGCCCCCAGCGTGGAACCGCCGTCCACGACAATGTCCTGTAGCGTGATATGGCTGGCACTACTGGATGCGAGGAACAAAATGGTATTGGCGATCTCTTGCGGACGAGCGATTTTACCCAGCGGAATACCCAGTTTGAACTGTTCAGCAAAACCGCGAATTCGCTGCTGTTCAGCGTCATCACTGACCCACAGCACGCGCTGCATATCGGTGTCGGTGGACCCCGGTGAAACAATATTGCAGCGTACCCCGGCGCTCGCCAGCTCCAGACCGACCGTCAGCGCCAGGCTTTTCAGCGCCGCTTTTGAGGCACCATAGGCGCTCATGCCGATGCGCGGCGTGTGCGCCGCATCAGAAGCCACGGTCACAATCGCTCCGCCCTGCTGACGGCGAAACTGCGCCATCGTCTGCTGGAACAGGTTAAATGCGCCGCCGACGTTGACCGCGAAGGTCTGCTGCCAGTCGGCAAGGCTCAAATCATCCGTCGCCCCCATGCGTAAAATCCCGGCAGCGTTGACCAGCACGTCGAGTCGCTCGGTCTTCGCCAGCAAACGCTCGCATACCTGCGCCACCTGCTGTGCATCCGCCACGTCGAGCACCTCGGTAGTAAACGGATATGCTCCGCCGTCAAACGCGAGGTCAAAACCGGTGACCGTCGCCCCCGCCTCTACAAATGCCAGCGCAGTAGCGTGACCGATCCCTTTTCCAGCCCCGGTGACCCACACGGTCTGGCCGTTAAAATCCAGACCGGCCATTATTTCACCTCGCGGGAAAGCAGTGCCCACCAGGCATCGATGCTTGGATTTTTCGCCAGCATCACGAAGTCGATATCGCCGTGCGCTTTGCGCCAGCGAGCGGCCAGCGCCATCATGCGGACCGAGTCGAGACCGTAATCAATCAAATTGTCGTCATCGAGCGGTTCGTCGGATTCATCCAGCAGCGGCAGCACCAGCGCGCGCAGCGCATCTTTGCTGGCGGGAATGGACGGTAGCAGTTCATCGGTCATCACCACGCGGCCACTGCGGCCGGCCACGTATTTCAGCGACATCAGGTGCTCATCACGGCTAAAGTCCGCCAGAGCATCGGCGACGAAGAACGGTTTAATATCGCGCATAAACGCGTCTGTTGCGGTCGTCATGCAGCCGATATGCGCGTACACGCCGGTAATGATCAGCTGGTCGCGTCCGCTTTCTTTGAGCATCTGCTCCAGCGGTGAGCGATGAAACGCGCTGTAGCGCCATTTCACCAGCACGGTATCCGCTTCGTCCGGTGCCAGTGCGGCAACCACTCGCTGCTGCTCAGGCGAACGGGTCAGCCCCGGCCCCCACATGTCATTCAGCAGCGCACGGTCTTCATCGCTCTGCTCTTTTGGCTGCGCGGTGTAATAAACCGGAATGCCGTTCTTTTTGCAGAAATCACGCAGCGCGGCGATGTTGGCGACCACCGTCTCCATCATCTCGCTGTCATCGCCCCAGAAGTTGAGGAAATATTCCTGCATATCATGAATCAGCAGCGCCGCACGCGCCGGTTCAAATGCCCAGTTCACCTTGTTTTCTGGAAGATCCAGCGCGGTTGGCAGCGCGTAGCCCTGTAGTTTTGGAATCGCCATAATATTCTCTCTTTAGCCCTGCGAGCGGCTTGCCAGCCACTGACGTAATTGTTTTTTATCCACTTTACCGACGTGGGTCAGCGGTAGTTCATCCACACACTCGACTCTGTCCGGCAGCTTAAATTCGGCCACGCCCTGCTCACGCAGGAAACGTCGTACCTGAACGGCACGCAGCGGCTCTTTCACCACCAGATAGGCACAACTTTTCTCGCCCAGCAGCGTGTCTTCCATACTGACCAGCGCCGCGTACACCACCGACTCGTGGCGCAGTAACAGGTTTTCGATCTCTTCAGCGGCAATCTTCTCACCGCCGCGGTTGATCTGATCTTTCTCACGCCCTTCCACGGTGATGTAGCCATCTTCATCGATGGAGATCAGATCGCCGGAACAGTAAAAACCCTCGGCATCAAAAGCATTGGCGTTGTGTTGGGGACTTTTATAGTAGCCACGGAAAGTGTAGGGGCCTCGGGTCATCAGCCGGCCAACGTCACCTCGCGGCAGCGGATTACCCTCGGCGTCTGCCACCCACACTTCATCATCCGGGCACATCGGGTAGCCCTGGGTGTTGAGGATTTTCTCCTGGCTGTCGTCAAGACGCGTGTAGTTCACCAGTCCTTCCGCCATGCCAAACACCTGCTGCAGCTGGCAGCCAATCTCGGCAGGAATGCGCGCCGCCAGCGTTGCCGACAGACGCGCACCGCCAACCTGTAACAGCGTCAGTGAACGAAGCTGGGCATTGCTGCCCCACTCAGTAATCGCCTGCAGCCACAGGCTCACCGCCGGAGGCACCAGCGCCGCCACGTTGACCTGATGCTTTTCAATCAACGGGAAACACAGCGTTGGGCTCGGATCGGCCGCCAGTACAACGGTCCCTTCAGCAAGGAAAACGCCCAGTGCGCCCGGTGAGCTCATGGCGTAGTTGTGTGCCGACGGGATCGCGCACAGATAGCGCGTTTGCGCATCAAAATGGCACACCTCGTTACTGCGGCGAATGCTGTAGTAATAATCATTGTGGGTACGCGGAATAAGCTTCGGCGTCCCGGTGCTGCCGCCCGAGAGTTGAAAAAAGGCCACTTCATCAGCGGCAGTAGGCGTCGGGATGAAATCGTCAGCCGGATGCGCCATCGCGGCTTCCAGCGCGTATTCACCTTCACCGTTACGCAGCAACACTACGCGCACGGAACGGAACTGTTCGCAGAACGTATTCAGGTACGTATCGTCACCAAACAGCGCATGACCACGATCGGCAATCAGTACCGACGGAGCAATTTGTTCGGCGTAGGCGTTCAGCTCGCTACGTTGATGGCTAAACAGCGCGTTCACCGGTGCAACACCGATTTTCAGCAGCGCAAACAGCGTCGTATAAAACTCAGCAATATTGCCCAGCTGCACCAGTGCGGTTTCGCCACGCTTAAGCCCCTGACGCTGCAGGGCGGCGGCAAGGTTATCAACAGATTGGTTTAACTGGCGGTAGCTTATCTGGCGCTCGCCATCAATCACCGCTATCGCGTCGCTGTCCGCATGGCGAGTCAGCATGTCCGTCAATGGCAGATCCTGCCAGTAGCCTTTTTCGCGATAGCGTGCCGCGAGCGCGTCCGGCCAGCGGGTAAATTCCACGGTCATAATGGGGTGAGGCTCCTAGTGCAGGCCAAATACGTTCAGCATGGTAGAAAGTTTGACGCCAGTTTCACGCCACTCGGACTCAGGTGATGATGCAGGGACAATGCCCGCGCCAGCAAACAGGCGCACGCCGTTATCCTTCACCCGTGCGCAGCGGATAGTCACCACCCACTCGCCGTTGCCTTCGCTGTCGCACCAGCCGACGATGCCGCCGAACAGGTCACGTTCAAAAGGCTCCAGTTCAGCAATCACCTGTTTAGCAATCTGATGCGGGAAACCGCTCAGCGCTGGCGTGGGATGCAGCAGGCAAGCCAGGGTCAGCGCGTTCTCTTCGGCTTTGGCCTGGCCTTCAATCGGCGTCGCGAGATGCCATAGGGTTGGCGTGTTGACCAACTGCGGCGTTTGCGGCAATGACAGCTGCAGGCTACGAGGCGCCAGCGTCTGTTTCATCGACTGCGTCACCAGCTCATGCTCGTGACGGTCTTTTTCCGAGGCCAGCAGGCGGTTACCCGCTTCACGGTCCAGTACGTCATCCGGCTGGCGACGCGCAGAACCGGCCAGCGGCAGCGAGCTATAATGATCGCCCTCTTTGCGCAGCAGCAGCTCTGGGCTTGCGCCGAGCAGCACGCCGCCATCGGGCAGTGGCACGTGGAAATTAAAGCTCGCCGGGTTTTGTGCCACCAGGCGCTCCAGCAGCGCACCGCTGTCCAGCGTCTGCGCAGCGGTAATATCAATCAGCCGTGAGAGCACGACTTTATCGACCTGCGGCGTCGCCGTCAGCGCAGCCGCCTGAGCAACCATATCGAGGAATACAGGGTGTTCGGGAATTTCCTGGCGCGCAGTCACCGCCATCGGTTCACGCGAGGCATTGTAGCGTGACGACTTCTGTTTCGCGGTCCGCGAAAAGGTTTCGCAGCGTTCGGGAATAAACAGTGCCGAAGGCTGGCGGGTATCGAAGGGGATTGCGCCAACCATCACTGGGTTTTCAATTCCGGCCGCTTTGGCGGCAGCAAACGCCGATGCAAGCCCCTGCTGGAAAGCGCTGTCTGGGTTATCGCCCCCTTCTGCTGGGCAGGTAAAACGCGTAAAGCAGCCAGATGTCGTAAAACTGCGAAACGGCGACATAAAGAAAAAGTTGTCGGCCGCGATCGTGGCCTGATCCTGCTGTTGTTGCGTTTCCGCAGCCAGTGACGTTTCCATATCATCCTCCAAAAACGATAAAGATATTACGAATAATTATCATTTATATTTTGGTTCGGTAACCTAAAAGTAAACGCCTCGTATGTCAACAGGACAAAGCAGCATCTTGTGCTTAATAGCAACGTCGTATGCCCGATGTTGTTCTCCACCTTCGCGCGCAGAGCGCTTGCATCAGGATGGGTCAATAGTTGAAAATGAGAAGCATTAACCAACAACAACCAGGACTTGTCTCCGTGAACTTCACCGCCCTGTGGCGTACCGCCGCACTCCTCGCAGGCTTTAGCGTTTTGGGATTATCCTCAGCTCACGCAGCAGATTGGCCGCGTCAGATTACCGACAGCCACGGCGTACACACGCTGGAACATAAACCGACCCGCATCGTCTCCACCAGCGTGACCCTGACCGGCTCACTGCTGGCCATCGACGCACCGGTAGTCGCCAGCGGGGCGACTACGCCAAATAACCGTGTCGCCGACGATCAGGGCTTCCTGCGCCAATGGGGCGATGTGGCCAAAGCGCGCAAGCTGGCTCGCCTGTATATCGGCGAACCCAGTGCTGAAGCCGTCGCCGCGCAAATGCCGGATCTGATTTTAATTAGCGCCACTGGCGGTGACTCCGCGCTGGCGCTGTACGACCAGCTCTCCACCATCGCCCCAACGCTCATCGTCAACTACGATGATAAAAGCTGGCAGGCACTGCTCACCCAGCTTGGGCAGATGACCGGCCAGGAGAAACAGGCCGCCGAGCGTATTGCCGCTTTTGACAAGCAGCTGGCAACGGTGAAACAGCAAATTAAACTGCCACCGCAGCCGGTGAGCGCGTTGGTTTACACCGCCGCTGCGCACAGCGCAAATCTGTGGACCAGCGAATCCGCCCAAGGACAGTTCCTCCAGCAGCTTGGCTTCACCCAGGCCACTCTGCCCGCAGGGCTACACGCTAGCCAGAGCCAGGGCAAGCGCCATGACATCATCCAGCTTGGTGGTGAAAATCTGGCGACTGGCCTGAACGGCGAAAGCCTGTTCCTGTTTGCTGGTGACCAGAAAGATGTTGATGCGATCTATGCCAACCCGCTGCTGGCGCATCTTACCGCAGTGAAGAATAAGCACGTTTACGCGCTGGGCACCGAAACGTTCCGTCTGGATTACTACAGCGCGACCCGCGTGTTAGAACGTCTGTCGGCGCTATTTGGCTAAGCCTGCTTGATGACGTATCCGGCTCGCACGCCCGTGCACGCCGGATACGGACCTCGCGATTAGACTTCTGCCGACGCCGGCATTTCACGTCTGAATCGGCGCAGCTCCCCCAGTAACAGCAGTAAAATCCCACCGACAATCGCCAGCCCCCAACCGCTGACGCTGGCTGAGGCTACCGGAGTCAATATTGCGCCCAGCCCACCTAACAGCGCCGCCCCGATGGCATCACCGGTGACGTTCTGCGCGGTCCACAGACCGTTAATCCGCCCCAGCATCGCCTCTGGCGTTTGCGTTTGAATCAGAGTGTATTGCAGCAGCGAGCTGATAGCGCTGAGCCAGCCGAACAGGGCCAGACACATCATGGCAAGCGCCCAGTGCGGCATCATGGCAAACAGCCCAATGGCAACAAAGGCGCCGACGGTTGCCAGCAGCATAATCCAGCCCGGACGCTCATTTTGTGCCAGCCGTCCGCTGGTCAACGCGCCAAAGGCCGCCCCAAGGGGAATGGCCGCATACAGCAGGCCAATCTGCGATGCCGACATTTGCCAGCCTTGTGCCAGCGCTGGATAGAGTACGCGTACCGCACTGGCCATCGTGACCAGCGCGCCCAGCAGCGCAATACCGCCAATCAGCGGGCTGCCGAGCAGGAACCGAAAACCGGCCACCAGCGATTTCAGCGGGTGTTCGCGCGGCTGCGGTGGTGGCGGTAGCTGCGGTAAACGCAGTAGCGTCAGGGTAGTGATAAAGGTCCCGAGCGCCGCCAGCAGGTAGTTCCATGACACGCCGCCAGAGGCCAGCAACAGGCCGCCAACCATCGGCGAGATCACCGAACCCAGGCGCACCGTCAGCATGGTGATTGCTCCCGCCTGCATCAGGTTTTCACGCCCAACCAGCGCCGGTGTCGCTGCCAGTAGCGCGGTCACGCCCAGCGAGGCAAAGAAACCGTCCCACAGTCCCAGCAGATAGATCGCCACCAGAGAGGGTTCAGGCAGTAGCGCATTGAGCCACAGGCCAATAAAACCCACGCCGCAGGTGCCGCGCGCCAGCAGAATCAGCTTACGGCGCTCGTAGCGGTCTGCCAGCACGCCGCCAACCATCAGGCCGACGAACATCGCCCCGCCGGTCAACGTCACCGACAGCCCGACTTGCCAGGTCGAATGGGTCATCATTTGGATTTGAACCGGCACAGCAACGCCGAGCAGACCCAGTGAAAGAATGGAGATAAAGCGAGCGATAAAGACGGCGCGGAAAGCCGGATGCGTTTTGAGCAGGCTCAGATCAAGGAGCCGGGATTGTCGGTTCATTACAAGGCCTTGTATTTTTTTCATACCCTTTCCAAGGGCGCTCATGCTACCATAAACGAATAAGATAGATAACGATAATCACTATCATTATCACATCAGGGATGTCACCATGTCGTTTTCCACCCCCGTGCTGCGCGCCATCACGCTGCCCGGTTTGTTGATACTGCTGTTTCTCGCCGTTACGCTCAGCTTATTAATTGGCGCCAGACCACTACCCATTTCCGTCGTCGTTGATGCTCTCAGCGGCACCTGTCAAAGCGCTGACTGCATTATCGTGCTCGACGCCCGTCTGCCGCGCACCCTGGCCGGGTTGCTCGCCGGTGGCGCCCTAGGCCTGGCCGGCGCACTGATGCAAACCCTCACGCGTAACCCCCTTGCCGACCCGGGCATTCTCGGCGTAAATGCCGGTGCTAGTTTTGCTATCGTTCTCGGCGCGGCGCTGCTCGGGATCTCTTCGCCACAGGAGCAGCTGGCAATGGCCTTTTGCGGTGCGTTAGCCGCTTCACTCATCGTCGCCTTCACCGGTAGCGCGGGCGGAGGCCAACTCAGCCCGGTCCGCTTAACGCTGGCGGGCGTGGCGCTGGCGGCGGTACTGGAAGGTTTTTCCAACGGTATCGCCCTGCTCAACCCCGATGTTTACGATCAGCTGCGTTTCTGGCAGGCCGGTTCGCTGGATATTCGCACCCTGCAAACCCTGAAAACGGTGCTTATTCCCGTACTGATTGCAGGCGTTGTGGCGCTGATGATGAGCCGCTCGCTCAATAGTCTGAGCCTGGGCACCGATACCGCTACCGCGCTGGGCAGCAAAGTGGCACGTACGCAAATCACCGGGCTACTGGTGATTACGATCCTGTGCGCCAGTGCCACTTCGGTGGTCGGCCCTATCGCCTTTATTGGCCTGATGATGCCGCATATCGCCCGCTGGTTGGTGGGTGCCGACCATCGCTGGTCGCTGCCTGTTACCCTGCTAGCCACCCCGTCTTTGTTGCTGTTCGCCGATATTATCGGTCGCCTGCTGGTGCCTGGTGAGCTGCGCGTGTCGGTGGTCAGCGCCTTTATCGGCGCGCCGGTGCTGATTTTCCTTGTTCGTCGTAAGGCGAATGGAGGTGGTCGATGATCTCCCCTTCCCGCCGCCTGATTGTCAGCTGTCTCCTGCTGGTCATCGCCTGCTTGCTGCTCACGATGTTGAGTTTGCGTAGCGGTGCGGTCACGCTGGAGCTGTCGCAAGTTTTCGCGGCTCTCTTTGGCGATGCGCCGCGCGCCATCACCATGGTGGTTACCGAGTGGCGTTTGCCACGGGTGCTGATGGCGCTGCTGATTGGTGCCGCGCTCGGTGTTAGCGGCGCGATTTTCCAGTCGCTAATGCGTAACCCGCTGGGCAGCCCGGACGTGATGGGCTTCAACACCGGCGCATGGAGCGGCGTCCTGGTGGCGATGGTTTTCTTCGGCCAGAATCTCACCACCATTACGCTGGCCGCGATGGCCGGGGGCATTGTGACTTCGCTGCTGGTGTGGGCGCTGGCATGGCGCAACGGCATCGACACCTTCCGGCTGATTATTATCGGCATTGGTATCCGGGCGATGCTGATGGCCTTCAACACCTGGCTGCTGCTGCGGGCATCGCTAGAAACCGCGGTTTCCGCCGGGCTGTGGTTCTCCGGCTCGCTCAACGGGCTAACCTGGGCGAAAATCTGGCCCGCCGCGCCGCTGATGGGAGTCGCCCTGATCTGCTCGGCGCTGCTGGTGCGCCGCCTGCGATTGTTGGAAATGGGCGACGACAGCGCCTGCGCGCTGGGCGTGCGCGTGGAGTATTCTCGTCTGCTGTTAATGTTGATTGCCGTGGTACTCACCGCCGCCGCCACCGCGCTGGCCGGGCCTATCTCATTTATCGCGCTGGTTGCGCCACACATCGCCCACCGTCTTAGCGGCACCGCCCGCTGGGGACTCACCCAGGCGGCGCTGTGCGGTGCGGTACTGCTGGCCGCCGCCGATTTCTGCGCCCAGCAGCTGTTCTTGCCTTATCAACTTCCGGTGGGCGTGGTGACCGTCAGCCTTGGTGGTATCTACCTCATCGTGTTGCTTATTCAGGAGTCTCGCAAAAAATGACCGACAATGTAGCCCGTTTGCGCGGCGACCAGTTAACCCTCGCCTACGGTAAAAAAACCATTGCCGAGTCGTTGAACGTCACCATCCCGGATGGCCATTTCACCGCGATTATCGGCCCCAACGGCTGCGGAAAATCGACGCTGCTGCGCACGCTCAGCCGTTTGATGACGCCGACGAAGGGTCACGTCTACCTTGATGGCGAAGAGATCCAGCACTACGCAAGCAAAGAAGTCGCACGCCGTATCGGCCTGCTGGCGCAAAACGCCACTACGCCGGGCGATATTTCGGTGCAGGAATTGGTGGCGCGCGGTCGCTACCCACACCAGCCGCTGTTTAGCCGCTGGCGGCAAGAAGATGAAGATGCCGTGCAAAACGCCATGCAGGCCACCGGGATTGTTAATCTGGCTAGCCAAAGCGTGGATACGCTCTCCGGCGGACAGCGACAGCGAGCGTGGATTGCGATGGTGCTGGCGCAGGACACCTCGATTATGCTGCTTGACGAGCCGACGACGTGGCTGGATATCAGCCATCAGATAGACCTGCTGGAACTGTTAAGCGAGCTGAACCGCGAGCGTGGCTTCACGCTCGCCGCCGTGCTGCACGATTTAAACCAGGCCTGCCGCTATGCGACGCATTTAATTGCGCTGCGTGAGGGGAAAATTGTGGCCGAAGGTGCGCCAAAGGAGATCGTGACGCCAGAGCTGATTGAAGCGGTGTACGGGCTGCGTTGCATGATTATTGATGATCCCGTGGCACATACGCCGCTGGTGGTGCCGCTTGGACGGCGCTGAGGTTTGATAATCTGCGAATCCCCCTCACCCTAACCCTCTCCCCAAAGGGGCGAGGGAACCGTACGGTGCCAATTGTAAAGTTCAGACTCAGTCTGCCCCCTCTCCCTTTTTAAGGGAGAGGGTTGGGGTGAGGGTTTCTGCACGTACGCAAAGTACGTCCATCCCCTCCCCGACTGACTACAACTCACCTACCCCAGAATCTCACGAATCACCGGACCAATCGCTTCAAATGCCGCTGGCGTAATGATATCCACGTGCGCGCAGTTCTGGCTGTAAACCTCCAGTTCTCCCACCCACGGCCCCCAGGCTACTTGCGGATCGGCCTGACGGGTTTTCTCCGCCACAAACAGCGTGGCCTTACCGTCAAACTGCGCACTGTGGGCGGTAGTGAGCAGGCGTACCGCATCGGCGTAATTGCCTTCAATCGCGGTAAATAGCTCGCTGGAAGCCTGCCCCTGCTGCGCGGCGAGGAACGCTTCACGTTCGCGGTCAATCTCAGCTAACACGGCTGGATCGAGACCGTTGGCCTCTTTTTCCGCCCAGTTTTGCGTTTCCGGCGGCCAGGTATCCAACAGCCCGAGGAACGCCACGTCTTCGCCCTGCTGACGCAGACGCGCGGCAATTCCCTGTGCCAGCGTACCGCCCAGCGAGTAGCCCAGCAGATAATACGGCCCGTGAGGCTGCTGCTGGCGTAGCGTGGCCAGATGGTGCTCGCAAACTTCATCCAAAGTAGCGGCTGTTTGCATCGGCCCCTGCGGACGCGGCGACTGAATACCGGTAATTGACCAACGCGGCGATAGGTAGCGCGACAGCACGCTGAACTGCCAGGCAAAACCGGACGCCGGATGGAAACAGAACAGCGTCGGTCCCGTCCCGGTACGCAGCGGCAGCAGCGGCTCATAGCCCAAGCGCTGCGCGAGCTCATCGTCATTCGCCTCCAGCAGCGCGCTAAGTTTGCCCACCGTCGATGACACCATCACCTGCCCCGGCGTGACCTGACGGCCCACGCTGCGGCTCAGCATCGCCGCCAGCCGCATCGCCAGCAGCGAATGGCCACCAAGGGCGAAGAAGTCGGCATCGATATCATTAATTTCACAGCCCAACAGTTCACTGAAAGCGCCAGCGACCAGCGTTTCCGTTGCCGATTGCGGCGCACGGCCTGCGGTTTTCTGCGTCAGCGACGGCAGCGGTAACGCTTTGCGATCAAGCTTCCCGTTCGCACTGAGCGGCAATACACTTAATTGCAAGATCACCACCGGCACCATGTGCGGCGGCAGCTGTTCGCGCAGGCGCGCCAGCAGCGCATCCGTCTCCAGAGGCAGTCCGGAGGCCGACACCACATAGCCCACCAGCTGGCGTGCATCACCGCCGGTGGCCGCTGCCTGGTTTATCACGCAGGCATGGGTCACAGCCTGCTCGACACCCGGCAGCGATTGCATCACCCGATCGATTTCGCCCAGCTCAATGCGCTGGCCGCGGATCTTTAGCTGATCGTCGCTGCGGCCTAAATATTCCACCGCACCATTATCCAGCCAGCGCGCTACGTCGCCGGTGCGATACATGCGTTCACCGGGAGCAAACGGATCGGCAATAAAGCGGCTGGCGGTCAGATCCGGGCGGCCCAGATAGCCCTGCGCCAGCTGAATGCCGGTAAGATAGAGATCGCCTGCCACGCCAAACGGCACCGGACGCATCATGGCATCCAGAATACGTAGCCCGGTATTCCACACCGGGAAACCAATTGGCACGCTGTTGCCGGTCACCGCCGACAGCGCTTCACCGTAGGCCGGATACCAGCTCACGTCTACCGCCGCTTCCGTCGGGCCGTACAGGTTATGCAACGGCACGTGGGTTAATATTTCCCACTCGCGGCACAGCCCGGTCGGCAGCGCTTCACCGCTACAGAACACCTGTTTGAGCGAACGACAGCAGTCCGCCGTTTCCGGCGTCAGCGAAGCGACAAACGCCGCCAGCATCGACGGCACAAAGTGTGTGGTGGTGACGCTATACTCAGCAAAGAACTGCTGCATAGCCAGCGGGTCACGGTGCGCTTCCGGCTCTGCCATTACCAGGCTTGCGCCGGTGATAAACGGCCACCAGAATTCCCAAACCGAGACGTCAAAACTGCACGGCGTTTTCTGCGCCACCACATCGTCAGCGGTGAGCGGATAGTGGTCCTGCATCCACAGCAGGCGATTGACGATAGCCTCATGCCCCACCATCACCCCTTTCGGGCGACCGGTCGAGCCAGAGGTAAAGATGATGTAGGCCGTCTGTTCAGGCTTCGCTAGCTTCAGCGGCAACGCGTCACCCGCAGGCAATGGCGCATTCAGACACAGGCTTTCGATATTGGGGAATCGGTGCAGCTGGTCATCGGCAGTAATCAGCAGCGAAGGCCGCGCGTCCTCCAGCATCATCTGCAAACGATCGTCCGGGTAGCCGGTGTCCAGCGGCAGCCAGGCGGCCCCCGCTTCCACAATCGCGTGCAGCGCCAGCGTCAGGAATACCGAACGCGGCAACGCCACCGCCACGCTGTCACCAGGCTTAACGCCGCGCTGGCGCAGCACGTTGGCCAGCGCAATCACCTGCTGGCGCATTTCACGGTAGGTAAATCGATACTGCGCATCAACCAGCGCCACGGCATCCGGCGTCTTACGCGCCTGCTCTGCAACCAGCGAACTTAACGTTGCCGACGGTAAGGTTTTCTCGGTGGCGTTAATCTGCGCCAGGCGCTGATATTCCGCCTGCGAAACCAGTTCCGCATCGGCGCAACGAAGTGCAGGATTATCGGCGAACTGCTGTAAAATTGCGGATAAACGGGCGATATGCTGCTGTAACGTCGCTTTATCATAACGTTGTTGATTGGCGAGAATCTCAAGGGATAACCCACCATTTTCATCCGGGAACAGCGCCAGCTCCAGATCGTTGACCGGACCAGTCGCCAACGTGTGCGTCGTGAAGTCAACATCGTCAAAACCGAGGCGATAATCAAACATTTTGACGTTAAATACCGGGCCAAATAGCGCTTCATCACCGGCGGCTTTCCCGGCATCACGGACGATTTGCTCGGCGTCATAGCGCTGGTGGCGGCGCATTTTTTTCAACTGCCCGGAAAGGCGCGTGGCCAGGTCAGCCAGCGTTTCCTGGCCGTTCAGCGTCACCGCCAGCGGCAGGACGTTGAGCACAGGCCCGGTGGCCGTCAGCGCGGCGGAACCCATGCGGCGCATAAAGATAAATCCAGCGGCGTATTCACTGCGCCCGCACAGGCGCCCCAGCCACAACGCGGCTAAAGCCAGCGCCAGATCGGCGGGTTGACACTGCGGCCCGGCGGCGCTCAAACGGGAAAATGCCCGACGATCGGCATTGAGTTTAAGGCGCCAGATAGCGGTGCTCTCAGCGCGCCCCGGTAACGGTGCGGGAGAGAGCGAGGCCGGTGATGGCAGCGCCCGACGCTGTTCGGCCCAGAACGCTTTATCGCGCTGGCAGGCTTCACTGTCGCGGTAACGCTGATATTCTTCGACCACCTCAGCAAACGGTGTGAAGACCGACTCCGGCGTGGCGTCACCTTTCTGCCAGGCCTGATAAATCAAGCTTATCTGGCGGGTTATCGCTGGGAAGCTAAAGCCATCAACCAGCAGGTGGTGATAGCGTTGATACCAGAACCAGTGGTTGTCACCCCCCCGGAGAAGCTGATGGCAGAACAGCGGATTGCCGCTGTCTACACGACTATTTTGCGCCAGGTCAGCCTGCATTTGCGCGATTGCCGCCTGCTGTGGTTCGACCTGATGGCGTAAGTCAAAAATAGGTGGCTCAGCAATCACCGCGCTTTCATCCACCCACTGCCAGATATCACCGTTGTCCTGCGCAAAACGCATTCTTAACGTGTCGGCCTGCATCATCCCGGCGGCGATAGCGCGCGCCAGCAGTTCACCGTCAATATCCCCTTTCAGTTCAACGTAATGCGCCACGCTCCAGGCGTTAGGCAGCGTAGACAGCGCTTCTGCCATCCAGATCCCCGGCTGCGCGGCGATAAGCGGTAAACGTGCGCTCATGCCAGGCCTCCCGCAGTAACAAAATTCTCGGGAATAAGCGTGTTCCAGTTGGCCGACAGCCAGGCGTTGCATGCCTCAAGCGGCTGCGGTTCACAGACGACCGTCCAACCGGCAGGCAGCGAGCACTGCTGCGGCCAAAGGCTAAACTGCTGCTGAGGGTTTTGCAGAAGGTAAAATTGCCCTTGCGCCACATCGAAGGGGTTACTGACTTGCATACCAAACTCCTGTCGTTAATCCGGCTTTGCGGCCTGGGTATCCCAGAGCGTCATCAGCCCAGCGGTAAGCCCGCCGCGCCAGCAAAGCGCATCATGTCCGCCGTCAACCTGACGCCAGAAAACGGACTGCTGCATGTGCTGTAATTGGGTCAAAAGCGCCTGATTGGCGCGAAAAATAATCGGCTCGCGAATCCCCGCTTCCAGCACGATCCGCAAGCCCTGAGGGTGGAGTTCGCCGCGCTGCAACTGTTCCAGGATTTCGCCGATTTGTCGGCCTCCGCGATGCGGCCACCAATAGGATCCCGACTGGCTCAGCACGCAGCCAAAACGCTGCGGCCAGCGCAGACCGGCGTACATCGCCGACAGGCCGCCAAAGCTCTGCCCCGCGACCACGGTACGGTCGGCACGGTCGCTAAACGGCGCTATCGCCTGCACCTGCGGCAACAGTTCTTGCTGCACCGCTAGCCAGAATTCCGGGTTACACGGCAACTCTTCGCTGCGATGAGCGTTGTCGATAACGTCAATCAGCAGATAGACCGCCGGGGGGAGTTTCTTTGACTCGGTTAATGCGGTAAGCGCTGGCCACACGGGCATACTTTCAGCCCAGAACTGCCCATCAAGCAGCACGGCAAGTGGCCGTTCGCCGTCGGACTGTTTCCCGGTGGTGAATACCCATACCCGGCGCTGGTTACCCAACCGTTCGCTGCGCCAGGTGATGCATTGTGGCTCAGGCCATTCGGCGGCGGGCGTTGACCAACCGGGTTGTTCAGGCGCTTGCGGCAGCTCGAACGCAGAGACCGCATGGCCGCGCCCGCCCTTCCAGCTTTGCGCATTTAAAGGATCGGCAATCGCGCGCGGCAGCAGCTTGCGCCAGCCTTCCCGCAGCAGCATACGGTCGGGTTCAACAGCGGTAAAAATTTCCGGGGAAAAATCATCTTCACGCTCGGAGGGGACAAAACAGTAGCTGCCACGCCAGGTTGGCGGGAGGGTCGTTGTCCAGCACCAGGCATCGGAGTGAGGAACGCGTTGTAAGGTTTGCGGAGCGGAGTTGTGATGGTGGTCAGTGACGCCGGTAATGTAAATCCAGACCCGCTGAATCGGCGATGCGGTTTCGTTTCCGGCGGGGTCTCGCCACCAAAAAGTCACCTGAAAATCATCGTTAACCTGTTCATATTGTGGACCTTTTACCGTCGCCCACCATGCGTCACTTCCTGTCACTAACTTTCCCACCACGTTAACCCCATGTTTATTGTGGAATTTCTTGTTACACATGAAAATTTATTGATAATATTATTGATAACTATTTGCATTTGCAATAGCGTATTGGCGCGCAACTTTCACATGCTTCATACCCAAAATCATTCACACGAAGGAAGTTGGTAAGAGAGCGAGTCCCCCGGAGCGTACATCAGTCCGTGATTGAGATAAGCGAACGCAGCCAACGCACCTGCAGCGTGAAGTATGACGGGTATCGCATATAACCACGTCGTAGCATCCCCTTTGGGAATGGATACACACAGCATACGGCGACGAAAAGCAGGACACACAATGAATAATAAAATCAAATCCCTGGCCTTCCTGGTCAACTTGGGTATTTATGGCGTCGCGGCTCCGGCTTTTGCCGCAGAGACCACCACCAAAGACGCAGACGGGGAAACCATGGTCGTCACCGCTGCCGAGCAGAATCTGCAGGCACCGGGTGTCTCCACCATCACCGCCGATGAAATTCGCAAACGCCCACCGGCGCGCGACGTTTCTGAAATCATCCGTACCATGCCGGGCGTTAACCTGACCGGTAACTCCACTAGCGGCCAGCGCGGTAACAACCGCCAGATCGATATTCGCGGTATGGGTCCGGAAAACACCCTGATTCTGATTGACGGCAAACCGGTTACCAGCCGTAACTCCGTGCGTCAGGGTTGGCGCGGTGAGCGTGATACCCGCGGCGATACCGGTTGGGTACCGCCAGAAATGATTGAACGCATTGAAGTCCTACGTGGCCCTGCAGCTGCTCGTTATGGTAACGGCGCAGCGGGCGGCGTGGTGAATATCATCACCAAAAAAGGTGGCGATGAGTGGCACGGTTCATGGAATACCTACCTGAACGCGCCGGAGCACAAAGAAGAAGGTTCGACCAAACGTACCAACTTTAGCCTGAACGGCCCGCTGGGCGGAGATTTCAGCTTCCGTCTGTACGGTAACCTTGATAAAACCCAGGCTGATGCGTGGGATATCAACCAGGGGCACCAATCTGTCCGTACAGGGACCTATTCAGACACGATGCCTGCAGGACGTGAAGGCGTTGAAAACAAAGACATCAACGGCCAGGTTCGCTGGGACTTTGCGCCAATGCAGTCTCTGGAGTTCGAAGCAGGCTACAGCCGTCAGGGCAACCTGTACGCGGGCGACACCCAGAACACCAACAACGATAACAAAACCAATGGATTGGTGAAAAAATACTACGGTAAAGAAACTAACCGTATGTATCGCCAGAACTATGCACTGACCTGGAATGGCGGTTGGGACAACGGCATCACCACCAGTAACTGGGCGCAGTACGAACATACCCGCAACTCTCGCCTGGGCGAAGGTCTGGCCGGTGGCCTGGAAGGTCTGTTTAATAGCAATCTGTTCAGTGATACTGACCTGGCAGATGTGATGCTGCACAGCGAAATCAGCATTCCATTTGAGCTGGGCATCAACCAAAACCTGACGTTGGGTACCGAATGGAACCAACAGCGCATGAAGGATTCCAGTTCCAATACTCAGACCTTCCTGGGCGGCAACATTCCTGGTTATGACAGTACCAATCGCAGTCCATACTCACAGGCGGAGATCTTCTCGCTGTTCGCTGAGAACAATATGGAAGTCACCGACAGTACTATGTTGACACCTGCGCTACGCTTCGATCACCACAGCATCGTCGGCGACAACTGGAGCCCATCCCTGAACCTGTCTCAGGGTCTGGGTGACGACTTCACCCTGAAAATGGGCATCGCGCGCGCCTACAAAGCGCCTAGCCTCTACCAGACCAACCCGAACTACATCCTGTACAGTAAAGGCCAGGGCTGCTACGCCACGGGTGCCAGCACCGGCATCGGTTGCTACATGATGGGTAACGATGATCTGAAGGCTGAAACCAGTATCAACAAAGAAATTGGTCTGGAGTTCAAGCGTGAAGGCTGGCTGGCCGGCGTGACCTGGTTCCGTAACGATTACCGCAACAAAATTGAAGCGGGCATGACGCCGCTTAGCAGAACCTCCATTACCAGTGGCACAAAAACTACCTATACCGATATTTATCAGTGGGAAAACATTCCGAAAGCGGTGGTTGAAGGTCTGGAAGGGACGTTGAACGTACCGGTTAGCGAGACCGTTAACTGGACCAACAACATCACCTACATGCTGCAGAGTAAAAACAAAGAGACCGGCGAACGTCTGTCGATTATTCCGGAGTACACGCTGAACTCAACGCTGAGCTGGCAGGTACGTCAGGATGTCTCTCTGCAATCCACCTTTACCTGGTACGGTAAACAGCAGCCGAAGAAATACGATTACCAGGGTAAACCGGTAACCGGCACATCAGCTAACGAGATTAGCCCGTACAGCATCGTTGGCCTGAGCGCGACCTGGGATGTGAACAAAAACCTCAGCCTGACCGGCGGCGTGGATAACGTCTTCGACAAACGCCTGTGGCGCGAAGGTAATGCCCAAACTACAGGCAGCACCACCGATGTTTCTTATATGGCGGGCGCTGGCGCGTACACCTATAACGAGCCGGGGCGTACCTGGTACATGAGCATTAACACTCACTTCTGATAAGATGTGCCCCTCCCTCTCCCATCCGGGAGAGGGTTTTTCAGGAGCCACATGCAGACGCATCATCGCACCTTCCACGCCATTGAGCGTATTGACTTTGATCCTGACACCTTTAGCCCAGCCGATCTGCTGTGGCTACCCCACCACGCCCAACTGGCAAAATCCGGTAAAAAACGACAAACCGAACATCTTGCCGGCCGCATTGCCGCTGTTCACGCACTGCGTACATTTGGTGAAAAAGCCGTGCCCGGCATTGGCGAACGCCGCCAGCCACTGTGGCCGTCGGGGCTTTACGGTAGCATTAGCCACTGTGGGAATACGGCGGTTGCAACGGTATCGACAAAGCCCGTTGGGATCGATATTGAAGACGTTTTTACACCCCAATGGGGAGAAACTTTAGCTCCCGAAATCACCACCCATGACGAACTTGCCGTACTGCGAACCGGCCCTCTGCCTTTTCCTCTGGCGTTAACCCTCGCATTTTCGGCTAAAGAGAGCCTCTATAAAGCACTGGCGGAGCGCCACCCCACTTTGGTCCATTTTCATGATGCAACGACGCTTCATGTCGATGAGCAACACATCACAATACTCATCCCCGCCCTCTCACTGACAGCCCAGGTAAGCTGGTTCACATTTGAAGCGCGAATGATCCTGACCTTATATCATCAGCCATAAATATGACCAGTAATCGAAAATACCGAATCAACAACCAGCTATAAACTTATTGCCAGAATAAAAAATCAATAAATGCGATTTTCATCAGTTTTATACGCCATAAAAACATAGTTTCCCTACGCAATTACCCCTATTATTCATTCGAAATATTCATACAAACAATGAAACAATTGTTCTGAAGTAAGGAATCGAATGAATACGCAAACACGGACACGGAATGAAGTGAGCGAAAGTCGCCTGATGAGCGGCTTCCTGAATGCCATCGAAAAAGCGGGTAACCGCCTGCCTGAACCGGCGCTGATCTTTTTCTATTTTTTACTTGCCGTCATGGGACTCTCGGCCGTGCTGTCGATGATGACCTTTGACGTCATCAACCCGATGACTCAGGAAGCGGTCAAGGTTAACAACCTGCTCTCTGCCGAGGCGTTAACCAATACCCTGGCCAATATGGTCACCACCTTCACCGGCTTCGCACCGTTGGGAATTGTCCTTGTCGCAATGCTGGGTGTCGGCGTGGCGGAAAGCTCCGGCTTTATTAACGTCGCGCTGAAAAAAATGCTGCGCGTGACGCCGAAAAAACTGCTGACGCCAATGCTGATTTTTGTCGCCATGTTCAGCCACGTGGCTGCTGATGCCGGCTATGTGTTGGTCATCCCGTTAGGTGCCATTATCTTTATGTCCGCCGGACGCCACCCGCTGGTCGGGATTGCCGCCGCATTCTCCGGCGTCTCCGGTGGCTTTGCCGCCAACATGGTCCCCACCGGTAACGATGCGCTGCTGCAGGGCTTTACTCAGGCCGCAGCCCAGCTGCTGGACAGCAGCTACACCGTCAACACCCTGTGTAATCTGTTCTTCGGTATCGCCTCCTCTATCATCATTACGCTGGTCGGCTGGTGGGTCACCGAGCGTATCGTCGAGCCACGCGTCAGCAAAATGACCATCGATGGCGACTTTAAGCATGATGAAGATATGTCCAGCGTCACTTCGCAAGAGAGCCGCGCTTTTAACCGCGCCTCGTTGGTGATGCTGCTGGGTCTGGCCGCGCTGGCGGCTGCGGCATGGCCGGAAAGCTCCATGCTGCGCGGTACCGACGGTTCATTGACCTCCTACAGCGCGCCGATTATGAAATCCATCGTCCCGCTGATTTTCCTGATCTTTATCCTGCCGGGTATCGTCTACGGCTTTGCCTCCGGTACGTTTAAAACCGGCAAAGACGTCATTGGCTCAATGAATGACTCCATGAGTAAGATGGGGTCGTACATGGTGATGGCCTTCTTCTGCGCCATGTTTATCAAAGCGTTCAGCGACTCCAACATCGGCACACTGTTTGCGTTGATGGGCGCAGACGGCTTGAAAGCGCTGGAGCTGCCGGGGCAGGCCACAATTATTGGCATGATTGTACTGACGGCGGTAGTGAACCTGCTGATTGGTTCCGCATCGGCAAAATGGGCGCTGCTGTCGCCGATTATGGTGCCAATGCTGATGGCAGTGGGTATCTCCCCAGAACTGACCCAAGCGGCATTCCGTATCGGTGACTCCTGCACCAACATCATCACACCGCTGATGGTCTTCTTCCCGCTGATCGTTATCTACTGCCAGCGCTACGTGAAGGGCGCCGGTGTGGGTACGCTGGTATCGATGATGATGCCGTACTCGATCGCCTTCTTCGTAGCGTGGAGCATCCTGCTGCTGGTGTGGTGGGGCGTTGGCCTGCCGCTGGGCGTGGCGGCTCCGTATACCTGGAGCCCGAGCTAATATTTTCGTAATGCAGATAAGGCATGCGCACGCTTAATTGCAGAAAAATCAGTTAGCCGCAATGCTGGTCAGCTAGACGGTATTACCTTCAGCTTCTCAGCTGATTGCGCTCCTTGTTCATCTCATGCCACATAATCTGTGCGGCGCAAGGAGCGCGCAGGGGGCGGACAATTGCCTCCGCCCCCTGCCCCCCCGCGCTCTGGCGGCAGAATC
>NZ_LGHZ01000031.1 GCF_001266615.1 Kluyvera genomosp. 1 | reverse complement strand
AGAGACAGGTCATGCGACTGGTGCCAAATTCCGCCGCCAGCGCAAACTGGTCCGGCAGAGGGTCGGAAGCGGGATACTGCCGACTGATAATCCGCTTTTTAATTTCCCGCGCTATCGCGATGTACTTCGCTGCCATCACCCGCCTCTATTTTCCTGTGGTTACATCTCTTCGCCGTTGCTGTGAATGGCCTTTTTCAGCCATGCGTAGCTTTTCTTCGGTACGCGGCGCAAATCTTTTAAATCGTGGTTTTCACGGTTGACGTACACCACGCCGTAGCGTTTACGCATATCGCCCTGTGAGCTCAGGATATCAATCAGCCCCCAGCCGAGATAGCCGATAACCTGCGCGCCGTCTTCAAAAATCGCCTCTTTCATGGCGTTGATATGGTCGCGATGATAGGCAATGCGGTAGTCGTCAGCAATCTGGTTCTCACCGTCCCACGACTCAATCACCCCAATGCCATTTTCAATGGGGAATACCGGCAGACGCCAGTCATTGTAGTAACGAGTAATGATACTGCGGAAACCCAGTGGGTCTATCTGCCAGTTCCACTCGGTGGCTTTCAGATGTGGATTCGGCTTGTCGCCAAACAACATGTAGTTATTGACCGGCGTATCTTTAGGGATGGGGTCGCTATCCAGCGTGCGGCTGGCATAGTAGCTAAACGCCATGTAGTCATTCTTCATGGTCGCCAGCACCGCCAGATCGTCTTCAGGATAAATATCGCGTAGACCCGCCCTCTCGACAAAGTGCATCACTTCCGGGCTGTATCCTTCACCGGCAAAGGCGCGCAGCAGGTTCTGGTTGAAGAATTCATCCAGTTGCTGGGCGCAGAAGACATCGCGCGGTTTGCAGGTTGCCGGATAAACCTGAGCGTGTGCCAACATGCCGCCCATCAGTTTGCCCGGTTTAGTCTGGTGCAGGTAATTCGTCAGATGCGCATGCGCCATCATCACGTGATGCTGAATCTGGTACATCTCGCGCAGGGTTTTATCGCCGCGCATATAGCCGGAAATCAGGAAGGCTTCCGGCATATGGAACAGGTTTTGCTCGTTAAAGGTCAGCCACCACGTGACGCGGTCGCCGAAGCAATCGATCATTTTCTTGCCGTAGCGGATAAAGGCTTCCATCACGCGGCGATCGGTAAAACCGTTGTATTTTTCCGCCAGTGCCAGCGGCATGTCGAAGTGGTAGAGGCAGATCATCGGCTCAATACCGCGCTCAAGCAGTCCCGTGATAAAGCGCTCGTAAAAGGCGATCCCCTCCTCATTGAACTCACCGTCACCTGTTGGGCAGACGCGGCTCCAGGCAATCTGGAAACGGTAGCAGTTCATGCCTAGATCTTTCATTAAATCAAAATCTTCTTCGAAGCGGTGGTAGGAATCCGTCGCCACCTTCCAGTCAGAGGCAAATTCTTTCGGCTCGCGAATATCGTACACCGACATCCCTTTTCCGCCCTCATTCCAGGCACCTTCGGTCTGCATACTGGACACAGAATTACCCCACAGGAAGTTGGCGGGCAGTGATGATTTCATGGCTGGCTCCTATATGACTAGTCATTTAAAGTTAATGACTAGTCATATAGCCGAAAGCCAAAATAATCCGCAACCATGAGGATCGATTTTTGTGAGATCAAAGAGAATTTACCGGGCGAAAGGCGTTCGCCCGGTTGCGATCAGCGAAGGAGAAGCAAAATCCCATATCCCGTCGCTGCGGCCCACAGCAGCATCGGGATCGAGTACAGATGGAAGCGCCACCAGATACGCCTGTCCGCCGCCATGCGTAGGGCAATCAGATTAGCAAGCGATCCCGGCAACAGACCAAATCCACCGACGTTTACCGCCCAAGCCATCAGCAGCGACGGAGGCACGTAGTTCAGTAGCAAAATGGTCGATGGCACGTTGCTTATCACCTGCGACAGGCCAATCGCCGTCAGCCACAGCTGACCGTCGGTCAGCGTGCTCACGCCGCTGAGTGCGTGATTGAGCGCCGGGAGCTGGGTCAGCAGATGCACATCAACAAACATCGCCATAAACACCAGCAGCAGCGTCCAGTCAACGCTAAATACCACGCGACGCGCCAGCAGCAGGAAGCCCACGGCAACGATAATCAGCCCCCACAGCTCCTGCTTTATCTCCAGCGCCGCAAGGAAAATCAGGTAAAACGCCAGACAGCTCCACACCAGCAGCGGCTGCCATCCCGGTGTGCGATCGCTGCTCTGAAACGCAAGCTTTTTCGCCGGGAAACAAAACCAGCACAGCACCAGCAGCGTCACCATCATCGCGAGTGCCAGCGGCAACATTTGCAGCGTAAAAGCCGGGAAAGAGAGACCGGAACGCCCCCACAGCATGATGTTTTGCGGGTTGCCGATAGGCGTGAGTAATGAACCGGCATTGACCGCCAGCGCTTCAAAGATGATCAGCCGATTAATCGGCAGCGCGCACCATTTCTTCAAGGTGAGCGTCAGCGGCACAACAATAAACAGCGCCACGTCGTTGGTGAGGAACGTTGATAGTAATGCCGCAGCCAGCACCATAAACAGCGCCAGCTGGCGTTCGGTAACAAAACGGCGCGCCATTTTACGCCCCAGAACATCAAAATAGCCGCTCTGCTCAACGCCTTTGGTCAGCAGCATCAGGCCACTTAAGGTAATAATGGTGTGCCAGTCAACCGCTGCGGGCCAGCTGGAAGGTTGAAAGGGTACGAAGAAACTCAGTACCACGCCGATGAGAATCAGCAGATGTAAAAAACGATCGCCCATCAGCGATCGTATAAAAGGGAGATTCATTCAGCCTATTGCCCATGCTTTTGGGTAAACTGACGGAACATGTCCAGCGTCTCTTCGCTGACATGATGTTCAATGCCTTCCGCATCGCGGCGGGCCGTGTCGGCGCTGACGCCGAGTACCAGCAGGAAGTTTTCCACCACCTGGTGGCGTTCGCGGCTCTCCTGTGCCAGCTTTTCGCCCTCCGGTGTCAAAAATACCCCGCGCCACGGGATCTGTTCAATCAGCCCAACGCCCGCCAGACGTTTGAGCATTTTGGCGACGGTCGGCTGTGAGACGCCCAGCCGCGCCGCCATATCCACCTGCCGCGCTTCACCCACTTCGTTGATCAAATCGGAAATCAGCTCGACGTAATCATCAATTAGCTCCCGGCGGTGCGCTTCGCGGACCTGACGAAAGCCTTCAACGTGTTCTTCGACATTAACTAGCTGCGTCACTTTTTTTGTTGTTGGCGTACCTGCGCGACGTCCCATAGCACTTCCTCATCAAGTGTGACGCCTGAACGCGCCATATCAAGTGAGCCCATTGTAATGGATTGTGACCCAAGCACAAAAATTTAACGTTTTAGCCATAGCTATAAAATATAGCCTGTGCTATATCTGTATGTAATACGAACGCTCATCAAGGATTGAGGAGCTGAATGGAGGAGGAACCATGAACGAATTCAAGAGGTGTATCAGCGTGTTTAGCCACTCTCCTTTTAAAGTACGCTTGATGTTAATCGGTATGCTGTGCGATCTGATCAACGGCAAACCACAGAAAGACACTCCGTCCCGCTAAGCGGCGCCGCGACGCCGCTTCATCATCCTGTCACAATCGTCTGACAAGCTACCCGTTTGGCCCAAAATCCCCGCTTATTTTCTGGTTTTGTAATCGCCATCCCAAAACATTTCGTTATCAGCAGTTGACCGCGTAATAAGCTCGCTTTATCTTCTTGCAGCCCTGTACTTTGCATCCCCCTCTTCACGCATGGTCTGGTCAATAAAGAACCCTTGACGCCAGGGGACGCACATGGCGTTTTTATAGTTGCGATCTATGAATCTAACCCTGAAAGACACCCTTGCCGCACGTGGGCTTGCCGTTAGCCCGTGGACAGGATTTTATTTTTTACAATCCATTCTGATAAACCTGGCGCTAGGCTATCCATTTAGCCTGCTGTATGCGGTAGCGTTTACCTGCGTGCTCCATCTGCTGTGGCGTACGCTGCCTAAAGTACAAAAGGTGATTCTGGGGGTTTATTCACTCGTTGCCGCGCTGTATTTCCCCTTCAGCACGGCCTACGGCGCACCTAACTTCAATACCCTGTTGGCGCTGCACTCTACCAACATGGAAGAATCGACGGAAATCTTCACTATTTTCCCGTGGTACAGCTACCTGGTGGGGATCTTCATCTTTGTGCTCGGGGTGATTGCCGTTCGACGCAAACCGGCTGCCAAAACGCGCTGGACGCTGATGAATACCCTGTGCCTGTTGTTCAGTATCGGCGTCTTTTTTGTCCAGCCGATTCAAAACCAGCTCTACGGGGGCGTGTTTAAGCTTAAAGACAGCGGCTATCCGGCCTTTCGCTTTGTGAAAGATATTATCGTCAACAATAACGAAGTGCTTGATGAGCAAAAGCGCATGGCCGAGCTTTCCGGGGTTAAAGACACCTGGAACGTCGTTGCGGTGAAGCCTAAATATCACACCTACGTGGTGGTGATTGGGGAGAGCGCGCGCCGTGATGCCCTGGGTGCGTTTGGCGGGCATTGGGACAACACACCGTTTGCCAGCTCGGTTAACGGTAATCTGTTCACTGACTACGTCGCCGCCAGCGGCTCAACGCAGAAATCATTAGGCTTAACGCTCAACCGTGTGGTCGACGGCAAGCCGCAGTACCAGGATAACTTTGTCACCCTGGCCAACCGCGCGGGTTTCCAGACCTGGTGGTTCTCAAATCAGGGCCAGATCGGTGAATACGACACGGCGATTGCCAGCATTGCAAAACGCGCCGATGAGGTTCACTTCCTGAAAAGCGGTGATTTTGAAGCGGATAAAAATACCCGCGACGAAGCGCTGCTGAAGATGACCGCTCAGGTACTGTCAACCCAACGCAGCCAGCCGCAGCTGATTGTCCTGCATCTGATGGGCTCGCACCCACAGGCCTGTGACCGTACGCAGGGCAAATATGCCCAGTTTGTGCAGTCCAAAGAGACCTCTTGCTATCTCTATACCATGACGCAAACGGATAACCTGCTAAGCCAGCTCTATACGCAGCTGCGCAGCAACACCGACAGTTTCTCGTTGGTCTATTTCTCCGACCACGGTCTGGCGTTTAAAGAACGCGGTAAAGCGGTGCAGTATCTGGCGCATGATGATAAGTACCAGCAGAACTTCCAGGTGCCCTTTATGGTGCTTTCAAGCGATGATAAAACGCATAACGTGATCAAAGCGCGCCGCTCGGCCAACGATTTTCTGAGCTTCTTCTCGCAGTGGACCGGTATTCAGACCAAAGAGATTACGCCAAAGTATCGTTTTATCTCGAAGCAAAAAGCCGGCAAAGTCTTCATCACCAACTTCCAGTTACAAAAAGTGGATTACGATACGCTGAAGACCGATCTCTTTGATCCCAAAAGCTAATTTCGCTGTTCGTTTTCCCGCTATCCGTTGACTGTCGGTTCAGGTCAATGGATAGCGCATAACGCAATCGTTGTATTACTATACTGTCCTCAAGACCTTCTATTGCAGGCCATCTGATGACAGTACACCGCCTCACCTTCGACTGGCGCCTTCCCACCGCGGGGCTTAGCACGCTGGTGCTACTTGCCGCGGCATTCACGCTGCACTCGCACTGGGCCGCGTTTATTCAATGGTGTCTCGCCACGCAAATTACCCTGCATCGCTATCTCGTAATGTATCTGCTGCAGCTGAATAATCATGAGTACAGCGGTGGGTTATGGCTGCTGACCGGCGCCTTTTTCTATGGTGTGCTCCACGCTATCGGACCGGGGCACGGCAAATTCATCGTCACGACCTACCTCAGCACCAATAAAGAAAGCCTGTTCGCTGCCCGTGCGGTACCGTTCGTCGGCAGCCTAATGCAGGGTATCAGCGCGATTCTTTTCGTGTTTATTCTGGTCGTGGGTTTCAACCTGGCTTCGGGCGATCTCAGTACCAGCCGCTGGTACGTAGAGAAAATCAGCGCCGTGATGATTGGTTTATTCGGCGTCTTCGTGATTTATCAGGCGCTCAAGAGCCTGCGTCCGCGCAGGCTATCTATTTCGTCACTAAAACCGCTTCACTCACATGACGAACACTGCGGCTGCGGGCATCATGGCGTAGGTGCAGCGGCTCAGGGCGACTGGAAAACCCGTCTCGGTGTGGTTCTGGCGATTGGCGCACGGCCGTGCAGCGGCGCCATCATGATTTTGATGTTTGCCAATACGCTCGGCATGGTGAGCTGGGGAGTTGCTGCGGTGATGACCATGGCGCTCGGTACCGCACTGTCGATTCTCGGACTGTCGCTTGCCGTGCGCTACGCACGCGAACGGACAATTGCCTTCTTTGGCGGAGCGTTAGGAGGAGACTGGGTGATACCTGCGGTGAAAATTGCGGGAGGTGTGATGCTGATTTTGTTTGCCACCGTCCTGTTCCTGACGGTGATCCCCATCAGCGCAAACGGCGACTACATTGCCGCGGGGTGTTGAGTTCGGAAAGGAATGGGTTTAAAAAGGGCATTAAAAAAGGGGCCATAATGACCCCTTTTATTATCACCGAAGTGATTAGAAGCGGTAACCTGCACCAACAATCCAGGTACCCACGTCAACGCTACGAATGCGAGACTGCTCGTAAGAGAAGTCCAGAGCAACGTTTTCGATTGGGTTGAACTGCAGGCCAGCGCCGTAGGAGAAGCCGTAGTCGCTGGTGCTGTTGTTGTCAGGGAACTGGTTGCCCTGTGCTTTACCGTAGCCCAGACCAATTACACCGTAGATGCTTGCCCAGTCGTTCAGACGGTAAGCTGGACCAGCAGTGATACCGTAGTACTGGCCTTTAGTGTACACGCCGTTCTGGGTGTCACTTTTTTCGGTGTAAGTGAAGGAGCTGATCACGCCCAGTGGGCTGTTGTCAGCTTCGTAGCGATATTTCAGGTTGAAGCCGCCAGCTTTGTTAGCGACGCCCTGCATATCACTCTGAGCGTAACCACCGGTAACGGTGGAAGTTGCAGCTACGGCAGTACCTGCGGAAACAGCCAGAACTGCGGCCAGTGCTGAAAGACATGCAATTTTTTTCATAACCACCTCAAATGTGCTTCTAATAAGTCCGTAAGTTTTAAATATATCAAAAATTGTTAAGAAACTCTTTCGTCCTGATGATGTCTAAGGGCATCTTTGATGTAACAATTTTTTTCCATCTAGCGATATCCATTTCATTAACAACGCTTTTTTCCGTTAAATCTTATCGCAATAACGGTAAAAACATTGCGCCATTTTCCAGACAATTCCTAATTTGACAGACGAAATAATCATCGACTAAGCAAAGTTTACTCGTTCCAGGTCGTTTTTTTTTCAACAAATCCTCAACCGTTGCGCACTATTTCAATTACACTGCCGGTTTTACTTCGTTTGACAAAAATTGACAGGAATAAGATGTCCGGCATGTCTCGCAAGCTACCGTCATGGTTACCTATACTCGTCATCTTAATCTCGATGATCTCCATTCAAAGCGGCGCCTCTCTCGCCAAATCATTGTTTCCTCTGATTGGCGCACCGGGCGTCACCGCGCTACGCCTGGCGCTGGGTACGCTGATTCTGGTCATCATTTTTAAACCGTGGCGGCTGCGATTTGCGAAGGAGCAGCGTCTTCCTCTACTGTTTTACGGTTTGTCCCTTGGGGCAATGAACTATCTGTTCTATCTCTCTTTACAGCGAATTCCATTAGGTATTGCAGTGGCACTCGAATTTACCGGGCCGCTGGCGGTAGCGCTATTCTCCTCGCGCCGACCGGTCGATTTCATTTGGGTGATCCTGGCGGTTGCCGGGCTGTGGTTCCTGCTGCCGCTTGGCCAGGATGTGGCACATGTTGATTTAACCGGTGCGCTGCTTGCGCTGGGTGCCGGGGCCGGTTGGGCAGTCTATATTCTGGCTGGACGCCGTGCGGGTGAGGAGCATGGGCCAGCAACCGTCGCGATGGGGTCGCTGATTGCCGCTATCGTGTTTGTTCCGCTCGGCGCATTCCAGGCCACAGAAGCACTGTGGCACTGGTCGCTGCTGCCAATCGGATTGGCCATTGCCGTTCTTTCTACCGCCCTGCCCTATACGCTTGAGATGATCGCGTTAACGCGCCTGCCCACGCGTACATTTGGCACATTAATGAGTATGGAACCCGCGATCGCGACGCTATCTGGCCTGGTATTCCTTGGTGAAACCCTCACCTTTAGCCAAACGATGGCCCTGGGTGCCATTATTTTGGCATCAATGGGTTCCACGTTGACTATGCGTCAGGAAACAAAAATCGAAAAAGTCGATATCGGATAATTCTATTTATTATGCATAGTGTGTACCACTATGCATAATATCCAATAGCAACTTCATGGTTATTTATCAGAGATCAACAACTCTCGTCATAAAATAGACACAAAATAACAAATCAATCACAACGCATTGTTTATTAACGATTTTAATACACAGCAATGCGTTCACTATCAGACCTATAGGTATAACCAAAAAATATCCGCTGATAGCGGTGCTATACTTGTTTTCGTTAATTCATGAGGACGCAGATACACCGGCGTTTATAGGTGTATCAGATCAAGAGGATATATGATTATGAGTACTGCAAAACTGGTCAAAACTAAAAACGCCCAACTTCTCTATACGCGTAACGATGTTCCGGAAAGCGAAAAACAGGCTACCGTTGCGTTACTCAATCGTCAGGTTCTTCAGTTTATCGATCTGTCGCTTATCACCAAACAGGCACACTGGAACATGCGCGGTGCAAACTTTATCGCCGTACATGAGATGCTGGACGGCTTCCGCACTGCGTTGACCGATCATCTGGATACTATGGCTGAACGTGCCGTACAGCTTGGCGGTATTGCGCTAGGTACCACACAGGTTATCAATGCGCAAACCCCGCTAAAAAGCTATCCGCTGGATATCACCAGCGTACAGGATCACTTAAAAGCGCTGGCTGAGCGCTACGCCATCGTCGCTAATGATGTACGTAAAGCCATTAGTGAAGCGAAGGACGAAGATACCGCCGATATCTTTACCGCCGCCTCCCGCGATTTAGATAAGTTCCTGTGGTTTATCGAAGCGAATATTGAATAACCATAAGTCATACTTATGCCCTCCAGCCCCCTGTGGCGGGAGGGCATTGCACTAAAAAAGTGCACCATCAGCGCTTTAAACTCCGATAAAGTAAACAACTTGTAATAGTCACCTCACACAATCGTTAATAAAAGATTGTTTTCCCCCCTGCGTTTGCGCTAAAAAACACCATACTTAACAACGCACTTTTCATGCACCACTTTGGTGCCCCCATATGGTGCATATGGACATTTATCCTGCCGAAATCGTGCACTGATAAAAGTATTATCTGTTAAGAAACAATGCATTGTGAAGTTGGCACGATTTTTTCATAAGCCGATTGTTCTCGCAGGGGATCGCCCCGTGGATATAAAAGGAAATGCTATGAAGTCAATGTTTAAAGTTTCACTGGCTGCACTCACCCTGGCTTTTGCGGTTTCTTCTCAAGCAGCTGAGAAACAACTGGTTGTGGCAACGGACACCGCGTTCGTGCCGTTTGAATTCAAACAGGGTGACAAATACGTCGGTTTCGATGTGGATCTGTGGGCCGCTATCGCCAAAGAGCTGAAGCTGAACTATACCCTGAAGCCAATGGACTTCAGCGGCATCATTCCTGCACTGCAGACCAAAAATATCGATCTGGCGCTGGCTGGGATCACAATTACTGACGAACGTAAAAAAGCAATCGACTTCTCCGACGGTTACTACAAAAGCGGCCTGCTGGTGATGGTGAAAGCCAACAACAACGACATCAAGAGCGTGAAAGATCTCGACGGTAAAGTGGTCGCGGTGAAGAGTGGTACCGGTTCTGTTGACTACGCGAAAGCGAATATCAAAACCAAAGATCTGCGTCAGTTCCCGAACATCGACAACGCATATATGGAGTTAGGCACCAACCGCGCTGACGCCGTTCTGCACGATACGCCAAACATTCTGTACTTCATCAAAACCGCCGGTAACGGTCAGTTCAAAGCGGTGGGTGAATCACTGGAAGCACAGCAATACGGTATCGCGTTCCCGAAAGGCAGCGATGATCTGCGTGAGAAAGTGAATGGTGCGCTGAAAACGCTGCGTGAGAATGGCACCTACAACGAAATTTACAAAAAATGGTTCGGTACTGAGCCAAAATAATTATTCTTAATAATGACTGATTAGTTCAGGGGCGACCTTTCGCCCCTGTTGTTTTTGAAAAAACCACGGTAACAGGAATACTTATTATGCAGTTTGACTGGAGCGTCATCTGGCCAGCCATTCCAATTTTGTTGGACGGCGCCAAAATGACTCTGTGGATTTCGGTCCTCGGGTTGGCGGGCGGTATTATTATCGGCCTGTTGGCGGGCTTAGCCCGTACCTACGGTGGCTGGATAGCTAACCACGTCGCACTCGTGTTCATCGAAGTGATCCGCGGTACGCCTATCGTTGTGCAGGTAATGTACATCTACTTTGCGCTGCCAATGGCCTTCCCGGACATCCGTATCGATACCTTCACCGCAGCGGTGATCACTATCATGATCAACTCCGGTGCGTACATCGCGGAAATTACCCGCGGCTCGGTACTGTCGATTCATAAAGGCTTCAGTGAAGCGGGCCTGGCGCTAGGCCTTTCACGTCGCGAAACCATCCGTCATGTGATTATGCCGCTGGCGCTGCGTCGCATGCTGCCGGCACTCGGTAACCAGCTGATTATTAGTATCAAAGATACGTCTCTGTTTATCGTGATCGGTGCCGCCGAACTGACCCGTAGCGGTCAGGAAATTATTGCTGGCAACTTCCGCGCGCTGGAAATCTGGACCGCCGTTGGCGTCATCTACCTGATCATCACTCAGGTATTGAATATCGTGCTCCGCATTCTTGAAAGAAGGATGAAAATCCTGTGATTGAATTTAAAAACGTCTCTAAGCACTTTGGGCAAACCCAGGTGCTGCACAACATCGACCTGAACGTCAAACAGGGTGAAGTGGTGGTGATTATCGGGCCATCCGGTTCCGGTAAATCAACCCTGCTGCGCTGCATCAACAAGCTCGAAGAGATCACCAGCGGCGATCTGTTCGTTGATGGCCTGAAGGTTAACGATCCGAAGGTCGATGAACGCCTGATTCGTCAGGAAGCCGGTATGGTGTTCCAGCAGTTCTACCTGTTCCCACACCTGACCGCGTTGGAAAACGTGATGTTTGGTCCAACCCGCGTACGTGGTCTGAACAAAGACGACGCCGAGAAGCTGGCCAAAGAACTGTTAGCCAAAGTGGGTCTGGCCGAACGTGCTCACCACTACCCATCTGAGCTTTCCGGTGGTCAGCAGCAGCGCGTGGCCATTGCCCGTGCGCTGGCGGTGAAACCGAAAATGATGCTGTTTGATGAACCAACCTCTGCGCTGGATCCGGAACTGCGTCATGAAGTGCTGAAAGTCATGCAGGATCTGGCAGAAGAAGGGATGACGATGGTGATCGTAACCCACGAAATCGGTTTTGCCGAGAAAGTGGCTTCACGCCTGATCTTCATTGATAAAGGGCGTATTGCCGAAGATGGCAACCCACAAGAGCTGGTGAAGAACCCACCAAGCCAGCGTCTGCAAGAGTTCCTGCAGCACGTCTCCTGATAGCACGCCGTTTATCCCTCCCGGGATAAACGGCGCTTTTCTCTTAGCGTTTACGCGCCAGGAAACGACGACGCTGATCGTCATCCATGAAGGACCATGCAATAAAGCGACTTTGCTTCTGACCCTGCGCCATCTCTTTTTTCACGACCTTCACGGCCCCCACGTCGGTTAACGCACGGTACAGCGGCGGCAGGTTTTCGCCTTTGGATACCAGTGAGGTGAACCACATCACCTGACGGCCAAACTCTTTACTCTCGGCAATCATCTGCTTGATGAAGGCCACTTCTCCACCTTCACACCACAGCTCCTGCTGCTGGCCACCGAAGTTCAGTGCGCCATCACGATCCTGTCCGAGGTTACGACGTTTACGCTCACCACCCGCACGCGCAGCGGCGGCAGAATCATGGAACGGTGGGTTACACAGCGTGGCATCGAACTGCTCATTTTTATGAATAATGCCGTTAAACATCGCGGTGATATCTTTCTGGCGACGCAGACGAATCATGCGGTTAAGCGAAGGGTTGGCACTCAGAATCGCCTGCGCGCTGGCAAACGCCTGTGGATGCGTTTCGCTGCCGGTAAAACGCCAGCCGTATTCATGCGCACCAATCAGTGGGTAAATGCAGTTGGCGCCGACGCCGACATCCAGAATACTGGCGCCCTTCACCACTTCGCCACGCTCATCGCTGAGCAGATCGGCAAGATGGTGGATATAGTCAGCGCGCCCCGGCACCGGTGGGCAGAGAAAACCTTCCGGGATATCCCACTCTTTCACCGCGTAAAAATGAGCCAGCAGGGCTTTATTCAGCGTTTTTACCGCCAGCGGATCGGCGAAATTAATGGTTTGCTCCCCAACCGGGTTGAGGGTAATAAAATCGCTCAGTGCCGGGCAGGCTTCGCACAGCGCAGCCAGATCGTAGCGATTATGATGACGGTTGCGCGGATGCAACCCCGGTTTTTGGGTAGTCATGACTTTCTCCTGTCGTAATGCCGCGTAAGATACCCGTTGACGGCGGTGCGGTAAATAAGGGAGTCTGGTTTCCTGCGATTAAATGACAGGTGCGCTATGTATTTCTATCAGCCTTCTCAGGGACACGGTCTGCCGCATGACCCGCTTAACGCCATTGTCGGGCCACGGCCTATCGGTTGGATTTCCTCTGTTGATACCAAGGGGCGTCCTAACCTGGCACCCTACAGTTTTTTTAACTGCTTCAACTATCGCCCACCGATCATCGGTTTTGCCAGCAGCGGCTGGAAAGACAGCGTACAAAATATCGTCGATACCAAAGAGTTTGTCTGGAACCTCACCACGCGTGATTTAGCGGTGGCAATGAATGAAAGCTCGGCCAGCCTACCGCACGGCGAAAATGAATTTATTCGTGCCGGGCTCACCGCCGCACCAGCTCAACTGGTGAAGGCGCCGCGCGTGGCGGAGAGCCCGGTGCACTTCGAGTGCCGGCTGTCGCAATGCATTCAGCTGACCGGTGCTGACGGCGTCGCCGTCGATACCTGGCTCGTTCTCGGCGAAGTCGTCGGTATTCATATTGCCGAATCACTGCTGGAAGAGGGTATTTATCAGACGGCACGCGCACAGCCGGTACTGCGAGCCGGTGGGCCTTCAGCCTACTACACCATCGAAGAAAGTCACCGCTTCGATTTGATTCGCCCGGACGCCCGCCAGAACTGATCCTTTCAGCCGCTACGGTGGCTGATATTTTCCCCTCCCTTCCTGCCAGCGACCTACACTTAATGTATTCCCTGTTGCTTTCAGGAGGGGATGCCATGAACACACGCCATCTGCTTTATCTCGCCACGATCCTCGCGACGTTCCCTTTCTCGGCCCACGCCAGCCCAATACCAACCGGTGCACCCACTGGGCAATTCCGCCCCGTCGGCACCGTCTCCGCCAGCGGGGCCGCAAATCTGGATGATTTACAACAACAGCTGGCTAAAAAAGCCCATCAGGCAGGTGCTAAGGCCTATGTGGTGGATGCAGCCAGCGGCAAGAACAAAATGTTTGGCTCAGCGACGCTCTATGAATAACCCTTCCTCTGGTCGGCATAAACACCCCGTCCAGCCGACCTCCTGGCGCATTTTAACCGTGATATAGAGGTCAAATACGCCAGGAAACCCCCTGAATTATGTAAGCTTTATGTATACAAAATGAAGAAACTGTAAATCAATGTATTTATTTTTAGCCCAATGAGTGATAAAAAGTTACGCGTTTTGATAATGCTTCTCACAATCATTATCAAATTCATTTAATAAAAATAAGCAACCTGCAGTGGCAAAGGGGACATGACGTTCCCGGTTGTCATTTTTTACATCGTAATTAAAAAATTATAAGACGCTCATTGATATGGAAAAAAATCGCACTACCCCGTTCAGTAGCTTTAGTTCTCTCACCATTTTCACCGGATTATGTCTTGGCTTAACGCCTGCCGCTCAGGCCGACGAAGCAAAAGAGAAGAGCCCTGGCGATACGTTGGTCGTTGAAGCCCAGGCCCCTTCCCTGTACGCACCGACAAAATCCGCCGATCCGAAATTCAGCCGTCCGATTGCGGATACCACCCGTACCGTAACCGTCATTTCCGAGCAGGTGATTAAAGATCAGGGTGCGACCAATCTGACCGATGCGTTGAAAAACGTGCCGGGCGTGGGCGCATTCTTCGCCGGGGAAAACGGTAGCTCATCCACTGGTGATACTAT
Organism: Kluyvera genomosp. 1; assembly: GCF_001266615.1. GTDB lineage: Bacteria > Pseudomonadota > Gammaproteobacteria > Enterobacterales > Enterobacteriaceae > Kluyvera > Kluyvera cryocrescens_A. Next base: position 55,107 of record NZ_LGHZ01000031.1, on the reverse strand, counting down.
CTACATGCGTGGCGCGGATACCTCTAACAGTATCTATGTCGATGGTATTCGTGATATCGGCAGCGTGACCCGCGATACGTTTAATACTGAACAGGTAGAAGTGATTAAAGGGCCGTCCGGTTCGGACTATGGCCGCAGCGCGCCAACGGGCTCGATCAATATGATCAGCAAACAGCCGCGTCTGGACTCTGGTATAGATGCCTCAGCAAGTATCGGCAGCGCATGGTATCGCCGCGGTACGCTGGATCTTAATGAAGCAATTGGTGAAACCACCGCCGTACGTTTAAACCTGATGGGTGAGAAAACCCATGACGCCGGGCGTGATAATGTCAAAAATGAGCGCTACGGCATTGCGCCATCTATCGCTTTTGGCCTGGGTACGCAAAACCGCCTGTACCTCAACTACCTGCATGTGAAGCAGAACAATACGCCAGATGGCGGCGTACCAACCGTGGGCCTACCGGGCTACTCCGCGCCTAACGCCAAAACCTCGGCGCTGAACTCTTCCGGGAAAGTTGATACCCATAACTTCTATGGCACCAACTCGGATTACGACGACTCGACCACCGATACGGCGACGATGCGTTTCGAGCATGACTTCAACGACACCACCACCATTCGCAACACCACTCGCTGGTCGCAGATCAAGCAAGATTATATGATGACGGCGATGATGGGTGGCGCCAGCAACATCGGCATGCCCGATCCAAACAACGTTAACACCTGGACCTGGACGCGCAACATCAACACGAAAGATGTCAGCAACAAGATCCTGACTAACCAGACCAACCTGACGTCGAAGTTCTATACCGGTTCCGTCGGCCACGACATCAGTACCGGCGTGGAATTGACTCACGAACAACAAACCAACTACGGCGTTTATCCGTTCACCGCACCGCCGGTCAATCTCTACAACCCGAACAGCAATATTTCGCTGGGCGGCCTACAGCGTAGCGGTGCAAACTCCAACGGACAGACCGATACCTTTGGGATCTACGCGTTCGATACGCTGCAAATTACCCAGGATTTCGAGCTGAACGGCGGCATCCGTCTTGATAGCTATCACACCGAGTATGACAGCGCCTCGCTGTGCGGCGGTACCGGGCGCGGTGCTATCGCCTGCCCGGCTGGCGTCGCGAAAAACTCGCCGGTCAATACCGTCGATGCTACCAAGTCCGGCAATTTGGTTAACTGGAAAGCCGGTGCGCTCTATCACCTGACGCAAAACGGTAACGTGTACGTCAACTACGGCATCTCGCAGCAGCCTCCTGGCGGTAGCAACTTCGCCCTGGCCGCGGGCGGTACCGGCAACAGCGCTAACCGTACCGACTTCAAACCACAGAAAGCCAAAACCAGTGAAGTGGGCACCAAGTGGGAAGTGCTGGATAAACGCCTGCTGCTCTCTGCTGCTATCTTCCGTACCGATATTGAGAACGATGTAGAAGCGAACGACGATGGTACATACTCCCAGTACGGCACTAAACGCGTAGAAGGCTACGAGCTGTCCGTTGCTGGTAACATTACGCCCGCCTGGCAAGTGATTGGTGGCTTTACCCAGCAACGCGCTTCCGTGCGTGAAGGTGCGGAAATTGCGCAGGACGGCACCACTTCTCTGCCATACACCCCTGAGCACGCCTTTACTCTGTGGAGCCAGTACCAGGCCACCGATGCTATCTCCGTCGGCGCAGGCGCGCGTTACATTGGCAGCATGCACCGCGGTGCAGATGGCGCGGTCGGCACCCCATCTTCCACCGAAAGCTACTGGGTAGCCGACGCTAAGCTGGGCTACCGCGTCAACAGCACACTTGACCTCCAGCTGAACGTTTACAACCTGTTTGATACCAATTATGTTGCCTCTATCAACAAAAGTGGCTATCGCTACCACCCAGGCGAGCCAAGAACCTTCGTGTTAACGACTAACGTACACTTCTAAGCTATACCGTGGGGCGCAAGCCCCACTTTCTTTTTCAGGAGATACCCCATGATGTACCGTATTCCCGGCGTACTGAGTGAGCAGGAAGTTCATTATCTTGTTGATGAGCTGAATCAGGCGGAGTGGGTAGACGGCCGGGCAACCGTCGGCGCACAGGGAGCACAGGTGAAAAACAACCAGCAGGTCGATACCCGCAGCGAGCGCTATGCACGGCTACAGGCGAAAGTGCTGGATGCGGTCAATCGTCATTCGCTGTTCTTCGCTGCCGCGCTGCCCAAAACCATCTCCAGCCCACTGTTCAATCGCTATCAGCAGCAGGAAACCTATGGTTTTCACGTTGACGGCGCAGTACGTCAGCACCCGCACAGCGGCTGGATGCGCACCGACCTTTCCGCCACGCTCTTTCTCTGCGATCCCGAGAGCTACGACGGCGGCGAACTGACCATTAACGACACCTACGGTCAACATTCAGTGAAGCTACCCGCAGGCGATTTAGTCCTCTACCCGTCAAGCAGCTTGCACTGCGTTACGCCGGTAACCCGCGGTGTGCGCGTGGCATCGTTTATGTGGATCCAGTCGATGATTCGCGATGATAAGCGCCGCGCCATGCTGTTTGAGCTCGACGGTAATATCCAGTCGCTGAAAAGCCAGTACGGCGAATCCGCGGAAGCACTCTCCCTGCTCAATCTGTACCACAACCTGTTGCGGGAATGGTCTGAGATCTAAAACGTCTAATATCACTCAAAATAGATGAAGAAGATGGGCCACTAAATCGAAGCGCGGCGCGGGCTCATGCCCAGTCGCCGTGGATGAAAAAAACAACGGGACAAAAATTTACTAACAGAACACCACTAAGTATATAATGCGGAATCTACGCGGTAAAAACAGTTTCAATAACGAATCTATACCGTAATATACAGAGCAATCGATTATCTTTACGAGCACGCTTTTTGGCAAATAAAGTGGCAAATTGTGCCTTCGATAGCGCAAAAACCGTCCAGGCCTTCGCAAACACATTCACGTCGTGAATATTTTATTAATAATCAATAAATTAATAATCATTCAATTTTTTTGATTATCGACATCAATTCTCTTCGATTTATTCCGCCAAAGAAAAACGTGATACTTATCACATCGACAGAACATCGTCCCCTGAACGGAATAACCTGCGAGAGATTAATCATGAAAAACATTAAATATGCTGTTGCTGCTATCGCCCTGTCTGCCCTGTCATTTGGTGCTTTCGCTGCACAACCTGTGACACAAGCTCAGGCTCAGAAAATGAATGAAATGGGTACTGTGTCCGTAGATGGCGCAAGCACTCTGGACGGTATGGAAGCTCAGCTGGCACAGAAAGCTGCCGCAGCGGGTGCTTCCGGCTACGCCATCACTTCTGCTAACACCAACAACAAAGTTAGCGGTACCGCAGTTATCTACAAATAATTGCCAACTGTGTTATACCCCGTGAGTCGACCGCTCGCGGGTGCTCCAACCCTCATTGAACTTGTTGATACCCTTTTTTGCCCGGCTGCCACGCCGGGCTTTTTTTTGCCTGAAATCTACGAATGAGATGCGAGATCACTTCTGGAGCCACGGATAACTCCAGTAAGGCAAAGAGGATTAATAGGCCTGCGCGACGCGCGCTAAGCCCTCTTCAAGTGAGCTGACTTCACCCGCCGCCAGCAGGCAGCAGGCCAGTTGTATTTTCAATGAATGCGGCACAGGTTCCACGCCGGCCACGCAGCGTTCAATCCAGCGAGCAGTGGTTTCGGCGTCTTTGGCTGACGGCAGCATGACCGCCTCTTCCGGCTGCTCACTTTGTCGCTCATTGACCACCCGCGCCCCCTGCGGATCAATGAGGGTAATCTGCGGGCAACGTTGGGGATTGGCGTAAACCTCCCCTTCCGTACCGTGCATCAGCAGGCTTCGCCCGCCGATATCGCTAAAGAATTTGGCGACTTTCGTGACATATTCCGGATGCGAAACGCTCGACAGGCGCAGCGCCGCGTCTTCAGCAAACGGCGTTATCAGCTTCGCCAGCGAATGCGCGCTATTGCGCACGCCCAGCTGCCAGCGCATAGCTAGCTGTTTTTCTATCGGTGGACAGATGGCGCCGACAGGAATATAGACAGGTTGATGGCCATCAAGCTTCGCCTGCGCCTGCCCGGCATGGAGAGTGGGCTCGATACCCATCAGAGTAAAAATGGTCTCCGTCAGTACGCGCGTTGGGTCTTCGCTGACGCCGTGTACCACCACCGGGAATCCGAGTTTATGCAACAGCATCGCCAACAGCGGAGTCAGGTTCGCTTGTTTGCGCGCGCCGTTGTAGCTGGGAATCACAATCGGCATCGGTTTGCCCACCGGCGGCGTCAGACGGATGGTCTTCTGCTGCATGGCTTCGTAAAAGCCGAGCATCTCCGCTTCGCCTTCGCCCTTAATGCGCATCGAGAGCAAAATGGCGCCCATTTCCAGATCCGGTACGTCACCCTCAAGCATGCGGGTGTATAAGCTGCGTGCGGTCTCTTTATCCAGATCGCGCGCGTGATTCTTGCCTCGACCGATCTCTTTAATGATTTTGCGGTAATCCATTTGCGACTCCTGTTGAATGCTCATACGACGCTCGGCCAGGCTAGCGTTTTTTACGCCGCGGCGCTTTAGCCTTTTGCTTCACAACCGACACTTCCGGCACATCCGGCCGTTCAATGGGAAAGACCGGTAACGCATTCAGTAAACGCTGACCGTAGTTTTTGGTCAACAACCGCTTATCGTAGATGATCACTTCACCCCAGCAGCCGTGGCTACGAATTAAGCGCCCCACCTGCTGTATCAGGTTAAACGATGCGCTAGGCAAGCTTTGCACCTCGAATGGATAGCGGTTCAGGCTTTTCAGCCATTCCCCTTCGGTAATCACGACCGGGCTGTCGATAGGCGGGAACGCAATTTTATGAATATGCACCTGACTGAGCAGATCGCCTTTAAGATCGAGCCCTTCAGCAAATGATTGTAGCCCCACCAGCACGCTGTACTCGCCGTTCTCTACCCGTTTACGGTGCAGTTCCACCAGCCGATAACGCGGCTGATCCCCCTGAACCAGCAGCATCAGACGCAGATCGGTGACATGCTCAAGAAAACGATTCATCGCACGTCCGCTGGCAAACAGCACCAACATGCCATGGTGTTTCTTGCTCTCAACCTGCTGGCGGAAATAGGCAGCCATCTCGGCAATATGCTGCTCTTCATGGTCAATCAGCGGCTCATACTTCATCTGTGGGATGATAATTTTACCCTGTTCGACGTGATTAAATGGGGAATCCAGCGCCACAAAACGGTCACCCGCTTTTTCTTTTAAGCCGCTCATCTCCTGCAGACGCGAGAAACTATTGAGCGAACGCAGCGTCGCGGAAGTCACCACGATATGCGGTACGCTGCGCCACAGCAGGCGTTCAAGCTGGTCGCTGACGCGGATCCCCACGCAGTGGAACCACACATGCATCTGCCCGTCGCGCATATCACGGGTGGCCCATTTGGTCACCGGCGCGCCAGAAGCCTGCGACAGCGATGCCAGACGCCACAGCTTGCTTTGTGATTCGAACATCCCCAGCGCGCGGTTCATCTGCAAAATCACCCGATGCAAACGGACGATATCGTGGCTGCCGGTTTTCTCACTCAGATCGTTTAAAAACAGCTCCGCTAATCCGCGCAGCATTTCGGTCAGTTTTGCCAGCCGCTGGCAGATTTCCATCACCTCATCCGGCAGTTCCCCCATTGGGAAACGGTGCTCTGCCTCCTGAGTTGCCGGCAGATACAGGTTAAGAATGTTGTTCAGTGAGGCAATCAATTCGTACAGTTCTTCGCAGTGTGCGGTGAGGCGTTCCGGCAGCGCCAACGGCGGCGTGGTTTTCGGGCGGAACTGCTCCATGCAGGTCGCCACCAGTTTGCCGAACAGATCGAGCTGCAGGCGATACCACGGCGCGGTGATTTCAGCGCTCATCTCCAGCGCATCGCGCGCGACGTCCGGCAGATGGTGTCCCTCATCAAGCACCAGCAGCAGATTTTTCGGCTCCGGCAGCACCGCTTCGCTCTCCATCGCCGCCATGACCAAAGCATGGTTAGCCACTACCACTTCCGCTTCCTGGATCTCACGGCGGGCGACAAAGAACGGGCATTCACGGTAGTAGTGGCAGTTGCGATTAAGACAGCTGGCCTTATCGGTACTCAGGCGCCGCCACAGGTCATCATCAATCGCCACATCGGTGTGATCGCGCAGACCGTCCCATTTATAGCTATCCAGATCGCCCTTCAGCTTTGCGCAGCGCTTCTGCTCTTCCTGATTGTTCGGTGTCAGCTCATCTTCCAGAAAGGCGAGCAGATCCTGCTGTGTGGGATCGGTGCTGGCCAGCGCAGACAAATTGCGTGTGCAGACGTAGCGGCCGCGCCCAAAGGCGGCGGTAAAGCGTAAATCGGGGATAATTTTGCGCAGCAGGGGCAGGTCTTTACTGTAGATCTGATCCTGCAAGGCGACGTTGGCGGTACTCACCACCAGCGTTTTTTGCTCTTCCCGGGCAATGGCGATACCGGGAATCAGATAAGACAGCGTTTTCCCCACGCCGGTGGGTGCTTCGATCGCCAGGTGTCTCCCTTCTTCTCCGGCCAGCGTTTTCGCGACGTCAGCGATCATCTGCCGCTGCGGTGCACGGGGGATAAAGTCGGGGATCTGTTCCTGGAGCGCCTTGTACCAGGCGGCGATTTGCGCTTTCAGCGCAGCGGTCAAAGCCATGAGAAAACCTGAGATACTGTATAAACAGCCACTATTGTGACATCTTCTGGGCGATGCCGCAAAAAAGAAAGCCCGGCTTAAAGCCGGGCTCGCAATTTACTGTGCCGCCGCCGGTTTACGTGGGCGACGCGATGGACGAGGCTTATCGCCAGCCGGTTTCCCTTCCGCACTGCGCGGTTTCGCTTTCGGGGCTCCGCCGTCGGTACGACGCGGCTGTTGCTGGCCACGGCCGCCGCCCTGGTTTTGGCTCTGGCCCTGGCGACCACGACCACCGCCGTTACCACCGCCACGCTGCTGGCGACCGTTTTGAATCGGCTCAGCCTTGATAGACGGATCCGGCTCGTAGCCCGGCAGCGCAATACGCGGAATCTCTTTTTTCAGCAGACGCTCAATGTCGCGCAGCAGTTTGATTTCATCAACGCAAACCAGCGACAGCGCTTCGCCAGTTGCCGCCGCACGGCCGGTACGGCCAATGCGGTGAACGTAGTCTTCCGGCACGTTTGGCAGTTCGAAGTTCACCACGTGCGGCAGCTCTTCGATGTCCAGACCACGCGCAGCGATATCGGTCGCCACCAGCACGCGAATATCGCCAGATTTGAAGTCCGCCAGCGCGCGCGTACGTGCGCCCTGCGATTTGTTACCGTGAATGGCCGCGCTACGGATACCGTCTTTATTCAGCTGTTCTGCCAAATGGTTAGCACCGTGTTTGGTACGGGTGAAAACCAGCACCTGCTGCCAGTTGCCTTCGCCAATCATCTGCGACAGAAGTTCACGTTTGCGCTTTTTGTCTACCATATGGACGTGCTGCGTCACTTGCTCAGAAGCAGTATTGCGACGCGCAACTTCGATTTCCAGCGGGTTGGTCAGCAGCTTTTCAGCCAGCGCCTTAATGTCGTCAGAGAAGGTAGCGGAGAACAGCAAGTTCTGGCGCTTCGCCGGCAGCTTAGTCAGCACGCGACGGATATCGTGGATGAAGCCCATATCCAGCATGCGGTCCGCTTCATCAAGTACCAGAATCTCAACCTGATCGAGTTTCACCGCATTTTGATGTTCCAGATCCAGCAAACGGCCCGGCGTTGCCACCAACACATCGACGCCGCTGCGCAGTTTCATCATCTGTGGGTTAATACTGACACCACCGAAAACCACCAGCGAACGGATGTTCAGGTAGCGGCTGTATTCACGAACGTTTTCACCAATCTGTGCCGCCAGCTCGCGGGTTGGGGTCAGGATCAGTGCGCGTACCGGGCGACGGCCTTTAACATGCGGATCGCGGGAAACCAGCGTCTGCAGCAGCGGCAGGGTAAAGCCTGCGGTTTTACCGGTGCCGGTTTGGGCGCTCGCCATCAGATCACGGCCCTGCAGTACAGCAGGAATCGCCTGCTGCTGAATGGGGGTGGGTTCCTGGTAGCCTTGCTCAGCAACGGCACGCAGAATTTCGGGGTTTAATCCGAGAGAATCAAAAGACATACATACTCCACACCCACCCCGACCGCATGCGGTGTAGTTTTCGAGGGGATAAAAAACGAGGGAATGACAAAAACCACAATGTCATGAAGGGGCGGAGTGTAGCAGTTTTTGTGATACACCGCATAAATTATCCCCTTAACGCTGGAAAACAAGATTATTCACCAGACTGGACAAGATTAAAAACCCGGCATAAAGTTAATCAATCGATTGATTAACTTTAGATGGCAATGATGAACGTGACGCCAATCACCAGCAAAGGCGAGCAGGCAAGAAGCCAGCTTATCGCCGCCGCCCTCGCCCAGTTCGGCGAATACGGTCTACACGCCACGACCCGGGATATTGCCGCTCAGGCCGGGCAGAATATTGCCGCCATTACCTACTATTTTGGCTCAAAAGAAGATTTATACCAGGCCTGCGCGCAGTGGATTGCCGATTTCATCGGCGAAAACTTCCGCTCCCACGTTCAGGCTGCTGAACAACTTTTTGCCGAGCCGCAGCCCGATCGCGAAGCCATGCGAACCCTTATCCTACAGGCCTGCCGCAACATGATCTTGCTGCTAACTCAGGACGATACGCTGAGCCTCAGCAAGTTCATCTCCCGCGAACAGCTGTCGCCGACCGCTGCCTATCAGCGCATTCACGAGCGGGTCATCGCCCCGCTGCACACGCACCTTACCCGGCTGATTGCCGCCTATACCGGCTGCGACGCCAACAGCACGCAGATGATTCTGCACACCCACGCCCTGCTTGGCGAAGTGCTGGCGTTTCGGCTTGGGCGAGAAACCATCCTGATGCGTACCGGCTGGTCACAGTTTGATGCCGACAAGACCGAACAGATCGTCCAGGTCGTGACCTGTCATGTCGACCTTATCTTGCAAGGATTAACTCAAAGGAGCCTGAAGTGATGAAAAAACCGGTCGCCATAATTCTGGCCGTTGCTGTCCTCGTCGCCCTGATTGGCGGCGGGACGTGGTGGTATCAAAGCCTGCAAAACAATGGACTGACGCTGTACGGCAACGTAGATATTCGTACCGTCAATATGAGCTTCCGCGTCGGCGGTCGTCTGCAATCCCTGAGCGTTGACGAAGGGGATGCCATTAAGCAGGGTCAGACGCTCGGGGAACTGGACAAGGCGCCGTATGAAAACGCCCTCATGCAGGCCAAAGCCAACGTCGCGACCGCACAGGCGCAGTACGATCTGATGATGGCCGGCTACCGGGCAGAAGAGATCGCTCAGGCCGCCGCGGCAGTCAAACAAGCACAGGCAGCCTATGACTACGCACAAAGTTTCTTGCAGCGTCAGCAGGGTCTGTGGAACAGCCGGCTGCTGTCTGCCAACGACCTGGCCAACGCCCGCTCCTCTCGCGACCAGGCGCTGGCATCGTTGAAATCAGCGCAGGATAAATTAAGCCAGTACCGTGCGGGTAACCGTCCACAGGAAATCGCGCAGGCCAAAGCCAATCTTGAACAGGCACAGGCGCAGCTGGCGCAATCCACCCTTGACTTACAGGACACCGTATTGACCGCGCCTTCTGACGGGACGTTATTAACCCGTGCAGTAGAGCCTGGCAGCATGCTGACTGCCGGCAGCACCGTGCTGACGCTATCATTAACGCATCCCGTGTGGGTTCGCGCTTACGTCGATGAGAAGAACCTCAATCAGGCGCAACCGGGGCGTGAAATTCTGCTCTACACCGACGGCCGCCCGGATAAGCCTTACCACGGAAAAATTGGCTTTGTCTCTCCAACCGCTGAATTCACGCCGAAAACGGTCGAAACCCCGGATCTGCGTACCGATCTGGTTTATCGTCTGCGCATTATCGTCACCGACGCCGACGATAGCCTGCGCCAAGGGATGCCGGTGACGCTGAAATTTAGCGACGAGCCTCGCCATGAGTGAGCATCAGATCCAGCTCCAGGGGCTGGTCAAACAGTTCGCTGACATGAAAAAACCGGCGGTCGCCCGGCTGGACTGCACCATTCAATCGGGCTACGTCACCGGGCTCGTTGGACCGGATGGCGCGGGAAAAACCACGCTGATGCGGATGCTGGCTGGGTTACTGAAACCCGACAAGGGCAGCGCAACGGTGCTGGGGCTCGATCCCATTCGTGATGACAGCGCCCTGCACGCGGTGCTCGGCTATATGCCGCAAAAGTTCGGCCTGTATGAAGACCTGACGGTCATGGAGAACCTCAATCTCTACGCCGATCTGCGCAGCGTCACCGGTGAAATTCGCGAGAAAACCTTCGATCGCCTGTTGGAATTTACCTCGCTGGGGCCATTTACCTCGCGGCTGGCGGGCAAGCTTTCCGGCGGTATGAAACAAAAACTGGGCCTGGCCTGTACTCTAGTCGGCGAGCCGAAAGTACTGCTGTTGGATGAGCCCGGCGTCGGCGTGGACCCCATCTCCCGCCGCGAACTCTGGCAGATGGTGCACGAACTGGCGGGCGACGGCATGCTGATCCTCTGGAGCACCTCCTACCTCGATGAAGCCGAGCAGTGCCAGGACGTGCTGCTGATGAATGAAGGCGAGCTGCTGTATCAGGGCGAGCCGACCGCCCTCACCCGAACAATGGCCGGACGCAGCTTCCTGATGCACAGCCCGGCAGAAAACAACCGTAAGCTGCTGCAGCGAGCGCTGAAGCAGGAGATGGTCAGCGACGGCATGATTCAAGGCCGCTCGGTGCGCACCATCCTGAAAAAATCGGCCACCGCTGACGACCTAAGAAATGCGCCGGGAATGCCGGAACTGGAAATTGAAGAAACCACGCCGCGTTTTGAGGATGCGTTTATCGATCTCTTGGGCGGCGCGGGCACATCGGAATCGCCGCTGGGCGCTATTCTGCATACCGTCGAAGGCTCAGCGGATGAGACGGTGATTGAAGCGAAAGAGCTGACCAAAAAGTTCGGTGATTTCGCCGCTACCGACCACGTTAATTTTGCCGTGAAGCGCGGCGAAATTTTTGGCCTGTTGGGGCCAAACGGCGCGGGTAAATCGACCACCTTTAAAATGATGTGTGGTTTGTTAGTCCCCACTTCCGGCAACGCGCTGGTGCTGAATATGGATTTGAAAACCGGGTCCGGTAAAGCGCGCCAGCATTTAGGCTATATGGCGCAAAAATTCTCTCTCTACGGAAACCTGACCGTGGAGCAGAATCTGCGTTTTTTCTCCGGCGTTTACGGCCTACGCGGGAAGGCGCAAAACGACAAAATTCGCAGCATGAGCGAGGCCTTCGGCCTCGATGAAATCGCTCGACACACCACCGATGCGCTGCCGCTGGGCTTTAAGCAGCGTCTGGCGCTGGCCTGTTCGCTGATGCATGAGCCGGATATTCTGTTTCTCGATGAACCCACCTCCGGTGTTGACCCCATCACCCGCCGTGAATTTTGGCTGCACATCAACAGTATGGTGGAGAAAGGCGTGACCGTGATGGTGACCACTCACTTTATGGATGAAGCAGAGTACTGCGACCGCATCGGGCTGGTCTATCGCGGTAAGCTGATTGCCAGCGGTACACCGGACAATTTAAAGGCGCAGGCCGCCGATGAGCAGCAGCCAGACCCGACCATGGAACAGGCCTTTATCACTCTGATCAATGATTGGGATAAGGAGCATGCCAATGAGCGTTAAGAGTCTGTCATGGCGGCGCGTGCGTGCGCTGTGCGTGAAAGAGACGCGGCAGATCATCCGCGACCCCAGCAGTTGGCTGATTGCGGTGGTGATTCCGCTACTGCTGCTGTTTATCTTTGGCTACGGCATTAACCTCGACTCCAGCAAACTCAGAGTCGGCGTGCTGCTGGAACAGCAGAGCAAAGAGGCGTTAGATTTTACCCATACGCTCACCGGCTCGCCCTACATTGATGCCACCATCAGCGACAATCGCGGCCAACTGGTTGAGATGATGCAGGCCGGGCGCATTCGCGGCCTGATTGTCGTCCCGGTGGATTTCGATAAGAAAATGGCGCGCGTCGGTGATGATGCACCGATTCAGGTGATCACCGATGGCAGTGAACCAAACACCGCCAACTTCGTGCAGGGCTACGTCGAGGGTATCTGGCAAATCTGGCAACAACAGCGCGCAGAGGATAACGGCCAAAGCTTCGAGCCGCTTATCGACGTGCAGACCCGCTACTGGTTTAACCCGGCGGCCATCAGCCAGCACTTTATTATCCCCGGAGCGATAACCATCATCATGACGGTCATCGGCGCCATCCTGACCTCGCTGGTCATCGCCCGAGAATGGGAGCGCGGGACCATGGAGGCCCTGCTTTCCACCGAAGTCACCCGCGTAGAGCTGCTGCTGTGTAAGCTGATCCCTTACTATTTCCTCGGCATGCTGGCGATGCTGCTGTGTATGCTGGTGTCAGTTTTTATTCTCGGCGTGCCCTATCGCGGTTCGCTCATTATTCTGTTTTTCATCACCAGCCTGTTTTTACTCAGCACGCTGGGAATGGGGCTGCTGATTTCGACCATCACCCGCAATCAGTTTAACGCCGCGCAGGTGGCGCTGAACGCCGCATTCCTGCCATCAATTATGCTGTCCGGGTTTATTTTCCAGATAGACAGTATGCCCGCAGCGATTCGCATCGTGACCTACATTATTCCGGCGCGCTATTTCGTCAGCACCCTACAAAGCCTGTTCCTGGCGGGCAATATTCCGGTGGTACTGATTGTGAACACGCTCTTTTTAATCGCTTCGGCGGTGATGTTTATTGGCCTGACGTGGATAAAAACCAAACGTCGATTGGATTAACGCTGATGTTTGTTGGGTGAGTGAAACACCACCCGAATGAGGACGGTACCATGTTTTATCGTTTATGGACCCTGATCCGCAAAGAGCTGCAATCGCTGCTGCGCGAGCCGCAGACCCGCGCCATTTTGATTGCACCGGTGCTGATTCAGGTCTTATTGTTCCCGTTTGCCGCTACGCTTGAGGTGACCAACGCCACTATTGCCGTCTATAACGAAGACAACGGTAAGCATTCGGTTGAATTGACCCAGCGTTTTGCGCGCGCCAAAGCCTTTACCCACGTTCTGCTGCTGAAAAGCCCGCAGGAGATCCAGCCCACCATCGACACGCAGAAAGCGTTGCTGCTGGTACGCTTCCCGGCTGATTTCTCGCGTAATCTCGATATCTACCAGACCGCGCCGATGCAGCTTTTACTCGACGGACGTAACTCCAACAGCGCGCAGATTGCCGCCAACTACCTGCAGCAAATAGTCAAAAACTATCAGCAAGAATTGCTGGAGGGGAAAGCGAAACCGAATAACAGCGAGCTGGTGGTGCGTAACTGGTATAACCCGAATCTCGACTATAAATGGTTTGTGGTGCCGTCGCTTATCGCCATGATAACCACCATCGGCGTGATGATTGTTACCTCGCTGTCAGTGGCACGCGAACGCGAACAGGGCACGCTCGATCAACTGCTGGTTTCGCCGCTTGCCACCTGGCAAATCTTCGTCGGCAAAGCGGTTCCGGCGCTGATTGTCGCCACAGCGCAGGCCAGCATCGTGCTGGGCGTTGGCATCTGGGCGTATCAAATCCCCTTTGCCGGTTCGCTGGCGCTGTTTTACTTCACGATGGTGATTTACGGGCTGTCGCTGGTAGGATTTGGCCTGTTGATTTCATCGCTGTGTTCCACGCAGCAGCAGGCATTTATCGGCGTGTTTGTCTTTATGATGCCAGCCATTTTGTTGTCAGGGTATGTCTCTCCGGTGGAGAACATGCCTGTGTGGCTGCAGCATCTGACGTGGATAAACCCTATCCGCCATTTCACGGATATCACCAAGCAGATCTATTTGAAGGATGCGAGTCTGTCGATTATCTGGGGGAGTTTGTGGCCGCTACTGTTTATAGCGGCCACGACGGGATCAGTGGCGTACGCGATGTTTCGCCGCAAGATCGCCTGAGGATTTATCTTTCACCAGCAGCGAGAATACGGCTGGCCCCGCAAGGATCGCCAGCCCAGCCAGCGCCAGCAGAAAGTGATTTTGTAGGACGCGCGAAAGCAGCCAGACGGCAATCATCGCGGCGCCAAAATACCAGGTCGTCGTCAGTTCTTCGAAGACATCGGCGACATCGCGCCAACGTTTATCGGGGTGGCGCTGCAGCGCCAGCATCAGCAATACGCTCACGGCGTACAGCACGCAAAGGCCTAATCCAACGCGCACTAAGGTGCCGCTCATCCAGCCCATGACCAACACGGCGACGACCAGTAAATGCAACATAATCTGCCAACAACCTAGCCCGGTTGCGACACGAATTCGTTGTTGCCACTTCATGGCTTCTCTCCTGAAGAATTTTATTTGCTTATTCAGAGTACTCAAGTCTACGGAAAATTCCGTAAAGGTGCTTCTTTTTGTGACAGTGGTGTCACATTTTCATCCGTATTGTGTAAAACAGCGCCGAAACATTCACTAAACGGAGGGTTTAACGCAGGGAAATGCGGTGAGAATACCCGGCGCTATCAAACAGCACCGGGTTAGAGGAATGGCTTAACGGCGGTTGCCAAAGATACGCAGCAGCATCAGGAACAGGTTGATGAAGTCGAGATACAGGGTTAGCGCGCCGAGAATGGCGTATTTACGTAGGTTTGATGAATCACGTACATCAATCTGTTCGCCAATGTTTTTCAGCTTCTGGGTGTCATAGGCGGTGAGGCCAACAAACACGATCACCCCGATATAGGTCACCGCCCACATCAGCGCTTCGCTTTTCAGCCAGAAGTTCACCAGAGAGGCCAGTACGATACCGATAAGCGCCATAAACAGCATATTACCGAAGCCGCTGAGGTCACGTTTGGTGGTGTAACCATACAGGCTCATGATACCGAACATGCCGCCCGTCACCACGAAGGTGCTGGCAATCGACGAATAGGTGTAGACGATGAAAATACTGGAAAGCGTTAGCCCGGTGAGCGCCGAATAGAGCATAAACAGCGTCGTCGCCATACCGGCACTGAGGCGCTGCACCATACCTGAGAGCACGAATACCAGCGCCAACTGGGCGATAATCAGCCCAAAGAAGGTGATTTTGCTGGAGAAAACAAACTCCATCACGGCCGGTGTATTTGCCGCATACCACGCAATAAACGCGGTCAGCAGCAGACCACAGGTCATCCAGCCATACACCTGTGCCATATAGGTTTGCAGGCCGCTACGCGCCTGCACAATAGAATCTGAGCGCGGGAATCGTTCCATGACGTTCTCCTGAAGTTAGTATGAACCTAAAATATTCGCCGTTATTCAGGCTGTCTGCGCATTCGCGACAGCCTGAACTCCATGAATTTAAGTGTACTCTACCAGCGCTCGGCTGCCTGTTTATCGCTGTCGCGCGCTTCCACCCAACGCTCACCTTCCGGAGTCGCTTCACGCTTCCAGAACGGCGCGCGGGTCTTTAGATAGTCCATGATAAATTCGCCCGCGTCAAAGGCGCTGCTGCGATGTGCGCTGGTGACGCCGACAAAAACGATCTCTTCGCCAGGCCACAGTTCACCAATACGATGAATCACGGTGACGCGGCCCAGTGGCCAACGTTCGCGTGCGGCGTCGACGATTTCCGCCAGCGCTTTTTCTGTCATGCCCGGATAGTGCTCAAGGCTCAGTGCTTTGACGCTGTCACCCAGATTGTGGTTACGCACTTTCCCGGTGAAAGTGACAACCGCACCGTCTTCATCCCGCGCAGCCAGCCACGGATATTCTTCGCCAACGCTAAACGGCTCATGACCGACGCGAATACGGGTTTCACTCATCTCAACCTCCCGTAACCGGTGGGAAAAACGCCACTTCATCGCCGTCGACAACAGGGTGGTCGAAACTCACCAGCGTCTGATTGACCGCTGCCAGCAGCTTGCCCTCTTCCAGCGCCAGCGCCCAGCGCCCTTCATGCGCCACCAAATGCTGGCGCACGGCTTCTACCGTTGAAAACTCAGGTGCCAGCGTCAGCGAGTCAGCGCCAACCAGCTCGCGGACCTGGGCAAAAAACAGCACATTAATCATGAGCATCCACCTTAAAATCGCCCGATTTACCGCCGCTTTTCGCCAGCAGGCGCACCGGGCCAATGACCATGTCTTTTTGTACCGCTTTGCACATGTCATAAATAGTGAGTGCCGCAACCGACGCTGCAGTCAGCGCTTCCATCTCAACGCCGGTCTTTCCGGTCAAGCGGCACAGGGATTCAATGCGTACGCGGTTGTGCTCCGGCTGAGCCTGCAGATTCACTTCAACCTTGCTCAGCATGAGTGGATGACACAGCGGGATCAAATCCCAGGTGCGTTTTGCCGCCTGAATGCCGGCGATGCGGGCAGTGGCAAAGACGTCGCCCTTGTGATGACTCCCGTCGATAATCATCGACAGCGTTTCCGGCAGCATAGTGACGAACGCTTCAGCGCGCGCTTCACGGACGGTTTCTGCCTTGGCGGAGACATCCACCATATGGGCTTCGCCCGCCGCGTTGATATGGGTCAGTTGCGACATCGTATTATTTCTTCAGATGAGGGTGGAAGTTGCAGGGACGCGTACGGGCATCAAGCTGTGGGGCAATGATGTTATCCCACGCGGTGCGGCACGCTTTGGTTGAACCCGGCATCGCAAAAATCAGGGTCCGGTTTGCTATTCCGGCGACAGCGCGCGATTGCAGCGTCGCGGTGCCAATTTCTTCGAAAGAGAGCATGCGGAACACTTCACCAAAACCCTCAATTTCCCGGTCAAACAGCGGCAGCAGGGCTTCAGGCGCCTGATCGCCATCGGTCAATCCGGTACCACCGGTGATCAGCACGACCTGGACATCATCACGGGCAATCCACGCAGAGACCTGGGCGCGGATCTGGTAACGGTTCTCTTTGACAATGGCCTTATCGACGACCTGATGGCCCGCTTCCTGGGCGGAATCGCGCAGGAAGTGACCGGAGGTGTCATCCTCTTCGCCACGGCGACTGGAAATAGTAAGAATAGCAACGCGTGCTGGGATAAATTCAGCGCTCACCTGACTCATTTGATAGCTCCTTGATGAAGAATCATCCACCGATATAGGATAAATTCTGGGTAATTCCGGTATTGCCCTGATGCAGGAAATGGGTCTGTTTTTTATGCGTGAGCGCTTCAGCAATGCGGTCTTCCAGCGCCTGCTGCTGAGCGTCTTCCGCCAGCAGTTCACGCAGGTCAACGCCGCCGTCGCCAAACAGGCACAGATGCAGTTTCCCAATGGACGATACGCGCAGACGATTACAACTGGCGCAGAAGTCTTTCTCATACGGCATGATTAAGCCGATTTCCCCTTCGTAATCGGGGTGACAAAAGACCTGTGCCGGGCCATCGCTACGCTGACGGATTTGATGGATCCAGCCACGCTGGAGGAGTTGGTCGCGCAGCACCATACCTGAGATATGGTGTTTGCGGAACAGTTCACTGCCGTCGCCGGTTTCCATCAGTTCAATAAAGCGGAGTTGAATGCGGCGCGGTTTGATCCACGCCAGAAAGGTGTCGAGCTGGTGATGGTTAACATCGCGCATCAGCACGGTGTTGACCTTCACTTTGTCAAAGCCCGCGGTAAAAGCGGCGTCGATGCCATCCATCACCTGACGGAACTTATCCTGGCCGGTAATGGCGTGAAACTGGCGCGCGTCGAGGCTGTCGACGCTGACGTTTAGCGCCGTTAATCCGGCATCACGCCAGGCAGCAACGTCGCGTGCCATGCGGTAACCGTTGGTGGTCACCGCAATCTGACGAATTGAAGCGTTCTCTTTCACCGCAGCGATAACGTCGGTAAAATCGCGACGCAGCGACGGCTCCCCGCCGGTTAAACGGACTTTTTCCGTCCCCAACGCCGAAAAAGCGCGCGTCACACGGCGAATTTCGTCCAGAGACAAAAATCCTTTGTTCGTGACGCCATTGGGCTGGTAACCGTTAGGCAGGCAGTAGGTGCAGCGAAAGTTGCAGACGTCGGTAATCGACAGACGCAGATAAAAAAATCTGCGCGCAAACGCATCAGTGAGTTGTGAAGCCATAGACACCTTTCCAAATACGGGAGGCGAGATCATTTCTTCCTTCGCCCTGGCGACAGATTATCTGCCGCGGCCAAAGCACCGTATTTTTCAACTTAGGCGCAGAGGCTAGAGTGTTTAGTTCAGACTATTGTAGACAGAGTACTGAACCAGGTTATGCCGAATAGTAGCGCGAGAACAGCAGTTTCGCCATTTTCGCTTTCGCTATATAAAGTTATACATAACGACCTGTTCGTGCACTTTCCCTACAGAATACGTAAAAATCACGCTTTTGCATTGATATACGTCATTTTGACCGGCACAGAGCATCGTCTTTTAGGGGTAGTTAGGCTAATGTAAGCACGTTTTTCACTATAAGGAAGTTGTATGCGCAATCGTACTTTTGCCGATCTCGACCGCGTCGTCGCGCTTGGCGGCGGACATGGCCTTGGACGCGTGATGTCATCTCTCTCATCGCTGGGTTCTCGCCTGACCGGCATCGTCACCACCACCGATAATGGCGGTTCTACGGGACGTATTCGCCGTTCGGAAGGAGGGATTGCCTGGGGCGATATGCGCAACTGCCTTAACCAGTTAATTACTGAACCAAGCGTCGCATCAACGATGTTTGAGTACCGTTTCAGTGGTAACGGAGAGCTTTCCGGCCATAACCTCGGAAATCTCATGTTAAAGGCATTAGATAACTTAAGTATCAGACCGTTAGAAGCCATCAATTTAATTAAAAACCTGCTTAAAGTGGAAGCTTCATTGATTCCAATGTCGGAACAGCCCGTGGATTTAATGGCAATCGACGACGAGGGCCATGAAATCTATGGCGAGGTCAATATTGATCAGCTTAAGCTGCCACCGCGAGAGCTCATGCTAACCCCACAGGTTTCAGCCACCCGCGAAGCGGTTGAAGCCATTGCCGACGCGGATCTGATTTTGATTGGCCCCGGCAGCTTCTACACTAGTCTTCTGCCGATTCTGCTGCTGCCGGATGTTGCGCAGGCGCTGCGCCGCACCCCGGCGCCGATGGTCTATATCGACAACCTTGGCCGCGAGCATAGCCCAGCGGGCGATCTTAGCATTGAAGCGCGAATTGCGCTGTTAGAACACTATATTGGCAAAGCGGTTATCGATGCGGTCGTTGTTGGCCCGAAGGTCGACACCCGCCAGGTACAATGCAAAGTGGTCATACAGCAGCCGTTAGAAGCCGCTGATATCCCCTACCGCCACGACCGTGCGCTGCTGCGTGCGGCACTCGAAGAAGCATTACAGTCCTTCGGCTGAGTTTCCTTAACTTCTTAAGGTTGTCTTAAAATAGCTCGGGCAGCATAGCGAACATCATTATTTCTGAGTCCAACGCTATGCTTCGCCTGTTACGCTACCGCCCTACCGTCAGCCGGCTGACCTACATCATTCTCTTTGCGCTCTATATTGCGCTGCCGCTGAATATCGATTTTTATCGTCAGGCATTTACTCTGCTGCCCGTAGACGGCCTGCATAATTTGCTGGTCTTTGTGAGCATGCCGGTAGTAGCATTTTCGGTGATGGCAATATTACTGACGCTGGCCTCAATTATCCGTCTGGAAAAACTGGTCGCGTCATTGTTTATTCTGCTCAGCGCCAGTGCCCAATATTTTATGATGAGCTTCGGTGTCATTATTGACCGTTCAATGGTCACCAATATTTTTGATACCACCCCTGCTGAAAGCTACGCTCTGCTTTCCGGGCAAATGATTGCCGTCCTCGTTTTCTCCGCCCTGCTGTTTATAGCACTAGCATGGTGGATTAAAATTAAACCCGCAGTCAGTCTATGGCGAGGTACCCTAATGCGGATCGGGACGTTTGTCGTTTCAGCCGCATTAATTCTGCTGGTTGCTGCGCTATTTTATAAAGATTACGCCTCACTGTTTCGTAATAATAAAGAGCTGGTGAAATCGCTTAACCCATCAAACAGCATTGTGGCGGTCAACTCCTGGTATTTTCACCATGAGATGGATAACCTACCGCTGGTAAAAATTGGTGAAGACGCCAAACAAAAAACGGTGATGAAAAACGGCCCACGTAAAAATCTGACTATTTTAGTGCTCGGCGAGACCTCACGCGCCGCTGATTTTTCATTGGGCGGCTATGACCGCGAAACCAACCCGCTGTTAGCCAAAGACAACGTGGTTTACTTCCCAAAAACGGCTTCCTGCGGTACGGCCACTGCCGTTTCGGTTCCCTGCATGTTCTCGAATATGTCGCGCGATGCCTACAACGAATCGCTGGCCCATCATCAGGAAGGTTTACTGGATATTATTCAGCGCGCTGGAATTCAGGTTCTGTGGAATGATAATGATGGTGGTTGTAAAGGTGCCTGTGACCGTGTACCGCATCAGGATATGACGGCGTTAAATCTGCCGGGCCAGTGTATTAACGGCGAGTGCTATGATGACGTGCTGTTCCACGACCTTGAAAAAACCATCGATAATATGTCAGGCGATGGCGTCATTGTGCTGCACACCATTGGCAGCCACGGCCCAACCTATTACAACCGTTATCCACCGCAATTCCGCCGCTATACGCCAACCTGCGATACCAGCGAAATTCAATCCTGTACTCAGGAGCAGCTTAAAAATAGTTACGACAACACCATTTTGTACGTTGACTATATCGTCGATAAAGCGATTAAGCTGCTGCAATCCAAACAGGATAAATTTACCACCAGCCTGGTTTATCTTTCCGACCACGGCGAGTCACTGGGTGAAAATGGCGTCTACCTGCACGGTTTACCCTATTCCATTGCGCCTGAAACACAAAAACATGTGCCGATGCTGTTATGGTTATCGGAGGATTATCAAAAACGCTATGGCGTCAATTACGATTGTCTGCATAAGCAGGCGAAAGAAAATAACTACTCGCAGGATAATCTGTTCTCTACAATGCTAGGTCTGACCGGCGTTGAGACGAAGGAATATCGCGCCGCAGATGATATTGTCGCTAGCTGTAAATAGAGGCCAATAGATGAAAATTTTAGTCGTTGAAGATGACACCTTGCTATTACAGGGTTTAATTCTGGCCATGCAGAGCGAAGGATACGCCTGTGACGGTGTCGCTACCGCACAGCAGGCCGCACTGAGTCTGGCAAACGGGCATTACAGCCTGGTGGTGTTGGATTTAGGGTTACCGGACGAAGACGGTCTGCACTTCCTCAATCGAATGCGCCAGGAAAAACTCAGCGTCCCAGTGCTGATTCTGACCGCGCGCGATACGCTTGAAGATCGCGTGAGCGGCCTCGATACCGGTGCCGATGACTATCTGGTTAAACCTTTCGCACTGGAAGAACTCAACGCCCGCATCCGTGCCCTACTGCGCCGCAACCTCAATCAGGGTGATAACGAAGTTACCGTAGAGAATCTGCGCCTCAACGTGACCCGCCGCCAGGTGTGGCTCGACGGCGAACTGCTGGAACTCACGCCGAAAGAGTATGCCCTGCTCTCGCGTCTGATGCTTAAAGCCGGCAGCCCGGTGCACCGCGAAATCCTCTACAACGATATCTATAACTGGGATAACGAACCCGCCACCAATACGCTGGAAGTGCATATTCATAATCTGCGCGACAAAGTTGGTAAAGCACGTATCCGCACCGTCCGCGGTTTCGGCTATCAGTTGGTGACGACGGCAAAGGCAGAATAAAGTATGGCGCTCCTATCCATTCGCAAATGGCCAATGCGCCATCAGTTGCTGCTCGCTATCGGTACCATTCTGGTGGTCTTCCAGCTTATTAGCGTGTTCTGGCTCTGGCATGAAAGCAAAGAGCAGATTGAGCTGGAAGTGGCGATGTTGATTAACAATCACAACAATGCCAAACACATTCGCCACGAGGTGCGAGAGGCGATTGCCAGCCTGCTGGTGCCAAGCCTGGTGATTATCGGACTGGCGCTCTATTTATGTCTGCAGGCAGTCAAGCGCATTACGCGCCCGCTGGCCGATCTGCAAAAAGAGCTCGATACCCGGACGCCGGGAAATTTGCAGCCTATTTATCTACAGCAGACCACGGTGGAAGTTGAAGCGGTAACCAAGGCGATTAATCAGCTGGTCGAGAATTTGACCCAAACGCTCGATCGCGAACGCCTGTTTACCGCCGACGTCGCTCACGAACTGCGCACACCGCTGGCTGGGCTGAAGTTACATCTCGAGCTGCTGGAAAAAACGCAGCACCTCAATCTCTCGGCCCTTGTGCAGCGTCTGGATCAAATGACCGAAAGCGTTGCGCAGCTATTACTGTTAGCGCGTGTAGGTCAATCGTTCTCTGCGGGAAGCTACCAGCAGGTTGACCTGCTTGCCGATGTGGTAGAACCCATGACCGGTGAGCTGGAGACGATGCTGAGTACTCGGGGGCAAAAACTCGCCATTCAGCCTTACGCTTCCGCACTGACCGTCTCGGGTGATGCGACCTTATTAAGACTGCAGCTGCGTAATCTGGTCGAAAACGCGCACCGATATAGCCCGGAAGAGTCGACCATTACGGTTACGCTGGACGCCGCAGCACACCCGATGCTCATTGTCGAAGATGAAGGTCAGGGGATTGATGAGTCAAAAGTGGGTGAACTGAGCCAGGCGTTTGTACGCATGGACAGTCGCTACGGTGGAATTGGCCTGGGCTTAAGTATCGTGACGCGTATCGCTCAGTTGCATGAGGCCGCTTTCTTCTTACAAAACCGCGATACCGGAACCGGCACGCGGGCGTGGGTAGAATTTCAAGCACCGAAACGCTAAGACGGTTTAGTAGGTTAACATCCAGTGGCAGGCAAAGCCGGCAACGATGGCTACAGAAACAAGCATGGTAAACAGCTGCTGGAAACTTAAATTAGACATGATGCTACCCTCTGAGATTTTAAGGATAGTATCAGTCGAATTTATTAAGTGAACATTAAGGATTCATCCCGCTGCGTGACCCCTGCCACATTTCGCGCCAATACTGCCACGACATGCGACAGACTCGATACAAAATGCCTTCAGCATAGCCCGGCCGGCAGAGGTCGCCGGGCAAAATACCGTATCAGGACGTTGCAATAAACAGCTCACGCAGCTTGTGCAACTGGTCGCGCGCCTGCGCCGCTTCTTCGAACTCGAGGTTTTGCGCATGCTTGAGCATCTGCGCCTCCAGGGTCTGAATCTGCTGCTGTAGCGCTTTCGGCGTCAGCGCCTGAACATCCGGCTCAACGATGGAGGAGGCACCGCGCGATTTACCACGACCTTTGGCCTTGGTCTTCGCCAGCCCTTCGCCCATCGACAGAATATCGACCACGTCCTTCACCAGCCCCTGCGGCACAATACCGTGCTCTTCGTTATACAGCTGCTGTTTCTCACGACGACGTTCGGTCTCGCCGATTGCTTTTGCCATTGACGCGGTAATTTTATCGCCGTACAGAATGGCCTTACCGTTGATATTACGCGCGGCGCGGCCGATGGTCTGAATCAGCGATCGCTCAGAACGCAGGAAACCCTCTTTATCGGCGTCCAGAATCGCCACCAGCGACACTTCCGGCATATCCAGCCCTTCACGTAGCAAGTTAATCCCCACCAGTACATCGAACTCGCCTAAACGCAGGTCGCGGATAATTTCCATACGCTCAACGGTATCAATATCTGAGTGCAGATAACGTACCCGCTCGCCGTGTTCTTCAAGATAATCGGTCAGGTCTTCCGCCATACGTTTGGTCAGGGTGGTGACCAGCACGCGTTCGTTAATCACCGACCGTTTACGAATTTCGGAGAGCAGGTCATCAACCTGCGTACCGACCGGACGCACTTCGATTATCGGGTCGAGCAGCCCGGTTGGGCGAACGACCTGATCGATAACTTCACCACCGGATTTCTCCAGCTCGTAGTTCCCCGGCGTCGCCGACACATAAATGGTTTGTGGTGCCAATGCTTCAAATTCTTCAAACTTCAATGGGCGGTTATCGAGCGCTGACGGTAGTCGGAAGCCGTACTCCACCAGCGTCTCTTTACGCGCCCGGTCACCGCGGTACATCCCGCCGATTTGCGGGATAGTAACGTGGGATTCGTCGATAACCAACAGCCCATCGGCTGGCAGGTAGTCAAACAGCGTCGGTGGCGGCTCGCCCGGGCCACGACCGGAGAGAAAGCGCGAGTAGTTTTCAATGCCCGAGCAATAGCCCAGCTCGTTCATCATCTCGAGATCGAACTGGGTACGCTGGCTGAGGCGCTGCTCTTCCAGCAGCTTGTTGTTGTCCAGCAGCACTTTACGTCGTTCTGCCAGCTCAACTTTGATCTCTTCCATCGCCTGCACGATGCGTTCACGCGGCGTGACGTAGTGGCTTTTCGGGTAAACCGTATAGCGCTGCAGCGTCGATTCGATATGTCCGGTCAGTGGGTCAAACAGCGACAGTCTTTCGACTTCCTCGTCAAACAACTCCACGCGCAGCGCGATATCGTCTGATTCCGCCGGGAAGATATCGATAACCTCGCCGCGTACGCGGAAGGTCCCACGCTGGAAGGCCTGATCGTTACGGGTGTACTGCAAATCCGCCAGACGGCGCAAAATGGCGCGCTGATCGATAATGGTGCCCACCGTCAGGTGCAGCATCATTTTCAGATACAGATCCGGGTCGCCCAAACCGTAGATCGCTGACACCGACGCCACTACGATAACGTCCCGACGCTCAAGTAGCGCTTTGGTCGCCGACAGGCGCATCTGGTCAATATGTTCGTTAACCGCAGAGTCTTTTTCGATAAATGTATCGGAACTCGGGACGTACGCTTCAGGCTGATAATAATCATAGTAGGAAACGAAATACTCGACCGCGTTCTCCGGGAAGAAGGCTTTCATTTCGCCGTACAGCTGCGCCGCCAGCGTTTTGTTTGGCGCCAGCACCATGGTTGGCCGCTGGAGATCGGCAATCACATTGGCCACGGTAAAGGTTTTACCCGACCCGGTTACCCCCAACAGCGTCTGATGCGCCAGGCCGTCTTCCAGCCCCTCTTTTAGACGTGAGATGGCAACAGGCTGGTCGCCTGAAGGACTAAACGCGGAATGCAACTTAAAGGGTTTACTCATGGGCAACGCTACCTGATAACGGATGGCCGGGCTGGAGATTAATTCTACTCGCCGCCTGCGGATTTGCCAATAAAAAAGACTGGATATAAAAACAGTAGTGCATTATCGTATTTCGTATACTCGCGGCGATAACAAGCAAGAGCGGCGGAAATTTATCCTCAGACCATATAAAACACTAGCCGGACAGGGTTATCCCCAGAACATTTTCTCTTTTAACATTTGTCAATATAGGTCATGAAAGTTTTATGGCAATTGACAGCACTTTTTGTGACGCCATTGCTTTTATTTATCTTATTGATAATAAAAAGAAACATACAAAAGACGCGTTTAGCGCCAATTCAGGCGAAAGCCGCATGTTCTCTCGTTTACCGCTAGTTTTCTAACCCTAATACACAGGGTTATCCACAGGAATAGTGGATAACTATCTCTAGCCCCTATGCCCCGCCACCCGGCGATTTGCGCAACGCAGCCCAAAAACGACAGCAAAAATTTTTTTTCCCGCTGATTTTGATATTTATCAGCGAAAAGGCGTAGTCGTTTTAAGGAGATTTTGTTCGATTCTTTTACGTTTTCTGCGGGTTAGCGCTTACGAATGAAGATAACCCGCAAAAGAGATCAGAGGGCGTCTAGCGACAGATAGTGCCCCAGCGGTTGACGCTCCACGTCGTCACCCAGCCACGGGATTTCCCCCAGCATTGGTGCAGGCAGCATCCGCTGAAGGGTGCTGAGATATTCCGCATGCCGACGACCAGGCGGTGTGACATCATTAGCAATCCACCCGGCTAACCGTAGCCCTGATTGCAGTACCGCCTGCGCGGTCAACACGGCATGGTTAATGCAGCCCAGCTTCACGCCAACCACCAGAATCACCGGCAGTTGCTCCGTCTTCACCCAATCCGCTAATGTCAGCGTCGGTGACAGCGGCGTAAACCAACCTCCCGCTCCTTCCACCAGCACCCATTCCGCCTGCGCTTCCAGCGTGCGTAACCCGGCTGAAAGCACGTGGGCCTCAATGGGGCGCTGTTCATCGGCGCTGACAATATGCGGAGAGGTTGGCTCTGCGAAGGTGTAAGGATTAACCGCTGCGTATTCGAGCGGGACTACGCTGTTGCGCTGCAGCGCCAGTGCATCGCTGTTGCGCAACCCTTCAGCCGTCATTTCGCTGCCGGAGGCCACCGGTTTATATCCGGCGGTACGTCGTCCCAGCAGCCTCGCCGCTTGCAAAAGCGCGGTGCTGGCAACGGTTTTCCCCACCTCAGTATCGGTGCCGGTTACATAATAGCGTTCAATCACGCGTGATCACTCCTGTAAAAAGATGGTAAGTCAGCGGACACTCGCCCGCCTGCGACGGCCATGCCAATTGAAGCTGCTGCAACCTACCGCGCGTTAATGGCTGACTGCTGCGCCCCTGATGGAGGTGCGTCGCGCCGATCCCCTTCAGCGAGCGCATGGCGCTTAACGCATCGGGGAACGGCAGTGTGATAGAGGTTAACGTCGCCTGATGGCGATAACCTGCCAGCGCGTCACGCAGCGTCGCTTCGGACAGAAAACGATTCGCATGCAGATGGCTGTCAATGGCGCGCCATGCTTGATTAAGCTCGGGTAAGGAGCCCGCGGTTAGCGTGGTAAACGCCAGCGTGCCACCGGGGCTCAGTTGGCGATAAAGCCCAGCCAGCGCCACATGAATATCGCTGCACCACTGCACGGCCAGATTGCTCCACACCAGATCAAAACCGCCTTCAGGTAGCGGAATATCTTCAATATCGGCCTGGATGTAGCGATCTGCCGCCTGCTGACGCTGCGCCTGGCGCAGCATATCTTCGGACAGATCCAGGGCCGTGACGTGGCTTCCTTTGTCCCGCCAGTAACGGCTGTAGCTACCCGGTCCACAACCGGCATCCAATACCTGCGAGAATGCCGATACCGGCAGTTGAGTCAGCAAATGTGCGGCACTTAGACGCTGCAGTTCATCATGCTGATGGTAATGCGCTGCGGCACGGCCAAAGGCCGCTGCCACCGCCTGCTTATCCACGCTCGCCATGCAGCACCTCCAGCAGATGCGCAATATCCTGCGGTTCATGCGCGGCGGTGAGCGTTAGGCGCAGGCGCGCCGTTCCTTGTGGAACGGTCGGTGGGCGGATCGCCGTCACCCAACAACCCTGCTCACGCAGTCGTTCGGCAAGCTGTAGCGTTCGCTGATTATCACCGACGATGAGCGGCTGTATCGCGCTGAGCGAGTCAGTTAACGGATACGTCAGGCCACTGGCGCCGAGGCGAAAATCCGCCACGTGCTGCACCAGCGTTTCTCGCCGATCTCGGCCTTCATCGCTTTGAATAACCGCCAGCGCCGCCTGTAAGGCCACCGCCTGTGCGGGCGGCATGGCGGTGCTGTAAATCAAATGTCGGGCAAACTGCAGGAAGTAGTCCGCCACCGCGTGGCTGCACAACACCGCAGCACCGCTGAGACCAAAGGCCTTGCCGAAGGTGACAATCAGCAGCTCCGGATGAACGCCCTGCTGCTGGCAGCTGCCGCGGCCATTGGCACCGTCGACGCCAATGCCGTGCGCGTCATCCACCATCAGCCAACCATTGGCCGCCCGCGTGGCGCTGGCAATGTCACCCAGCGGCGCACGATCGCCATCCATGCTGAAGACCCCTTCCGTCACCACCAACTGCTGCCCCTCTGTTGGAGCAGCAAGCAGGCGAGCGAGGTGCTGGCTATCGTTATGCTGAAAACGGCGAAGCTGCGCTGGGCTGAGAGCTGCCGCCTCCAGCAGCGAAGCGTGGCTGAGCCTGTCGGCGACAATTCGGTCTTCGCGTCCGGCCAGTGCGGCTATCACCGCCTGATTGGCGGCGAATCCAGAGATAAACAGCAGCGCGCGGTCGTAGCCCAGCCAGTCGGCGAGTTGCTCCTCCAGGCGCTGGTGCGCCTGGTGATAGCCGGTGACGTGACCCGAACCGCCAGAGCCCACGCCGTAGCGTTCAGCGCCCTGCTGCCAGGCCCGAATGACCTGAGGATGCTGGCTCAGCCCCAGATAATCGTTACTGGAAAAGTTCAGATAGCGGCGATCGCCACGGACCAGCCAGCGTCCCGCGCCCTGCGTTAGCGGCTGGCGCTGGCGAAATGCCTGGGCTTCCCGGCGCTCTGCTACTGCCTGGTCAATTCGCTGCTGCCAGCTCATACCGCCGCCGCGTTGTAGTATTCCTCGGTATCCGGCGTCATCAACGCCTGTTCCAGACGCTGCTGCTGTTCGTTATCGCCAGCGGTGACCATCGTCTGTTGCGGGTTGAGCCCTAACTTACGGAACAGCTGCAGATCTTTATCCTCTTCCGGGTTCGGCGTGGTCAGCAGTTTACAGCCATAGAACACCGAGTTGGCTCCAGCCATAAAGCACATCGCCTGGGTCTGCTCGTTCATCTGCTCGCGTCCGGCAGAAAGACGGACGTGCGAGGTAGGCATCATGATGCGCGCCACGGCAATAGTGCGAATAAAGTCAAAAGCATCAACGTCTTCGTTATCCGCTAGCGGAGTTCCTTTCACCTTCACCAGCATGTTGATCGGCACGCTTTCCGGCGGCGTTGGCAGATTAGCCAACTGCAGCAGCAGCCCAGCACGATCGGTGACCGTTTCGCCCAACCCGACGATCCCGCCGGAACACACTTTGATCCCCGCTTCACGCACCTTGTCCAGCGTGTCCAGGCGTTCCTGGTAGCTGCGAGTGGTGATGATATTGCCGTAAAATTCCGGCGAGGTGTCGAGGTTATGGTTGTAGTAGTCGAGACCTGCAGAAGCGAGGCGTCCCGCCTGACTGTCGGACAGCGTGCCCAGCGTCATACAGGCTTCCAGCCCCATCTCTTTCACGCCCTGCACCATCTGCTCAAGGTACGGCATATCGCGTTCGTGCGGGTTTTTCCACGCCGCGCCCATGCAAAAACGGGTCGAGCCAGCCAGCTTCGCTTTGCGAGCCGATTCCAGCACCTGCTCCACTTCCATCAGGCGCTCGCTCTCCAGCCCGGTTTTATAGCGTGAGCTTTGTGGGCAGTATTTACAGTCTTCCGGGCAGGCGCCGGTTTTGATCGACAACAGCGTACTCACCTGCACCTGTTGAGGATCAAAATGCTGGCGGTGAACCTGCTGGGCTTCAAACAGTAAGTCCAACAGGGGTTTATCAAAAAGAGCGGTGACCTGCGACATTGTCCAGCGTAAAGGGTGAGCCATTGGCTTCTCCGGGGGTTTTGTTAATTTTCGGATCGGTTTATACTCGTAAACCTAAAACTTTTCAAAATGGTTTACAAGTCGATTATGACAACGGACGATCTCGCCTTCGATCAGCGCCACATCTGGCATCCCTATACCTCCATGACCGCACCGCTGCCGGTTTACCCTATTGTCTCCGCCGAAGGCTGTGAGCTGCAGTTGGCCAGCGGCGAGCGTTTGGTTGACGGGATGTCGTCCTGGTGGGCGACCATTCACGGCTATAACCACCCGCGCCTGAATGCGGCGATGAAGGCGCAGATTGACCAGATGTCTCACGTGATGTTTGGCGGGATAACCCACCCTTCAGCCGTTGCCCTGTGCCGTAAACTGGTCGCGATGACCCCAGAACCGCTGGAGTGTGTGTTCCTTGCGGACTCTGGTTCGGTGGCGGTAGAAGTGGCGATGAAGATGGCCCTGCAGTACTGGCAGGCCAAAGGCGAGCCGCGCCAGCGTTTTCTCACCTTCCGTAACGGCTATCATGGCGATACCTTTGGCGCGATGTCGGTATGCGATCCCGATAACTCAATGCACAGTCTGTGGAAAGGCTATCTGCCGGATAACCTGTTCGCTCCGGCACCACAGAGCCGCTTTGGGGGTGAGTTTGATGAGTACGATATGGTGGCGTTTGCACGCCTGATGGCGGCGCACCGCACGGAGATTGCAGCGGTTATTCTCGAGCCCGTCGTACAGGGCGCAGGCGGGATGCGCATGTATCATCCTGAATGGCTTAAGCGCATCCGCAAAATGTGCGACCGCGAGGGCATTTTGTTGATTGCCGATGAGATTGCGACCGGTTTTGGCCGCACCGGCAAACTGTTTGCCTGTGAGCACGCCGGGATCAGCGCCGATATTTTGTGTCTGGGTAAAGCGTTGACCGGCGGTACCATGACCCTGTCGGCCGCCATCACCACACGTGACGTTGCCGATACTATCAGTAACGGCGAAGCGGGCTGCTTTATGCACGGCCCGACGTTCATGGGCAATCCGCTTGCCTGCGCCGTGGCGGCAGAAAGTCTGGCGATTCTCGAGAGCGGCGAATGGCAAACTCAGGTGGCTGCCATTGAACAGCAGCTCCTGCGCGAACTGGCTCCGGCGGCAGATTCGCCGCTGGTGGCCGACGTACGCGTGCTAGGGGCAATTGGCGTTATCGAAACGCGTTATCCGGTAAACATGGCGCTTCTGCAGCGCTTTTTCGTCGAGCAAGGCGTGTGGGTCCGCCCATTTGGCCGTCTGATTTACTTGATGCCGCCGTATGTCATGAGCCCAGAACAGCTGTCACGCCTGACCCGCGCGGTCTGTTTGGCCGTCGAGCAGGAAGCTTTTTTTATCCAGTAAGCAGCAACACCGCGTAATAACCGTTACACTCCTTTGTTAATCAGTAGATTAACAAAGGAGGCAGTCAATGAAATTAGTCAGCCACGAACTGCGCGACGGCGAGAAACTTCCCCAGCGTCAGGTCTTCAACGGGATGGGCTATGATGGCGAGAATATCTCCCCGCATCTGGCCTGGGACGATGTACCGGCCGGCACCAAAAGCTTTGTCGTGACCTGCTATGACCCGGACGCACCCACCGGCTCTGGCTGGTGGCACTGGATTGTCGCCAATATTCCGGCAGACACGCGTGAACTGCCTGCGGGTGCAGGATCTCATTTAGTCGCTTTACCGACAGGTGCACTGCAAACCCGAACCGATTTCGGCAAAGCGGGCTACGGCGGCGCAGCACCCCCAAAAGGTGAAACCCACCGCTATATCTTCACCGTCCATGCGCTCGACGTCGACAAAATCGACGTCGATGAAGGTGCTAGCGGTGCCATGGTGGGCTTTAACGTCCACTTCCACAGTCTGGCAAGCGCCTCGCTGACAGCGCTGTTTAGCTAATTTAACGCCCTACTTTCCCAGCCCCGCATGGAAAACCCTGCGGGGCTTTTTTATATACCTGATCTGGGGTTTGTAATTTTATGACGTAAATTGACCGGGCGAAGGCGAAAAACGGGAGAAGCGAAGGGATGAGAAAAACATCTTGTGAATGTTGTCACAATTTAAAAACAAAGACGCTAAAAACAAAAGTGATTTACATCACAAAAAACCGCTATGGAAACGGATTTTTTTAACTTTGTAGCGAAATTACAGCACTTAACGTGATCACCATCACTAAAAACCTGCTTTAACAGGGGGGTTGATAGTGATCAGCGTCACAAATCCCCCTCAGGTACGCGAGATGAAAACGGCGTGATAGAGTCGATTTTGCATACAGAACGACTGGATGGTTTTTGGCGAAACCACCACAACTATTACGACGCGTAACATCTTTACGCGCACCACGAGGGGTGTTTTATGTTATCACCAGATATCAAGGTCAAGGTACAGAATTTTGGCCGCTTTCTCAGCAATATGGTGATGCCCAATATTGGCGCATTCATTGCCTGGGGCTTGATTACTGCTTTATTCATTCCAACGGGCTGGCTGCCTAACGAAACGTTAGCCAAACTGGTTGGCCCGATGATCACCTATCTGCTGCCACTGCTTATCGGCTATACCGGTGGTCGTCTTATTGGCGGTGAACGCGGTGGCGTGGTCGGTGCTATCACCACCATGGGCGTTATCGTCGGCGCCGATATGCCCATGTTTATGGGGGCGATGATTGCAGGCCCACTCGGCGGCTGGGCGATTAAGCGTTTTGACCGCTGGGTTGACGGTAAAATCAAAAGCGGTTTTGAGATGCTGGTGAACAACTTCTCGGCCGGTATTATCGGTATGCTGTTGGCTATGCTCGCCTTTATGGCGATTGGCCCAATGGTTGAAGTGCTGTCAAAAGTGTTGGCATCCGGCGTCAATGTCATGGTGCAGAACAACTTGCTGCCGCTGACCTCCGTGTTTGTTGAACCGGCAAAAATCCTGTTCCTCAATAACGCTATTAACCACGGCATCTTCTCTCCACTGGGCATTCAGCAGGCCACCGAAACCGGTAAATCGATCTTCTTCCTGATTGAAGCTAACCCAGGCCCGGGCCTCGGCATCCTGTTAGCGTATATGTTTGTGGGCAAAGGAAGCGCCAAGCAGTCCGCTGGCGGCGCGGCAATTATTCACTTCTTCGGTGGCATCCACGAGATCTATTTCCCGTATGTACTGATGAACCCACGTCTGATTCTGGCGGTGATCCTCGGCGGCATGACCGGCGTGTTCACGCTGACGCTGTTCAATGCGGGTCTGGTTTCCCCGGCTTCTCCTGGCTCTATCTTTGCGGTCCTGCTGATGACGCCGAAAGCGTCGCTGATTGGCGTTGCGCTGTCGATTATCGCCTCTACACTGGTGTCGTTCCTTACTGCCTCCATGTTGCTCAAGCGCGTTCGCGTTGGCGATGAAGAGAGCAACGGCCTGTCTGAAGCGACCCGCCGCATGCAGACGCTGAAGCAGCAGTCAAAATCCGGTGGCAAAACTTCCGGTGAACAACCACAGCCCGCGCCAGCGCTTGATTTGTCGAAAGACCTGCAGCACGTACGCAAGATTATCGTTGCCTGCGATGCCGGGATGGGTTCAAGTGCCCTGGGGGCTGGCGTGCTGCGTAAGAAGGTGAAAGATGCGGGTCTGAGCCACATTTCAGTCAGCAACTGCGCCATCAACAGCCTGCCTGACGATGTCGATCTGGTGATTACTCACCAGGACTTAACCGAGCGCGCCATGCGTCATGCGCCACAGGCAATGCATATTTCGTTGAGCAACTTCCTCGACAGCGGACTGTACACCGATCTCACGACCCGTCTGCTTGCCGCCAAAATGCCGCCAGCAGCCAACGACGGCCGCCTGATTAACCAAAGCATTATTGCGGCCAACGACGAAACCTTCGCTGGTACCGAGCGTGATGACAATCTGTTCAAACTCAGCGCAGACAATATTTTCCTGAACCTGACCGCCGACAATAAAGCACAGGCCATCCGTTTTGCCGGTGAAATGCTGGTCTCCGGCGGCTACGTTGAGCCTGACTACATCGACGCCATGCTGGCGCGTGAAGCGTTAACCACCACCTATTTGGGAGAGTCCATTGCCGTGCCGCACGGCACCGTAGAAGCCAAAGACCGCGTGCTGCGCACCGGGATCGTCATTTGCCAGTATCCAGAAGGCGTGCGATTCGGCGATGAGCCGGACGATGTCGCCCGCCTGGTTATCGGTATTGCCGCCCGTAATAACGAGCACGTCCAGGTTATCGCCCGCTTAGCCAACGCGCTGGATGATAAAGACGTTATCGAACGTCTGACGCAAACCAACAGCGTACAGGAAATCTTGCAGATCCTTTCCGGTGAGCAAGCGGCGTAAGGTTCCGGGGAGCATAAGCTCCCTGATACGGATAGACTTTTTTGGAGTCAGATTATGAAAGCAATTCATTTTGGCGCAGGGAACATTGGCCGCGGTTTTATTGGTAAACTGCTGGCAGATGCGCAGGCGGAATTAACCTTTGCCGACGTCAATCAGCCATTAATCGATCAGCTGGCCCACCAGCAGCATTATCAGGTCAACGTCGTCGGCGAACAGGCGCGCGTCGAGCAGGTCAGCCACATCCGTGCCATTAACAGTAATAGCCCGGATGCCATTCAACAGATTGCGCAGGCGGATATGATCACCACCGCCGTAGGCCCGCAGGTATTGAGCAAAATCGCCAGTATCCTTGCTCAGGGTTTGATGGCCCGCCACGCTAGCGGTAACCCGCAGCCGATGAACATCATTGCCTGTGAAAATATGGTGCGCGGCACCAGCCAGCTTAAAAACCATGTACTTGACGCTCTTCCCACCGAGCTTCACGCCTGGGTTGAAGAACACGTTGGGTTTGTCGATTCCGCCGTCGACCGTATCGTTCCTCCCGCCGCCGCAGCGAACGATGATCCGCTGGATGTAACAGTGGAAACCTTTAGCGAGTGGATTGTTGACAGCACTCAGTTCAAAGGCCAACTGCCGAATATCGCCGGGATGGAACCAACAAGCAACCTGATGGCCTACATCGAGCGTAAACTGTTTACCCTCAACACCGGCCACGCGATTACCGCCTACCTCGGCCAGTTGGCGGGACACCAAACGATCCGCGACGCCATTCTCGACCCGTCAATTCGCCAGGTCGTGCAAAGCGCCATGGCAGAAAGCGGTGAAGTGTTGATTAAACGCTATGGTTTTGACCCGGCCCAGCATGCGGCTTACATCGACAAGATTTTAACCCGCTTTGAAAACCCTTACCTGCATGATGACGTCGAGCGTGTAGGCCGTCAGCCGCTACGCAAGCTCAGCGAGAACGATCGTCTGATTAAGCCGCTGCGCGGAACGCTGGAATACGGTCTTGCGCACGCGAATCTGGTGATCGGCATTGCTGCGGCATTAAGCTATCACAGCGACAATGACCCGCAGGCGCAAGAAATGGCGACCTTATTGCGCGAGAATGGCGTTGTTAACACCGTCATTCAGGTTTGTGGTCTTAACGATCAGCCAAAACTTGTCGCCCAGATAGCGAATGTGTATAACGCCATGCAACGCAAGGCATGATGCCACCCGATGGTTGGCGCTGCCGTAAACCGGCAGCGCCTGATAAGAAGGAAAAGATGAAACACAATCGCCTGCGCCTCGCTGCGCAACCCGAAGAAAATACACATCGTCCGGCGACACCGATGGCAGAGAAGCCGCGCGCTGCGGAATATGACACCACGATGATGACCACAATGGATGACTCCGATCTTTATAAAAATCAGGCGGTCGAAAACCGTGTTCTGGAAAGACTGAACGCACGCCAAACGCTCACCGGGTTTATTCAGACCGCCGTGGGGCTGCTGGCCGAAGCGGTCGACCTGCTGATTCTTCAGGCCTTTCGCAAAGATGACTACGCCGTCAAATATGCGGTAGAACCATTGCTGGAAGGTAGCGGCCCGCTGGCAAACCTCTCGGTACGCCTCAAGCTCATCTATGCGATGGGCGTCATTAGCCGCAATGAGTACGAAGACATTGAACTGCTGGTTGCGCTAAACAATGAACTGCTGACCGAGAATACAATTTACAGCTTTACCGACGATGAAATCCTTGGGCCCATCAGCATGTTGCACTGCCTGACGGCGCTGCCGCCGCAACCCACGCTGCACATGCCGGAAGATGTGGTTGATGAATCACTTATCACCATGCAGGAACAGCGCTATCAGCAGATGGTGCGCTCAACGCTGGTGCTCAGCATCACCGATTTGATCACCAGCTTAACGCATAAAAAAGCGTTCTAGGTGGCGATGAGAAGACGCGAGACCACCTCTCAACGGAGACAAAACCCCGTTGATTTCCCGCTATTCTTTGCCAGAAAAAATCCGTATAACCTATACATTTCCGCGTTACCCAAAAAACCGCTGATATTTTTACCGGTATATCTTCCCGTTTCGCTCAACTTAGTATAAAAAGGCTTTTTTTACAGGATTCACCTTCACTTAACTAGCCTGGAGCAACATGAACACTTTATCGGTTTCTCGTCTGGCGCTGGCATTGGCTTTTGGCGTGACACTGACGGCTTGCAGCTCAACGCCTGCGGATCAGCGTCCGTCTGACCAGGCCGCACCTGGAACGTCTTCCCGTCCGGTACTGTCAGCAGATGAAGCGCAGAATTTCACCGCCGCGCGCTACTTCTCATCGCTCGATCCTAACGCTGCCGCCTGGTCACCGTCTTCGGTCGCCATTCCGGCAAAAGCAGATTTTGTGGTTGGCCCAGCCGGTACGCAAGGCGTGACGCATACCACCATCCAGGCTGCGGTTGACGCCGCAATTACCCGTCACAGCAGCGCACGTCAGTATATTGCCGTTCTGCCGGGCGAGTATCAGGGCACTGTCTATATCCCTGCGGCACCGGGCAGCGTAACGATTTACGGTACCGGCGATAAATCTATCGACGTCAAAATCGGCTTGGCCATCGACTCAGAAATGAGCCCAGCGGACTGGCGTCGTCAGGTGAATCCAGGCGGAAAATACATGCCAGGCAAACCGGCGTGGTACATGTTTGATAACTGCCAGAGCAAACGTAACGCAACCATCGGCGTGATGTGTTCAGCGGTTGTCTGGTCACAAAACAGCGGGCTGCAGCTGCAAAACCTGACCATTGAAAACAACCTTGGCGACAGCGTTGACGCGGGAACACACCAGGCGGTTGCTTTGCGTACCGATGGTGATAAAACCCAGCTGAATAACGTCAATCTGCTGGGTCGTCAGAATACCTTCTTCGTCACCAACAGTGGCGTGGACAACCGTCTGCAGAATAATCGTCAAACCCGTACGCTGGTGAGCAACAGCTACCTCGAAGGTGATGTGGATATCGTCTCCGGTCGCGGTGCAGTGGTCTTTGACAACACCGACTTCCGCGTAGTGAATTCTCGCACTCAGCAGGAAGGCTACGTGTTTGCTCCTGCAACACAGTCCAATATTTTCTACGGTTTCCTGGCCACCAATAGCCGCTTTACCGCAGCCGGTGACGGCGTGGCACAACTGGGCCGTTCTTTGGACGTAGATAGCAATACCAATGGCCAGGTCGTTATTCGCGATAGCGTGATTAACGAAGGCTTCAACGTGGCGAAGCCGTGGGCAGATGCCGCTGTATCAAAACGTCCGTTCAGCGGCAATACCGGCGCGCAGGACGAGAAAGGTCAGTTGAAACGCGATCTGAACGACCGCAACTTCAACCGCATGTGGGAATACAATAACCGCGGCGTGGGCAGCCATATTGTGGCTGAGCCGAAGAAGTAATTTCGGTATAAAAAGCAAAAAGCCCATGAAATCATGGGCTTTTTTATTGGCGATGCGCAAAATAGGGAGCTGAATAAAGCCATTAGGCCTCGTCAGCTCCGCATCCATCTGCAAATCAATAGGCGTTAACCACCACCCACATCGGTCCCTGTCCTACTGCATAGCGACCTTTCTCCTGCAATAACCCC
Organism: Kluyvera genomosp. 1; assembly: GCF_001266615.1. GTDB lineage: Bacteria > Pseudomonadota > Gammaproteobacteria > Enterobacterales > Enterobacteriaceae > Kluyvera > Kluyvera cryocrescens_A. The sequence continues at coordinate 17,679 of NZ_LGHZ01000031.1, read as the reverse complement.
TGCTCACCGGTAATTTCATACACCGCGATATGATGGGATTTCTGCCCTGCCGCCACCAGATACTTACCGCTGTGATCGATATTGAAGCCGCGCGGCTGGGTTTCGGTCGGCTGGAAACCTTCCAGCGACAGCACGCTGCCATCTTCAGAAACGGTAAAGATAGTAATCAGGCTGGAGGTACGGTCGCAGGCGTAGAGATGGCGCCCATCTGGAGTAATGTGAATATCAGCCGCCCAGCGGGTGTCAGAGAAGTCGGATGGCATCATATCCAGCGTCTGCACGCATTCAATTTCACCGCGAGGATCTTTGAGTTCCCAAACGTTAACGGTGCCGTTTAGCTCGTTCACGCAGTAGGCATACTGTTCGTTCGGATGGAACACCAGATGACGCGGGCCAGCTCCTTCCACGGTAGCCACTTCAGCCGGGCACTGTTCCGCCAGGAATCCATCGTCGCTCAGGGTGAATAAACAGATGCGATCCTGCTTCAACGCAGGTACCCACAGGGTACGGTTATCCGGGGTGATATTCGCCGAGTGGCAGCCATCAAGTCCTTCAACGACGTTGACGGTATCGCGCGGCAGACCATCTTCCAGACGGATAACCGCGACGTTAGCCTGGTTGTAGGAGGCGCTGAAGACGAAGTTGCCTTTACGATCGGTGGAGATATGGGTCGGGCTACCCGGCAGCGGTGCTTCGGCAGCGAAAGTTAGTGCACCATCGTCCGGTGCAATACGATAGGCCAGCACGCGGAATTCCGGGCGCACACCGACATACAGAAAGCGTTTATCGGGGCTGACGACCATTGGCTGTACCTGGCCTGGCACATCCACCACCTGCACCAGCGTCAGGCTACCGTCGTGATTCAGCGTCCAGACGTGGATCTGCTGGCTTTCCGGGCTGGCGGTATAAACGGTCTGTTTCATGAACACTCCTTTTACGAAATCGTAGAATTTGCGGCGGCTTATCGTCGCCTGCTTCACACCATTTTGCCGCACAGGTATCTCGGTGTACCATCCTGCACAGCGAATTTTCTCTTTCACCTCGAGACATGACTATGACTGCACGTGTAATTGCCCTGGATCTGGACGGAACGCTCCTGACGCCAAAGAAAACCCTGCTCCCTTCTTCTCTGGATGCGCTGAATCGAGCCCGAGCCGCGGGGTATCAATTAATGATCGTGACCGGTCGTCACCACGTTGCCATCCATCCTTTTTATCAGGCACTGGCGTTAGATACACCTGCAATTTGTTGTAATGGCACCTACTTGTATGATTATCAAGCAAAAAAAGTACTGGACGCTGACCCGATGCCGGTCGAAAAAGCCCAACAGCTGATTAACCTGCTCGATGAACACCAGATTCACGGCCTGATGTATGTCGACGATACCATGATGTATCAGCATCCAACCGGTCACGTTACCCGCACCAGCAACTGGGCACTGACGCTGCCGGAAGACCAGCGCCCGTCCTTCACCCAGGTTGACTCCCTGGCTCAGGCCGCCCGCGACGTCAAAAACGTGTGGAAATTTGCCCTGACCGATGAAAACGGCCAGAAGCTACAGGATTTTGCCAAACACGTTGAGCAGACGCTGCAGCTGGAGTGCGAATGGTCCTGGCACGATCAGGTGGATATCGCCCGTCAGGGTAACAGCAAAGGCAAGCGCCTGACTCAGTTTGTCACCGCTCAGGGCTGGTCGATGCAGGACGTGATTGCCTTTGGCGACAATTTTAACGACATCAGTATGCTGGAAGCCGCCGGAACCGGCGTGGCGATGGGTAATGCCGATGACGCAGTGAAAGCCCGCGCCAACGTGGTGATCGGCGAAAACACCACGGATGCCATCGCCGACTATATCAACCAACACCTGCTGTAATCAGGCTGTGATAGAGACGCTCTTTATCTGCGCATAGAGCCACTGGCCTGGCTTCACCGCCAGGTCATCTCTCGCCCATGGGCTGATTCGCGCCCACAGCGTGCGCCCGCTGACGTCGAGCTGAACTTCCACCTGGCCGTTATCATCGTAGCACTGCAGTACTTTGGCATGCAGCACGTTACGAATACTGGTGTGTTGCGAAGGCTGAAGCACCAGAGACACATCGGTGGCCTGAATGCGTACCCGCACCGCACTTTGCAGCGGTTTATCCAGCTTGTTCACCCAAATATGCTGATCGCCCAGCGCCAGCGCGGTCATCGCATAATGAGGATGATGTTCCAGCACCGTTACGCGCAGAATGCTGCTTTGCTGATCCTGCGGCAACCACGGATGCATCACGCTGCTGCCCCACACCTCTTCCAGATTGCCAAAGGCTTTGACCTGCCCGCCTTCTAACACCAGCACTTTGTCCGCCAGATGCAAAATTTCATCCAGCGAATGGCTGACGTAAAGCATCGGAATGTTAATCTCGCGCGCCAGACGCTGAAGATACGGCAGCAGTTCACGCTTGCGCGGAATATCAAGTGAAGCCAGCGGCTCATCAAGTAATAGCAGTTCCGGTGCGGTAAGCAGCGCACGGCCAATGGCTACACGCTGTTTTTCACCGCCGGACAGGCTGCCGGGCAGTCTTTCTAAAAGTGATTCAATGCCGAGTAACGTCACCAGCTTATCAAACTGATCCGCCATGCTTTTCGCCATGCCGTAGCGCAGGTTGCCGCGCACTTTATAGTGCGGGAAAAGACGGGCATCCTGAAATACATAGCCAATGCGTCGCTTCTCCGGTGCCAAATTCACACCTTGCTCCGCATCATTGAGCACCCGCCCATTGAGAACGATGCGCCCCTTCTGCGGCTGCGTTAGGCCGCTAATCGCGTTGATAAGCGAGGTTTTTCCCGCTCCGGAGACGCCAAACACGGCGGTAATACCGGAGGCCGGCAGGGATTCATTAATTTGCAGACAGTGCGAACCTAATGTCTGGCTAAAATTCAGCTCGAGCATCGATTACGCTCCTATCCGCTGGCGGCTCATTCGCGCCAGCCATTCAGAAATCATCAGCGAAATCAGCGCGAGGATGATAGAAATCAGACACAGGCGTGCTGCAGCACTTTCACCGCCAGGCGTCTGAATCAGGGTATACATGGCGGATGGGATGGTGCGAGTTTCGCCGGGAATATTAGAAACAAACGTAATAGTCGCGCCAAATTCCCCCAGAGAGCGGGCGAATGCCAGAACCGTACCGACGATTATACCCGGCAACATCAGCGGGAGCGTAATAGTGCAAAACACCCGCCAGCGCCCCGCGCCCAGCGTCCGCGCCGCTTGTTCAAGCTTGATGTCGACGCCTTCCAGCGCCAGACGAATCGCCCTGACCATCAGTGGGAAAGACATCACTGCCGCCGCCAGAACCGCGCCGCGCCAGCTAAAAGCAAATGTCAGACCAAACCAGTCATACAGCCAGCTACCAATAAAACCACGCCGCCCCATTGACACCAACAGCAGGTAGCCAACCACCACCGGTGGCAGCACCAGCGGTAAATGGATAAGGCCGTCGAGCAGCGCCTTACCGGGGAAGTTGCGGCGCACCAGCAGCCAGGCAAAAAAGATCCCAAACGGCAGGCTAAATACCACGGCCAGGGATGACACTTTCAGGCTCAGCAGAACCGCTTGCCATTCGGGATCGGACAATATCATTAGCGAGTCGTGAATCCGTAACGTTTAAAGATTTCAGACGCCTGCGGCCCTTTCAGGTAGTCATAAAACGCCGAGACGGTTGCATTTTTGTGGCCATCGGTGATGGCAATCGGGTATTCCACTTTCTTGTGCGAGTCTTCCGGGAAAGTCCCGACAACTTTAACACCTTTGCTGGCAACGGCATCAGAACCGTAAACAATACCCAGCGGTGCTTCGTTACGTTCAACCAGTGCCAGGGCACCACGCACGTCTTCCGCTGGCGCCAGTTTTGGCGACAGGGTTTCCCACGCGCCCAGTTTCTGCAGCGCCTCTTTAGCATAGATACCCGCTGGAACGTGTTCCGGGTCGCCCACTGCCAGACGGCCGCCTTTCAGCAGGCTGGTCCAGTTCGTTTTCGCATCAATGGTGATATCACCCTGAGCGCTAGCCTTCGGTGCGACGACCACCAGGCTATTGCCCAGCAGTGTGGCGCGGGTCGCCGTATCGATAGCTTTTTTCTCTACCGCGTAGTCCATCCACTTTTGATCCGCGGAGATAAACAGATCGGCCGGTGCGCCCGCTTCAATCTGGCGTGCCAGAGTAGAAGAAGAAGCAAAAGAGGAAACCACGTCGACGTTTTTCTCTTTTTTGTACTCTTTCGCAATATCCTGCATCGCGTTAGTCAGTGACGCGGCAGCAAATACGGTAATTTTTGCTTCATCCGCCAGCGCGTGACCCGCAACGGAAAGCGTTAATGTTGCCCCTGCAAATAAACGTAACCATGAACCTGTCATTTGAAACTCCTGTGAGTGCCGTTGTATACGGAAAAATACAGCGCAGAGTATAGGGGTTTTCTGGCATTAATGCATTACAGATACATGAATGATTGTGGGTATTACAGGGAGTTATCGGCAGAAATGTGAAATGCTTAATAGCAAAACGCCCGGCTGATGCGGGCGTTTTTGGGAAATCAGTGGTTTTGCTGGCTACGATCTTTATGACCGACGCCGGAGAAGATGTTGAACACTTCACCCAGACCGTAAATCAACCCCAGGATGATAGCCATCACTACGGGTACCATGATTACGGCAAATACCAGACTTTTCAACAGCTCTAACATGGTTTACTCCAGACATTGTGATGCGGCTATTGTAACCGGATAGCGCAGAAAAACACTCCCTTTTGTGCGGTGCGCTTTGCGGAATCCGCCATTTGGGTCAAAATACCCTTTTTATTGCCAGGATACTCTTATGCAGGCCGAAATCCTTCTTACCCTCAAGCTGCAGCAGCGCCTGTTTGCCGATCCGCGCCGCATTTCGCTCCTCAAACAAATAGCACAGACCGGCTCTATCAGCCAGGGAGCGAAAAACGCGGGCATCAGCTATAAGAGCGCATGGGATGCCATTAATGAGATGAATCAGCTCAGCGAGCAGTCGCTGGTTGACCGTGCCACCGGCGGGAAAGGCGGCGGCGGCGCGGTATTAACCCGTTATGGTCAGCGCCTGATCCAACTCTACGATCTGCTGGCGCAGATTCAGCAAAAAGCCTTCGATGTGCTGAGCGATGACGATGCGCTGCCGCTGGATAGCCTGCTGGCTGCCATCTCTCGCTTCTCACTACAAACCAGTGCCCGCAACCAGTGGTTTGGTACGGTGACCCAGCGTGACCACCAGCAGGTGCAGCAGCATGTCAGCATTTTGCTGGCTGACGGCACCACCCGTCTGAAAGTGGCGATTACCGCGCAGAGCGGCGAACGCCTTGGGCTGGACGAAGGGAAAGAAGTGCTGGTGCTGTTAAAAGCGCCGTGGGTCAACGTCACGAGCGATCCGTCCGTTGCCGCTGAAGCCGATAATCAGCTCGCATGTCGTATCAGCCACATTCAACGCGGGGCTGAGCAGTGCGAAGTGCTAATGACGCTGCCGGATGGCCAGACCCTATGCGCCACCCTGCCGCTGAGCGATGCCGACACGTTGAAAGAAGGCGCTGACGTCATCGCCTTCTTTAACGCCGATCGCATGATTGTCGCCACGTTGTGCTGATAGCATTGACATTGTGCGCCTGAAGACGTATCCCTGATGCATACTGCTGCAAAAAATGGGATACATGATGTCATCATTGCATATTTCGCAAGGCACGTTTCGTCTTAGCGACACAAAAACACTTAAAATTGAGCAACTGACCCTGCGTGCAGGGGAGAGCTGGGCGTTTGTCGGCAGCAACGGCAGCGGCAAATCGGCGCTGGCCCGCGCGCTTTCAGGCGAACTCACACTGCTTTCCGGCAGCCGGGAGTGCCAATTCAACCGCATCACTCGTCTCTCCTTCGAACAACTACAAAAACTGGTGAGCGATGAGTGGCAGCGTAACAATACCGATATGCTCAGCGCCGATGAAGAGGATACTGGGCGTACTACCGCGCAGATTATCCAGGACGAGGTGAAAGACCCGGCGCTGTGTGCCACGCTGGCCGCGCAGTTTTGTATTCGTCATCTGCTTGAACGCCGCTTCAAATATCTCTCCACCGGCGAGACCCGAAAAACTTTGCTTTGCCAGGCACTCATGGCGCAGCCCGATCTGTTGATTCTTGATGAGCCTTTTGATGGCCTCGACGTCGCCTCGCGCCGCCAGCTAGCGGATCATTTGGCGAGCCTCCATGACGCGGGCCACACCTTAGTATTGGTACTTAACCGCTTTGACGACATTCCCGATTTCGTGCCTTTTGCCGGCGTACTGGCCGACTGTACACTGACGGAAACCGGTGAAACCAAAGCGCTTCTGGCACAAACGCTGATCGCCCAGCTGGCGCACAGCGAGAAACTCGACGGTATGGCGCTGCCCGAACCAGACGCACCGTCAGCGCGGCATTCTTTGCCCGATGACCAGCCGCGCATTGTGCTCAACGATGGCGTGGTGTCCTATAACGACCGGCCGATTATCAACCACCTCAGTTGGACGGTCGCCCCCAATGAGCACTGGCAGATTGTTGGGCCTAACGGCGCGGGGAAATCGACGCTGCTAAGCCTTGTCACCGGCGACCATCCGCAAGGCTACAGCAACGATCTAACGCTGTTTGGCCGCCGCCGCGGGAGTGGCGAAACCATTTGGGATATCAAAAAGCATATCGGCTACGTCAGCAGCAGCCTGCATTTGGACTACCGAGTGAGCACCAACCTGCGTAACGTGATCCTATCAGGCTATTTCGACTCCATCGGGATATATCAGGCGGTTTCCGATAAACAGCGCAAGCTGGTCGATGAGTGGCTACATATTCTGGGTATGGACGCACGGACCGCTGATGCGCCGTTCCACAGTTTATCGTGGGGACAACAGCGTTTGGCGCTGATCGTCCGCGCGCTGGTGAAACACCCGACCCTACTCATTCTCGATGAACCGCTGCAAGGGCTGGATCCACTGAATCGGCAGGTAGTAAGGCGATTTATTGATGTGCTGATTAGCGAAGGCAAGACACAGTTGCTGTTTGTTTCTCACCATGCCGAAGATGCACCGGAGTGCATAACTCACCGGCTGGAGTTTGTTGCCGACGGCGAGGGATATCGCTATGAGGTCGGGCCGCGTTAAGTCGATTCCCCCGGGGCGAGTCGTTCGCCCCGGCGCTGACTCATTGCCCCGCCGCGCCTGAAAGCAGCACATCACCGTTTCTTCAATCCTTCCACTCCATTTTCGGATTAAGTACACAATACAGTGACAGCGCCTTTGATTTACAATGTAAATTCTGTGGCCAATGACACTTGTCACGTTAGTGTAAGCGATTCCACTAATTTAGCCCATGTCACACTTTTGGCTTCTCTGTTATGCTATGTTTATTCCATGCCATAAGCTTAACGGAGCTAAAAATGAAAGTATTGGTTACAGGTGGTAGCGGTTACATAGGAAGCCACACATGTGTACAACTGCTGCAACAGGGCCACGACGTCGTCATCCTCGACAACCTGTGCAACAGCAAGCGCAGCGTCCTGCCGGTTATTGCTCGCTTGAGCGGTAAGCAGGCAACCTTTATCGAAGGCGATATCCGTAACGAAGCGCTGCTCACCGACATCCTGCGCGAAAACGCCATTGACGCGGTCATCCACTTTGCTGGCTTGAAAGCCGTTGGCGAGTCGGTGCAAAAACCGCTGGAGTACTATGACAACAACGTCAACGGTACTCTGCGTCTGATTGCCGCAATGCGCGCAGCCAACGTTAAAAACTTCATTTTCAGCTCCTCAGCAACCGTCTACGGCGATCAGCCGAAAATCCCTTACGTCGAAAGCTTCCCAACCGGTACACCGCAGAGCCCTTACGGTAAAAGCAAATTGATGGTTGAACAAATTCTGACTGACCTGCAAAAAGCGCAGCCAGACTGGAGCATCGCGCTGCTACGCTACTTCAACCCGGTTGGCGCACACCAGTCCGGCGATATGGGCGAAGACCCGCAGGGCATCCCGAATAACCTGATGCCGTATATCGCCCAGGTCGCCGTAGGCCGCCGCGAATCGCTGGCGATTTTCGGTAACGATTACCCAACCCCTGATGGCACCGGCGTGCGCGACTATATCCACGTGATGGATCTGGCCGATGGCCACGTCGCCGCCATGGAAAAGCTGGCGCATAAAGCTGGCGTGCATATTTATAACCTCGGTGCCGGCGTTGGCAGCAGCGTGCTTGACGTGGTGAACGCGTTCAGCAAAGCCTGTGGCAAACCGATTAACTACCACTTCGCACCACGTCGCGATGGCGATCTCCCAGCCTACTGGGCCGACGCCAGCAAAGCCGATAAAGAGCTGAACTGGCACGTAACCCGTAATCTTGATGAGATGGCGCAGGACACCTGGAACTGGCAGTCCCGTCACCCTCAGGGCTATCCAGACTAAGGATTTTGTGATGACACAATTTAACCCCGTCGACCATCCACATCGCCGCTTTAATCCGCTAACCGGCCAGTGGATCCTCGTTTCACCGCATCGTGCAAAGCGCCCATGGCAAGGGGCGCAAGAGACACCAGCAAAACAAACGCTGCCCGCGCACGATCCGGATTGTTTTTTATGCCCGGGTAATACTCGGGTGACGGGCGATAAGAATCCCGACTACACCAGCACATACGTCTTTACCAACGATTTCGCCGCGCTGATGACCGATACGCCAGATGCGCCAGAGAGCAACGACCCGCTGATGCGCTGCCAGAGCGCACGCGGCACCAGCCGGGTTATCTGTTTCTCACCGGATCACAGCAAAACGCTGCCGGAACTCAGCGTTAGCGCGCTGCAATCGGTCGTGAAAACATGGCAAGAGCAGACCGCCGAACTGGGCCAGCAATATCCGTGGGTCCAGGTCTTTGAAAACAAAGGTGCGGCCATGGGCTGCTCTAACCCGCACCCGCACGGTCAGGTGTGGGCCAACAGCTTCCTGCCGAATGAGATTGAGCGTGAAGACCGCCTGATGCGCGAGTACTTCGCCGAACACCAGACGCCGATGCTGATGGACTACGTCACCCGCGAGCTTGCCGATGGCAGCCGTACCGTTGTGGAGACCGAGCATTGGTTAGCCGTGGTGCCTTACTGGGCGGCATGGCCGTTTGAAACACTGCTGCTACCAAAAGCTCACGTACTGCGTATCACTGACTTAAGCCACGCCCAGCGCGACGATTTAGCGCTGGCGTTGAAGAAATTGACTAGCCGTTACGACAACCTGTTCCAGTGCTCATTCCCCTATTCCATGGGCTGGCACGGCGCGCCGTTCAACGGTGATGAAAACGCACACTGGCAGCTGCACGCGCACTTCTATCCTCCGCTGCTGCGCTCCGCCACCGTGCGTAAATTTATGGTCGGGTACGAAATGCTGGCAGAGACCCAGCGTGACCTGACAGCAGAACAAGCGGCCGAGCGTCTGCGCGCGGTCAGCGACATTCATTTTCGCGAATCCGGAGAATAACAATGAGTCTGAAAGATAAAACACAAACCCTGTTTGCTGAAAAATTTGGCTACCCTGCCACTCACGTGATTCAGGCTCCGGGCCGCGTAAATCTTATTGGCGAGCATACTGACTATAACGATGGCTTTGTGCTGCCATGTGCTATCGATTACCAGACCGTGATCAGCTGTTCTCCGCGTAGCGACCGCCAGGTCCGCGTCATCGCCGCTGACTACGACAACCAGATTGACGAATTCTCGCTCGACGCCCCTATCGTTGCTCATGACACCCAGCAATGGTCCAACTACGTGCGCGGTGTGGTGAAGCATCTGCAAAAACGCAACAAGGCGTTTGGCGGTGCAGACATGGTCATCAGCGGCAACGTTCCACAAGGCGCAGGCTTAAGCTCCTCGGCATCGCTGGAAGTGGCCGTGGGTACTGTATTCCAGCAGCTGTACCAGCTACCACTCGACGGTGCGCAGATTGCGCTAAACGGCCAGGAAGCAGAGAACCAGTTTGTCGGCTGTAACTGCGGCATCATGGATCAGCTGATTTCTGCACTGGGTAAAAAAGACCACGCCCTGCTGATCGACTGTCGTTCGTTAGCCACCAAAGCCGTCTCAATGCCTGAAGGCGTCGCGGTAGTGATCATCAACAGTAACTTTAAACGCACCCTGGTGGGCAGCGAGTACAACACGCGTCGCGAACAATGTGAAACCGGTGCGCGTTTCTTCCAGCAGCCAGCGCTGCGCGACGTAACTATCGAGCAATTTAACGCGGTCGCGAATGAGCTGGATCCCATCGTCGCCAAACGCGTGCGCCACGTGCTGACGGAAAACTCCCGCACCGTGGAAGCGGCTTCCGCTCTCGAGAAAGGCGATCTGCTGCGCATGGGACAGTTGATGGCTGAATCGCACGCCTCGATGCGTGATGACTTCGAAATTACCGTTCCACAAATCGACACATTGGTGGAAATCGTGAAAGCGACCATCGGCGATAAAGGCGGTGTACGTATGACCGGCGGCGGCTTCGGCGGCTGTATCGTCGCGCTGATGCCAGAAGCACTGGTTCCTGCGGTGCAGCAGGCAGTGGCCGAGCAGTACGAAGCGAAAACCGGTATTAAAGAGACGTTCTACGTATGCAAAGCGTCACAAGGAGCCGGCCAGTGCTAACTCAATCTTCCGTGCTGGCCGCTGACGGCCAGCCGTATCAGCTGATCGCGTTACGCAACGTCAATAACGTTGTCGTGACCTTGATGGACTGGGGCGCTACGCTGCTGTCGGCACGTATTCCAATGCAGGACGGTAGCGTACGTGAAACACTGCTGGGCTGCGCATCGCCTGAGCAATACACCGAGCAGGCGGCATTCCTTGGTGCCTCCATCGGTCGCTACGCTAACCGTATCGCCAATAGCCGTTTTACGCTGGATGGCAAAACGGTCAACGTGGTGCCAAACCAGGGCGAGCACCAGCTGCACGGCGGCCCGGACGGGTTTGACAAACGCCGCTGGGCTATCGCCTCGCAAAATTCCACCGAAGTGGTATTTACGCTCACTTCAGTGGAGGGTGACCAGGGTTTCCCTGGCACGCTTCAGGCCACGGCAACTTACCGTCTGACCGACGATAACCGTATTTCAATTGAGTACCGTGCGACAGTCGATAAAGCGTGCCCGGTGAATCTCACCAACCACGTTTACTTTAACCTCGACGGTGCCCAAACCGATGTGCGTCATCATACGCTGCAGCTATTGGCAGATGCCTATCTGCCGGTGGACTCTAGCGGTATTCCGCATGAAGGCTTGAAAGATGTCGCCGGAACCAGCTTCGATTTCCGCGAGCCTAAAATCGTAGCGCAGGATTTCTTAAGCGACGCCGATCAGCAGAAAGTGAAAGGTTACGATCATGGATTCCTGCTACGGGCAAAAGGCGATGCTTCTCAAGTGGTGGCCAACGTCTGGTCACAGGATAAGAAGCTGCAGATGGCTGTCTACACTTCAGCCCCTGCGATTCAGTTTTACTCCGGGAACTATCTCGACGGAACCCTTTCCCGTACCGCGCAGCCCTACGCTTCATGGCAGGGCTTGGCGCTGGAAAGCGAGTTCCTGCCGGATAGTCCAAATCATCCAGAGTGGCCACAGCCTGACTGCGTGTTACGTCCGGGTAAAGAGTACGTTAGCCTAACGGAATACCAGTTTATCCCGCAATAAAGCACAGCCTATCCCGGCCCAATAGTAAGAGGGCCGGGAAACAGACTTCCCCACCCATCGTCAGTCTTAAAATCATTCCCACAAGATAGCGGCTTCCCTTTCTCCAGGTCGCCGATCTTTTCGCCATTTCGCTGAAATTAGCGCCACCCGCAGACAAAATAATAACGCCGGGTTCACATGCGCCTTACACTGGAGCACTATTTTCGCTATGGTTATGCATAAGCGTTGCTGCTGAGGCAATCACAGCAATATAATGAGAATTGTTATCATTCAATAAAGCTTGAGGAGTGAGAGTATGGCTGTAACTAAGCTGGTACTGGTTCGTCACGGTGAAAGTCAGTGGAACAACGAAAACCGTTTCACCGGTTGGTACGACGTTGATCTGTCCGAGAAAGGCGTTAGCGAAGCAAAAGCGGCAGGTAAACTGCTGAAGGCTGAAGGCTTCAGCTTTGACTTTGCTTATACCTCTGTGCTGAAACGTGCCATCCACACTCTGTGGAACGTTCTGGACGAACTGGATCAGGCCTGGCTGCCGGTTGAAAAATCCTGGAAACTGAACGAGCGTCACTACGGTGCGCTGCAGGGTCTGAACAAAGCAGAAACCGCTGAAAAATACGGTGACGAGCAGGTTAAACAATGGCGTCGCGGCTTCGCGGTAACCCCACCAGAGCTGACCAAAGACGACGAGCGTTTCCCTGGCCACGACCCACGCTATGCGAAACTGACCGATAAAGAGCTGCCAACGACTGAAAGCCTGGCGCTGACCATCGAACGCGTAGTGCCTTATTGGAATGAAACCATTCTGCCACGCCTGAAAAGCGGTGAGCGCGTCATCATCGCCGCTCACGGTAACTCCCTGCGTGCACTGGTGAAATACCTGGACAACATGGGCGAAGACGAAATCCTCGAGCTGAACATCCCTACCGGCGTACCGCTGGTGTATGAGTTCGATGAGAACTTCAAACCTATCAAACACTACTACCTGGGCAACGCTGACGAAATTGCAGCGAAAGCCGCAGCAGTAGCCAACCAGGGTAAAGCGAAGTAATTTCGCGCCTCGGTTAAAAAGAAAAAGCGTGGAATCTTCCACGCTTTTTTATTTCTGATGCAGCGGTAACTCCAGCATTAGAGAAACCCTGCGGCTAGACGCCGTACCGGGCCAGGCTAGGTATTAGCCGCGACGCGCTTTAACCGCACTCGCCAACTGACGCAGGATCGTATCGGTATCATCCCAGTTAATGCAGGCATCGGTGATGCTCTTGCCATAAACCAGCGGCTCGCCGCTGTCTGGGTTCTGGTTACCTTCCACCAGATGACTTTCGATCATTACACCCATAATCGCTTTCTCGCCGCTTGCCACCTGCTGGCAAACATCGGCACCCACTTCCATTTGCTTTTTATACTGCTTGCTGGAGTTGGCATGGCTGAAATCAATCATGATTTGTGCAGGCAGACCGGCTTTCGCCAAGCCTTCTTTCACCGCTGCAACATGCGCTGCGCTGTAGTTTGGCTCTTTGCCGCCACGCAGAATGATATGGCAATCACCGTTACCGCTAGTGTTCACAATTGCGGAATGACCCCATTTGGTCACCGACAGGAAACAGTGGGCCGCGCCAGCGGCGTTAATCGCATCAATCGCTACCTTGATCGTACCATCGGTGCCATTTTTAAAACCGACCGGGCAAGAAAGACCGGAAGCCAGCTCGCGGTGAACCTGGGATTCAGTTGTACGCGCACCAATGGCGCCCCAGCTCATTAAGTCAGCCAGATACTGGGGAGTAATCATATCCAGGAACTCACCTGCCGCTGGCAGGCCAGTATCGTTGATATCCAGCAGCAGCTTACGGGCAATTCGCAGGCCATCGTTAATCTGGAAACTGTTATCCATGTGCGGATCGTTAATCAGCCCTTTCCAGCCAACGGTCGTGCGCGGCTTTTCAAAGTAGACGCGCATAACGATTTCCAGCTCGCCGTTCAGCTCTTCACGAATTTTCAGCAGGCGCTGTGCGTATTCTTTCGCCGCAACCGGGTCGTGGATAGAGCATGGGCCGATGACTACCAGCAGGCGATCGTCATCCCCTCTCAGGATCTGGTGGATCGCTTTACGTGCATGAGAAACGGTGTTGGCCGCGTTTTCAGTGGCAGGAAATTTTTCAAGGAGTGCTACAGGAGGTAATAACTCGTTGATCTCTTTAATGCGCAAATCGTCGTTCTGATAATTCATGACTGTTCCAGTGTTGCCATACTTATACAATTGAGTGCAATCCCTTCAATCTATATCGTCAGCCAAAAAGTGTAAACTGGCTTTTACACTTTTGCCGAATTATGACTAAAAAAACCCTACAAATCAGAATTAAATATCAATTAAAGCCGTTAAAAACCCATTAATATAAAATATATGACCACAAACCAAGCCAAAAACAATATATATCAGCTATGCAATTAGAAACTGGCGCTATTTTGCCCTGCAACGCTGCGCATCTATTCTGTGCGCAAAAAGCAAAGATCTGTAATGATGTCAGATAGTCACAATCAATTAACGAAGGACGACGCTCATGGTGCACAAGCATGATTCACATTCGCATGCCGCCCCTGATAACAGTAACGGCCGCCGCTTGCTGCTGGCTTTTGGCGTAACAGCGGGTTTCATGGTTATTGAGGCTATCGGTGGGGTGGTCTCCGGTTCGCTAGCACTGCTGGCCGACGCCGGACATATGCTGACTGATTCCGCTGCCCTGCTGTTCGCTCTGCTGGCGGTACACTTTGCCAAACGGCCACCTAGCGTGCGACACACGTTTGGCTGGCTGCGCCTGACGACCCTTGCCGCCTTCGTTAACGCAATTGCCCTGCTGTTTATTATTATTTTGATCGTCTGGGAAGCGGTAAAGCGTTTCTACACTCCACAGCCGGTAGCCGGGACCACCATGATGGTCATCGCCGTCGCTGGGCTGCTGGCCAATATTCTGGCGTTCTGGATACTGCACCGTGGCAGCGAAGAAAAAAACCTAAATGTACGCGCAGCGGCGCTGCACGTAATGGGCGATCTGTTGGGATCTGTTGGTGCAATTATTGCCGCCATTGTGATCATGACGACTGGCTGGACGCCAATTGACCCGATTTTATCGGTGCTGGTTTCCTGCCTGGTGCTGCGCAGTGCATGGTCATTACTGAAGGAAAGTCTCAATGAGCTACTTGAAGGCGCACCGCAGGCGGTCGACGTCGCGGCGCTAAAACGCAATATGCGCCGTTCCCTACCGGAAGTTCGCGATGTACATCATGTCCACGTCTGGCTCGTGGGGGAGAAGCCATTGATGACGCTACACGTGCAGGTTGTACCCCCGCACGATCATGACGCCCTGCTGGACAGGATTCATCATTTCCTTGAAGAACAGTATCAGATTGATCATGCGACCGTGCAGATGGAGTATCAGCCCTGTAGCGGCCCGGAGTGCCACCTTAACGAGGTGCACTCCGAGCATGGGCATCATCACCACCATTAATGGGATAGCGCGCGAGAGCCGCGCTCACGCGCGCTATTCATCCACATCCGGCTGCCGTTCAGGGCAATAAAGGTCAGTATCAAATATTCCAGCGCCATGGCATAAACGCCCTGGAGGGTGAAAATCGCCACGCTAATCACGTTAATCACCACCCACAGCAGCCAGTTCTCAACGTATTTACGCGTCATCAAGACCATCGCCGCAATCGACAACACCATCATGCAGGAGTCCCAGAACGGGAAGGCATCCGGCTGTAGCACCGGCATGGTGACATTCATCCCCAGCGTTTGCATCACGCTGACGGCCACATGAGTCAGCACAGCAAAGACCGGGTCGATATAAACGGTCATCAAGCCGATGGCTACAACGCAGGCCGCCAACCACGCAAGCGCCTTAGGCAGCGGTAGCCAGCGAATTTGCAGCTCTGCTTCATGATGACTGGTTTGCCGCGACCACGCGTACCAACCGTAAATGTTGGCAGCAAAGAAAAAGAGCTGCAGCAATAGACTGGCATAGAGTTGAATCTGGAAAAAGATAATGGCAAACAGCGTGACGTTAATCAGTCCAAACAGGTAGTTAACGATCTTCTCAAGACTCGCCAGCCAGATACACAGCAGGCCAGCTATCGTGCCAATTGCTTCAATCCACGACAGGTCATAGCCCCCCGCACCGATGGGGATATGCACCAGAATATTTTGTGTACTTAAAAAATCCATTTTAACTCCAGCATGTTAGACGGTTACCCTCGAAGTGTAGCCGCAAAATCCAGCATGCGGTTAAGCGGAATTAACGCCCCTTTTCGCAGTGCTTCATCCACGTGGATTTCATGCGCTGCCCCGCCGTTTTCCAGACTTTCAGCTATCGCCTTCAGGCCGTTCATCGCCATCCACGGACAGTGCGCACAGGTACGGCACGTTGCCCCCTCACCGGCCGTCGGCGCTTCAAACAGTTCTTTGTTCGGTACCGCCTGCTGCATTTTGTAGAAAATACCGCGATCGGTCGCCACAATCAGCTGCTGATGTGGCAGCGTTTTCGCCGCGTTAATCAGCTGACTGGTTGAACCCACCGCATCGGCCATATCCACAATCGCCTGCGGAGATTCTGGATGCACCAGCACGGCGGCCTGCGGGTAAAGTGATTTCATACGGCTCAACGCCTGGGTTTTAAATTCGTCATGAACGATACAGGCCCCCTGCCAGCAAAGAACTTCAGCGCCGGTTTGCTTTTGCACGTAGCGCCCCAGATGGCGATCCGGCGCCCAGATGATTTTCTCACCCAGGCTATCGAGATGTTCAATCAGTTCAACGGCGATACTCGATGTCACCACCCAATCTGCCCGCGCTTTGACCGCCGCCGATGTATTGGCGTAGACCACCACGGTACGGTCGGGGTGCGCATCGCAAAAATCATTAAACGCGTCAATAGGACAGCCCAGATCTAGCGAGCACTCTGCGTTTAGCGTAGGCATCAGGATAGTTTTTTCCGGACTAAGGATCTTCGCAGTTTCACCCATAAAACGCACACCCGCCACAAGCAACGTTGAAGCTTCATGCTTTGCACCAAAGCGCGCCATCTCCAGCGAGTCGGAGATACAGCCTCCGGTTTCTTCAGCCAGTTGCTGAATCTCCGGGTCGGTATAATAGTGCGCCACCATCACGGCGTTACGCGCTTTCAGTAACCGTTTTATTTTTTCACGATAGAATTGCTTCTCATCGCAACTTAACGGCGTTGGCTTCGACGGAAATGGATAAATTGCTGCTTCGGGATCAAACATTACGCTCATCATGCTTCTCGTTTTACTGGCTTAACGAAATAAGCGGCTACCAGGCTAAGTTTTGCCTTTACCGCGGCAATATGTTTTATATGCTAAACAAGATAGCGGATTGCAGACAAAAAGTCGTGGTGAATTTTGGGCATGTAAGGGCGTCGCCCTAAATCGCCTAATAGGATGAGAAATGCGTTTGGGCCTGGACCGGCATGGGAAAAGAAATCACTGAATTGTAGATAGCAAAAAGGCGCCTTTAGGGCGCCTTTTTACACTGGTGGGGCGTGCAGGATTCGAACCTGCGACCAATTGATTAAAAGTCAACTGCTCTACCAACTGAGCTAACGCCCCCATATGGGGTTTACTGCTTTATTCTTTTCAGGATGGTGGGTCGTGCAGGATTCGAACCTGCGACCAATTGATTAAAAGTCAACTGCTCTACCAACTGAGCTAACGACCCGCTAAGGTATCGCCTGAAAGATTTTACTCGGAACCATCAATAATAATGGTGGGTCGTGCAGGATGACTCGACTTCGTCTCGCCCTACGGGCCATTGCTGATGCAATGTTATCCTTCACGGTTAACATCTGAGCGTGATGTTAAAATTGGTGGGTCGTGCAGGATTCGAACCTGCGACCAATTGATTAAAAGTCAACTGCTCTACCAACTGAGCTAACGACCCGAGTGGTGGGTGATGACG
>NZ_LGHZ01000030.1 GCF_001266615.1 Kluyvera genomosp. 1 | reverse complement strand
AGATGTGTATAAGAGACAGAACCTGCGTTGGGAAGTACACGGACGTACCGCGGTTGCGGGCTTCGCTATCCAGCGGAGTTGGCGGACGCACGTAGTAGCTTACGTCAGCAATCGCCACCCACAGGCGCCAGCCGCCGCCGCGTTTTTTCTCGCAGTAAACGGCGTCATCGAAATCGCGGGCATCTTCACCATCGATGGTGACCAGCGGCAAATCGCGCAGATCAACACGGCCAACTTTGGCCTCTTCCGGCACCTGCTCTTTGAGCCCAGCCACCTGCGCTTCCACCGCTGGCGGCCAGACGTGAGGGATTTCATGAGTGCGCAGCGCCATTTCAACGGCCATACCGGTACCCATATTTTCGCCCAGGACTTCAACGATTTTACCGATCGCTTTGGTGCGACGAGTTGGGCGCTGGGTCAGTTCGACCACCACCACAAAGCCCATGCGTGCGCCCATCAATGACTCTGGTGGGATAAGGATATCAAAGCTCAGACGGCTATCGTCAGGCACCACAAAACCAACGCCCGCGTCGGTAAAGTAGCGACCAACGATCTGTGCGTTGCGCGGTACCAGTACGCGGACGATACGCGCTTCGCGGCGGCCTTTACGATCGGCGCCCAGCGGTTGTGCCAGCACTTCATCGCCGTGCATGCACATCTTCATCTGCTCGCTCGACAGATAGAGATCGTCTTTGCGGCCCTCCACGCGCAGGAAGCCGAAGCCATCACGATGGCCGATAACCATGCCTTTCAGCAGGTCGAGGCGTTCCGGCAGCGCGTAGCACTGGCGGCGGGTAAAGACTAATTGCCCATCGCGCTCCATGGCACGCAGGCGACGGCGCAGAGCTTCCGTTTGCTCTTCGCCTTCAATATGTAACTCAACGGCCAGCTCTTCACGATTCGCCGGTTTTTCGCGTTTTGTTAAGTGTTCAAGGATGAATTCCCGGCTCGGGATAGGGTTAGCGTACTTTTCTGTTTCACGTTCCAGGAAAGGATCTTTTGACATGTCGGTTCCTCCGTCATCATCGCTGCTGGCGGTAGTAATAATTACTCCACCAGCAATAATTTATAAAGCGGTTGATTCTTATCAACCAAATCAGCCAGTGTGTAGTTATCTAGCTCCTTGAGAAAACTTTGCACGGCTTGAGAAAGTGCCTGTTTCAAACGACAGGCCGGCGTAATATGGCAAAACTCGCTGCTGCAGTTCACCAGCGTTAAGGGTTCGAGTTCTCGAACCACGTCTCCCACGCGGACATCTTTGGCTGCTTTTCCTAAGCGGATGCCGCCGTTTTTCCCTCGTACTGCCGTCACATATCCGGCGCGACTCAGCTGGTTGATGATTTTAACCATATGGTTACGCGACACGCCGTAGACCTCGGTCACCTCCGAGATACTGGTCATCTTGCCTTCCGGCAGCGACGCCATATAAATCAGCGCGCGTAATCCATAATCGGTAAAACTTGTTAACTGCACATCAACCTCAGGGAAATGGGGAGTAAAGAGTAAGTTTGTTGATATTAATTATATTGATGATAAACCAGCCAGCCTCTGAGCCGCTAATTTATTTCATGACGGGAAGGAAAAAAGCGAGGGTATAAAGCACGATTAAGCCGGATGCCAACGCCAGGCGTCTTATCCGGCTTACAGAGTCAGGAGTTCTGACAAACGCAGCGCCATCAGGCGCTACGCCAGAGCCATGAATTATGCGTCAAACGGGTCGCGCAGGATCATGGTTTCGGTACGGTCTGGGCCAGTTGAAATAATATCAATCGGCACGCCGGTCAGTTCTTCAATACGCTGAATGTAGTTCAGTGCTGCCTGTGGCAGACCGCTACGTTCCTTCACGCCAAAGGTGGTTTCAGACCAACCCGGCATGGTTTCATAGATTGGTTCGATACCTTCCCAATCATCTGCCGCCAGCGGAGTGGTAGTGACTTCACGACCATCCGGCATACGGTAAGCAACACAGATTTTAACTTCTTTCAGGCCGTCCAGAACGTCCAGTTTGGTCAGGCAGAAGCCAGACAGGGAGTTAATCTGTACTGCACGACGCACGGCAACGGAGTCCAGCCAGCCGGTACGACGACGGCGACCGGTAGTAGCGCCGAATTCGTTACCTTGCTTGCACAGGAACTCACCGGTTTCATCAAACAGTTCGGTCGGGAATGGACCGGCACCCACGCGAGTGGAGTACGCTTTGATGATGCCCAGTACGTAGTCAACATAGCGCGGGCCGAGGCCAGAACCGGTTGCTACGCCACCTGCGGTGGTGTTGGAAGAGGTCACGTACGGATAGGTACCGTGGTCGATATCCAGCAGCGTACCCTGCGCGCCTTCAAACATCACGAAGTCACCGCGTTTACGCGCCTGATCCAGCAGATCGGAAACGTCAACCACCATGCCGGTCAGAATGTCGGCAACTGCCATCACATCGTCCAGCACTTTCTGATAGTCAACCGCTTCAACTTTGTAGAAATTAACCAGCTGGAAGTTGTGATATTCCATCACTTCTTTCAGTTTTTCGGCGAAAGTCTCTTTATCGAAGAGGTCACCCACGCGCAGACCGCGACGAGCGACTTTATCTTCGTAAGCAGGACCGATACCACGACCGGTTGTACCGATAGCTTTGGAGCCACGCGCTTTTTCGCGAGCGCCGTCCAGAGCGACGTGATAATCAAGGATTAACGGGCATGCTTCAGACAGCAGCAGGCGCTCACGAACCGGGATACCACGGTCTTCCAGGCCTTTCATCTCTTTCATCAGCGCAGCAGGAGACAGCACAACACCGTTACCGATGATGCTGGTGACATTCTCGCGGAGAATACCTGATGGAATAAGATGGAGGACGGTTTTTTCACCGTTGATTACGAGAGTATGGCCTGCGTTATGGCCACCCTGATAGCGAACAACATATTTTGCACGCTCAGTAAGAAGATCAACAATCTTCCCTTTACCTTCGTCACCCCATTGGGTGCCCAGTACGACGACGTTGTTACCCATTTTTCAAAATCACCGATTGCTTAAAAATGGATTCTACCATCGCTTTTTCAGATATACAGCACTTTTTAACCACAAAATCGCAGAGAAATGCTGTTTTTATAATCAGCCAACCGTTTTCGTCAACATGTAGTAGATGACGATACCTGCAACCACAAGACCGCCGCCAAATCGACGTAACATCGTATCGGGTAGTTGGGTCATCGTAGAAATCATCTTGCGCCAGGCCTTGGGATAAAGCATCGGCCCAAGACCTTCAAGCACCAATACCAGCGCAAGCGCTAGCCAGATTGTCGAATTCATTATTCATCCCCGTGATATGCCAGTCATCATTCGTGCCGCAAGTCGTCAGGCACAGCACGAATGATGACGAGCATAAAAGAAAACCACCGGCTCCCAAAGGAGGCGGTGGTTTTCTTCATGCATTACCGCAATTAACGAACAGTGCTACCCGGCGTTTTCATATAGCGGAAGAAATCGCTATCCGGGCTCAGAACCATCACGTCCTGGTTACTATCGAAGCTCGCTTCGTATGCACGCAGGCTACGGATAAAGGCATAGAAGTCCGGATCCTGGCTGAATGCATCAGCAAACAGCTTAGCCGCTTCTGCATCACCTTCACCACGCATAATACGTCCCTGACGTTCTGCTTCTGCCAGTGTCTTCGTCACTTCATAGTCAGCGGTAGCGCGCAGTTTTTCTGCCTCTTCCTGACCCTGTGAACGGTGACGACGGGCAACAGCTTCACGCTCGGCGCGCATACGGTTGTAAATCGCTTCAGAAACCTCAGCCGGCAGGTTGATCTGCTTGATACGCACATCGACCACTTCAATCCCTAACGCCGCCATACTGTTCGGGTTAATGGTTGGCCCTTTGATATTGGCCTGCTGCTCTACGCGCTCTGCCGCTTCTGCAATCGCGCTATCCGCCGCTGGCGTAGCCACTTCATCATCCGCACCAGAAGAACCGGAGTTCAGCGCATCACGCACTTCCAGCGTCAAACGACCGCGAGAGTCGGTAACGATATCTTTCACGTCCAGACGACCAATCTCAGAACGCAGACGGTCAGAGAACTTACGTTTCAGCAGCACTTCGGCCTGGGAGACGTCACCGCCGCCGGTTGCCAGGAAGTAACGGCTAAAATCACTGATGCGCCACTTGATATAAGAGTCAACGATCAGGTCTTTCTTCTCTTTGGTTACGAAGCGGTCTGCCTGGTTATCCATGGTCTGGATACGGGCATCAAGCATTTTAACCGATTGAATAAACGGAACCTTGAAGTGCAGGCCTGGTTCATAAATCAACGGTTTCTTATCGCCATCACGCACGACGCTGCTGAACTGGAACTTAATTCCGCGCTCGCCTTCTTTAACCACAAAAATAGAGGTGTAAAGCACTACCAGCACGATGATAATTATCGCAATAACTGACTTACGCATCGTTATTCCCCCTGACGCTGGTAATCGTTACGCTGCGCGTTAGCGCGACGTTGGTCCATGATGTTGCCCTGAGCGGCAGACGACGTGTTGCTTGCGCTGCTACTGGATGAGGATGCAGGCGGCAGGCGCAACAGGTTGTTCGCACCACTGCTATCGTTCTTTGCCGCAGGGGCAGCGTTGCCGCCTTTGAGCATTTGATCCAGCGGCAGAACCATCAGGTTGCCATTTTTGTTGTCGCTAACCAGCACTTTGCGGGTATGACTCAACACTTTTTCCATGGTCTCGATATACAGACGCTCGCGAGTAATCTGCGGTGCGGCTTTATATTCAGGCAGGATTTTAGCGAAGCGAGCCACTTCACCCTGCGCTTCCAGCACGGTTTGGGTCTTATACGCACGCGCTTCTTCCAGAATACGCTGCGCCTGACCGTTCGCACGCGGCTGAACTTCGTTAGTGTAGGCTTCCGCCTCGCGGATGTACTGCTGCTCGTTCTCACGTGCGGCAATCGCATCATCAAATGCGGCCTTCACCTCTTCCGGCGGACGAGCGGCCTGGAAGTTGACGTCCAGCAGGGTGATACCCATGTTGTACGGACGAATAGTCTCTTCCAGCTCGCGCTGGGTATCGCTACGAATAACGGTACGACCTTCAGTCAGGATACGGTCCATGGTGTATTTACCGATCACGCCGCGCAGTGCACTGTCGGTAGCCTGGCGCAGACTGTCGTCGGCACTGGTCACGCTAAACAGGTAACGCTGAGGATCGGTGATGCGGTACTGCACGTTCATTTCAACGCGCACGACGTTTTCGTCGGAGGTCAGCATCACGCCGGATGCGGCCAGTTCACGAACGGCTTCTACGTTAACCGGCGTCACTTCGTCGACAAACGTAGGTTTCCAGTTCAGGCCCGGCTCAACCAGATGGCTAAATTTGCCAAAACGCGTCACAACGCCGCGCTCAGCTTCTTTGATGGTATAGAAACCGCTAGCCGCCCAGATAACGACCACAGCAGCGGCAGCGATACCGACGATGCGACCGCCCATCGGCGAGCGAGGTCCCTGGGTAGAATTACCGGAGCCACCTTTACCGCCCCCAAAGCCACCGAGCTTTTTGCTCAGCTTACGGAAGATATCATCCAAATCCGGCGGCCCCTGATCGCGACCGCCTTTATTTCCATTTCCCCCGGAGTTGCCGCCTTGATTATTGCTGCTCCCCCACGGGTCGCGGTCTTGTCCGTTATTACCGGGCTGATTCCACGCCATGTTTATGCTCCATATTTGTTATGCGGTGATATAGCTTTTCCCAGTTCAGGTCTTTTCGCTGTTAACCGCGACTCCATCCTGGTTGTCGCCGTCGCGTTGAGGCGACCTGAACCGCTGGGTGCCCAATGGGCTAATGTTTTCAGGCAAGCTGCACGGTCAGACCACGTAGTCTGTCAGTGTCGGTTCTTGTTTACAGAGGCGACGCCAGTCGACAATCGGCATGCGAACCTGCAATTTGACGCAGCCATCGTCCTCCATCCACTCTTTTTCGATTGCCTGAAGCTGATAAAAGCGACTACGCAAACGCCCTTCCTTCGGAGGTAAACGCAGCGTGTGCTGCGCGACTTCGCCAGAGAGCAGTTCCGTCAACGCCTGAAAAAGGAGTGGTACCCCTACTCCGGTTTGTGCAGACAGCCACACCCGAATAGGTTTGTTCTCTTCATCTCTATCGATACGCGGTTCAAACTCATCGAGCATATCGATTTTGTTCATCACCAGCAGAGTTGGAATCTCGTGCGCGTCGATCTCTTCGAGCACCGTATCAACCGCATCGATATTTTCCTGCACGCGAACATCTGCAGCATCAATCACATGGAGCAGCAGCGTGGCCTCGCGGGTTTCCTGCAATGTGGCCTTAAACGCCGCCACCAGGTCATGCGGCAGATGGCGAATAAAACCAACGGTATCGGCTAATACCGTTTCACCTACATCCGCAACATCGATACGACGCAGGGTCGGATCGAGGGTGGCGAACAGCTGATCGGCGGCATAGACCTCCGCCTCAGTCAGATGGTTAAACAGCGTCGATTTCCCGGCGTTGGTGTACCCCACCAACGATACCGTTGGGACATCGGCTTTGACGCGCGAACGGCGCCCTTGCTCACGCTGTTTGGCAACCCTTTCGATACGCGAAAGGATTTGCATAATGCGATTACGCAGCAAACGACGGTCGGTTTCGAGCTGGGTTTCACCCGGGCCGCGCAAACCAATCCCGCCTTTTTGTCTTTCAAGGTGCGTCCAGCCGCGAACCAGGCGCGTTGCCAGGTGGCGCAGCTGCGCGAGCTCAACCTGCAGCTTACCCTCATGGGTACGCGCACGCTGGGCAAAAATATCGAGAATAAGACCGGTACGGTCAATCACCCGGCATTCACACAAACGCTCGAGGTTACGTTCCTGCGCGGGGCTCAGTGCATGATCAAAAAGCACAACGGAAGCGCCTGTCGCTTTTACGGCTTCCGCAATTTCGACAGCCTTACCTTCACCAACAAAGTACTTTGGGTGCGGGGCTTTACGGCTACCGGTAATCACCTGCATTGCTTCGACACCAGCGGAAGAGACCAGAGATTCAAACTCCTGGAGGTCTTCCATATCTTTGTCTTGCGTAAAATAGATGTGTACCAGCACCGCCTGCTCACCGGCGTCATAACGGTCAAACAAGCGTTATATCTCCTGAAATACCAGCGGGGAACCTCAATGATTCGGCTCCCCGACATGGATTAACAGCCATCAACCTTATTCGGTTTCTTCGCTGTCTTGCTGCGCAGAACCCTGCGCGTTGCTACCGTGGTGGTAGTTACTACCAGTGCCGCCGCCAGCATTGTTGCTATGATGGGAAACCGGACGAGACGGAACAACGGTAGAAATTGCGTGCTTATAGACCATCTGGCTGACCGTGTTTTTCAACAGGATCACGAACTGATCGAAAGACTCAATTTGTCCTTGCAGCTTAATACCATTCACCAAATAAATAGAAACTGGAACACGTTCCCGACGCAGTGCGTTCAGGAACGGATCTTGTAAAGATTGCCCCTTAGCCATTCTCTCTTTTCCTTATATGCTTATTTGTACTTATACACTTCGTCTTCCAGGCTACGCTGACGCAACCTGTTCGATTTGCGTATGAACCTTACGATTCGAAAATTGCGCACGATACGACTCAATTGTACACATTCAGTCTACACTAGCACCCACTACCTGTATTACTTGGCTAAACGACTGCTCCGGCTGCTCACTATCTAACCAATGAACACCTTCCCAACCGCGTAACCACGTCACCTGGCGTTTCGCTAGCTGTCTCGTGGCACAAACTCCTCTATAAACCATTTCATCGTAAGAGATCTCGCCTTCGAGGTATGACCACATCTGGCGGTATCCCACACAACGAATGGAAGGCATATCCGTATGCAAATCTCCACGGGCAAATAGCGCCCGCACTTCTGCTTCAAAACCTGAAGCTAACATCTGATGAAAACGCTGCTCAATGCGTTGATGGAGCAGTTCACGGCTCGCCGGGGCGATGGCGAACTGATGCACCTTGTAGGGTAGAGCGTCTCCTGACGTTTGTGTCAGCTCCGTTAAAGTTTTACCCGAAATGAAAAAAACTTCCAGTGCTCGGGAAAGTCTTTGCGGATCATTTGGATGAATACGCTCAGCGGCGACGGGATCTATCTCCCGCAACTTTTGATGCAGCGCCATCCATCCTTGCTCTGCCGCCTGCTGTTCAATCTGCGCCCGAATTTTCGGGTCTGCAGAGGGCAGCGGCGATAACCCTTCTAATAACGCCTTGAAATATAACATTGTGCCACCTACCAGCAGGGGAATTTTCCCTGCTGCGGTGATCTCCGCCATCTGCGCGAGCGCATCACGACGAAAATCCGCCGCCGAATAGGCCTGCGACGGATCGAGAATGTCCAACAACCGGTGTGGGGCTGCATTCAGCTCTTCCGCAGTCGGCTTGGCGGTACCGATGTCCATCCCTCGATAGATAAGGGCGGAATCCACACTAATCAACTCTACTGGCAAAACTTTACGTAATTCAATCGCCAGCGCTGTCTTGCCCGAAGCGGTGGGTCCCATTAAAAAAATTGCCTTAGGCAGGCTCGCCTCGGTTACATCACTCATTTCTCAGGGCGTTCATCGCAGAATCTAAATCAACAGGTTGCAACAGGCCACCCGGTGGTGCTTTGACCAACTGCGGGCAAAGACGTTCAACATCTGCCAGCATGGCTATCGCCTGCGCGGTATTCCACTGCGCGTGGTCGCTTGCCAAATTACGGGCTAACCACTGCGCGACGTTACCCGCATCGACATGAGTTTTACCCACCAGGTAGCCTATCAGTTCAGGAATCAAGATTTGTAAATTTTGTTGGCGTAAGGGTAAAGGCACCGCGCGAATCGTCGCATGCTGCCCTTCGAGCAATATCTCAATGCCCAACGTCTTCAGCGTCTCCTTCGCCCCTTCCAGCGTTTGCTTTTCAGTTTCCGCCACCTTAAGACGCAGCGGGATCAAAAGCGGTTGGGCACAGATTGTTGTTTCCCCCGGTGTCAGCTGCGCCTGGCGCAGCCAGCGCTCGGCAACGGGTAACGCCAGCAGGCTAAGTTTGCCATTACGTTCCAGCAGTGCGCACTCATCGGCAATAATCGCCAATACGCGGCCAAAGCTCTGGCTATGCCCCGCCAGGTTTTCTACCACCGGTTTCGGCGATTCCTGGCGGCTGACCGGAGTATCCAGCAGTTGCCGGTAGAGCGCACCCTGCTGTTTCTGATAGCCCGGCTGGGCATTCGGCCAGCTCGCCCCACCACCGCTGGCACGCGGAGTCGCATCGCCGCTTGCTGGCTGATAGCGCGGTGCCGTAGGCTCACGCGCGACTGCGGGCTCAGCAAACTGGTTGCGCCCCGCAGCAATGCGGTTTTCCGGCAGCGCACGCGGTGCGGGTTCATCCTCTTCCGCTAACGGCAAAGGCGTATCCAGCTGCTGTTGCAGCACGCTCAGCACGCCCTGATAGATAAAATCATGCACCAAACGCGACTGATGGAAGCGCACTTCATGTTTGGCCGGATGGACGTTGACGTCGACCTGATGCGGATCGATATCAAGATACAGCACAAATGCTGGCTGCTGATCCGCACCGAGCTTATCTTCACATGCCTGGCGAATAGCGTGGTTAATCAGCCGGTCGCGCATCATACGCCCATTGACGTAGCAATACTGAATTTCTGCCAGCGCCGTGGTGGTGTATTTGGGGTCAGCAACCCAACCGTGTAACGCAAGGTCTCCATGCTGCCACTCAATCGCCAACGCCTGCTCGAGGAACGACACACCGCAAATGGCGCCAAGGCGGCGCTCTTTCGACGCGCCTTCAGCCACCGCACGATACTGACGGATAACTTTGCCATTGTGGGTCAGGTTGAAACTCACATCGAAGCGCGCCAGCGCAATGCGACGGATGATCTCATCGATGTGATTGAATTCGGTTTTTTCAGTACGCATAAACTTGCGCCGCGCCGGGGTGTTGTAGAACAAGTCCAACACTTCCAGCGTTGTGCCTACCGGGTGTGCCGCAGGTTTGACCGTTACCGCCTGATCGCGGCCTTCGGCATAGGCCTGCCAGGCTTCCGCCTGTTCAGCCGTGCGTGACGTGAGCGTCAAGCGGGCGACCGAGCTAATACTCGCCAGCGCTTCGCCGCGAAAACCCAGACTCACGATCGCTTCAAGATCGTCGAGAGAGGCAATTTTACTGGTGGCGTGGCGCGCGAGTGCGAGTGCCAACTCATCTTTTTTGATCCCACAGCCGTTGTCACGAATGCGGATAAGCTTGGCCCCACCGCGCTCGATATCAATATCGATGCGGGTCGCGCCCGCATCAAGACTGTTTTCAACCAGTTCTTTCACTACCGATGCAGGGCGCTCCACCACTTCACCCGCAGCAATCTGGTTGGCAAGCTGTGGTGGTAAAACCTGAATCGGCATGAATACTCCTTAGTTAATGAGCGTCCGGGTAGATGATGCTGCACTGGCGGTCTGCGACTGTTCGTCACGAGGGCCGGATTGTATCGGATGCGCCGTAAAATAGTTACGTAAACCGGTATAAATCGCTTCCGCGATTTTTTGCTGATAATCATCGCTGCCCAGCAGTCGTTCTTCGCCGCTGTTACTGATAAAGCCGGTTTCAACGAGAATGGATGGAATATCCGGCGAACGTAGTACGCCAAGGCTGGCATGTTCAGGACGACGTTTATGTAAATTGCCGACCCGCTGTAGCTGACTGATAACGCTGGTCGCCACATCATACCCTACGCGCTGCGAATGGCCGAACTGCAGATCCAGCACCGCCTGGCTCAGGTAAGGATCCGCCTGGCTGTTGGCCAGCACATCCCCCGCTCCGCCCAGCAGCTCGGATTGTTTCTCATGCTGCTCTAGCCAGCCGGCCATTTCACTGTTAGCGCGTCGGTTAGACAGCACCCAAACCGAAGCGCCGGTAGCATCACGGTTTGGCGCAGCATCTGCGTGGATCGATACCAGGAAATGGGCATTTTGTTTACGTGCGACGTCGGAACGCCCCATTACCGAAATAAAGTAGTCGCCGTCGCGGGTCAGCACGCCACGGAACATAGGATCATCGTTTAGCAGCGCTCTGAGTTTACGCGCAATAGCAATAGTGACGTTTTTCTCACGCGTACCGCCAGGGCCAATAGCCCCCGGATCCTGGCCACCGTGACCGGCATCAATGGCGATGATCACTTTGTCACCCGGTGCGCCGCTGGCACGTGCTGCCGGACGCGGCGTTGGTGTAACGGTGCTGGCAATCGCAGGCTGGCGTTCACGGGTAAAAGTGCCGCTGTTGCTACTGCCACCGCTAAACGGATTACGGGCAGGCTGTGCAGGGGTTGGCGCGATCACCGGTGTTTCTACCCGCTTCACCACGGCCGGAGGCGGCGGTGGCGGAGGTGGGACGTCGGCGTTAATGGTGAATACCACGGTATAGTTCGCGCCGTTTTGCTGCTTCACCGCGCGTGTTTTACCATTTTCTGTCAAGTCAACCACCAGCCGCAGAGACTGATCGTCTTTCGGGGTCGCAGAACGAATCCCTTTCACCAGATTGTTGCCGCTAAAACGCAGCGGCAGTCCTTGAATCACGCCCGTTTGCTTGATATCAAGCACCACGCTGCGCTTATCATCCTGGCTGAAGTTATATTCCGGATCGCCCATAAAGCTAAACGTGATACGCGCCTGCGTTTCACTGTTTGCCACCTGAATATCAGACAAGCTCGCCGCCATTGCCGGTGCACAGACCAGCATCAGCGCAGCTATCAACCACCCTTTTGCGCGAATAATCATCCTGCGATCCCTAAAATTAACCGGCAAACCGCGCCAGCAGAGACTCACCTAATGAGGAGACCGCAGCGATGCGCGCCTCACGCCCTTGCGCCTGGTAATCTAAGTGTATTTCGATATCCGGCTCGGGCAGAACACCGGTGCCCTGTTGCGGCCATTCCACCAGGCAAATGGCATCGTTAGCGAAGTAATCTCGGATCCCCATAAATTCGAGCTCCTCGGGATCCGCAAGGCGGTACAAATCGAAGTGGTAGACCATGAGTTTGTCGAGCTGATAAGGCTCAACAAGGGTATAGGTTGGGCTTTTGACGTTGCCATTATGGCCCAGCGCATGCAGGAATCCGCGGCTAAAGGTAGTTTTGCCTGCGCCTAAATCGCCATACAGATAGATCACCGTTGCGCCGAGGCAGGCCTGTGCCACTCGGTTGCCAAGGTCCAGGGTTGCCTGCTCGTCAGGTAGAGGAATCACTCGATTAATCATGGTTTACGTCAATCACATCCGGGTTAACAACACGCCTTAGCGTGGAAAAGAGATCGGTCGCCAACATACCGCGGGTGCCATAGCGCGCCGCCAGTTCATCGGCGGCTGCACCGTGGGCGATACACCCTGCGCAGGCTGCATCATACGGCGATAATGCCTGCCCCAGCAATGCGCCAATGATGCCCGAAAGCACATCCCCCATCCCGCCGCTGGCCATACCGGCATTGCCGGCATCAATAATGCTTATCACACCGCGCTCATCGGCAACAATTGTCCCCGCGCCTTTCAGCACGACGACACCACCGTACCGTTGTACCAGACGTTGTGCAGAAAGTAAGCGATCGTTCTCAATTTCCGCCACGGAACAATTCAGCAAGCGTGCGGCCTCACCGGGATGCGGGGTGATCACGCGATTGTGACGTTTATCCGGATTGATTGCCAGCAGGTTCAGCGCATCGGCGTCCCATAGCGTGGATTTCCGGAAATTATCCAATTTGCGCAGCGCCTGTTTTCCCCACGAGGCTTGTCCGAGCCCAGGGCCAATCACCACAACGTCGGCCCATTCCAGGCTGTCATCCAGCGACTGCAGCGTGAGTTCGTCGACCATCAACTCCGGTCGCGCCGTGATAATCGACGCGATGTTTTCTACACGGGTGAGCACTTTGACCAGCCCGGCGCCCGCACGCAGCGCAGCCTCCCCGGCCATACGAATCGCCCCAGCGGTACCCCGATCGCCACCGATCACGACCAGCCGTCCGTGATCGCCTTTGTGCGAAGTTGGACGCCGCGGCGTAAACCACTGCGCCAGTTGAGAAGCATCTAGCCGCTGCAGATGCGTTTGCTGCTCTGCCAGCCACGCCTCCAGCCCCAGCGCATGATGGCGTAGCTGTCCCACGACATCGCGCGCTTTACCGGTCAAAAGGCCCGGTTTGAGTGCGATAAACGTGAGGGTATAAGCCGCCTGAATAACAGCCCCCGGCGTGGTTCCAGTTTGAGCATTCAGCCCGGAGGGAATATCCAGCGCGATAATCGGTGCCGGAAAGTGGTTGGCGTGTTCAATAAGTTCAGCCGCGTGGTTGCGCGGTGCATTCTGTAATCCCGTTCCTAGCA
Source organism: Kluyvera genomosp. 1 (assembly GCF_001266615.1). Classification (GTDB taxonomy): domain Bacteria; phylum Pseudomonadota; class Gammaproteobacteria; order Enterobacterales; family Enterobacteriaceae; genus Kluyvera; species Kluyvera cryocrescens_A. The sequence continues at coordinate 2,111 of NZ_LGHZ01000030.1, read as the reverse complement.
ATCCATCGATAATTAAATCGACATCCTGTGGCCATGGAATATCGGCTCGGTGGATGTCACCGCCAGCGGCAAGCCAGGCATCGCAGGCGGTCTGTGCTTCTTCCGGCAACGGTTTATCGCTCACCAGCGCCAATAGCGTCACGCGAATACCTGCGGCTTGCGCCAGTCTCGCCACCACATAACCATCACCGCCGTTATTGCCGTGACCGCACAATACCAGCCAATGCCGGGCCGCAGGATACGCGGTACGCGCAAGGTCAAACGCTGCCTTTCCGGCGCGCTGCATCAGTTCATAAAGGGGAATGCCGAGGCTCTGCGCTGCCGTTTTTTCGGCGCGACGCAGTTCGTCCGCAGGCCAAATGGAGTGTGGTATACTTTGGGGGATTCTTGTCAATGTATGGTCCGTCATGTCACAGCCCCTCGATCTCAATCAATTAGCGCAACAAATCAAACAATGGGGCACTGAACTCGGTTTTCAGCAGGTCGGCATTACCGATACCGATCTTAGCGAGGCCGAACCTAAACTGCAGGCATGGCTGGATAAACAATACCACGGCGAGATGGATTGGATGGCACGTCACGGAATGATGCGCGCCCGTCCCCACGAACTGCAGCCCGGAACGCTCCGGGTGATTAGCGTTCGCATGAATTATCTTCCCGCGAATGCGGCATTTGCCCGCACGCTGAAAAACCCCGAACTGGGTTACGTCAGCCGTTATGCCCTTGGGCGTGATTATCATAAGCTGTTGCGTAACCGACTTAAAAAGCTCGGTGAAAAGATTCAGGAACAGTGTGTCTCGCTGAATTTTAGACCGTTTGTTGACTCTGCGCCTATTCTTGAGCGCCCATTAGCGGAAAAAGCCGGTATTGGCTGGACTGGCAAGCACTCGCTTATCCTTAATCGAGACGCCGGATCGTTCTTTTTCCTCGGCGAACTGCTGGTCGATATCCCTCTGCCTATCGATAAACCCGTCGCTGAAGAGTGCGGGCGATGCGTGGCCTGCATGACCATTTGCCCGACCGGCGCTATTGTTGAACCGTATACCGTCGACGCCCGCCGCTGCATTTCCTACCTGACTATCGAACTGGAAGGCGCGATCCCGGAAGAATTTCGCCCACTCATCGGTAACCGAATCTACGGCTGCGACGACTGCCAGCTTATCTGCCCATGGAACCGTTTCTCACAGCTGACCGATGAAGAGGATTTCAGCCCACGCAAAGCGCTGCACTCTCCCGAACTTATCGAGCTGTTTGCCTGGACCGAAGCCTGGTTTCTGAAAGTCACCGAAGGTTCGGCGATTCGCCGTATCGGTCACTTACGCTGGCTGCGTAATATCGCCGTTGCGCTCGGTAACGCGCCGTGGAGTGAAGCAGCACTGAATGCGCTTGAGAGTCGCCGAGGTGAGCACCCACTACTCGATGAACACATTGAATGGGCTGTGGCGCAGCAAATTGCTCGACGCAATGAAGGTGTCATTGAGGTGCAGTTACCGAAGAAACAACGTCTGGTGAGAGTGGTGGAAAAAGGTTTACCGCGCGACGCCTAAGATACTCACAGCCTGTGAGTAAAAATAAAAACACATTGCGTTTCAACACGCCAAAGTTCGTCAAGCGATCGCGATAACATTTTGAAATGATATATCCTGTTATATTTCAACAAGATAAATAAACGCGTAAAAATCTCAAAAAAATTAGCATGCTAATAAGAAAATGAAAGGCTGTGGATAACTCTGTTTACAAGAGTATTTCAGAAACGAAAAAAACAACCTCAACGAATGATTGCGTTGTGGAAGTCATTTTGTTTTGGAAGAAAATTTGGAGCGGGAAACGAGACTCGAACTCGCGACCCCGACCTTGGCAAGGTCGTGCTCTACCAACTGAGCTATTCCCGCTTGGGTGTGTCTACTACGACTGCTTTCAAATTTTGGAGCGGGAAACGAGACTCGAACTCGCGACCCCGACCTTGGCAAGGTCGTGCTCTACCAACTGAGCTATTCCCGCTTGGGTGTGTCTACTGCAACTGCTTTCAAATTTTTGGAGCGGGAAACGAGACTCGAACTCGCGACCCCGACCTTGGCAAGGTCGTGCTCTACCAACTGAGCTATTCCCGC
>NZ_LGHZ01000003.1 GCF_001266615.1 Kluyvera genomosp. 1 | reverse complement strand
GATGCCGATTCCGACGCGGATGCCGATGCCGACGCGGATGCCGATGCAGATGCAGATGCGGACGCCGATGCCGATGCAGATTCCGACGCGGATGCAGATGCGGATGCCGATGCGGATGCCGATGCCGATGCGGATGCCGATGCTGATTCTGACGCCGATGCAGATGCCGATTCCGACGCAGATGCGGATGCCGATGCGGATGCTGATGCCGATGCCGATGCCGATGCCGATGCTGATTCTGACGCCGATGCAGATGCCGATGCTGATTCGGACGCGGATGCAGATGCGGACGCTGATGCCGATTCTGACGCCGATGCCGATGCGGATGCAGACGCCGATGCCGACTCCGACTCAGATATCAATCTCGACGTGAAGTTTGACGTGTCGGGTGGTTCAAAAATTACCGAGGTCAACGGCGGCAGTTCAAATCCTAATGGCTTTGATGTGGATGAAAGCGGCAAGATTGTTTCGGTCGGCGAGAACGTCGTGCTGTGGGTGTCGGCAGACGATATTGGTAAATACGTTTCCGAAGATATCCCGCAAGAAAATATCCATATCTATACCCAAGGTAATGCCCAAGGGACCGAAGGTAAGTCGGACGTCTTCGTGCTGCATGAGAACAGCACCTACACGCAAGGCGATAACACGCAACACGCGATGAATGCGGTAAACGGTAACCGGGAGCCAGCCAGCAGCGACGCGCATGACTATATCTTTGTCGCCGGGTCGTCGAATTCATCCGCGAATTATGGTTCTGCTAACCAAAATGGCAACATCAACTATTTCGAGAGTATTAACGTCACCATCGGCGGCAAAACCTATCAAGGTAACAACCGGTTAACTGATGTTATTTCCGGAAATGGCGAAGAAAAACTGGACCCAGGTCATTCAGATACCAAGACGTCATGGCAGTACGACCTGAATATCGATGCTGATCTGAACGGCGGTGCGGAAGGCGACCACATTAAGTCGATAACGCTGAACGGTTTGCCTGTGGGCTCCGTGGTGAGCTACACGGATGCCGACGGTCATACTGTTAGCATCGAGGTGAAAGACACCAATGGCATCACAATTGACGTGGGTGATAACGCCAATCTCGATATGAACCTGACCGTCACCTCACCGACTGAAATCACGGGCGATCACCCGATCAATGTCGATGTCACCGTGGAAGTGGACGGAACGGAGCACGAATCCGGTCCTGTCATCGATGATGATGCCACGCACACTTTCCCGATTGCCGGGGGAGAGGAGACACACAGCGACGATATGGTGAATACGCTGGATGTCGCGGACGATGTGAGCCATAGCACGGCCGAGCACACCGATACGGCAAACTCGACGGATCACACGGAAGAGACCTCTTCTACCGATCATGCTGAGGATAGCAGCTCGACGGATCAGGCCGACGATAGCAATACCGCAGATGCTGATGGAGCCGATCAGAGCGGCGATCATACGTCCGAATCGGATACGACTGACCAGACTGGAGATACCGAGTCAACGGATCAGACGGATCAGACGGAGGATATCGGTTCAACCGACGACGAGACGTCTACGGACGACAATGGCGCCAGTCTGCTGGTTGATGACGATCACCTCGACCTGAGCGCGGTAGATAGCGACAACAGTCAGCTGTCTACTGCCGAAGAGAGCCCAGAGAGTTCGCTAAACCTGTTGCTGGGTGACATTGATACTCAACTCGCGGAAGCCGACAGTACCCAGAGTACGGAATCGCAGGCGGATACATCAGCGACGGCGACTTCTGAGTCTGACCAGGAAAGCACACTCGATCTGAGCGATATCATCCATGATGATGACAGCAAAGATCTCAGTTCGCTGATCCAGGTTCCTGATGCAACGGAGAATGCCGAAACGGCAGGCGAGGTTCAGGATGTACCGGCAGAAAGCGGAGGCGATCAAGGCGGTGACACCTGGAGCGCATCGGACGGCGCAGAGCTGGATCATCTGATTGCCCAGCCAGATACGGACTCTTAAGACCTAAGGGTCGGCGAAAGCCGGCCCTTTTTCTCTACCAGCAGCACCAGACATACGATCAACCCGTGAGCTATCACCCGTTGATAGGGGATTATCAAGGCGCCATGACGTCACCTGACCCAGGGTGGTGAATAAAAAACCACCATTATTAGTCATGATGAAGCAATAGATCTAAGTGATATTATGAGCCACGCTCTGGGGACGTTATTGTCCTCGTAAAAGACAGCGCTTTTTTATTTTTTTGTCTGAAGACATTGCCTCTGGTGGACAACATCACAAACCAAGGAAATGAACGTAAGGAAAGGACGACATGATGAATAAACACATTCGGGTATTAACCGGCATCTCTTTGCCACTGTTGTTCGCAAGCAACGTCAATGCAGCCTCATTAGAGCAGGCGGTCAAGGACAGTTTACTTTGGCATCCGCAGGTCAGCGCTTCAGTCAACAGCCGCTACTCTGCCGACCAGGATTTACGCGCTGCAAAAGGCGGGTATTTGCCATCGTTAGATCTCTCTGCCGGTACCGGTTGGGAGCAGACCGATAACGCCAGCACGCGGGCTGCCGACGATCACCGTCGTAACCTGCACCGCAGTGAGTCCAGCATTAATTTGCGCCAGAACGTGTTTAACGGTTTTGCCACCACCAGTGAAGTCGCTCGCCAGACGGCGACCGTTAACTCTCGCGCCTACTCGGTGATGAACACCAGTGAAGTCACGGCGCTGACGGCAATCCAAAGCTATCTCGACGTGCTGATGCGCCAGCGTATGGTGAAGCTGGCCGAAGATAACCTGAAAAACCACGAACGTATTTTTGATCAGATCCGTCTGCGTACCGAACAGGGCGTCGGGCGTACCGCTGATTATGAACAAGCTCAGGCGCGTCTGGCACAGGCAAAGAACAACCTGCTGACCGAGCAAACTAACCTCGAAGACGCCCAGGCAAATTATTACAGCGTCGTGGGTAAAGAGGCCGACAGTCTCTCCATGCCGCTAACTACCAAAATCCCGGCCACTCAGGCCGAAGCCCGTAAGCAGATGCTGGATAATAGCCCACTGTTGAAACAGGCAGACTCTGATGTTGATGCGACCCGCCAGCAGTATGAAGCGGCAAAATCGCGTTTCTATCCCAGCGTAGATGTCGATGTTGGGCGCCGTATGGATAATAACGTCGACGGCACGCGCGGCCACGACCAGGAATGGCAGGCGATGGTTCGAATGAACTACAACCTGTTCAACGGCGGTAGCGATAAGGCACAGCTGTCTTCTTACGCGTACAAAATGCAGGAAGCCCAGGACGTTAAACGCAATGCGCTACGCCAGCTCGACGAAGAGCTGCGTCTGTCCTGGAACGCCTGGCAGAACGCCAAACAACAGGTTCCGATTGCTAAAGACTACGCCGACCGCAGCGCCGTGGTGCGTACCGCATATCAGGAACAATTTAGTATCGGTGAGCGCAGTCTTCTCGATATGCTCGACAGCGAAAACGAAGTGTTCAACGCCCAGCGTCGCTACGTTGAGATGCAGTTTACGGAGATGTTTACCACCTACCGCATCAACGCGCGAATTGGCGATCTGTTAAAACAGCTTAATATTCAGGCGCCATCGGCAGCGCAGCCGGTAGAGGTGCAGCAAACTGCACACAGCAACTTACCTGAACTGAAGTAACAGATTTTGGGCCTACGGGTTATCTCATCATCCGGTGAGATAACCCTTATATTCTTTAGCCTGTGCGAGTTTTTCGCTGGTTTATAAGGTCTGACTATGGCGTCTTATACTGATCCACTTGAGCAAGCCACCCCCGCAACTGATGACACCATCAGGCACGATCCGCGTCAAAACCATGACGACCCCCTGCTCGACTCGCTGATGATCGTCTGCAAGCTGCATAACATCATTACCAGTCGTAACGTCTTAACCGCCGGCTTGCCTCTAAAGGCGAACCTGCTGACCCTGAGTGCGTTTCCACGCGCAGCGCAACGCGCAGGCCTGAAAGCGCGAGTCCTTCAGCGCCCATTGGAAAAAATCTCCCCGCTGTCATTGCCAGCGGTTGTTCTGCTTAAAAACGATCAGGCAGCGGTGCTGATTGGCTGGGATGACCATCAGCGCGCGCGTTTACTGTCCACGGAGACGGAAGGCGGGGAAATCCTGCTGGAGCGCGAAGCGCTGGATGAAAGCTACAGCGGTAAAACTATTTTTATTCAGCCTGGGCACGCTTTCGACAATCAGCCCACGGCCACCATTCCGCAGACCAAATCCTGGTTTAAAGACACCTTAAAACTGTCGAAATATCTCTATCTCGATTCGGTTGTGGCCAGCTTTATCATCAACATTATCGCTATCGCCACGCCGCTGTTCGTAATGAACGTCTATGACCGCGTGGTGCCAAACCAGGCAACCGCCACCCTGTGGGTATTGGCTATCGGTATTTCTATCGCGTTTGTCTTTGATCTTATTTTGAAGATATTACGCGGAATCTGCCTCGATCTCGCGGGTAAAAAGACCGATCTCATCGTTTCGGCAGCGCTGTTTGAACGGCTACTGGGGATGAAAATGAAGGTACGTCCTCATCGGGTAGGTGCCTTTGCGCAGAACTTCCAGGAGTACCAGTCGGTCAGAGAGTTTCTCTCTTCTTTGACCTTAACGGCGCTGATTGATTTCCCGTTCACGTTGTTAATTCTGCTGGTGATTGCGATTATCGGCGGCCCGCTCGCCTTTATTCCCCTGCTCTGCTACCCGATAGCCTTGTTGGTCAACTGGCTGATTCAAAAGCCGCTGTTGGAACAGGTGCATAAAACCTATCTTCTTTCTACCGAACGCCAGGCCATGCTGGTTGAGACGGTCGCCGGTCTGGATGCAATTAAGGTCAATAACGCACAGAGCGAACGCCAGTATCAGTGGGAACAAATTATCGGCCAGCTCAGCAAGCTTGAGCTGCGGGTAAAATCCCTCTCGTACGTGGCGGTTAACTTTACCGCCTGGATCCAGCAAATTAGCGGCGTAGCGCTGATTGTTTTCGGGGTTTACAGCATTATTGCCGGCAACCTGAGCATGGGTGGGCTTATTGCCTGTTACCTGTTAAATCGCCGCGCGGTGATGCCAATCGGTCAGTTCTGTAGTCTGATAACCCGCTATCAGCGCGCAAAAATGACCAAAGCCACCATCGACCGTATGATGGCTCTTGAGCAGGAAGTTCAGGACGGCGAGGTCCCGTTGAAGCGCGAGACGCTGTCCGGGGCCATTGAGTTTCGCGACGTCACCTTCCGCTATCCACAAAACCAGTTTGTGTCGCTGAACGGCATTTCACTCAAAATTGAGCCGGGCGAAAAAGTGGGCATTATCGGCCGCAGCGGATCGGGCAAAAGCTCGCTGGCAAAACTGCTGGTTGGGTTTTATCAGCCCGATGGCGGGACAATCCTTATTGACGGTATTGATGCCCGTCAGCTGGACGTTAACGACGTACGCCACAATATCGGTTACGCCCCGCAGGACATCCACCTGTTCAGCGGCACGCTGCGCGATAACCTGTTAAGCGGCGCTGGCTACGTGGATGATGAAACCATGATCCGCGCAGCAACCGTTGCAGGCGTGCATGAATTCGCCCGTCGCCACCCTTCCGGCTACAACATGCAGGTCGGCGAACGTGGGATGAATCTCTCCGGCGGACAGCGACAGGCCGTCGCCCTCGCCCGCTCTCTGTTGCTCGATCCACCCATACTGCTGATGGACGAGCCGACCAGCTCGATGGATAACACCAGCGAAGACTTGATTAAGAAAGCGCTGACGCCAATGGTAAGCAATAAAACGCTGCTGCTGGTGACGCACCGCGCTTCTTTGCTGTCGCTGGTTGACCGGTTGATCATCCTCGATAACGGTAAAATCATCGCAGATGGTCCAAAAGAAAGCGTGATGACGGCACTGAAAAAAGGACAAATTCATGCGCAACGCTAAACTTACCCGCCTGTTGAAGTGGCTCTTTGGCGATAAGAACGGCGCACCGATGACCACCAATGAGGTCAACAAAGCGTTACTCGACGATTCGCCACGGGTCGTGCGCATCACGCTGTGGGCGATTCTCGGCTTCTTCATCATCATGATTGCCTGGGCTTCACTGGCTGAAATCGATGAGGTAACGCGCGGTGACGGTAAAGCGATTCCGTCTTCGCGTCTGCAAAAAATCCAGAACCTTGAGGGCGGTATCGTCGCCGAGGTATTCGTCCATGAAGGGGAAGTGGTTAAGGCCGGCGCGCCGTTGCTGCGTCTCGATGACACCCGCTTTCGTTCCAACGCCGGTGAATCTGAAGCAGACCGCTTTGCGCTGGAAGCCCGGATTCAACGCCTGACCGCACAGCTGGCCGACAAAGAGACGCTGACGCTGTCAGCGGATATCCTCGAGAAATCACCGGATATCGCCAACGGCGAAATGGAGCTGTTTGCCAGCGTCAACAAGCGGATTCAGGGCGAGCTGTCCGGGTTAAACGAGCAACTGGTGCAGAAGAAGCAGGAGCTACTGGACTTCCAGGCAAAAGCTGCGCAGTACCGCCGCAGTCTGGGGCTGTTGCAGCAGGAGATTGGCATGTCCGAGCCGCTGGTCGCCAAAGGCGCGATTTCGCGCGTTGAGGTGCTGCGTCTGCGTCGCTCTGAGGTGGAAACCCGTGGACAGCTAGAATCGGTCACCCTGGCAGTGCCAAGAGCGCAGGCGGCGATTAAGGAGATTGAGAGCAAGGTCAACGAAACCCGTGGACGCTACCGCAGCGATGCGTTATCCCAGCTTAACGAAGCGCGTACCGATCTCAGTAAAATCGAAGCGACCGGAAAAGCCATTGATGACCGCGTTAACCGTACGCTGGTCACCTCTCCGGTGCGCGGTATCGTCCAGCAACTGATGGTTAATACCATTGGCGGCGTTATTCAGCCGGGCAACGATCTGGTCGAAATCGTTCCGCTGGACGACACGCTGCTGATTGAAGCCAAAATTCGTCCGCAGGATATCGCCTTCTTACGTCCAGGCCAGGAAGCCATCGTCAAGTTTACCGCTTACGATTACACCATCTACGGCGGGATGAAAGGCAAGCTGGAGCAGATAAGCCCGGATACGGTGACCGATAAAGACGGCAAAAGCTTCTACGTAATTCGCCTGAGAACTGATAAGAACCATCTCGGCAGCGATGAGAAACCGCTAATTATCATTCCGGGGATGGTGGCATCAGTGGACATTATTACCGGCAAGAAAACCATTCTGGCCTATCTACTGAAGCCGATTCTGCGGGCAAGAGCTGAAGCCTTCCGCGAACGCTAAACATAAAAAACCCGGCGGTAAGCCGGGTTTTTCTTTATTACTCGTTAATCTTCGGATGCTGCATCACCAGCTGCGAACGTTTCGCCTGCAGTTCTGCAATCTCCGCATCGATATCTTCAATCTTGTGTTCGATGTGGTCGTGATGCTCCTGCAGGATCTCTTTCGCTTCAGCTATATCCGATGCCGCAGGTGTTGCGCCTTTCAGCGGACGGTTGGCGGTCTCTTTCATCATCACGCCGGTAATCAAACCAATCACCGCCACCACCATCAGATAGTAAGCTGGCATCATCAGGTCCTGAGTCGACTCCACCAGCCAGGCGGCCAGCGTCGGCGTCAGACCCGCAATCAGCACCGAGATGTTAAAGGCGCTCGCCAGCGCGCTGTAGCGGATATGCGTCGGGAACATCGCCGGTAACGATGATGCCATCACCCCGGTGAAGCAGTTGAGGATCACCGCCAGCAGCAGCAGACCGGAGAAAATCAGGCCAATGGAGTTACTGTTAATCAGCACGAAGGCCGGAATAGAGAACACCAGCAGCGCAATGCTCCCCACCACAACAAACGGGCGACGGCCAAAGCGGTCGCTCAGCAGCCCCATCACCGGCTGAACAAACAGCATACCAATCATAATGGCGATGATAATCAGCACGCCGTGATCTTCCGAGTAGTGCAGGTTATGCGACAGGTAGCTCGGCATGTAGGTCAGCAGCATGTAATAGGTAACGTTGGTTGAAATAACCAGACCAATACAAGCCAGTAGACTACGCCAGTGTTTGGTCGCAATCTCTTTAAACGATACTTTTGGCCCTTCCTGCAGACCCTGGCGGTCGCCCTGTTCGAGCTTATCTACGTGCTGCTGGAACGCCGGCGTCTCTTCCAGCGCATGGCGCAGGTAAAGACCGATAATCCCTAGCGGCAGCGCAACGAAGAACGGAATACGCCAGCCCCAATCAAGGAAGTTTGCCTCACCGACGGCGGTAGACAGCAGAACAACCAGTCCAGCCCCCATCACAAACCCAGCAATCGAGCCAAAGTCCAGCCAGCTGCCCATAAAGCCACGCTTACGGTCAGGTGAGTATTCAGCAACAAAGATAGACGCCCCGGTATATTCACCGCCTACCGAGAAGCCCTGCGCCATTTTACACAGCAGCAGCAGGATCGGTGCCCAGATACCGATTGTCTCGTACGATGGAATAAGACCAATACAGAAGGTACTGAGCGACATAATGATAATGGTGATGGAAAGAATCTTCTGTCGACCGTATTTATCCCCGAGCATCCCGAAGAACAGACCGCCAAGCGGACGAATCAGGAAGGGAACGGAGAATGTCCCTAGAGCGGCAATCATCTGTACGCTGGGATCGGCGTCCGGGAAGAAGACTTTACCTAGCGCATAAGCCACAAATCCATAAACCCCGAAGTCAAACCACTCCATCGCATTACCTAATGAGGCTGCGGTAATCGCTTTGCGTAGTTTGGCATCGTCGATGATGGTGACGTCACGTAACGTGATCGGTTTTACTTTTTTCCTTCTAAGCATGGTTTTCCTTGTTCAATTTCGCCTTGAACGCACACCCAGTGGCGGCAAACAGCACAGCATTTGCGAGGGTGCGTAAAGGGAACCGTGGATATGCTGGTTCCGTTTATCCAAGCGTAGCAGGTTTGCATGTCTTCGCTGGAGGATGTTTCTCCAGACAATCAAACCTGTTGAGCCTGATGGCGAGTCAGTTAAAAAAGTCACCCTCAAAAAATGACCGATTGAGGGAGAATCCTATTTACCCTAACAGCGATTAATATTGTGATCAACTTAACAAAACATTGACGCTTGCTACCAGCCCGAAATATTTCCCTGACAATTGCAGGCTGATTCCGTCGTTACCCTGCGTCTCACCGCCTCCCCACCACCTCCATTTCTCACCCATTTAAACTTAGATTTATTTCAAAACATTTCACAAAAGATTCACAGCTTTTTTATTTCTCATTAGATTCAAAATTTCACTTATGAAATATGTGATCCATATAACTAAAACATCGTTTCATTTTCATTGAATAGATATTCCAGCAAATGCATTATAGCGTCCGAAAGCGCGTTAAAGATGCCAGAAAACGCCGCCCACCTCGGGTGATTACTGGGATAAAAACACCAGATGATAGCAGCCTAACAGGCTGAAATTATTATACTTAACCTCTTCTGTCACCGTGCGGTGATACGAAGCGAGGACGCCTCATGAAAATTAAAGCAACAATGGAACGAATCCCTGGCGGGATGATGCTTATCCCGTTACTGTTAGGTGCAGTGTTAAATACATTCGCTCCCACAACCGGTGAATATTTCGGTTCATTCACCAAGGGAATGATCGGTGGAACAGTACCTATTCTGGCTGTCTGGTTCTTCTGTATTGGGGCATCTATTGATTTACGCGCTACCGGCACCGTATTACGCAAATCCGGGACGCTGGTATTGACCAAAATTGCCGTTGCCTGGGTCGTGGCAATGATTGCCGCAACGTTTATTCCTGACACCGGAATTCAGACCGGATTCTTCGCGGGTCTGTCCGTATTGGCGATTGTGTCCGCGATGGATATGACCAATGGCGGTCTGTACGCCAGCCTGATGAATCAGTACGGCACCAAAGAAGAGTCTGGCGCATTCGTACTGATGTCTCTGGAATCTGGCCCGCTGATGACCATGGTGATCCTCGGTTCCGCAGGTCTGGCCTCTTTTGAACCGCACCACTTCATCGGTGCTGTCCTGCCGTTCCTGATTGGCTTCGCGCTGGGTAACCTCGATCACGATCTGCGTTCGTTCTTCAGCAAAGCAACGCCAGTACTGATTCCATTCTTCGGCTTCGCGCTGGGTAACACCATCAACCTGAACGTTATCCTCGACACCGGCCTGCTGGGTATCGTGCTGGGCGTGGCGGTTATCGTTATCACCGGTATCCCACTGATTATTGCCGACCGTGTGATTGGCGGGGGTAACGGTACTGCTGGCGTAGCGGCGTCCTCCGCTGCCGGTGCCGCGGTCGCCAACCCGGTCATCATCGCGCAGATTAATCCGTCGTTCGCACCGGTTGCTGCCTCCGCAACTGCACTGGTGGCCGCCAGCGTCATTGTCACCGCGATTCTGGTACCGATTATTACCGCGCTGTATGCCAAACGTTACGGTGCGCCGAAGCCGGTTGAAACAGAAGCACAGGCCGTATCGCAAGCCGCTCACCACTAATCCTTTCCCCCCCTTGCCCGAGGGGGGTTTACGTTCCTCCCCTCTCTTTCTTCCGTCCATCTCCGGGATAACACCGACAAATGCAGGGTTTTGTTGTATCATTAAGGCCATTTTCGGCGATTTGCCGTTTTACAGGCCCTTGCCTTTCGCACTGCACTTTTGAGGATATCTCCCATGTCATTACCCCATTGCCCACAATGCAATTCCGAATACACCTATGAAGACAACGGCATGTTCATCTGCCCGGAATGCGCGCACGAGTGGAACGATGCTGAACCTGCGCACGACAGCGATGAGCTGATCGTCAAAGATGCCAACGGCAACCTGCTGGCCGATGGCGATAGCGTCACCGTGGTGAAAGATCTGAAGGTCAAAGGTAGCTCTTCCATGCTGAAGATCGGGACCAAAGTGAAGAACATCCGCCTGGTCGAAGGCGACCACAACATCGATTGTAAAATCGACGGTTTTGGCCAAATGAAGCTGAAATCTGAGTTCGTGAAAAAGAACTGATTTAAGCATGAGTATTGCCGGATGACGCTACGTTTATCCGGCAATACGCCCCCGCCACGCTTCGCTCCCTGCACCGACTCGCACTACACTTAATGGGCTATCCTTACCTGAGGTAACGATCATGCCTTTAAGTCCCTATCTCGCGTTTTCCGGCAACTGCGCCGACGCTATCGCCTATTACCAACAGGCGCTAGGCGCGGAGCTACGCTACAAAATCAGCTTTGGCGAAATGCCCCCCTCCGCCATGGATGATGAAGGCGGCTGCCCATCCGGTCTCCAATTCCCCGACAGCGCCATCGCCCACGCCAATCTTCATATTGCGGGCAGCGACATCATGCTGAGCGATTCCGTCCCGGCTGATAACCTTCATTACGGCGGTTTTACGCTGGTGCTCGACACCCAGGACGTGAAGGAAGGCAAGCGCTGGTTCGATAATCTCGCCGCCAACGGCAAGGTTGAGATGCCCTGGCAGGAGACCTTCTGGGCACACGGTTTTGGCCGCGTCGTCGATCGCTACGGCGTGCCGTGGATGATTAACGTTGTCAAACAGCAGGAGCCTACACTCTAACCCGACGGGAGGCACAGCCTCCCGTTCTGTCATCAAATTCCCGCCAAGAATTCATCCCCAAGCAATCATTGCTTAACCGAAACGTCACATTAATTCGCCACGATGGGGCCACTTTTTTGAAGGGGTTCCAGCATGCAAACGATTATTCGCGTTGAAAAGCTCAACAAGACGTTCAATCAGCATCAGGTGCTTCACGCCATTGACCTGAACGTGCACGCCGGTGAGATGGTCGCTCTGCTTGGGCCATCCGGTTCTGGCAAATCCACCCTCTTACGTCATTTAAGCGGCCTGATCGTCGGCGATAAAACGCCGGAGTGCAGGGTCGAGCTGCTCGGTAAAACCGTCCAGCAGGCGGGCCGTCTGGCACGCGACATCCGTAAAAGCCGCGCCCATACCGGCTACATCTTCCAGCAGTTCAACCTGGTCAATCGCCTGAGCGTGCTGGAGAACGTGCTGATTGGCGCGCTCGGCAGCACCCCGTTCTGGCGCACCTGCTTTAGCTGGTTTACCCGCGAGCAAAAGCAACGTGCCCTACAGGCGCTGACCCGCGTGGGGATGGCGCACATGGCTCATCAGCGCGTTTCAACCCTTTCCGGCGGCCAGCAGCAGCGCGTGGCGATTGCCCGGGCGCTGATGCAGCAGGCCAAAGTGATCCTCGCCGATGAACCTATCGCCTCACTGGATCCTGAATCCGCGCGCATCGTGATGGATACCCTGCGCGACATCAACCAGACCGACGGCATCACCGTGGTGGTGACGCTGCATCAGGTCGACTATGCGCTGCGCTACTGCGAACGCATCGTCGCGCTGCGTCAAGGACACGTGTTCTACGACGGTAGCAGCCAACAGTTTGATAACGAACGTTTTGATCATCTCTACCGCAGCATTAATCGCGTCGAAGAGAACGCGCAGGCTGCCTGACTCCCCACAATGAGGAATGGAAATGAGCTATAAGACGGTTGCCGCGCTGGCCTTTACCAGCATGTTCAGTCTCAGCACCCTGCTGACCCCGGCGCACGCCGAAGAGCAGGAAAAAGCGCTGAACTTCGGCATTATTTCGACGGAATCACAGCAAAACTTAAAGCCACAATGGGAACCGTTCCTGAAGGACATGGAAAAGTCGCTGGGCGTTAAGGTGAATGCCTTTTTCGCCCCAGACTACGCCGGGATCATCCAGGGGATGCGTTTTAATAAAGTCGATATCGCCTGGTACGGCAATCTCTCTGCCATGGAAGCAGTTGACCGCGCGAACGGCCAGGTGTTCGCCCAGACCGTCGCCGCCGACGGCTCCCCAGGTTATTGGAGCGTGCTGATCGTCAACAAAGACAGCCCAATCAACAACCTCAATGACCTGCTCGCCAAGCGCAAAGAGCTGACCTTCGGCAACGGCGACCCGAACTCCACTTCCGGGTTCCTCGTCCCAGGCTACTACGTCTTTGCCAAGAACAACGCCTCCGCCAGCGACTTCAAGCGCACCGTTAACGCCAGCCACGAAACCAACGCGCTGGCCGTCGCCAACAAGCAGGTCGACGTGGCCACCAACAACACCGAAAACCTCGACAAGCTGAAGACCTCGGCGCCGGACAAGCTCAAAGAGCTGAAAGTTATCTGGAAGTCGCCACTGATCCCCGGTGACCCAATCGTGTGGCGTAAGAATCTGTCCGAAACCACCAAGGACAAGGTTTATAGCTTCTTTATGAACTACGGCAAGACGCCGGAAGAAAAGGCCGTGCTGGAACGTCTGGGCTGGGCGCCGTTCCGCGCCTCCAGCGATCTGCAGCTGCTGCCAATTCGCCAGCTGACGCTGTTTAAAGAGATGCAGACCGTGAAAGGCAACGGCACGTTGAACGCCGATGAAAAGGCCACGAAGACTGCCGATATTCAGGCACGCCTGAACGACCTTGATCGTACCACCGCAGCGATTGGCGCGATGACCTCGGTGACCAAAGCGGTGCAGTAATTGATCCCCTCTCCCCTATGGGGAGAGGGTTAGGGTGAGGGGGAATAGTGCACGCTGATGCCCTCACCCCGGCCCTCTCCCACAGGGAGAGGGGGAATTCAACACGGAGCAAACCATGCAACACACCATCACCGTTCCCCCGCCGAAGCGCAGCTGGTTCTCACTGATGAGCTGGGCCATTTTGCTGGCGGTGCTCGCTGTCTCCTGGAAAGGGGCAGAAATGAACCCGGTGGCGCTGTTCACCGATGCAGGCAACATGGCGACCTTCGCCGCCGACTTTTTCCCGCCAGACTTTAGCCTGTGGCAGGACTATCTCAAAGAGATGGCCGTGACCCTGCAAATCGCCGTCTGGGGCACCGCGCTGGCAGTTGTCCTCTCCGTTCCCTTTGGCCTGATGAGCGCCGAAAACCTGGTGCCATGGTGGGTATACCAACCGATGCGCCGCCTGATGGATGCCTGCCGTGCTATCAACGAAATGGTCTTCGCCATGCTGTTCGTCGTCGCCGTGGGGTTAGGTCCATTTGCTGGGGTGATGGCGCTGTTTATTCATACCACTGGGGTGCTTTCCAAGCTGTTATCCGAAGCGGTAGAAGCCATTGAGCCCGGCCCGGTCGAAGGCATTCGCGCCACCGGCGCCAACAAAATTGAAGAAATTATCTACGGCGTCCTGCCGCAGGTGATGCCGCTCCTCATCTCCTATTCACTGTACCGATTTGAGTCCAACGTCCGCTCTGCCACCGTCGTGGGGATGGTCGGCGCTGGCGGTATCGGCGTGACCTTATGGGAAGCGATTCGCGGCTTTCAGTTCCAGCAAACCTGCGCATTGATGGTGCTCATTATCATCACCGTCAGCCTGCTGGATTTTCTCTCTCAGCGTTTGCGTAAGCACTTTATCTGATTAGCGAGGTCTTGATGACTATGCACTTGTCTACACATCCGACCAGTTATCCTACGCGTTATCAAGAGATTGCCGCTCGCTTGGAGCAAGAGCTGCGGCAGAACTATCGCTGCGGCGACTACCTGCCCGCCGAGCATCAGCTGGCGGCACGGTTTGAAGTTAACCGCCACACCCTACGTCGCGCCATCGATCAACTGGTCGAAAAAGGCTGGGTGCAGCGCCGTCAGGGAATTGGCGTGCTGGTACTGATGCGCCCCTTCGATTACCCGCTCAACGCCCAGGCACGCTTTAGCCAGAATCTGCTCGATCAGGGCAGCCACCCCACCAGCGAAAAACTGCTGTCGGTACTGCGCCCGGCCTCTGGGCATATCGCCGACGCGCTGGGGATTAACGAAGGTGACAACGTTATCCACCTGCGCACGCTGCGCCGGGTCAACGGCGTGGCGCTGTGTTTGATAGACCACTACTTTGCCGAGCTCAGCCTGTGGCCAACGCTACAACGCTTTAGCAGCGGATCGCTGCACGACTTTCTACGCGAGCAGTCCGGCATTGCGCTTAAGCGGAGCCAGACCCGCATCAGCGCGCGCCGGGCGCAGGCCAAAGAGAGCCAACGGCTAGAAATTCCCAACATGGCGCCCCTGCTGTGCGTGCGCACCCTGAACCACCGTGAAGGCGATGACCAGGTGATGGAGTACTCCGTCAGCCTGACCCGCGCCGACATGATTGAATTTATTATGGAGCACTAATGGACGCTAATCACGCGACCCGCCAGCACTGGATGTCGGTGCTGGCCCACTGCGACCCGGCCAGCCTCGCGGCAAAAATGGCCACCCTGAATATCACTGCAGAATACGAAACCATCCGCGCGGCGGAAACCGGGCTGGTTCAGCTACAGGGCCGTATGGGCGGTACCGGTGAACGCTTTTTTGCCGGAGACGCCACCCTCACCCGCGCCGCCGTACGCTTAAGCAACGGCACGCTGGGCTACAGCTGGATACTGGGGCGCAACAAAGCGCATGCCGAACGCTGTGCGCTGCTCGACGCCCTGCTCCAGCAGCCTACCCATTACCCAACATTATTAGAAACCCTCATTGCCCCGCTGGAAGCCGACCGTACGGCGCGCATTGCCGCACGTCAGGCCGAGATCAACGCCAGCCGGGTCGACTTCTTTACGCTGGTTCGCGGAGACAACGCATGACCCTGGAAACCGCTTTTTCCCTCCCTGTGCAGGATGCCCAACACAGTTTTCGTCGTCTGCTAAAAGCGATGAGCGAGCCGGGCGTGATTGTTGCGCTGCATCAACTCAAACACGGCTGGCAGCCGCTGAACATCGCCACTACCAGCGTTCTGCTGACGCTGGCCGACAACGATACACCGGTCTGGCTGGCGGGCACACTGCATAACGATATCGTTAGCCAGAGTCTGCGTTTTCACACCAACGCGCCGCTGGTTGAGCAGCCACAGCAGGCCACTTTTGCGGTGTCGAATGACGCTATCAGCCGCGAGCAGCTCGACGCGCTGTGTACCGGCAGCGCCGTGGCGCCAGAGACCAGCGCCACGCTGATTGTGCAGGTTGCCAGCCTCAGCGGTGGCCGCATGCTGCGCCTGACCGGCGCGGGCATTCAGGATGAACGCATGATTGCCCCGCAGCTGCCGGAGTGCATTCTGCATGAACTGACCGAACGCCCGCACCCATTCCCGCTTGGCGTGGATCTGATCCTCACCTGCGGCGAACGCCTGCTGGCTATTCCGCGCACCACCCACGTGGAGGTTTGCTGATGTACGTAGCCGTGAAAGGTGGCGAGAAGGCGATTGCCGCCGCCCACCAGCTCCAGGAAAACCGACGCCGGGGCGACACCTCCCTCCCCGAGCTGAGCGTCGCCCAGATAGAGCAACAGTTAAACCTGGCGGTGGACCGGGTCATGACCGAAGGCGGCATTGCCGACCGCGAACTGGCGGCGCTGGCGCTAAAGCAGGCCAGCGGTGACAACGTTGAAGCGATTTTCCTGCTGCGCGCCTATCGCACGACGTTGGCAAAACTGGCGGTCAGCGAGCCGCTGGATAGCGGGAAAATGCGCCTGGAACGCCGTATTTCCGCCGTCTACAAGGACGTCCCCGGCGGGCAATTGCTTGGCCCCACCTACGATTACACCCATCGTCTTCTGGATTTCACTCTGCTGGCCAACGGCGAAGCCCCGACGCTGAAAACCGAAGACGGCGAGCCATCGCCGTCGCCGCATGTATTCAGTCTGCTGGCCCATCAAGGCCTGGCGAAGGTGGAAGAAGATAACGGCGTAGCGCCGGACGATATCACCCGCACGCCGCCGGTTTACCCGTGCTCGCGCTCGTCTCGCCTACAGCAGCTGATGCGCGGCGACGAAGGGTATTTGCTGGCACTGGCCTACTCCACCCAGCGCGGCTACGGGCGTAATCACCCGTTCGCCGGGGAAATTCGCAGTGGCTACGTTAACGTTGAAATTGTGCCAGAAGAGCTAGGTTTTGCGGTAAACGTCGGCGAACTGCTGATGACGGAATGCGAAATGGTCAACGGTTTTGTCGACCCGGTGGACGAGCCGCCGCACTTTACCCGCGGCTATGGCCTGGTGTTCGGCATGAGCGAGCGAAAAGCAATGGCGATGGCGCTGGTTGACCGTGCCCTGCAGGCACCGGAATACGGTGAGCACGCCGTCGGCCCAGCCCAGGATGAAGAGTTCGTCCTCGCCCATGCCGATAACGTCGAAGCCGCCGGTTTTGTCTCGCACCTCAAACTCCCTCATTACGTCGATTTTCAGGCCGAGCTGGAACTGTTGAAACGCCTGCAACGGGAGCAGATAAATGGCTAATCTCAGCGGCTATAACTTTGCCTACCTCGATGAACAAACCAAACGCATGATCCGCCGCGCCATCATGAAAGCGGTAGCGATCCCCGGCTATCAAGTACCGTTCGGCGGCCGCGAGATGCCGATGCCCTACGGCTGGGGCACCGGCGGCATTCAGCTTACCGCCAGCGTGATCGGTGAAGCGGACGTGCTGAAGGTTATCGATCAAGGGGCGGATGACACCACCAATGCCGTGTCGATCCGCAACTTCTTCCAGCGGGTCACTGGGGTCAACACGACCGAATGCACCGAAGAGGCGACGCTTATCCAGACTCGCCACCGGATCCCCGAGACGCCGCTGGTTGAGGATCAGATCCTGATCTTCCAGGTACCGATCCCGGAACCGCTTCGATTCATCGAACCGCGCGAAACCGAAACCCGTACCATGCACGCTCTAGAGGAATACGGCGTGATGCAGGTGAAGCTGTATGAAGACATCGCCCGCTTCGGCCATATCGCCACCACCTATGCCTACCCGGTGAAAGTGAATGACCGCTACGTGATGGACCCGTCGCCGATCCCAAAATTCGATAACCCAAAAATGGACATGATGCCCGCACTGCAGCTGTTTGGTGCCGGACGTGAAAAACGTATCTACGCCGTGCCGCCGTATACCCGCGTCGAGAGCCTCGACTTCGACGACCATCCCTTCACCGTGCAGCGTTGGGACGAGCCGTGCGCTATTTGCGGCTCCACCCACAGCTATCTCGATGAAGTGGTGCTGGATGATAGCGGCAAACGGATGTTTGTCTGCTCCGATACCGACTACTGCCGCCAACAGAGCGAGGCCAAAAAGCCATGAGCCAGCCCTTACTTTCCGTTGACCGTCTGACCCATCTGTACGCGCCGGGCAAAGGTTTTAGCAACGTCTCTTTTGATTTGTGGCCAGGCGAGGTGCTGGGCATCGTCGGCGAATCCGGCTCCGGTAAAACCACCCTACTGAAGTCCATTTCTGCGCGCCTGACACCACAAGAAGGCACCATCCGCTATCAGGACAGTTCACTGTACGCCATGAGCGAAGCCGAACGCCGTCGCCTGCTGCGCACCGAATGGGGCGTGGTGCACCAGCATCCGATGGATGGCCTGCGCCGTCAGGTCTCAGCGGGCGGCAATATTGGCGAACGGTTGATGGCCACCGGCGCACGGCATTACGGCGAGATCCGCGCCACCGCTCAGCGCTGGCTGGAAGAGGTAGAGATCCCGGCGTCGCGTATTGATGACCTGCCGACCACCTTCTCCGGCGGTATGCAGCAGCGCCTGCAGATTGCCCGCAACCTGGTCACCCATCCAAAGCTGGTGTTTATGGATGAACCCACCGGCGGGCTGGATGTGTCGGTACAGGCGCGTCTGCTCGACCTGCTGCGCGGCCTGGTGGTGGAACTAAACCTGGCGGTGGTGATTGTGACCCATGACTTGGGCGTCGCGCGACTGCTGGCCGACCGTCTGCTGGTGATGAAGCAAGGTCAGGTGGTGGAAAGTGGGTTAACCGACCGGGTTCTCGACGACCCGCACCATCCGTACACCCAGTTGCTGGTGTCGTCGGTGTTGCAGAACTGACTGTTGTCAGCCTGATAAGCGAAGCGCTATCAGGTTCTCGGACGCATATATGTAAAAGAGGCGAAAAATGAACGCTATCCGCGTCGAAAATGTGAGTAAAACCTTTGTTCTTCACCAACAAAATGGCGTCCAGCTTGCCGTTTTACGTAACGCCTCGCTCTCGGTCAACGCCGGGGAATGCGTCGTACTTCACGGCCATTCCGGCAGTGGCAAATCGACCCTGCTGCGCTCCTTGTACGCCAACTACCTGCCGGACGAAGGGCATATCCATATTAAACACGGCGATGAGTGGGTGGATTTAGTCAGCGCCCCAGCGCGCAAGGTGGTGGAAGTCCGCAAAGCCACCGTCGGCTGGGTGAGCCAGTTTCTGCGCGTGATCCCACGTATCTCCACGCTGGAAGTGGTCATGCAACCTCTGCTCAATACCGGCGTGCCGCGCGAAGCCTGTGCCGCTAAAGCCGCTCAGCTGTTGACCCGCCTGAACGTGCCGGAACGTTTATGGCATCTTGCACCGTCGACCTTTTCCGGCGGCGAACAGCAGCGCGTCAACATCGCCCGCGGTTTTATCGTCGACTACCCCATTTTATTGCTCGACGAGCCCACCGCCTCGCTGGATGCCAAAAACAGCGCGGCGGTCGTCAGCCTGATTCATGAAGCCAAAGCCCGCGGCGCGGCCATTGTCGGTATTTTCCACGATGAAGCCGTCCGTAACCAGGTCGCAGACCGCCTCCATCCCATGGGTACACCTGCATGATTATCAATAATATAAAGCTGGTTCTTGAGAATGATGTCGTTCACGGGTCACTGGAAGTTCAGGACGGCGAGATTCGCGCCTTTGCCGATAGCCAGAGCCGTCTGCCGGAAGCGATGGATGGCGAAGGCGGCTGGCTACTGCCGGGGCTGATTGAGCTGCACACCGATAATCTGGATAAATTCTTTACCCCCCGTCCCAAAGTCGATTGGCCGGCCCACTCGGCGATGAGCAGCCACGATGCGCTGATGGTTGCCAGCGGCATCACTACCGTGCTGGATGCCGTGGCCATTGGCGATGTGCGCGACGGCGGCGATCGGCTGGAAAATCTGGAGAAAATGATCAACGCCGTCGAGGAGACGCAAAAACGCGGTCTCAACCGCGCTGAGCATCGCCTGCATCTGCGCTGCGAACTGCCGCATCACACCACCCTACCACTGTTTGAAAAACTGGTGAGCCGCGAGCCGGTGTCGTTGGTATCCCTGATGGACCACTCACCGGGCCAGCGTCAGTTCGCCAACCGCGAAAAATACCGGGAATACTATCAAGGCAAATATTCGCTGACCGACGTGCAGATGCGTGAGTACGAAGAAGAGCAGCTCGCGCTGGCGGCCCGCTGGTCGCAGCCTAACCGTACCGCCATTGCGGGAATGTGCCGCGAACGCCAAATTGCGCTAGCCAGCCACGATGATGCCACCCACGATCACGTGGTGGAATCACACCTGTTAGGCAGCGTGATTGCCGAGTTCCCGACCACGCTGGAAGCGGCTGAATCATCGCGCCGCCACGGCATGAATGTGCTGATGGGAGCGCCAAATATCGTGCGCGGCGGCTCGCACTCCGGCAACGTTGCGGCACATCAGCTTGCGGGTCTCGGGCTGCTGGATATTCTTTCCTCCGACTATTACCCCGCGAGCCTGCTGGATGCAGCCTTCCGCGTGGCGGATGACGAGCAAAACGCGTTTACCCTCGCGCAGGCCATTAATCTGGTCACCAAAAACCCCGCGCATGCGCTGAACCTTCACGACCGCGGCGTCATTGCCGAAGGCAAGCGTGCCGACCTGGTGCTGGCGCACCGCAAAGGCGAGCACATTCATATCGACCACGTCTGGCGTCAAGGAAAAAGGGTGTTCTGATCATGGGTAAACTGCTCTGGTTGATGGGGCCTTCTGGCTCCGGCAAAGATAGCCTGTTGGAAGTGTTGCGCCAGCAGGAGCATAGCGACCTTCTGGTCGCACACCGCTATATCACCCGACCGGCCAGCGCGGGTTGTGAAAACCATATCGCGCTCAGTGAACAGGAGTTTTTCACCCGCGCCGGGAGAAATCTGCTCGCTCTAAGCTGGCATGCCAACGGCCTGTACTACGGCGTGGGCGTGGAGATTGATCTCTGGCTGCACGGCGGGTTTGACGTGGTGGTGAACGGTTCCCGGGCCCATCTGGCACAAGCGAAAGCGCGCTATGCCAGCGCGCTGCTACCGGTCTGTTTACAGGTCTCCCCGGAGATTCTGCGCGAACGCTTACAGGCACGTGGGCGGGAAAACGGCGCCGAGATAGCCCTACGCCTGGAGCGCGCGGCGCGCTATACCCCGTCGGAATGCCATACGCTCAATAACGACGGAAGTCTGCTACAGTCGGTGGATAAATTACTCACCCTGATGGGACGAAAGGAGAGAAGCCATGCCTGAGTGTGAACTGCGCCACGCCACGTTCGAAGATATCGACGATGTTTATGCATTGATGTGCGAGCTGAAACAAGCCGAATACGATCGCGACGCCTTTTATACCGGCTTCGCTGCGAACCTTGAGGATCGTAATCTGCACTATCAGCTGGCCCTGCAGGGCAACAACGTCGTGGGGATGATTAGCCTGCATTTGCAGTTCCATCTACATCACGCCAACTGGATTGGCGAGATTCAGGAACTGGTGGTCATGCCGAAAGTGCGCAGTTCAGGGATCGGTAGCCAGCTGCTAGCGTGGGCGGAAGAGACGGCGCGGGAAAGAGGTGCGGAGATGACGGAATTATCGACCAGCACCCAACGCGTTAATGCGCACCGCTTTTATCAGCGTGAAGGCTATGCGCCAAGCCACATCCGTTTTACCAAAACGCTATGAGCCTGACACTGACTCTCAGCGGGACCGGCGGCGCGCAGGGCGTGCCCGCCTGGGGCTGCCACTGCCCAGCCTGTACGCGTGCCAGACGCGCGCCGCAGTATCGGCGTAAAGCTTGTAGCGGCGTGGTGAGATTTAACGATGCGATAACGCTAATCGATGCCGGATTACACGATCTCACCGACCGCTGGCCCGCCGGATCTTTCCAGCAATTTTTGCTCACTCACTACCATATGGATCACGTTCAGGGACTTTTCCCGCTGCGCTGGGGAATAGGTGATAGCGTGCCGGTTTACGGCCCGCCCGATGAACAGGGCTGCGACGATCTGTTTAAACACCCCGGCCTGCTCGATTTTAGCCATACCGTTGAGCCGTTTGTGGTCTTCAGCCTGCAGGGATTACAGGTGACACCTGTGCCGCTGGCGCATTCAAAACTGACCTTTGGCTACCTGCTGGAAACGCCCCATAGCCGTATCGCCTGGCTCTCCGACACCGCGGGACTGCCGGACAAAACGCTGACTTTTTTAAGCAACAACCGTCCACAGCTGATGGTCATTGATTGCAGCCACGCACCGCGCGAACAGACCCCGCGTAATCATAGCGATTTAGCGACGATTCAGGGATTAAACGACATCATTGGTTGCCCACGGGTGATTCTGACGCATATCAGCCACCAGTTTGATGAATGGATGATGAGCCATCTTTTACCGCCAGGTATTGAAGCGGGCTACGACGGGCAGCAAATCACCCTGGACTAACGGTTGTAATCATCATCAAGTCGATTTTCATCGTCAGAGAGCTGACGTCGCTCCTGGTCCAACTGACGCTGACGATCGTCGAGTTGACGACGACGATCGTCTAACTGGCGTCGCCGATCGTTATATTGTTGCTGACTCGGGCTGCTACTGCGTCGATCGTCCCAGCTGCGATCGTCATCGTCGCGATCGCGACTGGCACGATCGCTGCTCGGGTTATAGGCATCGTTGATGGCCTGCTGAATATTGCCAATGGCATCATCAATGATATCAGCGCGCGCCGCGTGACTGGTCATCAGCGACACGGCACAGAAGAAAAAAACGGTCAGATAACGTTTCATAAAGCCAGTCGCGTCAAGGGGGCTGGCGATAGATTAAGGGCGACGCACATTCGGCGGGTAGCGGAGGAATCTCAATTCCTGCCCAAGGCATCTTCCAGGATGAACTTAAATTTTAAGTCCAACATAATTATTTTATTAATTATCGAAGCTGTGCATATAGGTCATTATTTTTTAAAGTCACGATGCGTTAATCGATGAATAATCCGCGACAAACATATTGGATATCAATATTAGGTTATATTGACATTAATCCAGAAATATAAAATACATCTCGCAGCATCATGATTCTTACTACACTCTACTGCTTGCACATCACGTCAGGAGCCGTGAAACGGCGTAAATCACCCGACCACAACCCACAGCTTAAAGCATTCCTGAACTCTTTATTCATTTAGAAAATAAACATCAATAATAAATAATTAAAATAAATAAGTTATGAATGCGGTATCAAAATAAAACTATATTTCTCCTGCTAAAAAATCGCCATACTGATATTTCTGATTCTATTTTACATTCACCCCGGATATTGTTCGCAATACACAGGATGTCCTTCTTTATGCAAATAGTTAAATCCAGAATGGTGATGCCGCTGAAAAAATATGGCTGGCTCACGCTCGCGACGCTACTGTCAGGGTGCTCGCTCCCACCGGCTATTCCCGTCATAGGCGCTTATTATCCCGGCTGGCTTTTTTGCATCATTGCCGGCGTCATTCTTGTGCTCATCACCCGACGGCTCATGCTGCACAAATATAACGTGATTTCATTCGCTGGCGTGATTTATACCGCCCTCTTTGCCCTTTACTCCATGCTGTTCTGGCTGGTGTTTTTTTAACTCACATTGAGATGCGCTCATGGAAAGCTCGCAGAAAAAAGTTCCTCATCACAAAATACCGGCCCTGTTTCTGGTCATACTCGCCCTCGTGGTAATGGTTTTTGTCATTTGGCGTTTGGATAGCTCACCGTCTACCAGCGATGCCTACGCCTCCGCCGACACGATAGATGTTGTTCCCGAAGTGAGTGGACGTATCGTTGAACTGGCGGTTAAGGATAATCAGCAGGTAAAGCAGGGCGACCTGCTATTTCGCATCGATCCTCGGCCGTATGAAGCCAACCTGGCGAAAGCACAAGCCTCGCTACATGCCCTCGATGAGCAAATCATGTTGACGCAGCGCAGCGTGGACGCGCAGAAGCTGGCCGCCAACTCCGTGCAGGCGATGGTCGACAAAGCGCGAGCAGCAGAAAAACAGGCTAGCAGCACGCTTAACCGCACAGCGCCGCTGCTGTCGCAGGGATTCGTCTCGGCGGAAGATGTTGATCGCGCGCGTACCGCACAGCGCGCCAGCGCAGCCGACCTCAATGCCGTGCTGCTGCAGGCTCAGCAGGCCGCCACCGCCGTTAGCGGCGTTGATGCACTGGTCGCTCAGCGCGTCGCGGTACAGGCGGACATCGCCCTGACTCAGTTACAGCTGGAAATGGCCACCGTGCGCGCGCCGTTTGACGGCCGTGTGGTGTCGCTTAAAACCTCGATTGGTCAGTTCGCTTCTGCAATGCGCCCTATCTTTACTCTGATCGATACGCGCCACTGGTACGTCATCGCCAATTTCCGCGAAACCGAGCTGAAAAATATCCACACGGGTTCGCCAGCTACCCTGCGACTGATGAGCGACAGTGGTAAAACCTTTAGCGGCAAAGTTGACTCCATTGGCTTTGGCGTGATGCCAGACGATGGCGGCCTGGTACTGGGCGGCCTGCCGCGCGTCGCCCGTTCAATTAACTGGGTGCACGTTGCCCAGCGCTTCCCCGTCAAAATTATGGTCGATAAACCGGACGCGGAGATGTTCCGCATCGGCGCTTCGGCGGTTGCCACCCTTGAGTCACAATAATGAACGCGCTCAATTATCTGCCGCTACCGCTGGTTCGATTACTGGCGTTTTTGCATGACGAACTGAGCGAAAAGCGTCCCGGACGGCAGTCGCAAATACTTCAGCTGTGGGTAAGCTGCCTGCTGGTAACGATCATCTCCATGACCTTTGAGATCCCGTTTCTGGCCATCTCGCTGACGGTGCTGTTTTACGGTGTACAGTCGAACGCGTTTTACACCAAAGTGGTGGCAATCCTGTTTATCGCCGCGACGATCATGGAGATTGGCTGCTTATTTCTGATCTACAAATGGTCGTACAGTTACCCGTTGATCCGCTTGATCGTTGCCAGCCTGATTGTCCTTGGCAGCATGTTTATGATGCGTACTCATAAGCTGGGGCTGGTGTTTTTTGCCCTCGCGATTGTTGCCGTATACGGTCAGACTTTTCCCGGTATGGTTGATTATCCAGAGGTGATTGTCCGTCTCACGTTGTGGTGTATCGTCGTAGGGCTTTACCCTACGCTGCTCATGGTACTGATCGGCGTGATCTGGTTTCCCAACCGAGCTGGAAGGCAAATGCAGAAATCGCTGTGCGCGCGTCTGGATGACGCACTCAGGCACCTGACAACACCAACGCCTCCGCTTGTGGAAAAATACGTTGAACGTGAAGTACTCGCGCTGCAAAAACTTAACGCATTTTGCATGGCCGATGATGCCGACTGGAAAGCGCATAGCGCCTGGTGGAAAAATTGCGTTGCCACCGTCAGTTACCTGTACTCCACTCTCAACCGTTATAACGACGAGGCCGCCAGGCATCCGGCGCTGGCACATAAGCTGCGGTATGAAATCACGGTGCTACAGCGGGCTATTGCGCAAGGAGAGATCTGGCAAACCCCATGGCAGCTTTGCGACGAAGAGCGAATCGCTGCCCGGGAATGTGGGCTGGAAAATCTCTGTGAACGGCTGATTCAACTGGGTCATATGGACCCCAAAACGCCACCTTCTCCCGCCGTGAAAGAGTCGTCGATGGTGCCCGATGCTTTTAGCAACCCGGCGTATATCCACTACGCGCTGAAAA
The DNA here is from genome assembly GCF_001266615.1 of Kluyvera genomosp. 1. Lineage (GTDB taxonomy): Bacteria > Pseudomonadota > Gammaproteobacteria > Enterobacterales > Enterobacteriaceae > Kluyvera > Kluyvera cryocrescens_A. The sequence continues at coordinate 86,540 of NZ_LGHZ01000003.1, read as the reverse complement.
CGCTGCTTGCCTGCATGATCTGCTACATCTTCTACTCCGGCGTCGATTGGGAAGGCATCCATACCTGCATGCTAACCTGCATCATCGTGGCTAACCCCAGTATTGGCTCAACCGGCCAGAAAATGGTGCTACGTTTTGGCGGCGCATTCATTGGCGCCATGCTGGCGCTGTTGATGACCATTTTCATCATGCCCTGGCTGGATAACATCGTGGAGCTGCTGTGCGTGCTGTCGCCTATTTTCCTGCTCGGCGCGTGGATAGCCACCGGATCGGAGCGATCCTCCTATATTGGTACGCAGCTCATCGTCACGTTTTCATTGGCGACCCTCGAGAACGTTTTTGGCCCGGTTTACGATCTGGTCGAGATCCGCGATCGTGCCGTTGGCATCCTGATCGGCACCGCCGTCTCGGCGATAATCTTTACCTTTATCTGGCCGGAAAGCGAAGCGAAAGCTCTGCCACAGAAACTGGCGAGTGCACTAAACATGCTGGGAAAACTGCTGCGCATCCCGCAACAGGATCCTACCGATCGACGCGCCTACCTTCAGCTACGTATCGGCTGTCATGCCGCCTTCAATGCATGCGAAGAGATGTGTGACCGCGTGACGCTAGAGCGGCAGCTTGATAATGACCAGCGCAACTCTCTTCTCGCCCTCAGCAGAAGCACGCTTCAATGTGGCCGGGAAATTCTCTACGCCAGTGACGGCACCACGATGCCAAATCCTTCCCTCGCCCAGGCGCTGGAGCAGTATGCCGCTGGGCTGGAAAACGGCGAGGCTACGCCCCTATCACTGCCCAGCGAAATGTCTTCCACATTACCCGCACAGACACAGCGCGTTATACGGCAGATAGCCAGTTTACCCGACTGGACTCGTCCAGCGACCACCATCGCCGAGAACCAGGCGCAAGGAGCCACATTACAATGACCCGTCACTTTTTCCGCATTCTCTTGTGCGGCCTTATCGGCAGCGCCACAACGCTTTCCGGCTGCGCATTGATCCGTAACGACTCTGCCGCCCATTCCCAGCTACAGCCCACGCAAATCAGGCTGGCTGACGATATTCATCTGGCAAGCCAGGGCTGGCCGCAGGCGCAGTGGTGGCGGCAGTTTAACGATCCTCAACTCCGTTCACTTATCGATAAAGCGCTGTCCGGTTCCCATACCCTTGCCGAAGCAAAGCTGCGCGAAGAGAAAGCACAGTCGCAAGCCGATCTGCTGGAAGCGGGATCGCAGCTCCAGATGGTGGCACTCGGAATGATTAACCGCCAGCGCGCATCTGCCAACGGTTTCCTCGGCCCTTATGCACTCGATGCACCGAGGATCGGCATGGACGGCCCTTACTATACGGAGGCAACCGTTGGGCTAGTTGCTGGGCTGGATCTCGATCTGTGGGGCGTTCATCGTTCAGCCGTTGCGGCGGCAATTGGCGCACAGAATGCCGCACTGGCTGAAACCGCAGCGGTAGAACTTGCCATCTCAACCGGCGTGGCGCAGCTCTACTACAGCATGCAGGCCAGCTATCAGATGCTTGATTTACTCGAGCAAACCCGCGACGTGATCAACTACGCGGTTCAGGCGCATCAGAGCAAAGTGGCGCAAGGGCTAGAGGCTAAAGTGCCTTACCACGGCGCTCGGGCGCAAATGCTGGCGGTAGAAAAACAAATTGCCGCCGCCACAGGGCAAATCAAAGAGACGCGCGAGTCGCTGCGCGCACTCATTGGTGCCAACGGTAACGAACTGGCAGAGATCAAACCGGTCGCACTGCCGCAGGTTCAGACGGGGATTCCTGCCACGCTCTCCTACGATCTGCTCGCCCGCCGCCCCGATCTGCAGGCGATGCGCTGGTACGTGCAGGCTTCGCTCGATCAGGTTGATGCCGCAAAAGCGCTGTTTTATCCCAGCTTCGACATCAAAGTGTTCTTCGGTTTGGACGCTATTCATATAGACGATCTGTTCAAAGGCCCCAGCAAGCAGATTAACTTTATCCCCGGCCTCCGCCTGCCGTTGTTCGACGGCGGTCGTCTGAACGCCAACCTGAAAAACATCCGCGCCACCAGCAATATGCTGATTGAGCGCTATAACCAGTCGGTACTGGATGCCGTGCGTGATGTGGCAATAAACGGTACACGCCTGCAAACGCTGAACGAAGAGCGAGAAATGCAGGCTGAGCGTGTCGAGGCCAGCCAATTTGGCCAAAACGCTGCCGAAGCGGCCTTTCATCGGGGGCTCGGTAGCCGGTTACAGGCCACTGAATCTCGTCTACCGGTACTTTCTGAGCAAATGTCGCTGCTGGTACTGGATACGCAACGCGTTGTGCAAAGTATTCAGCTCATCAAAACGCTCGGCGGCGGTTATCAGGCTCCGGTGTCCTCTCATTAATCCTCTCGCCGCGTGATAAATGTCACGCGGCTTATCATTTCGACACGTCAAATATGACGATGGCCTGTTTTTCGTCAGGGTTTTGACCAAATTTTGCCCGTAACATCAGGGAATGCCCACAATAAAAAAGTGGCATAAAAGATGCATACTGAGGGCGACAGCGCGTATGCGCGATTTGATTAACTGGAGCGAGACCGATGAAAAAAGTCGTCACGGTTTGCCCGTATTGCGCATCAGGTTGCAAAATCAACCTGGTGGTCGATAACGGTAAAATCGTCCGGGCTGAGGCGGCGCAGGGGAAAACCAACCAGGGTACTCTGTGTCTGAAGGGCTATTATGGCTGGGACTTCATTAACGATACCCAGATCCTGACCCCGCGCCTGAAGACCCCAATGATCCGTCGCCAACGCGGCGGCAAACTGGAATCCGTTTCCTGGGATGAAGCGCTAAATTACGTTGCTGACCGCTTAAGCGCGATCAAAGCGAAATACGGCCCAGATGCTATTCAGACTACCGGTTCCTCACGCGGGACGGGTAATGAAACCAACTATGTAATGCAAAAATTTGCGCGCGCCGTTATTGGTACCAATAACGTTGACTGCTGCGCTCGTGTCTGACACGGCCCTTCGGTTGCAGGTCTGCACCAATCGGTCGGTAACGGCGCAATGAGTAATGCGATTAACGAAATTGATAATACCGATTTAGTGTTTATTTTCGGGTACAACCCGGCGGATTCCCACCCTATCGTGGCGAATCACGTGATTAACGCTAAACGTAACGGGGCGAAAATCATCGTCTGCGATCCGCGCAAAATTGAAACCGCGCGCATTGCTGACATGCACCTCGCGTTGAAAAATGGCTCGAATATCGCGCTGCTCAACGCCATGGGGCACGTCATTATTGAAGAAAACCTGTACGACAAAGCGTTTGTCGCTGCCCGTACTGAAGGTTATGAAGAGTACCGTAAGATTGTCGAAGGCTATACGCCGGAGTCCGTCGAAGCGATTACCGGCGTTAGCGCGCAGGAAATCCGCCAGGCCGCCCGTATGTATGCCTCGGCAAACAACGCCGCCATCCTATGGGGCATGGGTGTTACCCAGTTCTATCAGGGCGTGGAAACCGTGCGTTCACTGACCAGTCTCGCGATGCTCACCGGTAACCTCGGTAAGCCAAGCGTTGGCGTTAACCCAGTCCGCGGCCAGAACAACGTTCAGGGCGCGTGTGATATGGGTGCGCTGCCGGATACCTATCCAGGCTATCAGTACGTGAAGTTCCCGGAAAACCGCGAGAAGTTCGCCAAAGCCTGGGGCGTCGACAGTCTGCCTGAGCACACCGGCTATCGCATTAGCGAGCTGCCGCACCGTGCGGCGCATGGCGAAGTGCGCGCGGCGTACATCATGGGTGAAGACCCGTTACAGACCGATGCCGAACTCTCTGCGGTTCGTAAAGGCTTCGAAGATCTGGAACTGGTTATCGTCCAGGATATCTTCATGACCAAAACCGCTGCGGCCGCAGACGTTATTTTACCGTCTACCTCCTGGGGCGAGCATGAAGGCGTCTTTACCGCCGCTGACCGTGGCTTCCAGCGCTTCTTTAAAGCCGTTGAGCCGAAGTGGGACCTGAAAACGGACTGGCAGATCATCAGTGAAATCGCCACCCGTATGGGCTACAAAATGCACTACAACAACACCCAGGAAATCTGGGATGAGTTGCGCGGATTGTGCCCTGACTTCTACGGTGCCACCTACGACAAAATGGGCGAACTGGGCTATGTCATGTGGCCATGTCGCGATGAGTCTGACGCTGACCAGGGGACGTCTTACCTCTTTAAAGAGAAGTTTGACACCCCGAACGGCCTGGCGCAGTTCTTCACCTGTGACTGGGTTGCGCCTATCGACAAACTGACCGAAGAGTACCCGATGGTACTGTCGACGGTCCGTGAAGTCGGCCACTACTCTTGCCGCTCCATGACCGGCAACTGTGCAGCGCTGGCCGCGCTGGCGGACGAACCGGGCTATGCCCAGATCAACACCGCCGATGCCGCCCGTTTAGGCATTGAAGATGAAGCGCTGGTGTGGGTGAACTCCCGTAAGGGCAAAGTCATCACTCGTGCAGCTGTGAGCGATCGTCCAAACAAAGGAGCGATTTACATGACCTACCAGTGGTGGATTGGTGCATGTAATGAGCTGGTAACCGAGAACCTGAGTCCGATTACCAAAACGCCTGAGTACAAGTACTGCGCCGTCAACGTTGAGCCGATTGCCGACCAACGCGCCGCCGAGCAGTATGTGATTGATGAGTATACGAAGCTGAAGGCCAGTTTGCGCGAAAGCGCAATCGGCTAAGCGGACTCGTTTCAACGCCTCCATTCGGAGGCGTTTTTTTATCCTCGCTTTATCTTTATACTGCCCACTTCCTCGGTCACCTACACAATAAAATGAAACACATTTTTGCATTGCTATGGTTGGTTGCGCTGTTCGCCCATGCGGAAGAACCGGGTAGCCAATATTTAAAAGCCGCAGAAGCCGGAGATGCTCGTGCGCAGTACTATCTGGCGGATACCTGGTTTAGTTCGGGCGATTTGAGCAAAGCCGAATTCTGGGCGCAGAAATCCGCCGACAGCGGTGATGCGGATGCCTGCGCACTGCTGGCGCAGATTAAAATTACCAACCCGGTGGATCTCGATTATCCGGCGGCCAAAACGCTGGCGGAGAAAGCCGCAAAGGCGGGTAGCCGAGCAGGCGAAGTCATCCTTGCGCGTATTCTTATCAATAGTCAGTCGGGGCAAACCGACTATCCACGCGCGGTAACCCTGCTCGAGCAGGCATCCACCAACGCGGAAAGCGATTTTGCCGTTGATGCGCAAATGCTGCTGGGGCTGATTTACGCCAACGGAATCGGCGTGAAAGAAGATGATGAAAAGGCGACGGATTATTTCAAAAACAGTTCGGCGCTGTCGCGTACCGGCTATGCCGAACACTGGGCCGGCATGATGTTCCTGAACGGTGAGAAAGGCTTTATTGCACCAAACAAACAGAAGGCGCTACAGTGGCTGAATCTGAGCTGTACCGAAGGGTTTGATACTGGCTGCGAAGAATTTGATAAGGCGAGCGCAGAGTAAATATTCGCTGCTCCCCCTCCCCAAAACAACAACGCCGGGAAATCCCGGCGTTGTTTTTCTTTCTATTATTGATCGGCCGTTTTATCAAACTTGCCGAGCATCTCGCGCTCATAGGCGCGCGCTTTTTTAACGTCGAACTTGTGTTCCCACTTGGCAATGACCAGCACCGCTAGCGCATTACCCACCACGTTCAGCGCGGTACGTGCCATATCAAGGATACGGTCAACGCCGGCGATAAACGCCAGGCCTTCCAGTGGAATCCCTACGCTGCCCAGCGTCGCCAGCAGTACCACGAAGGAGACGCCTGGTACGCCCGCGATACCTTTCGAGGTCACCATCAACGTCAGCACCAGCACGATTTCCTGCCAGATAGACAGGTCGATACCGTACAGCTGGGCAATAAAGATAGCTGCAATACTCTGGTACAGCGTAGAACCATCGAGGTTAAAGGAGTAGCCGGTTGGCACCACAAAGCTGGTGATCGACGCCGGCGCACCATAGGCTTCCATCTTCTCAATAATACGCGGCAGCACGCTCTCGGAGCTGGCGGTGGAATACGCCAAAATCAGCTCGTCTTTGAGGATGCGAATCAGGATCCAGATGCTCAACCCGCAGATGCGCGCCACAATACCCAGCACCACCAGCGCGAAGAACAGAATCGCAAAGTGAACCAACAGCACTAACTTCGCCAGCGGCCACAGGGAAGCAAAACCAAAGTTTGCCACCGTCACGGCAATCAGCGCGAATACCCCAACCGGTGCGTAGCGCATGACCATATGGGTCACTTTAAACATGGTTTCTGAAATAGAACGGAATACCGTGACCAGGGGCTCGCGGTGTGTCGCAGGCAGCGAAGAGAGGCCGAGGCCGAACAGTACCGAGAAGAAGATAATCGGCAGCATATCGCCTTTGGCCATCGACGCGATGATGTTGGTCGGCACCAGCGACAGGATAGTTCCCATCAACCCGTGGGCATGGCTTTGTACTTCGGCGGTCGTGCTTTGGTATTTCGAAATGTCCACCGTCGCCAGCTGTGACATATCGATCCCTGACCCAGGCTGGAAGACATTCGCCATGGTAATACCGATAATAATCGCTACCGTGGTGATCACTTCGAAATAAAGAATGGTTTTAGCACCAATTCGCCCAAGCTGTTTTGCGTCACCGACACCCGCTATTCCCACGACCAGCGTTGAAATAACAATCGGCACGACGATCATTTTAATCAGATGGATGAAAATATCGCCAGCAGGAGACAGAAGATTCATAACCAGCCATTCGCGGCTATCGCTATGATAATGAAGATAACTACCCAGAATAATACCTAGCACCAGGGCAATGAGAATTTGCCACGCAAGGCTGATTCGTGTTTTTTTCATAACTGCAGACTTCCTCAATGAAAAATACCATACCGAACGGGAATGGTATCCATTTGAAAGGGGGTGATTTGTGTTGCGTTTACTTTTAGAGGTTTTTAACGCGCAGTATCAGTATCATCTGTACGGTGTCTCGTGCAACCCTTTCAGAACAGGGCTTTTCACCACAAAATTTGATATTACTACTAATTTCTACCAATAATTATTTATAAGTTTTTGTTATAAAAACAAAAAATTTCCGCCGAATTCTATAAATCCCTTTCCGCAATTATTTCTGTTCAAAGAATCAAATGAACGTTATTTGAACAATTCCACTATTGCGTGATCTGCCGCGCAAATAGTAAACAAAGCTTCTTCTCCCTCTGTTATTAACTTTTATGAGACATATTATTAACATCTTACATGGAGAAAAAAAGCATGAGCCAAATTCACAAACACTCTATTCCTGCAAATATTGCAGAACGCTGCCTGATTAACCCGGAACAATACAAGACCAAATACCAGCAGTCCGTCACCAACCCTGATGCATTTTGGGCTGAAGAGGGCAAAATCCTCGACTGGATGCGGCCTTACACCAAAGTTAAAAACACCTCTTTCGCACCGGGTAACGTCTCAATTAAATGGTACGAAGACGGCACCCTGAACCTGGCCGCCAACTGTCTTGACCGCCATCTACACGAACGCGGCGATCAGACCGCTATCATCTGGGAAGGCGACGATGCCACCCAAAGCAAGCACATTACCTATCGTGAACTGCATCGTGATGTTTGCCGTTTCTCAAACACCCTGCTCTCTCTGGGCGTGAAGAAAGGCGACGTGGTCGCTATCTATATGCCAATGGTGCCGGAAGCAGCCGTAGCAATGCTAGCCTGCGCCCGCATTGGTGCTATCCATTCCGTTATCTTTGGCGGCTTCTCACCGGAAGCCGTTGCTGGCCGTATCATCGACTCCAGCGCGCGTCTGGTGATCACGTCTGATGAAGGCGTCCGCGCTGGCCGTAACGTGCCGCTGAAGAAAAACGTCGACGACGCGTTGAAAAACCCGAACGTTAAAACCATCGAAAACGTCGTTGTGCTCAAGCGTACCGGCGGAAAAATTGACTGGCAAGAAGGTCGCGACCTGTGGTGGCACGACCTGCAAGAGAAGGCCAGCGACCAGCATCAACCGGAAGAGATGAACGCAGAAGACCCGCTGTTTATCCTCTATACCTCCGGTTCGACCGGCAAGCCGAAAGGGGTATTGCACACCACCGGCGGCTATCTGGTGTATGCCGCCACCACCTTTAAATATGTCTTCGACTACCATCCGGGCGACATCTACTGGTGTACCGCCGATGTGGGCTGGGTTACCGGACACAGCTATCTGCTGTACGGCCCGCTGGCCTGCGGCGCGACGACGCTGATGTTTGAAGGCGTGCCAAACTGGCCAACCCCAGCACGTATGTGTCAGGTCGTTGATAAACATAAAGTTAACATTCTCTATACCGCGCCGACGGCTATTCGTGCGCTGATGGCCGAAGGCGATAAAGCCATCACCGGAACCGATCGTTCCTCCCTGCGTATTCTTGGCTCCGTTGGCGAACCGATCAACCCGGAAGCCTGGGAATGGTACTGGCAGAAAATCGGCAACGAAAAGTGCCCAGTGATGGATACCTGGTGGCAGACCGAAACCGGCGGTTTCATGATCACCCCGCTGCCGGGTGCCATTGAGCTCAAAGCCGGCTCCGCCAGCCGTCCGTTCTTCGGCGTGCAGCCAGCGCTGGTCGATAATGAAGGCCATCCGCAGGAAGGCGCTACCGAGGGCAACCTGGTCATCACCGACTCCTGGCCGGGCCAGGCGCGTACGCTGTTTGGCGATCACGAACGCTTTGAGCAGACCTACTTCTCCACCTTCAAAAACATGTACTTCAGCGGCGACGGCGCGCGTCGTGACGAAGATGGCTATTACTGGATAACCGGCCGCGTCGATGACGTGCTGAACGTCTCCGGCCACCGTTTAGGCACAGCGGAAATTGAATCAGCGTTGGTTTCCCATCCGAAGATTGCCGAAGCCGCGGTTGTCGGGATTCCGCACAGCATCAAAGGCCAGGCGATTTACGCCTACGTCACGCTGAACCACGGTGAAGAGCCAACCCCTGCGCTCTACACCGAGGTGCGTAACTGGGTGCGTAAAGAGATTGGGCCACTGGCGACGCCAGACGTGCTGCACTGGACCGATTCGCTGCCAAAAACCCGTTCAGGCAAAATCATGCGCCGCATTCTGCGCAAGATCGCCGCGGGCGACACCAGCAATCTGGGCGATACCTCAACGCTCGCCGATCCGGGCGTGGTGGATAAACTGCTGGAAGAGAAGCAGTCCATCGCGATGCCGTCATAAGCGAAGACTTCCCCCTCTCCTGTTACCGGGAGAGGGCCGGGGTGAGGGTGTCATTACCGTACACCGCCCCTCGCCCTATCCTTCTTCCCTCGGAAGAAGGAAGCGTACGGTGTTCTGATTTGCACAAAAAACACTACCAATAAGAACCTCTGGAGACTCTGTGATGAATGATCAAATTTGTCAGCAGATAGAAGATAGTGCGCATTTCAGGGAGCTGGTTGAAAAACGGCAACGGCTTGCCACCTTCTTATCGCTGATCATGTTAGTGGTTTACGTCGGTTTTATTTTACTCATCGCTTTTGCCCCGGGCTGGCTTGGCACGCCGCTGCACCCGGGCACTAGCGTCACGCGTGGTATCCCAATCGGGATTGGCATTATCGTTATCTCCTTTATCCTGACCGGCATTTACGTCTGGCGGGCTAACAGCGAATTTGATCGCCTGAACAAGGCCGTACTGCGCGAGGTAAAAGCATCATGAAGAAAGTCCTGACGGCGCTCGCCGCCACACTTCCTTTAGCGGCCAACGCGGCAGACGCGATAAGCGGTCACGTAGAACGCCAGCCGACCAACTGGCAGGCGATTATCATGTTCCTGATTTTCGTCCTTCTGACGCTCTACATCACCTACTGGGCCTCCAAGCGGGTTCGCTCACGCAGCGACTACTACACCGCGGGTGGCAACATAACCGGTTTCCAGAACGGCCTGGCGATCGCCGGTGACTTTATGTCGGCCGCGTCGTTCCTTGGCATCTCCGCGCTGGTCTACACCTCCGGCTACGACGGGCTGATTTACTCGCTCGGCTTCCTGGTCGGCTGGCCAATCATTCTGTTCCTGATTGCCGAACGTCTGCGTAACCTCGGCCGCTACACCTTTGCCGATGTGGCGTCCTATCGCCTCAAACAGGGACCGATTCGCGTGCTTTCCGCCTGTGGTTCACTGGTGGTGGTGGCGCTTTACCTGATTGCCCAGATGGTGGGTGCCGGTAAACTTATCGAGCTGCTGTTTGGCCTCAACTACCACGTCGCCGTGGTCCTGGTTGGCGTGCTGATGGTGATGTACGTGCTGTTTGGCGGCATGCTCGCCACCACGTGGGTACAGATTATCAAAGCGGTTCTGCTGCTGTTCGGCGCAAGCTTTATGGCCTTCATGGTGATGAAGCACGTCGGCTTTAGCTTCAATAACCTGTTCACCGAAGCAATGGCGGTTCACCCGAAAGGGGCGGCCATCATGAGCCCTGGGGGGCTGGTGAAAGATCCAATATCCGCGCTGTCGCTCGGTCTTGGCCTGATGTTCGGTACTGCCGGTCTGCCGCACATTCTGATGCGTTTCTTCACCGTAAGTGACGCCAAAGAAGCGCGTAAGAGCGTGTTCTACGCCACCGGATTTATGGGTTACTTCTACATCCTGACCTTTATCATCGGCTTTGGTGCCATCATGCTGGTCGGCGCAAATCCGCAGTTTAAAGATGCGGCGGGCGCGCTTATCGGTGGCAACAACATGGCGGCAGTACACCTGGCCGATGCGGTCGGCGGCAACCTGTTCCTCGGCTTTATCTCTGCAGTCGCCTTCGCCACCATCCTGGCGGTGGTCGCGGGTCTGACGCTGGCAGGGGCTTCGGCGGTATCTCACGATCTCTACGCTAACGTGTTTAAGAAAGGTGCTACCGAACGTGAGGAGCTGAAGGTTTCCAAAATCACCGTGCTGGTGCTGGGCGTGGTTGCCATTTTGCTGGGCATTCTGTTTGAGAATCAGAACATCGCCTTCATGGTGGGTCTGGCGTTCTCTATCGCAGCAAGCTGTAACTTCCCGATCATTCTGCTCTCCATGTACTGGTCGAAGCTGACCACGCGTGGGGCGATGGTTGGTGGCTGGCTGGGCCTGCTGACAGCGGTGGTGCTGATGATCCTTGGCCCAACCATTTGGGTCACCATCCTCGGCCACGAAAAGGCGATTTTCCCGTATGAATATCCGGCGCTGTTCTCTATCGCCGTCGCCTTTATCGGTATCTGGTTCTTCTCTGCGACCGATAACTCTGAAGCGGGCAACCTCGAACGTGACCAGTTCCGCGCGCAGTTTATCCGCTCGCAGACCGGTCTGGGCATCGACCAGGGCCGTGCACACTAAAATCCCCTCCCCGACCGCCGGTCGGGGATCACATTTTTTGTCCCTTCAGGTGATGTTTATCACGTCATCAAAATGATAAAAGCCGACGCGCATCACAGGGTTTATCTGTGATTCGCGAAGGCAATCACGCTTTTTCGCTTTTCACACCCATCCTCGGTTTTACCTCTACGACGTTTGCAGACAATCCCCACCGCAGTTTTTATTCTTTATTCACAGCGACTTGCTCAGGCTGTTGGCAAAACGAGTCAAGCGCTCCGGGCTTAGCAGCAGCGGCAAAAACAGCGGGCCTCTGGCCGGCGGATTGACCAGCCAGCGCTCCAGTGTGTCGGAGTAGCGCAACATCTGCTGCTGGTGCGTTTGCAGTACATTCGCGGGCAGACTTTGCGGGCCGTAGCGATCGATCCACAAAACATCGGTCATCGCAGCAGCGACGCGGGAAAACATCTGGCTGTAGACCTCCGCGCTGCGCCAGGCGGCCAGCAGGATCTCCAGCGAGTCGTTTGGACAGGTAATACGCGGCATCAGCTCACGCAGGTTTTGTACCGTGTGCGAGGCTAAAAAACAGGCGGCTTCTTTTTCCAGCACCACCCGCTCGCGCTGCTCTTTGCCCAACACGGGATCGTCGGTTGGCATCAGCGGTTGCCAGGCATGCATCCAGTTTGCGCTGCGAGTGTCCATGTGCAAAAGCTGCTGGGCTTGAGCCACGCTTTCCGGGATCTGGCTTTGATAGTGCAACCGGCGGCCAAGGAAGTTCGGCGTTTTGCACAGCCAGTCGTAGCTACCGTGCACGATAGCCGACAGCTGGTGTTTGTCCTGCTGTGAGCGAAAGCCGAGCTGCTGATTCTCCGCCCAGCGTTCAAAGGCGGAAGGCTGAGACTCTTCTGCAGTCTGGTTGGCCGCGGAGAGTCCGAAAAGGTTAACGGCGTTGGCGGAGTCCATCACACGGCTATCGGGCAACCACTGCCAGCTCACGCGAGAGGTGATGGCTTCAATTTCGTTTTCAGCGGCACTCAGCGCCCAGCTTAACCGGCCGCGGATCTCATCGGCCAGGTAACACGGCAGCGCGGTCCAGCCGTAGCCGGTGCCAAAGAGATCGTACTCGATCCACTTTTTATGCCCCGGCAACGTAGCAATGTGCGGGTGATTAGCAAAACCGGGATGATAGTCCAGCTCTGTGGCTTTGACCGACGCGCGGACATCGTCGGGCAGGGTCGCCAGCAGGTTAGAAAGCTGCTGCCGGGGCCAGCTGTCATCAATATAGTCACGCAGCACCAGCTTTTTACCCTGGGCGCGCAGCAGGCTCCAGACATCGTGCAGGCTTTGCTGCCAGCGGGCGGTCTGAAAGTCCGGGGTGGTCAGGCTCAGAATCAAGCCGCTGAGATGTGGCAGCGAGTGAAGTAGCGGATGCAATATCGCAGCATAAAAATGCTGCCAGAAATCAGGCGAACTTTTTTCATCGAAAGTCAGTTCGGGAAATTTACGCTTAATTATATCGTCGCTCGGCGCGGCTTCGCCCTGCAGCCAAAACGATAAATTATTTTCCGCCAGATATTGGTCGACACGTTTTAAATATTGCAGTGCGTAATTTTGTTGATGAATCAGGTTCTCGACGTTGAGTTTTTGGCTTAACGGCGAGGGCGTAGCAAGAAAAGACAGCAGTTCCTGTTGGTGCAGGATGATGCCGGTGAAACCGTGCTGTTTCGCGCTTTTAACGCCCTGAATAAACCAGGGCCAGTGCCAAATAAAAGTGCTATTCAGCTCCATCAATTGATGCGGAATACGTTTCATTGCGTCGCCTTGCTGATATTTGAATTTATATCTTAATCGAGGATGCCATGAAAAAATATGCTCTGGTCGGTACTGGAGGTCGTGCAGGTTTATATATTTCCGCCATTGGTGGAACCTGGCGTGATAATGCCAAAATGGTCGCGTTTTGTGATACCAACCAGACCCGAATGAATTACGCCAATAAGCTGCTGCAGAAAGAAGGTGCCGAACCGGTTTCCACCTGGAAAGCGGCGCAGTTTGAAGAGATGATCCGCGAAACTCGCCCGGATATCATCATTGTTACCACCATGGACCGTACCCACGATGATTACATCGTCCGGGCGCTGCAGGCTGGCTGCGACGTGATCACCGAAAAACCAATGACTATCGACGAAAAACGCGCTCTGCGTATTCTCGACGCCATCGAAGAAACCGGGCACACCGTGCGCGTGGCCTTCAACTATCGCTATGCGCCGCACCACAGCAAAGTGCGCGAACTGCTGATGCAGGGCGCAATTGGCAATGTCACATCCGTTCACTTTGAGTGGCTGCTCAACACCGAGCACGGCGCGGACTATTTCCGTCGCTGGCACCGTGAAAAACGCAATAGCGGCGGCCTGCTGGTGCACAAATCGACCCACCATTTCGATCTGATGAACTTCTGGCTGGGCAGTTATCCGGAGCGCGTTTACGCCGAAGGTAGTCTGCAATTTTACGGCAAAGAGAATGCGGAAAAACGTGGCGTATCGCAGTTCTATCCGCGAACCCACGGTTATGCCGAAGCCCAAAACGATCCTTTCGCGCTGAATATGGCAGGCAACGAACAGCTCAAAGCGCTGTATCTTGATGCCGAGCATGAAGACAACTATTTCCGCGATCAAAGCGTGTTTAGCGACGGTATCACCATCGAAGACACCCTGTCGGTGCTGGTGAAATACCAAAACCAGGTCCAGCTTTCCTACTCGCTGAACGCCTATCTGCCATGGGAAGGGCTGAACGTGGTGTTTAACGGCACCGAAGGCCGTCTGGAGATGAAAATCGTCGAGAAATCCTACGTTAACGCCGGCGGTGAACGCGAAAACGAAGGCAGCCTGGAGCAGTGTGATATCACCGTCTTCCCAATGTTTGCCGAGCCGTGGGAAGCCCAATTCAACCTTGGAGAAGGCGGCCACGGCGGCGGCGACAACGCCATGCTGGCGGATTTATTCGGTGAACCGGGCAACGACCCGTTGCAGCGCGCCGCCGACCACCGCGCCGGTGCGATGTCCATTCTCACCGGGATTGCAGGCAATATTTCCATGCAGCAGCAGCGCCCGGTGAATTTTAAGGAGTTCGAACTGGTTTCCCGCCTGGCGAAACGCTAAGCCCTTCGTTCCGGCGCGGCGGGAAGCCGCGCCGGAAAAGATGGTCAGTATTATGCCGTTACTCACCTGTTTAATAACACTATTTCTGCCTCTTTCCGGAGACATGTAATGAATAAAATCGCATCAGGTGTCATCGCATCATTATTACTTTCGTGTACCTCTGCCTGGGCACAACAGTCCGTAGAACTCCGTATGTCGTGGTGGGGTGGCAACAGCCGCCACCAGGCGACGCTGAAAGCGCTGGAGGCCTTTGAGAAGGCGCATCCCGATATCAAAGTAAAAGCCGAATACACCGGCTGGGATGGGCATCTTTCACGCCTGACGACCCAAATGGCCAGCGGTACCGAGCCGGACGTCATGCAAACCAACTGGCCGTGGCTGATTGTTTTTTCCAAAAATGGCGAGGGCTATTACGATCTGAATAAACTCAAAAATGAGCTGGATTTGAGCCAATATCAGGCCAAAGATTTGCAATCCACCACTATCAACGGCAAGCTCAACGGCCTGCCCATTTCGGTCAACGCCCCGGTGTTTTACTACAACGACGTTTCCTGGAAAAAGGCCGGGCTGGCGTATCCGAAAACCTGGGATGAACTTTTCGCGGCCGGAAAAAGCTTCCAGCAAAAACTGGGGAATCCGTACTATCCCTACAGCATGGTCGATCAGGACGTCATCCTGCTGCTCAACGCCTACATGATGCAGAAATACCAGAAACCGATGTTCGACAGCCGCGGCAAATTTACGTGGAGCGATGCGCAATGGGAAGAGGCATTCCGCTTTGTGAAACGTCTGAGCGATGACCACGTGGTACCGTCGCCGAAAACACTCTCCTCTTACGGCAAAGGTAACCTTTACGAAATGAAGCCGTGGATTAACGGCGAATGGGGTGGGACCTTTACGTGGAATATCTCTATCCGCATGTATATCAACAATCTCACGCCACCGGCCAAACTGGTGCTCGGGGATTACATCATGCAGCCCGGCGTAACGGAGTCCGGCGTCTACTTCAAGACGGCACAGATGTTCTCGGTGGCGAAGTCGACGAAGCATCCGCAAGAAGCGGCCATGCTGGTGAATTTCCTGCTCAACGATCCGCAGGCTATCGAAGCGCTGGGTCTTGAGCGCGGTATTCCATTGAGTAAAACCGCCGAAACGCTGTTAACAGCGAAAGGGGTGATTGACCCTCACGATCCGGTTGTTGCGGGTTTAAGACAGGCGCAATCGCTGCCCACCACCGTGGTCGCGACGCCATACATTGAGGATTTGCAGGTAGTCGATCAGTTTATGTCCGCCCGCGAGAAACTTGATCAGGGCAGGCCTATCGCCCAGGTTGCCGCCGATTTCCGTCAGCAGGTAGAGCGTATTGTTCGCCGTTTGAATCGTTAAGCCGTTCAGTGCTGGGTCGCCTTGCGCCGACCCAGCCACGGCCTAAAACATCAGCCAGCCAACCATCGGCGCGACCAGCACCATGACTACGCCGGAAAGCATCATCACCAGACTGGCCACCACGCCTTCCTGCGGGCCTAACTCATACGAACGCGCCGTCCCGGCACCGTGCGATGCGGCACCAAAACCGGCGCCTTTGGCCATTCCTTCGCGAATCGATAACCGCAGAAACAGCACGTCACCAATGGCCATGCCGAACACCCCGGTCACCACCACGAACAGCGCCACCAGCTCCGGCTGACCGCCGAGGGATTTTGCCGCCGCCAGCGCAAACGGTGTGGTGATAGAGCGCACCGCCAGGCTTCGCTGGATCTCATCCGGCAGGGTAAACAGCCGCGCCAGCCACACTGAGCTGGTCACTGCGACCACCGTGGCAGTAATCACCCCGGCGGAAAGTGACATCCAGTGGCGTTTGATAATCGCCAGATTGTCGTAGACCGGTACGGCAAAAGCGATGGTTGCAGGCCCCAACAACCACAGCAACCAGTGCGCCTCGCCCATATAGTTCTGATAGGAGATATGGCCGAACACCAGTAGCAGCACCAACAGCACCGGCGTCAGTACCAGCGGCATCAGCGGCAATTTACGAAAACGGCGATACAGGCGCTTGTTGGCAAAATAGAGCACCAGCGTAATCACCAGACACGCGACGCTGAGCTGAAAGTTAGTCATGGCGCATCCGTTTCATTTCGTAGCGATAGACTTTGTCGACCACCCAGGCGGTCGCGCCCAGCACCATCATCGTGCTTAACGCAATCACCAGGAAAATCCGCCAGCCGTCAATCATCAGCAACTGTGCGTAGTTCACCACGGCGACCACCGCCGGAACGAAGAACAGCAGCATTTCCGCCAGTAACCAGCGCGACCCCGCGCGGACCCATTTCAGCGGCACGATATGGCAGACAATCAGCGCCAGCAGCAGGATCATGCCCACAAGGTTGGCGGGCAGCGGCAGATTCAGCCAGCTCACCAGATATTCAGCAAAAACAAACAGCCCGGCGTACAGCAGCACCTGTACCGGAATTTGCAGACGGTTTAAAACGGAGGGCACTACGCGCCCTAAGGCCTCGGCCATGGAGGGATGTCCAGAAAAAATCACAGGCGCACAGTATAGTGAGGCAACGATGATGACAGAAATGAATTAAACTCATCGGTAGCATAGTTTAGAGGCATAATCATGGACATAAGAACGCTGCGCTACTTTGTCGAAGTTGTGCGTCAGCAGAGCTTTACCCGCGCCGCGGAGAAGCTTTTTGTGACGCAACCGACCATCAGCAAGATGCTCAAAAATCTGGAAGATGAGCTGAACTGCACCCTGCTCATTCGCGACGGTCGTAAGCTGTTAATGACCGATACCGGGCAGGTCGTGTTCGAGCGCGGGCTAGCGATTCTTGATGAATTCCGGCAGTTGGAAGCTGAACTCAGCGATATCAATCACCTCAATAAAGGCGTGCTGCGGCTGGGAATCCCACCGATGGTCGGTATGCTAATGGCAGGACCCATTGGCCTGTTTCGCCAGCGCTACCCCGGCGTAGAGCTTAAGATTTCCGAGTTTGGCGGCCTGACCGTGCAGCAGGCGGTGATTAACGGCGAACTGGATTTAGCGATGACCGCGCTGCCGGTGGAAGAAGAGAGCATGCTCACCACCCGACCGCTGTTCAGCCACCCACTGTGCGTGCTGGTGCCACGTTCCGGCGATTGGCTAGAGCAAACCTCGGTGTCACCACAGCAGTTAGCGGCCCATCCGCTATTGATTTATAACGAAGATTTCGCCCTCAGCCGTCAGTTAATGCAGCTGTTTGCGCGTCACGATGTTAAACCACGGATCGCGGTTCGTAGCGGGCAATGGGATTTTCTCGCCGCCATGGTGCAGGCGGGAGTCGGCGTCGCCATTTTACCGGAGCCTATCTGTCGACGTTTAGATGCAAAAACCCTGCGCTGGCTGCCGCTAGAAAGCGAACTGCGCTGGCAGTTGGGGATGATTTGGCGAGAAGGAGTGTATATGTCGCACAGCGCCCAGGCATGGCTGAAGTGCTGCGAGGGATTTACGCTGCCGGAGTGATGCCCGGGGTCGGCATCACGGCCTCACCCGGACAACCGTCGCGCCACGGTGGGCGCGACATCAGCCGTTGGCTACGCATCTTCAATCAGCAGCGCTTCCAGCAGGTCGAGGTCATGCAGCAGCTTCTGCAAGGTCTCGTTGCTGATCTGCCGCGTGGCGCGCAGGTGATAAAGCTCACCGCGTTCAGAACGTAATGCGGCAAGACGGAAGCGGCGCTCCAGCTGCTCTTCCAGCATCGATGTTTCCACATCATTACGCCCATCCACTCGACGGCGCAGGTTACCGATGACGCGCGAACTGACTTCGGTCAGCAGCTGGTTGTCGATATTCTCATCGGTATCTGCCGCCAGACGCTCTTCCATTTTCTGGATAGCGACAATCGCCACGTCCGCCGTCGCCGCACGCGCCAGCCGCTCTTCTTTGCGCTGCTGGACATTGTCGGTCGACTCGATATGACGCAGCAGAATTGGCAGCGCAATCACGCCAACAAACAGCGAGAACAGAATCACCCCAGCGGCAAGAAACACCAGCTCATAGCGCGCCGGGAACACGTCGCCGGACGGTAACAGCAGCGGAATAGAGAGCACACCGGCAAGGGTAATTGCCCCGCGCACCCCGGCAACGGAAGAAATCAGCAGCTCACGCGTAGTCCAGGAGCCAAACTCCATCGGTTTCTTTTTCAGGAAACGCTGGCTTAACTTGCGCATCGTCCACAGCCAGCCAAAACGCACCAGCATCAGTGCCGCGTAAATCAAGATGATATCGGTAAACAGCATCCAGGTTTCCACGTTCGGATCGGCTTCAGCCGCCACCAGCGAACTCTGAAGAATATCCGGCAGCTGCAGGCCCAACAGCAGGAACACCATGCCGTTAAACACAAACTCGAGCATCGCCCAGGTGCTGTTGGCGCGCAGGCGCATCGCCAGCGGGGCGGTACGCATCACGCCGGAACGGGTGATGGTCATCCCCGCCGCAACGGCCGCCAGGATACCGGATACGCCAATATGTTCAGCAATCAGATACGAGGCAAACGGCAGCAGGAACAGCAGCACAATCTGCGTGGCCGGCTCATCGCCGCCCCAGCGGCTGAGGAAACGCATTGAGCGCCCGTACAGCCAGCTGACCACAAAGCCCGCCAGGATGCCGCCAATGGCGACTTTCAGGAACTCCACCGTGGCACCGCCAACGGTAAAGACCATGGTCCCCATCGCCACCGCGACGGCAAATTTCAGCGATACCAGGCCGGAGGCGTCGTTCATCAACGCTTCGCCCTGCAAAATGCCCATGATTTTTTTCGGTATCCGCCCCTCCCCAACAATACCGGAGAGCGCGACCGCATCGGTCGGTGACAGCACCGCCGCCAGCGCAAACGCAGGGATAAGCGGGATACCTGGGACTATCCAGTAAATCAGGAAGCCAATCCCCACGACAGTCACCAGCACCAATGCCAGCGCTAGCCCGAGGATCTCCCTGCCGTGCTCGATAAATTCGCGCGTCGGTGTCTTCCAGCCGTCGGCAAATAGCAGCGGCGGGATGAACAGCACGAGGAACAGTTCGGGGTCGAATTCAACATGCAAACCAAAAGTCGGCCATGCGAGCATCGCACCGATAGCAATTTGCATTAACGGAAGTGGGACCTGGAATGGCAGTACGCGCGTGACCACCCCAGACAGCGAAACCACGAGGGTCATGATGAGTATGGTGAAGAATATTTCCATGCGTTCCCTGTTTACTGCGTTGTCTTATTATTCAAAACATGAAGCGTCGTGCTTCTTATTATACGGCTACCAGAGTAACGCAAAAGGAAACGAGGTGCGGCTGAAAATGGAAAAAAAGTCCAGCCAGGTAGCACAGACAAAAAACCCGCCAACGGGCGGGTTTTTTGACGACGGATGTGCGATTAAATCGCCCAACCGCCCGCGTAGAAGATGACCAGCGCCGCCGCAATAACCACGGTACCGATGTTCAGCTTACGCCATTCACCGGAAACCACACGGCCGATAACCAGCGTCGCGAAGCCAATCATGATGCCGGTCACGATGTTACAGGTCAGCACGATCATCACCGCGGTGATAAGGCCAGACATCGCATCAACGAAGTCGTTGAAGTCGATACGTGCCACGTTGCTCAGCATCAGCAGACCCACGTACATCAGCGCAGGAGCGGTGGCGTAGCCTGGGACCAGATAAGACAGCGGGGAGAGGAACAGAATCAGCAGGAACAGGACGCCCACGGTCACGGCGGTTAAGCCGGTTTTGCCGCCTGCCGCCGTACCCGCTGCGGATTCAATATAGACCGCGGCCGGAGCCGCACCCACCACCGCCGAGAACACGCTGCTCAGGGAGTCGGTGGTCAACGCTTTGCCGCCGTTGATGATCTGGCCGTCTTTATCCAGCAGGTTGGCCTGCCCGGCTACCGCACGGATAGTCCCGGTGGCGTCAAACACCGCGGTCATCACCAGCGCCAGTACGCTTGGCAGAACCACTGGGTTCAGCGCACCCATGATATCCAGGCTACCAATCAGCGAATGCCCGTTCTCATCGCTCAGAGAAGGCATCGCAAAGATACCGGAGAAGTGCACGTTCGGGTCGAAAATCAGGCCAACAATAGAGACACCGATGATGGTCAGCAGAATACCGCCGGGAACCTTCATTTTTTCCAGGCCGATAATCATCGCCAGACCAATCAGGGTCATGATCACCGGGAAGCTGTCGAACTGACCCAGCGCCACCGGCAGACCGTCGATTGGGTTCTTAACCACCATGCCCACGCCGTTTGCCGCAATCAGCAGCAGGAACAGGCCGATACCGATGCCGGTACCGTGCGCAATGCCCTGCGGCAAATTGCGCAAAATCCAGCTACGAATCCCGGAAGCCGAGATAACGGTGAACAGCACACCCATCAGGAATACGGCGCCCAGGGCTACCGGTATACTGATCTGCTGGCCCAACACCAGGCTAAAGGCGGTGAAAGCGGTCAGTGAAATGGCGCAGCCAATGGCCAAAGGCAGGTTCGCCCACAGCCCCATCACGATAGACCCCACACCGGCAACCAGACAGGTCGCCACGAACACTGCCGCTGGCGGGAAACCGGCTTTACCCAGCATTCCAGGCACCACGATCACCGAGTAAACCATCGCCAGGAAGGTCGTAAGACCGGCGACAACCTCCTGACGAACGGAGCTACCACGTGCAGAAATTTTAAACCAGGCGTCTAACGAACCGCCGGTACGCGCTGAAGGCGTAGACATAGAAAACATCCCCTGAGAGTTTTTATCATTCGTTGGTCTGCGTGGTGGAACATCCACTTTCAGCTAAGCGTCATCTCCATGTGCTACATTGCGGCAATAGGGGAGCCACAAAAAAGCAAACGATTAACTCCGCGCAGACAAAACGAGAATCGGAATTCCTCATTTGCGCGGTTGCGCCATGAGGTGAGCCAGGTCATTTTCGACGTAAGATGCGTCCGAAAATTCGAGGCAAACGATTATCTGGCTTTTACACCCCCTTTTTCAACAGAAGTTTGCCCTGCTTAATCAAAATTAACGATTGCCGATGAAGAAATGGTCAAGCCATGCGCAAACGTTATCGTGAATGCGCAATCTGGCAACAATTCTATGGCAAAAATGTCGCAATCCCCGGACGGGGATCGCGGCGGGTTATTCATCTTCTAACAGACGCGCGCCGGTGCCTTCTTCGCCCAACTTATCGCCAGGGTTACGCAACGGACAGTCGCGCAGCGACATGCAGCCGCAGCCGATGCAGCCGTTGAGCTGATCGCGCAATGCTTCCATGGCATGAATACGCTTATCCAACTCCTCGCGCCATTGGGTAGTGAAATGCTTCCAGTCTTTCGGCCCCAAAGTATGGTTTTCTGGCAGAACGCTAAAAGAATCGCCGATGGTCGACAGCGGAATACCCAGCCGCTGGGCGATTTTGATGATCGCCACGTAGCGCAAAACATCACGCTTATAGCGCCGCTGATTACCGCTATTTCTTGTGCTGCGAATAAGCCCTTTGCTCTCATAAAAATGTAACGCCGACACCGCAACACCAGTTCGTTTCGCTACGTCGCCGGGTGAAAGCAACGTTTTTATGCGCGTTGATTTTTTTTCCATAATCCGCTTTACCTCAAGTTAACTTGAGGAATTATACTCGCCAGCAGAACAGAAATCGACGCAAAAATAGACAACGGGGAGAGCCTTATGTCCCATCGGGAAATTATTCAGACGTTAATTGAATGGATTGATGAACATATCGAGCAACCGCTTAATATCGATATCGTGGCGAAAAAGTCCGGCTATTCGAAGTGGTACCTGCAGCGCATGTTCCGCACCGTGATGCATCAGACGCTGGGGGATTATATTCGCCAACGACGCCTGCTGCTGGCGGCCGAGGCGCTACGTACGACCCAGCGGCCGATCTTTGATATCGCCATGGATCTGGGCTATGTCTCACAGCAGACGTTTTCCCGCGTGTTCCGTCGTGAGTTCGACCGTACGCCAACGGACTATCGTCACCAAATCTCTGCCTAACAGAATCAATACCTTGTCGCCGCCCTCATGCGCGGCGACATTAACCACTTCATTATAGTGGTTAATCTGTTGACAAAAATCCTGCACCTGCCTCTGGTGAATAAAGCATCAAACGTGATATAGTTCACAAAATAGAATGAAACAGAAACAGCGTTTCATCTCACTTTGCATGCCTTCAGATAGCCAGAGCGCCTCGGGCCTCAATAAACAATGCGCTGTCAGGGCAATGTCTTGTTTATCTCTGAGGATAAGGTTTCATGGTTTCCATCACCGCGGGCGTCGCGCTGTTACGCTGGCCGTTAACCAGCGCGGTACTGATGTTTATCGCCAGTACCCTGAAAATTCAACTTCGTAAATCAGACTACGCCGGGCTGGCGGTCATCAGCGGTATGTTGGGTGTCGCGGCGGCCTGCTGGTTTGCCACCGGTTTGCTGGGCATTACGCTGGTCGATATTTCAACCATTTTAAACAATATCAAAGATGTGATGGTTGAAGTGATGAGCCACGCCCCACCGGAATGGCCTGTCGCGATGTACTAAGCGCCGACCACCGTGCATAAGCCCCGATTTATCGGGGTTTTTTATTGCCTGAATCCCACGAGAAAAAGCCCTGCCAACCCCAGGCTTTTTAGTTCCGCTCGACTAAAATTAATGGATGCGCCCTGCGGAGTGTCGCATCATGAATGCCATCCCTTTTCATCGCTTGATTATCCCCTGTCTTACTGCCCTGCTGCTGGCTTTACCGGCCTATGCCGCGCCAACAAAAGAAGAGACATCCGACACGCTGGAGTTGAATACCGAAAACCTCATGCAGCCGTGGAAAGGTGACCTCCCCGGCATGCTTGATCGAAGGGTCATCCGTGTTCTTACCACCTACAGCAAGACGTTCTTTTTTATCAATAAGGGCCAGCAGCGCGGGGCCACCCACGATATTTTTATCGCCTTCGAACGCAGCCTTAATACCCAACTGGCTAACGACAAAAAACTCAAACAACGCCATCTAAAGATTCGCATTATCTTCGTCCCGGTGGCGCGCGATGCGCTTTTTACCGCGCTTAACGAGGGAAAAGGCGATATCGCCGCTGCCAATCTGACCGTTACGTCCACGCGCCAACAGGAAGCGACCTTCACCAATCCCCTGTATACCGGGATTAAAGAGCTGGTGATCTCCGGCCCTGGCTCACCAAAAGTGAAAAAGGTGAGCGATCTCGCCGGTAAAACCGTGTTCGTCCGCCGCTCATCTAGCTACTACGAGAGCCTGCTGGCGCTGAATGCACGGTTAGCCAAAGAGAAACGCCCTCCAGTCATTATCAAGCTTGCCCCTGAAGCGCTGGAGGATGAAGACCTGCTGGAAATGCTTAGCGCCGGGCTTATCCCGCTCACCGTGGTTGACCGCCATAAGGCACTGTTCTGGAAACAAGTATTCCCTAAAATCGAAGTGCATGAAGAAATAGCGCTCCGCGACGATGGCAGCATTGCCTGGGCGGTACGCAAAGATAACCCGCAGCTACTGGCTGAACTCAATCACTTTGTGAAAGACCACCGCCAGGGTAGCCTGCTGGGCAACACACTGCTGCTGCGCTATCTGAAGAACGCCGACTATGTCAAAAACGCCGCTGCCGAAAAAGAGCGGCGCAAACTGCTGAAAATGGTCGAAATATTCAGAAAATATGGCGATCGCTACGACGTCGACTGGTTGCTGATGGCCGCCCAGGGCTATCAAGAGTCAAGGCTTGACCAGTCGGTGCGTAGCCATGTTGGCGCGATTGGCGTGATGCAGGTGATGCCGAAAACCGGCAAAGAGCTACAGGTTGGCGATATCAAACAGCTCGACCCAAACATCCACGCTGGGGTGAAATATATGCGCTGGATGATCGACCGCTACTACGCCGATGAACCGATGACGCAGCTGGATAAGGTTCTATTCACGTTCGCCTCTTACAATGCGGGGCCTACACGCATTGCCCGACTGCGGGCCGAAACTCAAAAACGCGGATTTAACCCCAATATCTGGTTTGGCAACGTTGAAAACCTCGCAGCCGAGAGAATTGGCGGCGAAACGGTGAGTTATGTCAGTAATATTTATAAATACTACATCGCCTACCGACTCGTTCTCGACGAGCTGAACCGTAAGCGGGCGATCACGGGGAAACCGCCGATCATTCCGGCGGTTGATATGAAAACCTGATGGGCCGATACGCTGCGCCGTCAGGTAAACGCTAGCGTATGTTTTTAACCCTCACCCCCTGCAAACGCCGTAGCGTAATAGTGCTGGCGCCTTTGTACGCATCTTTGATATGCGCAGAAATCAGCGCGACCGCTTTTTCCTCATCCCGCTGTTCAATCGCCCCCAGCAACTCCGCGTGCTCCTTGTAGGTTTGCGCGATTCGCGTTTCATACTCAAAATCGAGCCGACGCATGATGCGGATACGGTTGGTTATATTGGTCAGGATATTGGCCAACTCCCGATTACCCGCCGCCTCGGTCAGGGCAAGATGAAACTGCTCATCTAATGAGGCGATATTGTCACACTCCAGCAGTTGGGTTTCAGGGGCAACCTGCCAGATAGCCTTAAGACTCGCCAGCACATCCCGATTAACCTTCGGTGATGTCGAGCTGCATAGGCTCCTGACCGAATTGACTTCAATCAGCGCCCGCGTTTCATAGAGATCCTCGTACACATCGAAATCAATCGGGAAAACCTCCCAGCCGTTACGCAAGCAGCGCCGTACCAGACCTTCATTTTGCAGCAGTAGCAGCGCTTCACGCACCGGCGTGCGGGAGCATCCCAGGCGACGGGCAATGTCCACCTCGGTAAAGCGATCGCCAGGCAGGAGAACGAACTGATAAATTTCCTGCCGCAGCTGCAGGTACACACGTTCCGAATGCGCCAGCAGCGGCGTGGGTTCAGATGTCATTGCCGTCATGGATAACTCCGCTATTAGCTATGTTGGCGGATAAACCGCGCACGCCAGGGTTTTAATACACACAGTGCCAGCCCGGCAGTGATGAAATCAAGGGCTATCGCACAGCCAAAGACCACGTGCCACCCCTGCGTGTGTTGGTACAGCAGCGCCGCCAGCGGGCCGCCGAAAATCGAACCAATACCCTGTGAAATATACAGCCAGCCGTAGTTAGAAGCGGCATGCTCGCTGCCAAAGGTATCGGTTAAGGTGGACGGGAACAGGGAGAAAATCTCGCCCCAGCCGAAGAACACCACGCCGGAAAGCAGCACGAACAGCAGCGGATCTTCACGGCAGGCCAGCCACAGCATCATGGCGCAACCTTCCAGCGCAAAGGCGATGAACATGGTTTTTTCACGGCCATAACGGTCAGAGATAAAGCCAAACAGCGGGCGCGTTAAGCCATTGGTAAAACGATCGATGGTTAGCGCCAGCGGCAGCGCCGCCATACCAAAGACCACCGCTTTGCTGATACCAAAATCTTCAGCAAACACCGCCATCTGCGACGTCACCATCAGTCCGGAGGTAGACATCATCGCCATCATGGCGAACATCAGCCAAAACAGCGGCTGGCGCAGCATTTCCCGCGAATTAAACTGGCGGGTACTTTGCGCCACTTTGCGGCTGACCGGCATCGCCGCCATACTCGGCGGCAGGCTTAGCCCCTGGCTCGCCAGCAGGCCGACGGCGGCAAAAATAAGACCAAACACGGTCATCGTCTGCTCAAGGCCATAGCTGCCCAGCGAAATGGCGATGGGGAAAGTGGTTAATATCGCCCCCATTCCGTAACCCGCCGCCACGGCGCCCGCCGCGAAACCCCGGTTTTGCGGGAACCACTTCACCATCAGCCCCACCACGCCAATATAGACAATCCCGGTGCCCAGGCCACCAATACAGCCATACACCAGATACAGCGCCATCAGGCCGTTAATATGCGCGGAAAGCACCCAGCTTAACCCTGCCATGACCGTACCGATGGAGATCAACAGCCGTGGGCCAAAGCGCTCCACCAACCGCCCCTGGAAGGGCGAGAAAAAGGTCTGCAAAATAATCAGCAATGAGAACGTCACCTGCAGTTCTGGTAATCCCACGCCCAGTTTTTCAGTCAGCGGTTTAGTTAACAACGTCCAGACGTACTGCGGGCTGGAGATGGATGCCATGCAGATAAGACCGAGGATCAACTGCGTCCATTTGCCAAATTTTGGTGCTACCAAAGGTTCTCTAAGAACGGTCATATTACGCTCCAATAGACGAAAAAAAGTCGCCAGAAAGCGGGTGCGCATCGCGCACCTCATCATTCCTGCAATGTTTCTTTTGGAAAAAGCTGGGGCTACCAGCGAGCTACGCCGCCGTCGCTGCGTGGGTCGCTGCCGCCTTCCAGCATGCCGTTGCAATGCCGAAGGATGGCTCCGGCATGCCCCATGAGGTCGTCATAAGGAGGGTAAATCTCGACGTCATGGCCGTACTGTTTGAGGGTGTCGGTAGTCGCCGCTCTATGACGGCTTTCGATCTTGAGAGTGTCACTGCTTTCGCCCCAGGTGCGGCCAAGAAGCCAGCGTGGCGCGGTGATGGCCGCCTGTGGCGTCATCTTCTGATAGACAATACGGTCGAAGAGCGCCGCCAGCGTTTGCGGCTGCCCGTCGCCGCCCATGCTGCCGTAAACCAGCACTCCACCGTCTGCGAGGCGCGCCAGTGCGGGATTGAGGGTATGAAACGGCAGGCGTCCCGGCTGAAGTGGGTTAGTCGCATTCGGATCCAGCGAGAAACTGCTGCCGCGGTTTTGCCAGATGACCCCGCTGTCCGACAGAATAAGCGCACTACCAAACTCGTGGTAAATGCTCTGGATAAAACTCACGGCGGTTCCCGAGCTATCAATGACGCCCATCCAGATGGTGTCCGCAGGACCACGCCCTTTACCCCATGGCAACGCGCTGTCAGGCGCTATTTCCGCGCTAAGTTCGATAATACTGTCGGCTGTCAGCAGGGACTGCGGGTCAATCGTCATATGGGC
The DNA here is from genome assembly GCF_001266615.1 of Kluyvera genomosp. 1. Taxonomy (GTDB): domain Bacteria; phylum Pseudomonadota; class Gammaproteobacteria; order Enterobacterales; family Enterobacteriaceae; genus Kluyvera; species Kluyvera cryocrescens_A. The sequence continues at coordinate 59,017 of NZ_LGHZ01000003.1, read as the reverse complement.
CGGATCGGTGATATGGCTGTCGCGCAGATTAAACGCCAGCTTGGTGGCCTCCACGCACTGATGAATAAAGTCGGCCTCATCGGTAATCGCGCCCTTTTTGCGTTGCTGCTCGATGATGCCGGTAATCAGCAACGACACCAGCCCCTGTGAGGGTGGAGGCAGGTTGTATACCGTGCCGACATCCGTATGCAGCGACAGCGGTTTGACCTGCTCGGCACGGAAACGGTCGAAATCGTTAAAGCGTAATGGGCTACCGGTGGCTTCAAGTTCTGCGCTCATCAGGCGTGCCGTTTCACCGTGGTAAAAATCCGCTAATCCGTTGGTCGCCAATCGCTCAAGCGTATTTGCCAGCGCGGGTTGCAGCAGTAGCTCATTCACATCCAGCGCTTCGCCCGTTGGGGCAAACAGGCCGCAAAAGCCTGGGTGTTGACGCAACTGATCCAACCGCGAGTTGATTTGTTGATGCAGCCCTGGCGATACCGGTACGCCGTGGCGCGCATAGTGAATGGCGTCTTTTAACAGACGCGGTAAAGGAAGCGGCGCATTCGCCGTATTCTCCTCAGCCCATGACAGCGCCCGTTCCCAACCGGACACCGTTCCAGCCACGGTGTTTGCTGCCAGCGGCCCGCGTACGGGGATCTGCGTGTAGCCCGCCTGACGGTAATAATCGATATTCGCTTTTTCTGCTGCAAACCCGCAGGCCTGAATGGCCACTGGCTCCTGCCCCGGCGTAGAAATCAACCAGAAACCGTCTCCACCAATACCATTCATATGGGGATAAACCACGGCAATGGTAGCAGCCGCAGCGACCATCGCTTCAATGGCGTTGCCACCCTCGCGTAACACTGCCACTGCACTTTCTGCCGCCAGTGCATGCGGCGCAACAGCCATCCCCTGCATACATTTTGCTGATTGGTACTGAGTCATTGCCGGTCACCTTGCCTACATGAGTGTATACATCAATGTAGGCACAAACCGTGCCAGATATCATTTTCTTTATTTATCTTAATGTTACGGGAAATCACTACTTATGATGTTTTTTTAAAGCAGGCAATTCGCGCACCGAAACGGTGCTGATGGGGGTTCATGGTGCGAAGATCGTTGGAAGGAATAAGTAAAAAAACCCTGCCAAGGCAGGGTTTTCATCGTCTAAATTAGCGAAGCACTAATCTTAGAATGGGATATCGTCGTCGAAGTCCATTGGTGGTTCGTTAGACGGTGCCGGAGCGGACTGTTGCTGCGGACGAGACTGCGCGCCGCCGCTGAACTGGTTGCCGCCCTGTGGCTGCTGAGGCTGACCCCAACCGCCCTGCTGCTGCTGGCCGCCACCTGCAGGTGCGCCACCGCCCTGACGGCCGCCCAGCATCTGCATGGTGCCACCGACGTTAACCACAACTTCAGTGGTGTATTTTTCCGCACCGGACTGATCGGTCCATTTACGGGTACGCAGCTGGCCTTCGATATAGACCTGAGAACCTTTACGCAGGTATTCACCCGCAACTTCCGCCAGCTTGCCAAACAGCACAACGCGGTGCCATTCGGTCTGCTCTTTCATTTCACCGGTCGCTTTATCACGCCAGGATTCGGAAGTAGCCAGCGTAATGTTGGCAACTGCGCCACCATTCGGCATGTAGCGTACTTCCGGGTCCTGGCCCAGGTTACCGACGAGAATCACCTTGTTTACGCCTCTGCTGGCCATGTTTGTCTCTCCTGAAAAGTGTGTCTTGATTAAGTGTAAACGCGCCAGTGTATCATTTCCAGACCGTATTTTGATAGCCGCGATGCAGATTCCAGTAAACATCTTGTCACTCTACAATTTTTCTTCAACCGCCCGATCCGGCATTCCAATACTGTATATTCATTCAGGTTAAGTTGTGTCATAATTAGCCGTTTCTGCCGTTTGTCCTTCTAACAAACCAGGCAATCCGTGTATCTTCTACCGGGAAAGGTGAATGGATAAGATCGAAGTTCGGGGCGCCCGCACCCATAATCTCAAAAACATCAACCTCGTCATCCCACGCGACAAACTGATTGTCGTGACCGGGCTTTCTGGGTCAGGTAAATCCTCATTGGCTTTCGACACCCTCTACGCCGAGGGGCAGCGTCGCTATGTAGAATCGCTTTCTGCCTACGCGCGCCAGTTCCTGTCGCTGATGGAAAAGCCGGACGTCGATCATATTGAAGGGCTGTCGCCGGCAATCTCCATCGAGCAGAAGTCGACCTCGCACAACCCGCGTTCTACCGTCGGCACCATTACCGAGATTCACGACTATCTGCGTCTGCTGTACGCCCGCGTCGGCGAGCCGCGCTGTCCGGATCACGACGTGCCGCTGGCGGCGCAAACCGTCAGCCAAATGGTCGATAACGTGCTGTCGCAACCAGAAGGCAAACGCCTGATGCTGCTGGCACCGATCATCAAAGAGCGTAAAGGCGAGCACACCAAAACGCTGGAAAACCTGGCAAGCCAGGGCTATATCCGCGCACGTATCGATGGCGAAGTCTGCGATCTGTCCGATCCGCCGAAGCTCGAACTGCAAAAGAAACACACCATTGAAGTGGTTATCGACCGCTTTAAGGTTCGCGACGATCTGGCGCAGCGCCTGGCTGAATCCTTTGAAACCGCACTGGAGCTTTCCGGCGGTACGGCGGTGGTCTCCGACATGGACGACCCAAAAGCGGAAGAACTGCTGTTCTCCGCCAACTTCGCCTGCCCAATCTGCGGCTACAGCATGCGTGAACTCGAACCGCGCCTGTTCTCATTCAACAACCCGGCCGGTGCCTGCCCGACCTGTGACGGCCTGGGTGTACAGCAGTATTTCGACCCTGACCGTGTGATCCAAAACCCAGAGCTGTCGCTTGCCGGCGGCGCGATTCGCGGTTGGGATCGCCGCAATTTCTACTACTTCCAAATGCTGAAGTCGCTGGCAGAGCATTACCAGTTTGATGTGGAAGCCCCATGGGATAGCCTGGGCGCGGTCGCGCAGAAGGCTATTCTGTACGGTTCGGGTAAAGAATCGATTGAATTCAAATACATCAACGATCGTGGCGACACCTCCGTACGCCGTCATCCGTTCGAAGGCGTGCTGCATAATATGGAGCGCCGCTATAAGGAAACGGAATCGAGTGCGGTACGCGAAGAGCTGGCGAAATTTATCAGCAACCGCTCCTGCACCAGCTGTGACGGGACGCGTCTGCGCCGTGAAGCGCGCCATGTTTACGTTGAAAATACGCCGCTACCAACCATTTCAGACATGAGCATCGGCCACGCACTGGACTTCTTCACTAACCTGAAGCTGGCCGGTCAACGGGCTAAAATTGCCGAAAAAGTGCTGAAAGAGATTGGCGATCGTCTCAAGTTCCTGGTCAACGTCGGCCTGAATTATCTGACGCTATCTCGTTCGGCGGAAACGCTGTCCGGCGGTGAAGCGCAGCGTATTCGTCTGGCCAGCCAAATTGGCGCAGGTCTGGTGGGCGTGATGTACGTACTGGATGAGCCGTCAATCGGTCTGCACCAGCGCGACAACGAACGCCTGCTGGGAACACTGGTTCACCTGCGTAACCTTGGTAACACGGTGATTGTGGTTGAACACGACGAAGACGCCATTCGCGCCGCTGACCACGTTATCGATATCGGTCCGGGCGCGGGCGTGCACGGCGGTCAGGTGGTTGCCGAAGGGACGCTGGACGACATTATGGCGGTGCCGGAGTCGTTAACCGGGCAGTTCATGAGCGGCAAACGTAAAATTGAAGTACCGAAAAACCGCGTTCCGGCCGATCCAGAAAAAGTGCTTAAGCTGACGGGGGCTTCAGGCAACAACCTAAAAGATGTGACCCTGACGCTGCCGGTCGGCCTGTTTACCTGCATCACCGGCGTGTCCGGTTCGGGTAAGTCGACGCTGATTAACGACACGCTGTTCCCGATTGCACAAACTCAGTTGAACGGCGCCACCATCGCCGAACCCGCGCCGTACCGCGACGTTCAGGGGCTGGAACATTTCGATAAAGTTATCGATATCGACCAGAGCCCAATCGGCCGTACGCCGCGCTCCAACCCGGCGACCTATACCGGCGTCTTTACGCCGGTGCGTGAACTGTTTGCCGGCGTGCCGGAGTCTCGTTCACGCGGCTATACGCCAGGGCGCTTTAGCTTTAACGTCCGCGGCGGACGCTGTGAAGCCTGTCAGGGCGACGGGGTTATCAAAGTTGAAATGCACTTCCTGCCGGATATCTACGTGCCGTGCGATCAGTGCAAAGGCAAACGCTATAACCGCGAAACGCTGGAAATTAAGTACAAAGGCAAAACCATTCACGAAGTGCTGGATATGACCATCGAAGAAGCACGTGAGTTCTTCGACGCCGTACCCGCGCTGGCGCGTAAGCTGCAAACCCTGATGGACGTAGGTCTGACCTACATTCGTCTGGGCCAGTCAGCTACTACGCTGTCCGGTGGTGAAGCGCAGCGCGTGAAGCTGGCGCGTGAACTGTCAAAACGCGGGACCGGCCAGACGCTGTACATCCTGGATGAGCCAACGACCGGTCTGCACTTTGCCGATATTCAACAGCTACTGGAAGTGCTGCATCAGCTCAGGGATCAGGGCAATACCATCGTGGTGATTGAGCATAACCTGGACGTGATTAAAACGGCCGACTGGATTGTCGACCTGGGTCCGGAAGGCGGTAGCGGCGGCGGTGAAATCCTCGTTTCCGGCACGCCGGAAACGGTGGCTAACTGCGAAGCCTCGCACACCGCGCGCTTCCTGAAGCCGCTATTGTCATAATCACGAGTACATCTGCTGCCGGAGCGTTTCCGGCAGCAGCTCTACCGCCAGCTGATACGACGCATCAACCAGATAGTAAATCTGCGAGTCGGGCAGCGAACCATCTAAATACACCGTGCTCCAGTGCGCTTTATTAAGATGGCGGCTTGGGCGTACATCTTTATGCTGCTGGCGCAGCAGTTCTGCCAGTTCGGGGCTGCTTTTCAGCGAAACCGCCGGACGGTCTTCCACATCCTTTACCATCGCGAAAAGCACATCGGCCACTTTAATCTGAGTTGCCTTCCAGTCGCTGTGTACGCTCTGTTCCGCGCCACGCTTAGCCATGCAGTACAGCAGAAGATCCGAACTGGTCATCGTTATACTCCTTTGTCTTACCGCTATCTGTGCAAAAAATCATCATCTTCAGTGTGCAACAAGACGCCGAAAGGTTAAACCTTCCAGCGAATTATTTTGCCTAAAAAAGCATCATTTTTTAGTCGGGCGATCAGTACTCGGAGTTAACAATCACTTCTTCATTGAAGGCACCGGCCTGCGGCAGCGGACGGTAAGTGGAGTTTGAGGCTCGCAGCACGCGGATCCCTCTGGCCCCGACTTCTCGCGCAGCGGTGATGTCGTTGTCAGAATCGCCGTAGAACACCCGGATATTCTTCTCTTTCAGCCACTGCGTCTTGCTGTTCTGCCCCGGATGATCGCCGGCAAAAATCACCGGATTCATACTGGCTCCAGGGATCAGGAAATCATCCTGCAGCGTTTTCGACACGGTTTCGGTTTTCGTCTGGCTACGGCCGGTGACAAAGTAGATGCTATCGCCACGCTTCACGTGCATCGCAATCAGCGAGCGCGCGACTTCTTTCGGAATACTGAAAGCATCCCAACCGTTATTCATCTTTTCCCAGAACTCTGGGTTTTTCAGATAGTCTTCGCTGTCCGGAGAATAAGTTCTTTGCCCGCGCCAGAAGCCCGGGCTTGAGAACAACACGGTATCGTCGATATCAAAACCAACGGCCATCGGCGGATGACCAAGCAGACTATTTTCAATTTGAGCCACGGAAACCCAATGGATAGGCGCTTGCTCAGCAAGTTTCGCGATATCAGTCCCTGGGTACAGTGGAGAGGGCGACGACGCGTGGGCCGTCACCGAAGCATTCAGTGCAAATAACAAGCAGACGGCACTGAGAGCCTGCGTAATCTTGCGCATGTTTTCCCTTAATTCGTCGATTCGTTATTGTTTTAGAGTCAGTCGTGCTTTCACAAAGCACTGCGACCTTACCGTCTGAGGTCGATGAAAGGAAGGGTTTTCTAAGAATAATCCTGGAAAAAGTAAGGGGATCACATTTTGATTTCAGGAAAGCACTCTGGCTCAGCGCTTAACTCAGAGCCAGAGTGAGCACCCACTTACATCACAGCAGCAAAGGCTTTGGCAACTTGCTGGACGTTACGGCTGTTAAGTCCCGCAACGCACATACGGCCGCTGGCGATCAGATAAACACCGAATTCTTCGCGCAGTCTATCGACCTGCTGCGCGCTCAGACCAGTGTAGCTAAACATCCCACGCTGCTTAAGCAGGTAGTCGAAATTACCGTTTGGTATCTCTTCTTTTAGCACATTGACCAGCGCCTGACGCATCTCAAGAATACGCGTACGCATCCCTTCCACTTCCGCCAACCAGTTAGCTTTAAGCTCAGCATCACCCAGCACTGCAGCCACTACCTGCGCCCCGAAATTCGGTGGGCTAGAGTAGTTACGGCGCACGGTCGCTTTCAGCTGGCCCAGCACGCGCAGCGCGGTTTCATTATCCTCACAGATAATTGACAGGCCGCCGATGCGCTCGCCGTACAGCGAGAAGATTTTGGAGAACGAGTTGCTAACCAGCGCAGGTAAACCGGCAGCGGCAATCGCGCGGATCGCATAGGCATCTTCATCCATCCCCGCGCCAAAGCCCTGGTAGGCGATGTCGAGGAACGGAATCAGCTCACGAGCTTTCAGCACCTCAACCACCGCGTCCCACTGCGCAGGCGTGAGATCGGCACCGGTTGGGTTATGACAACACGGATGCAGCAGCACGATGCTGCGCGCTGGTAGCGTGTTGAGTTTTTCCAGCAGCGCATCAACGCGCACACCGTTGGTTTCGCTGTCGAACCACGGATATGTGCCGACGGTAAAGCCCGCACCTTCAAAAATCGCGATATGGTTTTCCCAGGTCGGGTCGCTGACCCAGACACCGGAATCCGGGAAGTAGCGCTTGAGGAAGTCGGCGCCAACCTTCAGCGCGCCGGAGCCACCGAGGGTTTGAATTGTCGCCACGCGATGCTGCTGGAGAACCGGGTTATCCGCGCCAAACAGCAGCGGTGCCACGGTGTGACGGTAGCTATTAAGCCCTTCCATCGGCAGATACAAAGACGCCCCGTGTGGTTGCGCGTTCAGACGCGCTTCGGCTTGCGCCACTGCCTGCAGCTGCGGAATGATGCCGTCTTCGTTGTAGTACAGGCCGATGCTGAGGTTAACTTTGTCGCTGCGCGGATCTTCTTTGAAGCGTTCCATTAACGAAAGAATGGGGTCGCCCGCATAGGCGTCAACTTTTTGAAACACGCGATGGTTCTCCAGGTTTACAGAAAGGCAGGAAATAACACAATAAACCGGATGGTGCGGAAGGTCGAGAGGTAGTTGCGGGTTTTACCCGGCGTCGTATGGCGACGCCGGGTGGTGTGGCGTTAACGCTTAATCAATATACTTCATCGCGACGCGCGACGTCAGTCGCGTGATAAGTTCGTAAGCACTTACTTTTGTGATTTCCGCGATGCGTTCAACCGGCAGCCCCTGGCCCCACATGATGGCCGTATCACCGGTTTTATCTTCCGCTTCAGGCCCCAGATCAACGCAAATCATATCCATCGCCACACGGCCAACAATCGGTACTTCACGGCCGTTGATCAGCACCGGCGTTCCGGATGGCGCGGCACGAGGATAACCATCGCCATAGCCCATCGCTACCACGCCCAGGCGGGTGTCGCGCTCACTAATCCAGGTGCCGCCGTAGCCTACGGCTTCGCCGGCTTTGTGCTCGCGCACCGCAATCAGACTGGAGGTCAGCGACATCACCGGCTGCATGCCGAAATCCGGGCCCCATGGCTTTTGCTCCAGGGGCGATACGCCGTAGAGAATAATGCCGGGACGCGCCCAGTCGAAATGTGATTGTGGCCACAGCAGAATGCCGCCAGAAGCGGCGATGGAGCGCAGCCCCGGTTTGCCTGCGGTAAAGGTATTGAAGATATCCAGCTGGCGTTCCGTCGCCCCACAGTCAGGCTCGTCGGCGCGGGCAAAATGGCTAACGATATTGACCGGCTGGCGGACGTTTTTACACTGGCTCAGGCGCTGGTAGAAGGCTTCAGCTTCTTCCGGGCGAACACCCAAGCGGTGCATACCGGTATCGAGTTTCATCCACACGGTCACCGGCTCACTGATTTCGGCGGCTTCCAGCGCTTCAAGCTGCTCAATATTGTGTACGGCAGTATGCAGGCGCTGCGTCGCAATGGTCGGCAGGTCAGTGGCGTTAAAGAAGCCTTCCAGCAGCAGGATCGGCTGCGTGATACCGCCGTCGCGCAGGCGCAGTGCCTCTTCAAGACGGGCAACGCCAAAAGCATCAGCGTCGGGGAGCGTTCGCGCGGTCTCGAGGAGGCCGTGTCCGTAAGCGTTCGCTTTCACCACCGCAACCAGCTTGCTGGCAGGTGCCAGCTCACGCAGACGTTGCAGGTTGTGTCGCAGAGCGCGGCGGTTAATGACTACAGTTGCCGCTTGCATTTGTGTTCCTTGATAAGTGTTTGCTTGAGTATCCCCGTCATACTTCAAGTTGCAGGTGCGTTGGCAGCGCTCGCTCACCCCAATCACTTACTCGGGTAAGTTCCTGGGGATTCACTCCCTTGCCGCCTTCCTGCAACTCGAATTATTTAGGGTAAAACCTGATTCAGTGTTGTTATTCGTCGTCGTACTGCGGGCCAGCGTAGTTATCGAAACGCGACCACTGACCGTTAAAGGTCAGGCGTACCGTACCGATAGGACCGTTACGCTGTTTACCAATAATAATCTCAGCGATGCCTTTTAAATCACTGTTTTCGTGATAAACCTCATCACGATAGATGAACATGATTAAGTCGGCATCCTGCTCGATGGAGCCAGATTCACGCAGGTCAGAGTTGACCGGGCGTTTATCCGCACGTTGTTCCAGGGAGCGGTTAAGCTGCGACAGCGCTACCACCGGCACGTGTAATTCTTTGGCCAAGGCTTTGAGAGAGCGGGAAATTTCTGCGATTTCCAACGTACGGTTATCGGAAAGCGACGGCACGCGCATCAGCTGCAGGTAGTCGATCATGATAAGACCGATACCGCCGTGTTCACGGGCGATACGACGCGCGCGGGAGCGCACTTCCGTTGGCGTCAGGCCGGAGGAATCATCAATATAGATATTCCGTTTTTCCAGCAGGATCCCCATGGTGCCGGAGATACGCGCCCAGTCCTCATCATCGAGCTGGCCGGTACGAATGCGGGTCTGGTCAACGCGCGACAGCGACGCCAGGGAACGCATCATAATCTGCTCAGAGGGCATCTCAAGACTGAAGATAAGAACCGGTTTATCTTGCAACATCGCCGCATTTTCGACGAGGTTCATTGCAAATGTCGTTTTACCCATCGACGGACGTGCGGCGACGATAATCAAATCCGACGGCTGCAGACCGGCGGTTTTTTTGTTGAGATCGTCATAGCCGGTATTCACCCCGGTCACACCGTCGTGCGGCTGCTGGAATAGCTGCTCAATACGCGCCACGGTGGCGTCAAGCACTTCGGTGATGTTTCTCGGACCTTCGTCTTTGTTGGCGCGGCTTTCGGCAATTTTAAAGACGCGGGACTCGGCCAGGTCCAGCAGATCTTCGCTGGTGCGACCCTGCGGATCGAAACCGGCTTCGGCGATTTCATTAGCGACCGCAATCATCTCACGCACAACCGCACGTTCACGGACGATATCGGCGTAAGCACTAATGTTTGCCGCACTTGGCGTGTTTTTTGATAATTCTGCCAGATAGGCAAAACCACCAACGCTGTCCAACTGCCCCTGTCGCTCCAGCGATTCCGCGAGCGTAATCAGGTCAATTGGGCTCCCGCCTTCCTGCAAACGGCCCATCTCTGTGAAGATGTGACGGTGCGGGCGCGTGTAGAAATCGTCGGCGACGACGCGCTCGGCGACATCGTCCCAGCGCTCGTTATCCAACATTAAACCGCCCAACACCGATTGTTCCGCTTCAATCGAGTGCGGCGGTACTTTCAGACCTGCCACCTGAAAATCGCGTTCGCGAGCTTCGGTTTGAGGTTTGTTGAAGGGTTTATTTGCTGCCATAGTGAATGGTATTACCGAGATAAAGAGTGGGTCGAAAGATTACCACATTGTTCTGGAGGAAGCATGGCAACCCGTATTGAATTTAGCAAACATGGCGGCCCTGAAGTGCTAAACGCCGTCGAATTCACCCCCAACGCCCCTGCCGAAAACGAAGTGCAGGTGGAAAACAAAGCGATCGGCATTAACTACATCGACACCTACATCCGCAGCGGCCTCTACCCGCCGCCATCGATGCCAAGCGGGCTGGGTACCGAAGCCGCTGGCGTCGTCAGCCAAGTGGGCAGTAACGTGAAGCACATCAAAGCGGGCGATCGCGTAGTTTACGCTCAATCCGGGCTCGGCGCTTACAGTTCAGTGCATAACGTCCCGGCGGATAAAGTTGCCCTACTCCCGGCGGCCATCTCCTACGAACAGGCCGCTGCCTCATTCCTCAAAGGCCTGACGGTCTTTTATCTGCTGCGCAAAACCTACGAAATCAAACCCGGTGAGCCGTTCCTGTTCCATGCCGCAGCAGGCGGTGTAGGGTTGATCGCCTGCCAGTGGGCGAAAGCGCTGGGTGCGAAGCTGATTGGTACCGTGGGTAGTGCGGAAAAAGCGCAGCGTGCGCTACAGGCCGGCGCCTGGCAGGTGATTAACTATCGTGATGAAAACATTGCCGAGCGGGTGAAAGCGATCACCGGCGGCAAAAAACTGCCGGTGGTGTACGACTCGGTCGGGAAAGACACCTGGGAGGCATCGCTCGATTGCTTGCAGCGCCGTGGTCTGATGGTGAGTTTTGGTAACTCTTCCGGCCCGGTGACCGGCGTTAACCTGGGTATTCTCAACCAGAAAGGTTCGCTGTTCGTGACTCGCCCTTCCCTCAACGGCTACATCACCACCTATGACGAACTGAAAGAAGCCAGCCACGAACTGTTCTCACTGATTGCCAGCGGGATCATTAAAGTGGATGTGGCAGAAAATCAGAAGTATCCGCTGAAAGAAGCGCGACGCGCGCATGAGATTCTGGAAAGCCGGGCTACACAGGGTTCAAGCCTGCTTATCCCATAGGTTTTCGGCGCTACAAAAGACTAGGGCTTCCCGTAGGAAGCCCTTTCTTTTTTTAGTTCGGCTGTATGTAGGGTACAGCTCGATGAATTCGTTAACGCCAGCAATAGTGACAGATTTTTTACGCGAATCCTACGGCGTTTTATGCAAAATTTTTGAGGTTGTGACGAAGCCCTCAATACCTCCGGTAGTTGTCGCGCCAGGTCTGTTTTTTCGGTGAATTAATCGCCCGAACGATCCACACCACCACTACCGCCAGCAGCAGCCACGGCAGAAGTTTTATCATCAGTGCAAACAGTCCGCCAACAAACATCAGTACCGTTGCCACCACCAGTGCGGCAATAATCCCGAGCAGCGAAATGCCCGTGACCAGCAGCATGACAAAAAATCCAATCACAAATAATAGTTCCAGCATCGTTGCTCTCCCAGAAATCACACTTATCTGTCAGAACCATTACAAAAAACGTGCCAAAAATAACTTATTGAATATAAACAAAAACGCTCTGCAACATCGTGCAGAGCGTGGTGAATTTGACCAGGTTTTAGCGAAATAATTAACGCTTATCGGCAACCAGTTTTAAGGCATGTTCGAGCACGTCAATACCCGCCCCAGCCTTGTGCGCATTCTCACTCAGATAACGACGCCACTGACGCGCCCCCGGAATCCCCTGGAACAGGCCCAGCATATGGCGCGTCACGTGGCCCAGGTAGGTACCGTTACTCAACTCGCGCTCGATGTACGGATACATCGCGCGGACTATCGCCACTGGGTCGGCATCGACATCGCTCGCGCCGAAGATCTCACGGTCTACCGACGCCAAAATACCTGGGTTCTGATAGGCTTCGCGGCCCACCATCACACCATCCATATGCGCCAGGTGCATTTTGGCCTCTTCCAGCGATTTGATACCACCGTTGATAGACATGATCAGATGCGGGAAGTCACGCTTGAGCTGATAAACGCGCGGGTAATCCAGCGGTGGGATTTCACGGTTTTCTTTTGGGCTTAATCCGGAAAGCCACGCTTTACGTGCGTGGATAATAAACATCTCGCATTCGCCGCGACCGGAAACCGTGTCAATGAAATCACAAAGGAATTCATAGCTATCCTGGTCATCAATGCCAATACGCGTTTTCACCGTCACCGGGATCGACACCACGTCGCGCATCGCTTTTACACAATCCGCAACCAGCTGCGCGTTGCCCATCAGACACGCGCCAAACATGCCGTTTTGTACGCGGTCAGACGGGCAGCCGACGTTGAGATTAATCTCGTCATAGCCGCGCGCCTGCGCGAGCTTCGCACAGTGTGCCAGCTGTGCCGGATCGCTACCGCCAAGCTGTAGGGCAACCGGATGTTCTTCTTCGCTGAAGGCCAGATAGTCACCTTTACCGTGAATAATTGCTCCGGTGGTCACCATCTCGGTATACAGCAGCGTGTGCTGCGACAGCAGGCGCAGAAAATAGCGGCAGTGTCTGTCCGTCCAGTCGAGCATTGGCGCGATGGAGAAGCGGTGAGCAGGGAAAGCAGCGGTCGAGGATTCTGACAACATGGCGATTATTTAAGCATCCGGAAAAAAGGGCGGCTACTATAGCATAAAGCCTGAGCAGAAATGTAATGTCAGAGGGGAATCCCCCGGCGGCGCAAAGCTTAGCCGGAGGATGCGATGCAACTTAGAACGTGACGCTCACCTGCGCACCGGCGCCCCAGGTTTGATCCTCACCGTACAACCCCATCAGATCGAGATGGACGCGGTTAAACGGCGCAAAACCCACCCCGCCGGTAAAGACGTTACTGTCATTGTTTTTCACATCCGCGCGATAGCCTGCACGCACCGCCAGCCAGTCGAGCGGACGCACTTCAGCACCTACGCCGACGTACTGAGAATTCTCTTCGCTCTTAAAGCCTTTAGTTTCAGTGAGGTCGCCGTCGGCGCTCAGCGTTAGCATATCGCTATGCCACGCCACACCTGCAGTCACCAGCGGGCGGATTTGGTACGTATCACGTACTCCCGCCACCTGTTTAGTATCGATATCGCGGGAGAACAGGTTTTGACCGCTCAGGCCCACCGTCCAGCTATCACTCAAATCAGCCGCCATCCCCGCATCAACGTTAAAACCAGTATCGTCGTTTCGATAGCGGCTACTGTTGATATCGTCGCTGCTGAAGTTGTAGATCGAGACGGTATAGTTATAGAGCCAGGTTTTTTGCAGTTTAGGGGTCACGCCGAAGGACACCGGAATACCGCCGAAATCAAACTGGCGTGCAATCGCCACGCCGTAGTCAGAGACAATCGCCGCACGGCCATAGCCTTCTGATTTCAAATCATTAGTGTTGGCTGTCAGTACTTTCGAAGGTGTGGCCTGAATACCGCGCAGAATGTCGATATCACCTTGATCAATATACGAACTCACGCGCGCACGGGCATCCGCTTTCGCTACAAACGCTACCGCCAGCACATCATTCGGGATCGTAATGGCCATCCCCGCGCCCGCTTTCGCCAGCGCGGTTTTTCCCTTTAGCGATGAGAGCTGATCCGCCAGATTACCGGCGGCAGAAGAAACCCGCTGGTAGCCAGGGCTACCCGGGATAAACAGCTCGGGAATATTGATACCGCTTAGCGAGCGCTTATAGGCGTTCACATCATCACTGATATCATCAATCTTATTGCGCAGATTATCTTTGTCAGAAATCTGCGCACCGATAGTTGGTAGAATGACCGTAATATCGTCATCTGGCTTGGCTTTCGCCAATAATGCCGGGTTGATAAGAACACCGCTGCCATAGTGAGCCGAAGCCACCCCGGTGCCGCCCATGGCGTCGTTCCGGGCCTCCGTCCAACCATTTGCTGCCCCTGCCTGACCTGCCACTAAAAAAGAGACAGCGATCCCCATCAGCGAAAATTTTTCGTTTTTTTTCACAGTTTGCTCGTCTTATTGTCTGTTTATGAAACAACCCTCCATCCGTTATCGCCTGGATGGAGACGAACTATTGCTGTGAATAACGGGACAAAAAGCGTTCTATTCCCCTAACTGAAATTTTCTATGGGTTATCGTTTTTAGTAAGCACCCTAATCTTTTATAGAAGACAATGGTCAATTTCGCCCAGGTTTTCCGTCATGCGGCCCGAAAAACTGTGGCGGATGGTCCACCCAGCGGTCCTCACGCGTGACGGCATAAGAGGCATTTAGTGGGTAATAGATTCGGTTCGAGCGTTTATTGGCTTCGCCTACAACCAACAGTCGCACCTCTTCTGAGGTATTGTTGATAAAAGTGTGGCAGACACCGGTTCCAGCCGGAAAACCCACGCTATCGCCCGGCTGAAGTTTCCACAGATAACCGTTAATCCACGCCTGCGGATACCCTTCCAGCACGTAGATGAACTCTTCTTCATCGCTCTCCGCATGCGGATAGGATGTCCGTCGCCCCGGCAGTAGACGCTCATGGTGAATGCCGATGTGCCTGAGTCCGAGCGCGCGAGCCAGCGGTGCGCCAATAGAAAAGCGCTCGTCGCTATCGGGATAAGTGGAATCGTCCGGGCCTTCAACGTCGTGCCAATGGCGAATGCAATCGGGTCTTTTCATTCTTTTTCGTCCTGAGTGTGATGTACGCCTGCTATAACACACCTATAGCACACCGGTGGAAACTCGGTGTTTCTGCCATAACATGATAAAGTATGTGTTTGTTTCGCCCGTAACCCGAGGACGCCAATGGATAAGACCACTACGCAAGAACTGCTAGCGCAAGCTGAAAAGCTGTGTGCTCAACGCGGCGTGCGCCTGACTCCTCAACGTCTGGAAGTCCTGCGTCTGATGAGTCTGCAAGAAGGGGCAATCAGCGCCTACGATCTGCTCGACCTGTTGCGGGTAAAAGAGCCGCAGGCTAAGCCACCGACGGTTTACCGCGCGCTGGAGTTTTTGCTCGAGCAGGGCTTTGTTCACAAAGTGGAATCGGCCAACAGTTACGTACTGTGCCACCTGTTTGATCAGCCGACTCACACCTCTGCGATGTTTATCTGCGACCGCTGTGGCGTCGTGAAAGAAGAGTGTGCGGAAGGGGTTGAAGACATCATGCATGCGCTGGCGGCCAAAATGGGCTTTGCCCTGCGCCACAATGTGATTGAAGCACACGGGCTGTGCTCGGCCTGCGTTGAAGTTGAAGCCTGCAAAGCGCATGAACACTGTCAGCACGACCACACGATTCAAATCAAGAAAAAATCCCGCTAGCGGTCGCTAAGCGGGACAGCGTACTTCCCTGTACGCGCTGGATTTACCAGCGGTGGTTATGACGTTTATCCCAGCTATCGACCTCTTTTTCGGCCTGATCCTTCGCATAGCCGTAACGCTCCTGAATTTTACCGACCAGCTGATCGCGTTTCCCTTCGATCACCGTCATATCATCATCGGTCAGTTTGCCCCATTGCTCTTTCACTTTACCTTTAACCTGTTTCCAGTTGCCGCCGATTTCGTCTTTATTCATTATTGAATCCTCGATCGTCAGTGAGTAAATAGCGAAAGCTTTCTTTCCAAACGAACACTTTTTTCGCTAAGCGTGAGACTAATTGTAGTCACTCATTCCGACATTGATTCACTATTCGGAATCTTTAACCATCACGTTAGGAAAACCAGCTGTTGTTGCGCCAGTGGCGACGCCAGATAAACGCCAGCGATAGGCCGCGCAGCGCCAGGAATACGGCGATGGCTAGCCATAGTCCATGGTTACCCAGCAGCGGCAGCGCGAGCAACGTAAGCGCAAATCCCGCCGCCGCAACGGCCATGCTGTTACGCATTTCCGCACCGCGCGTTGCGCCGATAAACATGCCATCAAGCAGATAGCACCACACGCCAATGACCGGCAGTATCATCTGCCAAATCACGTAGCGGTCAGCCAGCTCACGCAGCTCAGGAATAGAGGTCAATAGCGCCACGATATGTTCCCCCAGCGCGGCATAAACCAGCGCGAAGGCGAGTGCAACCACGCCCGCCTGACGGCAGGCCGCACGCCAGACTTCCAGCAGCTGGCTGCCGTCGCGTGCGCCGTAAGCCTGCCCCGAATGGGCTTCGACCGCATAGGCGAAGCCGTCCAGCGCGTACGCTGTAAAGGTCAACATGGTCATCAATACTGCGTTAACCGCCACGACATCGCTGCCAAGACGCGCACCAAATACAGTTACCGCCCCAAAGCACAGCTGAAGCAACAGCGAGCGCAGCATGATGTCGCGGTTGAGCGCCAGCAGGCGGCGAAAATCACCCAGCCATGCCGTTTTCAGCATCGCCCAGGACACCCCGCGCATCACTAGCACCTTACGCACCATACCCAATCCCACCAGCAAGGTGGCATATTCAGCTATCGCCGTCGCCAACGCCGCACCCTGCACGTTCATATGCAGCCCCATCACCAGCCACAGATCGAGGACAATGTTCAGCACGTTGCCGACCACCAGTAGCACCACCGGCGCGCGGGCGTACTGGACGCCCAGCAGCCAGCCCAGCAGCACCAGATTCGCCAGCGAAGCGGGAGCACTGAGCCAGCGGATGGAGAGGAAACGCTGCGCCTGCTCCAGCACTTCGCCACTGCCGCCGACGATAGACAGCGCCAAATGAATGAGCGGATTTTTAAATACGATAATCAACAAGCCGGCGCCTAACGCCAGCAGCAGTGGCTGCACCAGCGCACGGGCTAAGGCCTGAGGATCTTTGGCACCGAATGCCTGCGCCGTCAGGCCGGTGGTGCTCATACGTAAGAACAACAGCAACATAAACAGGAAGCTGGTTGCGGTCGCGCCAATGGCCACTCCACCCAGATAGACCGGACTATCAAGATGGCCAATCACGGCGGTATCCACCAGCCCCAGCAGCGGCACGGTGATGTTAGAGAAAATCATCGGTAGCGCTAAGCGCCACAGGGCCTTATCGGCAGAAGTCAGTAGCGGCATCGGTATGAACCAGAAACAAAAAAGGCCGTGATAGAGGAAATATCACAGCCATTTGAGAGAGGGGGGGATTACAACCATTCGCCGTTGCGAATCACGCCAACGGCCAGCCCTTCAATGGAAAAGTTCTGCTGACGCAGATCGACGACGATGGGCGAAAACTCGCTGTTTTCTGGCAGCAATTCGACGACGTTACCCTGTTTCTTCAGGCGTTTCACCGTCACTTCTTCGTCGATACGAGCCACCACGACCTGGCCATTACGCACATCCTGAGTTTTATGCACCGCGAGCAGATCGCCGTCCATAATACCAATGTCTTTCATCGACATACCGCTGACGCGCAGCAGGAAGTCGGCGCTCGGCTTAAAGAGCGATGGGTCGACTTGATAATGGCCTTCAATGTGCTGCTGTGCCAGCAGCGGCTCACCCGCCGCAACGCGGCCAATTAGCGGCAGGCCCTCTTCTTCTTCCACCAGCAGGCGGATGCCACGGGAGGCTCCGGAAACTATCTCAAGAACCCCTTTACGCGCCAGCGCTTTCAGGTGCTCTTCAGCCGCATTCGGGGAACGGAACCCCAAGCGCTGAGCAATTTCCGCACGCGTCGGCGGCATGCCCGTCTGGCTGATATGATCCCGAATGAGATCAAACACCTCTTGCTGCCTGGTCGTTAACGCTTTCATTCCGCCCCCTGGGTGTATATACAGTTATGCTGTGAGTATATACAGCTAGTGCCTATTTTGGAACCATAAAACGCACGAAATCAGGCAGTTTTCACAGCTTTAGTGGAAATGAGCCCACAGCAGAACGCCCCAGGTGATCAGCGCGACAAAAATTGCCAGCAGTACCGCCGCCGAGCCCATGTCTTTCGCACGCCCCGACAGCTCGTGATATTCCGAGCCAATGCGGTCAACCACCGCTTCCAGTGCACTATTGAGAATTTCCACTATCATCACCAACAGGACGGAGCCGATAAGCAGCACGCGGGTGATAGGGTCAACATCCAGCCAGCAGGCAATAATAATCGCCAGTACGGAGGCTACGCCTTCCTGGCGGAATGCGGCTTCATTGATCCACGCCGCGCGAAATCCTTTCCAGGAATATCCAGCTGCTTTGATAATTCGGGTGAGCCCAGTGGTATTATTGGCCATCTCAAGAACCTTTTACGTTATGACGTCAATGACAATGCGTACTTCACGCTGCTGCTAGGTTTGCCGCCTGGCCGCCGCGCGAATCACTTAGTGTATTATTATGAGCTGGTAGAACAGAAATTCTGCCGACTTTCTGATATTCTTGCCGCGCATTTGCATGATTAACCAGAGGCTTTACATCGTTTATGTCCGGCTGGCCACGAATTTACTACAAATTACTGAATTTACCATTAAGTGTTCTGGTAAAGAGCAAGTCTATTCCGGCAGAACCTGCTCAGGAATTGGGGCTTGATACATCACGTCCAATTATGTACGTCCTGCCTTATAACTCTAAGGCTGACCTACTGACGCTGCGCGCCCAGTGCCTGGCGCACGACCTCCCAGACCCGCTTGAACCGTTAGAAATCGACGGCACTCTGCTGCCGCGCTACGTGTTCATTCACGGCGGTCCGCGCGTGTTCACTTATTACACGCCGAAAGAAGAGTCGATCAAGCTGTTCCACGACTATCTCGATCTGCACCGCAGCAATCCAGACCTGGATGTGCAAATGGTGCCAGTGTCGGTGATGTTTGGGCGTTCTCCGGGTCGCGAGAAAGGTGAAGTCAATCCACCACTGCGGATGCTCAACGGCTTCCAGAAATTCTTTGCCGTCTCCTGGCTCGGTCGCGACAGCTTCGTGCGCTTCTCACCATCCGTCTCCCTGCGCCGCATGGCCGATGAGCACGGTACGGATAAAACCATCGCCCAGAAGCTGGCTCGCGTGGCGCGTATGCACTTCGCTCGTCAGCGTTTGGCTGCAGTAGGCCCACGTCTACCTGCTCGTCACGACCTGTTCAAAAAACTGCTGGCCTCCAAAGCCATTGCCAAGGCGGTTGAAGACGAAGCACGTAGCAAAAAAATCTCCCACGAAAAAGCGCAGCAGAATGCCATTGCGCTGATGGAAGAGATTGCCGCCAACTTCTCCTATGAGATGATTCGCCTGACCGACCGTATCCTGAGCTTTACCTGGAACCGTCTGTATCAGGGGATTAACGTCAATAACGCCGAGCGCGTACGCCAGCTGGCGCACGACGGCCACGAGATTGTTTATGTTCCCTGCCACCGCAGCCACATGGACTATCTGTTGCTCTCTTACGTGCTTTACCACCAGGGTCTCGTGCCGCCGCATATCGCCGCCGGTATTAACCTGAACTTCTGGCCAGCAGGCCCGATTTTCCGTCGCCTGGGCGCGTTCTTTATTCGCCGTACCTTCAAGGGCAATAAACTCTATTCCACCGTATTCCGTGAATACCTCGGCGAGCTGTTCAGCCGCGGTTATTCCGTTGAGTACTTTGTGGAAGGTGGCCGTTCTCGTACCGGCCGTCTGCTGGATCCGAAAACCGGCACCCTGTCGATGACTATTCAGGCGATGCTGCGCGGCGGCTCCCGTCCAATCACTTTAGTGCCGATTTATATTGGCTATGAACACGTGATGGAAGTGGGCACATACGCGAAAGAACTGCGCGGTGCGACCAAAGAGAAAGAGAGCCTGCCGCAGATGCTGAAAGGCCTGAGCAAGCTGCGCAATCTCGGTCAAGGTTACGTCAACTTCGGTGAACCCATGCCGCTGATGACCTACCTGAACCACCACGTGCCGGAATGGCGCGAGTCTATCGACCCGATTGAGGCCGTACGCCCAGCCTGGCTGACGCCAACCGTCAATAAAATGGCGGCAGAGCTGATGGTGCGTATCAACAACGCCGGTGCGGCCAATGCCATGAACCTGTGTTGTACCGCGCTGCTGGCCTCTCGTCAGCGTTCGTTGACCCGCGAGCAGCTAACTCAGCAGTTGGATTGCTATCTGGCCCTGATGCGCAACGCACCGTACGCGCCGGATGCCACCGCGCCGAAAGCGTCTGCCAGCGAGCTTATCGATCACGCGCTGCAGATGAACAAGTTCGAAGTCGAGAAAGACACCATCGGCGATATCATCATTCTGCCGCGCGAGCAGGCAGTACTGATGACCTACTACCGCAACAACATCGCACACATGCTGATCATGCCTTCGCTGCTGGCGTCGATTATGACCCAACACCGTGAGATCACCCGTGAGCAGGTGGTGGACTATATCAACACCCTGTATCCGATGCTGAAAGCCGAGCTGTTCCTGCGCTGGGATCGCGAAGAGCTGCCAGGCGTTATCGATACGCTGATTGCTGAAATGGTGCGTCAGGAGCTGATCACCGTCAACGGCGACGAACTGCACATCAACGCCTCGCACTCCCGTACGCTACAACTGCTGGCGGCCGGTGCGCGTGAAACGCTGCAGCGCTATGCAATCACTTTCTGGCTGCTCAGTGGCAACCCGTCGATGAATCGCAGCACGCTGGAGAAAGAGAGCCGTACGCTGGCACAGCGTCTCTCTGTTCTGCACGGCATCAACTCGCCAGAGTTCTTCGATAAAGCGGTGTTCTCATCACTGGTACTGACCCTGCGTGATGAAGGCTATATCAGTGACAGCGGCGACGCCGAACCGGCAGAGACGATGAAGGTTTACCAGATGATGGCGAGCCTCATCACCTCCGACGTGCGTTTAACGATTGAGAGCGTGACGCAAGACGAAGAACCTGCGCCGAAAGAGGCCTAAGGGTTTGTAAAGCGAGTAAGTACGCGCACTTGCCATAAAAAAGCCGGATTATTATCCGGCTTTTTTTACATCATCAGAACTGCCAATAACTCATCGCCAGCCCAATAAACAGCACCAGGCCCACGTAGTTATTGTTGAGGAATGCCTGGAAGCAGGGTCCGCGCTCGCGGTGGCGAATCAGCTTTTGTTGGTACACAAACAGCGCGCCGGCAATCAGGATTGACCAGTAAAACTCCCAGCCAAGGCCATTCAACCAGCCAATTAGTGCCATCAGCCCCAGCACACAGGCCTGCAGAATGCCGATAATTAAGCGGTCATTTTTCCCAAACAAAATCGCCGTGGATTTGATGCCAATTTTCACGTCATCATCACGGTCAACCATCGCATACTGAGTATCGTAGGCCACTGCCCACAGAATATTCGCCAGCAGCATCAGCCAGCAGCTGAGCGGCAGCGATTCGCTGACCGCCGCGAACGCCATCGGAATCGACCAGCCAAACGCCGCGCCCAGCACGACCTGCGGCAGATGGGTGTAGCGTTTCATAAACGGATATACCCAGGCCAGCGCCAGCGCGGCAACCGACAGCAGGATAGTCATGGTATTGAGCGTCAACACTAGCAGGAACGACAGTAAAACCAGCACACCAAACAGGATGCGGGCCTCTTTCTCGCTGACCGCGCCGCTTGGCAGCGGGCGATTGGCGGTGCGTTTTACATGTCCATCAAATTTGCGATCCGCGTAGTCATTCACCACGCAGCCTGCGGCACGCATCAACCAGACGCCGGCGACGAACACCGCCAGGATCCACAGCGGCGGCACGCCCGGCGCAGCCACCCATAGCGCCCACAGCGTTGGCCACAGCAGCAGCAGCGCACCGATCGGTTTGTCCGTGCGCATCAGCTGATGATAAGCCAGCAGCTTGTTCGGCCTTAGACTCCTCTCCATTTTTTCTTCCTCTTAGTACAGCGGCGATGCGGGTAAAAACAGCTCTGTCAGCAGCAGCGGTTTTCCACTCAAACGGAGACGGGAACGACGCCCCCACAGCGCATCATGACGGCCAATTTCAATAAAGTCGCGGGTCAACTGGGAGGAGGAAAACAGGTACCGCCCCAGCGGCGTTTGCCCCAGTTGCTGCAGCGCCAGCTCCGGCCCACAGAGGGTGGATTCCGGCACGACGGTACGCCCGGCAAGCCACGGTTGGCCCCCGACGCACAATAATATTTCTCGCAGCCAATAGCGAGGCTCATCCGCGAGCAGATGCTGCTCATCGGCCAGCGCATCACGGCTCACAAACTCTTCGTTTAATAGCGTCACGCTAACCGGTTTCCCATACTGCTCAAACCGTTTGGTCATCGAGTCTTCCAGCATCAGCCAGTCGCGCTGAGCCGGTTCAAGCGGGGGAACAACGTCAAAATAGTGCAAAGCACGCAGCTGCTTCAGTGCAGAGTGCGACATGCCTGTCTCTCCAATACATAGCGTTGGGCCATTGTATCGCAGAAAGAGATAAGAGGGGGTGCAGGAATGGTCAAATACGATCAATAGCGCAACAGCCGTGCAACAGTCCGCGCTGCGGAATGGCTTGAAGGATGAAGCATATAAAAAAGGTGCGCCCCTAAGGGCACACCGAAAGGCTTCGCCTAAACATCGGCGCTGTGGGGAGAACTTACCCCTTGCCTTTTACAGCGCCGATAAAGGTGGAACGAGCAGATTTAGAACCCAGGCGCTCAGCTTCATTCATCAACTTCAGAGCCTTGTCGATATCCCCTTTTGCCACGGCCTGTTTGATACCGTTGTTGAAGTAGCTTTCCGTATCGTTGAGCATCGGTTCCGCTTTAGCAGCCGGTGCCGGAGCAACCGCGGTGGCAGCCACTGGCGCGGCATAAGCAGGAGCGGCAGTGTTACCGACGGTTACCGGCGCCGGGCCGGAAGAACCGAACAGCGGGCCAACCAGTACGCTGGAGCTGCTGTTGGTTTTCACTTTTAGCTTCACCAGACCATCGGTGGTGTGTTTCGCCACTGGGTCAGGAATATCCGGTACTGCGTTGCCAATGCCTTTGGCATAAGCTTTTGCCGGATCCAGCAGC
Source organism: Kluyvera genomosp. 1 (assembly GCF_001266615.1). Lineage (GTDB taxonomy): Bacteria > Pseudomonadota > Gammaproteobacteria > Enterobacterales > Enterobacteriaceae > Kluyvera > Kluyvera cryocrescens_A. The sequence continues at coordinate 36,017 of NZ_LGHZ01000003.1, read as the reverse complement.
GTGGTGGTCTGCTGGAGATCTTTTTCTGTCGTAAAGACCAGAACATACAATTTTTGCTGGCCCAGCGCTGGCGTCAGGCGCATTTCGCCTTCCAGACGGTCAGCGCTCATTACGCCCGGCGCCTGGTAGGTGAAGTAGCTGCCTGGGAAGTAGGCAGAAGGGGTCATATTCTGGTCAAGAATCAACACATTCGGCGCAAAGACGTTGGTTTGTTTGTTCACTTCGCTGGTCAGGGTCAGCGTCAGTTCGCCAATATTAGCTGGCACGCTATAGGCCACGACTTTACCGGTAATTCCCGGAACATTAAGCGTTTGCCCGCCCACGGCAATCTGCGTGGACTGGACTTTAGATTGATCGACCGGCGTCCAGGTGAGCTGCTGCAGGTCGGCAGTTGGAATGGTTGGCGCAGCGCTGGTGTTTTGCGGCACATAGTTGACGTCGGCGAGGCTGATGCCCGGGACGCTCGCCAGCAATCCAGCGGATAAGCACAGAGCAACGAGACTTTTTTTCATTTTCATTATGATGACCTCAGAAATCGTCAGTCTAGCGGTGGCCAGGCAATAGCGCGCTAAACCTTACGGAACAGAGGGGCTTACGCCCCTCGTCGGTTGTTACATCAGGCTAGTACTGAATTACCACCAGATTTCCATCTGTGCACCGAAGGAGAACTCATCGCTGTCGCCACGGCTGGTGTTGGAAGTGCTGGAGTTGCTAGCTACTGCATAGCGAGTTGCATCGCCGTTGCTGTTTTTCGCATAGCCCCAGTTTTCATCCCACTTCGCATAGGTTGCGAAGACACGGATCGCTGGACGAGACCAGATGCTGTCGCCCGCCTGCCATTGCTGTGCCAGGGTGATTTTGTACTGGTTGTTGCGGTCGCCAGTCTGCTGAGATTTCACGTTGTCGTAGCCAACTTCCAGCAGGGTACTCATGATTGGCGTCCATTTGTACATTGGACGAATACCCACGGTGTACCATTCGGTACCCAGGTTATTATCCAGGTCGATATTCTGGTACATACCGACGTACATCAGGTCCCACTTGTCACCCAGAGAGATTGCACCGTGGTCCAATACACGCACCAGGCTGCCGTTGTTGTTCACTACGTTATTGGCATAGTTCACGCCATCAATAGTGACGCTGGATGAACCATAAGAACCCTGGTTCAGACCTTTGCCCTGAGTGGTCATAGAGTCAGTTGCGTACTGAACCACAAACTTGTTGTAGCCTTTGAGCATGCTCTGGGTATGTTCAGCGGTGAACATCCAGCCATCTTTAGACGCGCCGTTTGCAAGGCTGTAGTCGTCGGTGGTATTCGCACGACCGTAGTCAACGCCCAGTTCCAGAACGCCGTCCGGGTTGGTCTGCAGACCGGCTAAACGGACGTCGAATACGTCGTTGGCGGTGTCTTTGGTTCTGTCATAAATATTCTGGCTGCTGAAGGCATAAGAACCACCAGCTTCCTGAGAACGGGTGGCTGCCAGAGACAGTTTACCGAAGCCCAGATCGACGTTTTCGATACCGGCACCAGGACCAGAAATATCCCAGTAGTAGAAGTCGATCATGTGAACGTCATGACGCTGGTAGAAGCGCTTACCGGCCCAAATGGTGGAACCTGGCAGCCAATCAATCAGGTTTTTACCCTGGACGTTCGCTTCACGGAAAGCTGGGTCAGTGGCTTCCCAGTCATTCTGCTGTGCAACGGAGTAAGCCACGTTAGTGTCGAAGTAGAAGCTCTTATCGCCCTCTTTCCACACTTCCTGGCCTAATTTCAGTTCGGCGTAGGTTTCACATTCGTTACCCAGACGGTATTTACTTTGAGCACCGGTTGCCTGGAAACACTGTTGTTCGCCACCGCTACCCGTCCAGCCAATACCGGAACGTGCGTAGCCATGAAAATCTACGGCCATTGCCTGAACAGACATAATGCCTGCTGCTACGGCAACCGCCACGGGGAGTTTGCGCAGAGTAATCATCTATTCTATCTCCTGAGATCATTGCTTTTCTTTAACAGTCCACCCGGTAACGCCTTATGGCTGGCGGTGTAAGGGCTTCATGCTTGTTTTGTTATGGGACTCTTAAACGCCGGGTTCTTTATGCAGCCGACGACATGCGGTGCCATCTTCACGGAACAGATGACAACGCTCTGGCGGCAAGCCGATGGCGAATGTGGCACCCTCTTCTACCAACACCACGTCGTTCTGGCGGTACACCAGGTTTTGACGAATGGCGGGGATCTGGATATGAATTTGTGTTTCGTGACCAAGCTGTTCAACAACGTTCACCACGCCTTCCAGCGTCACATCGGCGATGTGGCTAGGCAGCAGGTGTTCAGGACGGATGCCCAGCGACATATTGGTTCCCACGGTGACGTTGTTGCTCTCCACCGGTAACCAGATTTGCTGGCGGTTTGGCAGTTCAACCTGAACCTGGTCGATGGCCGTAGCCGTGACTTTGACCGGCAGGAAGTTCATCTTCGGCGAGCCGATAAAGCCCGCGACAAAGCGGTCGGCCGGATAGTGGTACAGCTCCAGCGGTTTACCTACCTGCGCGACGCGACCGGCATCCAGTACCACGATTTTGTCGGCGAGCGTCATCGCTTCAACCTGATCGTGGGTCACGTAGATCATCGTGCGGCCAAGACGTTTGTGCAGGCGGGAAATTTCAATACGCATCTGAACGCGCAGCGCGGCATCCAGGTTGGAAAGCGGTTCATCCAGCAAGAAAACGCGAGGCTCAGCCACCAGCGTACGACCAATGGCGACACGCTGACGCTGACCGCCGGAAAGCGCTTTCGGCTTACGTTCCAACAGGTGAGCCAGCTGCAGCACTTCGGCGACCTGAGTCACACGCTGGTTAATCACTTCTTTTTTGGCACCGGCCAGCTTCAGACCGAAGGACATGTTTTCAGCGACAGAAAGGTGGGGATACAGCGCATAGGACTGGAAGACCATGCCCACGCCGCGCTCGGCCGGTGGGATATCGTTCATGCGGGTTTCGCCGATCATCAGATCGCCGCTGGTGATGGTTTCGAGGCCCGCGATCATACGCAGCAACGTCGATTTACCGCAGCCCGATGGCCCGACAAACACCACGAACTCCCCTTCCTGGATATCGAGGTTGATATCTTTCGATACCACCACATCGCCCCAGGCTTTCGTTACATTGCGTAGCTGTACGTTCGCCATGCCCTTCTCCCTCGTTACAACTTGTCACCAAAAGACACAATCAAGATGGGCTGACTATGCAACAGCCATCAGTTTGGTGAATCCTCCACCCCCCCGGTTTTTTATGGGGGAGGAGGCGGGAGGATGAGAAGCTCAGCTCTGCCCCCGATGACATCTCATCGGGACGAAGATCGTGATGGGGCTTGCAAAAAACGGCGCTTTTTTTTGTGCGCTGGAACTCATAACCGGGAATTTTGTTACCAGGATCACACAAATACCCCCTAGGGCGTAGACTCCAGGAGGATGGAAAGGGGTTGCTAAAAAAGGAAACTCATCGACGTTAAACCACCTCTGTGTATCCACGAGTACATCACCAAAAAGGACGGGATATATGAAAATCAAAACTGGCGCTCGCATCCTCGCGCTGTCCGCATTGACCACGATGATGTTTTCCGCCTCTGCCCTGGCAAAAATCGAAGAGGGAAAACTGGTTATCTGGATTAACGGCGACAAAGGCTATAACGGCCTTGCCGAGGTAGGTAAGAAATTCGAGAAAGACACCGGTATCAAAGTCACCGTTGAACACCCGGACAAACTGGAAGAGAAATTCCCGCAGGTTGCCGCGACTGGCGATGGCCCGGACATCATCTTCTGGGCGCACGACCGCTTTGGCGGCTACGCACAGTCTGGCCTGCTGGCTGAAGTGACTCCGGACAAAGCGTTCCAGGACAAACTCTATCCGTTCACCTGGGATGCCGTACGCTACAACGGCAAGCTGATTGCGTACCCAATCGCGGTGGAAGCGCTGTCGCTGATTTACAACAAAGACCTCGTTCCTAACCCACCGAAGACCTGGGAAGAAATTCCTGCACTGGATAAAACGCTGAAGGCGAAAGGCAAGTCGGCGCTGATGTTCAACCTGCAAGAACCGTACTTCACCTGGCCACTGATTGCTGCCGACGGCGGTTATGCATTCAAGTTTGAAAACGGCAAGTACGACGTGAAAGACGTCGGCGTGGACAACGCTGGCGCGAAAGCGGGTCTGACTTTCCTGGTAGACCTTATCAAAAACAAACACATGAACGCGGATACCGATTACTCCATCGCTGAAGCGGCCTTTAACAAAGGCGATACTGCGATGACCATCAACGGTCCGTGGGCATGGTCCAACATCGATAAGAGCAAGGTGAACTACGGCGTCGCGCTGCTGCCAACCTTCAAAGGCAAGCCGTCTAAACCGTTTGTTGGTGTTCTGAGCGCCGGTATCAACGCCGCGAGCCCGAACAAAGAGCTGGCAAAAGAGTTCCTCGAAAACTACCTGCTGACCGATCAGGGTCTGGATGAAGTGAACAAGGACAAACCGCTGGGCGCCGTTGCGCTGAAATCCTTCCAGGATCAGTTAGCGAAAGACCCACGTATCGCTGCCACCATGGATAACGCCCAGAAAGGCGAAATCATGCCGAACATCCCACAGATGTCTGCATTCTGGTATGCCGTTCGTACCGCAGTGATCAACGCTGCAAGCGGCCGTCAGACCGTCGATGCTGCGCTGAAAGATGCACAGGGTCGTATCACCAAGTAATGCTTTTATCCCCTCTCCGTTGGGGAGAGGGTTAGGGTGGGAATCGGGTTGAAAATCCCCTCTCACCCCGGCCTTCTCTCAAGGAGAGGGAAAAAAGATCAATCGTTGTAGAGGAAGATCCCCATGGATGTCATTAAAAAGAAACATTGGTGGCAAAGCGACACGCTGAAATGGTCAGTGGTTGGTCTGCTTGGCCTGCTGGTGGGTTACCTTGTTGTTTTAATGTATGCACAAGGGGAATATCTGTTTGCCATCATGACGCTGATTTTAAGTTCAGCGGGCCTGTACATTTTTGCCAATCGTAAAACCTACGCCTGGCGCTACGTTTACCCTGGCATGGCGGGAATGGGGCTGTTCGTTCTGTTTCCACTGGTTTGTACTATCGCCATCGCCTTTACCAACTACAGCAGCACCAACCAGCTGACGTTTGAACGCGCTCAGGAAGTGCTGATGGACCGTTCCTATCAAGCAGGTAAAACCTACAACTTCGGTCTGTATCCGGCAGGTGATGAGTGGCAGCTGACCCTCACCGACGGCGAAAGTGGTAAAAACTATCTCTCAGACGCCTTTAAATTCGGCGGTGAGCAAAAGCTGCAGTTGAAAGAAACCGACGCCCTGCCAACCGGCGAGCGCGCGGCCTTACGCGTCATCACCCAAAATCGTCAGGCACTTAACCAATTGACCGCGGTTCTGCCGGATGAAAGCAAAGTGACCATGAGCTCACTGCGTCAGTTCTCCGGCACTCAGCCGCTTTATACGCTGGCCGATGACGGCATGCTGACGAACAACCAAACCGGCATCAAATACCGCCCTAACGGTGAAATTGGTTTCTATCAGACCATCAACGCCGACGGCAGCTGGGGTAGCGAGAAGCTGAGCCCGGGTTACACCGTGAGCATTGGTTGGGATAACTTCACTCGCGTCTTTACCGATGAAGGTATCAAGAAGCCGTTCTTCGCCATCTTTGTCTGGACGGTGGTCTTCTCTGTCCTGACGGTGATTCTGACCGTGGCGGTCGGCATGATTCTGGCCTGCCTCGTCCAGTGGGAATCGCTGAAAGGCAAAGCCATCTACCGTGTACTGCTGATTCTGCCGTACGCCGTACCGTCGTTTATTTCGATTCTGATTTTCAAAGGGTTGTTCAACCAAAGCTTTGGTGAAATCAACATGATGCTGAGCGCGCTGTTCGGTATCAAACCGGCCTGGTTCAGCGACCCCACTACCGCGCGTTCGATGATTGTTATTGTCAACACCTGGCTTGGCTATCCGTACATGATGATCCTGTGCATGGGCCTGCTGAAGGCGATTCCGGACGACCTGTACGAAGCATCGGCAATGGATGGCGCGGGGCCGTTCCAGAACTTCTTCAAGATTACGTTCCCGCTGCTGATTAAGCCGCTGACGCCGCTGATGATCGCCAGCTTCGCCTTTAACTTTAACAACTTCGTCCTGATTCAGCTGTTGACCAACGGTGGCCCGGACCGTCTCGGCACCACTACGCCGGCCGGTTATACCGACCTGCTGGTCAGCTATACCTACCGTATCGCCTTTGAAGGTGGCGGTGGCCAGGACTTCGGTCTGGCAGCCGCGATTGCGACACTTATCTTCCTGCTGGTCGGTGCGCTCGCGATAGTGAACCTGAAAGCCACGCGGATGAAGTTTGATTAAGCCTGAACGGCCAGGCGTCATTGGCGCTGCCAAGGAGTAAAGAAATTATGGCTATGGTACAACCGAAATCTCAGAAACTGCGTCTCTTCACCACGCACCTTATGCTGCTGATTTTCATTGCGGCGATAATGTTCCCGCTGCTGATGGTTATCGCGATTTCCCTGCGTGAAGGTAACTTCGCGACGGGGAGCCTGATCCCGGAAAATATTTCCTGGGAGCACTGGAAACTGGCGCTGGGCTTCAGTGTTGAGCACGCGGATGGCCGCGTGACGCCGCCACCGTTCCCGGTGCTGCTATGGCTGTGGAACTCGGTGAAAATCGCCGGCATCACCGCGATTGGTATCGTGACGCTCTCCACCACCTGCGCCTACGCTTTTGCTCGTATGCGCTTCCCGGGTAAAGCGACGCTGCTGAAAGGGATGTTGATTTTCCAGATGTTCCCGGCAGTGCTGTCACTGGTTGCGCTGTACGCCTTGTTTGACCGCTTGGGACAGTACATTCCGTTTATCGGGCTGAACACCCACGGCGGGGTCATCTTCGCCTATCTCGGCGGCATTGCGCTGCACGTGTGGACGATTAAAGGTTACTTCGAAACCATTGATAACTCTCTGGAAGAAGCGGCTGCGCTGGATGGCGCAACCCCGTGGCAGGCGTTCCGCCTGGTGCTGCTGCCGCTCTCCGTACCGATTCTGGCGGTGGTGTTTATCCTGTCGTTTATCGCCGCTATCACCGAAGTACCGGTTGCATCACTCCTGCTGCGTGATGTGAACAGCTACACCCTGGCCGTAGGTATGCAGCAATACCTCAACCCACAAAACTATCTGTGGGGCGACTTTGCCGCAGCGGCAGTTCTTTCCGCCATCCCTATTACCGTGGTCTTCCTGCTCGCGCAGCGTTGGCTGGTAAACGGCCTTACGGCCGGCGGCGTGAAGGGCTAAGTTTCATCGTTAAATGCCACTGTTATCATCCTCAACTTGCAAGAACCCTAACTTGTGACTGTTTGGCGCTCTCCGGAGCGCCCTTTTTTTTGACTATCGCCGAGAGACATCTACTCGCGTTTTAAGCGCTTCGAATTACACAGCCACAGCGTAATCACCAGCAGCAAAATCGCGGCGGAGTAAATCAGCACGTCTAAAGGTGATTTATGATCGACAATAATCAGCCGCACAATTGCGGTGATACCGATATAGACGAAGTAGCGTAGCGGGAAATGAAAGCCTGACTGGAAGTACTTCACAATCAGCGCGATAAATTCGAAATAGAGAAAATAGACCACCAGCCCTTCCACCAGCGCATACTTGCTGGTGCTTTCCGGCGCGAACAGCACGTCCGCCAGATGGACCGTCTCTTTACCGAGAAAGACCACTAAAATCAGGCCAAGGCTGAGCAAGCCTAAGTTCAACACGGTCTGCAGAACGGTGGAGATAAACTCTACGCGTGGACGAGATAGCGACGTCATAGCTAACACCTCTTTCGCTGGGCCGAGATCTTTGTATAGCGCAGAAGTGTGATCTAGATCTAGTTTTTTATCTCATCGACATCATGCCCACGTTGGACCGTATACCTGGCGTGAATGGCATTCCTGATGGTTAAGCCGGACATGAGAGGTAAAGCGCCAGCGGTCTTCAATGCCTGGCACTTTACCGATATTCAACGCCCTGAAACATCACGATAAGGCCTTTCCCTTTTCCCTTTTGAAAAGTACGCTGGCTATTCTGAAAGACTTCGTTGAGGGAATAAGATGAGCGCTTTCCGTCAGGCCGCGATCCGCAACGTCACCCGCGGTGACAATGTCGTTATCTACGAGCCAAGTAATCTTTATGACTGCACGCTGGGCAACAACGTGTTTGTCGGGCCCTTCGTGGAAATTCAGGGTAATAGCTGGATTGGCGACGACAGCAAAATCCAATCGCACAGCTTTATCTGTGAATACGTCACTATCGGCAGCCACTGCTTTATTGGCCACGGTGTGATGTTTGCGAACGATATGTTTCGCGAGGGGAAACCCGACGCCGACCGCGACAATTGGGGACGAATTACTGTCGGTGATAATGTCTCTATCGGCAGTGGGGCAACCATACTGGCGGTGACGATCTGCGACGGTGTAGTGATTGGCGCAGGCAGCGTTGTCACCCGCTCGATAACGGAAAAAGGGGTTTATGCCGGGAACCCGGCACGTCTGCTGCGCCACCTCTAGCTGACCCCGTAGCAGGCTTGGTTATCGGCCTGCTACGGAGATTCGTCCATCAGCGGAAGTTCTGGCTCTTATCGCCGGTCATGCTGTAAAGCTCAAACTTACGTCCCAACATTTGGCCACCGTCACGCGTCAGCGGCGTCCAACCAACGGAAGCCCGGCTACGAGTTGGCCCAGAGGTGAAGAGATCCATCGGGATATTCACATAAACCCCTTTGGTAAATTCCCCTTCCCCGTATTCATCCGCCGACACGTTGGTGATGGTGGCATAAGCCCCCACAACGATACCGCTGTCAAAGTGCTTCGAGATATCCAGCGTGCCGCCTTTATCTCCCGCCAAATACTGACCGACGCTGGCTTTCACCAGCACGTCCTGAGCGAATGACGGTGTCCAGTAAGCGGTGAGATGCCCGGTTTTAACGCTGTAGTCGGTGAACTTCATCATGTCCTGCGCGCTGCGCCAGTCACGCTGCTTCACGTAGTTAGCGTTCAGGCCAAAGGCCCAGTTGCTGTCGACCGGACGATAGAGCATTTCCGCGCCTGCACCACCGTACATGGTTTCCAGATAGCCGCCGTAAACCTGGCCATAGAAATCATTCCCCAGATACTGGAAGTAGTTGGCCTGCAGGTTATTTACATAGACATCGTTCTCAACGTATTCACGAATGTGCGTACGCACACGCGGCAGCGCCGAGTCGTCCGGTGGATTGGTATAGTTAAACTTATCGTAGTTGTTGGCGATGTTGGCAAACACGCTGCCGCTGGTCAGCAGGTGGTCGGTAACCCACCAATCTGCGGTACCCATCACGCCAACCTGATACATATAGAAGCTTTCCGGTCCGCCGATAGACTGGCTCAGCACCGGGTCGAGATGGAAATCGAAGCGCGATTTATCGATATACCAACCCTGCTCGGTTTTCTCCGGCACTACCGGCGCCATCCGTTTTTGTACCAGCGGCGTTTCTTGACCTAACGGCTCACCTTCCAGATGACGTTTAAGGCTCGCCACATCCGTTTCGGTGGTCACTTCCGGCAGGTTAAGACGAGTCTCGGTAATACGGATCGTGCGGATCCCATCGGGAAGATCGTTCATCACGATCCGATTGGCGCGTTCGATCCCTTCACGAGAGTCGCGGTACTTCACCTGCTCGCCCGTCACGTACAGCGTATCGCCTTTCACCTGCATATTCGGTGCAGCAAATCCGGCATTGTATTTCAGCATGGTCAGCTGATTGGCCACCACGGAGTGCTGGAGAATAGTGTCCTGCGGCTGCGGACGATAAGTCGGCCGCGCGTTGTCGTTATAAGACGGCCGCAGATCGTTAAAGTTGGTACGCAGGGTAAAACCAAACATCACGGTGTTACCGCGTTCATAGCTCAGGTTCACGTCGGCCCAGTCGGTGACGCGATAAATGGCGCCGACGTTAAACTTGCTCCTTTGCTCAATCTTGCCGGCAAAGTCCTGTTGATAGTTGTTTCCTTCGTATTCCAGCTTCAGGCGCAGCGGCTGCCACGGTGTCTGGTATTCAATACCGCCAAACCACGCCGCGGGGCCGTGGAACATTTGGCTGCCATCGACCGAACCCGCTTTACGATAGCTGTTATCGCGGTAGCAATATTTATCGCTGTACGAACAAAACGGGTTGGTGGCGTTACCGCTGGTCCCCAGATACCCCCAGCCTAAACCGAGGGAGAAATCGAACGGCCCCCAGGCTTTACTGGCGACAACATATTCGGAGTCAAACAGCCCGGTACCGCCGATATCACGCGCCCCGACCGCTACCTGCGGCAGCCAGTAGCTTTCTTCCCACAGGCGTAGCTTCACATCGAAGGCTTTGTCTTTATAGGTTTGTGAGCCTGAAAACGACTCTACGCTACTGTAGTTTTTGGTCCGCACGTCGGTGTAGCGCAGCGTGGTTTCCAGCCATGGAAAAAGTTGAGCCGAAGCGGAGTAATAACGGTACTGGTCATTATTACGATAGTTAGCGCTGAACTCGCCCTCACGCGCCATGCGCGCCGTTGGGGTTTGCAGCAGGCCGACGCCACCGAAATCCGACTGCGACGGGCCGATGGGGGCAGGATAGGTTTCTGCATGGCAGGCCGCGCTCACCGACAAGGCCAGCAGGCTATAAAGACAGGTTTTTTTCATTATTCAGGTCTCCGCTGCGACAAGGAGCGAAGAATGGCGGCATTGAGCGCCTCATATTTATTCGTCCACAACGAGTCAGCAAAGCCGACAAAAAGAGTACTGCCAGGCATCGGTTCGATATGGCGTTTATTCCAATAAGCTACCGGTGCTTTCTGCGTGCGTCCATCTGGATAAATCACCCAGGCATAGCTGCGGTCCGCACCGCTGAGCAGATTGATACCGTCAAGATATTCCGCGACATCTTTCCCCGGCGTGAAGGCGATGGTTCCCGGTTTATCCACCAGCCCAACCAGCGTAACCGTCGAGGGTTCGCGCCCCAGCCAAAGCGTGTAATTACCCTGCAGCGGCGGGTTATTTTTGCTGTGCACACGCACGGTATCCGGGTCGAGCGGCACCAGCAGACGCCCGGTGACCGGGATTGCCTGCAGCTGATGGCGCAGCGCGTTTATCGCTGCCGCCGCACTGCCGCCTTCGTCTGCCGCCAACGCGCTTAACTGTGCCAATAGGGTCTGATGTTCACGCGTGGCTTTTTCCGTGGCCTGCGGGGTGGCGATAACCGCACCCGGCCACCAGCTTTCTGCCAGCCGTGGTTGCCCGACTAAATCCGCCAGCCGTTCAGCATTGGTTAAGGTCAGTGGCTTCGCCACGCCCGCCTGGTGGACCTCAACGGTTCCCGCGGCCAGTGCAGCGGCAGAAATTAGACTCAACGCAGCGGCAGCAATACGCGTTTTTTTCATGATTTTGCCGCCTTGATGAGGGTGGTGTTGACCGGGAAAGTGCCCGCGCCAAGGAACTGCTGTGATTGGCGGATCTGCCCTTCACTATCCACCCAATAGCGGTTGCGCCAGTGGGCTTGAGAAGTGCTCACCTCTTCTTCCAGCACGCGAACGGCCGTGTGGGTTCCCGCCATGGTCAACGTATCGCTACCGTCCCAGCGGAAGGTGGATGTTGCCGTGGCATAGCGCACCTGCTGATGCTCAGTCCAGCCCATCGTTCGCGTCCAGGTGGCACCGTCGGTAATCTGATTAGCGTGAGCCAGCGGATCGTTATTGAGGTTATTTACCGTCAGCAGGTTGTCGCCCGTAAGTTGGGTTTTCACCAGACGCCCATGCTGGGTCACCAGCATCGCCCGGTCCTGGGTTAGCCATTTTTGTTGACCGTTTTCCGAGAACGCCAGCACCACAAAAATCTGCGGCCCACCGTTGAGCTGCATATATTGGCTGGCATACGGCATATTCTGGATATCGTCGTCGGTCAGGTGTACGCCAGGCGAACCCCAGACGCTCTCCCAAAGCGAGTGCCCCAGCCCCTTGGTGCTGGGTGAACACGCCTGAAGCAGCAGGCAGAAAAGAGGGATAAAAAGTCGCTTCACGACGCTTCTCCAGGGGCGAAATAACCACACCGAAGTGTGGTTAGAATTAACGTACCTTTAATTACTGGGTACTGGTTGTCGTGCTGGTGGTGGTGGTGGTTCCCGTGTTGGAACCGTCACCGCCAGCCGCTGCCAGCGCCATACCGACAGCAGAGCTTGCGGTGCTGGCGCTGGTGGCGGTTGAACTCCCGGCAGACACGGACGTTGCTGCGACGCCAGCCGCTTCACCGGTTTCAATCGGTGCCGCGCTGACGCTTGCCGCAGCAAACGCCGAAATGGCAAAAATGCCATAGAGGATTTTCTTCATATGTATTCCCTTCATTAGATGAATGGAGATATACCCGAAATATTCAGGCGTCATCGAGTATACACAACCAAATGAATATATTTGGCGCAGGGAAAATGGACGGGAAGATTTTAGGATAATAAGTAAAAACGATAATAAGAAATAAATATGATATTTAAAAACAGAAGGTTAATTACACACACAAAAATAGCAATATACGGTTTATCTGAAAGAGAAGGTAAGTTGAATGGATATTTAGGATTATACTCAACGCCAATATTAGGCAAAATTCAGGAATAAGCAGAATTATCTGACAAAAAAAATGCCGGCATCAAGCCGGCATTGAAAATATATAACCTTACGCGCGCCAGGACTTATAACGGTTAATCAAACCGTTGGTTGAGCTGTCATGGCTATCGATCGCTTTATCATCATTCAGCTCCGGCAGGATGCGGTTAGCCAGCTGTTTGCCCAGCTCTACGCCCCATTGGTCGAAAGTGAAGATGTTCAGGATAGCGCCCTGAGTGAAGATTTTGTGTTCGTACAGTGCGATCAATGCACCCAGGCTGTAAGGCGTGATTTCACGCAGCAGGATGGAGTTGGTCGGACGGTTGCCTTCGAACACTTTGAACGGTACCACGTAGTCCAGCGTGGACGGATCTTTACCCTGGTCACGGTATTCCTGTTCAACCACTTCGCGAGATTTGCCGAACGCCAGCGCTTCGGTCTGCGCGAAGAAGTTAGACAGCAGTTTCGGATGGTGGTCAGTCAGCGGGTTATGGGTGATAGCCGGAGCGATGAAATCGCACGGAACCACTTTGGTGCCCTGGTGAATCAGCTGATAGAACGCGTGCTGGCCGTTAGTGCCCGGCTCGCCCCAGATGATTGGGCCAGTCTGGTGCGCCACTTTGTTGCCGTTACGGTCAACGTACTTACCGTTGGACTCCATGTTGCCCTGCTGGAAGTACGCAGCAAAGCGGTGCATGTACTGATCGTACGGCAGAATCGCTTCAGTTTCGGTGCCGTAAAAATTGTTGTACCAGATGCCGATCAGCGCCAGCAGTACCGGCAGGTTTTTCTCAGCCGGGGTGGTGGAGAAATGTTGGTCCATCGCGTGAGCGCCGGACAGCAGCTGGACAAAGTTATCAAAGCCGACGGACAGGATGATCGACAGGCCGATCGCGGACCACAGAGAGTAGCGGCCGCCAACCCAGTCCCAGAATTCAAACATGTTGGCCGTATCGATACCGAACTCAGCAACGGATTTACCGTTGGTGGACAGCGCCGCGAAGTGTTTCGCCACGTGCTTCTGGTCACCCGCGCTTGCCAGGAACCAATCACGCGCGCTGTGGGCGTTGGTCATGGTTTCCTGAGTGGTAAAGGTTTTGGAAGCCACCAGGAACAGGGTTGTTTCTGGGTTCAGCGTCTTGAGCGTTTCAGCGATGTGGGTACCATCGACGTTAGAAACGAAGTGCATATTGAGATGGTTTTTGTACGGACGCAGCGCTTCGGTCACCATGAATGGACCCAGGTCGGAGCCGCCGATACCGATGTTCACCACGTCGGTGATCGCTTTACCGGTATAGCCTTTCCACTGGCCGGAGATGATCGCTTCGGAGAAGGATTTCATCTTCTCCAGCACGGCGTTCACTTCTGGCATCACGTCTTTGCCATCAACCACAATCGGGGTATTGCTACGGTTACGCAGCGCAACGTGCAGCACGGCACGATCTTCGGTACGGTTGATCTTTTCGCCCGAGAACATGGACTTAATCGCACCGCTCAGATCGGTCTCTTTAGCCAGATCCAGAAGCTTCGCCAGCGTCTCTTCAGTGATACGGTTTTTGGAGAAGTCGACCAGCATCTGATCGCCGAAGGTCGCGGAAAACTTAGCAAAACGGTCACCATCTTTGGCGAATAGTTCCGCAATGGTAACGTCCTTCATTTCATCGAAGTGTTTCTGTAGTGCCTGCCACGCAGCGGTCTGCGTTGGGTTGATGTTTTTCATTAGCAATACCCTTCTGATTTAAAAATCGTAACTGTCCTCGATTGTAGCGCCAGTCACAAAAAATTGTGATGGTTTTAATGTTATCGCCCCTTCGGATGGCAAAATCGTGTACAAAACAGACAAAAATATCGTCTTTATAAGCCTCATTACTACGGGCCACGGCTGCATGAAAAATCCGCATAACCCCAGCGTTGACAACCTACCCGCTAACCCTTTATTTATAAATGTACTACCTGCGCACGCGCAGGCCAGAAGAGGCGCGTTGCCCAGGTAAACGGTGTTAGAGGAACCAGTCCTGTGAAAACACCTGAAGGGGAGCAACGCCGAGATGACTGAACTACCGGTTACGTTCATCATCGGCTACAGGGGCTGAATCCCCTGGGTTGTCACCAGAAACGTTCGCAGTCGTCCGTTTCACAAGTGGTGGAGCACTTCTGGGTGAAATCGTAGTTGTTTATCGCTCTGCGCCCACCCGTCTTTCGCTCTTCCCTTATGCCAAGGCTGAATAATTTGGACTGACTGAGATAAGCCAGCCCTCCCCTGACACGAGGTTAATATGACAGCATTAGTAGTCGCCAAATTTGGCGGAACCAGCGTAGCCGATTTTGATGCTATGAACCGCAGCGCCGACGTGGTGCTTTCCGACGCCAGCGTGCGCGTTGTAGTGCTGTCTGCTTCTGCGGGCGTCACCAATCTGCTGGTTGCCCTGGCGGAGGGTCTGGAGGCCAGCGAGCGCCAGGCCAAGCTGGATGCGATTCGCGCGATTCAATATGCCGTACTTGAACGCCTCTCCAACCCGGCGGTGATCCGCGATGAAATCGAACGCCTGCTGGAAAATCTGGCGACTCTGGCGGAAGCGGCTGCGAGCGAAACGTCTACCGCACTGACCGACGATCTGGTCAGCCACGGCGAACTGATGTCGACCCTGCTGTTTGTAGAAATCCTGCGTGAACGTAACGTTCAGGCGCAGTGGTTTGACGTGCGTAAAGTGATGCGCACCAGCGATCGATTCGGCCGCGCCGAGCCGGACGTTGCCGCGCTGTCAGAGCTGGCAACCCAGCTACTAGCACCGCGCCTGAGCGAAGGTCTGATAATCACCCAGGGCTTTATCGGTAGCGAAAGCAAAGGCCGCACCACCACGCTGGGCCGTGGCGGTAGCGACTACACCGCCGCTCTGCTTGGCGAAGCGCTGCACGCCACGCGCGTAGACATCTGGACCGACGTACCGGGCATCTACACCACCGACCCGCGGGTCGTACCTGCCGCAAAACGTATTGATGAAATTGCTTTTGAAGAGGCCGCTGAACTGGCGACCTTCGGCGCGAAAGTGCTGCACCCAGCCACGCTGCTGCCTGCCGTACGCAGCGACATTCCCGTCTTCGTCGGCTCCAGTAAAGATCCAAAAGCCGGCGGCACGCTGGTGTGCAATGAAACCGCTAACCCGCCGCTGTTCCGCGCGCTGGCGCTGCGCCGCAAGCAAACGCTACTGACCCTGCACAGCCTGAATATGCTGCACTCCCGCGGCTTCCTTGCTGAAGTGTTCGGAATTCTGGCACGTCACAATATCTCGGTTGATTTGATTACCACCTCGGAAGTGAGCGTGGCGTTAACGCTGGATACCACCGGTTCTACCTCCACCGGCGACACGCTGCTCACGCAGTCCCTGCTGATGGAACTGTCAGCGCTGTGCCGCGTTGAAGTGGAAGAGAATCTGGCGCTAGTCGCGCTGATTGGCAACGATCTGTCCAAAGCCTGTGGCGTGGGCAAAGAGGTGTTTGGCGTACTGGAACCATTCAACATCCGCATGATTTGCTACGGCGCATCCAGCCATAACCTGTGTTTCCTGGTGCCAGGCGCGGAAGCCGAGCAGGTAGTGCAGAAACTTCACCATAATTTGTTTGAATAATATTCCATCACGCGATAAACAATAACTATAGCCGGGCTCGAACCCGGCTTTTTTTATAACAACACAACATCAATACACACAAAATCTTTCAAGTTGAATCACGGCAGCAAGCGAGCGACAAATTCGTCAGAAATGAATTTGACCGGCCAAAGGCTGGCCTCTGGTGATGCCCATGGCTGGGGCGAGAGCGCGCAGCCAACGCAGAGGCAACCTGAAGGATGAAGTGTATAAATCGCAAGGAATACAACATGCTCGCCGTTCTCACCCGGCTGTTCCCATTATGGGCGCTGCTACTCTCTATTATTGCCTACTTCACACCGTCGACCTTCACGCCGATTGGTCCACTGGTACCCTCGCTGCTGATGCTGATTATGTTTGGCATGGGTGTGCACCTGAAGGTGGATGACTTTAAACGTGTTCTGTCACGCCCGGCACCGGTCGCGGCGGGGATTTTTCTGCACTATCTGGTGATGCCACTCGCCGCATGGCTGCTGGCGCTGGCGTTCCATATGCCGCCAGAACTGTCCGCGGGGATGGTGCTAGTCGGCAGCGTCGCCAGCGGTACGGCATCTAACGTAATGATCTATCTGGCGAAGGGCGATGTTGCGCTATCTGTCACCATCTCCTCTGTCTCCACGCTGGTTGGCGTAATTGCTACGCCACTGCTCACCCGTCTGTACGTCGACGCTCATATTCAGGTCGATGTGATGGGTATGCTGCTGAGTATTTTGCAAATTGTGGTGATCCCCATTGCGCTAGGTCTGGTGATTCATCACCTATTCCCGCGCGTGGTGAAGGCCGTTGAACCCTACCTACCGGCGTTCTCGATGGTGTGTATTCTGGCGATCATCAGCGCCGTGGTGGCCGGTTCCGCATCGCATATCGCGTCAGTGGGTTTTGTGGTGATCATTGCGGTAATTCTGCATAACACCATCGGTCTGCTCGGTGGCTACTGGGGTGGGCGTCTGTTCGGCTTTGACGAATCTACCTGCCGTACGCTGGCGATTGAAGTCGGCATGCAGAACTCGGGACTGGCTGCAGCCTTAGGCAAGATTTACTTTGGGCCGCTAGCGGCACTGCCTGGTGCGCTGTTCTCGGTCTGGCATAATCTGTCCGGCTCTCTGCTCGCCGGTTACTGGTCCGGCAAACCTATCGAGAATAAAAAGCGTAAATAACGCGCAGCCCGTTCGGGACGTCACGAACGGGCGATAATTCCCTGTCAGATTACCACGCCTTTGCCGTACACTGGATAAACCATCCGATAGAGGGCACCCTATGGCACTCCCCCGCATTACGCAAAAAGAGATGACCGAGCGCGAACAGCGTGAACTGAAAACGCTGCTAGACCGTGCGCGCATCGCGCATGGCCGCCTGCTGACCAACGCAGAGACAAACAGCGTGAAAAAGGAGTACATCGATAAGCTGATGGTAGAACGAGAAGCCGAAGCGAAAAAAGCCCGCCAGTTGAAGAAAAAGCAGGCTTATAAACCGGATACCGAAAGTTCATTTTCGTGGTCGGCGAACACGCCGACACGCGGTAGACGTTAACGCCCTTTCTTTTTACGCCCCGGTGAAACGAAGCGTTTACCGTTCGACGCCGGGCGCGCAGGTTTTTCGCTGGTTTTTTCCATCTTCACCACCGGACGCTTAATACCCGCCGTTTTCGGCTTGGCCTTTGGCTTTGGCTTGGCTTCCGACGAAGACCCCTCAATCAACTTGAAGAGATCGATAAGCTCGTCATCGGTCAGATCGCGCCACTCGCCCAGCGGAATGCCCGTCAGGCTGACGTTCATGATACGCGTACGTTCAAGCTTGGTGACTTCAAAACCAAAGTGTTCGCACATACGACGAATTTGGCGGTTCAGGCCCTGGACCAGGGTAATACGGAAGACAAACGGCGCCTCTTTCTTCACCTTACATTTCTTGGTGACCGTCCCGAGAATCGGCACGCCCGCGCCCATCCCACGAACAAACTCATCGGTTACCGGCTTATCCACCGTCACCAGATACTCTTTTTCGTGATCGTTGCCGGCACGCAGAATTTTGTTCACCAGATCGCCGTGGTTGGTGAGGAAAATCAGACCCTGCGAGTCTTTGTCCAGACGGCCAATCGGGAAGATACGTTTGCTGTGGTTAACGAAATCAACAATGTTGTCGCGTTCGCCATCTTCAGTGGTGCTGACAATGCCGACAGGTTTGTTTAGCGCAATCAGCACTAAATCATCCGCTTCGCGCGGCTCAATCAACTGACCGTTTACCTTCACCACATCGCCCGGCTTCACCTGGTCGCCAATCGTGGCGCGCTTGCCGTTAAGGAACACATTGCCTTGTTCGATATAGCGATCGGCCTCGCGGCGCGAGCAAATTCCGCTTTCGCTGATGTATTTATTTAATCGGGTTGATGAGTCTGGCAGCATAAATTCTCCTGTAAAAGCGAAATATACCTCACCTTGGCGGTGAGGAAAAAGAGTCTGCCGGAAATCAGTGTCAATATCCTGCGGCCTTTGCACAAACGTGCAAAATCATCGCTTCCTTTCACACGTAAAAGAGTCTTGAACTCGCTTTGTGATGGCGTTATACCAGATCGAGAATCACTTTTTATGTTTTGCACATATGTGCAGGAGCCCGCCACCGCGATGGAAAACAGTGACGATATTCGTCTGATCGTGAAAATAGCCCAGCTTTATTACGAGCAGGAGATGACGCAGGCGCAGATCGCCCAGACTCTGGGGATTTACCGCACCACCATCAGCCGTTTGTTAAAACGCGGCCGTGAGCTGGGCATTGTTAATATTGCCATTAACTATGACTACAACGACAGCCTGTGGCTAGAACAGCAGCTCAAACTGAAATATGACCTGAAAGAAGCCGTGGTGGCACCGCAGGAAAGCGAGGCCGGGCTGTACGGCGCTCAGCTGATGGAAAGGCTGCTGTCGCCCGAAATGGTCATTGGGTTTGGCTGGGGGCGCGGCGTCAGTGCGCTGGTTGAGCAACTGTCGCAAGCCAGCCAACCTCACCGTCTGGTGTGCGTGCCAGTGGTTGGCGGGCCTGCGGGCAAGCTGCCCAGCCGTTTTCACGTCAACACTCTCACCTACAGCGCGGCAATCCGGTTAAAGGCAGAATCACATCTCGCTGATTTTCCCGCGTTGCTGGATAACGCCACGATTCGCAACGGCATTATGCAATCCCAGCACTTCAAAACCATAGCTGAATACTGGCAGCGGTTGGATATCGCGCTGGTTGGTATTGGCTCCCCGGCTATCCGCCACGGCGAAAACTGGCAGGCTTTCTACGGTAATGAGCAAAGCGACGACCTGGTCGCCCGCCAGGTAGCCGGTGATATCTGTTCACGTTTCTTTGATAGCCAAGGGCAGGCCGTCCATACCGCAATGCAGGAAAAGACGCTGGCCATTGAGCTGGCCACGTTACGCAAGGCCCGTTACGCCATCGGGATTGCCTACGGTGAGGAAAAATATGTAGCTCTGCTCGGCGCGCTGCGCGGTAAACACATCAACAGCCTGGTCACCGACCGGGCCACCGCTGAATATTTAGTGCAGTAATACAAGAAGAGGACATGACCATGATCAACCGCGATACCCAGCTGTGCATGTCGCTTGCCGGACGCCCCGGCAACTTCGGCACCCGCTTTCATAACTATCTTTATGAAAAACTGGGGCTGAATTTCATCTACAAAGCGTTCACCACCCAGGATATTGAAGCCGCGGTAAAAGGCGTACGTGCCCTTGGCATTCGCGGCTGCGCGGTCTCGATGCCGTTTAAAGAAAGCTGTATGGCCTTTCTCGATGCCATCGACCCGTCGGCTAACGTTATCGACTCGGTGAATACCATCGTTAACGACGACGGTAAACTGACCGGGTTTAACACCGACTATATTGCGGTCAAAAGTCTGATCGCCAGCCACCAGCTTGATACTTCTGCCCAGGTAATGATCCGCGGCAGCGGCGGGATGGGGAAAGCGGTGATTGCCGCCTTCCGCGATGCCGGTTTTAGTAAGGTGATTATCGCCGCGCGCAATGAGGCCAACGGCAAAGCGCTGGCGCAGCAGTATGGTTTCCAGTGGCAGGCGCTACCGGAAGCCAATGGGATCGATATTCTGGTTAACGTCACGCCGCTCGGCATGGCGGGAGGAAACGAAAGCGAGAGCCTGGCGTTCAGTGAAGCGATGGTCGAGCGCGCCAGCGTGGTGTTCGACGTGGTAGCCCTGCCGCCAGAGACGCCGGTGATAAAACTGGCTCAGCGGCTGGGGAAAAAAACCATCAGCGGAGCAGAGGTGATTGCACTGCAGGCGGTTGAACAGTTCGTGATGTATACCGGCGTAAGGCCAGATGCGGCGCTGGTTGCTGAAGCGGCGAGGTTTGCACGGGAAGGGTGAACAAGCAGAGAGCTCTCCAGCCCCCTTACCCCAGGCTGACTTTCAATGTACCCTGCGTAGAGCTCTCTTTACTCACGACAATCTCAACATCACGGCCAAGTTTAACCAGGCACTCCAACATTTTAGCCTCACTAACACCGCGAAACTGCCCGCGTAGCAAGTGAGAAAGCTTCGGTTGGGTTATCCCCAGAATCTGCGCAGCCTGAGATTGGGTCAGCCCTTTGATTTGCAAAATCTCGCCAATAATCTGCGCAAGCTGTGCTTTTAGCTGCATCTGCTCTGCATCATGCATACCCAAATCGGCATAGACATTTCCGCTACTGACTTCTATTTCATCTGCCATGTTGACTCTCCTGCGCATGGTACTGAGCGGCTTTTAGACGCTGATAGATGAGTGCAATATCCGGTTTTGGGGTGGCTTTACCGGACACCGATTTTTTCTGAAAGACATGTAGGACATACACCGCCTCTTTTAATTTAATGGTGTATACCGCACGCCAGGTATTACCGTGAAAATCCTCCACAACTTCGAGGACGGTAGCACCACCAAAACCTTTTAAAGGTTTACTCTGGATATGCTGCTGACCTTGCTGAGCCAGCCAAAGTGCATAGCCAAATGTATTCTGTACATGCTCAGGCATTGCCTGGAGATCCTTTCTGGACTGCCCCACCCAATAAAGCGGCTTTGTCATTTAGCCTCCAATTATATCCATATAGGTATAAAAAGCTATCCTTCAGCGATAGACTAAAGCAAAGCACAGCCTTCTTCGTGTACTGTCATTTCGCTTTGCGAGCAGCATTCCACAACATCGTGAACCCCATCAGTGAGCCGTCGAACGTAGAGTGATAACATCCTGCCCTGACTGATTATTTTCTTAATAAAGGGATAAACCATGGAACTGCTATTGCTGAGTAACTCGACGCTGCCGGGCAAAGCCTGGATGGAACACGCGATGCCGCTGATTGCTTCGCAGCTGAACGGCCGCCGCTCTGCGGTGTTTATTCCGTTTGCAGGCGTCACGCAGACCTGGGACGAATACACCGCCAAAACTGCCGCCGTTTTTGCGCCGCTGGGCGTCACCGTCACCGGTATTCATAGCGTCGCCGACCCTATCTCCGCCATTGAGAATGCCGAGCTGGTCATCGTCGGCGGCGGTAATACGTTCCAGTTGCTCAAAGAGAGCCGTGAGCGCGGTCTGCTGGCACCGATCGTCGACGTGGTCAAACGCGGCGCGCTGTACATCGGCTGGAGCGCCGGGTCTAACCTTGCCTGCCCAACCATCCGCACCACCAACGATATGCCGATTGTCGATCCAAAAGGGTTTGACGCGCTGGGGCTGTTCCCACTGCAAATTAACCCGCACTTCACCAACGCACTGCCGGAAGGACACAAAGGTGAAACCCGCGAGCAGCGCATTCGCGAACTGCTGGTGGTGGCTCCAGAGCTAACGGTGATTGGTCTGCCGGAGGGCAACTGGATTCAGGTCGCACAAGGCCACGCCACGCTGGGTGGGCCGAACACCAGCTACGTGTTTAAAGCCGGAGAAGAAGCGGTGGCGCTGGAAGCCGGCCACCGTTTTTAAAGATGGTTTGGGGCTGGCAGCACGGCCAGCCCCGTCTCGGCCTGATGGTTGCTGGGCCTATCGTTTCGCATCACTCAATAATCGTCGCGGTCGTCGTCTTCATCTGGCTGTTCCAGCACGCTGTAAGCTACCGAACAGAATAACGAGTTCAGACGCAACATATCGCCCAGCAGAGCCAGGTGCAGCGTACTGGTTTCAATACTCTGCACGTTTTGCTGATGCAGACGATCAACGTGCGCATGCGCGTAGCGACGGTTCATAATACGGAAACGGTGCTTGCTACGGCGCAGTCGACGCGCACTGGTCACATCGCCGGAGAAGAACACCGACATCGCCAGTTGCAGATTGCTCAGCAGCAGTTCATGCAGGCCGTCGAGCTCTTTTAAGCCTTCCACCGAGAACGCACGCCGGGCCGCCAGCGATTTATCCGCAATTTCGCTGCCCATGCGCTCAACAATGTCCGATGCCTGCTCGAGGTTGAGCGACATTTCGATAATCTCCGCCCAGCGCCGGGACTCTTCCTCCGCCAGCTCGTCCTTCGGCATCCGCGCCAAATACAGTTTGATCGCGGTGTAGAGCACGTTAATGTCATCAGCCTGTTTACGCAGGTTTTTCTCTTCGCGCGGTTCGCCGTTCATCACCTTTTTTAAGCCATCCAGCATCTGCTCCGTCGCATCGCCCATGCGCAGGGTTTCACGCGCGGCATTGGCTAACGCCAGCGTTGGGGTATCCAGCGCAGTCACATCGAGATGCTTTGGCTTGAGATGACCGTCCAGCTCTGGCTCATCGCGAATCAGCCGTTTACACAGTCGCGCCATCGGTTCAGCGAACGGCACCATTGCCACGCAGCGGATCAGGTTGTAGAAGACGTGGAAGTAGATAACCAGCTCGGATTCCGGCAGCGGCAGTTTTTGCAGCGTTGTCGCCAGCACGTGAACAAACGGCAGAATCAGCAGGCTACCCACCAGCTTAAACAGCAGGCTGCCGAGCGCCACGCGGCGGGCAGAGGCGTTGGCGGCGCTGTTATTGAGCATCGCCAGCAGGCCGGAGCCAAGGTTGGCACCAATCACCAGACATAACGCCACCGGGAACGAGATGACGCCGGTGGTAGTCAGCGTGGCGGTTAACAGCACCGCAGCCAGGCTGGAATAACTGATTATCGCAAACACGGCACCTATCAGCGCATCCAGCAGGATGTCACCAGTCAACGATGCAAAGATGACCTGCACGCCGTTGGCCTGAGTAATCGGCGTCACCGCCTGCACAATCAACTCCAGCGCCAGCAGGATAAGACCCAGGCCAATCCCCACGCGGCCAAGCTGGCCTTCGCGCGTCTGTTTGCGGCCGAGGAAGAAGGTTACCCCGATAAAAATCAGCAGCGGCGACAGCCAGGAGAGGTCGAAGGTCAGAATACGCGCCATTAGCGCGGTACCCACATCGGCACCGAGTACAATCACCAGCGCTGGCGTCAGGGCGACCAGATCCTGAGCGACAAATGAGGTCACCAGCATGGTGGTCGCGTTGCTGCTCTGTACCAGCGCGGTAACGCCGATACCCGCACAGAAGGCGAGCGGTTTTTTCTCAACGCTGCGGCTGAGGACGGTACGCAGGCGGGCGCCAAAGACGCGCATCACGCCGGTACGAACAATATGGGTGCCCCACACCAGCAGGGCGACGGCAGAAAGCAGATGTAGCAGAGTTAACACAGAGTCCGGTTCTCCTTATCGTTATTTGTTCCTGGAGCCTTCAACCATCGTCGGCCTGCTAAGCGTACGTCTTCAGGGTTCATCCCGGTGCCTGATAACGCACCAACATTCCGGCCTACCATGATCTCAGGTTATTTCAGTATAAGGGTTTACGGGCAATAAAGAGACAGGGCGCTCATTGAGCGCCCTGTTAGTTGTAAGGAAAGATGACGGTTTTGTGAATCAGTCGGCGTCGTACCCGAGGTTCGGCGCCAGCCAGCGTTCCACTTCTGCCACGCTCATCCCTTTACGCAGCGCGTAGTCCTCAACCTGATCGCGTTGAATTTGCGCCACCGCGTAATATTTACTATCTGGGTGACTGAAGTACCAACCGGACACCGACGCCCCTGGCCACATGGCGAAGGATTCGGTCAGCTTCATTCCGGTGTGGTTTTCCACGTCCAGAAGCTCCCAGATAGTGCCTTTTTCCGTGTGTTCCGGGCATGCCGGATAACCCGGAGCCGGACGGATACCCTGGTAGTTTTCGCGAATCAGTTCTTCGTTGCTCAGGTTTTCATTCGGCGCATAGCCCCAGTAAACCTTACGCACGCGTTCATGGAGATACTCGGCAAACGCTTCGGCCAGGCGGTCGGCCAGCGCCTTCACCATGATCTTGTTGTAATCGTCGTGCTGAGCTTCGAACGCATCGGCCAGCGCATCTTCTTCCAGACCGCCGGTGACCGCGAAGGCGCCAATATAATCGGCCTTACCGGACGTTTTCGGTGCCACAAAGTCAGACAGACAGTAGTTGGCGAAACCGACTTTTTCGGTCTGCTGACGTAAATGGCGGCTGACGGTCAGAACATGAGTACGCGTTTCGTCACGGTAGATTTCCACATCATCGCCGACACGGTTCGCCGGGAATAGCCCCACCACGCCGCGTGGATTCAGCAATTTCTCCGCGCTCAGCTTATCAAGCATGTCGTTGGCGTCTTTAAACAGGCGCTTGGCCTCCTCGCCCACGACTTCATCTTCGAGGATGCGCGGATACTTACCGGCCAGCGACCAGGTCATAAAGAACGGCGTCCAGTCGATGTAGTTACGCAGCGTTTCAATGCTGGCTTCCACGTCCTGCACACCTAAACGGTGCGCGACCGGCGGCGTGTAGTTTTCCCAATCAAAAGCCAAATCATTCTCGCGCGCAGCAGCCAGCGTCACCGGCGGCGTGCGCGGTTTCTTACGCCCGTGTTGAATACGGACGGTTTCGTACTCTTTGCGGGTTCGAGCGACAAAATCGTCATGCTGGGTATCAGACAGCAGCGCCGCCACTACCCCCACGGTACGCGATGCGTTCTGCACATAAACCGTTGGGCCGCTATAGTTCTGCTCGATTTTCACCGCCGTATGCGCTTTCGAGGTGGTCGCGCCGCCAATTAGCAGTGGAATGGTGAAACCCTGGCGTTCCATCTCTTTCGCCACGTTGACCATTTCGTCCAGCGATGGTGTGATAAGCCCGGAAAGGCCAATCAGATCGGCATTCACTTCGCGCGCAGTTTTGAGGATTTTATCCGCTGGCACCATCACGCCCAGATCGATAATTTCATAGTTGTTGCACTGCAGCACCACGCCGACGATGTTCTTGCCAATGTCGTGAACGTCACCTTTCACCGTCGCAATCACCATCTTGCCGTTGCTGGAGCCTTTCTCTTTGCTGGCTTCGATATACGGCTCAAGGTAGGCCACCGCCTGCTTCATCACGCGGGCCGATTTCACCACCTGCGGCAGGAACATTTTGCCCTCGCCAAACAGATCGCCGACCACGTTCATGCCATCCATCAGCGGCCCTTCGATAACCTGTATCGGCCGTTCGGCCTGCTGACGAGCCTCTTCGGTATCCAACTCAATAAATTCGGTAATGCCTTTGACCAACGAGTATTCGAGACGTTTTTTCACGTCCCAGCTGCGCCATTCCGCTTGCTGGGCGTTGGCGCTGTCGTCAGTTTTACTGCCGCGATATTTCTCGGCCAGATCCAGCAAACGTTCGGTGCCGTCATCGCGACGGTTGAGCACCACATCTTCTACCGCATCGCGCAACTCGGCGGGCAGATCGTCGTAAATCGCCAGTTGGCCAGCATTAACGATCCCCATGTCCATCCCGTTGCGAATGGCGTAGTAGAGAAACACCGCGTGGATCGCTTCGCGCACCGGGTCATTGCCGCGGAACGAGAAGGAGACGTTAGAAACACCACCGGAGATCAGCGCATGCGGCAGTTCACGCTTGATGTCTTCACAAGCACCGATAAAGTCCTGCGCGTAGTTGTTGTGCTCTTCAATACCGGTCGCCACGGCAAAGATATTGGGGTCGAAAATGATATCTTCCGGCGGGAAGCCAACTTCTTTGGTCAGAATGTTGTAAGCGCGGCGGCAAATCTCAATTTTACGCTCGCGGGTATCGGCCTGACCCACTTCATCAAACGCCATCACCACCACGGCGGCACCGTAGCGACGCACTTTTTTCGCGTGCTCGATAAACGGCTCAATGCCCTCTTTCATCGAAATCGAGTTGACGATGCCTTTGCCTTGAATGCACTTCAGCCCTTTCTCGATAACGTCCCATTTCGAGGAGTCGATCATAATCGGTACGCGAGCAATATCCGGCTCACCGGCGATCAGATTAAGGAAACGCACCATCGCCGCTTCGGCATCGAGCATCCCCTCATCCATGTTGATATCGATAATCTGCGCCCCGCTTTCCACCTGCTGACGGGCGACATCAAGCGCTTCGTTATATTTCTCTTCTTTAATCAGGCGTTTGAATTTCGCCGAGCCGGTCACGTTGGTACGTTCGCCGACGTTCACAAACAGACTGTCGTCACCGATATTCAGCGGTTCGAGGCCGGACAGACGGCAAGCGACCGGCAGCTCTGGCAGCTTACGCGGCGGCAAACCTTCCACTGCGCGGCTCATGGCCGCGATGTGTTCTGGGGTGGTACCGCAGCAGCCGCCGACAACGTTGAGGAACCCGGCTTCAGCCCATTCGCGAATCTGCGTCGCCATGGTGTCGGCGTCGAGATCGTATTCACCGAAGGCGTTCGGCAGCCCGGCGTTCGGGTGCGCGGTAACGTAGCATTCGGCAATACGCGACAGCTCCTGCACGTACTGGCGCAGCTCATCCGGACCTAAAGCACAGTTCAGGCCAAAGGTCAGCGCGTCAGCGTGGCGCAGTGAGTTATAGAAAGCTTCCGTGGTTTGACCGGAGAGCGTACGCCCGGAGGCGTCGGTGATGGTGCCGGAAATCATGATCGGCAGATCCACGCCCAGCGCTTCAAACTCCTCTTTCACCGCATAAATCGCCGCTTTGGCGTTGAGGGTATCGAAGACGGTTTCTATCAGGATCAGGTCGCTACCGCCCTCTACCAGCGCTTTGGTGGACTCGCGATAGGCGGCCACCAGCTGATCGAAAGTCACGTTACGGTACGCCGGGTCGTTCACGTCCGGAGAGATTGACGCCGTACGGTTGGTTGGGCCAAGCACCCCCGCGACATAGCGGGGTTTATTCGGCGTGCGTGCCGTCCATTCGTCGGCACAGGCGCGCGCCAGTTTTGCTGCTGCAAAGTTGATTTCCGCCGACAGGGATTCCATTTGGTAATCCGCCATGGCGATAGTCGTGGAGTTGAAGGTGTTGGTTTCAATGATATCCGCGCCCGCTTCAAAGTAGGCGTTATGGATAGCACCGATGACCTCCGGCTTGCTGAGGACCAGCAGGTCGTTATTGCCTTTCAGGTCGCAAGGCCACTCGGCGAAACGGTCGCCGCGGAAGTCCTGCTCGCTCAGACGATAGCCCTGGATCATGGTGCCCATGCCACCGTCCAGAACCATAATACGTTCATTTAACTGCGCACGCAGTTGCTCCACTTTGCTGCTCACAGACACTCCCGACAACGCTCAACGAAACCCAGAGAAAAAGGTAATAAGGCATACTGGCATAAACCGGGGTGGCGGAAAAGAAAACAACCGTCTACATGAGACAAGTTCAACATGACTCATCGGAGCAGTAATCTGAACGGTTGTATTATAATCAATAAAAACGAAAATAATTTCCACGATACAGAAAGGAGTTGCGATGGTTGCCAACGTTCCTGCTAAACGCGGCAGAAAGCCCGCCGCTGCCGCCGCACCCGCGACCGGCCAGGTGCAGTCCCTTACCCGCGGCCTCAAGCTGCTGGAATGGATTGCCGAATCTCACAATAGTGTCGCACTGACCGAATTGGCACAGCAGGCCGGGTTACCCAACTCCACCACTCACCGTTTGCTTACCACCATGCAGCAGCTTGGCTTCGTTCGTCAGGTGGGGGACTTAGGCCATTGGGCGGTAGGCGCACATGCATTTATCGTGGGCAGTAGCTTCCTGCAAAGCCGCAATCTCTTGGCCATCGTTCACCCGATTTTACGCCAGCTGATGGAGGACTCCGGCGAGACGGTCAATCTGGCGGTGCTGGATAAGAGCGATCATCAGGCGATTATCATCGACCAGGTGCAGTGCACGCAGCTGATGCGGATGTCGGCACCGATTGGCGGCAAACTGCCGATGCATGCGTCCGGCGCGGGTAAAGCCTTCTTATCGCAACTGAGCGAAGAGCAGGTTACCGGCCTGCTGCACCGCAAGGGGCTGCACGCCTACACTCACGCCACACTAGTGTCTCCGCTGCATCTGAAAGACGATTTGGCCCAGACGCGCAAGCGCGGCTATTCGTTTGATGATGAAGAACATGCACTCGGGCTGCGCTGCGTCGCATCGTGTATTTACGACGAGCATCGCGAACCGTTCGCGGCCATTTCCATTTCCGGGCCTATTTCCCGTATTACCGACGATCGCGTGACCGAGTTTGGTGCGATGGTCATCAAAGCGGCGAAAGAGGTGACGTTGGCGTACGGCGGGCTACGTTAAGATGCGCGATATGAAATCCGCCTGGCAGGAAAAATATCCCCTGGCATGGTGCTGGTCGTTTGGCGACTCTCCCGAAATGGCTGATGAATTGGCCGCACTGGTGCTTGCCGGGAAGAAAACCGGCACCTGTGGCTCATTTGCCAGCTACCAAAACGAAGAACCGCGTCTAACGCCGGGCACCTATCACATTGTGCTCAATGGAAATGGAAAAGCCGTCTGCGTGATCCGCACGCTGGCCATCCGTCTCATCCGCTTTAACGAAATGAGCCCAGAGCTTGCCGCGCTGGAGGGTGAAGGGGATTTGAGCCTGGCCTACTGGCAGTCGGCGCACCAGGCCTTCTTCGAACGCGAAGGCAGCTGGTCGCCGGATATGGAACTCATTTACGAAGAGTTTGCGGTCATCGAAACCGCCAGCGCTGAGTAGCGCACGCTAAACCGCTGACGGCGGCGGTAAGCGTAAACATCCTCCACGTGGCCGTTTTTAATCCGCATTTGCAGGCCTCGCCAGTAGTCGGCGCTGAATAAGTCGGCGTGCATCTCCTCAAAAAGTGGCCCAATTCGCGGGTCCGCGCACAGCCAGTGGCGAAACTCTTCCGGGAAAACGTCGCCAGGCGAGACGCTGTACCACGGTTCGCTGGACAGCTCATCTTCCGGATAACGCGGTGGCGGAATATGGCGGAAGTTCACCTCTGTCATGTAGCAAATTTCATCATAATCGTAGAACACTACCCGCCCATGTCGGGTGACGCCAAAGTTTTTAAACAGCATATCGCCTGGGAAAATGTTGGCGGCAGCCAGCTGGCGGATAGCGTTGCCATACTCTTCGATAGCATCGCGCAGTTGCTGGCCTTCCACGCGCTCCAGCCAAAGATTGAGTGGGACCATTCGCCGCTCGATATAAAGATGGCTGATAGCGATTTTATCCCCCATATCGACGATTTTCGCCGGCGCTTCTTGTAATAGCAGCGCCATCAGTGCCGGAGAGATCTGTCGTTTATCCAGCACGAAATTCTCAAACTCCTGGGTGTCTGCCATGCGTCCAACGCGGTCGTGCTCTTTCACCAGTTGATAGCACGCGCGAACGTGGGCGGCGGACATCTCTTTTTGCGGCGCAAATTTATCTTTGATGACCTTAAACACCCGGTCAAAGCCCGGTAGCGTGAACACCAGCATCACCATACCGCGGATACCCGGCGCCTCGATAAATGGCTCATTGGCGTTTGCAATGTAGTGCAAATATTCACGGTAGCTTTCGGTCTTTGCATGCTTCTGGCAGCCAATCGCCATGTACAGCTCGGCGGTGGTTTTGCCTGGTAAGATGTCCCGCAGCCACTCAACCAGCGCGGCCGGCAGCGGCGCGTACACCATGAAGTAAGAGCGGGCGAAGCCAAACACAATACTGGCCTCTTCCGTCGTGGTAAGACAGGTATCGACAAACAGTTCACCTTCATCGGTACGGTGAATAGGAATCAGGAGCGGCAGCGTGCCGTTTGGCGTTATCAGTTTGCCAATCAGCCAGGCGGCCTTATTGCGATAAAACAGTTCGTTATTGATCTGCAAATGCGAGCGACTCAGCGTTTCCGTATCCAGTGTTTCACTCAGATGCGCCATGATGTAGCCCACGTCGCGAAACTTATTCTGCCAGGGCAGGCGTAGCGGTAAATCGCTGAGCATTTTATAGATAACCGCTTCCCAGCCGTGTTCCGCAAAGAAATCTTTGGCCAGCGGCCGGGGAATAGCGCGAAAGCGGCGCTCGGGTTGCGAGCTGAAAATAAACAACCGCTCAGGGCTAAGCGAGCGGTGGTCAAATAACCGACAATAAACGGAATTGAAAAAGCTCTCCGCAATCTCGAAGCGTGGGTAATCAGGTAACAGGCGCGTGTATTGCGCTTTGACCCGCAGCAGAAAATCAGCATCGGTGCTTTTGCCGTCGGTGATACAGCGCAACTGTTCGACAACCAACCCCACGTGGTGGTCGTACAGGTGGATACGGCTTTTCATCGCCAGCTGCACCGCATGCCAGTCGGCCTGTTCAAAACGCTGCTGCGCCCCGGAAGTGACTTCCAAAAATCGACCATACTGCGCGTCAAAACCTTGCAGAATGGTTTGAGCAATCAGTAATTCCAGACCACGCGACATACACTCCCCTCACCCCGAGACTCTCCCCAGCGGGGAGAGGGAGAAAAATAATCTCATTAGCGTATTTCACACCGCCTCCATGCCATCTCCTCTCCCCGTGGGGAGAGGGATAAGGTGAGGGGGCAAAATTAGAACTGCGATTCTTCAGTAGAACCGGTCAGCGCCGTGACCGAAGAGGCGCCCCCCTGGATAATAGTGGTGACCTTATCGAAGTAGCCTGTTCCCACTTCCTGCTGGTGAGAGACGAAGGTGTAGCCATCTTTCGCCGCCGCAAATTCTGGCTGCTGAACTTTCTCAACGTAGTGCTTCATGCCTTCACCCTGCGCGTAAGAGTGCGCCAGATCGAACATGTTGAACCACATGCTGTGGATACCTGCCAGGGTGATGAACTGGTATTTATAGCCCATGTCGGACAGCTGTTGCTGGAAGCTGGCGATGGTTTTGTCATCCAGCTTCTTCTGCCAGTTGAACGACGGTGAGCAGTTGTAAGCCAGCAGCTTTCCCGGATACTTCGCGTGGATAGCGTCAGCAAAGCGCTTCGCCAACTCAAGGTCTGGTGTCGAGGTTTCGCACCACACGAGATCGGCATATGGGGCATAGGCCAGGCCACGGCTAATCGCTTGTTCAATCCCCGCCTGGGTGCGGTAGAAGCCTTCGCTGGTACGTTCGCCGGTGATAAAGCCGCTGTCGTATGGGTCACAGTCAGAAGTGATTAAATCAGCCGCATCCGCATCGGTACGGGCAATCAACAGCGTCGGGACACCCATCACGTCGGCTGCCAGACGTGCTGCCACCAGTTTCTGCACCGCTTCCTGAGTCGGTACCAATACTTTGCCGCCCATATGACCGCACTTCTTCACTGACGCCAGCTGATCTTCGAAGTGTACCGCCGCTGCACCGGCCGCAATCATCGATTTCATCAGTTCAAATGCGTTCAGTACGCCACCAAAGCCCGCTTCCGCATCGGCCACGATCGGCAGGAAGTAATCCACATAGCGCGGATCGTTCGGTTCGATCCCATTCGCCCACTGGATCTGATCGGCGCGGCTAAATGAGTTGTTGATCCGATCGACCACGGCTGGCACCGAGTTTGCTGGATAGAGTGATTGATCCGGATACATGCTGGACGCCAGATTCGCGTCCGCCGCTACCTGCCAGCCGGAGAGGTAAATGGCCTCGATTCCCGCTTTCGCCTGCTGCAGCGCTTGACCGCCGGTCAGCGCGCCAAGGCTGTTCACGTAGCCCTTCTTAGACTCACCGTGCAGCAGTCGCCACATTTTGGCCGCGCCCAGCTGTGCCAGAGTGTGCTCCGGGTTGACTGAACCGCGTAATTTCACCACCTCTTCCGCGCTATACGGACGTTTAATGCCTTCCCAACGCGACTGTGTCCATTCTTTTTGTAATGCTTCGATTTGTTGAGTACGGGTTTTCATGTGCAGATGCTCCATTTTATTATGTGGTGAATTAAGCCAGCAGGCGGTAGCCAGGCAGGGTCAGGAAGTCGATCAGTTCATCGGAGGTGGTGATTTGCTCCATCAGACGTGCGGCATCGTCGAAACGGCCGCCGTTGAAGCGGCTATCGCCCAGCTCATTTTTAATAACCAGCAGTTCTTCAGCCAGCATTTGACGGAACAGCGGCTTGGTCACTGGCTTACCGTTGCTGAGCGTTTTCTGATGGTGAATCCACTGCCAGATAGAGGTGCGAGAGATCTCTGCCGTCGCAGCATCCTCCATCAGGCCATAAATCGGTACGCAGCCGTTTCCGGAGATCCATGCCTCGATGTATTGCACGGCGACACGGATATTGGCACGCATCCCCTCTTCGGTACGTTCGCCATCGCACGGCGTCAGCAGCTGTTCGGCGGTAATCGGCGCATCCTCAGCGCGCGAGACGTTCAGCTGGTTCGGGCGCTCCCCCAACACGTCGTTGAATACTGCCATCGCCGTGTCGGCTAAGCCCGGGTGGGCGACCCAGGTGCCATCGTGGCCGTTGTTAGCTTCCAGCGCTTTGTCTGCTTTAACTTTGTTCAGCACCTGCTCATTACGCTCAGCATCTTTGCTCGGGATAAACGCCGCCATGCCGCCCATCGCAAACGCGCCGCGCTTGTGGCAGGTTTTGATCAGCAGGCGCGAGTAAGCGCTGAGGAAGGCTTTATCCATCGTCACCACCTGGCGATCGGGCAGTACACGGTCCGGGTGGTTTTTCAGGGTTTTGATGTAGCTGAAAATGTAATCCCAACGCCCGCAGTTCAGGCCCACGATATGATCACGCAGCGCGTGCAGTATTTCGTCCATCTGGAAGACTGCGGGCAGCGTTTCAATCAGCAGCGTGGCTTTGATGGTGCCGCGCGGCAGGTTAAAGCGATCTTCAGCGTAGCAGAACACATCGTTCCACCAGGCCGCTTCCTGCCAGGCCTGCGTTTTCGGCAGGTAGAAATATGGGCCACTGCCTTTTGCCAGCAGAGCCTCGTAGTTGTGGAAGAAGTAGAGCGCGAAATCGAACAGGCTGCCCGGAATAGCTTCACCGCGCCAGGTCACGTGTTTTTCCGGCAGATGCAGACCGCGCACACGGCAAACCAGTACCGCCGGATCTGGCTTAAGCTGGTAAATTTTCCCCGCATCGTTGGTGTAGCTGATGGTGCCGTTGACCGCATCGCGCAGGTTGATTTGCCCCTCGATGACTTTATTCCAGTCGGGCGCCAGCGAGTCTTCAAAATCGGCCATGAAGACTTTAACGTTAGCATTCATGGCATTAATCACCATTTTACGCTCAACGGGGCCGGTAATTTCCACGCGGCGATCTTGTAAATCGGCAGGTATACCACGGATAGTCCAACCACCTTCACGAATGGAAGCGGTTTCCGAAATAAAATCAGGCAGTTTACCCTCGTCGATATCCTGCTGTTGCTGAATACGTGCAGCCAGCAGTTTATTGCGCTTAGGTGTAAATCGGGTCACCAGTTCGGTCAGAAACTCCACCGCTTCCGCCGTCAGAACCTGCTTTTCCTGTTCGCCATGCGGCTTCAGAAAAGCCAGTTCATCGGTTGTTGTGGCCTGTTGTGTCATGGTGCTGCTCCTCGTTAATGATCCGAATAGTGTCCCCGTCAGATGGGCAAACGATCGTCGTCGCTTTTTTGCCCAACGTTTTTAAGACTAATCAATAAAAATAAAAAATCAAAAACGATTTCCATTTTTAATTAAAAATAAACACAACGCATTGATTAGTATGAAATTAAAAATTTATTATTTACTGGGGCATTTTTCGGAAACAAAAAAGGCACCCGAAGGTGCCTGATTGAGGATGCTGAAACGCTTTAGGATCGTTAGGAGTAGTGGATCAATCCAACGTTGGATTCATATTCCGCAGATCGTATGGCGTGATTTGGTAGACATAGTAGTTGAGCCAGTTAGCAAACAACAGATTTCCATGGCTGCGCCAGGTGGCGTGCGGTTTGTTTTGTGGGTCATCTTTAGGGAAATAGTTGTACGGGACTTCCGGGCTTAAACCCGCTTCCACATCACGGAAGAACTCGCTCGCCAACGTGTGGGCATCATACTCAGGATGGCCGGTAACAAAGGCAATACGCTTGTCCTTGCTGGCAAACAGATAGGCATCGCCTTCAGACGTCTCGGCGAGGATGTCGAGATCGGTATAGTCACGAATCAGTTTCGCGGGGAAGTCGGCATAGCGTGAGTGCGGCGCAAGGAAAGTATCGTCAAAACCACGCGTTAGCAGGGCATGGGGATGAAGAATATTATGTTCATACACGCCAGAGAGTTTGTCATTGCGGGTCTGTTTTGGAATGCCGTAGAGAATATTGAGCGCAGCCTGTACAGCCCAACAAACAAAGAGGGTTGAGGTGACGTGATCTTTCGCCCATTCAAGCACCTGCTGGATCTGCGGCCAATAGGCGACATCATTGAATTCAACCAAGCCCAGAGGTGCACCGGTCACAATCAAACCATCGAAGTTTTCGTGGCGAATGTCGTCGAAATTACAGTAAAAGTTATTAAGATGCTCTGTCGGTGTGTTACGCGATTCGCGAGCATCAATGCGCAGCAGTTGGATATCCAGCTGTAGCGGGGAATTCGACAGCAGACGCAGGAACTGATTTTCTGTCTCAATTTTCTTCGGCATCAGGTTAAGGATCAGCACCTTCAACGGACGAATTTCCTGACCTGTTGCGCGCGATGCAGTCATCACAAAGACATTCTCATCACGCAAAAACTTGACGGCTGGTAGCTCGTCCTGCACCCGAATCGGCATAACCTTATTACCTCACAGCATACGTATATACGTTTAGACTTCCAGACACCTAACGATACCCAGAATTAAGTTAAATGTCGAGCCTGCATGTGGAAGGTGAGAAAGTTTCAATTACCAGTACGTTATAATGCGGAAACGATTCTTAAGGAACCCGAATAATGAGTATCAGACGTTCACAACGCCATGAAGGCGAACGATTAATTGCTATCTGGTGCCGCTCTGTTGATGCGACGCATGACTTTTTATCAGCACAGGATAGAGTCGAAATTGAGGTTCAGGTGCGGGCATTTCTGCCTGAGGCGCCTTTATGGGTGGCGGTCAATGGTGATGATGTGCCGGTTGCGTTTATGTTGCTCTCCGAGCATCACCTGGAGGCTCTGTTTGTCGATTCTGATGCCAGGGGAATGGGTGTGGGACGAGATTTGCTCGAGCATGCGCTGTCATTAATTCCGCATCTGACGACTGATGTGAATGAGCAGAACACTCAGGCAGTGGGATTTTATCAGAAGATGGGCTTTGTCGTTCACGGACGCTCTGCCACCGACGATCATGCGCGGCCTTATCCGTTACTGCATCTGCGTTATGAAGGGAAGTTGGACGAGACAGCTTAAATATTTTCGCCGATCTCTACGTTATGATCGGTTTTTTACCAACGTACAGACGCAAAAAA
>NZ_LGHZ01000029.1 GCF_001266615.1 Kluyvera genomosp. 1 | reverse complement strand
GCGGGAAACGAGACTCGAACTCGCGACCCCGACCTTGGCAAGGTCGTGCTCTACCAACTGAGCTATTCCCGCAAAATCTGGCAATTTTTGTTGCTGTCGTAATTCGCATTTCTGCTTCGTTACGGGAGGCGCATTATACGAGAATTCTTTCCCCCTGCAACCCCCCTTGAAGCGATTTTTTAATTATTTCGTTCAAGTGCTGGATAAATCGGCAGATTGCCTATTTTAGCGCCAATTCATCCCTTTAGCACGTTAAAGCTGAATAAAATGTTCGCGATAGTAAGCTAACTCGGCCACCGACTCGCGGATATCATCCATCGCCTGGTGGGTGCCCTGTTTTTTAAAGCCCGGCAGAATTTCTGGCTTCCAGCGACGCGCCAGTTCTTTTAAGGTGCTGACGTCCAGATAGCGATAGTGGAAATAGGATTCCAGTTCCGGCATGTATTTGAACAGGAAGCGGCGATCCTGGCCAATGCTGTTACCGCAAATCGGTGATTTGCCCTGCGGCACCCACTGCTTCAAAAATTCCAGCGTCGCCAGCTCGGCTTCACGATCCCCCTGAGTACTGGCTTTCACGCGTTCAACCAATCCACTGCCGGTATGAGTACGCACGTTCCAGTCATCCATCAGCGCCAGCTGCGCATCGGACTGATGGACAGCAATGGTTGGTCCTTCCGCCAGAATATTCAGCTGCGCATCGGTCACCAGCGTGGCGATTTCAATAATGCGATCGCGCTCGGGATCCAGACCCGTCATCTCCAGATCGATCCAAATCAGGTTGTTTTCATCTGCACTCATGTTATTTTCCACCCTTCTGTCTTACCTGCCGCGGTAGGTTAACTAGTATTAATTAGCGTGTATCATAGAGGTTTTGCCCACCATGGGCGACCAGGAGTCAGCACGATTGAGTAAAAATAAACTCTCCAAAGGTCAGCAGCGCCGCGTAAAAGCCAACCATCAGCGCCGCCTTACAACAACTGCGGAGAAGCCAGATTACGACGATAACCTGTTTGGCGAAGCCGCCGAAGGTATCGTTATCAGCCGCTTTGGTATGCATGCCGACGTGGAGTCCGCCGATGGCGAAACCCACCGCTGCAACATCCGCCGTACTATCCGTTCACTGGTTACCGGCGACCGCGTCGTCTGGCGTCCGGGTAAAGCCGCCGCAGAAGGCGTCAGAGTGAAAGGCATTGTTGAGGCGGTACATGAGCGTACATCGGTGCTCACGCGTCCAGACTTTTACGACGGCGTAAAACCGATCGCTGCCAACATCGATCAGATCGTTATCGTTTCTGCCATTTTGCCCGAGCTGTCGCTCAATATTATCGACCGTTATCTTGTGGCCTGCGAAACGCTGAATGTTGAACCTCTGCTAGTTCTCAACAAAATCGACCTGCTGGATGAAGAAGGCATGGCGTTTGTTAACGAGCAAATGGATATCTATCGCCACATTGGCTATCGTGTTTTGATGGCATCCAGCCATACTCAGGATGGCTTGAAACCGTTAGAAGAAGCGCTCACTAACCGAATCAGTATCTTCGCCGGGCAATCAGGGGTGGGCAAATCCAGCCTGCTAAATGCGCTGCTAGGACTGAGTGACGACAGCATTCTCACCAACGACGTTTCCAACGTTTCAGGTTTAGGGCAGCACACCACTACCGCCGCGCGTCTGTACCACTTCCCGCACGGCGGAGACGTCATTGACTCCCCAGGTGTTCGTGAGTTTGGCCTTTGGCATCTCGAGCCGGAACAAGTGACCCAAGGCTTTGTCGAATTCCATGACTACCTTGGCCATTGCAAATATCGCGACTGTAAACATGATACCGATCCGGGCTGCGCTATCCGTGAAGCCGTAGAAAACGGGAAGATCGCAGAAACGCGCTTTGAAAACTATCACCACATTCTGGACAGTATGGCGCAGGTAAAAACGCGTAAAAACTTTTCAGAGACCGATAAATGAGAACTATGATTTTGCCGACTGACATTTTTGCTAACAATCGCTAGAATCGGCCGCTTTTCTCATTAAGATCCGACGCCTGTCGTCGGGTCAGGAACGACACATATTGGCCTGGAGGCTACCTTGTTAAACTCGTTTAAACTTTCACTGCAATACATTCTGCCTAAACTGTGGCTTACGCGTCTCGCAGGCTGGGGTGCAAGCAAACGAGCGGGATGGCTGACCAAATTGGTTATCGATCTGTTCGTGAAATTCTACAAGGTCGACATGAAAGAGGCGCAGAAGCCGGATACTGCCAGCTATCGCACCTTCAATGATTTCTTTGTTCGTCCGCTGCGTGACGATGCCCGCACGGTCAACACCGACCCGTACGTTCTGGTGATGCCAGCCGACGGTGCGATCAGCCAGTTGGGTGCCATTGAAGGCGATAAAATTCTGCAGGCTAAGGGCCACGATTACTCGCTTGAAGCACTGCTGGCCGGTAACTACATCATGGCCGACCTGTTCCGTAACGGGACTTTTGCCACCACCTATCTTTCCCCGCGCGATTATCATCGCGTGCACATGCCATGTAACGGCATCCTGCGTGAGATGATTTACGTGCCGGGCGACCTGTTCTCCGTAAATCACCTGACGGCGCAGAACGTACCTAATCTGTTTGCCCGTAATGAGCGCGTTATCTGTCTGTTCGATACCGAATTTGGCCCCATGGCGCAGATTCTGGTGGGTGCAACCATCGTCGGCAGTATTGAAACCGTCTGGGCCGGTACCGTCACGCCGCCGCGTGAAGGCGTGATCAAACGCTGGACCTATCCGGCGGGCGATCAGGAAGGTTCTGTCGCGTTGCTGAAAGGTCAGGAAATGGGCCGCTTCAAACTGGGTTCCACGGTGATTAACCTGTTCGCACCTGGCAAAGTGAAGCTGGTTGAAGCACTGAAAAACCTCTCCGTCACGAAACTCGGCGAACCACTGGCTATCTCTACTGAAGCCGTGGTTGAACCTGAAGTGGTTGTTGAACCAGAGACTGTCGTTGAACCGGACGTTGTGGTTGAAACGGAAGTCATCGCTGAGCCGAAAGCAACCGTTGAGCCAGACGTTGTGGTTGAGCAGGAAGCTCTCGTTGAACCAGCCACCGAACAAGTCGTTACGCCAAAATCTGACGACAAAAAAGAACAAAGCTAATCATTCAAAAAGGGTCTGATGTGCGCCTGATTATCACTTTACTGATGGCCTGGTGCCTCAGCCAGGGGGCGTACGCAGCGACGGCCCCCAACGCTCGGCAGATTACCCAGGAACTGGAACAGGCGAAGGCGGCTAAACCCGCTCAGCCTGAAACCGTCGAAGCGTTGCAAAGCGCCCTGACCGCGCTCGAGGAGCAAAAAGGCTCCCTCGAGCGCGCCGCGCAGTACCAGCAGGTTATCGACAACTTCCCCAAACTCTCCCAGACGCTACGCAACCAGCTCAACAATCTGCGTGATGAACCCCGTCAGGTACCTGACGGAATGAGCAGCGATGCGCTCAATCAGGAGATTTTGCAGATCAGCAGCCAACTGCTGGAAAAAAGTCGTCTGGCTCAACAAGAGCAAGACCGTGCCCGTGAAATCGCCGACTCCGTCAACCAGTTACCGCAGCAGCAAACTGACGCCCGGCGGCAGCTTAACGATGTAGAACGTCGCCTTGGCACCAGTACCGGCAATACGCCGCTGGCCCAAGCCCAAGCGCTCAGCCTACAAGCTGATTCCAGCAAACTGAAAGCACTGGTCGATGAACTGGAGCTGGCACAGCTTTCCGCCAACAACCGTCAGGAACTGGCGCGTATGCGTTCGGAACTGGCACAAAAACAGAGTCAACAGCTCGACGCCTATCTGCAGGCGCTGCGTAACCAGCTCAACAGCCAACGCCAGCAAGAAGCGGAACGGGCGCTGGAAAGCACAGAGCTGCTGGCTGAAAACAGCGAGAACCTGCCTGCCGGAATCGTTGACCAATTTAAAATCAACCGTGAGCTGTCTCAGGCGTTGAATCAACAGGCCCAGCGCATGGATCTGGTTGCCTCTCAACAGCGCCAGGCCGCCAACCAAACCCTACAGGTCCGTCAGGCACTCAACACGCTGCGCGAGCAGTCGCAATGGCTCGGTGCATCGAATCTACTCGGCGAAGCGCTGCGTGCACAGGTCGCCCGCCTGCCGGAAATGCCTAAACCACAGCAGTTAGATACCGAAATGGCACAGCTGCGCGTCCATCGCCTGCGCTATGAAGACCTGCTGAATAAGCAGCCTCAGCTGCGACAAATCCACCAGCCTGACGGCCAGGCGCTCACCAGCGAGCAAAACCGTATTCTTGAAGCTCAGTTGCGCACCCAGCGGGAACTGCTGAACTCCTTGCTGCAGGGAGGCGACACGCTGATCCTTGAGCTCACTAAGCTGAAAGTCTCCAACAGCCAGCTGGAAGATGCATTGAAAGAGGTGAACGAAGCGACACACCGCTACCTGTTCTGGACCTCCGATGTGCGTCCTATCGATTTCAGTTGGCCGATTGAAATCGTTCAGGATCTGCGCCGTTTGATCTCATTGGATACCTTTAGCCAGCTCGGTAAAGCCGGCGTGATGATGGTCACCAGCCGTCAGACGCTATTCCCGCTCTTTGCCGCACTGCTGCTGGTGGGTTTCAGTATTAGCTCCAGAAAACACTTCAC
The DNA here is from genome assembly GCF_001266615.1 of Kluyvera genomosp. 1. Classification (GTDB taxonomy): domain Bacteria; phylum Pseudomonadota; class Gammaproteobacteria; order Enterobacterales; family Enterobacteriaceae; genus Kluyvera; species Kluyvera cryocrescens_A. Next base: position 59,537 of record NZ_LGHZ01000029.1, on the reverse strand, counting down.
GCGCTTCCTTGAGCGTTCCAGCGCCCGCGTGGGCAAAGTGACCCAGGATCACTTCTGGCTCACCATGCGCACCGTATTCTGGTCGATTCTGGTGGCCTCACCGCTGCCGGTGCTGTGGGCAACGCTCGGCTACGGACTTCAGGAGGCGTGGCCCTATCCGCTGGCGGTTGCTATCGGCGATGGCGTCACCGCCACCGTGCCGCTGTTATGGGTTGTGATGATCTGCGCCGCCTTCGCTCGCACCAACGGCCTGTTTATCGTTCACTTCGGTTGGCCGCAAAACCGCGTCGCGCGCGCGATGCGCTATTACCTGATGAGCATCGGACTTATCGTGCCACTGATCATGGCGCTGATCATGTTCGATAACCTCAACGATCGTGAGTTCTCCGCCTCGCTAGGCAGGCTCTGTTTTATTCTGATCTGCGGTGCGCTGGCGGTGGTCACGCTGAGCCTCAAGCGTGCAGGTATTCCGCTCTATCTCGACAAAGAAGGTAACGGCGATAATCGAGTCAACAGCATGCTGTGGAACCTGATGCTCGGTGCGCCACTGGTCGCTATTTTTGCCGCTGCCGTTGGCTATCTGGCGACATCCCAGGCGCTGTTGGCGCGTCTGGAGACCTCAGTCGCCATCTGGTTCCTGCTGCTGGTGATTTATCACGTTATCCGCCGCTGGATGTTGATTCAGCGCCGCAGACTAGCGTTCGAGCGCGCCAAACATAAGCGTGCTGAAATGCTGGCGCACCGCGCCAGAGGTGAGGAAGAAGCGCACGCCACCAGCATTGAGGGAACCGCTGAGATGGAAGTGAGCGAGGTCAACCTCGATACCATCAGCGAGCAGTCTCTGCGCCTCGTCCGCTCCATTCTGATGCTGATTGCGCTGGTATCAGTGATTATCCTTTGGTCGGAAATTCACTCAGCATTTGGTTTCCTCGAGAACATCTCACTGTGGGACGTTACCTCAACGGTTCAGGGCGTTGAAAGCATTGAACCGATAACCCTCGGGGCAGTGCTGATCGCTATTCTGGTGCTGATTATCACCACTCAACTGGTGCGTAACCTGCCCGCGCTGCTTGAGCTCGCTATTCTCCAGCATCTTTCCCTGACGCCGGGAACGGGCTACGCCATTACCACCATCACGAAATATATCCTGATGATGATTGGTGGCCTGATGGGCTTCTCGCTGCTGGGGATTGAGTGGTCGAAACTGCAATGGCTGGTCGCCGCACTCGGTGTGGGCCTCGGTTTTGGTTTACAGGAAATATTCGCTAACTTTATCTCTGGTCTGATTATTCTGTTTGAGAAGCCGATTCGTATCGGCGATACGGTGACTATCCGCGACCTGACCGGTAGCGTCACTCGCATCAACACCCGCGCAACCACCATCAGCGACTGGGACCGCAAAGAGATTATCGTGCCAAACAAGGCCTTTATCACCGAGCAGTTTATCAACTGGTCGCTATCGGATTCGGTCACCCGCGTAGTATTGAGCATACCGGCACCGTCAGACGCCAACAGCGAAGAGGTTGCGCAGATTCTGCTGACCGCCGCTCACCGCTGTTCGCTGGTGATTGATACGCCTGCACCGGAAGCGTTCCTGGTGGATTTACAACAGGGAATTCAGATATTCGAGCTGCGTATCTACGCCGCCGAGATGGGCCACCGTATGCCGCTGCGCCACGAGCTGCATCAGCTGATTCTGGCCGGCTTCCGCCAGCACGGTATCGACATGCCGTTCCCACCGTTCCAGATGCGCTTAGAGAGCATCAACGGCAAGAAATCGGCAAATACCCTGACCTCAGCAGGACGCAGCAGCCGACAGCCGGGTAGCCTATAAACGCTCGCCTTTTTCCACGCAGGAGAAAGATGATCATGAACCACCGAATGGATATTGCCGGCTGCTCGCAGCCCTTAAAAAAGAGATAAAAAAATGGCGCCATAGGCGCCATTTTTTTATCTTCTACGAAAGCGGTTATGCACGGTCGACGGTAAATGCCAGCACGTCGGCCAGGCTTTCCGCACCCAGCGCCAGCATCACCAGGCGGTCAACACCTAACGCCACGCCAGAACAATCTGGCAGGCCGGCCGCCAGTGCGTCCAGCAGGTTTTGATCGATCGGTTGCTGCGGCAGACCGCGCGCGGCACGCTTGCGGTTGTCCTGCTCAAAACGCTGCTGCTGTTCGCGAGCATCGGTCAGCTCATGGAAACCATTAGCCAGCTCAATCCCTTTGAAGTAAACCTCAAAACGTTCGGCCACGCGGTGGTCTTCCGTGCTGATCTGCGCAAGCGACGCCTGGCTTGCCGGGAAGTGATAAACAAATGTTGGACGGTCTTTACCGATATGCGGCTCAACACCGAAAGCAAAGAGCATCTGTAGCAGCGTATCGCGATCCTCTTCTGTGTCCGCGATATTACTCAAATCAAGCTTCGCCGCCGCTTCACGCAGCTGGTTTTTGTCGGCAGACAACGGGTCAATTTCCAGATGACGCTGGAATGCCTGCTGGTAAGAGAGGCTTTCTGCAGGCTGCGTTTCCAGTACCTGTTGCAGTAGATCGTCAACTTCGTTGATCAGGCGATACATGTCAAAGTGCGGGCGATACCACTCCAGCATGGTGAATTCTGGATTGTGGTGACGTCCCATCTCTTCGTTACGGAAACTTCTACATAACTGGAACACCGGGCCGCAACCCGCTGCCAGCAGACGCTTCATGTGGTATTCCGGGCTGGTCATCAGATACAGGTTAATGCCCTGGGAGTGTCCCGGGCCAACAAAGCGAGTTTCAAACGGCACCATATGGATATCAGTGACCGTTGCCTGGCTCATACAGGGCGTTTCCACCTCAAGTACACCGCGATCGGCAAAGAAACGACGGATTTCCGCCATCAGCGCCGCACGTTTTAGCAGGTTAGGGATGGATGCGCTCGGCTGCCAGGTTGCCGTCTCGCTCATGTTTTTTTCTCCGATTACAGACAAGGGCACGAAGTCTACCCGCAAGCGGCACATGACACAAATTTTGCCCAACGATTGCGAAACGTGTGGAGAACAACATTTTCCTAAGAAATTCCATAACGTAATTCATCAGCTACATTGATAAATAAAGCGCACATATCGATAAAAAAATCGAACACATCAAATTTCCCTCTTAACCCCGCGGGTATACTGCTTTACCCATAAAGGAGCAGTGGAAAACGCTTTTGCGACAGGCCACGTGATATCCCCCCGCGTAGCTCGTTGTGAAATAACAATAATCTGGAGGAATGTCGTGCAAACCTTTCAAGCCGATCTTGCCATTATAGGCGCAGGCGGAGCTGGATTACGCGCTGCTATCGCAGCCGCCCAGGCCAATCCGAAAGCCAAAATCGCTTTGATCTCAAAAGTTTATCCTATGCGCAGCCATACGGTTGCCGCCGAGGGTGGCTCCGCCGCCGTCGCACAGGACCATGATAGCTTCGAATACCATTTTCACGACACCGTCGCCGGTGGCGACTGGCTTTGCGAACAGGATGTCGTCGATTACTTCGTCCATCATTGCCCAACGGAGATGACCCAACTTGAACAATGGGGTTGCCCGTGGAGCCGTCGCCCGGACGGCAGCGTCAACGTTAGACGTTTTGGTGGCATGAAAATCGAACGCACGTGGTTTGCCGCCGATAAAACCGGCTTCCACATGCTGCATACCCTGTTCCAGACCTCCCTGCAATTTCCACAAATCCAACGCTTTGATGAGCATTTCGTTCTCGACATTCTGGTCGATGACGGTCAGGCCCGTGGCCTGGTGGCGATGAACATGATGGAAGGTTCGCTGGTGCAGATTCGCGCAAACGCGGTGGTGATGGCGACCGGCGGCGCAGGCCGCGTTTACCGTTATAACACCAACGGCGGGATTGTGACCGGCGACGGCATGGGCATGGCGCTGAGCCACGGCGTTCCGCTGCGCGATATGGAGTTCGTGCAATATCACCCAACCGGCCTGCCAGGCTCCGGCATCCTGATGACCGAAGGCTGCCGCGGCGAAGGCGGTATTCTGGTCAACAAAAACGGCTACCGTTATCTGCAAGACTACGGCATGGGCCCGGAAACCCCGCTGGGCGAGCCGAAAAACAAATATATGGAACTGGGTCCACGTGACAAAGTTTCTCAGGCCTTCTGGCATGAATGGCGCAAAGGCAACACCGTGCCAACGCCGCGCGGTGACGTGGTCTACCTCGATCTGCGTCATCTCGGTGAGAAGAAACTACTGGAACGTCTGCCGTTCATTTGTGAACTGGCGAAAGCCTATGTCGGCGTCGATCCGGTAAAAGAGCCTATCCCTGTACGCCCAACCGCGCACTACACCATGGGTGGCATCGAAACCGATCAACAGTGTGAGACCCGTATTAAAGGGCTGTTTGCCGTCGGTGAATGTTCTTCCGTGGGCCTGCACGGCGCCAACCGCCTCGGCTCCAACTCGCTGGCAGAACTGGTGGTCTTCGGTCGTATGGCCGGTGAACAAGCGATGGCCCGTGCGGCGACCGCAGGTGAAGCAAACGGCAGCGCGCTGGATGCGCAGGTTAGCGATATCGAAAATCGCCTAAAAGCGCTGGTCAATCAGGAAGGCAACGAAAACTGGTCGAAGATCCGCGACGAAATGGGTCTGTCGATGGAAGAAGGTTGCGGTATCTACCGTACACCAGAGCTCATGCAAAAAACTATCGATAAGCTTGCTGAGCTGCAAGAACGTTTCAAACGTGTGCGCGTTACCGATACCTCCAGCGTGTTCAATACCGACCTGCTCTATACGATTGAACTGGGCCACGGTCTGAACGTCGCTGAATGTATGGCTCATTCCGCGATGGCACGTAAAGAGTCGCGCGGCGCGCATCAGCGTCTGGATGAAGGCTGTACCGAGCGTGATGATGTTAACTTCCTCAAGCATACCCTCGCCTTCCGCGATGCCGATGGCACAACCCGCCTCGACTACAGCGATGTGAAAATCACGACCCTGCCACCGGCTAAACGCGTGTACGGCGCAGAAGCAGAAGCGGCTGAGAAGAAGGAGACGGCGAATGGCTGAGATGCAAAATATCAAAGTTGAGATCGTGCGCTACAACCCAGAAGTGGATAGCGCACCTCATAGCGCCTTCTATGAAGTGCCTTACGACGAGCAAACCTCTCTACTCGACGCACTGGGCTACATCAAAGATAACCTGGCGCCGGACCTGAGCTATCGCTGGTCATGCCGTATGGCAATCTGCGGTTCCTGCGGCATGATGGTTAACAAAGTGCCAAAACTGGCCTGTAAAACTTTCCTGCGTGAATACACTAAAGGGATCAAAGTCGAAGCGCTGGCGAACTTCCCAATCGAGCGCGATCTGGTGGTCGACATGACCCACTTCATCGAGAGCCTGGAGGCGATTAAACCGTATATTATCGGCAACCCGCGCACGCCTGATCAGGGGCCAAATACCCAGACTCCGGCGCAGATGGCGAAATACCATCAGTTCTCCGGCTGTATCAACTGCGGCTTATGCTATGCAGCCTGCCCGCAGTTTGGTCTGAATCCTGAGTTCATCGGCCCGGCTGCGATAACCCTTGCCCACCGTTACAACGAAGATAGCCGTGACCACGGGAAGAAGGACCGTATGGCGCAGCTGAACGGCCAGAATGGCGTCTGGACCTGTACCTTTGTCGGCTACTGCTCCGAAGTGTGTCCGAAACACGTCGATCCAGCCGCTGCCATTCAGCAGGGTAAAGTGGAAAGCTCGAAAGACTTTCTTATTGCTACCCTGAAACCACGCTAAGGAGTGCATTATGACGACTAAACGCAAACCCTATGTACGGCCGATGCCGTCCACCTGGTGGAGAAAGCTGCCGTTTTATCGCTTCTATATGCTGCGTGAAGGCACGGCGGTACCCACCGTCTGGTTCAGTATTGTGCTGATTTACGGCCTGTTTGCGCTAAAACACGGTGCTGAAAGCTGGGCGGGCTACGTGGGCTTTTTACAAAACCCAATCGTAGTGGTGCTGAACCTGATTACCCTTGGTGCTGCGCTGCTGCACACCAAAACCTGGTTCGAGCTGGCGCCGAAAGCCGCCAACATTATCGTGAAAGGCGAAAAAATGGGTCCAGAGCCAATTATCAAAGGGCTTTGGGTAGTGACCGCGGTGGTCAGCGTGGTGATTCTGTTTATCGCCCTGTTCTGGTAAGGAGACTGGCATGATTAACCCTAATCCAAAACGTTCCGACGAGCCGGTATTCTGGGGCCTATTCGGCGCAGGCGGCATGTGGGGCGCGATTATCGCCCCGGTGATTGTGCTGCTGGTTGGCATTATGCTGCCTCTGGGCCTGGCACCGGCTGACGCTTTTAGCTACGAACGTGTACTGGGTTTTGCCCATAGCCTGATTGGCCGCGCATTTATCTTCCTGATGATTGTCCTGCCGCTGTGGTGCGGTCTGCACCGTATTCACCATGCGATGCATGACCTGAAGATCCACGTCCCGAACGGGAAATGGGTGTTCTACGGCCTGGCAGCCATTCTGACGGTCGTTACGCTGGTCGGAGTGCTGTTTATCTAATTGAGCGCTGTTTCCCGGCAGCGTGTGCTTAACTGGGCTACAGTTCGTAGCCCAGTTAAGCAAATATCACATCCAGCGACGCCTGATGAATTAATGGGCGCTCAACTTCAGGCCAATAATCCCCATCACGATCAGCGCCAGGCTAGCAATACGCATCGGGCTTGCTGACTCGCCTAATAGCAGAATACCGGTGATGGCTGCGCCAACCGCACCAATGCCTGTCCAAACCGCATAGGCGGTCCCAACCGGCAGACTTTTCATCGCCCACGACAGCATGGCCATGCTGACCACCATCGCCGCAATCGTAATGACGCTGGGCACCAGTCGGCTAAAGCCATGGGTATATTTCAGGCCAACAGCCCACACCACTTCAAGAAGACCAGCAACAAAGAGAATTATCCAGGACATATCAGGCTCCATTATGATGGGGCCGTCCCCAAGTGCGATACGCTTACGGGTCGTCCCGTAAGGTGTTTTGAAGAAAGGCAGTATAGGCAAGGTAAAACGACGGCACAACAGCATGTCGTACCGTCAGTATGGATTTACTGCTGTGCTTTGGTTGCGGCTCCAGAAATTGCATTACCGCCATCTGAAATATCCTGACCAACACCACGCGTGGTGTTACAGGCTGTCAACGCTGAGGAGAGAACCAGAACCGTAAAAATTGCTGCGATCGCTTTTTTCACCATAATGTCATCCTTTGTGTCAGTTTTAGTTATCTTGCTTGATAAGCATAGACAACTTCACCCAGCATGTTGGATCTCAGTGATTTTTTTCGGAGTAAAGAACGGGTCAAACGAAGATAAATAGGCAGGGACTGCAGAAAGCAGGCGCAGCACTGCTGCTGCGCCACGGCTCAATACATGAATTACTTCACGCGAGAGACGTATTCGCCAGAGCGAGTATCAACTTTGATGACTTCGCCAATCTGTACGAACAGAGGAACTTTAACGACTGCGCCAGTAGACAGAGTCGCTGGCTTACCGCCGGTACCTGCGGTATCACCTTTCAGGCCTGGATCGGTTTCAACGATTTCCAGTTCTACGAAGTTCGGTGGAGTAACGGAAATAGGCTGACCGTTCCACAGGGTCACGATGCATTCAGCCTGGTCCAGCAGCCATTTCGCGTTATCGCCAACGGCTTTCTCATCGGCAGCCAGCTGCTCGAAGGTTTCGTTGTTCATGAAGTGCCAGAACTCACCGTCGGTATACAGGAAGGTCAGGTTCATATCGGCAACATCGGCGCCTTCAGCGGAGTCGGTAGACTTGAAGGTTTTCTCTACGCGAGTACCAGTCAGCAGGCGACGCAGTTTAACGCGCGCGAATGCCTGACCTTTACCCGGTTTAACGAATTCACTGGCTTCAACCGCGTACGGTTCGCCGTCCATCATGATTTTAAGACCAGCACGAAAATCGTTGCTATAGTAAGTCGCCATAAGGCCCTCTGAAATTGTTAAATGGTAGCTAAGCCACAAAATGGCGCATATTGTAACCCTAAATACCCCATCCAGAGAAGATTGGTTGATGCAACTTGCCGATGTTCTCACCGATCCGGATGAACTATTACGTCTTCTGAATATAGACGCTGATGAAAATTTGCTCGCTGGCCGTGAGGCTAAGCGCCTTTTTGCCCTGCGCGTTCCACGCGCGTTCGTGGCACGAATGGAAAAAGGCAATCCTAACGATCCACTTTTACGTCAGGTACTTACCTCGCAAGAAGAGTTCATAGCCGCGCCAGGATTTTCTACCGACCCACTGGAAGAACAGCACAGCGTGGTTCCGGGGCTACTGCACAAATACCGTAATCGAGCATTATTGCTGGTAAAAGGCGGCTGTGCGGTAAATTGCCGTTATTGCTTCCGTCGCCACTTCCCGTATGCCGATAATCAGGGCAATAAGCGCAACTGGCAGGCCGCTCTCGACTATGTGAGTGCACACCCAGAGCTGGATGAAATTATTTTCTCCGGCGGCGATCCCCTGATGGCAAAAGATCACGAGCTAGACTGGCTGCTCACCCAGCTTGAGTCTATTCCGCATATCAAACGCCTGCGTATCCACAGCCGCTTGCCAATCGTTATCCCTGTACGCATTACCGATACCCTGGTCACCCGCTTTGAGCGTTCGTCACTGCAGATCCTGTTGGTGAACCATATTAACCACGCCAACGAAATCGGCGTTGAGTTCCGAACTGCCATGGCAAATCTACGCCGGGCAGGCGTAACGTTGCTTAATCAAAGCGTTTTACTACGTGGTGTTAACGACAACGCACAAACGCTGGCCGATCTCAGCAACGCGCTATTTGATGCCGGCGTGATGCCTTATTACCTACATGTGCTGGATAAAGTGCAAGGCGCCGCTCATTTCCTCATCAGCGATGAGGAAGCGCGTGAAATTGTGCGCGAACTACTCACGCTAGTATCAGGTTATATGGTGCCGAAACTGGCACGTGAGATTGGTGGTGAGCCAAGTAAAACGCCGCTGGATCTTCAACTACGCCAACGCTAATACCATGAATATAGATAGGTGTAAGCCTGTCTATATTCTCTGGACATCATGATTGACTATGTTATTTTAGGTATCTAAACAACATAAAAAACAAACCATATCAACAAGTTAATCTATACATTAACTGGGAAATGGTTAAGGAGAACCGTTTGTCGATCATAATGATAGGTATTAATGCCGGCGTTATCCGCCAGGATAAAAACTTTATTGCGCTAGCGCTGAAAGTGAAGTCACCACGTAATCAAGAGTCACTATTCTTCCTACCAGTTCTCGCTCTAAAAGATCTGCTGATCGCGTTGGAATCTCGACTGTCTCAACTTCCGCAGCTGAATGCTGAAAAACGTCGCCAGTATGAAAAACTGCGCGACAAAGCGGTGCAGAAAATGCATCAGAATATCCCGGCGATTCAACAACAGGAGCTGGAGCAGGCGGATATCAACCAGCGCGTCAATGTTCTGTCTCTCACGCAACACGATGCTGACTCCATGACCTTCTCTCTAAAATTACAGTCAGGGAAAACGGTTGAATTAGCGGTTGACCTGCTGCAGATGGAATTACTGGTTACCGTGATGATCCACGCGGTGAACACTGCTGAATTGCGCGAACTGACTTCACGTCTAGCATCAGTAATGGACTTCCTGCCGCTTTACGATGTGGATTACCGCGACGGCGGCAATCTGGAATACGATGCTTATGACCATCCAGCGTGGAAGCGTAATCTGTTTGTCCACCATCTGGCTGTGCTCTACCGCTATACCGATGTCGAAGGGAAAGAACAGTTTTGCGGAACGTTGATTAAAACGCGGAGTAAACCGGGTTCAAAAGAGGTTGAGGAGACCTCCCGTCGTCTTCTGGATATCAGCCCACGACTAAAAAAACTTTCCGGTGCGCCGTGCCAGGTATTTGTCAGAGCGCTGTCGTCAGAGAAAAACAAAACCTTCACTCCTGATGCCTGTATGCAGGCACTTTATCAGCTACAGCAGAGCGCAGCGAAAGCACAGGATTGAATACGAGCCAGCAGTCTGGTTCCAGTGCTTAAATCGACCAAAAGATGTAGAAATTGAGTCATTTGTCATGCTGCATAAATGGGTTTAGCCGTAGTTCAGCTAGCCCATTCCAACCAATCATATTATCAATTGCCTTACGTTCATTGCCCTTAAACCTCCATATGATATTCACCATGCCTACACTTAGCCTTTACCCCAGCCAGTACAAATGAGTTCAGACAATCACTCTTACACCTCAATATGGATAATGCTGACACCTGATAGATCTTAAGAGGGTGAACCACAGAGAATAACGAGAGCATAAGCCTCTTTTTTAGCTCAAGAAAAATATCAAATTCCGGCATGCAACTAATCATTCGTCTGCCGGGCACAGACCAGGCAGACAGCAGTTGTCTTTTATGGATTTGGAGTATCAAAAGGCAGTAACGAACAAGCAAAATACAGCCAATATGCCCATGTCATTGTATAATGATATCCTATAAATATAAAATATAGAAAAGCCGCTATTTATTATTTATAGAAATAATGAAAGGATGTTTGCAACCAGCATAGCCAGAAAAAGTGGCAATATCCATTTCGGCAGCATAAATGTCACTATTTTTCTGTCGTTGATATTTTCACTTACATTCTTCTCTGCAGGTAAATCACGCTTCTGTTTCTCTGGATACTCTACTGGTGAAGATGAATTCATCACCTTATTATTAACTTCACCATCAGGTTCTACTTCATCATTTCTAAAAAACAAAGAAATATGTGCGCCGGAGGAAATCACAAATCCACGTTGCCTAACCGTAATAATAATATCCTGCGATAAACCGGCTTTAACCAGAGACTTTCTAAGCAACGATATGTTTTGGTAAAATGTGTTTTGAGAAACAACAATGCCTCTTGTTTTCCAAACTGAATCTAAAAATTCCTCACGAGATATAACCCGATCGCTACTTTCCAGCAGCAGCTGCAGGCAACGCGCGGTTGGTGCATTTAAACTCACGCCCTCACCGCTTTTCCCAAGAGGCTGCAACATATTCATATTTGCATCAAAAATAACTTCATCATTAATAATATATTGATTGAATACCATAATCCTTCCCCGTCCTCATTAGTTTCATGAAATAACGATGAATTAAATTCAAGTTTAACTTCATAAATCATAAAGCAGTCTTACAACCCTATAAGACTGGATAATTCATAGATTGTTTAAGGCATAAATACATGGCGACATCGCCGTAGCAAAGGCAAGGTTAACATGATATTTCCCGCAAGTGAAAGTCAGATTTTCTCGCTACCCTTCGCCTTATCAAAAATTAAACGATTACTTAGATAGTAGTGAATTCTCAAATCTCACCGACCCATTTTTAAATTCAGAAACAATTCACATGCATTTTTTTCCTCGCCAACTAAGATTGTCATCGCTCCAGGTCATTGAGCCAATGTAGCCCCCAAAACGGTTATACAGTCAGCTTGAGGCAGGAGAAAAATGGCGGTGCCCGGATAGTTAGAAAATCGATGTGCTAATTATTAATTAACACAACTAATTAACCATCGAACCAGGTATCGATTCAGGACTTGAGTATTTACAAATGGATTAAGTAAATGAAAAAAACAATTGTAGCTGTAATGGTCGCGGCTTCTGCAATCGTCAGTGCACAGGCAATGGCAACAAATACGTCTGAAGTAACTATCCTGGGTGAAGTTACTGACTCAAAAACCTCCTGCGTGATCACCCCAACAGGTACGCTGAACAACGGCATCGTGCGTTTAACGACCGTCACGACTGCAGAAGCAAACGGCAAAGCAGTAAACACGCTGTTTAAAACTGCAAAATTCGGTTTTGATGTTAAAGACTGTGCCGTCGGCAGCCCCGATGAAAGCAACGTAAGCGGTCTGACCGTTAACGTAACCGGTACGACCAGCGCAAGCTCCGATATTCTTGATAACACCGCAGATGATCCAGCTAGCGGCATCGGTATTGGTATCCAGAAGGCTTCTGATGCAACTCGCGTTGTATTCGATGGTTCCACCCCTATGAGCGAGTCCTATACCCCTGGTGAGGTCACCCACCTGAACTATATGGCTGGCTATGTGAAGCTTAACGCCGTTGATCCAATCACCGAAGGTCAGGTCAAAGGTGTAGCTACTTTCACCATTGATTACACCGTCTAATTTACTGAGGGCCTGGTTATGATAACAGGCCCTTATTATCTTTTGAGAAATGGATATGCTCAGAAAATTACTCTATAGCGCTATTATTTTATCTCTATTCCTAAGTGCTACTGTGCGCGCAGGTATTGTTATTGAATCGACTCGTTATCTCTATAAAGAAGGTGACCGAGAAATTTCCGCACAAATAGAGAATAAAGATGAAATCCCCTACCTGATTAAGTCATGGATTGAAACACCTAAAGGAACCACTCCTGCATTCATGGCCACACCACCTTTATTCAGATTAGAAGGTAAGCAAAAAAACACTGTGCGTATATTTTCAACCGGAAATATAAGTGCACCAACAGATCGTGAGTCGACCTATTACTTTAACATAATGGCAATTCCTCCAGCAGATGATACCTATGCTGAAAACAATACTATACAGCTCGCAGTACGTCATCGGATGCGTTTGATCTATAGACCTAAATCATTATCGAGCCTATCCATCAATAATGAATCTAAAAAAATCAGCTGGCGTAAAAATGGCAGTAAGCTAACCATCAATAATCCAACACCATTTTTCTACTACTTTAATTCGGTAACCATCGGTGGTAAGGAGATAAAAAATGAAATCAATTCCATTCCTCCACTGACCTCAAAAGACGTAAAACTAAAAACAAACGTCACTGGTTCCAGTGTCTCATGGAAGATAATGAATGATTTCGGCGGTGCTGGGTCACTATATTCATCATCACTGTAATAAAACAATGCATTATAAAGGGATGTGTTTATGCACAATAAAAATAAGAGCCTTTGCAGATCACCCAAGTTATTTATGGCAATGCTTCCAGCATTGCTATTTGGTTTAAATAACAAAGCGCAGGCCCGCGATTTTTTCGACCCTTCATTCATCAACGCCTCAAATGGCGGTGATGCAACTAACATCCCTGACTTATCCGTTTACCAGGGTACAAACACCCAGGCGCCTGGCGACTATCGTGTAGATATCGTTTTTAATGGTCGCTATCTTGAAACCAAAAATGTCCGTTTTGTCACTAATGATAGCAATGTTACCACTGAAAATACCAATACGGTAAAACTCACGCCTTGCTTTAGCCTCAGCGCATTATCTGAATACGGTGTCAAAGTTAAAGCATTTCCGAACCTGATCGAAGATAAACGTGGCTGTTCTAATCTGACAGTGATTCCAGAGGCCAGTACACTCTTTGATTTTTCATCACAACGGCTGGATATTTCCATTCCGCAAGCCGCAATGTTTACGACTGCTCAGGGTTATATTCCTCCGGATAAATACGATGATGGTATTAATGCCATGATCCTCAACTATCAGTTCAGTGGTTCTGAGGATTATCAAAGTGACGAAGAATATTACAGTCTTAACTTACAGTCAGGTCTCAATCTTGGCCCATGGCGTATAAGAAATCTAAGCACCTGGAATAAAAGCAATAGCGACGCAGGCGACTGGGACTCAGTCTATCTCTATATGCAGCGCAGCTTGATGGAGATAAATAGCAACATCGTCGTCGGTGAAAGCTCATCATTATCATCGATATTTGACAGTGTTCCATTTACTGGCCTACAGGTTGCAACCGACACCACAATGTTGCCAGAAAGCATGCGCGGTTATGCACCAATTATCCGTGGGATAGCCAAAACCAACGCTCGAGTCGTGATCAAACAAAACGGCTATCAGGTTTATCAGACCTACGTAGCACCCGGAGCCTTTGAAATTACCGATATGTACCCTAGCGGCGGAAGTGGGGACCTGTATGTAACAGTTGAAGAGTCAGATGGTTCAACACAGAGTTTTGTCGTACCGTTTGCCACACTTCCTGTGATGGTCAGAGAAGGTCAATTCCAGTATGAAATTACCTCAGGTAAATACCGGCCTTATGACAATGATATCGACAATACGCCATTTACGCAGGCCACATTAACCTATGGCTTGTCGACTAATACCACTGCATACGGGGGGATTCAGGCCGCGTCCAAATACCAGGCTCTGACTGGAGGCTTGGGATACAGCTTAGGCGACTACGGCGCCGCTTCTGCCGACCTAACTCAGGCTTGGTCGAAAGAACAGGATAAAGATAAAACATCTGGGCAATCCTGGCGTATCCGATATGGTAAAAACATTCTGGAAACGGGAACCAACGTCACCATTGCCGGTTATCGTTATTCAACCAGCGGCTTCCATACCCTATCCGAAGTGCTGGATACATACACCTCGGATGCCAATTACTCATCACCTCACTCCCTGCGTAATCGCACGAACCTAACTGTAAACCAAAGCCTCGGAAAATCTTTGGGTAGTATCTCAATTAGCGGATTAATCGAAGATTATTGGGACGATCAGCGGACCAACCGCTCTATCAACGTCGGCTACAACGGCGGCTGGAAAGGCATCAACTATTACATTGGCTATAGCTATAACCGCTATACATGGAATGCCAACAGCTCAGATAAAGATGCACAGGACGATCAGAGGGTAACGCTGACCGTTACTATTCCATTCAGCAACTGGCTTCCAGGCTCCTATGCAAGTTACCAGATCACTAACAGCAGTCCAGGGGCAACCGATCAATATGTCACCGTTGGTGGCGTCGGCGGGGAAAATGACAGTCTCGACTGGAGCGTACAGGAGGGTTATAGCAACAGGTCTTACAACAGTGGAGATCTTCGAGCAACGTATACCACTTCTCATGGTAGCGCTAACGCCGGATACAGCTATAACCACGACAGCCAACGCATCGACTATGGCGTCGATGGAAGTATCGTTGCCCACGCCAACGGCCTCACATTTGGGCAACAAATCACCGATGCCGCAGTGCTCATTCAGGCACCAGGTCTGGATGACGTTAAGTTAACTAGCGATGCGACGATTGCAACAGACTATCGCGGTTATGCCATCGTGCCTTACGTTACTCCGTACCGAGCTACCGACATTACGCTGGACAGCACCAGTCTGGGTGATGATATGGAATTGCCTCAGACAACCCAGTCAGTTGTACCCACTCACGGCGCAATTGTTCGTGCCAGCTACAGCGGCAATATTGGGCAGCGTGCTTTCATTTACCTCAAAACAGCAGATGGAAAAGATATTCCTTATGGCGCCATGGTCTCCTTGAAAAACAACGTTCAGGCGCAGACGGGAATCGTCAGCGATGCGGGAATGGTCTACCTGGCAGGGCTACAACAAACCGGAGTGCTGAATGTGCAATGGGGGGATGGGCCTAATCAACGTTGCAATGCCAACTTCACTCTCCCTGAGCGGAATGGCCAGCAGGTCAGAATTAGCCAGACGTCAGCCATATGTCGTTGATATTTAGACAAGGACGATAATTAATGAACAAACTATTTATCCTGATAATGATGCTATTCTGCGCAGGCGAAGCAATGGCAGAATGTACATACTCTGGTAGCATCCAGCGTCAGGTATTAACTATTTCGCCACGTATTGCATTAGATCCCTCTATTCCTGTGGGGGCTGTGCTCTATTCCAAGAAATTGGGTACCGGAACCTACAAAACCTTTACCTGCAGTAAGACGATGAATGACCAGTATATTATTGATTCAACATCGGCAGCCGTTGCCGGAGTTACCGGGCTTCAGGGTAAGCCGGTATACGAGACCGGTATTGATGGCATTGGTTATCAGGTTTCGGATCTTCTGCTTAGCAAGAATGGTTCATTGGTGCCAGCAGTCGTCGGCTCTACGGTTGTGCCCGTTGAAAGCACCATGGGAGGAAAGAACTATGAATTCATCACCGTGTGGCTGATCAAAACCAAACCAACCATTGATACCAATGGTACGAGCATCAATCCCGTAATCAGCTTCTCCGCAGGTAATCTACAAACGAACCCTAAACCTAACGATCGATTGCTATACCAAGCCACCATAAAGTTATCTAATTTGAATTATAAGAATACGTCTTGCGATGTATCAGTTGCTGGTTCCAGTCAAATAAAGTTGAAAAGCATCAGTAAAGATAATTTGATGTCAGTTTCTCGTGGCGGGATCACGCCATCACAAAAAACCATCACCATGAACCTTAACTGTCCGCAAGAATCACTTGGCACAACGGTAAACTACTGGTTTAACCCTGTAAGTGGCGCAAGCGCATCCGGCAATGGCATCATGGACAACCAGCTTACAGGAACGGGGGCAGCTCAAAAAGTCGGCATCATTATCAAGCGCGCTAACAGTCCGGTTGAATTCTACAATGCAGATGAATATCAAATTGCTAACGTTAAATCTTCACAGTCGTTTGACTTCACAGCTGATTACTATCGTTCCAGTGACAATGCAGCAGAAGTAACCTTAGGCAATGTTAAGGCTGCATTGCAGGTTGTAATACAGGAACAATAACATCAATATGGCAGTAATGAATCCGATGCAGGTAGTTTAATACTACCTGCATTATTTTTATCATCATCCATAAAATTCCATATTCCCTAAAACTAAAACCTGTATCCAGGATATAAATCGTTTTTATATACCTCCTAAAATAACACTCATTGGATTCAATCATAAATATCGTCAGTCGCTATAATGGATAATGAATTCATCAATAATTCACGTTAATTCAGTTGATAGCAATCCTAACCACCGATACCTTTCCTTCGCCGGTTACGACTAATCGTAGTAACGGTAATTTAAAATCAGAGTTATTAATTAAAGGAATAAACATGAAAGAATTATCTGTAATGGAAATGGATGCAATCTCCGGTGGCCGCTATACCTGGAATTTCTCTTCTGTCAGCAATGCAGTTACCTCCGTGGTAACTAACGGTATTTCCGCAGTTGCAGGTATTGTAGGTGGTGCAGCAGCTGGTGCAGCTATTGGCACTGTTATTGGCGGTGCTCATGGCGGCGATGGCGGTGGTATTCTTGGCGTGGGGTCAATCGGTCAAGGGGTTGGTATGCTTTATGGTCTCGCAGCGGGCGCCGTAATTGGTGGAGTCGCTGGCGGGTTGGCGGGCTTTGATGACGTATATAATTATGCGACAGACTTCATCGAAGGGGCAATAGACGGCACCTTCACTCCTTGGGCCTAATACTATAATTTGGTTTTAAATATAAAGGTCCGCAATGCGGACCTTTTATAATGCCAATAATACCAGATGACACTAAAATTAATAACTCACTATCTTTCTAAACGAAACCAAAAGTAACACATAATGTTGAATAATATTTATCGCAAGGAAGCGGTTGAATACAAAAATAACCACTGGAAGGGAAAAGCACTGCTTTTGGCTGGCCTTCCCGCGTGGATAATACTGTTACTCTCAATGTTGTTTTTAATCATACTGATAACAACAATGACTTTCTGTACTTTCACCCAACGAATTGATGTCCGTGGCGAGGTTATTACGCTGCCGCACTCCATCAACGTTTTCGCCCCTCAACAGGGCTCAGTTGTTAATCAATTTGTAAAAATTGGCGACTTAGTCAAAAAAGACTCACCGCTGTATGAAATTGATGTATCGAGAAGTACTTCCAGCGGTAACGTCAGTGTCACACAAATCGGCGTCATCAACGAAAAAATAACCAACTCACAGGGAATCATTGAAAAGCTGACCCGAAATAAAAATGAAACCGTTAGTGCCATCGAGGCTCAACTGAAAACCGCTGCTGAATCATTGAAAGAAACCAACCGAATGCTGAACAACACTCTGCTCGGTTTGAAAAAAATGCATGACAACCTGTCAAGCTATGATGGTTACCTAAAAAAGGGTTATATCACCAAAGATCAATATAACTACCAGCACTCACTTTACTTCCAGCAACAAAGCGCTTATCAGTCGTTGGTGAGTCAAAAAATGCAACTTGAATCTCAGCTAACTCAGCTCAATAGTGACAAAATTACTAAAGCCGCTGACTTCGATAATCAAATATTAAACCAAAACAACCAGACTAATGATTACAGAAATCAACTCGTTGAATCAAATGCAAGCGGCAATTTGATAATAAAAGCAATGACCGAGGGTCGTATCGATTCGTTGTCGGTAACCAAGGGGCAAATGGTTGATAATGGGAGTAGTCTTGCACAAATAAAGCCATCTGGAAATATCGAGTATTACCTGATTATTTGGTTACCAAACAATGCCATTCCTTATGTAAAATCAGGTGACACAATCAACATTCGCTATGATGCATTTCCAGCAGATAAATTTGGTCAATTTCCAGGTCAGGTAATGTCAATTTCATCCATGCCTGCATCACGCCAGGAGCTGTCTGAATACACTAACGTTAACAATGGAACGACTCAGCAAGAGTTAGCCCTTTATAAAGCAATAATAAAAATAAAAAATAAGGAGTTTGAATATAACGGCAAAAAACTCAGTCTCTCCGATGGACTCAAAGCTCAGGCCATTATATTTCTTGAAAAACGACCTCTTTATATGTGGATATTCACTCCTTTTTATAAAATAACCCAAAGTATAAGCGGGCCTCTCGATGACTAACCATTTATATTCTAATATCTTATCTAAGATTGATTTTTCGCTGCGGAAAAAGACCCCTGTAATATTGCAATCCGAAGCAACAGAATGTGGCATTGCCTGTCTGGCAATGATCTGCAGTTTTTATGGTCAGCATATCGATCTATTTAATTTCCGCCACCATTACGGTAGCCCTTCGCAAGGTTCAAGCCTACTATCGCTAAGCCAGACAGCCGGGCAGGTAGGTTTAAAGAGCCGTGCGCTAACTTTAGATCTGGATGAAATCAAGCAGTTGAAGCTTCCCTGTATTATCCATTGGGAAATGAACCACTATGTCGTGCTGACTAAGATCGGTAAATCCAGCTTTATCATTCATGATCCATCATTAGGCAAACGCATCATTGGCCTACAGGAGATGTCTAACCATTTTACCGGCATCGCTTTAGAGCTCTGGCCAGATCAAAACTTTCAACAAAAAAAGGTCAAATCTCGGCTACGCCTATTAGACCTGATGAACAATATTGTCGGTTTAAAGTCTGTACTGCTTAAAATTTTTGCTTATTCCATCGTGATCGAGGCAATCGGTTTGCTACTGCCAGTGGGGACTCAATTGGTTACCGACCACGTCATCATGGCTCACGATCAAAATTTATTATCGATTATTTGTATAGGGCTCGTTTTTTTTACATTATTCCGAACATTTATCAGCATGTTACGATCATGGACTTCATTGACGCTAAATACGCTGACCAATATTCAATGGAAAACATCATTATTTGACCACCTAACCAACCTGCCCTTGTCATTCTTTGAAAAAAGGCACCTCGGCGATATTCAATCCCGTTTTTCATCACTAGATACGATTCGCTCGACTTTCACAAGCAGCATCGTAACCGGGATTATGGACTCAATCATGACTGTCGGGCTGCTTATCATGCTCACACTGTACGGCGGCTGGTTAGTATGGGTCGTGGTTGGCTTTACCTTTTGCTATGCACTAATGCGATTGCTGACTTATCGTTTTTACCGCCGCGTTGCTGAAGAGCAGGTCGTGAAAGGAGCGCGTTCCGGTTCTCACTTTATGGAGTCACTGTATGGTATTGCAACAATCAAAGCGCTCAATCTTCAAGAACGTCGCTCTCAGCACTGGCTAAATCTCAATATTGACGCCTGTAATGCCGGTATTAAACAAACACGATTTGATATGCTGTTTGGCGGTATAAACACCCTCATTACGTCAATCGATCAAGTAGTCATACTGTGGCTTGGCGCAATTATGGTCATCGATAACAATATGACGCTGGGTATGTTTATGGCATTTAATGCCTATCGCGGTCAGTTTTCTCAGCGAGCGTCCAGCCTTATCGATCTTTGTATGCAGCTGAGAATGCTGTCGTTACATAATGAACGTCTTTCAGAAATAGTGTTCAGCGAACCGGAAAAATCACTGCCCCCACGCCGCGTATTTTCTGAAGACACAGGCGCTCGGCTTGAGATCAAAAATCTTAGCTACCAATACGATCCTTTTTCACAACCCATTATTTCAAACTTGAACCTCAACATAGCGCCTGGTGAATCGGTTGCGTTAATCGGGCCATCTGGCGTGGGAAAAACAACGCTTCTAAAAATTATGTGTGGCCTATTGTCACCGACACAAGGAGATGTACTTGCGGATAATCTCGACATTCAAAAAATAGGCTTAAACAATTACCGGCAGGGAATATCGTGCGTACTTCAGGAAGATCGCCTGTTCTCAGGGTCGTTGATTGAAAACATTAGCGGTTTTGATGATAACGTAAAAATGGAATGGGTCATTGAATGCGCCAAACATTGTAATATCCATGATGAGATTATAAAAATGCCGATGGGATATGAAACCATCGTGGGTGAACTTGGCCTTGGTATTTCTGGAGGGCAGAAGCAACGAATTTTAATTGCCCGTGCTCTTTACCGTAAACCCAGCATTATTTTTATGGATGAGGCCACCAGCCATTTAGACCTGAATAATGAATCGGCTATCAATCGCTCAATTTCGAGCCTAAGTATCACCCGAATTATCGTTGCGCATAGGCCATCAACCATTGCTTCGGCCGATCGCATCATCGACCTATCACAAAACCACTCGATGTAGACTGAACATCAAATCTGGAAAGGAAAATCCTATGCAAAATACGATTAAAGGTATCAATACAGCAGTTATTAAATATGAGAACCGCTTCTTAGCTTTACTCATAAAAACTCAGCAATCAGACGGTCGATATCAGCATTACTATCTTCAGGTTCCTGAATTAACCTCACTACTGATGATTTTGCGTAATCGTATGGCCATTGTCGCAAAACGTCTCATTTTTGAAGGGGAGATATATGGGAAAAACCTCCGCGCCTACTCTGAAGCATTGGTTAGTCATACACCTAAAATAGAGACAGAGGAACTGCAACAGCCCAACCCTGAAAGACGGGTAATGTCACTTATGCTAAAGCCAGGCGAATCCATCTCAACCCTTATCGCAACGTTGCAGAATGACATGATTGCACTTTTGTATATTGACGATATGTTGGCAGGACCGCTGATCGTGGCCATCCAGCAGGCATTAATTCATGGCGGCGAAACAGAGCTTATTCAATATTGTGCTTCAACGGTGAACCACCTGATGCTTTATACCTCTAGTCTGAGTAATAGCGCCCCCATGAATTATCAGCAGTATCCACAGGATGATTGGAAACAACGGCTATTTACCCATCATCTTGCAATCTTATTTTGCTTTAGCACAGCAGAAGGGGAAAAAATACTTTCTGGCGCGATAATCAGAACGAGCGCAGAGCATCCTTCGGAGGAGGAGAATAATATTGTGATGCATACTCTGGAGAAGTATCCAATGCTTCAGGCTACACGAGATGATAAACGGGCTTGCCAAATTTTTAGCCGCGTCATATCCCCCCAACCTGAAAAAATTCTCACGCGGGAAGAATGTCTGAGGTCATTACATGCCTTTTATCTCGATACGCAGGCCTCTTTGAATGCCTGAGCCGTTAAGCCTCTCTCCATTTTCACAGAGGGAGGCTCGGTATATCAGTTCGGGCACTTATAAACCTGGCCGTTCATTTCGCTATCGGTAGGAACGAAGCTAGACAGCACGCCTTGGGTCGGGCTGCTTACACCATAAATCACGTTACCACCCAGCTCAGCCGCATGATTACGCAGCGCGTTCGCAGCCCCACGCATGGAGCCACCTTCCGCGCCTTGCTGGCCAGAAAGCCAGTTACCCTGAGTCCCCGTTGCAGTCCCCATCAACTGGCATTCAGCACCGGGTTTATCTTCCACAAAGCGGACATTCTGGCCACCCGCGGTTAGCTCCGTCGTAGAGCTACAGCCAGCCAATAACAACGTTGCGCCGACAATCCCTGCTAAAAATTTTACCTGCATGTTATTCCCCATAATCAATGAGCTGGACGCATGTCGTCCGTGTGTAAACCTTATACTAAAAAGATGACCAAAAGAAAAACCCCCGAACATTTCTGTTCGGGGGTTTCTTGATGCTATGGGGTATAGCGCACGATTACATCATGCCGCCCATACCGCCCATGCCACCCATGCCACCAGCTGCGCCTAAATCAGGAGCGTCGCCTTTAGGCAGGTCGGTCACCATGCATTCGGTGGTGATCATCAGGCCAGCAACGGAAGCGGCGTACTGCAGAGCAGAACGGGTCACTTTAGTTGGGTCCAGGATACCCATGTCGATCATGTTGCCGTATTCTTCGGTTGCTGCGTTGTAACCGTAGTTGCCGTCGCCCGCTTTCACGGTGTTAGCCACTACTGAAGGCTCTTCGCCGCAGTTCAGAACGATCTGACGCAGTGGAGCTTCCATTGCGCGCAGCGCAACTTTGATACCCACGTTCTGGTCTTCATTCTGACCACGCAGGTCACCCAGTTTGGACGCTACGCGAATCAGCGCAACACCACCACCGGCAACCACGCCTTCTTCAACCGCAGCACGGGTCGCGTGCAGAGCATCGTCAACGCGTGCTTTTTTCTCTTTCATTTCAACTTCGGTCGCTGCACCAACTTTGATAACTGCAACGCCGCCAGCCAGTTTCGCTACGCGTTCCTGCAGTTTTTCACGGTCGTAGTCAGACGTTGCTTCTTCAATCTGCTTACGGATCTGAGCAACGCGGCCCTGAATCGCAGTTTCTTCACCCACGCCATCGATGATGGTGGTGGTGTCTTTGTTGATCACAACGCGTTTTGCCTGGCCCATATCTTCCAGGGTCGCTTTTTCCAGCTCCATACCGATCTCTTCAGAGATAACAGTACCGCCGGTCAGAGTTGCGATGTCCTGCAGCATAGCTTTACGACGGTCGCCGAAGCCAGGTGCTTTAACCGCAGCCACTTTCACGATGCCACGCATGGTGTTAACCACCAGGGTAGCCAGCGCTTCGCCTTCAACATCTTCCGCGATGATCAGCAGTGGTTTGCCTGCTTTCGCAACGGCTTCCAAAACTGGCAGCATTTCGCGGATGTTGGAGATTTTCTTGTCAGCCAGCAGGATGAATGGGCTTTCCAGCTCAACAGCACCGGTTTCTGGTTTGTTGATGAAGTATGGGGACAGGTAGCCACGGTCGAACTGCATACCTTCAACCACATCCAGTTCGTCTTCCAGGCCAGTGCCGTCTTCAACGGTGATAACGCCTTCTTTACCAACTTTATCCATCGCTTCAGCGATCAATTTACCCACGGTTTCGTCGGAGTTAGCAGAGATGGTACCAACCTGAGCGATAGCTTTAGAGTCAGAGCAAGGTACGGACAGCGCTTTCAGTTCTTCAACGGCGGAAGCGACAGCTTTGTCGATACCACGTTTCAGATCCATTGGGTTCATGCCCGCAGCAACGGCTTTCAGACCTTCAGTGATGATCGCCTGAGCCAGCACGGTTGCGGTGGTGGTACCGTCGCCTGCAGCATCGTTCGCTTTAGAAGCAACTTCTTTCACCATCTGCGCGCCCATGTTTTCGAACTTGTCTTCCAGTTCGATTTCACGTGCTACGGAAACACCATCTTTAGTGATGGTTGGTGCGCCGAAAGATTTATCCAGAACCACGTTACGGCCTTTAGGGCCCAGGGTTACTTTAACTGCGTCTGCCAGTACGTTAACGCCGCGCAGCATTTTCACACGAGCGTCGTTACCGAATTTTACGTCTTTAGCTGCCATGTTCTTAATTCCTCAAATTCGTACAGTTTCGTGCGTAAAAATTACGCTTCAACAATTGCCAGGATGTCGCTTTCAGACATGATCAACACTTCTTCATTGTCGATCTTCTCAGATTTCACGCCGTAGCCGTCGTTGAAAATCACGATGTCACCAACTTTAACGTCCAGCGGCTGCACAGTTCCGTTTTCCAGAATGCGGCCTTTACCGACAGCGATGATTTCGCCACGAGTTGATTTAGCTGCCGCAGAACCGGTCAGGACGATGCCGCCAGCAGATTTGGTTTCAACTTCTTTACGTTTGACGATCACACGATCATGTAGCGGACGAATACTCATTGATAGCTCTCCTTTGAGAAAGTCATTATCAGTTATGGATGACGCCGGGCCGTACACGGTTTTCCGGCTAGTGCCAGAGAGATGGGGGTGTTCTCTAGCCCTTCAAGGGGGAAACCTAAAAAAAATTTTCTACACCTGCGCAATCACGATAAATCACTGAAATACGGACTGACTACAGCACAATGGCGCGGGGCTATCTCCCTCACTGATGTGGTAAAATTACGCTCTTTTTCAAGGGTGTGGACGAAGGGTATGGCGGAACTCAAACAGGAGCTGAGCTTAGCTCAGGGAATCGGATTACTATCGACGTCGCTGCTGGGCACCGGCGTTTTTGCCGTACCGGCACTGGGCGCGCTAGTGTCTGGAAACAACAGCCTGTGGGCATGGCCTGCATTGATTGTATTGGTGTTTCCAGTTGCGATTGTGTTCGCCCTGCTCGGCCGACATTTCCCCAGTGCTGGCGGCGTCGCCCACTTTGTTGAAATGGCGTTTGGCCCGCGATTGGCGCGCGTCACCGGCTGGCTCTTTCTCTCCGTCATCCCCGTTGGCCTACCCGCCGCCTTGCATATTGCCTCCGGTTTCACTCAGTCGCTATTCGGCTGGCATGGCTGGCAACTGCTGATGGTAGAAGTCGCCACATTAGGCATCATCTGGTGGCTGGGCTCACGTGGCGCTAGCTCCAGCGCCAATATTCAGACGCTGGTTGCCATTATGATTGTCGCGCTGTTGGCCACCATTTGGGTTTACGGCGATATCTCGCTGAAAGAAATTCCTTTCCCGACGCTCACTGACATCGACCATTCACAGCTGTTTGCCGCGTTATCGGTGATGTTCTGGTGCTTTGTTGGCCTTGAGGCCTTCGCTCATATGGCCTCAGAGTTCCGCAACCCTGAACGCGATTTCCCACGGGCTCTCATTATCGGTCTGCTGCTGGCTGGCGCAGTTTACTGGGCCTGTACCGTTTTGGTGCTGCGTTTTCATGCCTATGGCGCGGCGAATACCGCAGCGGCGTCGCTGCCCACTATCGTCGTGCAGCTATTCGGCGTCAAAGCTCTGTGGGTAGCAAGCGTCATCGGTTTTCTCGCCTGCTTTGCCAGCACCAATATTTATATCCAAAGCTTTGCCCGGCTGGTTTGGTCGCAGGCGCAATATACACCCAGCAGCTATCTGGCGCGTCTATCGCCTAATCACGTACCGCGCAATGCGCTGAACGTAGTGATTGGTAGTTGTATGGTCAGCACGCTGGCGAGCTATTGGCTCAATATCAATCTTGATGCGCTGATCATCTATGCCAACGGCATCTTCATTATGATTTATCTGTTGTGCATGCTGGCGGGCTGCAAACTGCTCACCGGGCGTTTCCGGATGCTGTCGGTCATTGGCGTAGCGCTGTGTGTCATGCTGCTGGCGATGGTGGGCTGGAAGAGTCTGTATGCCATCGTGATGCTGTTTATGCTGTGGTGGCTGCTGCCCAAGCGGCGCATTGTCACAGCGTAAAAACAAAAAAAGCCGGATAGCTATCCGGCTTTTTCATCGTGATAAAACGATTACGGGCGATTATCGTCTTTGTGGTCAATTTGGTCAGGACGCTCGTCCTTGCGCTGATATTCCCCGTCAAAGGTCTGCCCACTCGTCGTCCCGCCCGCGAAACCGCCACCCGGCATACGATTAAAATGCAGATAAGGCATCAGCTTGACGGTCAGATGCTTCTGAACCGGGGGCAGCAACAGTATCAAACCGAGGAAATCGGTAAAGAACCCTGGCAGCAGCAGCAGCAAACCGGCAAGGATCAGCGATACGCTTTTGATCATCTCCGCCGCCGGGCTTTCACCCGCCTGCATTTTTTCCTGCATCAGCATCAGGTTTTTGAAGCCCTGGTTACGCACCAGCGACATGCCGATAACCGAAGTAAAAATAACCAAAATCAATGTCATCAGGACGCCAAACACATGGGCGACCTGGATAAAAATAGATATCTCGATGTAAACATAGAGAAATATTGCGATTAACGGTATCCAGCGCACTGGCATCTCCTGTGAGGTAAACAACGCGTAAAACGCGCCTGCAGCGATTCATGATTCTGCACTAGATTTAAATGGTGGTGGATCGCTGCTTTTCAATCAACTCAGATGGATAATTTTGTCAACAATCGTCAAGCGGTGATTCATTTCACAAATCAATAATTCTTATCGGGTTCACCAGATAATAAGTGATCCAGATAACTGCAATCCGCTATCATCAGCATATGATCATGGACACCGGGCCGATTAAGGAAATAATCTGCGGTAAGAAAAGCGCATGAATTCAAAAATCCTGCGTACTTGGTGAAATCATTGGCAGCTCGCAAAAAGAAGGTTCACATGCTAAACAACATTCGTATCGAAGAAGATCTGTTGGGTACCAGGGAAGTTCCTGCTGACGCTTACTACGGCGTTCATACTCTGAGAGCGATTGAAAACTTTTACATCAGCAACAGTAAAATCAGCGATATCCCTGAGTTTGTTCGTGGGATGGTCATGGTGAAGAAAGCCGCGGCAATGGCGAACAAAGAGCTGCAAACCATTCCGAAAGGCGTTGCCAACGCCATTATTGCTGCATGTGATGAAGTCCTGAATAACGGCAAATGCATGGATCAGTTCCCAGTCGACGTCTACCAGGGCGGCGCGGGTACCTCCGTGAACATGAACACCAACGAAGTACTGGCCAACATTGGTCTGGAACTAATGGGCCACCAGAAAGGTGAGTACCAGTTCCTTAATCCGAACGACCACGTCAACAAGTGCCAGTCCACCAACGATGCTTACCCAACCGGTTTCCGCATCGCGGTCTACACCTCTATTCTGAAACTGATTGATGCTATCCATCAATTGGGCGAAGGTTTCCAGCGTAAAGCCGTCGAATTCCAGGATGTGCTGAAAATGGGCCGCACCCAGCTTCAGGACGCTGTACCGATGACCCTCGGTCAGGAATTCCACGCTTTCAGCGTTCTACTTAATGAAGAAACTAAAAACCTGCTGCGCACTGCAGAACTGCTGCTGGAGGTTAACCTCGGCGCAACAGCAATCGGCACGCGTCTGAACACTCCGGATGGCTACCAGCAGTTGGCGGTGCAGAAACTGGCTGAAGTCAGTAACCTGGCCGTTGTTCCAGCGGAAGACCTGATCGAAGCGACGTCTGACTGCGGCGCCTACGTAATGGTGCACAGCTCGCTGAAGCGCCTGGCGGTGAAAATGTCGAAGATCTGTAATGACCTTCGCCTGCTCTCCTCCGGACCACGCGCGGGTCTGAACGAGATCAACCTGCCAGAACTGCAGGCTGGCTCGTCTATCATGCCGGCGAAAGTGAACCCGGTTGTTCCAGAAGTGGTAAACCAGGTGTGCTTCAAAGTTATCGGCAACGACACGACGGTCACCATGGCTTCCGAAGCGGGACAGCTGCAGCTGAACGTCATGGAACCGGTTATCGGCCAGGCGCTGTTTGAGTCGGTCCACATCCTGACAAACGCGTGCTACAACCTGTTAGAAAAATGCGTTGACGGCATCACCGCTAACAAAGCAGTGTGTGAAAGCTACGTGTATAACTCCATTGGTATCGTCACCTACCTGAACCCGTTCATCGGCCACCACAACGGCGATATCGTCGGTAAAATCTGTGCCGAAACAGGGAAAAGTGTACGTGAAGTGGTACTGGAACGCGGGCTGCTGACGGAAGCGGAGCTGGACGATATCTTCTCCCCACAAAACCTGATGCATCCGGCTTACAAAGCTAAGCGATACACTGATGAAAGCGAACAGTAGTATTTCAGGCTAAATCAACGAGGCATGTCATGATGACATGCCTTTTTTGTTTCTATAATTCACGAAAACACAACAATTACATATCAATCTGGTAAACAAGGAAGGCTAATATGTTTGGAGCAGAACTGGTCATTGTGCTTCTTGCCATCTATTTGGGGGCAAGGCTCGGAGGAATAGGCATCGGTTTTGCCGGTGGCTTAGGCGTTTTGGTATTAACGCTTATCTTCCAGATACAACCCGGCGCGATCCCCTTTGATGTTATCGAAATCATCATGGCGGTTATCGCTGCCATTGCCGCGATGCAGGTCGCTGGCGGAATGGATTACCTGGTCAGCCTGGCAGAGCGCATGCTCCGCCGTCACCCGAAATATATCACCTTCCTGGCACCCTTGGTCACCTGGTTTATGACCATTCTGGCAGGTACCGGTCATACGGCGTTCTCCACGCTGCCCGTCATTACCGAAGTGGCAAAAGAGCAGGGTATTCGCCCTTCCCGTCCACTCTCTATCGCCGTCGTGGCCTCACAAATTGCGATTACCGCTTCGCCAATCTCTGCGGCAGTGGTGTTCTTCGCCGGGATCCTCGAACCCATGGGCGTCAGCTACCTGACGCTACTGGCCATCTGTATTCCCGTCACATTAATTGCCGTACTGCTCACGGCCGTGGTGTGTAACTTCCTTGGCTGCGAGTTGAAAGACGACCCGGTGTATCAGGAACGTCTGGCAAAAGGCGAAGTCCGCCTGCGCGGTAGCCAGGTCTTCGAGCTGAAGCCACACGCAAAACGCTCCGTACTGTTGTTCCTCATCGGTATCGTGGCGGTGATGTTCTACGCCACCGCAATCAGCGACACCGTCGGTCTCATTCAGAACCCGGTACTGCCGCGTAACGAAGCCATCGTGGTATTCATGCTGACTATCGCAACGCTGATTTGTATCACCTGTAAAATCGATACCGGCGAAATTCTCAATGCCAGCACCTTCAAATCCGGTATGAGCGCCTGCGTGTGCGTGCTGGGTGTCGCATGGCTGGGTGATACCTTCGTGAAAGCGCACATCGCCGACATCCAGGCGGTAGCGGGCGACCTGCTGCACAACTATCCATGGCTGCTCGCGGTGGTCCTGTTCTTTGCCGCAACGCTGCTCTATTCCCAGGCGGCGACCACCAAAGCGCTGATGCCTGCCGCGCTGATGCTGGGCGTGGCACCACTGACCGCCATCGCCTCTTTCGCGGCGGTCTCCGCGCTGTTCGTTCTTCCGACCTATCCAACGCTGCTGGCGGCGGTGGAAATGGATGATACCGGCTCTACCCGTATCGGCAAGTACGTGTTTAACCACGCGTTTCTGATCCCCGGCGTGATCGCTATTACCCTATGCGTGATCCTCGGTTTTATCTTCGGCGGCCTGATCCTCTAACCGCCTTAGCCTGTAAAAATCGTTAAAGTCGGGCCGCTCTGCGGCCCGACGCATTCAACCCCGCTAACTCACCGTGCTATAGTGCTTCTTTTCATCGATACGAGGTGACAATGAGTACTCCCGACGCTGTTGTGGTTCTCTGTACTGCTCCTGATGAAGCGACCGCCCAGGACCTGGCGGCGAAAGTATTGGCTGAAAAACTCGCGGCATGCGCCACCCTGCTGCCCGGCGCAACATCGCTGTACTACTGGGAAGGGAAACTGGAACAGGAGTATGAAGTACAAATGCTGCTGAAAACCGATCTCGCCCACCAGCAGGCGCTGCTCGACTGCCTGAAGGCTCACCACCCGTATCAAACGCCCGAACTCCTTGTTTTACCCGTAACTCACGCAGATACCGATTACCTCTCATGGCTCAACGCTTCCTTACGCTGATCCTGCTGCTGTGCAGCGCATCAGCCTCAGCCGGGCTGTTTGACGCGCCCGGCCGCTCTAATTTTGTGCCTGCCGACCAGGCATTTGTCTTTGATTTTCAGCAGAATCAGCACGATGTCAGCCTAACCTGGCAGATGAAGGACGGCTACTACCTGTATCGTAAGCAGATTCAGGTGACTCCAGCCAACGCCGACATCACGCCACTGCAGTTGCCGAACGGCGAATGGCATAACGACGAGTTTTACGGCAAGAGTGAAATTTATCGCCAGCGCCTGACTGTCCCGGTCGAGCTCACAGAAGCCTCGCAAGGCGCAACGCTGACCGTAACCTACCAGGGCTGCGCCGACGCTGGGTTCTGCTATCCGCCGGAAACCAAAACCGTGCCGCTCAGTGCCGTTGTGGCACAGGTACAAACACCGTCCTCCGGGGAAAATATCGGGCTGAAGCCCACACAGGCTATTTCTCCTGACGAGGAAATCTCCAAAGCGGAAGCCGAACAGACGTCACCCCCCCGCCCCTCTGGGAAGAAGGGGAATCCCAGCGCTGACCTGCCATTCAGTGCCCTCTGGGCCCTGATTATCGGTATCGGCATCGCTTTCACTCCCTGCGTTTTGCCAATGTATCCGCTGATCTCCGGTATCGTCCTCGGCGGTAAACAGCGACTCTCTACCGCCCGGGCGCTGCTGTTGGCCTTTATTTACGTCCAGGGTATGGCACTCACCTACACCGCGCTGGGGATGGTAGTGGCGGCTGCGGGAATGCAGTTCCAGGCCGCGCTCCAGCATCCGTATGTGCTGATTGGCCTATCTGCGGTCTTCATCCTGCTGGCATTATCGATGTTTGGCGTTTTCTCGCTTCAGCTGCCGTCATCACTTCAAACCCGACTCGCCCTCATGAGCAATCGCCAGCAGGGCGGCTCAGCGGGCGGCGTATTTGCCATGGGGGCGATTGCCGGGCTTATTTGCTCGCCGTGCACCACCGCCCCGCTGAGCGCAATTTTGCTGTATATCGCCCAAAGCGGTAACCTGTGGTTCGGCGGCGGAACGCTCTATCTTTACGCGTTGGGCATGGGGCTACCGCTGATCATCGTCACCGTTTTTGGCAACCGCCTGTTGCCGAAAAGCGGGCCGTGGATGGCTCATGTCAAAACGACGTTTGGCTTTGTGATCCTCGCGCTACCGGTGTTCCTTCTGGAACGGATTATTGGCGACATATGGGGATTACGACTGTGGTCCATGCTTGGCGTCGCGTTCTTCAGCTGGGCATTTATCACCAGCCTCGGCTTAAGAAAACCGTGGCAGCGCATCGGGCAGATCCTGCTGCTGGCGGCGGCGCTGATTAGCGTACGTCCGCTGCAGGACTGGGCATTTGGCACTACCGCCACGCAGGCTCAGGCGCACCTGAATTTCACCCGTATCAGCAACGTAGAGACGCTGGACGCCGCGTTGGCCAACGCTCGTGGTAAACCGGTGATGCTCGACCTCTACGCCGACTGGTGCGTGGCCTGTAAAGAGTTTGAGAAGTACACCTTCAGCGATCCGCAAGTGCAGCAGGCGCTGCAAAATACCGTGCTGCTACAGGCAGACGTGACCGCCAACAGCGCGCAGGATGTTACGCTGCTAAAGCATTTACAAGTTCTGGGCCTGCCGACCATTCTCTTCTTTGACGAGAATGGCAACGAGCAGCCTGTATTACGGGTGACCGGTTTTATGGATGCCGCCGCGTTTCGCGCACATTTGCGCGAAAGCCAACCGTAGACAACACTTTTAGACGGAAAGCCGTCGGGAACGGAGGAGAATACCGTGCAACGCGAAGACGTATTGGGAGAAGCCCTACAGCTCCTGGAGCAAGAGGGGATTGCGAGCACCACGCTTGAAATGGTTGCCGAACGCGTGGATCGCCCGCTGGATGAACTGCGCCGTTTCTGGCCGGACAGCGAAGCGTTGCTGTATGACGCCCTGCGCTTCTTGAGCCAACAGGTTGAGACATGGCGCCGCAAGCTGATGCTAAACGAGGAAATGACCGCCGAAGAGAAGCTGCTGGCCCGCTATCCTGCGCTGACCGACTGCGTGACTAAAAACCGCTATCCTGGCTGTCTGTTTATCGCCGCCTGTACCTTCTATCCGGATGCCGAGCACCCCATTCACCAGCTCGCCAACCAGCAGAAGCAGGCCGCATTCCACTTCAGCCACGAACTGCTCACCCAGCTTGAAGTTGACGATCCCGCGATGGTCGCCAAGCAAATGGAACTGGTGCTGGAAGGCTGCCTGAGCCGCATGCTGGTTAATCGCAGCCAGGTCGATGTCGACACCGCACATCGCCTCGCCGAAGACATTCTGCGCTTTGCAAAATGCCGTCAGGGCGGTGCGTTAACCTAAGCCAACATTCCCGCCCACGCGGAAACCAGCAGGCATAGAGCCATCAGCCGCTGAAACCGCACCATCGCTACGGTGGTGCGGAAGACGCGGTTCACCGCCTTTCCTAATAGTGCCCAACACATCAAACACGCGATCGAAATCAGTAAAAACCACAGTGCCATCAGCACGATTTCGCGCAGCGCATGCGATCCACTCGGCGCAAACAAACTCACCACCGCCAACGCCATCATCCACGTTTTTGGGTTTATCACCTGCAACATTGCTGCCGCTTTCACAGTGAAACGGCGATGGGACTGGCCAGCAATATTCGCCGCTGGCGCACAGAACAGCTGCCAGCTCATCCAGCTAAGCCACAGCACGCCCGCCCAGCTCATCGCCTGACGCACCAGCGGATATTGTCGCAGCATTTCCCCCGCCCCCGCACCGGAGACCAGGACAATCGCGCTCGCCGCCACGCAGCCGCTGACCAGCGCTGGAATGGTCGCCCGTATGCCGCAGTGCTGACTGTTGTTGAGAATGAGGATATTGGTCGGCCCCGGCGTAATCGACGCAACGAAGGCAAACAGCAGGAACGGCATGATATTCACAGGTAACTCCTTATTATTGGAGTCCTGACTGTGCCGCTATTTTCTGGAAACGTCTGGAAGGTTTGTGCACAACCTACGGTAATGCGCTGGCGAGATACGATACGCTCGCTGGAACCAGCGGCCAAGATGGCTCTGGTCAGCAAAACCCAGGGTTGCCGCCACGTCCACCGGCTGCTCGCCCAGAGACAGCAGCTGGCGCGCCTTCGCCAACCGCAGCTGGATTAACCACGCATGCGGTGCCAGATGGAACTCGCGCTTAAAACTGCGGGTAAGCGTAAAGCGGTCGGTACCGGTCTCCCGCGCCAAGTCAGACAGTCCGATGTTATCGCCCATATGCGCATGCAAATAGTCCCGAGCACGATGGGCAATCGCCGCGCACTGGACGGCAGAAGGCAGCCGTTTCCGCCAATGGCAGTGCGAGGTCAGCTGTGCCAGCAGGTTATCCATACTGCTCTGCTGCACAATACGCATCTCATCGGTGTGTAGGGTATTGAATGTCTCGTTAATTGCCCGTACCAGCTGCGGTTCCCGTGTCAGCGTCTGGTTAAAATGCAGCGAATAGCTGTCCGGCGTGGTGTCATACAGCCCGCGCACCGTGTGAGTCAGCCAGCGTTCGTCAAGATAAAAAGTGAGATAGGTGAAACCACCAGCAATCGGCGCCTCTCCGTCATGAATCTCACCCGGCTCCAGCAAAAAGGCATCGCCGGGACAGCTACGGTGGCGCTCACGGCGGCAATGGAACTGCTGCGTACCGTTCAGTGTGATCCCCACCAGATAGCTGTCATGCCAGTGCGGGTCGAAGGCATGGCCTTCAAAGTGCGCTTTAATCGTCTCAATGCCCGTATCGGCATGCTGTCGCAGTTCAAGCCAGTCTTTCGTCGCCATTCAGCTCTCCTCTCGCCGCCAGCATTGACCGATATCCTCACCGCTGTCTGGAAGATTTGTGCAAACATGTGGCGCAAACGCGTAGATTGCCGCAATAGTAAGCAGTTGAACAGCTTTTCCATGAATTTGGTTGACGTGAGGGAGCGACTACGGTTTAATGCGCTCCGTTGCCCGGATAGCTCAGTCGGTAGAGCAGGGGATTGAAAATCCCCGTGTCCTTGGTTCGATTCCGAGTCCGGGCACCACTATTTAAAGAACCCAGCCTATGGCTGGGTTTTTGCTTTCTGGCATCTGGACTCTTCATCGAACTTCGTTCGATTATTCACCGCGCAGCGGCTCACCCCTTCGGGGCCAACGCGACAAGCGCGTTGTTCAACGCCTACGGCGTTAGTCCAAGTCCGGGCACCACTATTTAGAAAAACCCGCCTATGGCGGTTTTTTTGCTTTCTGGTATACGAACTCTTCATCAAACTGCGATCAATAACTTATCGCGCCTCTCCCATTCCGAACATTGCTTATAACCACTATTTCATCTTCAGATAATCTTCAGCTATAAAATACCTTGTACATCATTAAGATAACCTGCATTTCAATGAAAAAGTAACGTGTGAAAAATATAGAATCACATTAGTTACCAATTGAAACCAGTTAGCCCGATAAACCCCACTCCGCCTCACGTATTATTGCCCACGCAAGGACGTGCTCGCCTTTGTAGCCGCTGTAAACATAACGATTCAATTATGGGAAAGAAGATTACGATGAAAAAAATAGCAATGATGCTCGGCGCATGCCTATTACTGGTATGGGGATCGGCAAATGCCGCCAATGGCCAGGCAGTAGCAAAAGCCAAATCGGCCTGTCAAAACAACCCGACCCAGTGCTCCCAGGCAAAATCAGATGCCAAAAAAGAAGCCCAGGCAGCCAAAGACGCCTGCGAAAAAAACCAGAGCGCCTGTGATGACGCGAAAGCCAAAGCTAAAAACGCAGTGAAGAAATAAAATCGCCTACTCCGCGGCAGATTCCCCCTGCCGCGTTTTTGTTTATCGCTCCGCCCCTATCAGGCCTATA
Organism: Kluyvera genomosp. 1; assembly: GCF_001266615.1. Classification (GTDB taxonomy): domain Bacteria; phylum Pseudomonadota; class Gammaproteobacteria; order Enterobacterales; family Enterobacteriaceae; genus Kluyvera; species Kluyvera cryocrescens_A. The sequence goes on along the minus strand of NZ_LGHZ01000029.1, from coordinate 24,763 downwards.
CTCAAGCCCGTCAACTAAGCCCCTTACTGGCAACCTACCGCGCAGATAATCACAATAAAAAAGCCCGCCGGTTCCCCGACGGGCTAAACAATTTATGCATTAAAAAACACTCAGGATGGCGATTTTGGGATCGCTGTCAGCGTGCAGACCGCCTGCATCTTATCGCCACTGCGGGTGGTGATAGTCACTTCATCACCGGCTTTTTTGCCCTGGCAAGGCTGCACCATTTTTGTCTCAAAGTTCTGACGCATCTGCGCACGATTCGGCAGCGCCATGGTTTGGAAAGACACCAGCGCCGTAGCCGCCAAAATCACGCCTGTTACCATCGTTTTCATCTGCCGAGTTCCTTTCTTACTCATCTACTTAGTTCCTTTCTCAGGGGAGGTAAATAACCGCATCAAAAGTAGCAGCACTCCCTTATTCCAACTGTAACTTCGCATAACCAGGTGTTTCTACAGCGTGTTTTCGGAATTCAGCCCGTTTTCGATCGCCAAACACACCGCACCTTTAATCTGCTACCCTGTAGCCGCAGGCATCGCGACAACCGCCGTGCCACGCATCCTCAAGGTTCTCCATGGCCGTCAAAGAAAAGATCCTCCTTAGTGCTTGCCTGGCTGGGCATCACGTACGCTACAACTGTACCCACAAATCCTGTGATTCAGCGTTATTGCGGCAATGGCAAAATGAAGGTCGTCTGGTCACCCATTGTCCGGAGCTGGCGGCAGGGCTTGAAACGCCGCGGTTGTCGGCGGAGATGGTTAGCGGTCAAGGTATCGATGTATTAAGCGGGCGGGCGCAGGTAGTGGAAAGCGACGGGCGCGATATCACGCAGCCTTACGTACTGGCGGCCTGGCTAGCGTTAGAAACCGCGCTGAATCAGGGCTGCCGGTTTGCGATTATGACCGACGGTAGCCCCACCTGCGGTAGCCAGCACGTATACGACGGTTCGTTTAGCGGCGCGAAAGTGCCGGGCCAAGGGTTAGCAGCAGCGCTGTTGCGCCAGCACGGGATTGAGGTGTTCAGCGAATATCAGTTAGATACGTTAAAACAGCGGCTTGATGAGACCGAAGGGAGATAGACCGTACCGCTCCGCAGTCGGGGCGGGTTGCTTGCAACCAGATGTCCATCACCCAATCCTCACCCACCGCCACCCGGCCGCCATCATCACCAGTACAATCGTCACGCCTGCCGCCATGTGCAACAGGAAATCCATAGGATGCACTTCTACCGGATGGCAAAACGACAGCAGCGTCAACGCCATACAGGCAATTCCTGCTCCCGAGACCGCCAGCGTGCGCAGTGGATACAGAGCCCGAGTGCGCCGAAGGTAGCCAATCATAATGGCCATCATTGGCGCACTCACCGCCATCATAAACGCGTAGCAGTTTACCTCATCGGGATGGCTTTCCGGCGCGTGTGTGGTCCCGAGGCTGAAGATAACGCCGCCCAGCCAGAGCGACACCAGCGGTACGAACCACCGCCAGCCAAGAGGTTTTCGCCCGGCAATGCTCAGCAAAAAAGCATTGCGGATTGCCAGTGTTCCCATCACAAAAGCCACGACCAATTGCAGCGCGGCCAGCAGCGCGCCGGATTGCGTCCAGTCCGTCGCCACACGATGAAACACCAGGCTGCTTAACCAACCGCACGGCAGCGCCATCAGCAGCCAGGCGACGACCCGCCAATGACTTGCCCAGGGCCGGCGTATCGGCCCGGCGTCCCGGCTTAGCTGTGCTATCAAAAGTTCATGATCGGTCATGGTTGGCTCCCATCCGGCGAAGGTTGGTTAGTGCTCTGTGTAAAAGCGATTTCACTGCCGAAATGCTTAAATTATTGCGGGCAGCAGCCTCGGCAAGGCTCATCTCCTGCAGGTGGATATGCTCCACAATCTGACGCTGGCGTGAAGGGAGCTGGTCAAGTATTAACGCCAGCTCTTCTTGTTCATCATGGTCCGGGCTGTGTTCGGCGGCAGGCTCAACGGCCTGCTCCTCATCGGCTTCACGCAGCCAGTGACGGCCACGCTTGCGTAATGCATCAACGGTACGGGCCTGAGTAATGGCCATCAACCACGGTAGAAACGGGCAGGCGGGATCGTAGGTATGGCGTACCCGGTGAACAGCCAGCAGGACATCCTGGATAACGTCATCAACCAGCACGCTGTCGGCAATCTGCTTGCGGACCATCGCCCGAATTACCGGCACAATGGCCCGCAGCAGTTGGGTATAGGCATCGCTGTCGCCCGCCTGTGCGCTTGCCATCAGCGAGGGCCATGCTCCACGCGGCGCTAAGCCGTTATCCATATTCCGCCATGCCCGTTACCTCATACTTTTTTACCCGATGCCTGATTCAGGGCGTCGACCACAATTGCCGGGGTCAGCACCTGCGGCAGCACTTTCGGCGCGCTACCGTCTGCAGGATAGACCACGTAGAGCGGCAAACCACCCTGCCCGAACGCGGTCATCGCGTCATCAATATCGGCATTAAATTTGGTGGAGTCCGCCACCATATAGACCGTGCCGGTGCTCGCCAACGCCTGTTTCACCGCCGCGGTGGAGAGTGACGTCCGCTCGTTCACCTGACAGGTAATGCACCAGGAAGCGGTAAAATCGACAAAGATAGCTTTGCCATGGCCGCGCATCTCCGCCACCGTCTGCGGTGACCACTTCACCTGGGTGATATTTTCAACGCGCTGTCGTTCAGGCTGCGACGGCTGAACGTGCATCACGCCGGGCAGTGGACTCACCGCGGCGATAAACAGCACCACCGTCACCGCTAGCAGCGCTTTGTAGGATTGACCAATATAGCGTCTGCGCTGGGCCATCCCGTACAGCCATGCAGCAAAGCTCACCACCACAGCACAAATGAGTATCGCTAACAGCGCCGTTGTCCCTGCCTGCTGCGTCAGCACCCACACCAGCCAGGCAAACGCTCCCAGCATCGGGAACGCCAGACCACGTTTGAGGATATCCATCCATGCCCCCGGTCTTGGTAAGCGTTTGGCGATAGCAGGGAACAACGAGATCAGCGTAAAGGGCGCGGCAAACCCTATCGCTAGCGCCAGGAAAATGACCAGCGATACCAGTGGAGGCTGTACTAACGCATACCCTACCGCACCCGCCATAAACGGTGCCGAACAGGGGGTCGCCACGACAATCGCCAGCGCACCGGTGAGGGCTGAACGCACAAATGCTCCGCGTCCCACCGAGATCTCCCCGGCCCGCTGCAGCGATAATCCCACTTCAAACACCCCCAGCAGGTTTAGCGCCGCGCCAAGCACGATCAACGCCAGAACGGCAATCACCATCGGAGATTGAAGCTGAAATCCCCAGCCAACGGCGGTCCCCCCGGCGCGCAGCGCCAGCAAAATACCAGCCAGCACCAGCATGGTAAAAATCACACCCAGCAAGAAGCCTAATCCTTCAGTGCGCGCGCTTTTTACATCACCCTCATGGCGCAGAATACCCAGCGCCTTAAGCGAAATAACCGGGAACACGCAGGGCATCAGGTTGAGTATAATGCCGCCCACAAAGGCGGCCAGAATGGCAGTTAACATAGCGAACCCCACGAGCTAAATTACGAGTGCGATTTCGCGTACAGCTTCACCGCATCCATCGCTTTCTGAATGTGTTCATCAGGGTTACGGTCCGTATAACTCATTAGGATTTTGCCATCCGGGGCGATAACAAATGAGGTGCGATCCGACAGCGTTTTGCCATTCATCTGCATCGTCGTTTGGTACTCTGCCGCCACTTTCGCGCCTGGGTCTGCCGCGACGGCAAATTTATCCCGGCACTCCAGTTTCGAAAACTCATCCACCTGGTCGACGTTCCCGGCGGTCACACCCACCACGGTTGCACCGAGTTTTTTGAAATCATCAGTGGCTTCAGCAAAGGCGTGCGCCTCCAGGGTACAGCCTTTGGTAAAGGCTGCCGGGAAGAAATAGAGCACCACCGGCCCTTTCTGCAAAGCCTGCTGCAGGGAGAAAGTCAGCGGCTTACCGCCAAGTGCGCCTTGCAGGCTGAAGTCAGGCGCTTTTGCGCCGGGCTCAAGAGCGGCATTCGCATTCATGGCGAAGAGAGAAAAACTGAGTACGGCGGCGGCTGACAAGGTTTGCAAACGTTTCATGGTCGACTCCATCAGGGGATAAAAATGCTGTCTACATAATAGTTCGCACGCTAACGCCTGAAGGTTTCGGTCGAGGATAAAAATTTTTCGGGCTCGCGTGATCACCGCTCCTGAACGTTCCCCCTTGGCACAAATCTCCGGCAGGGAAAGTCCCCTACTGGAAATTCATAACCCAGATCACGGAAATTAATTTCTAAATCATAAAACCTATTTCCAGTATGACCTTGTTAAGATCCTTTTCGAGAGCCAATGCGGCGCCGACGCCGCATATTAAAAGGTGCACTCCATGCGTAAAGATTTAACCAGCAATGAGCTACGGATTTATAAATTTTGCCAGGAGAATCCTGCTGACGTTTATAAAATGAAAATCCATGAGTTGGCTGAACGTGTTTATACCACCGCACCGTCTATTTCTAAGCTGGTAAAAAAATTAGGTTTTAGTAATTTTCAGGAGTTTAAAGTTGACGTTCGTGATGTATTTTCAATGTCGAAAAACTTACAGCATCACAATTCGTTTGTTAATGAATATCTCCAGGAAATGCAGGATGCCTTAACCAAGGTATCAGAAAGCAAAGTGAAAGCCTTTTGTGATTTTTTATCCGGTTGCAGCACGATTATCACCTGGGGATACGGCACCTCAGATAGCGTGGCGAACTATGTCAGCTATAACCTGATGGTGCTGGGTTTCAATATTCTCAATGAAACCGATTATACCAACTGTAATGTCCGCAGCCGATTTCTGACGGCCAATGACTGTATGCTTATCGTCTCCAATAGCGGTGAGTCAGAAATGCTGGAAGAGATTATTTTTAATGCCAGAAAAAACGGTATCAAAGTAGCCGCCATCACCAGTCGAGCCAACTCGACGCTGGCACTTAAAGCCGATGCCGCGTTGATTTATAAAAATGCCATTATTAAAAACACCGCATTCGAAAATATTAGTTATCCAATACAAATAGCCATCATCGACATCATGCTTTTCCATTTATCCAATGTCAGAAAAGTATCGCTAAAATTTAATTCAAAGGTAGAAGACTCATGAAAAACGTTAAACTCGTTGTGATTGGTGCAGGAAGCAGCTACACGCCAGAACTGATTGAAGGGGTGATTAAAAATCACCATCAGTTACCCGTTTCCCATATTGCGTTTGTCGACGTAGAGATGGGCAAAACGAAGATGGATATCATCTTTCAACTCACCCAACGGATGCTGGCAAAAGCGGGTTTAGCGATTGAAGTGACGCAAACACTTAACCGTGGGGCTGCGCTACAGGATGCAGACTTCGTGGTCACGCAGCTGCGCGTTGGCGGTATTGACGCCAGAATCATCGATGAAAAACTGCCGAAATCCTACGGTTTTATCGGCCAGGAAACCAACGGTGCAGGCGGGATGTTCAAGGCCTTACGTACCATTCCGGTGATCATTGAAATCGCCAATGAAATGAAAGAGATTTGCCCCAACGCCTGGCTTATTAACTTCACCAATCCGGCTTCCATGGTGACGGAAGCGGTGCTCAAGTACAGCAATAACAACCGTGTCATTGGCCTGTGTAATGGCCCTATCAATATGACTCATCAAGTCGCCGGTTTATTGAACGCTAAGGTCGAGGATTTATACGTAGAGTTCAAGGGCTCCAACCACATGAACTTTATTACTAAAATCTTGCATCACGGCGTCGATCGCACGCGTGAAACCATCGATTTAATCAACGCTGCAGATGTTGATGCCCTGAGTTTTAAAAACGTCAGCAACGAGCAGTTTAATAAAGAGCTGCTGGCCGCCACCAACTTGATTCCCTCTTCTTATTTAAAGTACTACCTCAAGACCACTGAAATGCTGGCCGAACAGGATGCCGCAGAGCTTTCCCGCGGTGAAATCGTTAAAAATATCGAAGCGGAGCTGTTCAAGAAATATAGCGATATCTCCCTTCAGGATAAGCCTAAAGAGCTGGAAGCCCGTGGCGGCGCACTCTATTCCACCGCGGCGCTGAACGTTATTCGTGCAATTTATCTCGATGATAAGAGCATTCAAACCGTCAACGTTCGCAACGGTGGCGCGATTACCAATTTACCGGCAGACGCGGTAGTGGAAGTGAACTGCGTGATGACGCGTAATGGCCCAATGCCAATTTGCACCGGCGAAATCCCATCACCTGCGAAAGGGATTGTGTCGATGATGAAAGACTATGAAGCGCAAATCGTGAAAGCCGCTGCAACCGGCGATTATCAGGCACTTATCGCCGGTTTCATCTTCAACCCACTGTGTTCAAGCGATAACGCTGGCGTTGAATTGGTGAAAGAAATGCTGTTGGCCAATAAAAAGTATCTGCCTTTATTCGCAAAAACTATTGCAGCCCTTTAATGACGGGAAGATACAGATGAAATATACAACGTTTAATAACAATGTCGCGCTGGCCGAGCAGGTGGTCAACGAGCTCTCGTTACTTGAGCCACATTCCCGCGTATTGATCCCTTCAGGGAGCACGCCGCAGTGGGTCTATGATGCGCTGGCGGCAACCCATGTTGCCCAGCATCTCACCTTCTTTGCGCTGGATGAGTGGGTCAATGTCCCCAGTGAGTCCGACGGCAGCTGCCTGAGCATGATTAACCACGACTTTGTGCGCAAGTGCACTCAACCGGTGAAATTAATCCATTTTGATCCTTATGCTTCCACGGAACAAAACATTACTCATTACGAGAGTGCGCTAAACGGCGAAGAATTCGATTATGTGATTCTGGGCGTGGGGATGAATGGGCATATTGGCTTAAACGAGCCGGGCGTTTCTTTCGATGAAGATTATCTACAAACCCAACTGGATGACGTCACTATCAACGTTGCCAGTCATAAATATTTCTCGGGTAAGGTGACGCTCACTGAAGGAATTACCGTGGGTCTGAAGAAAATCATCAAAGCCAAAAAAGTGATAGTCATCATTAACCACGAAGCTAAAAGAGGCATTTACCAGGAGATCGTCAATGGCGATGCTCATCACACCACAATTCCGGCAATCTATATAAAGCAATTCCCGCAAGTAAATTACTACATTACCAAAAACCTTAAAGGGTAAGCGGAAATGAGCATAACCTCTCTACTCGAACAAAAGATGTTGCCGTTGGCCGAGAAAATCTCGTCAAACATCTACCTGACCGCACTCAAGAACGCGTTTATTGCCCTGATTCCTTTTTTAATTGTTGGCTCATTTTTTCTGCTTTTAACCAATTTCCCTATCAGCGGGTATAACGAATTTATGACCTCACTGCTGGGAAAAGGGACGCTGGATAAGCTCAATTACGGAATTAACGCCAGCTATGGCCTGATGACGTTGTTAGTCATCATCACGTTCTCAAAGGAGTTAGTTGAAAAGCTCAACCTCAGTCAAAGTACCGCTATTTTACCGGTCTCTATATTCTTCTTAATGCTGCCGGGAAGCATCACGACAGAATCAGGAAATATTGTGGCAGGGGCTTATGCACTGCTCGACTTTAGCTCTGAATCGATGTTCTTAGGAATTATTGTCACTGTTATCACCATCAAGATGGTCGAGTTTCTGGAAAACCGAACGTTTACCATCAAGATGCCAGACAGCGTGCCAATGGAGATTGCCAAATCCTTTAAATCGCTGGTGCCGATTTTAGTGGTTCTGCTGTTCTGGATAATCGTCAAAGTTCTATTTGAGAACACGCATTTCGGCACGCCGGGGAAATTTATCAGCGTCATGCTACAGGAGCCGCTGCTCTATCTAGGCAACTCCATCTTCTCCCAGCTCATTGCCGAGCTGATGATTAGCCTGTTCTGGTTCTTTGGCATTCATGGCGACTCAATTGTTACCTCCGTGATGGGGCCAATTTGGCAAACGCTCAGCGCACAAAATCTGGCGCAAACGCAGGAAGGCCTGGCGGCAACCAATATCATTACTCAGCAATTCAGGGACGTGTATTTGATTGCTGGCGGCACGGGCTTTACCGGGGCACTGCTCATCAGCATCTTTATGGTTGCCAAAAGCACCCGCCTGAAACAACTGTCAAAACTGGCGGCACCTGCGGCGTTATTTAATATCAACGAACCGATTATTTTTGGTTTACCGATTGTGCTTAACCCGCTGATGCTTATTCCTTTCCTGCTCACACCTATTGTGCTTTGTACAGTGACCTACGTGGTTATCGCGCTCGGTTGGGTGCCCCCGACTTCCGGCGTATCTATCCCCTGGACCACGCCAATTTTTGTTTCCGGATTCCTGACCACCGGGATTTCTGGGGTTCTCTTACAAGCGGTCAATTTGGTTATCGCGACGGCCATTTATTTGCCTTTCGTGAAGGTGTTAGACAAGCAATATCTTCATGAAGAGCACCTGATGGCCAGCGCGAGCGACGAGCTGCAAACTCAGCCATAAAGGCGGGACGGTAATACCCACATAATCCCGGCTGACGCCGGGATTATGTTGAAAGAAGCGGCTCGTTAACTTGCCACACTCCCCCAGACCAGCCGCCCCTTATGGAACGTGGCGGTGCGCGGAGAGATCCTCGCGACGGCCTCCGCCGAGCACGAAGCATCCACCAGCACAAAGCTCGCGTCATCCTGCACCTTTGGCCAGACCTGCTCACCTTTCTCGTTGAGCGGCATGACGTCACCAGTGGCGAGGAACAACGAGCGCGACAGGTTTTGCTCGTTCGGGCGAATATACAGCTGGGCATAAAGGTTCGCTTTCTCCAACATATCGCCAAGGCCATACGGAGCCCAATGGTCGATAGCACTGTCGGTGCCGGTCATGACCGTCACACCTTTATCCCGCAGCTGTTTCAGCGGCATATGCAGCGTACCGATTGGCACCGTTGAGGCGATAGAAATCTGCTGTGCCGCCATCCGTGTCGCAATCTCATCCACCTGCTGTTCATTCATCATAGCCAGCGCAAAAGCGTGGCTGATGGTCACTTTTCCCTTGAGCTGCGGCGTTTTCTCAACGGTTTCCACCATATATTTCACCGCCGCGATACCCGCTGGGCTGGTTTCATGCAGATGAATATCGACCCCTTTTTGGTAATCGATAGCTATCTGGAACATAGTATCGAGGGATTTTTCCATCGCACCGTCAACGTTCGTCGGATCCAGCCCACCAACGTAGTGCGCCCCGGCCTGCATCGCTTCACGCATCAGCGGTTCTGATTTCGATAACAGCAGGCCGTGCTGCGGGAACGCGACAATTTCACAGTCGAAATCGGCTTTGCGTCGTGCCAGCACCGCCTGGAGATTTTCGAGATTTTTCAGCCCCGACACCGGTTCGATATTGCAGTGGCTACGGGCAATCGTGGTGCCTTTTGATTGCAGCAGATCAATCAGCTTCCCGGCGCGCTCCTGGGTGTAGGGCTGCAGTTCGGGCAGCAGTTTTTGCTCGAGCTTAATCATGTCCTGAATGGTGGTACCCGCCGGGCGATTGAGCGAACGCCATGGACCGCCGTAGAACGTTTTATCCAGGTGAATATGCATATCGCGCATCGCGGGAAGCATCAATTTACCACCGGCATCATAGTGCGGCAGCGTCGCGTCCGGATGGTTTTTGTTGTCGCGTAGCGCGACGATCTTGCCCTCGCTTATCTCCACGGTATGCAGCGCGGTACGGGTATGTACAGCAACCGCCCCTTCGTAATCAAAGCCCGTTTCGAGCAGCACGTTGTCGAGATAATAGTGGCTGTCGGTAATATTCATGGTTCCTTTGGTTTCGCAGACGGCAGCGCCGGAAGTGGCAGCATACGCCACGGGGGCAGTCGCGCCAAACAGCGCAGCAGCGGTGACTATTTTGCCGCTATTGCTGAGAAACTCACGGCGACTTTTGTTCTCTTGCATCGTCGTTCCTTAATTTTAATGGATGATATGGGTGCCCGTTTCACCACGCAGTGCGGCGGGCAGACATTCCGGCGTGGTGATAATCACCCGTTTCCCGCCGTGTTGTAAGAACTGTAGGCTGGCGACAATCTTTGGTAGCATGCTGCCCGCCGGGAAGTGGCCTTCATGCATGTAGCGCGTCATGGTGGCGATATCCACTTGCCCCAGCGACTGCTGCTCAGGTTTACCAAAGTGGATACACACTTTTTCCACGCCGGTGGTGATCACCAGAATATCGGCGTGGATCTCGCGTGCCAGCAGCGCGGTCGAGAGATCCTTATCGATCACTGCGTCCACGCTGTGATAATCCCCCTCTTCCCCCAGCACAACCGGAATACCGCCGCCGCCTGCGCCAATGACCAAAAAGCCTTTCTGCGCCAGCGCTTGAATGGCTTCGGATTCCACGATGCGCTTGGGTTCCGGTGAAGCAACAATGCGACGGTAGCCGCGCCCGGAATCGTCGACAAATCGCCAGGTCGGGTTCGCTTTTTGCAGCTCGTCGCACTGCTCGGCACTGAAGAATGCGCCGATCGGTTTGGTCGGATTGGCAAAGCCCGGATCGTTTTTATCCACTTCCACCTGCGTCACCACCGTCACCGCTTTTTGCTCACCGCGTTTGGCCAGTCGATTGTTCAGCGCCTGCTGAATCAAATAGCCAATCCCGCCCTGCGTATCGGCGACGCAGTTGGCGAGCGGCGTTAACGGCAGCCCTTCGCGCTCGTGGGCGATCTCCGCGCGACGCAGATCCAGCCCCACCTGCGGGCCGTTACCGTGCGTCAGCACAATGTTGTAATCCGACGCCAGCATCTCCAGCACCGTGTCGGCGACCGCTTTCACCGCCTCTGCCTGATGTTCAATCGACTGACTGGCGTTGTCTTTGATAATGCTGTTGCCACCAATGGCAACGACCACAAGTTCTTTCATCGTGTAGGTTTCCAGTGCAGAAGGTGATGTGATTATTGTTGTTGGGTTAGCACCCTCTCCCTTTTTAAGGGAGAGGGTTGGGGTGAGGGTTAGTGCGCTGAGCGGCAACCCTCACCCCAGCGCTGTTACGCGCTGTAGCGCTCGCACCAGCTCAGAATGGCCTTCTCAAAGCAGGCAAACGGCGGATGAACAATCCCGGCACCAATCATGCCGATCCCCGCATCTTTGTGCGCAATGGCGGTGTTGATCACCGGCAGAATGCCGCTGCTGCCTACACGGGTGATATCGATAGCCGTCGGCACGCCCATAAAGCCCAGCAAAGGGATGGTGACGTTCGGGTTTTCGCCCAGCGTGATTTCCCGCATCTGGCGCGAGAAGTCGATAGCTTCTTCTACCGTGCCGCCCACCAGCGCCACGATGGCCGGTGCCGTCGCCATCGCAAAACCGCCGATACCGTAGGTTTCAGTGATCGCGCTGTCGCCGATATCCAGCCCCGAGTCTTCCGGTTTATACCCTGCGAACATCGGGCCGATAACCTGCTGTGCCGGGCCGGTAAACCACTGCCCCGGCAGGCCGCTGACCCGCAGACCGAACTCAACGCCGTTGCGCGCCATGGTGGTCACCACGGTGCTGTACTCAATGCCGTGCGCCGCGTCCATCGCCGCTTTACACATCGCCATCCACGTTGGGCCGGAGAAGTAATCGCTGCTGGCGACAAATTCGAACACTTCACGCTGCTGCTCAACGGAATAACCCGCCTGAATAATCCCCGGCGTCAGTGCCTGAATGAGCAGCGTGGTGCCCGCATTGTTGCGGTTGTGGCACTCATCGCCCATGTGCAGCGCCTGAGCCAGCATTAAGCGCAGATCAATCTCACCGATAATCTTCATCGCCTCGCGCAGCATCGGGCCCTGCACATCGCGCATCCAGTTCAGACGGTCAATAACGCTTTGGTCGTTGGCCCCCATGCGCAGAATCTTGGCCATCTGCTCGCTCATGTTGGTATAAGCGATGTTGCCGTAGGTTTTGTTCTCCACGATATGCATAAACATCGACGCCGAGGTCACGCCCGCCATCGATCCCACGCAGTCATGTTCGTGGCACGGTGAGAAGGTGATCTCCCCGGAAGCCGCGAGGACAGCGGCTTCGTCGATATCTTTTGCCAACCCTTCAAACACCAGCGCCCCGGTCACTGCGCCCTTCATCGCGCCGCACATGTTCTCCCACTTCACCGGCGGGCCGGCATGAAGAATGGTTTTCGGCGTCATACCCGGCACCACGTTGATCGCCTGGTCAAAGCCGATCAGCACCGGATGCGACTGAATAATCCGTTCCAGCGCCTGCTGGTTAGCGGCGGCAATTTTGTCCGCCAGCGGGGAGTCCGCGATACTGTCTAGCGCGTTCACAATCTGCATGTTGCCCTGGCCCGGCGGCGTCCAGTCGAGCTGGGTGACAGCGACATGCTGCTTTTTTAGGTCATCGCTAAACATCTCGATACCCACGTTAATCACGTTCAACGGCTGGGTAAACAGTGACTGGCTCATCAGGCTTCCTCCCCTTTGCAGATAATTTCACGGGCTAGCAATCCGGTATTGGTGCTGCTACTGGCGAGGATCACCCCTGCATCGCTCAGCATCTGACGCTGTTGTTCCAGCGGCGGCGTGTCCAGATCGGTGCCCAGTACATAGCCGAGGATCACCAACTCGCGTCCGTCGGCTTTGGCGATCGCTTTCGCCTCTTTGATCGCCTCGATGGTCGAACCTACCGGATCTTCATGCGATCCGAATCCCAGCACGAAGTCCATCACCACCACGCCCACTTCTGGGTCGCACGCTTCCTGGAGCAATCGGCTAATACGGTTGGTTGGATCGATCATCGGATGCGGCTTGCCGTTGGTGAAATCGTCATCACCGAAATCAAGGAAAGTGTGTTTAATGCTGTGGTTGATATCCGTCAGACGGAAGGCAGGATCCGGCTGGATGTTGCTGTAAACGTCGCCGTGTTTCTCCATCACCGCAAACAGGGTTTCATCGCACAGCGTACCGCCGCAGAACAGACCGCGAATGTACTTTTGTTGCGGGGTTAACAGAGCGCGCATATCGCGAACCAATGCGCCATTTAACGGATGCAGATCTAACGACGCTTTATTTACGCCGCTCAGCAGCACCGCTTTCAGCGCGGCGTCTTTGGTGCCACGGGCAAATTGCAGACCTTGTTCATCAGCCGGCGGCTCAGCGCGACCGAGGAAACAGACCACCACCGGTTTACGGCAGGCACGAGCGCGTTCCAGTACTTTCTGCGCCACGGCTGGCGCTGGCGGTTTAGAAACCAGGACGATAATTTCGGTTTGCGGATCGTTTTCCAGCATGCCGATTGCATCCAGCATCATCAGCCCACCGATTTTCTCACTCAAATCGCGACCACCGGTACCAATCAGCTGCGAAATGCCACCGCCAAAATCGTGGATGCGTACGCTCAGTTCCTGGCTGCCGGTACCCGAGGCACCGACGATACCGATATTGCCGCGACGCACCGCGTTACCAAAGCACAGTGCCGCGCCGTTAATAATGGCAGTGCCGCAGTCTGGGCCCATCATCAACAGCCCTTTTTCATGCGCCAGCTGCTTAAGCTCCCGTTCATCTTCGATGGTGACGTTATCGGAAAACAGCATCACGTTAAGATCGTTTTGCAGCGCCTGACGCGCTTCACGGGCGGCAAACAGACCGTTGACCGAAATGACGGCCAGATTGCTCTCCGGTACGTGTTTTTTGGCGCTGGCAAGCGTAGCGTAGCGCGCTTCGTGCGAGCCGCTCTCGGCCTTCTTCGTGAATAGCTCTTCAATCGCCGCCAGCGTCTGGTCGTTGTCCGCGCCAGCTTTACCGTTGATAACAATCATCAGATCGCCGTTTTTCGCCTCATCAAGCTCCGGCGTCAGCAGGCCCAAATTTTTCAGCACCCCTTTGTTCATCTCGGTCGCCATCGCCACAAATGCCTGATCGACACCGTCGAGCTTGTTGGCGCGGGTGGAAATCGACATAAGCGATACCGAATCAAAATACGTGTTCTTTTTAATAACTATTTTGACTGACATAATTTCCTCCATACGTTTGGCTCAGGGCGCAGGCGTCCGCCATGCCGTACAGCATGTCGCAGCCGGAACTTGAGCCAATATTTTTAATATTGGCGATAGCCTGGATAGAAAAATGAGCGGGGTCATTAATCATGCCGTTAATAAACCCATAAAGACTTTCACGATAGCGTTGCGAAAATGCAGCTTCCATCGTAATAGCACTGAGCTGAGTGGTATTTCCCCGTGCCACTGCCAATGCAGAATTAAAGTCATCGCGATATTTCTGCGCCGGATGGCCGTTAATAAATAAAATCGAACTCAAGCCCACTAAATAATCATCCGCCGACGGCGTCAGACCAATACCCAGCCCCACCATATTGGCGACGGCCGACGTAATTTCCTGGCCCTGCAATACTGCGTTAAATAAGGTTTTACGCCGTTGCTGTAAGGCGAAAGCAATAGCCTGATAAAACGGGTTATCGTCATGCCAGAGAAACAACGTCTCATTTTCCTGTAGCTGCTGGTAAATCAGCGCGCTCCACTGTTGCCAGGGGATGTTCTGAAACTGTTGGTCATCTATCTGCGGTATGACCGGTTGCCAGCGCTGACAGGATACGGTGTCCAGCCATTTGTCCTCGCCAACGCTAACGCCTGTAGGGTAAAACTGAACCGGCTCACCTGCCCGGAACAGACCGTCAAAGTGAGTGAGTGCTAACCGACTACTATTAGGCGCATTGTCGTAGTCTTCGCACAACAGCGTCATCAATTGCTGCTGTGCGGGGAGATACAGGTTTACCGCCCGGGAAAAAACCTGTTCAACTCGCCCGATGCCGCGCTCAGAAAGAAAGCGCTCATCTGCAGTTAGCGCTCGCTCACACCGCCGCATTGGGGTGTTGATAGCGCATCTCCCCTATCAGGCTCCGGCTGCAATCAGCAGCTGGGCAATTTCGTCGAATCCCTTCTCCCGCGCCAGTTCCAGAGGTGTTTTACCGTATTTGTCGGTCATGTGCGGGCTGGCGCCGTGTTCCAGCAATAAGGCGACAATCGTCTGCTGGGTTTCACCGCCATCGTTTAGCACAATGGCTTCGAGCAGCGGCGTCCAGCCAACAAAGTTGGTGTGATTGACGTTAATGTGAGTACGAATTATTAACTCTTTGACGATTTCAAGATGGCCTTTTTCACAGGCTGGAGTGAGCCCTACGCCACCAAATCGCGTTAAGCGATTTAAATCCGGTCGCGCGGGTAAAATTAATCGTAACAGCGTTAAATCATTATTCAGGCAGCTAATGAGAAAAGGGTTTAAGCAGGTTTGATCTTGTTTATTAATATCCGCACCTGCATCAATCAATGCCGCAACGCAATCATATTTCTTATGCAGGCTGGCGAGCGTAATTGCGGTTTGCCCCTGACGGTTACAGACATTAATATCGACTACCTGGCGCAGGCAGGATTTTAATTTTGTTAGTTCACCTTGTTGTGCAGCCAATAGGTAATCAGCAATCAGATCATTGTGAGTCATAATAATTCCCCTGATTTTTTGTGGCTGTTTTGATGAATTGAGAATAGCAACGAAAATCGGAGAAAAGAACCCGCTTAAATTTTATTCGCCATAACCCGGCTGATTATTGAAAATATTTTAATAATCTGCACAGACTGTGCGGCAGTGCACCGTTTATTTCTTTCACGCTATGCCCCTTAACTCAATCAGGTTTTCTTTCTATATAGTTTCAACACGAAACCACTACACAAGAGGAAATCACCATGAACGGACTCACCGCAACGGGCATTACTGTTGGGATTTGTGCAGGTCTTTGGCAGATGGTGTCTTCGCAGGTTGGGCTGACGGCTGGCTGGGAATTGCTCGGCACGATAGGCTTTGTTGCTTTTTGTAGTTTCTACGCGGCGGGCGGTGGCAACACAGGCTTTGTGAAGAGCCTTGCGGTGAATTACTCCGGGGCCATTTGGGCATTTCTGGCCGCAGCGGCTTCGGGATGGCTGGCAACGGTGAGCAGCCTGTCGACATTTTGGGCCGGCGTGGTGATGACGGTGCCCTTCTCTGCGGTTATCGTCTGGCAGGGCCGATTCTGGCTCACATCGTTTATCCCCGGCGGTTTTCTCGGCATGACGCTATTTTTCGCCACAGGCCTGAACTGGTGGGTGACGCTGCTGGGTTTCCTCGCGGGAAACTGCGTGGGCTACCTCTCGGAATACACCGGGCGAAAGCTGAGCGAAGCGACCTCAAAAGACACAGCGTGATGCGGTTTTAAAAGTTATTCAAAAATCATTGCCCAATCATACGTTCTGCCAATACATTCATCTGTGGATCCCGGCGGCAGGAGTAGGCAGATGAATTCCATTTTTACCGAAGAAAACCTGCTGGCGTTTACCACCGCCGCACGGTTTAGCAGCTTTAGCAAAGCGGCGGAGGAGCTGGGTTTAACCACCTCCGCCATCAGCTATACCATCAAGCGCATGGAGACCGGGCTGGACGTCGTGCTGTTTACTCGCAGCACGCGAAGTATTGAACTGACCGAATCCGGCCGCTATTTTTTTCGCAAAGCCAGCGATCTGCTGAATGATTTTCATGCCATCAAGCGCAGTATCGATACTATCGCCCAGGGGATCGAGACCCGCGTGCGCATCTGTATCAACCAATTGCTCTATACGCCTAAACACACCGCCAGACTGCTGCAGGTGCTAAAAAAACAGTTTCCCACCTGCCAGATAACGGTCACCACCGAGGTTTATAACGGCGTGTGGGATTCGATCATTAATAACCAAGCGAATATCGCTATCGGTGCGCCGGATACGCTACTTGACGGCGGCGGTATCGACTATACCGAAATTGGCGCCATCCGCTGGGCCTTCGCCATCGCGCCCACCCATCCGTTGGCGTTTATGCCGGAGCCGATTTCCGAAAGCCAGCTGCGGCTGTATCCCAACATCATGGTTGAGGATACCGCGCACACCATCAACAAAAAGGTCGGCTGGCTGCTGCACGGCCAGGAGTCGATTCTGGTGCCGGATTTTAATACCAAATGTCAGTGCCAAATCCTTGGCGAAGGGATCGGCTTTTTACCCGATTATATGGTGCGCGAAGCGATGGCCGATACCCTGTTGGTCACCCGGCAGATCCACAACCCGCGCCAGGACTCCCGTATGCTGCTGGCGACTCAGCACTCGGCCACCGGACAGGTGACGCAGTGGATAAAGCGGGAGTTTGGTCCACGGGGTGTTTTAACCGGGATTTATCAGGATTTACTGCATCGGGAATAGCCAGATTACGTGCACATGTAACGAAACGGCCCCGGTTGGCATGGGCGCAACACCACGTTGATCCGCGGCGTTTTAAAGGTGTACATCCCACCGAAATAGGGGTCAACCATCAGCCAACCCGGAATACCTAACAAAGGGATATTACCCAGGGTGTACCAGTGGCTAAGACGATATTCGAGCGGCATGAGGGTGGAATAGTACCCTTCATGGCTGACCGTCAGCGTATAGCTCCGCTGACCGAAGTAGCTACCGTCCGCTTTCTTTAAGATAACCGACTGCGGCGTCTGTCCTTTAACCACAATATTTCCCGCACTATCGGCAATCACAAAGGCGATATTAGTGGGCGTACTATTGATATAAACCGCCTCTTCTTCACTTCCGACAATAGCCGCACAACCGGTCAGGAACAAAGGCAGGAAAAAAAGAAAAACTAATCGTTTCATGATCAACACTCCATTTCGCTACCGGATAAAGGCGACCGAAATGGAGGCTGACTTAAACGACTCGTAGGCTAAGAAAGCGGGTTAGGTAGCAGGCAATCCACAGTGCAGTAAATTCTTTAATAACGCATTTGATTTAAGATGATGAAATTGTGGTGAGGCGGCGGGCCATTCTATTAATGACACCCAGTGTCCGTGTTCACGTAAAGCTGTGGCAAATTTTACCTGTAAATCAAATGGCGTAATGCGGTCCTGCAAATTACCGATAACTAATATATGGCGTTTAGGATCCGTCGTCATATTGGCAATATAGTCGGGGGGATCATAGGGAGTTACCAAGCCGGTAATATCTCTATCCGGCTGGCTACGTTCACCACGTGCAACACGTAATCGTTCGGCACGTTCCAGCAGCCCGTAAGCTCCAGAAGTCAGAATCGCACAGCTCACATCCCGCCGGCCGAAGGTCATCACCGCTGCCGCTGCCGTCGCACCACCACTCTGGCCCGACAGCACAAATTTCTTAATGCCGTATTGCACGCGCAGCTGTGTTAACGCCGCATCGATGGCCATAAACTCACTGCGCTGGCGGCGGTTGGCGTGATTGCCGCTGGATCCATAGGTACCAGGCCGCGCAAGAATAATCACCGGTAGCCCTGTTTGTTTTGACAGACGCTGTGCCCGCATATCCTGGGCTTCTTCCGTATTATTTGGAATATCGGCCGGGTCTCGACGCATGAAGGCATTGCGATCGCCATACAGTACCACCAGGACATTCGCTGCCGACTGCAAATTTCCAGCAGCAAAATAGCGAATACAGGCGTCACCACCCTCGTAGCTGACCCACACGGCATCTTGATGGATAGGGCAATTCCCCTGATCTGCCGGCTGGTTCCAGAGAAGAGGCGGCGAAGCCAAAGCGGATAAGGAGATACTTAGAAATAATACAATCCAGGCTATCCTTCCGCGCACTTTTCTTCTCCGGTTAAATATCGGATAAACATTTTCGACAGAATACACAAATCGCCAAACATAATGTTATTCTGGCCCAAAGAATTATGTCCAGGGATTGACTCGCGCAACAAGGAGAATAAATGTCAGTTGACCATTTACTTGCGCATATTCGGCCTCAGGTCGAAAAGCTTGATATAACCACACAGCCCTCTCCCTTTCCGGGCTATATCCTTTTTCTGAGCGCCAGCAATGCTCAGGACCGAGCTTATACCGCCTATGCCTGCGGCGATACGCTGGATGAAGCGTGGCAGCGCGCGCAGGATGATTTACAGCATTGGGCAAGCCAGCAGAGCCGCCAGCCCGTTTGGCTGCGCGTCGATCTGGTCGACAAAATTCAGACCCTGCGCTGGGATGCTCTGCTGGAAAAGCTCGGCAAAACTAAACGTAACTATTTCCGTTTTGGCTTAAGTTTTACGCCTGACTTCCGACAGCCGATCCTTGAGCAGGAAATCAATGCTAACGCGCTGATGTATCATGGCACGGAAGGGGTTGCTACGCCCAATGCCGCCAATCTAGCCCACTATGGCCGCTGGCGTTTTGGTCATGCGTTACGCTGGCCGGATGAACCGCAGCAGCTTATCTGGCGCTTCAACACCCGTAGCGTCTTTAGCGACGGTAAACAGGTATATCCCATTGAATCTCAAGGCCGAAACTCCGGTTATCGTCAGTTAACTCACTGGCAGGAAGAAGCGCTCGATCCGATGATCTTCTCCGCAACCGACTACCTGGCACGGCAGGTGAAAAATTCGGGCCGCTACCACTATGGCTGGTTCCCCTGCTTCGATCGCCCCATTCCAACCTATAACACGTTGCGACATGCTAGCTCGACCTATGCGCTGTTAGAAGGTTGGGAAGTGACGCAAGAACCGACCCAGCTCGCGGCCATTGAACGTGCGTTGCACAATCTCTCTACCGAACTTATCGCCACCCGACGGCTGCCAGATGGCAGCGAGGCAGATTTTCTGCTCGACACCGGTGGCGAAATTAAGCTTGGCGGTAATGCGGTCTGCATCCTGGCGATGAGCAAATATAGTGAACTGACCGGCGATGAACGGTATCTGCCGCAAATGCAGCGCCTCGCCAACGGCATTGGCTTTATGCAAAAACCGGATACCGGCGGCTTTAATCATGTGCTTTATGCCGCCGACCTGTCGCTGAAGGCAGAACACCGCATTATCTATTATGACGGGGAAGCGGCTTTTGCCTTGATGCGCCTATATGGATTAACGAAAGATCCGCGCTGGCTGGCAATCGTTGAGCGCGCTATGGATCACTTTATCGCGCAGAAGCACTGGCAGGCTCATGACCACTGGCTAAGCTACTGTGTAAACGAACTGACTTTGTACCGCCCGCTGGCGCGCTATTACCAGTTCGGGTTGGACAACGTCCGCGATCATCTCGACTTTGTGACCCATAGGGTAACCACCTACCCTACGCTGCTGGAGCTGATGATGGCAGCATCCCGTATGCTGGAACGCCTTGCCGACTCTGAACATCGGCATCTGCTGGACGGATTCGATATGGCGCAATTCAATCTGGCGCTGGAGACCCGCGCACGTTATCTCGCCAACGGCTTTTTCTGGCCGGAACTGGCGATGTTTTTCAAAAATCCACCCTGTATCATGGGCAGCTTCTTTATTCGTCATCACAGCTTCCGCGTGCGTATTGATGATGTGGAGCACTACCTCTCCGGTTATGTGGCATATCGCAAACAATGGCGTCGACTGCATGGCTACACGGCATAATCCCTTGCCAGAGAGCGTGGCGTAAATGAATCAGCGTCCTGGCTTTTTTGCCCGGAAACGATGGCTACCCTTGTTTCTGGCGCTACTATTTATCCCGCCAGATTTAGGCGCGGGCTGGGATTTTAATACTATCAATGAGCGGACCCAGCGCCTTTATGGACCGGCAACGCCAACCGCACAGCGTAATATTAATGACTGGGAGTTGTTGCTTAAAAAACCGACAGACGGCAATATTCAGGCCACCCTCAACCGCGTAAACCAGTTCTTCAATTCACGCATCCGCTTTGTGGATGATATGACGGTATGGGGGCAAGAAGACTACTGGGCCACGCCGGTGGAAGCGCTGCGTAAAGGCGCCGGGGATTGCGAGGATTACGCGCTAGCGAAATATTTCACCCTACGTGAATTAGGTGTTCCTGCAAGCCAGTTGCGAATTACCTACGTTAAAGCATTACAATTAAATCAGGCACATATGGTTGTTACCTGGTATTCGACTCCGGACGCAATTCCGCTGGTTCTCGATAACCTCAAACCCGCCATATTACCCGCCACCGCCCGCAGCGATCTGCTCCCCGTTTACTCTTTCAACGGTGAAGGCTTGTGGATCCCACAAGCCAGCGGCAGCAAACGCGTTGGCGACAGTAAAAGGCTCTCTCGTTGGCAGGATCTTCTCACCAGGATGCGTGCAGAAGGATTTGTAATTAATGAATAGGAAGCGGTCATGTCCCTTTATAAACAGCTACTGATTGGCATCTGTCTGTTTACGCTGACGATCTTCTGCGGCAACTTTTTCGCGACGCTGGAAAGCTCGCGCGAGCAGTACCATAACCAATTGAGCGCACACGCTCAGGATGCAGCTACGGCGCTCGGTCTCTCGCTGACCGCGCATATTGACGATCCGGTCATGACAGAACTGATGGTGAACTCAATATTCGATAGCGGCTATTTCTATCGAATTCAGGTTCTGGATATTAAAACCGGCAAACCCATTATTGAGCGACAAAATATTCCGCCAAGCGCCAACGTTCCTGGCTGGTTTGTACGCATGGTGCATTTGAATCCGGGCCAGGGGGAAGCCGTGGTCATGCGAGGCTGGACGCAAGCGGCCCGCGTTGAAGTCATCAGCCACCCGATGTTCGCGCTAGCACGCCTATGGAGCAGCCTGGTGGCTAGCTTCCTGTGGCTCACCGGCTGTAGCGCTCTGTGCATCCTTGGCGCGATGGTCATGCTACGTCATCGCCTGCGCCCGCTGAACTACATTGTCGAACAGGCCATGGCCATCAGCCGTCGCGAATTCCTGAGCCTGCCCGCACTGCCGAAAACCCCGGAGCTACGTCGAGTTGTTGAAGCCACCAACATGATGGTGACTCAGCTTAAAGCACTGTTTAGCGAGCAGGCGCAGCGCACTGAAACACTGCGCCAGGAAGCCTACAATGACAGCCTGACCGGCCTCAATAACCGCCGGGCATTCGATATAAAATTTCAGACCCGCCTGAGCGACGAAGACCATGCGGACGGCAACCTGATTTTACTCCGCGTGCAGGATTTGATGGGCCTCAATCAGCGTCTTGGCGGCGCGAACACGGATCAGCTCTTAACCGCTATTGCGGATATTCTGGGCGATCTGCAGCAGCGCTTCTTCCCGGCCGAAGGCTTTGTCGCCCGCGTGCGCGGCGGCGAGTTTGCTATCATCACCTCTTCCGTTTTGCCTAATGAGATGGAAAGCTTTGCCAACTCACTCAACACCCAGCTGAAGGCGCTTTACGAAACAGGCCTGAGTGACGTTAACCCGGTTGCTCATTTTGCCGAGGTTGCCTTCCACTTTGGCGACTCTCCGCAAAATCTGCTGCGCCAGGCGGATCAGATTCTGGTCGCGGCCGAAGCGGACATGCGCACCTTTGCCGATCCTGAAGTCGCCCAGCAACAGCAGCCGGATGAAGATCACCATCAATGGCACCAGCGACTGAACGCCATTCTGGATAAAGAAGCGTTTGAGCTTTATTCCCAGCCGGTTTATGAGTGCAATACAAAGCATATTGTTTTACATCGCAAAATACTGGCACGTATTAAAACGGAAGACGGCGAAATTATTCCTGCGGGCCGCTTTATTCCGTGGGTACGTCGTCTGGCGCTTGGCCGCAGGATGGACGTGGTAATGCTCAAACAGACGCTCCGCGCGATGGAAAGTACGACCCACGCCTTTGCCCTCAGCATCAGTGGCGAGAGCGTGGCCGATGATGACAGCCTGAATGCGCTGCTTCAGCCGCTAAAAACCGCGCGTCATCTCACTTCGCGATTAACGCTGGAACTGGACGAGAACGAACTTCCCGATCCAGAACGCGTCAGCGTGCTGGTGAAAAAGCTGCAGGAGCTTGGTTGCGGTCTCGGTATTCAACACTTTGGCGGACGCTTCCACCTCATCGGTAACCTGCCGCAATGGGGCCTGGCCTGGATTAAAGTTGATGGTGGTTACATTCACCATATCAACGAAGAAGAAGACAAAAAGCTCTTCATCGAAGCCATCTATTGGGCAACACGACAGATCAATTTGCCACTCATTGCCGAACGAGTGGAAACGGAAGGTGAGCTGGCCGTACTGGAGAAAATCGGCCTGTATGGCGCTATGGGGCGTTATTTTAGCGACGCCAGCACACTACAATAAATCTCAGGAGAGTAGCCATGCACTATATCGAACGTGATGCAGAAGGACGAATTGTTCGGATCGAAATCGTAGAATTCGACGGAATGACCGAACAAACCGAAGAATCAACTCCTGAAATCAGCGAGTGGCTAAAAGTAAATAGTATTCGCACAGCGACCATTCAACAATTGCAGCAAAGCGATCTTAATATGGTCCGCGTATTGGAAGACCTTATTGAGGTATTGATGAGTAAAGGGATCATCAGCATTACCGACCTCCCTCCTGCTGCACAGAATAAATTACTTAGTCGTGCCCAGGCTCGTCAGACTCTAAGCGGCCTGGAAGGCCTCATCGGCGATGACGATGAAAGACTTATCTAGCTGACTATTAAGCGTCATATTCAGGTGCATTACCTGGCACCTGAATATGATTAGCAAACTAATTGTTAATATTTTTTTGTCCCCCCCTACTAACTTTTTACAAGACATCGCGATTAAAACGACATTAAAATCAAAGAATATTTTTTATATCTGAAATAACCTAGGTTAAATCTCAAAGATATTGCCTTTTCATGAGGGATCATGAAAATCCAATATAAGAAAAACTAACCTATCTATCTGATATACGTAGAAAGTCTTTGTAATAAGCCAACACTTAATAAGTGTTCCAGCGGCAATGGAAAAGCCAGCGAAAAATGAAGGGGGAGAACTCAGATGAACGGTGTAGCCGGAACTATTAAAGCGATTATCGGACAGGTATTCGCGATTTCACCAGATGGCAGCAGACGCTTATTGGTGGAAGGCGATAAAATCCTGGCCGGAGAACAAATCGAAACTGGCGCAAACGGCGCCGTCACTCTTACTCTTCCAGATGGAAAAACGCTGGATCTCGGTCGCGACAGCCACTGGGATGGTGCCCATAGTATCGCAGCAACCCCAAATGCAGCCGATCAAACGGATATTGCCGCAATTCAGCAGGCCATTGCCGAGGGACAGGACCCGACACAAATTCTTGAAGCCACTGCCGCAGGCCCGCAAACCCCAACGGGAAGCGGAGAGCCAGGCGCTGGCGGTGCACATACCCACGTAATCCTCGACCTGACCGGTGAAATCGTTGATCCCACAGCCGGATATCCCACTGAAGGCCTCGAATTTCCCAACACGCCGATAGAAGAAGAACTCACCATTCTCGATAGATCCGAAAACGAGATCGCTCGAGACGACTCGGATGCTGACGCGGATGCGGACGCTGATGCCGATTCTGACGCCGATGCAGATGCCGATTCCGACGCGGATGCCGACGCTGATGCGGATGCAGATGCAGACGCCGATGCGGATGCCGATTCCGACGCTGATGCAGACGCGGATGCTGATGCCGATGCCGATGCGGACTCGGATGCAGACGCGGATGCTGATGCCGATGCCGATGCCGATGCGGACTCGGATGCAGATTCCGACTCGGATGCCGATGCGGACGCCGATTCCGATGCGGATGCCGATGCAGACGCGGATGCAGATGCCGATGCCGATGCCGACTCGGATGCGGATGCCGATGCCGACGCGGATGCAGACGCCGATGCCGATGCCGACGCTGATGCAGATGCGGATGCCGACGCCGATTCGGACGCAGATGCCGACGCTGATGCCGATGCCGATGC
>NZ_LGHZ01000028.1 GCF_001266615.1 Kluyvera genomosp. 1 | reverse complement strand
AGATGTGTATAAGAGACAGAACTTAAGCAAAGCGATTAGGGGAAACGCCGGGATTTGGTTCCCGGAGGGACGCCAAACCCGGTGGTCGCCCCGGGTATCTCAATCTTAAACTGACGGTGTTAGGCGCAGAGCCGGGCAAAAGTTACTGCCTACATACTCAAGCTGCTTTTAACTGCTGAATTTTCTTTTCACGGCGAATTTTGCGTTCTTCGAATACCGCTACCACGGCCATCAGGCAGATACAGCCAATAGCGGCGGCATCCAGCGCGGCGAAGGTGCCTGCCCAGCCGGTCAGACCGAAGATTGGCGTACCGTCGGCAATCATCCCCAGACCAAGCTTAGCGAAGCTGTCGCCAATCAGGTAAGCGAAGGTGCCTTTGATGCCGTCGGCAGCGCCGATGGCTTTCTTCGGCACAAAACCGACCGCCGCCACGCCGATTAACAGCTGTGGACCAAACACCAGGAAGCCGAGAGCAAACAGCGACGCCAGGTAAACGTACTGGTTGCTGGCGTGCTGATAGACGCCGAGGGTAGCGATGATTAACGCCAGCGCCACACAGGCCACCAGTGCACGGCGACCGTTCGCCAGGTCAGAAAGCCAGCCCCACAGCAGCGTGCCAACCAGCGCACCCACTTCAAACAGGGTAAAGCCCTGAATCGCGACCTCTTTAGACAGTTTCAGCTCCTGGAAGGCGTAGACGGTAGACCACTGGTCGATACCGATACGCACTACGTACAGGAAGATGTTGGAGAAACACAGAAGCCAGATCACTTTGTTTTTCAGCACGTACTCAACAAAGATCTGCCACTTGGTCATCTCGTTTTCTTCGGTCTCTTTGTCCTCTTCGCTGATCTCTTCGCCAAACAGCTCTTCCGCTTTGCCAAGACCATAGGATTCCGGGGAGTCGCTGCCATAGCGCAGGCCAATAAAGCCGACAATCAGGGCGATAATCGATGGGAAGATGAACATACCGATGACGTGACCATCGAACAGATAGTTAGCACCAAACAACGCAACGCCCGCCGCACCCGCGCCGCCGAGGTTGTGGGAAATATTCCACATCCCGAGGTAGGAACCGCGCTTACGACGTGGCGTCCATTTGGTGATCGTCGAGTAGCTGCACGAGCCGCCGGTACTCTGGAAGAAACCGCTCAGCGCGTAGAAGGCAATCATCAGGAACAGGCTGGTCGAACCCGCACCCATGCTGGCGCTAAAACCAAGCATACAGATGGCGGAGAGGATCAGCATAAACGGCAGGAACTGCTTGGTGTTTTTGCCGTCGGCGTAGTACGAAACCAGCGTTTTACCTACGCCGTAGGTGATGGAGAAGCCCAGGCCAATCATCCCCAGCTGCGTCATGCTCAGCCCGTAGGTGGAGATCATGTCGTTCTGTGCGATGTTAAAGTTTTTGCGGATCAGGTACATGGTCAGGTAGCCGATGAAGACCACCAGATAGGATTGCATGAACGGCTTGAACCACATTTTACGCCGCACATCGAGCGGCAGATCCAGGGTCGGCTTACGCACCTGGTTTAAGAAGGCCAGCATGATTGGGTTACTCCTGAGCTGATTTTTATACCTGCGAATAGCAGGCATTGTAAAAATCAGCCGGGAGAGATGCCTGAGACAGCGTCCAGGTGCAACCGGGAAAATTTCCTAGTTTTACGTCATTCGACGTAGAAAGGTGAGACGGCTCACGCTTCTCGCGGCGCCTGAGCGTTTAAGAACGGCAGCAGCAGCAGCGCTGAAATCCCCGCCGCGATAGCGATGACTACGAAAAAGCCGGTCCAGTGCCAGACCTCCATCACCTTCGCCAGCGGCCAGCCGGAGAGCGATGCCCCAAGATAGGCAAACAGCCCAACAAACCCAGTAGCGGCACCGGCCGCCTCTTTGTGCGAACACTCTGCCGCCGCCATTCCAATCAACATCTGCGGGCCAAAGACGAAAAATCCGGTGGTGAAGAAGCACGCCGCCTGCATCACGTAGCTGGCAAACGGCATCAGCCATAAAGAGCCCACAGAGAGTAAAATCCCGGCAGCAAAAATCAGGTTCATCGGCCCACGGTTGCCATTAAACAGTTTGTCCGACCCCCAGCCCGCCACCAGCGCGCCGATAAAACCGCCCAGTTCGAACATGGTCACAGCGGTATTGGCGGTTACCAAATTGACTCCCAGCGTCTCGGACATATACAAATTGCCCCAGTCGTTGATCGCCGCGCGCACCACGTATACCAGCACGTAGCACAGCGAAAGCAGCCAGATATACGGGTTAAACAGCACGTATTTGGTAAGGATCTCTTTGCGGGTCAGTCCCGCGCCTTCCTGCTGCTGGGCGATTTCCAGTTCGTCGTGCCGCCAGTCACCTATCGGCGGCAGGCCGATGGCCTGCGGTCGGTCGCGCAGACGCCAGCACAGGAAAATACCCACCACAATCGCCATCGTGCCGGCCATCATCATCCCGGCACGCCAGCCGTAGTGCAGCGCCGCCGCGCCCATCACGATAGGAATCAGCGCCCCACCGACGTTATGAGCAGTGTTCCACAACGCCCACCAGCCGCCGCGCTCGGTACGTGAATACCACGCGGTCAGTAAACGGGCGCAGACCGGCGATCCCCAGCCCTGAAAGAAGGCGTTCAGCGCCCACAGCACGGCGAAGGCCCACAGCGAAGTGGAGAAGCCGAACAGAATGTTCACCACCCCAGTGGCAATCAGGCCGATGCCCATGAAGTAGCGAGCGTTGGAACGATCGCTGACGATACCGGAGACAAACTTCGACAACCCGTAGGTGATGTAAAACAGCGTCGCCAGCAGGCCAATATCGCTGCGGGTCAGCACGCCGTTGGCGAGAATTTCCGGCACCGCGGCGTTAAAGCTTTTACGAGTGAAATAGAACAGCGCATAACCGAGCCAAATGGTCAGCAGGATGTGCCGCCGCCAGTAGCGATAACGGGCATCGACTTCCTGTTTATCGGTGATGAGCGGCGCATTGGCCGGGGCTTTAAAAAACGTCAGCATCAATGCTCCTTACGCGTGTCGCTGGGGCAATGACACGCTGACGCGCGTGCCGTGCATACAGGAAATAGTCAGCGAACCGCCCAGCGCCGCCACACGTTCACGCATCCCGGTGAGGCCAAAGCCCTGTTGATTCGAACCCGGCGGCAAACCGCTGCCGTCATCCTCAATCACCAGCATGAGTCGCTCGTCCTGCTGCCAGCCCTGTAACGTGACGGCGCTGGCATTGGCGTGCTTCACAATATTGTTCAGCCCTTCCTGGCAAACGCGGAACAGGGTCACACGCAGCCCTTCGCTCAGCGCAGACTCATCAATCTGCCAGTCGAGATGGCTGACAATACCGCGGCTCTCCAGCTCCATTTCGCGCAACAGCGAACGGATGGCCTGTTCCAGCGTCAAATCGTCGAGCTGGCGCGGGCGTAAGCGACCAAGCAGACGGCGCACCGAATCGTAAACGCCGAGCGATAGCTGTTCGATATGTGCACCGCTTTGCTTTACGCCGACATTTTCTGGCGCCAGCCGCTGCACAATGCCCGCCTGGGTGCGAATGGCGGTGATGGTCTGGCCGATATCGTCGTGCAGTTCGCGCGCCACGTCACGACGCACGCTCTCTTCGGTTTCCAACAGTCGCTCCGCCAGGCGGTGATTGCGCGCCAGTTCATTTTGCAGCGATTGGTTAAGCTCACGCAGGCGCTGAATCCCCGCCCCCAGCAGCAGCCCGGTCAAGCTTTGCGCCAACAGCGAAAGCAGTAAATCCACGGGGTGATCGTGCCAGGTTTGGCTGGCAATCAGCGCAATGGCGTTCATCAGCGTCGCAATCAGAGCCCCTTGCCAGCCGTAGTGCCAGGCCAGCGCAATGATCGGCAGGGCGAGACAAAACGGGGTAAAGCGCGACAGTTCATCCGGTAGACCAAGCTGCAACCACAGGCTGACGCTAAACAGCAGCAGGTACCACACCAGATGCCGCCCGCGCCAGTTGACCGGTTGGGAGACCACCGCCGGGCCTAACGGCAGCCAGGTGGTGCTGGTCAGGTAATGCCAGAAGACCAGGCAGATAGGTGCCAGCGTCAGCCCACCGGTGAGGGTCAGCAGCAGCGCGTTAAGCGCCTCTTCCCCCTGCCACAGCCACGGCAGCGATTGCAGCAGCGCGGCAGCCGTAAGCGCAGCGCCTTGTAACAACAGAGTGCGCCAGTCGCGCTGATGACGATAACGGGAGATCAGCGCCACCGGCATCAGCGTCAGCAGGCTCCCGATCATCAATATGGGCAGATGCGCCAGCGCCACTTCCTGCGCCAGCCAAAACAGCATCAGCCATTCCGCCCCCAGCAATACAGGCCAGTAAGCGCGCGGGCATTGCAGCATCAACCCCAGACGCAAGCCGAACGGGAATAGCAGTACCGCTAAATCAGGCCGTTCAACCAGATGCAGGCTGATACTCCACAGGCAAAACCATGCCGCGGAGAAGATAAAAAAGCAGGCAACAACGGTGATAGATCGGGAGAGGAGCGTTTTCATTGCCAGCCGTCAAACATACGGCGGGCCAGCTCAACATCGTTGCTGACGTTAAGCTTTTCCATCAGGTTAGCGCGGTGTACGTGTACCGTTTTTGGTGAAAGGCCCAGTTCAGCGGCGATTTCTTTCACCGCCATTCCCTGCGCCAGTTTTTCTGCGACCTGACGCTCGCGCTTGGTCAGCGGATCCTGACGGCCCGCCGCCAGTTTGACGGCGATATCCGGGGTTAGGTAGCAGCCGCCGGTGGCGACCGTATGCACCGCTGCGATCAGCTCGTCCGGGCTACAGCGCTTGGAAAGGAAACCGCGCGCGCCCGCGTTCAGCGCCTGTTCTACCAGCGCCGGGCTATCGTGCACCGATAGCATGATGACAGCCATTCCTTTCGGCAGCTGACTTAGCAGTTCAAGCCCGGAGAGATCGGGCATTGAAATATCGCAGATACAGACCTGCACCCCTCGTCCGGGCAGCCCCGCCAGCGCCTCGCGACCGGAACCGTATTCGGCGATCACTTGCAGATCAGGCTCAAGCCCGAGCAGCTGCGCAAAGCCGGAGCGGACGATGAGATGGTCGTCAATAAGGGCAACGGTGATCATGGGTTCTGTCCTGGCGGGTAAAAAACGCGCTTACCTTAACCATAAGCGCGTTGCTGTTCAAGCGTTGAGCGGATTACTCGAAGAAGACAGTGATTTTGTTAAACATCGACGGATCGGATTGGTTACGCGCCACTTTCACCACGTCTTCCAGTTTATCTATCTGGCTCATCATCTGTTCCAGACGTTGGTCATCGTTAACCAGTAGCCAAATGCGGCTGTGGTCGCTGCCATGAATCGGTAGACAGAGAATGCCTTCCACGTTGAACGCTCGTCGGGCGAACAGTCCGCAGACGTGGGTCATAACGCCGGGATGGTTACGCACGGTGAGTTCGAGAATGACGTTGTCATGAGTCTGTTGTTGCATGGCTTATTCCCCCACCATTTCGGTATTCGCCGCACCCGGCGGCACCATCGGATACACTTTCTGCTGCGCGTCGATGCGCACATGAATCAGCGCCGGCCCTGGACGATTGATAATCGCCTGCAGCGCGGCCTGCGGGTCCGCTTCGTTGTTCAAATCGCAAGTATCGAGACCAAACCCAGCGGCAATTTGCATGAAGTTAATCATGCCCGGATAGGTAGCAGCAAACACGCCCTGCTGGTAGAACAGGCTCTGCTGCTGATGCACCAGGCCCAGCGCTTCATTGTTCATCAGGATGATTTTCACATCCAGCCGGTTTTCCGCTGCCGTTGCCATCTCCTGAATGTTCATCATCAGGCTACCGTCGCCGGAGAAGCACAGTACTTTTTTATCCGGGTTCGCCAGCGCCGCACCAATCGCCGCAGGCAGGCCAAAGCCCATGGTACCCAGACCGCCGGAGGTCAGCCACTGGCGTGGACGGTTCAGCGGGTAAGCCTGTGCAGTCCACATCTGGTGCTGGCCCACGTCGGTGGTGATAATGGCGTTGTCATCAACGCAGGCTGCAGCGGCGTTGATCAGGCCGTAATGGCTGAGCGGGTCGCCCACTTCAGGGATCGCGCCCGGGAACTCTTGCTGCAGCTCGGCCACTTTACCGCGCCACGCATCACGAGGCTGCGCTTCAATCTGCGGCAGCAGTTGTGCCAAAACATCATCCACGTCCGCCTGAATTGCCACGTGCGCCTGCTTGATTTTCCCCAGCTCAGCACGGTCGATATCGACATGGATAATTTTCGCATCAGGGCAAAACTCAGCCACTTTACCGGTCGCCCGGTCATCAAAACGGGCACCTAAAACAACCAGCAAATCAGATTGTTGCAGGATAAAATTGGTGCTGCGCGCGCCGTGCATCCCCAGCATGCCTAACGACAGCGGGTGCGCTTTTGGCAGCATACCCAGCGCCATCAGCGTCATGGTGGTAGGCAGATTGGCAATCTCAGCCAGTTCGCGAACGCGCTCCGGGGCGTTAATCACGCCACCGCCCAGGTACAACACCGGGCGCTGAGCCGCGTTAATCATCGCCGCCGCTTCGCTCACGCTTTCGGCGCTAAACATCGGCGTCGGCGCACGGCCACCGGGTTCTGGCAGTTCGCTGATTTCAATTTCGGCAGTCTGTACATCCTTAGGAATGTCTATCCACACCGGGCCGGGACGCCCCGACTGTGCAATCCGGAAGGCATCAGCAATAACCTGTGGTAATTCATTGATGTTGCGGACTAAGTAGTTGTGTTTGGTGATGGGGATAGAGATACCGTAGGTGTCGACTTCCTGGAAAGCGTCGGTGCCGATTAACGAGGAGGCAACCTGACCGGTGATACACACCAGCGGAATGGAGTCGAGGCGCGCATCGGCAATAGCGGTCACCAGGTTGGTGGCGCCGGGGCCGCTACAGGCCATACAAACCGCCGGTTTGCCGTGGGTTCGCGCCATGCCCTGGGCAATGAATCCCGCCCCCTGCTCGTGGCGCGCCAGAATATGGCGGATCTGTTTGCTTTGGCTTAATGCGTCGTACAGCGGTAACACTGTACCGCCTGGAATGCCGGTGACCATGGTGATCCCCTGACGTTCCAGTAAATGAACGATCAATTGTGCGCCGGTAAAGCGCTGTGTCTGTGTTGTTGTGCCCGAACTTGCCATGCTCCAGTCCTTTTATTCTGGGCCGACTTTACGCTAAGCACTCAAGGTTGCAGGTGCGTTGACTGCAGCTTGAGCCGCTTCGCGTTTCCGGGCGGGGGGCTAGAAACTAAAAACCCCGCTCGGTTTGCGCCGGCGGGGTTTGGAATCGTGTGTGTCCCTGACCCTACGGCGCATTGCCGACGACCACCACCACACGCACGACGACTACCGCGGCTGGTAGCGCGGTTGATAGTAGCGTCGAGGTCATCATGGATGGAGTCATTAAGGGTCTATCTCGAATTCATTAAGTGAATTTATACAAACACAGGTTTTTCATGCTGACAATGGAAATATTTTCATCTGCACAAAAATGTAGCAAAGATCACGTTTCTACCGTCAGGGGAATTATCCAATCTGTCCCTTTTTTCCCCTATTTCTGGCCTTGGTTGCCGCCCGTCGGTTGTGTTACGTTTTGGTGAAATATCCCTGAGCAACGCATTATCATGACGCTTTCCGTTTTCTGCATTTTGCTGTTCGCCGCCCTACTGCACGCCACCTGGAACGCCATCGTCAAGGCGGGAAACGACAAGCTTTACTCCGCCATCGGCGTCACCGGATCGGCGGCGCTGATTGCGCTCGTTCTGCTGCCCTTCGCGCCCACGCCATCAGCGGCCAGTATCCCCTTTATGATCGCCTCCACCGCGTTACAGGTTATCTACACCGTACTGGTGGCGAAAACCTATCAGATTTCGGATATGAGCCAAACCTACCCGCTGATGCGCGGGACGGCACCGCTGCTGGTCGCTATCGTCAGCGTACTGCTGCTGGGCGACCATCTCTCGGCAATGGCCTGGTTCGGCATCGCAGTAATCTGTACGGCAATCCTGGCGATGGCGCTAAATAGCCGCACAGGCTCGCAATTAGGCGTCATTTTGGCGCTGTTCAATGCCTGTATTATTGCGGGTTATACGCTTATCGACGGCACCGGTGTACGCCTTTCCGGCACGGCCTTTGGCTACACGGTGTGGTCATTCTTCCTAAACGGCGCCAGCCTGCTCACCTGGGCGATGATAGCGCGACGCCCGCAGGCATCGCGCTATCTGGCACAGCACTGGAAGAAAGGTATTCTAGGGGGAATGGGCACCATGGGCTCCTACGGCCTGGCGCTATGGGCGATGACGCAAGCCCCGCTGGCGGTGGTTGCTGCTTTACGTGAAAGCTCTATTTTATTCGGCGCCATCATCGCCTGGCTGCTGCTCAAAGAGCGGGTTTCCGGCCTGCGTTTCTGTGCCGCCTTCGGCATCGCCGCTGGTGCCATTCTGCTGCGTCTCTCCTGAAAAAACTGGCAACTATTGTTGCCGTTTAACGTGTATAAATCCTGCCTACATCACACATTTCATTTACATGATAGATGGTTAAATCGTCATCTCGTTATGGTAGATTCCTCTCGCTTTTAGCGTACTAGCTAGACATTTATTCTTATAAACCTAATTTCTATAAAGTTATCAGCGAAATGAAAAGAGACAGAAACGTCAATATCCTGGTGATGCTGGTGTTGCTTGTGGCCGTCGGACAGATGGCGCAAACCATTTATATCCCGGCGATTGCTCAGATGGCGAACGATCTCAACGTCCGTGAAGGGGCGGTACAGAGCGTAATGGCGGCCTATCTGCTGACTTACGGCGTTTCCCAGCTGTTCTACGGCCCGCTGTCCGACCGCGTTGGGCGCCGCCCGGTGATCCTGGTCGGGATGTCGATTTTTATGCTGGCTACGCTGGTCGCTATCACCACCCACAGCCTGACGGTATTGATTGCTGCCAGCGCCATGCAGGGCATGGGGACCGGCGTCGGCGGGGTGATGGCGCGAACGCTGCCGCGCGATCTGTATGAAGGCAGCCAGCTTCGCCACGCCAACAGCCTGTTAAACATGGGAATTCTGGTGAGCCCATTGCTGGCACCGCTGATTGGCGGCGTACTCGAAACCCTGATTAACTGGCGCGCCTGCTACGGCTTCCTGCTGGTGCTGTGCGCGGGTGTCACTTTCAGCATGGCGCGCTGGATGCCAGAAACCCGTCCAACCGGAGCGCCCAAGACGCGGCTTATCAGCAACTATAAAACCTTATTCAGCAACAGCGGCTTTAACTGCTTCCTGTTAATGCTGATCGGCGGTCTGGCGGGGATTGCGGTATTTGAAGCCAGCTCCGGCGTGCTAATGGGTGGCGTGCTGGGCCTCAGCAGTATGACGGTGAGTATTCTGTTTATTCTGCCAATTCCCGCAGCGTTCTTCGGCGCGTGGTTTGCCGGGCGGCCAAACAAGCGCTTCCCAACGATGATGTGGCAGTCGGTGCTCAGCTGCCTTGCCGCCGGGTTGATGATGTGGATCCCCGGCCTGTTTGGCGTGATGAATATCTGGACGCTGCTGGTACCTGCCGCGCTGTTCTTCTTCGGCGCGGGCATGCTGTTCCCGCTGGCAACCAGCGGCGCGATGGAGCCGTTCCCGTTCCTCGCCGGTACCGCCGGTGCGCTGGTGGGCGGCCTGCAAAATATCGGTTCCGGCGTGTTGGCCTGGCTGTCGGCAATGATGCCGCAAACCGGGCAGGCCAGTATTGGCCTGCTGATGACGCTGATGGGCTTGCTGATTTTCCTCTGCTGGCTGCCGCTGGCGTCACGCATGTCGCAGCAGGGGCAGGCCGTTTAAACGTAGGCAAGCGGCATCTGTCGCTTGCCTTAGCTATTTAACCTGTTCCTGCAGCCAGCCAATAAACGCCTCGATCTTCGGCCACTGCCGACCGGGTAACGTGGTGATGTAATAGCGCTGATGACATTTCAGCGCCATATCACCAAACGGCGCGACCAGCTCGCCGCTGTCGAGACGTTTTTGCACCAGCCGTTTACGCCCCATCGCAACCCCAATATGGTTCATCGCAGCAATCACCGCTAAATCCGAACGATCGAAGCCAATGCCCGACGATGTCGGCAAATTCACCGCGTAATGTTGCGCCCAGCTGTGCCACTCATCGGTACCGGAATCATTACTCCACGCCTGTCTATCATGCAGCAAGGTACAGTGCGGCAGGTTCACCAGCCTGTCGGTGAGGTCATAGCGGCGCGCGTATTCCGGGCTGCAGACGGGCACAATCTCTTCATCCATCAACACATGATGTGTTAGCTGTGCCGAAGGCGCGTCGTCAAAATAGAGTGCCAGGTCGACTCCGGCGCGTTGCAAATTGACGTTGTCGTTGCCGGTCAGAATAGTCAACGAAATTGACGGATAGCGGCGGGTAAAGTCACCCAACGCCGGGACCAGCCAGCACTGCGCGATCGAGGGGCGCGAGTAAACGGTGAGCGTGCCGGACAACTCCTGGTTTTTGATATCGAGAATTTCCTGGTTCAGCGTATCCAGCGACGACTTCAGCGCCCAGAACACCCGCTTTCCCTCGTGGGTCAGCTCCACCTTGCGGTGCGAACGGACAAAAAGCTGAATCCCCAACTCCTCTTCCAGCTGATTAATTCGGTGGCTGACAGCGCTGGGGCTCAATGAAAGCTCCTCAGCCGCCAGGGCAAACGACTGGTGCCTTGCCGCCACTTCAAAGGTGTAGAGCTTTGACAGCTGCCAGCCATTGAGCTGCCGATTTCGGACTTCGCGAACGGGATCCATACTGGCCTCTCTCCTCCTGATTTGTGCAGCGAAGTGTAAAAAAAACCGCGTTGAAAATCAGCGCAAAGATGAACCAAAGTGAACCATATCGCATAAACAGGCCGTAGTTAGACCTGAATCACCACTTTGATTCAATCTGGCTCATGTGAAAGCGGATTTATATCGTTTGTCAGACCCTGCCTTATTTTTGTCCAATATCACCACGTTAATCACAGGGCAAGGTGAGTTATGCACTCTCAAATCTGGGTTGTGAGTACGCTGCTAATCAGCATCGTGTTAATCGTTTTGACCATCGTGAAGTTTAAATTCCACCCGTTTCTGGCGCTGCTGTTAGCCAGCTTCTTCGTGGGGACGATGATGGGCATGGGGCCGCTGGATATGGTGAATGCCATTGAGAATGGTATTGGCGGCACGCTGGGCTTCCTCGCCGCTGTCATTGGCCTTGGCACTATTCTCGGCAAAATGATGGAAGTCTCCGGCGCGGCGGAACGTATTGGCCTCACGCTGCAACGCTGTCGCTGGCTTTCGGCGGACGTCATTATGGTGCTGGTCGGGCTGATTTGCGGCATCACGCTGTTTGTTGAAGTGGGCGTGGTATTGTTGATTCCGCTGGCTTTTTCAATTGCCAAAAAAACCAATACTTCACTGCTGAAGCTGGCAATCCCACTGTGTACGGCGCTAATGGCGGTGCACTGCGTTGTCCCGCCACATCCGGCGGCGTTGTTCGTCGCCAATAAGCTGGGAGCGGATATTGGCACCGTGATTGTCTACGGTTTACTGGTGGGCCTGATGGCATCGCTTATCGGCGGGCCGCTGTATCTGAAACTCCTCGGCAACCGCCTGCCGTTTAAGCCGGTACCGGCTGAGTTTTCCGACCTTAAAGTTCGCGATGAGAGCACGTTGCCATCGCTTAGCGCCACGCTGTTTACCGTGCTGCTACCGATTGGCCTGATGCTGGTGAAAACCGTCGCTGAGCTGAATATGGCAAAAGGCAGCGCGGTTTATACACTGTTGGAATTTATTGGTAACCCAATAACGGCGATGTTTATCGCGGTCTTCGTGGCTTATTACATCCTCGGTTTGCGCCAGCACATCGGCATGGGCACACTGCTGACCCATACCGAAAACGGCTTTGGCTCTATTGCTAACATCCTGCTGATTATCGGTGCTGGTGGCGCATTCAACGCCATCCTGAAAAGCAGCGGGCTGGCGGATACGCTCGCCCTCATCCTCTCCAACATGCACATGCATCCGATTCTGCTGGCCTGGCTGGTGGCGTTAATCCTGCATGCTGCGGTGGGCTCAGCCACGGTGGCGATGATGGGCGCGACGGCCATCGTTGCCCCAATGCTGCCGCTCTACCCTAACGTCAGCCCGGAGATCATCGCCATTGCCATCGGTTCCGGCGCCATTGGCTGCACAATCGTCACCGATTCCCTCTTCTGGCTGGTGAAGCAGTACTGCGGCGCAACGCTGAATGAGACGTTTAAGTACTACACGACGGCAACATTTATCGCGTCCGTTATTGCACTCGCCTGCACATTCCTGCTTTCCTTTATTATCTAAGCGCAAAGAGACTGACTATGGAAAACATTCAAACACTTATCGCCCAGTATCCGTTAGTGGAAGATCTGGTCGCTCTTAAGGAAACGGCCTGGTTTAACCCTGGCACCACCTCTCTTGCGAAAGGTTTACCGTACGTTGGCCTGACTGAGGAAGATGTTCAGGATGCCCACGCCCGTCTGGCGCGTTTCGCGCCGTACCTGGCAAAAGCATTCCCGGAGACCGCTGCCACCGGCGGCATTATCGAGTCTGAAATAGCCGCGATTCCGGCCATGCAGAAACGGCTGGAAAAAGAGTACGGCCAGCCTATCCACGGTGAACTTCTGCTGAAGAAGGACAGCCATCTGCCCATTTCCGGGTCGATTAAAGCCCGCGGCGGCATTTATGAAGTCCTCACCCACGCCGAAAAACTGGCGCTGGCCGCCGGGTTGCTGACAGTTGAAGATGACTACAGCATCCTGTTATCGCCTGAATTCAATCAGTTCTTCAGCCAGTACAGCATCGCAGTAGGCTCCACCGGCAACCTGGGCATGTCGATTGGCATTATGAGCGCCCGTATTGGCTTTAACGTGACGGTGCATATGTCTGCCGACGCCCGCGCCTGGAAAAAAGCCAAGCTGCGCAGCCACGGTGTGACGGTGGTGGAATACGAAGAAGATTACGGCGTCGCGGTTGAGCAGGGGCGCAAAGCGGCGGAGTCCGATCCAAACTGCTTCTTTATCGACGATGAAAACTCCCGCACGTTGTTTTTAGGCTATGCCGTTGCCGGCCAGCGTTTGAAAGCGCAGTTTGCGCAGCAGGGGCGCGTGGTAGATGCCGAGCATCCGCTGTTTGTCTATCTGCCATGCGGCGTTGGTGGTGGCCCTGGCGGCGTGGCATTTGGCCTGAAGCTAGCGTTTGGCGATAACGTCCACTGCTTCTTCGCTGAGCCCACGCACTCGCCGTGCATGCTGCTGGGGATTTACACCGGGCGGCACGATACGATTTCCGTGCAGGAGATTGGCATCGATAACCTGACGGCGGCGGATGGGCTGGCGGTTGGTCGCGCTTCGGGATTTGTCGGCCGCGCGATGGAACGTCTGCTCGACGGTCTGTATACCCTGGATGACCAGACGATGTACGACATGCTGGGCTGGCTGGCGCAGGAAGAAAATATCCGCCTTGAGCCCTCTGCGCTGGCGGGGATGGCCGGTCCTCAGCACGTGTGTGCTTCTACAGAGTACCGACAGATGCACGGCTTTAGCGTAGAGCTGCTCAATCACGGTACTCACCTGGTGTGGGCAACGGGCGGTGGCATGGTTCCGGAAGCCGAAATGGCGCAGTATCTGGCGAAAGGGCGTTAAACGCACGGGAAGTGATTGAAAAATGGCAGTGCGCCAGCCGGGTGAAGGCTGGCGCAAAGCACTTAACCTATCAGGCGTCCGCCAGCTGTTTGGCTTTTTGCTCTTCTTCCTGCTGGGCCTGCTCGGTTTCCAGCATCTTCTTCTCATAGACCTTAAAGAACGGGTAGTAGATCGCCAACGAGATAAAGAAGCAGACGAACACCAGCCCGCAGGCGATTAAGTTCCAGTTGGTGGTTATCAACGCCCCCAGCGGCGCGGGGATGGTAAACGGCGGCTTGACCATCATGCGTGGAATCAGCCCGCTGATAGTAAACAGGTACACCACCACGGTGTTCACCATCGGCGCGAGAATAAACGGCACCGCCAGAATCGGGTTCATGACGATCGGTGCGCCAAAAATCATCGGCTCATTGATGTTAAACAACCCCGGAATAAACGACAGCTTACCCAGCGATTTCAGATAGATAACCTTCGAGCGGATAAACAACACCACCAGCGCCAGCGTGGAGCCGGTGCCCCCCATCTGGGCATACCACTGGAAGAACTGCTCGGTGAAAATATTCGGCAGGTCGTAAGCGCTGGTTCCGGCCTGGAACAGCTCCATATTCTGCACAATCGCCTGATCCCACAGCGGGCGAATCAGCGGCCCCATCACCGCGTGGCCGTGAATCCCAAACACCCAGAACAGATCGATAAAGAACTGCGTGACGATGCCGCCAAACAGGTTAGTACCGGTCATAAAGCCCTTTAGCGGCATGATGATATAGCTGATGATGGCGTTGATATCGATATTTAAAAAGTGCCGCGGGATCCAGAAAATCAGCACCACTGCCAGCGTTGGGAACAGCGCCGAGAATGAACTGGCCACCACCGGCGGAACGCCAGCGGGCATCTTAATTTCAATATTGCGGACTTTGATAAAACGGTAGATCTCTATCGCAATGAGCGAAGAGATAATCGCACCAAACAGCCCCTGTGAACTCAGCGAGGTCACCGGAATATAGCGGCCAGAAATGGCGTCACCGGCGACGGTCACTCCCTCTTTGATATTCACCGGCACAATCATCAATAGCGTCGCTAACATCGCCAGCAGACCACTGGTGATATCGTTGAGCTTATAGCTTTTCCCTAAAAACGAGCCGATGGTAAACGCGGCATATAGCGACATCAGGCCAACGGTAAAGCGAAACGGTACGTCGAGGATATCGCGCCACGGCGCGATAAAATCCATATAACCTTTGATCGGAATATTGAGCAGAATAACGAAAAATGAACCGACAATGGTCAACGGTAAAATAGAGATTAAGCCGTTACGTATTGCCTGCATATGACGCTGGTTACCAATGGCGTTAGCCACCGGCAGCATTTTTTCAGCCAACCGTTCAAAGAAAGACATGTTATTCCCCCGTAAAACCGTTATTGGCAATCACCGTGGCGAACCACTGCCCGGATTTTTTCAGCGAGCGCTGCTGGGTGGCTAAATCCAGACGATAGAAACCGTAGCGATTTTTATAGGCGTTTTGCCATGACCAGCAGTCAATAAAGGTCCACATGTGATAGCCCAGACAATTACTGCCGTCGGCCATCGCCTGATGGAGATAGCTCAGATGCTCTTTAAGGAATTCAATACGGTAATCATCCTGCACCTGTCCGTTGACCATAAACTGCTCTTCATCCTGAATACCGATACCATTTTCCGAGACAAACCACGGCAAATTACCGTAGCGATCTTTCACCACCATCGCGATGTCATAAAGCGCAGCCGGGTAAATCTCAATCCCGCGCGAGGTATTCATCCGCCGCCCCGGCATGATGTATTCTTCAAAAAAGCGTTCAGGTACAAAACCGTGCGGCTCATCAAGCGGCGTTTCCCGCGCTTTGACCCGCCGTGGGCGGTAGTAATTAATGCCCAGCAGATCGATACGGGTATTGGCAATTAACGCGCAATCTTCCGGTAGCGATGCCGGTAATTGATCGTGTTCTTGCAGAATATCGATAAGCTCCTGCGGATAGCGCCCCAATAAAATAGGCTCGTTAATGCTGCGAGTATAGAAAAGATCGGCCATTGCGGCGGCTTTGAGATCATCCGGCATATCGCTACGTGGATAAACCGGAATCACATCCATAATAATGCCAATCTGCCCGGCAAGATTCAGTTCGCGCCATGCCGCCACGGCTTTACAGTGCGCCAGCACAATATGGTGCAGCACCTGCGCCGCGCGACGAAAATCGGTGACGTAAGGATAATGGCGAGGGTGTAAATATCCGGCTTCGGCCGGAATTAGCGGTTCATTGAAGGTAAACCAATAGCGTACGCGGTCGCCAAAAAGCTGATAGCAAATACGCGCGTAGCGGGCAAACGCCTCCACCACTTCGCGATTTTCAAAGCCGCCCTTTTCCTGCAGTGCCATCGGCATATCGAAATGGTAGAGATTAATAAACGGCTCAATGCCCTGCGCGCAGAGTTCATCTATCACCGCATTATAAAACGTCACCGCCTGCGGATTGATGTCACCATCGCCATCGGGAATTAAGCGTGACCAGGAGAGCGAGGTGCGAAACGAATTCAGGCCAATATCTTTGGCGCGCTGAATATCTTCCCGATAATTCTGGTAAAACGTCGAGGTGTCATCGCAGGTCACGCCCTGATAAAAGCGCTCATTAAATTCATGTGAGGCGTGGTCCCAAATATTCTCGCCTTTGCCATCGCTGGCAATACGCCCTTCGGACTGAGTGGCGCTGGTTGCGGTGCCCCACCAGAAGTTATCGGGAAAATGATATTTCATAACCTGTCCTTATTGTGCTGGCGGTAATAAAGACAGCGCGTGATCCAGTACTTTATCGCCCTGCATTGAGCCGTATTGCATCATATCGATAGCCGCAACGGGGACGCCGTGGGGCGCGGCAGCAGTAGATAAACTTTGCAGCTGAAATTTCACCTGTGGGCCTAATAAAATCACGTCGGCTTCTTCGACTATCTGCCCAAATTCCGAAACCGGAACCGCGGTAATTTCCACCGCAATATCGCGACTGGCGGCTGACTGTTTCATTCTTTCCACTAACATGCTGGTCGACATGCCTGCTGCGCAGCATAAAAAGATCTTTTTCATCATTTTCCCCTGGCGTAATAAGCGTGGTATTCCGCGAGATGCGGCAAAATATATTCTGCGTAGTAGGGTAGATAGCGGCAAGAGAGGGGCGGCACAAAACCGAGTTATACCGCTGGTACTTTTGATGTTAAATATGAAATAAAATAATAAATACCAATTATAAACAAATAGATAAAAGTGTTACTTTTAAAATAAGCAGTGTTATTTTTATTCGGATTTATGTCCTGGCTCGCACTTAGGACCGGTTAATGATTCCGGCCCAGCAACACAAAAATGAAGCATTCCAGCGGATTAACGCTGGCTCTGATTTAACATCGCCATCAACTCCATCGGCGAACGTCGCTGTTTGAGCAGGTCGCGCATCGTTCGCATGTGCGGCGCGCTGTAGGTGAAGAACTGGCGATAACCGGCACATAGTGCGCTCTTTCCGTCGTCGAGACGGTGCTTTGGGCAGTCGCCGTGGCAAAAACGACGCACTGAACATTGTTGACACTCGGCTGTCAGCATCGCCGCTTTTTGCTGACCGAAAGCTGCGGCCTCAGGCATCGTATTCAGCTCCGTAATAGACTGCTGATGGATATTCCCCAGCCGGTGTGACGGATACACATAGTGGTCACACTGAAATAAATCACCGTTAGCCTCTAACGCAAACGCATGGCCGCAGCGTTCACTGAGCGCGCACATCTGCGACGGATAGCCGCTCCAGGTTCCCAGCGTCGAATCAAACAGCTGAACATAGACCTGACCAATATCTTCACGCACCCACACATCAAAAACGCCGTTAAGAAACGTTCCCCACTCCTGTGCGGTCACCGACTCAGCGCTCAGGTTCCCGCGCTCATCGCGCTCAACCAGTGGGATAAACTGCAAAAACGGGGTCCCAAGACCACGGAGATAGCGGTACAGTCGCTGCGGGTGCTGGCAGTTAAGGTGATTCACGACCACCAGCAGATTGAATTCAACCTGATGTCGGACTAACGCGTCGATAGCCTTTAGAACCTTATGATGCGTCGATTTGCCGCTGCGGTTAACACGATAGATATCGTGGAGATCGGCGGGACCATCCAGCGAAATCCCCACCAGCCAGCCATTGTCGTGAAAGAAACGGCACCAGTCATCGTTCAACAAAATTCCGTTCGTCTGGAACGCGTTGTGGATTCGCTTACCGCTGGCGTACTGCTTTTGCAGCACCAGCGCGCGCTGGAAGAATTCAAGGCCACACAACGTGGGCTCTCCGCCCTGCCAGGCAAAGGTGACCTCCGCTCCAGGCTGTGCGGCAATATGCTGGCGGACAAAGGCCTCCAGCGTGGCGTCGTCCATCACCGGCTGTTGAGGTTTTTCGATGTAGAA
This sequence comes from Kluyvera genomosp. 1, assembly GCF_001266615.1. Classification (GTDB taxonomy): domain Bacteria; phylum Pseudomonadota; class Gammaproteobacteria; order Enterobacterales; family Enterobacteriaceae; genus Kluyvera; species Kluyvera cryocrescens_A. Next base: position 69,829 of record NZ_LGHZ01000028.1, on the reverse strand, counting down.
ACAGTAGCGGCAGTTGAGGTTACAGCGAGAGCTGGCCGGCTTGGCCATCACCTGACATCCTGTCATGCTAAATCCCTGATAAAAATGATAAGTTGGCGTACGTGGGTAATAGCAAACAATATTGCGAGCGATAACACCGCGAGAGAGATCATAAATTTGTCACGAACCGCACGCGGTTGGACAAAATCGTTCTGCGTCACGTCCATAACGTTACGATTGCGGGTGTACTGCCACAGAATAGCAGCCACCATCGCCAGCACGCCGAGTGATACCCAAAACAGCCCTCCCGCCTGATGCCAGTTGTGCTTTAACGCCAGCGCCATCAGCGCGCCGTAGCCAAGCAGTGTACGAAACCAGGCCAGCGATGTGCGCTCAGGCTGTAGCCCCGGGTCTGCCTGACGCCGGGCTTTGCGGCTATCCGGCATAGAACACCAGAATCATCACCACCGCTGCCACCAGCGTCAGGATAAGACTGATGACCAGCAGACTGCGGGTGTAGGGGAGATCTTCCTTCAGGCGCATCGCCTTTTCATTGCGCAGCCAACGCAGGTAGCCGTAGATAGCCAACCCGCCAGCAAACAGGCACAGCATCAGCGCCAGCGCTTCGCGAATCACCGGAGTAGCAAAGTCTGGCGCCAGCTGATCGAGCCCAACGCCTGCCGCCAGAAACCCAAGAGCCGTACGAATCCAGGCCAGAAACGTGCGTTCGTTGGCGAGTGAAAAACGATAGTCCGGCGCTTCACCGAGGCGGGAAATTTTCATGGCGATTCCTGTTATCCATAATGGTCAGCGGCTTAACATTATCGTAATTGCCTGTTTTTCGCCGCTGAGTTTTACCAAAATCATACCGAAGGCGTAAGCGTCAGAACTTCTGCTTTTTTTCTTCCACCTTCACGCCCTGCGTCGGCATTCCGGTATCGTAATCGCGCACGACCGGCGAGTAGCCATCTTCCGGGCGAGGACGGAATGCCCCCATCCAGCGCGGCTGCGCGTTCTTCCGCCATGGACGCAGGCTCCACTGATAGGTCCGGAACGGATCGCGAATGCGGTCCATATAGTCTAACAACGCGTCATGCAGCTTATCGCGAACGAGCATATGTCGTTCATCGTCAATCAGATTATGCATCTCGTCGGGGTCGTTGCGGCGATCGTAAAGCTCATCGCTGGTAAACAGATTCAACACCAGTTTGTAATCGTCGGTGACCCAGGCGCGGACCGGAATGAAGCCGCCAAAGCTGTCATGCTCGATCTCATAACGGTTAAATTCCACCATCACACCACGCCTGGCTTCAACCTCCAGCAGGTTGCCTCCGGGGAGAATATCCGGCTTATCGATCCCCGCCAGCGCCATCATGGTCGGTAATAAATCGATATGGCTGACCGGCGTATCCACCTGCCGTGGTGTGCTTTGTGGCGGTCGCATAATCAGCGGGATACGGGTGATATCGTCATACATGGCGGCACCTTTACTGATTAGCCGGTGCGCGCCCATCATTTCACCGTGATCCGAGGTGTAGATAATCCAGGTATTTTCGCGCTGCTCGGGAGTGAGCGCATTCACAACCCGACCAATCTGGTCATCAACAAAGTCGTTGCAGGCAAAATACATCGGGTGGTGGTAGCGTCCGTCTTCTCCCACTGGCGACGGCATAGCCTGTGCCCATAGCCGATGATGTTCGGGTTTATTCGCAAGCGTATCCTGCGCTTTTTCCCCCAGCGGATAGTAAAAGTCCTGATATTTCTCCAGATATTCCACCGGACAGGTAAACGGGTGATGCGGCTCATCATAAGAAATTACCATCAGGAACGGCTCATCATGCCGCGGCGCGTTAGCCAGATAATCGACCGCCCGATGGCTGATACGGTGCGCCCAGGTAAAGGTTTCGTCGATGCCATGCTGCTGCAAATCTTCAACGGTGTTCAGGCCGTTACGCCACAGGCCAATCTGCTCATCGCTCAGCTCGCTGAGGTAATTTGCGCCGTCATACCAGTAGTCCGCATCCCACTCGGGCGGACATTCCCCCGTACCGAAATAGTCATGCCCATCCAGATGCCATTTCCCGATGTAGCAGGTGCGATAGCCAGCATCCTTAAAGTAGCGCCCCATGGTGGAGATATTCTTCCCTGGCGCGACGTTATTGGTCCAGGGGCCAGACTGGTTGGCATAAATGCCGGTAAACAGCCCGGCACGCGCGGGGGTGCATACCGGCGAGCAGGTATAGGCGGAATTAAAACGGATCCCTTCGGCGGCCAACGCATCAATATTTTGCGTATTCAGCGGCTTGCCGCTGTAACAGCCCACCATATTGGTGGCTTGAGTATCGGTCATAATGAACAGGAAATTTGGACGGCTCATGATTCTTCCTTCGCATCAACAGGACAAGGTACAGTCGCGGATTGGCGATCCCGCCAGCTGCTGTAAACCAGATAAATCACCACGGCGGCGGTAACACCGTAGCTGAGGAACATCAGCCAGCGCGTTTGATAGCCACCGAATTGTGCCAGCCCCGCATAGACACCAATCATTGCAAACAGAATGCCAACGGAGGCGATCTTGACGTTCTTATAGGGAGTCATATCGACGGCAAACGCATCCTGGAATTTAAACGGCGTCGCGCGCGGTTTGATGAAGCTAATAATCAGCATCACCACCACATTGATGCAGAATGTGCAGGCCAGCACGTAGAGGAAATGGAAGTCGAATTTCACCAGATAGTTAATGGTGATGTAGCTGACAATCCCGAGGCCCATCGCCACTTTAGCGGCAATTGCGGGGATGCGCGGGAAGAAAAAGCCCATGATGATAATGGTGACCAGCGGGACGTTATAAATCCCGTTAAGCTGCTTCATCCAGCTGTATAAGCCCTGTGGCGCGTTGGCTATCCACGGGGCCACCAGTACTGAAATCACCGCAATAAACAGACCGAATTTACGCCCCACGCGCACCAGCTGCGACGGTTCGGCATTTTCGTTTATCAGGCGACGATAAATACCCATGCTAAACAGCGTACTGGCACTGTTGAGAAAACCATTAAAGGTACTGATCACCGCGCCGAAAAGTACCGCGCCAAAAAAGCCGACCAGCGGAAGCGGCATCACTTTATTGACCAGCGTCGGATAGGCCATGTCGGCACTCGGCAAATCCTGATACAGATGAAAGGCAATCAGCCCCGGCAGCACTAAGATCAGTGGGTCGAGCATCTTCAGTACCGCCGTCAGCAGCGCGCCTTTTTGCCCTTCTGCCAGGCTTTTCGAGGCCAGCGTACGCTGGACAATGCCCTGGTTCGTACACCAGTAGAAGGTATTCACCAGAATCAGGCCGGTAAATGCCGCGCCGATGGGCAGCGGATCGCTGCTACTGCCAATCGAATTAAGCTTGTCGGCATGCACTGTGGTCAGCTGCTTAATCCCCTGCAGAAAGCTGCCGTTGCCCATCGCCATCAGCCCAAAGATCGGCACCATTAATCCACCAATGACTAACCCAATACCGTTGATGGAGTCGGCAATCGCCATCGTTCTCAGTCCACCGATCACCGCGTACAGAATTCCTGCGATACCCAATAAAATAACCAGCAGCCAGATTGCTCCGCCCTGAGAAATGCCTAGCGACTCACCAATATGGAACAGGCTATTCAACGCCAGCGCGCCGGAGTATAGAACAATCGGTAAAAAGCAGATGCCCGTGGCAATCAGGAAACAGAAGTCGATGATAATGCGCGTGGTTTTATCGTAACGTTCTTCAAGAAAATCCGGGATGGTCGCGATACCGCGCTGCAGATAACGCGGCAGGAAGATCAACGCGAGGAAAATCAGCGTGACGGCGGATGTCACTTCCCAGCCCATCACCGACATACCGCTCTTGTACGCCTGCCCGGATAACCCCACCAGTTGTTCGGTAGAGAGATTGGTGAGCATCAACGATGCGGCGATAACGGGTGCTTTGAGCGATCGCCCCGCCAGAAAATACCCCTGCTGCGAACCGGTATCCACCTTACGCACTTTCCACCAGGTAATTACCGCCACCAGCAGCGTGAAACCAACAAAACTCACTATTTGTATCGTATTCATCTTGTAGCCCTTTTCTTATATCCCGACGCTACGTGGGTCAGAGGAATAGCGTTTATTTCGGGTTAAGGCGATGAGATTCATAAAATAAGAAGCAATGTATCCCTGAGTGATTCTTTTTTTGCTAAATTCCACATCTCAGGTTGCTGGCATCATTCGCCGAAGGGAAATTAAAATGAATGGAAAAACACACATTTCGCATGTAAAAAACGAAACCACATATAATATTCCGCTAGTTCTGGAAGAAAATGTGATCTCAAGCGGAATTTCCCTAATCTCACTTTGGCATACCCTGGCCGATGAAAGCTATCGGGTTAGCTGGCCGCGCGACAAGAAAAAACCGCTTATCGCCAACTCATGGGTGGCGATATACACCGTACAAGGCTGTGGGAAAATATATCTTAAAGACAACTCAGAAATTACTCTGAACGGGAATTGCGTTATCTTTATTAAGCCTATCGAAATAAAAGCTTATCATTGTGTTGGCCTGATTTGGGAACAATACTGGATGGAGTTTGTCCCAACGACCTTAATGCCCATCCCAATATTACAGCCAGGCATTATCTACAATGGTGATGTATATAATAAAGAAATGAATGAAGTCGCTACGCTTATCACTCACCGCGACCCATTAAAAAATAATCTTGCCGTAGCTTATTTGACAAAGATTATTTATCAATGGATTTGCCTTATTGCGGAAAATGGTAATAAGGACCGGCAGTTGATCAAACTAGAACAGCTTATCGCCACCCTCCACGCCAACCCCCAACAACGCTTGAGCGTCGCCGATATGGCGAACATGATGCAATATAGTGAACCCTGGCTGCGGCGATTATTTTTACGCTATACCGGGAAAACGCCCAAAGAGTATTACCTGGATGCCCAGCTCAATTTGGCGCAATCATTATTAAAACAGGAGGGAAACTCGGTAAGTCAGGTGGCAGGAATGCTTAACTTTTTTGACTCTTTCCACTTCAGCAAAGCGTTTAAGCGTAAGTTTGGCTATGCCCCCTCTGCGGTGTTGAAAATAGGTGACCGGCACCCGATAGATGCCGGCCAAACAGATTAGTGCAGTTCAGGCCAATAGTCCTTGTTAGCCTCAATCAGGTCATCCAGAATTGCTTTCGCGACCGATGCGCTCGGTACGGTTTTCGACAGTGCGATGGCCTGCCACAGCTTGTGATAAGAGCGATGTTCCCATGCATCGACCACCAGTTTTTCCACCGCCACCTGCTGGCCCATCATCCCTTTCTGGAAGTTTGGAATATCACCGACCGTCAGCGGCTCTGGTCCGTTATGGCCCACCAGACATGGGATCTCAACCATCGCATCGGCATCGAAGTTATGAATCGCACCGTTGTTCGGCACAATCAGCAGCATGCGTTCCTGGGTGTTGAAGGCAATCGCCGCCGCCAGATCGACAATGTAGGAAGCATGTTCATCGATTTCCAGATCGCCCGCTGAGGATTTACCCGCCGCGATAATCGCCCGGCAGGCGCTGAAGACGTTTTTCTCGCGGTGATCCATCACTTCATTGGCACGTGTGCGTTCTGGGTTAGAGTGCGCAACGACGTAGTCCGGGAACAGATAATATTTCAGGTAGGTATTCGGCATAGTATCCGGATCCAGCGCCTGCACATCTTTCGCTTTGGCAAAGGTATCGTTCCAGCTGGCTTCCGTATGCGGATCGTTAGATGGCGGCACATAGCCATATTTCGCCACATGTTCGCGCAATTTCGGCATCAAATCGTTACCCTGAAGGTCTTCAATGGAAGTCCACCAGCCGAAGTGATTCAACCCGTAGTAGCGCACGCGCATCTGTTTGCGGTCCTGTAGACCCACAATCTGCGCCATACGCCCTTCAATGCCGATGGGCATATCGCAGATGTTGAGGATTTTCGCGTTTGGACGCAGACGGTGGGTCGCTTCTGCCACGATTGCTGCCGGGTTGGAGTAGTTCAGCATCCAGGCGTTCGGTGAATATTTTTCCATATAATCCACTAGCTCCAGTACGCCGCCAATCGAACGCATACCGTAGGCAATCCCGCCCGGCCCGCAGGTTTCCTGACCCAGCACGCCGTGACGCAGTGGGATTTTTTCGTCTTTTTCACGCATCGGGTACTTCCCGACACGAATATGCGCCATCACAAAATCCACGTCGGTAAATGCCGTTTTCGGGTCGGTGGTGTAGCTAAATTCAATCTCCGGCGCCTGCTCTTTCATGATGACCTTACACGCTTCCGCAATGGTCTCCTGGCGCGCGCCGTCATTGTCGTAAAATTTCAGCGACCGCAGTGGGAACCGGTCCTGGTTTGCCAGCAGCATTAAAACGATACCCGGGGTAAATGTGCTGCCGCCGCCTGCGATAACAACTGAGAATTTTTTCATGATACTGCCTCCGTCATGGTGGTTTGTTCGGTCGGTAGAGAATGTTTCATTAAGCTTTCCAGCTGGTCGCGAACCTGCGGAACGTGCAGCCCAACAATGACCTGTATGCCATTGCCGCGTCGCACGACGCCGTGTGCGCCCAGCGCTTTAAAGACGTCGTCGCTTTTAGTCTTTGCCATATCCACCAGCGCGATGCGCAGCCGGGTGGCACAGTTGTTGACGCTCTCAATGTTGGCGGCTCCACCCAGTGCTTGCAGGATGCCTGCGGCCTGGCTCGGTTTCGCACCCGCAGCGCCTTCTGCGGTCGTTTTGCCACGTGCGGCCTGATAATCCGCTTTGCTGTAGAGTTTGATTTCGCTGTCTTCGCGGCCCGGCGTTTTCAGGTTGAAGCGCAGGATCAGCGCCCGGAAGACCACAAAGTAGAGGGCGGTAAAGCACACCCCGATGCCTATCTGAATAAACATCATTGAAGCGTGGTTGTGGAACATGGGGATCCAGTTTTGCGGCAGGAACTGATCCAGCAGGCCGCCGCCAAAATTCCCCACCACGCCGCCCATATACATCACCGTGGCCATCGTTGCTGCCAGCACCGCGTGGATGGCAAACAGCATTGGGGAGATAAACAGGAAGGTGAACTCCAGCGGTTCGGTGATCCCCACTAACATCGCCGTCAGGGTGGCGGGAATAAGCAAGCCGGCCACTTTGACTCGGTTTTCCGGCGCGGCAGTGAAGTAGAGGGCTAACGCTATTCCCACGGAGCCAAACACCTTGGAGTTACCGTGCAGGGCAAATCCGCCTTCCGGGAACAGCGTTTTCAGTGGCTCGGTGCTTTGACTGAATGCCTGTAGGTGCTCTGCCCAATAGACCTGAATGCCGCCTTCAACCGCCGCTGGGCCAAAGATAAACGGACCGTAGACAAAGTGGTGCAAACCGGTTGGTATCAAAATACGTTCCAGGAAGGTGTAAACCCAGACGCCAAGCGCTCCGGCACCGCGTAAGAAGGTCTGGAGTGACTCGATGCCCATCTGCACTTTCGGCCAGCCAAGCAGCGTCAGCCAGGCGCAGGGGATCATGGCCAGAAATGCCACAATCACCACGAAAGAAGAGCCCTGGAATATCCCGAGAAATACCGGGAGCGGTTTATCGAAATAGCGGTTATGCAGGGCGGTTACGAGGCCAGAAATCACGATCGCGCCGATGATGCTGGTGTCGAGCGTCTTAATCCCGGCAATCATCGCCAGGCCGCTACCTGTCGTTGGATCGGCGGTGAAGTCGACGCCGAAGAAGTGGCCCCAGGTCATCCCCATCGCATTGATAAAGTAGTTCCAGGTGAGGAAGCTAACCAGAGCCGCCAGACAGGCCCTGCCTTGCGCCTGTTTTGCCAGGCCAATCGGCAGGCCGACGGCAAAAATCAGCGGCATATTACGAAATACCGTCCAGCCACCTTCTTCAATAATGTGAACGATCTGAGCGAATAAACTATCGGAAGCGGTGAGTGCCTCACCAACGAACAGTGGGTTGCGCAGCATGATTGCGATACCCACAACAATCCCAGCAAATGGAAACAGTAAAACTGGGGTAAACATTGCGCCGCCAAAGCGTTGTATTTGACTGAGCATTTGGGAATCCTCATTTAACAACTCGTAGGGTAAGTGGCCTTATTTATCTTTATCTCCGGCCTGATACGAGAATAGGAATTTGCCCGTCCAACAACATGTTATGGCGTTACGATTCGTGATCGCATTCATGGTTTTAATTAGTGCGATGTTGTCTACTTTTCAGATAGGAAATAGACATGCATAAATTCACTTTTTTTGTACTTGTAAGAAAGACCCCGTATTTAGCTGTAATTAGTTAGTTTTAAATAAGAAACGGCGGTTCAATAACCCGCCTTCCGAAGCAATAAGAGGTCTAGTTGTGATCTACAAATCCATTGCTGACAGATTACGTTTACGGCTGAATTCATCCGATTTCAATATAGGTAGCCCGTTACCGGGTGAGAAAAAACTGGCGGAAGAGTTTGGCGTGGCACGCATGACCATCCGTAAAGCTATCGATCTTCTGATTGAATGGGGGCTGGTGGTCAGAAAACACGGCAGCGGTACCTATGTCGCGCACAAAGATATCCACCATGAAACCACCAACCTGACCGGGCTGGCGGAGGTACTGCGTCAACAGGGGAAAGAAGTCGTCAGTAAAGTGCTGGTATTTGAGATGATGCCCGCCCCACCGGCTATCGCCAGCCAGCTGCGGATTCAGATTAACGAGCGGATCTACTTCTCGCGCCGGGTGCGCTACGTAGACGGCAAGCCGCTCATGCTGGAAGACAGCTATATGCCGGTCAAACTGTTCCGCACGCTGTCGCTGGTGCATCTGGAAGGGTCGAAATTTGATTACATTGAGAAAGAGTGCGGCATCACCATCAGCGGTAACTATGAAAGCCTAACGCCAGTGCTGGCGGACAAACAGCTGGCGATGTCGATGAATCTGCCGGAGCAAACGCCGCTGCTGCGTATTACCTCCCTTTCCTACAGCGACAGCGGCGAATTTCTTAACTACTCCGTGATGTTTCGTAACGCCAGCGAATACCAGGTGGATTACCACCTGCGGCGCGTCAAAGAGCGCTAACTCATCCCCCAGAACAGCACCGCTAAAAGCTGCGGGGTGATGATGCGCAAAAACATTACCAGTGGATAAACGGTGGCGTATGAGAGCGCAGCTGCACCGCTGGTTGCATGCAGGTTATTAGCAAAGGCCAGCGCTGGGGGGTCGGTCATCGAACCGGCCAACATGCCGCACAGCGTCAGGTAATTCATCTTCGCAAAGATTCGCGCCAGAATCCCCACCGTGAGCAGCGGGATACCGGTAATAAAAATACCGTAGCCAATCCAGCTGAGCCCTTCACCGTGCAGCAGCGTTTCAACAAAGTCACCGCCGGATTTCAGCCCCACCACGGATAGGAATAACACAATCCCCAGCTCGCGCAGCGCCAGGTTGGCGCTCGGCGGCATGAACCAGTAAAGCTTACCGATACTGCCAATACGCCCAAGAATCAGCGCCATAATCAGCGGCCCACCGGCCAGCCCTAGCTTCAACGCTACCGGGAAGCCGGGAATGAACAGCGGGATAGAGCCCAACAACACACCCAGACCAATACCAATAAAGACCGGCAGCATTTGGACCTGCTGGAGTTTTTGCTGCGCATTACCGAGATCGGATGCCACTGCCTCAATCGCCGCCGGGCGACCGACCAGGTTCAGGATGTCGCCAAACTGCAGGCTGGCATTGCTGCTGGCCACCAGTTCAACCCCAGCGCGGTTTAAGCGTGAGATGACCACGTCATAGCGCTGTTTATAGTGCAAATCGCGGATTTTTTTGCCTAATACCTTCTCGTTGGTGACCACCACCCTTTCGACTTTCATGTCCGTACCGCGTGTCGACAACGAGGTTTCAACCTCTTTGCCAATCACCAGTTGGGCGCTGTGCAAATCCGCTGCCTCGCCGACCAGGTGCAGCAGATCGCCGGTCTCAATAATGGTGGTGGGAGACGGTACCATCAGGGTTTCACCGCGTTTCAGACGCGAACAGATAATTTTATCGCTGTTAATCACCGGCACGTCCTGAATCGCCATCCGATTCAGATTGGGGTTTTCAACGCGGATGTTGATGGTTTTCAGATGTGAATGCCCGGAGCCCGCCTGTTCATCGAACTGTTGGGCCTCTTTATCGACATTAATACGAAAGAACAAGCGCACCAGCCACATGGTGAGCAAGATGCCGCAAATGCCAAATGGGTAGGCCATGGCGTAGCTCATGCCCATTTGATCGACTACGCTAAACGGTTCACCGAGATCGCGCAGAATTTGCTGTCCGGCCCCCAAGGCTGGGGTGTTAGTCACCGCGCCGGAGAAAATACCCAGCACCACCGGGAGAGGAATATCGAAGATTTTATGCAGCAGCGTCGTGACCAAACCGCCAAGTATCACAATCAGAATAGCGAACAGATTCAGTCGCAGGCCAGAGACGCGCAGCGAAGCAAAGAACCCCGGGCCGACCTGGATACCGATGGTATAGACAAACAGGATCAGACCGAACTCCTGAATAAAGTGCAGCATTGGGCTGCTCAGGGTGATACCGGCCTGCTCGACAAAATGGCCAACGATAATCCCGCCAAACAGCACGCCACCAATGCCAAAGCCAATACCGCGGATTTTGATGTTGCCAATCCACAGTCCGACAACCGCCACCAGCGCCAAAACGCTGACCGTCAATGCTATATCACTCATTGTTTTTTCCCTGTGATTAACATTATTAACACCAGGGATTATGACCGAAGGGCTGGGGGATTGTATGTAGTGCGGCGCACAATAATCGGTAATTGGAATAGCGGCGAGCAGATACAAAAAAGCCCCGAATTTCGGGGCTTTTTCAGTCAGTGATGGTTAGCTATTCAACGCAGGGCGTTCGCTAATTTCGATACGCTGCGGCGCGATGGCTTCTGGCACATTACGGGTCAAGTCGATATGCAGCAGACCATTGGTGTAGGTCGCACCGGTGACTTCCATATTTTCGGCCAGAGTAAAGCTCAGGCTGAAGGCTTGAGTTACCAGCCCCTGATGAAGCCACTGGGTCTCTTTTTCCTGCGGCTGCGGCGTGCCTTTCACGGTCAAGCGCGTACCTTCAAGCTGCACATCCAGATCTTCCTGACGGAACCCAGCTAACGCGAGGGTAATGCGATAGTGGTTATCGTCACTTTTTTCGATGTTATACGGTGGGAAACTCTGGCTTTCAGTGGTGCTTTGCAGCGCGTTCGCCAGTTTGTCAAAACCGATCCATTGACGCAGCAGTGGGGATAAATCGTAGTTACGCATTGTGTTTCTCCTTCTAAGAAGCGAGTAAGTACCTTTCGGCTCCCTGACGGCAAGCCTACGGCTGATGAGTCTGGGCCGCGCGAGCGGCCCGGCAGAATTAATTAATTTCGATACGGCGCGGCTTGTTCGCTTCTGGAATCACGCGCTCCAGTTCGATATACAGCAGGCCGTTGACCAGGTTAGCGCCACGCACGTGGATATTTTCTGCTAACTGGAATTTGCGTTCAAAGTTGCGCTCGGCAATACCTTGATAGAGATATGTGCGTTCTTTCTGATCCGCTTCATGAGCGCCTTTCACCACCAGCACGTTGTCCTGTGCGGTAATTTCCAGTTCGCTTTCCGCAAAACCTGCCACCGCAATCGCAATGCGATAGTGATTTTCATCGACCAGTTCGACGTTGTACGGAGGATAGCCACCGTTGCTTTGTGTTTGATTGTTTTCTAACAGGTTGAACAGGCGGTCAAAACCAATGGCAGAACGGTACAGCGGAGATAAGTCAAAGTTACGCATAGTTCAATAGCTCCTGAAAATCAGCGAGAAATTAAAAACCTTCCATCATGGACAGGTCGTTGAAGCCCGAACACCCCGCAGGCATGTTCCCTTTGGCTACACCTATAAAATGAGGGGGAAAGAATCTTTTTCAAGACCTCTTACCTGACTTTTTTTGCACTTTCCCTGAGAAGGCTTACACTGGTCAGAGCACAAAAGGCCAAAGTGCGACAGCCGCCACAGAGCGGCGAGCCTGGACTTTCTATTTTGGCAACGGGTCGCTATAACCCGGAGGACGAGCTTTTTTATGCTCATAACAATGAAGAGCTCATGATGAAAAATATTCTGATTAAAACGGCGCTGGTTGGGGGGATCCTCTTATCCGGAGGGTGTTCCAGCGTCATGTCGCATACCGGCGGCAAAGAGGGCACTTATCCGGGCACGCGCGCCAGTGCAGAAATGCTGAGCGATACGGATAACGGTTGGGCCACCAAATCATTGGTCGCCCTTGATATGCCGTTTACCGCCGTGATGGATACGGTACTGCTACCGTGGGATTTCTTCCGCAAAGATAACTCCGTACGCTCACGCGTCGAAAAGAGTGAGCAGGAGACGCTGGCAACGAATTCGGTTATTCCGCCAGCACCTATGCCGGCTCAGTAGGCTAGCGGCCCGTTTCCGTCGTCCAAATTTGACGGAAGCCCGCAATATCTTCCATCCAGGCAATCTCATGTCCGTCAGGTGAGAAGACCACCGCGTCCGCCGACGGCGGATTTGCGCGTTCGGTCGTTAAAAAGGTCACCTCACCACTTATCGCATCGCACAGTGCGATGCGGCCATCCAGCACAAATCCCAGCCAGTTTCCTGACGGGTGCCAGTTGAACGCAGACTGAATATCCGATGCGTTATGGGTAAGCTGCTGCGCTTCTTCGCCCTTCGGCGACACCAGCCACAGCTGCACAACACCGCGTTCATCACGCATCAGAACGGCAATTTGCGTGCCCTGCGGATTGCTGCGCACCCAATGGCGCGGCACATTCACCAACCCCGGATACACTCGCTGATGAGTAAAGGTCAGACGCCGCTGGCGTACACCTGCCGGTGGGGCTGGCAGCGTAGTTTCCGTCCCGGCGAGCGGTGCATCGCCCTGCTGTTTCCAGCCATCCTCATCTTTAGGCAGCTCGACAATAAACAGCTCCGGCACTTTCTCTCCATTTACCGAGAGCGTATCGCCGATAAAAGCCAGCCGATCGTTACCCACCCAACCTTCTTCATAAGCGCGATTGATCTCATCGCTGCCCGGACGCGGCGTCGGTGTAGTCTGGCTGACCAGCACGCTCCAGTGGCTACCCGAATACTCCCGAGGATGGCGACCTGCTGGCACGACGGGGCCGAACGGGGCCGCAACGCCAACGTTACGCAAATCCAGCGCCGGATCGTATTCATGAAGGACATGGTCGTTATAGGTAAAACTCACATATTCGCCGTTTGGGCTATAAACGTGGACGTGGCTGCCGCCGCGCAGTGCGCCAGGGGTAAACGGCGGCGTGATATCCATGGCATCAAGATTATGGGCTACGCCCCGATCGCTCACCACGCCACGACGGTGGTGAAAATCGTACTTCCAGTCCGCATCTGGATTCTCCGGACCGTGGATAAATACATATCGATCGGCTGACGGGTGTACCGTCACTACGCCCACGTGCGCGCCCTGGTTCGCCCGATAAATGACCTCAACGTCCCCACTCTTCACGTTCACACGTTCAATGGTCTCACCGGTAAACGATGCGCCGGACGGACGCACGTCAAAGACCAGCCACTGGCTGTCTGCGGTCCATGTACGGGTGTTGGTGAGCTGATGATTACGCGCTGCGAAAGTGATTTGTTTCATGGCTAAGTTCCGGTCAAAAGATACCGCATACTTTTACCATGTGAAGGGGTGAAGCCATAAGGTTTTCAGTGGAATGCCCGGCTAAGGCCGGGCGACGTAAAATTAGTTCAGGACAAACTTCTCGATAGCGTAGGCGACACCGTCTTCCAGGTTGGATTTGGTGACGAAGTTTGCCACTTCTTTCACCGCAGGGATCGCGTTATCCATCGCCACGCCAACACCAGCAAACTCAATCATGGCGATGTCGTTTTCCTGATCGCCAATGGCCATGATCTCGTCTTGCTTAATGCCCAGCACGTCGGCCAGCGATTTCACGCCGGTGCCTTTGTTAACGCGCTTGTCGAGAATTTCGAGGAAGTAAGGTGAGCTTTTCAGTACGGTGTACTTCTCTTTTACTTCTGGCGGAATACGGGCAATCGCTTTATCGAGGATAGCCGGTTCGTCGATCATCATCACTTTCAGGAATTCGGTCGACGGGTCCATTTTTTCGGCTTCGCAGAACACCAGCGGAATAGTCGCGACAAAGGATTCATGCACCGTGTAGTAGCTAATATCGCGGTTCGCGGTATACAGTGTATTGCGATCTAAAGCGTGGAAATGAGAACCCACTTTGCGGGAGAGTTCTTCCAGGAAGCGGTAATCGTCATAGTTCAGCGCGGTTTGAGCCACCGTGCTGCCATCACCCGCCTTCTGAACCAGCGCGCCGTTGTAGGTAATGCAGTAATCTCCTGGCTTGTTCATGCCCAGCTCTTTTAAGTAGCTATGCACGCCAGCGTACGGACGCCCGGTGGTCAAAACCACGTTAACTCCCTTCGCGCGTGCTGCTTCCAGCGCGTTTTTTACCGCAGGAGAAATAGTGTGGTCCGGCAACAGCAATGTTCCGTCCATGTCGATTGCAATCAGTTTAATAGCCATGAGATCCCCAGGTTAGATGAGTCTATCCTCATGCTAACTCGGTTTAGCTCAAAAAACAGCAGCGATCGCGGGTTAAAAGGGGGATGCAACGCACAATGCGTGCTCCCCTTTTGCCGCATCGTTAACCGAAGAGCTTGCCGCCTTTCAGCAGATCCATGCCCGCCGACAGCAAATCGTTATGCGCCTGTGGGTCCACCTCGCCTTTTGGCGACAGCGCATCGACGATTTTCGGCAGATATTCCGCCAGCATCGTTGAAGCGGAGCTGGCATCGGTCCCCAGCTTTTCACCGAGATCTGACACCGCGGGGGTGCCGAGCGCCGAGACCACCTGGTCACTGCTAATGGATTGATTGCTTTGTTGATTGCTTATCCAGGATGAAACGATGTCACCGAGCCCGCCGCTTTGCAGTTTCTCCAGCAGCGCCTGAATGCCGCCCTGCTCGTTGACCCAGCTCAGAATAGCCTGATATTTACCCGCATCGCCGCTGAGCAGCGAGCCCACCACATCATCAAAAAGACCCATTTTCCACCTCGGAATGACGGTTAAGAGAAGACGTAGAGAAGTATAGTTCGTGGACGGTGGGCATAAAAAAACGCCTGAAAAAATTCAGGCGTTTTTCGCGTTGATTCCCCAGCTTCGCGCTGCTCGGCCGGGCTACGATACGGATTAAATATCGATGTTCGCTGCTTTCAGGGCGTTCTCTTCGATAAACGCACGGCGCGGTTCAACGGCATCACCCATCAGGGTAGTGAACAGCTGGTCAGCGGCAATCGCATCTTTCACGGTGACACGCAGCATACGGCGGCTGTCAGGGTCCATGGTGGTTTCCCACAGCTGATCCGGGTTCATTTCACCCAGACCTTTATAACGCTGAATAGAAAGACCACGGCGGGACTCTTTCACCAGCCAATCCAGCGCCTGCTCGAAGCTGGAAACCGGCTGACGGCGCTCGCCACGCTCGATGAACGCGTCTTCTTCCACCAGGCCACGCAGTTTCTCGCCCAGCGTGCAGATGCGACGGTATTCACCACCGGTTACGAACTCATTATCCAGCGGATAATCGGTATCTACGCCGTGGGTACGGACGCGGATGATCGGCTCGAACTGCTGCTGCTCAACGTTTTCACGGACATCAAACTTCCACTGGCTACCGTGCTGCTCTTTCTCGTTCAGCTCGGAAACCAGAGTGTTGACCCAGCGGGTCACTTTCTGCTCGTCGGAGAGATCGGCTTCCACCAGCGTTGGCTGATAGATAAGCTCTTTCAGCAGCGCTTTCGGGAAACGACGCTCCATACGGTGGATCATTTTCTGAGTACCATTGAACTCGGCAACCAGTTTTTCCAGCGCTTCACCCGCCAGCGCCGGAGCGTGGGCATTGGTGTGCAGCGTTGCGCCATCAAGAGCGATGGAGATCTGGTACTGATCCATCGCTTCATCATCTTTGATGTACTGTTCCTGCTTGCCTTTCTTCACTTTGTACAGCGGCGGCTGCGCAATGTAGACGTGTCCACGTTCAACGATTTCAGGCATCTGACGATAGAAGAAGGTCAACAGCAGCGTACGAATGTGCGAGCCATCGACGTCCGCATCGGTCATGATGATGATGCTGTGATAACGCAGTTTATCCGGGTTGTACTCATCGCGACCAATACCGCAGCCAAGCGCGGTAATCAGCGTGGCCACTTCCTGAGAGGAGAGCATCTTGTCGAAGCGCGCCTTCTCAACGTTCAGGATTTTACCTTTCAGTGGCAGAATCGCCTGGTTCTTACGGTTACGCCCCTGTTTTGCAGAGCCGCCCGCAGAGTCCCCTTCCACGAGGTACAGTTCGGAGTGGGCGGGGTCGCGTTCCTGGCAGTCAGCCAGTTTGCCCGGCAGACCAGCCAAATCCAGCGCACCTTTACGACGCGTCATTTCACGTGCACGACGTGCCGCTTCACGGGCACGCGCCGCATCGATAATTTTACCGACGACAATTTTCGCATCGGACGGGTTTTCCAGCAGGTATTCGCCCAGCAGTTCGTTCATCTGCTGTTCAACCGCTGTTTTCACCTCAGAGGAGACCAGTTTATCTTTGGTCTGTGAGGAGAATTTTGGATCTGGCACTTTCACGGAAACTACGGCAATCAGGCCTTCACGGGCATCATCACCGGTGGCACTGACTTTGGCTTTTTTGCTGTAGCCTTCTTTGTCCATGTAAGCGTTCAGCGTACGGGTCATCGCCGCGCGGAAGCCTGCAAGGTGAGTACCGCCGTCACGCTGTGGAATGTTGTTGGTGAAGCAGTAGATGTTTTCCTGGAAACCATCGTTCCACTGCAGCGCAACTTCGACGCCGATACCGTCTTTTTCGGTGGAGAAGTAGAAGATATTTGGGTGGATCGGCGTTTTATTTTTGTTGAGGTACTCAACAAACGCTTTGATACCGCCTTCGTAGTGGAAATGATCTTCTTTGCCATCACGCTTATCGCGCAGACGGATAGACACGCCGGAGTTCAGGAACGACAGCTCACGCAGACGTTTTGCCAGAATGTCATACTCAAATTCAATGACGTTGGTGAAGGTTTCGTAGCTCGGCCAGAAACGCACCATGGTACCGGTTTTTTCGGTATCGCCAGTGACCGCCAGCGGTGCCTGCGGCACGCCGTGCTCGTAAATCTGTTTGTGGATTTTGTTATCGCGCTGGATAACCAGCTCCAGCTTCTGCGACAGGGCGTTTACAACCGACACGCCAACGCCGTGCAGACCGCCGGACACTTTATAGGAGTTATCATCGAATTTACCCCCTGCGTGCAGGACGGTCATGATGACTTCCGCCGCCGATACGCCCTCTTCCGGGTGAATACCGGTTGGGATACCACGGCCGTCATCCTGTACGGATACGGAGTTATCGCTGTGGATGGTGACAACGATGTCTTTACAGTACCCTGCGAGCGCTTCGTCGATAGCGTTATCCACAACCTCGAATACCATGTGGTGCAGACCGGTGCCGTCATCCGTGTCGCCGATATACATACCCGGGCGCTTACGCACCGCATCCAGCCCTTTCAGGACTTTGATACTGGAGGAGTCATAAGAATTCGACATCAACGTTTCTCGCTCATTTAATCTTGGGTTAATCCGTTATTTTACCCTTTTCCACGGTAAACATCTTCGAATTTTCGTCCGACATGTCTAGAACGTGTTCAGCGCTAATTGCGCTGACAAAAACCTGTGACTGCGTGGCTTTTAAACGGCTAGCCAGCAGGCCACGCCGCGCGTCATCAAGTTCCGAGGCAAAATCATCTATCAGGTACAGGCAGCGTCGTCCGCTCTCACGGGTAAGAAACTCGCCCTGTGCCAGACGTAGCGCGCACATCAGCAGCTTTAACTGCCCGCGCGATAAGGTGTCTTCCACCGGCGCGCCGTCGGCGCGAATGCGGAAGTCAGCCTTGTGTGGACCGTGCGCCGTGTAGGTCAGCATACGGTCACGTTCGAAGTTTCTCTCCAGCACTTCGGCATAATCGGTCTCTTTTTCCCAGCCACGCTGGAAAGAAAAGGCAAGAGAGAACTCCGGGAGAAATTGTTTGCAGGTATCTGCCATATCTTCGGCAATACCGTTGCTGTATTCCGCACGCCAGCGGCTGATTTGCTCCGCAAGGGGAACCAGCTCTTTATCCCAGGGACGTAGCTGTTCGTAACGGCTCACCTGACGCAGCGCGGCGTTGCGCTGCTTGAGCAACCGCTTTAGGTTACTCCAGGCAGTAAAGAATCCGGCTTCGTTGTGGAAACATCCCCAATCAAGGAATGCTCTTCTGTATTTGGGGCCGCCGTTGAGTAAAGTAAACCCCTCCGGCGTAATCAGCTGCATCGGCATCATCATGGCCAGTTCAGCAACCTTATGGCCATCAGTACCGTCAATGCGCACCTTACTGTCACCGAGCTTATCTTTCGTTAGGCCGATGGCGGTTTCACGCTCTTCGCCTTTCAGCCGCCCATGCAGCACGAAGGAATCCTGTTCGTGGCGAATCACGCGGCCGATTTGCAAGCTGCGAAACGCCCGGCCGTGGCCCAGCGTATAGATGGCTTCCAGTACGCTGGTTTTGCCGCTGCCGTTCGCGCCAACCAGGAAGTTAAAGCCGGGGGATAAGGCAAGATCCGCGTCTTCAATATTGCGGAAATCTTTGATGAGTAAGCGCGTCAGTGACATATCAGGATTTCTTCATACCAGGGCGTAATCGGCGCAGCCAGTTTCAACACGGACTGCGCACAGGCCCTGGAGCGTACACGAAGTACGTGACAGGGGCGAGCACAGCCGTGATTGAACATGGCAAGTAAGATAGCCCGATATTTTTCACTACAGGCGCATTGGCATAACGACGTAAGCCGCGCTTTGGCTGGCCGCGTCTTCAATCTGCACGCTGGAGACGGAGTCAGTCAGCAAGATACGAACGGTTTCACACTTCAGTGCGTTCAACACATCCAGCACGTAGCTGACGTTAAAACCAATTTCCAGCTCAGTGCCTGGGTAGGAGACATCCAGAATCTCTTCTGCTTCTTCCTGCTCCGGGTTGTTGGCGGTGATTTTAATCTGGTTTTCGCTCACATACAGACGCACGCCGCGGAATTTCTCGTTAGAGAGAATGGCCGCACGGGCAAACGCCTGCTTGAGGATATCGCAGCCGGCTTCCAGGTGCTTATCCGGATTTTTCGGCAGCACGCGGCGATAGTCAGGGAAGCGGCCATCCACCAGCTTGGAGGTAAAGATAAAATCGCCAACGTGAGCGCGGATATTATTGCTACCGATTTGCACGCGCAGCGGCGTATCGCCACCGTCGAGCATACGCATCAGCTCAATCACCCCTTTACGCGGCACGATCACCGAATGACTTGGCAGCGATTGTCCAACCGGCATAGAGCAGACCGCCAGACGGTGCCCGTCGGTCGCCACGGTACGCAGCTCTTCACCTTCCGTCTCGAACAGCATGCCGTTTAAGTAGTAGCGCACATCCTGATGAGCCATTGAGAACTGGGTAGCTTCAATCAGGCGTTTCATCGTTGCCTGAGGCAATGTGAATTCAACATCGCTCTGCCAGTCGTCGAGGTTAGGGAAGTCGGCAGCAGGCAGCGTAGACAGCGAGAAACGGCTACGACCAGAACGCACCAGCATACGGTCGCCTTCCAGCTGTACAACGATTTCCGCGCCTTCCGGCAGACCACGACAAATGTCGAAGAATTTACGCGCCGGAACGGTAGTTGCGCCCGGTTCATGCGGTTGCAGCAGCGTCACGCGCGCCACCATTTCCATTTCTAAATCGGTACCGGTCAGCGACAGCGTGCCGTCCGCCACCTGCAGCAGCAGGTTACCCAGAATCGGCAATGTCGGACGCCCGCCGAGCGGGCCACTCACCTGTTGTAACGGTTTTAATAAATGTTCACGTTCTACGGTAAATTTCATAGGATCACGACGACAATGTTCTGATTAAATTGGAAAAGTCTTCTTTGATATCGTGGCTTTCTTCACGCAGCTGCTCAATCTTACGGCAGGCGTGCAGCACGGTGGTATGGTCACGGCCACCAAACGCATCGCCAATCTCCGGCAGACTGTGGTTGGTGAGCTCTTTCGCCAACGCCATCGCCATCTGGCGCGGACGCGCAACCGAGCGAGAACGTCGCTTGGAGAGCAGGTCCGCAATTTTGATTTTGTAATACTCCGCCACCGTCTTCTGGATATTGTCGATGGTGACCAGCTTTTCCTGCAGCGCTAACAGATCGCGCAGTGCTTCACGCACGAAATCGATGGTGATCGCCCGGCCGGTAAAATTGGCGTTGGCGATAACGCGGTTCAGCGCCCCTTCAAGTTCACGCACGTTAGAGCGTAGACGCTTGGCGATAAAGAACGCCACCTCGCCAGGCAGACGAATATCATTTTCGTCGGCTTTTTTCATCAGGATAGCGACGCGGGTCTCAAGCTCAGGAGGTTCGATGGCGACGGTCAGCCCCCAGCCGAAGCGGGATTTTAAACGATCCTCAACGCCATTGATCTCTTTCGGATAGCGATCCGAGGTGAGGATGATCTGCTGATTGCCTTCCAGCAGGGCGTTAAAGGTGTGGAAAAACTCTTCCTGGGATCGTTCTTTGTTGGCAAAGAATTGAATGTCATCGATAAGCAGCGCATCAACGGAGCGATAGTAGCGTTTAAACTCTTCGATCGCGTTGTTTTGCAGGGCTTTTACCATGTCCTGTACAAAGCGTTCGGAGTGCATATACACCACTTTGGCATTCGGTTTACGGGCAATAATGCCGTTACCGACCGCATGCAGCAAGTGCGTTTTACCAAGACCGGTACCGCCGTACAGGAACAGTGGGTTATAGGCGCCGCCTGGGTTGTCCGCAACCTGACGCGCTGCCGCACGGGCCAACTGGTTCGATTTACCTTCAACGAAGTTATCAAAGGTATGCTTAACGTTGACGTTGGAGCGGTAGGACGGCTCTGCAGGTGCCGGGACGTTATCCCAGCCGGCACGCGGCGCCGGGGCCACGCGTGGCGCATAAACCTGCGCAGCCTGGGCCGGAGCGCTCACGCTGGCGGTCTCTTTCAGAGTCTGAGTGACGGGCTTGGTGCCAACCTCAAAACGCAGCTGCGGGGCGTCTGCACCGCAGAAATCATTCAACAGTCCGTTGATGTTATTGAGGTATTTATCCCGTACCCAATCAAGCACAAAACGGTTTGGCGCATACAGTGCCAGCGTGTTATCGCTTAGTTCCGCCTGCAATGGGCGGATCCACATGCTGAATTCTGTGGCTGGTAACTCATCCTGCAATCGGGCAAGACATTGCTGCCAAAGCGAAAGTGACACGGCGGACTCCACTCGAAAAAAAGTCGATACACATCATCCTCCAGGCATACCTGCAGGCTACCTCTGACGACCCTGCCGCCAGCGAAACTGAATGCTGTCGGGGATTCATTCAGCTGCTGCAAAAATGCAGCCCGAACAAATGCTGTGTATAAGATTAAAAATTCGTGATTTTTGACGCACGTCGAATAGACCCGATGCAAGCGGGTGACGTGCGAACCGCTATTTGCGGTTTTCATCGGCCCTTCAGACGCTTTGCTGAAAGAGCGCGGTACTTCCCCTAAACGATCCACCGATCGCGATCGGGCCGAGGATCATAGCGTAAACTGCGCCAGAGATCTTCTGTTTCTCACAGATTCTTCCCGATTTATCCACAGGCTGGATCCGGAAGCGCTAAGTGTAATCGATCCCGGCGGAGTAGAGGCACGATTTCCTTCGCATATTGGAAAAATTAATGACTAACGACAAATTTCTGCTTAAATGATCTAACAAAGATCCAGGATGATCCTTGCGCTTTAATCGGCAGGCCGTATAATCCCCCACCCGGCGCATTCCGCCCGAATTTCGGTGAGGGACGCGGCTCATTTACCGGGCGAAAAATTACGGTAAAACGTGGTTTTTTACGCGGTAAATAAGGAAAGAGAATTGACTCCGGAGTGTACAATTATTACAATCCGGCCTCTTTAATCACCCATGGCTTCGGTGTCCATCGTTCGATTTTCGTTCGGATATCCAATAAAGCCATTGAATTTATTCAAGTTTAGGTAGAAATCGCCATGAAACGCACTTTTCAACCGTCTGTACTGAAGCGCAACCGTTCTCACGGCTTCCGTGCTCGTATGGCTAATAAAAATGGTCGTCAGGTTCTGGCACGTCGTCGTGCTAAAGGCCGTTCTCGTCTGACCGTTTCTAAGTAATAAAGCTAACCCTTCGAGTGGTTAAGCTAGCATTTCCCAGGGAGTTACGTTTGTTAACTCCCAATCATTTCACATTCGTCTTCCAGCAGCCACAACGGGCTGGCACGCCGCAAATCACCATTCTCGGCCGCCTAAATTCGCTGGGGCATCCCCGCATCGGTCTTACCGTCGCCAAGAAAAACGTCAAACGCGCACATGAACGCAATCGGATTAAACGTCTGACGCGTGAAAGTTTCCGTTTACGTCAGCATGAACTCCCGCCTATGGATTTCGTGGTGGTGGCGAAGAAAGGGGTTGCCGATCTCGATAACCGTGCTCTCTCGGAAGCGTTGGAAAAATTATGGCGCCGTCACTGTCGCCTATCTCCCGGCTCCTGATAGGCCTGATTCGGGTCTATCAGCGCCTGATTAGTCCGCTACTCGGGCCGCATTGCCGTTTCACGCCAACCTGTTCTCAGTACGGAATTGAGGCATTGCGCAGGTTTGGAGTGATAAAAGGCAGTTGGTTGACAGTGAAACGCGTATTAAAATGCCACCCTTTACACCCTGGTGGTGACGACCCCGTCCCGCCTGGACCATTTGATACCAGAGAACACTAACGATGGATTCGCAACGCAATCTTCTTATCATCGCTTTGTTGTTCGTGTCTTTCATGATCTGGCAAGCCTGGGAGCAGGATAACAATCCTCAGACCCAGCAGCAGACCACGCAGACTACGACCACAGCAGCGGGTAGCGCCGCAGACCAGGGCGTACCGGCCAGTGGCCAAGGGAAACTGATCACGGTTAAAACTGATGTGCTTGAGCTGACCATCAACACCCGCGGTGGTGATGTTGAGCAGGCACTGCTTCCGGCTTACCCGAAAGCACTGAAATCTGACGAACCGTTCCAGTTACTGGAAACCACACCACAGTTTATCTATCAGGCGCAGAGCGGCTTAACCGGTCGTGACGGCCCGGATAACCCGGCTAATGGCCCTCGTCCGCTGTATAACGTTGATAAAGATGCGTTTGTACTGGCTGACGGTCAGAATGAACTCGTCATTCCACTGACCTATACCGATAAAGCGGGCAACGTCTTCACCAAAACCTTCACTCTGAAACGCGGTGATTATGCGGTGAACGTTGGCTACAACGTGCAGAACGTCAGCGACAAACCGCTGGAAATCTCGACCTTCGGCCAGCTCAAGCAAACCGCTGCGCTGCCAACCAGTCGCGATACCCAGACCGGTGGCCTGTCTACCATGCACACCTTCCGCGGAGCGGCGTACTCAACTTCCGATTCGAAATATGAAAAATACAAATTCGATACGATCGTTGATAACGAAAACCTGAGCACCAATACCCAGAACGGTTGGGTGGCAATGCTGCAGCAGTACTTCACTACTGCATGGGTTCCAGAAAACAAAGGTACCAATAACCTCTACACCGCTAACCTCGGTAACGGCGTCGTGGCGATTGGTTACAAATCTCAGCCGGTTCTGGTTCAACCAGGCCAGGTTGATAAGCTGAACAGCACCCTGTGGGTCGGCCCAGCCATTCAGGACAAAATGGCAGCCGTTGCGCCACACCTGGATCTGACCGTTGACTACGGCTGGCTGTGGTTCATCTCTCAGCCGCTGTTCAAACTGCTGAAATGGATCCATAGCTTCCTGGGCAACTGGGGCTTCTCCATCATCGTTATCACCTTTATCGTTCGTGGCATCATGTACCCGCTGACTAAAGCGCAGTACACCTCCATGGCGAAGATGCGTATGCTGCAGCCGAAAATTCAGGCAATGCGTGAGCGTCTGGGTGACGACAAACAGCGTCAAAGCCAGGAAATGATGGCCCTGTATAAAGCGGAAAAAGTGAACCCACTGGGTGGCTGCTTCCCGCTGATTATTCAGATGCCAATCTTCCTTGCGCTGTACTACATGCTGAGTGCATCCGTTGAACTGCGTCATGCGCCGTTCATCCTGTGGATTCATGACCTGTCAGCACAAGACCCGTACTACATCCTGCCGATCATCATGGGCGCGACGATGTTCTTCATTCAGAAGATGTCTCCGACCACGGTAACCGACCCGATGCAGCAGAAGATCATGACCTTTATGCCGGTCATCTTCACGGTGTTCTTCCTGTGGTTCCCATCCGGTCTGGTGGTTTACTATATCGTCAGCAACCTGGTAACCATTATTCAGCAGCAGCTGATTTACCGTGGTCTGGAAAAACGTGGCCTGCATAGCCGCGAGAAGAAAAAATCCTGATTCGGTGCAGTAAGCGCTAAAATGGAAGGCGGTCTAATGACCGCCTTTTTTATTGCAACAACGTAGAGACTAACCATGAGCCATAACGACACTATTGTCGCCCAGGCAACCCCACCGGGACGCGGTGGCGTGGGCATTTTGCGTATCTCCGGTCTGAAGGCGCGCGACGTCGCGCAGGCCGTGTTAGGTAAGCTGCCGAAGCCACGCTATGCCGACTATCTGCCGTTCAAAGACGGTGACGGCAGTGCGCTGGATCAGGGGATTGCGCTGTGGTTCCCCGGCCCTAACTCCTTTACCGGTGAAGATGTGTTGGAACTCCAGGGCCACGGCGGCCCGGTGATTCTCGATTTGCTGCTTAAACGCATTCTGACGCTGCCGGGCGTGCGTATCGCTAAACCCGGTGAATTCTCCGAGCGCGCATTTTTAAACGACAAGCTCGATCTGGCTCAGGCTGAGGCAATTGCCGACCTGATTGATGCCAGCTCAGAGCAGGCGGCACGTTCTGCGCTGAACTCGCTGCAGGGTGCATTCTCTACCCGCGTTAACCACCTTGTGGAAGCACTCACTCACCTGCGCATCTTTGTCGAAGCAGCTATCGATTTCCCGGATGAAGAGATCGACTTTCTCTCTGACGGTAAAATCGAAGCCCAGCTGAATAACGTGATTGCCGATCTCGATGCCGTTCGCGCAGAAGCCCGTCAGGGCAGTCTGCTGCGTGAAGGGATGAAAGTGGTCATCGCCGGGCGTCCAAACGCCGGGAAATCGAGCCTGCTGAACGCGCTGGCCGGCCGTGAAGCAGCCATCGTCACCGATATCGCCGGTACGACCCGCGACGTACTACGTGAACATATTCATATCGATGGCATGCCGCTGCACATTATCGATACCGCCGGGCTACGCGAGGCGAGCGATGAAGTGGAGCGTATCGGTATCGAACGCGCCTGGCAGGAAATCGAACAGGCCGACCGCGTGCTGTTTATGGTTGATGGCACCACTACCGACGCCACCGACCCAGCGGAGATTTGGCCGGACTTTATCGCCCGCCTGCCGAAAACGCTCCCGATCACCGTGGTGCGTAACAAAGCGGACATTACCGGTGAGACGTTGGGCCTTAGCGAAGTAAATGGCCACTCACTTGTACGCCTTTCCGCGCGCACCGGTGAAGGCGTTGACGTGCTGCGAAACCATCTCAAGCAGAGCATGGGCTTTGAAACCAATATGGAAGGCGGCTTCCTGGCGCGTCGTCGCCATCTGCAGGCACTGTCAGACGCCGCAGAGCACTTGCAACAGGGTAAAGCGCAGCTGCTGGGCGCCTGGGCAGGTGAACTGCTAGCAGAAGAGCTGCGCCTGTCTCAACAGTGCCTGAGCGAGATAACCGGCGAGTTTACCTCCGACGACCTGCTGGGACGGATTTTCTCCAGCTTCTGTATCGGTAAATAAGTCATTACGCCGGAATCGCATTAAGCCTGATTCCGGCGTTTTTCTTTTCCCTCTCCCTGCCTTGCCTGCATCAGAAAAAGCCTGCTAAAACTCACTATCCATGTAAAACAGGTAACCGTAATGACAGCTGAATATACCCTGATCGAAACCGTTCCTAACGCTGAAGACTTTTGCCGCCTACGCCAGATTTCTGGACTTTCGCCCCGTCCTCTTGCGGCCGCCAAAATAGGGCTCCCTCGCAGCTGCTACGGCGTGCATATTCTGTGGCAAGGCATTCCCGTGGGAATGGGCCGCATCGTCGGTGATGGCGCGCTGAACTTCGAAATTGTCGATATCGCCGTTGATCCCGCGCATCAGGGAAAAGGCTTAGGCCGCAAAGTTATGGAGGCACTCATTCATTGGCTTAATGCCAATGCTTTCAAGGGCTCTTATGTTTCGTTAGTTGCTGATGTTCCCGAACTGTACGCTAAATTTGGTTTCGAATCCGTTCGCCCGGAAAGTGAAGGAATGGCACGAGTCTGGAAGTAAGTTTCCTGCCAGGAAATCACGGTTGTCCAAATGGCAACTCGTGCCACAGACGCTCTCCCCGTATGCTTAGCGCCACATTCCTGATGAGGTTGCTATGACGCGCTTTCTGATCTGCAGTTTTGCCCTGGTTCTCCTGTATCCCGCCGGAATTGATATGTATCTGGTGGGATTACCCCGTATTGCTGCTGATTTACAGGCCAGCGAAGCGCAATTGCATATCGCGTTTTCGGTCTATCTGGCCGGGATGGCAACGGCCATGCTGTTTGCCGGTAAAGTGGCCGATCAGTCTGGACGCAAGCCGGTCGCCATCGTTGGTGCGGTTATCTATATTCTCGCCTCCGCGCTCTGTTCGATGGCTGAAAGCGGCACGCCGTTCCTGATAGGTCGCTTTATTCAAGGCATTGGCGCGGGCTGCTGTTACGTGGTGGCGTTTGCCATCTTGCGCGATACGCTGGACGATCGCCGTCGGGCAAAAGTGCTCTCTCTACTTAACGGCATCACCTGCATCGTTCCGGTATTAGCGCCGGTGATGGGGCATCTGATCATGCTCAAATACCCGTGGCAGAGCCTGTTCTACACGATGATTGGCATGGGGGTGGCTGTATGCCTGCTGTCGGTATTTATCCTGCGAGAATCGCGCCCAGCAGCTTTACAGACCGCAACGCCAACGGAGCGTGGCGCCGAGTCGTTGTTAAACCGCTTTTTCCTCAGCCGCCTTGCGATTACGACCCTCAGCGTGTCGGTGATCCTAACCTTCGTGAACACCTCACCGGTGTTACTGATGGAGGTGATGGGTTTTGATCGCGGAGAGTACGCCACCACTATGGCAATGACGGCCGGCATCAGTATGGCAGTATCGTTCTCCACGCCGTTCGCCCTGAGCCTATTCAAGCCCCGGACCTTGATGCTGACTTCACAAGCGCTATTTCTGGCCGCGGGCATCGTGTTAACACTCTCCAATACCCATGCCGTGAAGCTATTGGGATTAACCTTAATCTGTGCCGGTTTCTCGGTTGGTTTTGGTGTCGCCATGAGCCAGGCGCTGGGCCCTTTCTCACTGCGCGCGGGGGTGGCCAGCTCAGCGCTGGGCATTGCGCAGGTTTGCGGTTCATCGCTGTGGATTTGGCTAGCCGCTATCCTCGGCTTTGACGCGCTGAATATGCTGATCGGGATTCTGATTGGCTGTAGCATAGTGAGCATCCTGTTAATTCTCATTGTTGCTCCTAACCGGTCTGCGTCCGCTCATGAAGAAATCCCTCAGCAGTCTCGATCTTAATTTACTGCTCTGCCTGCAGCTTCTGATGCAGGAACGTAGCGTGACCAAAACCGCTAAACGGATGAACGTCACGCCCTCGGCGGTCAGTAAATCACTGTCGAAGCTGCGGGTCTGGTTTGACGATCCACTGTTTGTGAACACCCCGCTGGGGCTCACCCCCACACCGCTGATGCTCAGTATGGAGCAGAGCCTGGCGGAGTGGATGCAAATGGGCAACCAGCTGCTGGATAAGCCAAATCATGAAACACCGCGCGGACTGAAGTTTGATCTGGTGGCCGAAACACCGCTGGTGATGATCATGTTCAATGCGCTCTCGCAGCAGATCTACCAGCGTTATCCCCAGGCGACGATCAAAGTCCGCAACTGGGACTACGACTCCCTTGATGCGATCATTCGCGGCGAGGTAGATATCGGCTTTACCGGGCGCGAAAGCCACCCGCGCTCGCGCGAACTGCTGAGCCTGCTGCCGCTGTCGATTGATTATGAAGTGCTTTTTTCCGATCTTCCCTGCGTTTGGCTGCGCGAGGATCATCCAGCACTCCAGGAAGAGTGGAATCTGGAGACGTTTCTACGCTACCCGCATATCAGTATCAGCTGGGAGCAAAGCGATACCTGGGCACTGGACGATGTCCTTCAGGAGATGGGGCGTGAGCGCAACATCGCCTTAAACCTGCCAGGGTTTGAGCAGTCGCTGTTTATGGCCGCCCAGCCGGATCACGCTATGCTGGCCACCGCACCACGCTATTGCCGATACTATAACCAGCTTCATCAGCTATCGCTGGTCGCAAGGCCTCTGCCGTTCGAAACCGCGCAATTGGATAAATTACTGGTTCCGTTTACCCTGCTTTGGCATAAACGAAACAGCCACAACCCAAAAATCATTTGGCTGCGCGAAACCCTCAAATCCTTATATCTCACTGTTTCCTGACTCATTATTCGTAAAAATAATGCGTTTCAGTTAAGGGGAAGTGTAAAAGTCTCGTAATACCCCTTTTCATTCGCATTTTTAGGCAGTAAAACCTGATCATAGCTAGCGTAAATGTTACTCTCGTAATATCCACAGTCCATTAATCACGGAGCGAAAAATGGCGACGCACTTTGCAAGAGGGATCCTCAAGGACGGGCATCTACTGTCGGTCAGGCTATCATCCACCAGCCACAATATCGCACGTCAGCTGCCGGCCTATCGCCGTACTCGCTTTCTGGCGTCGCGCGCGCTGTTAGCCGAGCTGCTGTTTATGCTTTATGGCATCAGCGAACTTCCTGAAATCGTGACGCAAAAAGAAGGTAAACCCTTCTTTAAAGACAGCCACCTACCTGATTTTTCCATCGCCTATGCGGGCAATATTGTTGGTGTAGCGCTGACCACCGAAGGCCAGTGCGGCCTCGATATGGAACTGCTGCGCGTGCTGCGCAATACGCCGCAGGCGACAATGATGGAAAACTACCGATTTACCAGCAATGAAAATCTGTGGATTAACAACCAAAGCGATCCACACGAGGCGCGCGTACAGTTGGTTGCGCTGCGTCAGAGCGTGCTCAAAATGACCGGCGATGTGCACATCGACTCACCGCAGGCACTTCAATTGCTTCCTGGCTCAGGACGCCTGCGTTCCGCCACAACCGACCAACTCGAAGCGATTTGTGACGCTGAGGATGTACTGGCCTGGTCACTCGCCGTTTCCCCTTCTATTGAGAAACTCAAAGTATGGGAATTTGATGGCAAATACGGCTGGCGCAGTCTGCCAGACGCACAAACGCGGGCCAATGAACCTGCGGCGCGAGTGATGAGATTCACCAGCCTGCCGGCAGAGAAAGCGCTTATACTCAACTGATTCGGCTGAAAACAGCCTCATGATGCAAAGGAGTAATCATGTCTGAAGCGTTGAAAGTTGTTACGTTATTGGGAAGCCTGCGCAAAGGTTCATTTAACGGTATGGTTGCACGCACCCTGCCAAAAATCGCCCCGGCGGGCATGAGCGTTTCTGCGCTGCCGTCGATTGGCGATATCCCGCTGTATGATGCTGACCTGCAACAAGAAGATGGATTCCCACAAAGTGTTGAAGCGCTAGCTGAGCAAATTCGCCTGGCTGATGGCGTGGTCATCGTCACGCCGGAGTATAACTACTCCGTACCAGGCGGCCTGAAGAACGCCATCGACTGGCTGTCCCGCCTGCCGGATCAACCGCTGGCCGGTAAGCCGGTGCTTATCCAGACCAGCTCCATGGGCGCCATTGGCGGCGCACGCTGCCAGTATCACCTGCGTCAAATCCTGGTATTCCTCGATGCCATGGTGATGAACAAGCCGGAGTTTATGGGCGGCGTGATTCAGAACAAAGTCGATCCACAGCTGGGTGAAGTGATTGAGCAAGGTACGTTGGATCATCTGACCGGACAGTTGACCGCATTTGGCGATTACATTCAGCGCGTGAAAGCGTAAAGAAAAAGCCCGGCAGCGTTAACGCTTGCCGGGCCTTTATTTCCCGTAGCTCAGGTCAGCAAAGCCCACCTGAGACCACAAACCGCACCTTAGTGGGCGTCGATAAACACAATTTTCAGCACAAACAGCAGCGCAACCACAATCACGCACGGGCTGAGGTCACGGAAACGACCGGTACCGATTTTCATGATGCAGTAAGAGATGAAGCCCAGCGCGATACCTTCGGTAATCGAGAAGCTAAACGGCATCATCACCGCGGTGATGAACGCGGGAACCGCTTCGGTCAGGTCATCCCACTTCACGCGCGACAGGCTTGAGGTCATCAGCACGCCAACGTAAATCAGCGCACCCGCCGCCGCGTAGCCTGGAACCATTCCCGCCAAAGGCGACAAGAAGATAACCAGCAGGAATAGCAGACCCACGACCACCGCCGTCAGACCAGTACGGCCGCCAACGGAGACGCCGGAAGAGGATTCGATATAGGCGGTGACGGAAGAGGTACCAATAAAGGAACCAGCCACAGACGAAACGCTATCCACGAACAGCGCCTGCTTCATGCGCGGGAATTTACCCTTCTCATCAGCCAGACCCGCTTTATCGGTGACGCCAATCAGCGTACCGGAGGAGTCAAACAGGTTAACCAGCATAAAGGAGAAAATGACGCCCGCCAGGCCGAGGTTAAATGACCCAGCAAGATCTACCTGGCCTACCACTGTCGTAATGCTCGGTGGCGCAGATACGATGCCGCTATAGTGGACATCACCAAGCATCCAACCCAGCAGAGTCGTCACCACGATAGAGACCAGCACCGCCGCATGGATATTACGGGATGCCAGAATCGCGATGATAAAGAAGCCCAGCACACCCAGCAGCACGCTGTGAGACGTCAGGTTACCAATAGAAACCAGCGTATCCTGGTTAGCCACGATAACACCGGCGTTTTTCAGCCCCATCATGCCGATGAACAGGCCGATACCGCTGGTAATACCAACACGCAGGCTCACCGGGATATTCGCAATCATCCAGTAACGCACGCGGAAAATCGTCAACAGCAGCAGGCCCACAGCACCCCAGAAGATGGCACCCATACCTACCTGCCACGGCAGGCCCATGGCCTGTACCACCACAAACGCGAAGAAGGCGTTCAGACCCATCGCTGGCGCCAGCGCCACCGGCAGGTTAGCGAATACGCCCATCAGGATACTGCCCAGCGCCGCAATCAGACAGGTCGTCACGAACACCGCGCTGGTGTCCATCCCGGCGACGCCAAGAATTTGCGGGTTTACGAAAACGATGTAGACCATCGTCAGGAAGGTGGTGAAACCGGCGATCACTTCGGTGCGTGCCGTTGTGCCGTGTTCGCGCAGTTTAAACACGCGCTCCAGTATCCCCTGACCGGAAGCCGGGGTGGTGTGTTGTTGACTCATTATCTATTTCCGCAGAAAAGGGAGGAAAATTCGTCGCTATCCTATACCAAAATGCGACAATAGGCGCGGTTATGAGATACTTTTTTCATTGATTTTGCTTATACGGCAACGATTGCGTCTCTGAATTCTGCATTACGTAAACGTTAAACTTGTTAAAAAGGAAATGACATGTCCGGAGTTGAAGCGGTTTTTTTCGACTGTGACGGTACGCTGGTCGACAGCGAAGTTATCTGTTCACGGGCCTACGTCCACATGTTTAAAACATTTGGCATCACGCTCGATCTGGAAGAGATTTTTAAACGTTTCAAGGGTGTAAAGCTCTACGAAATCATCGATATCATCAACGAAGAACACGGCACAACGCTTGAAAAGTCCGCGTTAGAGCCCGTTTACCGCGCAGAGGTCGCACGCCTTTTCGACACGGAACTCGACGTTATCGATGGCGCTAACGACCTTATTGATGCAGTTAATATCCCGATGTGTATCGTCTCCAATGGCCCGGTCAGCAAAATGCAGCATTCGCTGGGCAAACTGGGAATGTTGCACCATTTTCCGGAAAAGCTGTTTAGCGGCTACGATATTCAACGCTGGAAGCCCGATCCGGCGCTGATGTACCACGCGGCCAAGGCCATGAACGTCAATGTCGAGAACTGCATTCTGGTGGATGATTCATCGGCCGGAGCCCAGTCGGGGATTGATGCCGGGATGGAAGTGTTCTACTTCTGCGCCGACCCGCATAACAAACCGATCGATCACCCGAGGGTGACGATGTTTACCGATCTGGCGCAATTACCGGATCTCTGGAAAGCTCGCGGCTGGGATATTACGCGGTAAATAAAAAAGCCGGATAGCGCACGCTTATCCGGCTTAAAGTCCCGTATGGCGGGTTCACCGCCCATACTGTCACTCTTTTGGCGCTTTCCCCGCCAGCAGTTTATCCAGCTCATCACCGCCGACGTGACGGAAATCTTGTCCCTTCACGAAGTAGAAGATGTATTCACAGATATTCTGGCAGCGATCGCCAATACGCTCGATAGAGCGGGCGCAGAATAGCGCGGTCAGTACGCTTGGAATGGTACGCGGGTCTTCCATCATATAGGTCATCAGCTGACGCACGATGCCCTCATATTCCTGGTCAACTTTCTTGTCTTCGCGGTAGATACGCACCGCTTCGTCCAAATCCATACGCGCAAAGGCATCCAGAACGTCGTGCAGCATCTGCACCGTGTGACGACCGAGCGATTCCAGGCTCACCAGCAGCGGCTGGTGCTGATGGGAGAATTTCTCCAACGCAGTACTGCAAATCTTGTCCGCCACGTCGCCAATACGTTCCAGTTCAGCGATGGTTTTAATAATCGCCATCACCAGGCGCAGGTCACTCGCCGTTGGCTGACGCTTGGCAATAATACGTACACAGGCTTCGTCAATCGCCACTTCCATCATGTTGACGTGCTTATCGCCTTCAATGACGCGCTTTGCCAGCTCGCTATCCTGGTTATGCATCGCGGTAATGGCATCAGAAAGCTGCTGCTCTACCATGCCGCCCATGGTCATCACCTGGGTGCGGATGCTTTCCAGTTCTGCGTTGAACTGGCCGGAAATATGTTTATTAAGGTTCAGATTGTCCACAACGCGCTCCTGAATCAACCGTAACGGCCGGTGATGTAATCTTCTGTTTGTTTCTTCGCGGGCTTAGTGAACAGATCGTCCGTGTTGCTGAACTCAATCAACTCGCCCAGGTACATAAACGCCGTGTGGTCGGAACAACGCGCAGCCTGCTGCATGTTGTGGGTCACGATAACCACGGTGTAATCCTCTTTTAACTCGGTGATCAGCTCTTCAATACGCCCGGTGGAAATCGGGTCAAGCGCTGAGCACGGCTCATCCAGCAGCAGAACTTCCGGGCGAATCGCGATACCACGGGCGATGCACAGACGCTGCTGCTGGCCACCGGAGAGAGAGTACCCGCTCTGGTGCAGTTTATCTTTGGTTTCATTCCATAATGCGGCCTTGGTCAACGCCCACTGCACGCGCTCGTCCATATCGGTACGCGACAGTTTTTCAAACAGACGGACACCAAAGGCGATGTTGTCATAGATGGACATTGGGAATGGCGTTGGCTTCTGGAACACCATGCCCACTTTCGCACGCAGCAGCGCGATATCCTGGGTATTGGTGAGAATATTGTCGCCATCCAGCAGAATTTCACCTTCCGCACGCTGCTCCGGGTACAGTTCAAACATTTTGTTGAAGGTACGCAGCAACGTCGATTTACCGCAGCCCGATGGGCCGATAAACGCGGTGACCTGGTTTTTCGCGATATCCAGGTTAATGTTCTTCAGGGCATGGAATTTGCCGTAGTAGAAGTTCAGGTTACGTACTGAAATCTTACCCGGGGTGGTGTTCACCATACTCATCTCAATCTCTTCCTCATCCAGCGCCGCCGTTGGCCGCGCTGTAAAAAATTAACCGTGTTTCTTCTTCGCGAAAATGACGCGCGCCAGAATGTTCAGCAGCAGTACGCACAGAGTGATAATCAGCACCCCGGCCCA
This sequence comes from Kluyvera genomosp. 1, assembly GCF_001266615.1. Taxonomy (GTDB): domain Bacteria; phylum Pseudomonadota; class Gammaproteobacteria; order Enterobacterales; family Enterobacteriaceae; genus Kluyvera; species Kluyvera cryocrescens_A. The sequence goes on along the minus strand of NZ_LGHZ01000028.1, from coordinate 35,551 downwards.
GGCCAGTTGCTGCCACTCAGCAAACGGGCTCATCGCAAATTTAAAGATGGTCACCGGCAGGTTGGCGATAGGCTGCATCATGTCGGTGCTCCAGAACTGGTTGGAGAGCGCGGTAAACAGCAGCGGGGCTGTTTCACCCGCGATACGCGCAATCGCCAGCAGGATACCGGTCATAATCCCGGAGATAGATGCTTTCAGCGTAATGGCCGAAATCATCCGCCATTTCGGCGTCCCCAGCGCGTAGGCCGCTTCACGCAGGCTATCCGGCACCAGCTTCAGCATGTTCTCGGTGGTACGAATGACAATTGGCACCTGCAGCAGCGCCAGCGCAATCACGCCCGCCCAGCCGGAGAAGTGCTGCATCTGCGCCACCACGATGGTGTAGACGAACAGACCGACGACGATAGACGGTGCAGAAAGCAGAATATCGTTGATAAAGCGGATAACCTCAGCCAACCAGGACTTACGTCCGTACTCGGCCAGGTAGATACCCGCCATAATGCCCAACGGCGTACCAAAAACGGTAGACCACAGAATCAGCAGGCCGCTGCCCGCGAGGGCGTTTGCCAGACCACCGCCCGCCGTATTCGGCGGCGGCGTCATTTCGGTAAACAGCGCCAGCGACATTCCATCGATACCGCGGGTGATGGTGGCCATTAAGATCCACACCAGCCAGAACAGACCGAAGATCATCGTGGCCATAGAGAGCGTCAGCGCAATGCGGTTCTTCATGCGGCGACGCGCCTGCATCTTGCGGCGAGATTCAGCCAGCTCAGCGGTGTTTTGCATTTCCAGAGTGGTCATGAACGAGCCCCCTCATTCTTCGCCAGTCGCATGATCATGAACTTAGACGCGGCCAGGACGATAAAGGTAATCGCAAACAGGATCAGGCCCAGTTCCATCAAGGCGGAGACGTGCAGACCGGATTCCGCCTCGGCAAACTCGTTCGCCAGCGCGGAGGTGATACTGTTGCCCGGCATGTACAGCGATGCACTGTCGAGCTGGTAGGTGTTACCGATAATAAAGGTCACCGCCATGGTTTCACCGAGCGCGCGGCCAAGGCCGAGCATCACGCCACCGATAACCCCATTTTTGGTGAATGGCAGGACGATACGCCAGATCACTTCCCAGGTGGTGCAACCGATGCCGTAGGCCGACTCTTTCATCATCACCGGAGTCTGTTCGAACACATCACGCATGACGGCGGAGATATACGGGATAATCATGATGGCAAGGATCACACCCGCCGCCAGGATACCGATACCAAACGCCGGGCCGGAGAACAGGGCACCGACAAACGGGATGTTAGAGAGAATATTGCCAACCGGCTCCTGGAAGTAGGTCGCGAACAGCGGAGCAAAGATAAACAGGCCCCACATGCCGTAAACGATGCTGGGGATAGCCGCCAGCAGTTCGATCGCGATACCTAACGGGCGTTTAAGCCAGTTCGGTGCCAGTTCGGTCAGGAAGAGTGCGATGCCGAAGCTCACCGGAACGGCGATCAGCAAGGCAATAACGGAGGTGACGATCGTACCGTAAATCGGTACCAGTGCGCCGTAAACATCGTTCGGTGCGTCCCACTCTTTGGTCCACAGGAAAGCAAAGCCGAACTTCTCGATGCTAGGCCAGGAAGAGATGACAAGGGAGACGATAATCCCGCCCAGCATCAATAGCACAATCAGCGCAGCCAGTCTTACCAGCGCGCTGAATATCATGTCACCCTTTTTACCCGGTGGGTTAAAAGCAGGCTTGGTTGCAGCCATAAATCACTCTTTCAGTTTAAAATCCGCGACGACGTTTACAGATGCCCGGCGTCACCGCCGGGCTACCGTAATCAGTACAGCGCTTTACCGCTGCTATCTTTTACGTTGGTCTTCCATGCAGCACGAACCTGCTCAACCACGCTTGCCGGCAGGGTAGCATAATCCAGCTCGTTAGCCTGCTTCCCACCGTTTTTGTACGCCCAATCAAAGAACTTCAGCACTTCAGCGCCTTGCTCAGGTTTCTTCTGATCTTTGTGTACCAGAATGAAAGTTGTTGAGGTAATTGGCCATGCACCTTCACCTTTCTGGTTGGTCAGGTCCTGCGCGAAAGATTTGCTCCAGTCAGCGCCTTTAGCAGCGTTGGCGAAGTTCTCTTCGGTAGGGCTAACCGCTTTACCGTCAGCAGAAATCAGCTTGGTATAAGCCAGGTTGTTCTGCTTCGCGTAAGCATATTCAACGTAGCCAATTGCACCCGGCAGACGCTGTACGAAGGCCGCAATGCCGTCGTTACCTTTACCGCCCAGACCCGTCGGCCAGTTCACGGTAGAGCCCGCACCAATTTTTGATTTCCACTCTTCGTTCACTTTCGCCAGGTAGCTGGTGAAGACGAAGGAAGTACCTGAACCGTCAGCACGACGCACAACGGCGATGTTCTGAGAAGGCAGTTTGACGCCTGGGTTCAGTTTGGTGATGGCTTCATCATCCCACTTCTTAATCTTGCCGAGGTAGATGTCACCCAGCGTTTTGCCGTCCAGCACCAGCTCGCCTGATTTCAGGCCAGGGATGTTGACAGCCAGCACCACACCGCCGATGACGGTCGGGAACTGGAACAGGCCTTCCTGTGCCAGTTTTTCGTCAGACAGCGGAGCATCAGATGCGCCGAAATCTACGGTGTTAGCAGTAATTTGTTTTACACCACCGGAGGAACCGATACCCTGGTAGTTAACTTTACTACCGGTCTCTTTTTGATAGGTATCTGCCCATTTGGCATACACTGGCGCAGGGAAGGTTGCACCTGCACCTGTCAGGCTTGCTGCTGCAAAGGCAGAGAAAGCGCTCATCGATAAGGTCGCGGCGACAACAGTTGCGACAGTGGTACGCATAACTTTCATAATGTCTCCTGCAAGGATCCGTAAAGTGTTGTTTAGTGGCTACGATGAGCAAAATAGGATAAACAGGTGACAGTTATATGTAAGGTTTATGACAGTTTAATGACAACAGAAACCCTGTGAAAAACGCCATTATTAAACCCATTAAAATCAGCATATTAGAAAAATAATTTACAATAAAATTTCAAAAGAATTTTGTTTTTATGACAGCGAAATGGCCGCGCTTTATGACAGTTATAGCAGGTAAAAAAAATCCGGCTATGCCTGAGACATAGCCGGATGGTTTAACGAGCCATCGTGATTATTCGACGGTCACGGATTTCGCCAGGTTACGCGGCTGGTCAACATCGGTGCCTTTGATCAGCGCCACATGATAAGACAGCAGCTGTAGCGGAACAGTATAGAAAATAGGCGCAATCACCTCTTCAACATGCGGCATCTCAATGATGTGCATATTGTCGCTGTTGGTAAATGCTGCATCTCTATCGGCAAACACGTACAGCTCACCGCCACGCGCACGAACCTCTTCAATGTTGGATTTCAGTTTTTCCAACAGTTCGTTATTTGGCGCCACCACAATCACCGGCATATCAGCATCAATCAACGCCAGTGGACCGTGTTTCAGCTCGCCTGCCGCATAGGCTTCTGCGTGAATGTAGGAGATCTCTTTAAGCTTCAGCGCCCCTTCCAGGGCGATTGGGTACTGATCGCCACGGCCAAGGAACAACGCGTGATGTTTGTCGGAGAAATCTTCCGCCAGTGCTTCAATGCGTTTATCTTCTGACAGCACCTGCTCAATGCGGCTTGGTAATGCCTGCAGCGCGTGAACGATATCCTGCTCAACGGCCACATCGACGCCTTTCAGGCGCGCCATTTTCGCCACCAGCAGCAGCAGAACCGTTAGCTGAGTAGTGAAGGCTTTGGTAGACGCAACGCCAATTTCCGCACCCGCTTTGGTCATGATCGCCAGATCGGACTCACGCACCAATGACGAACCCGCTACGTTGCACACTGCCAGCGAGCCCAGATAGCCCAGCTCTTTGGTCAGACGCAGACCGGCCAGCGTATCGGCGGTTTCGCCAGATTGCGACAGCGTGATCACCAGGCTGTTTGGACGCACGGCCGATTTGCGGTAGCGGAATTCCGAGGCAATCTCGACGTCACACGGCATACCAGCCAGCGATTCAAACCAGTAACGCGCCACCATTCCAGAGTTGTAGGATGTACCGCAGGCGATAATCTGGATATGCTCAACCTGAGAGAGCAATGCATCGGCCTGTGGCCCCAGCTCGCTTAAATCCACTTCACCGTGGCTGATACGCCCGATTAAGGTGTTTTTAATGGCGTTTGGCTGCTCGTAGATCTCTTTTTGCATGTAGTGGCGATAGATACCTTTATCGCCCGCATCGTACTGCAGGTTAGATTCAATTTCCTGGCGCTTCACTTCAGCACCGGTTTTATCAAAGATCTCAACCGTACGACGAGTCACCTCGGCAATATCACCTTCTTCAAGGAAGATAAAGCGGCGGGTCACCGGCAGCAGCGCCAGCTGGTCAGAAGCAATAAAGTTCTCACCCATACCGAGGCCGATAACCAGTGGGCTACCTGAACGTGCGGCCAGCAGGGTACTTGGGTCGCGAGAATCCATAATCACCGTGCCGTACGCACCGCGCAACTGCGGGATGGTTCGCAGAACGGCTTCGCGCAGCGTACCGCCCTGCTCCATTTCCCAGTGCACTAAGTGAGCAATCACTTCTGTGTCGGTCGCGGAGACAAAGACATAACCGCGCGCCTGCAGCATTTCACGCAGTGGTTCGTGGTTTTCGATGATGCCGTTATGCACCACCACAATGTGGTCAGAAACATGCGGATGCGCGTTGCTTTCTGAAGGTTCGCCATGGGTCGCCCAGCGGGTATGAGCAATACCGGTACCACCAGACAGCGGATGTTCTTCCGCCGCCTGTGCCAGCATCTGCACTTTCCCCAGACGACGCAGACGGGTCATATGACCTTCTGCATCAACGACCGCCAAACCCGCAGAGTCATAGCCACGGTATTCCAGGCGACGAAGGCCTTCGAGAAGGATTTCAGCTACATCACGTTGCGCGACTGCGCCAACAATTCCACACATAGTTTTTTAGTTCCGATTTTTACGCGTTGTCGGTCAACCTGTTGCCCGTATACCGGGCGCCCCGAGCCTTGTAGAGAGTGGGGTTATTTTTATGGGTACTACTTTGCGGACGGGAGATTATGTTATCTCCTCATCTTGAGTCTGCCGGGCACGCAAAACGCCGTCCGGCAAAAACGTTATTATTTTTTCTTCACCGGGCGCTGCCAGCCCTGTTTATGGACCTGCGGTACGCGGCTTAATACCAGTTCATTATCGGCGACGTTGCGGGTGACCGTTGTCCCAGCGGCAATAGTGACGCCTTTGCCGATAGTGACCGGCGCTACCAGCTGTGAATCGGAACCCACAAAGACGTCGTCGCCAATAATGGTTTTAAACTTGTTGGCACCGTCATAGTTACAGGTGATGGTACCCGCACCGATATTCACGTTATCGCCAATTTCCGCATCGCCCAGATAGGTCAAGTGACCGGCTTTAGAACCTTTACCCAGACGCGCTTTTTTCATCTCAACAAAGTTACCGACATGCGCGCCTTCCAGCAGCTCAGCGCCCGGACGCAGACGAGCAAACGGCCCGATGGTGCATGCAGCCTGCAGCGTTGCGTCTTCTACCACGCTGTATGGGCTGATTTCGCAATCGTCACCGATGATGCTGTTTTTAATCACGCAACCTGCGCCAATTTTGACGCGATGACCGAGAACGACGTTGCCTTCAAGGATAACGTTAGTATCAATCTCCACGTCACGCCCGTGAGAAAGCGTGCCGCGCAGATCAAAACGCGCCGGATCGCGCAACATAACGCCCGCCAGCAGCAGTTTTTCTGCCTGCTCTGACTGGTAAACACGCTCAAGACGCGCCAGCTGCAGACGGTTATTCACCCCTTCCACTTCGCTCAGGCGTTCAGGATGTACGGCAGCAATCTCATGCCCTTCCTGATACGCCATAGCAATAATGTCGGTAATGTAGAATTCACCCTGCGCATTGTTGTTATCGAGCTTCGCCAACCAACGTTTCATGTCCGCGCCGTTAGCAATCAGAATGCCGGTGTTAATTTCTGGAATCAGGCGTTGCTCGTCGCTCGCGTCTTTATGCTCAACGATGCCGGTCACTTTGCCATCTTTACGAGTGATGCGGCCATAGCCGCTCGGCTCGTCCAGCACCACGGTCAACAAGCCAATACCGCCCTGCGGTTTCGCGTCACGCAGTCGTTTTAAAGTCTCTACGGAGATCAGCGGGACATCGCCGTACAGCATCAGAATATCTTCGTCATCGGCAAAGAAAGGCGCAGCTTGCTGCATCGCGTGACCGGTTCCCAACTGTTCAGCTTGCAGCACCCAGTTTAAATTGTCTTCAGTGAGGGTCTGCTTAAGCAAATCACCGCCGTGACCGTACACCAGATGTACCTGGGTTGCGCCAACATGTTTAGCGGCATCAATGACATGCTGCACCATCGGTTTACCCGCGAGGGTATGCAGCACTTTAGGGAGATCGGAATACATGCGCGTGCCTTTGCCAGCGGCAAGGATCACAACGCTCATGGTACGGTTAGACATAGGTATCCTGTCTGTAGATTAAGTATGAAGTAAACCGGGTTAACGTTGAAAATTCTACATATTTTTCAGCATGAAATGGTCTGCTGTTAAAACGTCCAACATTCTCGGTAGCCCTGTTTTTCTACCCTTATTTTCGTCCATATCAAATCCATTTGTCTTGTAAGAATTAAGACCAGACGCCAGTTTTCGCGCTATCTCGCTGCTTATGCTGTTTTTTTGCTACCTGAATAAAGAACACCTTAAATTAAAACGGCGTTTTATTTACTCATTATTGTGACGTATAAAAAAGAAACACTGTTTTGATTTGGTGATAATTACGCCAATCAACCATTCAGGAAGATAATATGAACAACAAGATACCTCTGGCCCTTACTCTGTGTAGCGCTGCACTCTCTCTTCAGGCGCAGGCCGCCACGCCTGAGCAATGGAAAGCCATCGCCTTCGGGCAGTCCACCGACATTAACTTCTCCTCCAATGTGCTGGCGGAGAAAGTGGGCGTCAATAACGTGACAATTGACGGTAAAACCCTGACATCACAGCAGGTTGCCGATCTGAGTAAACCCATCACTATTGAAAGCCGCGGTGGGAAAATCGCTAACTCGCACGACGGTCTAACTTTCTTCTATACCACGCTGCCGTCCGACAAGAACTTTGTGCTGGCCGCAACGGTGACCGTTGATCAGTTCGGCCCGGAAAACGGTGCCAAACCGGCCGCCCAGGAAGGGGCCGGACTGCTGGTGCGCGATATTATCGGCATCCCTCGCCAGGAGCCGCTGAAAGAAGGCTATGAAGAGTTTCCGGCGGCGTCAAATATGGTGATGAATGCCATTATGACCCAGGATAAAAAAGACGATTACCGCGTGAAGCTGCAGGCGATTTCACGTAATGGGATCACCCAGCCTTGGGGAAATGCCGGATCTGAAATCAAAAAGGTGAGCTATAAAGAAGGCGTCGATCTCCACCAATCACCAACCTTCCGTCTTAAACTGGAACGTACGGATGAAGGCTTTGTGACCGCCTGGGCGCCAGCAGGCAGCGATGAGTGGGTTACCCAGCAGGTACCGCATGCGGATCTCATCTCCGTGCAGGATAAAAAACAGTATTACATCGGCTTCTTTGCTTCACGAAACGCCAAAATCACCGTCAGCAATGCATCGTTGACCACTTCCGAGGCGAAAACCGTCGCCTCTAAACCCTTTGTCGCGAAATCCTGGCCGGTGGTTATGCAGGTGACGTCGGGCAGCAAGAGCCTGAGCCAGAGTTATACGCTACAGGCACGAGCCAACTATGACGGGCAGTTCACCGTGCGTCAGAACGAAGTGGTGATCGGGGAGAATAAACCGGTGAAAGCCGGAGAAATGTTCACCCAGCCAGCCACGCTTAAAGAAAATAATAGCTTCCAGATTACGTTTACCCCCACCAGCGGTAAAGACCGCACGCCGGTTGAACAAACCCTGACAGTTAACGCGGTAAAAGGTATTACCGGCAGCACGCTGTTTGCCGCAGTGAATGGCAAAGCCGATGCCAAAGGGACCGCTGAGGCTCCGCTGGATTTAGCCACTGCCATCGAACTGCTACCTCCGGGAGGCAAAATTATACTCGCCGCCGGTGATTATGCGAAAACCGATATTCCGCTCTCCGCCAGTGGCCTGGAGAAAAACCGCAAGACGCTGGAAGCTCAGGGTAAAGCCGTTATCCACGGCATGCTGCTGGATGGTAACTATTGGACACTCCGTGGTATTGAGATAACGGATAAGAGCCTACGCATTCAGGGCAGTCACAACCTGATTGAAAATGTCGTGGCCTATCGCAACGACGACACCGGCATTCAGATCTCATCGGTGGATAAGATCGGCCGCCCGCTGTGGGCAAGCCATAATAGGGTGGTGAATTCCGAGTCCTTTAGTAATGAGGATCCGGGTAAGATCAACGCCGATGGCTTTGCCGTGAAGATGCGTGTCGGTGAAGGTAACCGCCTGGAGGGCTGCTACTCCCACGATAATATCGACGACGGATTTGACCTGTTCAACAAGATTGAAGACGGGGCTAACGGCGTGGTAGTGATTGAAAACTCGATTGCCCGTAACAACACCAGCAACGGCTTCAAACTCGGCGGCGAAGGCCAGCCGGTGGCTCATGAGATCCGCAACAGCATCGCTGTGGGCAACCATCTCGACGGTTTTACCGACAACTTCAACCCTGGCAAGCTGGTGGTGGTGAATAACGTCGCCGTGGATAACCTGCGCTTTAACTTTATCTTCCGCCCAAGCCCTTATGGCGATCCCTCCACGCAAGGCGTGTTCAGCGACAACATTTCGCTGCGCAGCCAGCCGGGAAAATATGACGATGCAGTAGTGGGGAACGTGGACGCCACCAACTACTTCATTGAAAAAGGGAAAAGCGTGAATAAGGAAGGCAAAGAGCTGCGTGCAGAGGATTTTCAGTCACTGACGCTGCCACAGCCGCTGGAACGCAACGCGGACGGAAGTTTTAAAACCGGAAACTTTCTGAACAAAGACTAATAGCGCGTTATAGGCCTACAAAATACAAAGGTCGCCGTGAGGCGACCTTCTTCATTTTAGCGTTCCGTTTACACCGCATGTGTTGTGGTTTTCGTTAGCGGTACAGCGCATCACAGAACTGAGTCTGACCGGCAAGTGGGCGGTCAGCGCGGTAACCTTACAGGTTGAAGGTACCGAAAGAAATGTTCATAGAGCTGAAAAGAGCGATGATTTTGTTGATCAGTTTCATGATTTTTATCCTGCGATAGTAGTGGTAATTTCTGTGACTCAACTCACAAAACAAAGTCTACTCTTCTCATTTTTATCGATCAACAGTTTTGTGACCTCAATCACAAAATATTTAAAATAGCTTTTCAATTTCAAATTTATTAAAACAAAACATAAAAAAAGCCAGCCTGGAAACCAGACTGGCTTTTTGACTTTCAAGCCGGTGTTACATCGCTTTCTTGGTCAACTCGATAACGCGCAGTTTAGCGATCGCTTTGGCCAGTTCCGCAGACGCCTGAGCGTAATCCACGTCGCCGTGAGAGCTTTTAATGTGCTCTTCAGCTTTGCGTTTCGCTTCCAGGGCTCGCGCTTCGTCGAGATCCTGGCCGCGAATTGCAGTATCAGCCAGAACGGTCGTGCTGCCAGGCTGCACTTCGAGAATGCCGCCGGACAGATAGATAAACTCTTCATGACCGAACTGTTTAACGATGCGGATCATACCAGGCTTAATGGCGGTGAGCAGCGGGGCGTGACCCGGGAAAATACCCAGTTCACCTTCGCTACCCGTTACCTGGATTTTCTCGACCAGACCAGAGAACATTTGTTGCTCTGCGCTGACGACGTCCAGGTGGTAAGTCATTGCCATATCACCCTCCGATTAAGGCGTTAAAGTTTTTTGGCTTTTTCCACTGCTTCATCAATGGAACCGACCATGTAGAACGCCTGCTCTGGCAGGTGATCGTATTCGCCGTCCATAATGCCTTTAAAGCCACGGATGGTGTCTTTCAGGGAGACGTATTTACCCGGAGAACCGGTGAATACTTCTGCCACGAAGAATGGCTGGGACAGGAAGCGCTGAATTTTACGCGCGCGTGCTACCACCAGTTTATCTTCTTCAGACAGCTCATCCATACCCAGGATGGCGATGATGTCTTTCAGTTCCTGATAACGCTGCAGGATGGACTGAACGCCACGAGCGGTGTCGTAGTGTTCCTGACCAACAACCAGCGGATCCAGCTGACGGCTGGTGGAGTCCAGCGGGTCAACGGCTGGGTAGATACCCAGAGAAGCGATCTGACGGCTCAGTACCACGGTTGCATCTAAGTGAGCAAAGGTGGTTGCTGGGGATGGGTCAGTCAAGTCATCCGCAGGTACGTATACCGCCTGTACGGAGGTGATAGAGCCGGTTTTGGTGGAGGTGATACGTTCCTGCAGAACGCCCATCTCTTCCGCCAGAGTCGGCTGATAACCTACCGCTGAAGGCATACGACCCAGCAGTGCAGATACTTCAGTACCGGCCAGGGTGTAACGATAGATGTTATCGACGAACAGCAGTACGTCACGACCTTCGTCACGGAACTTCTCAGCCATAGTCAGACCAGTCAGCGCTACGCGCAGACGGTTTCCTGGTGGCTCGTTCATCTGGCCGTAAACCAGGGATACTTTATCGATAACGTTGGAGTCGGTCATTTCGTGGTAGAAGTCGTTACCCTCACGAGTACGTTCACCTACGCCCGCAAACACGGAGTAACCGGAGTGCTCGATCGCGATGTTACGGATCAGCTCCATCATGTTTACGGTTTTACCAACACCCGCACCGCCGAACAGACCAACTTTACCGCCCTTAGCAAACGGACACATCAGGTCGATAACTTTGATGCCGGTTTCCAGCAGTTCCTGAGAGCTAGACAGCTCTTCGTAGGAAGGTGCTGCGCGGTGGATCGCCCAACGCTCTTCTTCACCGATGTCGCCTTTCATGTCTACTGGTTGGCCCAGTACGTTCATGATACGACCCAGCGTTGCTTTACCGACTGGGACTTCGATTGGGTGCTCGAGGTCTTTTACATCAAGACCACGGCGCAGACCGTCGGAAGAACCCATAGCGATGGTACGTACGATACCGCCGCCGAGCTGCTGCTGAACTTCCAGCACCAGCACTTCATTACCATTCTGAACCTCAAGGGCTTCGTACACGCGCGGTACGGCATCCTGAGGGAATTCGACGTCAACTACGGCGCCGATTACCTGGACAATTTTTCCAGTAGCCATCATGAATCCTCTACGAATTAACCTGGTTATACCGCGGATGCACCACCGACGATTTCGGTGAGTTCCTGAGTAATGCTGGCCTGACGAGCTTTGTTGTATACCAACTGCAGCTCTTTAATCAGGCTGCCGCCATTGTCGGTCGCGGCTTTCATCGCCACCATACGTGCGGCCTGCTCGCTGGCCAGGTTTTCTACCACGCCCTGATAAACCTGAGACTCGACATAACGACGCAGCAGGGTATCCAGCAGCGCTTTCGGGTCAGGCTCATACAGGTAATCCCAGGTTTTACGCTTCAACTCACTATCATCTGATGCCGGCAGCGGCAGCAGCTGAACAATGGTTGGCGTCTGAGACATGGTGTTAATAAATTTGTTGCTGACAATATAAAGCTTGTCCAGACGACCTTCATCGTAGGCCTGCAACATCACTTTTACCGGACCGATCAGTTCGGACAGAGCGGGTTTATCGCCCATACCGGTAACCTGAGCGACAATGTTGCCACCTACGGAATTAAAGAAGGACACACCTTTAGAGCCGATCATTGCGAGGTCGCACTGAACGCCTTTTTCGGACCATGCCTTCATATCCGCCAGCAGTTTCTTGAACAGGTTAATGTTCAAGCCACCGCACAGACCGCGGTCGGTAGACACCACCAGGTAGCCCACGCGTTTAACATCGCGTTCTTCCAGGTACGGGTGCTTATATTCCAGATTACCGTTCGCAAGGTGACCAATCACTTTGCGCATGGTATCTGCATAAGGACGGCTGGCCGCCATGCGATCCTGCGATTTACGCATTTTGGAAGCGGCGACCATCTCCATCGCTTTAGTGATCTTTTGCGTGTTCTGGACGCTTGCGATCTTACTACGTATCTCTTTTGCGCCGGCCATGAGCTTCTCCTCAATGCCTTACGGCCTGCCCTAGGACAGGCCGCTAGACTTTACCAGGACTGGGTTGCTTTGAAGGAATCGAGGATGCCTTTCAGCTTGCCTTCGATTTCGTCGTTATAGCCACCGGACTGGTTGATCTCTTGCATCAACGGAGCGTGATCACGGTCGACGTAAGCCAGCAGAGCGGCTTCGAAGCTACCGATTTTCGCCAGTTCAACATCCGCCAGATAACCACGTTCTGCTGCGTACAGAACCAGAGACTGCTGCGCGACAGACATCGGCGCATACTGTTTCTGTTTCAGCAGTTCAGTTACTTTCTGACCGTGGTCCAGCTGCTTACGGGTTGCATCATCAAGGTCAGATGCAAACTGGGAGAACGCTGCCAGTTCACGATACTGTGCCAGAGCGGTACGGATACCACCGGACAGTTTTTTCATGATCTTGGTCTGCGCTGCACCACCAACACGGGATACGGAGATACCCGGGTTAACCGCAGGACGAATACCGGCGTTAAACAGGTTGGTTTCCAGGAAGATCTGACCATCGGTAATGGAGATTACGTTGGTCGGAACGAACGCAGAAACGTCACCCGCTTGGGTTTCGATAATCGGCAGAGCGGTCAGTGAACCGGTTTTCCCTTTCACTTCACCTTTAGTGAAGGTTTCAACGTATTCGGCGTTAACACGCGCAGCACGCTCCAGCAGACGGGAGTGAAGATAGAATACGTCGCCCGGGAATGCTTCACGTCCTGGTGGACGACGCAGCAGCAGGGAAATCTGACGGTAAGCAACAGCCTGTTTGGACAGGTCATCATAAATGATCAGCGCATCTTCGCCGCGGTCGCGGAAGTATTCGCCCATTGCGCAACCGGCGTATGGCGCCAGGTATTGCAGTGCAGCGGATTCAGACGCAGTTGCCACAACAACGATGGTGTTTGCCAGCGCGCCGTGTTCTTCCAGTTTACGTACCACGTTAGAAATGGTGGACGCTTTCTGGCCGATAGCCACGTATACGCACTTGATGCCGGAATCACGTTGGTTGATGATGGCATCGATTGCCAGCGCGGTTTTACCAGTCTGACGGTCACCGATGATCAGTTCACGCTGACCACGACCGATTGGGATCATGGCATCAACGGACTTATAACCAGTCTGCACTGGCTGATCAACGGACTGACGTTCGATTACGCCTGGTGCGATAGCTTCAACGGCGGAGAAGCCGTCGTTGTCCAGCGCGCCTTTACCATCGATTGGTGCACCCAGGGTGTTAACCACACGACCCAGCAGGCCACGGCCAACCGGAACTTCCAGGATACGACCAGTACACTTAACGGTCATGCCTTCGGCAAGGTCAGCGTACGGACCCATCACAACTGCACCTACGGAGTCGCGCTCCAGGTTCAGTGCGATAGCGTAACGGTTACCCGGCAGGGAAATCATTTCACCCTGCATACAATCGGCCAGGCCGTGAATGCGGATAACACCGTCACTTACAGAAACAATAGTACCTTCGTTGTGAGCTTCACTCACAACACTGAACTGAGCAATGCGCTGCTTGATCAGTTCGCTGATTTCGGTGGAATTCAGTTGCATGCTCCAGTCCCCTTAAGACTGCAAGACGTCTGCAAGGCGATCAAGACGGCCGCGTACGCTACCATCAATGACCATATCACCCGCACGGATGATAATACCTGCCATTACAGACTTATCGATTTTGCAATTCAGCTTAACTTTGCGTGACAGACGCTTTTCCATCGCGGCGGCGATCTTCGCAAGCTGTTCTTCACTCAGTGCAGTTGCTGAAGTGATTTCTACCTCAGAGGTAGCCTCACTTGCAGCACGCAGATGAATGAACTGCTCGAGAACATCCGGGAGCACCTTAAGACGACCATTTTCAGCCATCACCTTCATCAGGTTCTGACCGTTTTCGTCCAGTTGCTCACCACAGACAGCGATAAACGACTTAGCGAGCGTTTCCGGCGCCATCGCGCCAGACAGAAGCTCTGCCATTTGTTCGTTCTTCGTCACTTCGGCAGCAAACGCCAGCATATCCTGCCAGCGTTGTACGCTTTGGTGTTCGACGGCAAAGTCAAAAGCTGCTTTGGCGTAGGGGCGAGCTACCGTAATAAATTCAGACATCAGCCCCTCCCTCCTTACAGTTCAGCGACAAGTTTATCCACGATGTCGCTGTTAGCAGCTTCATCCACGGAACGTTCGATGATCTTCTCGGCGCCAGCAACAGCCAGGATAGCGACTTGCTTACGCAGTTCTTCGCGAGCACGTTTACGCTCGGCGTCGATTTCTGCCTGAGCCTGTGCCACGATTTTAGTACGTTCCTGTTCTGCTTCAGCTTTCACTTCGTCCAGAATCTGGGAGCGACGTTTGTTCGCCTGCTCGATGATTACCTGGGCTTCCGCTTTTGCTTTTTTCAGCTGGTCGGTCGCATTGGCCTGTGCAAGGTCCAAATCCTTTTTAGCTCGTTCTGCAGAAGAAAGACCGTCAGCAATTTCTTTTTGACGTTTTTCGATGGCTGCCATTAATGGCGGCCATACGTATTTCATGCAGAACAGAACGAAGAGGACAAACGCGATGGCCTGGCCGAGGATTGTTGCGTTAAGATTCACAGCACAATGCCTCTTTATCTAGTTAACGTTCTGATATTGCTCTTACTTAATTCAAAGCAACGCTTACTACGCGACAGCGAACATCACGTACAGACCCAGACCTACAGCGATCATAGGGATAGCATCCACCAGACCCATAACGATAAAGAACTGAGTACGCAGCAGAGGAATCAGATCCGGTTGACGCGCTGCGCCTTCCAGGAATTTGCCCCCGAGGATGCCGATACCGATCGCAGCACCGATTGCCGCCAGACCCATCATCACAGCGGCAGCCATGTACAGCAGATCCATATTCAGGTTTTCCATGACAGTCTCCAGTTTGTTTCAGTTAAAACGTAGTAGTGTTGGTAAATTAATGCTCTTCAGACGCCATCGACAGATAGACGATCGTCAGAACCATGAAGATGAAGGCTTGCAGCGTAATGATCAGGATGTGGAAAATGGCCCACGGCACATTCAGAATCCACTGTGACCACCACGGCAACAGACCAGCAATCAGAATGAAAATCAGCTCACCGGCATACATGTTGCCGAACAGTCGCAGACCCAGTGATACTGGTTTGGACAGCAGGCTTACCCCTTCAAGGATTAAGTTGACAGGAATAAATGCCCAGTGATTGAACGGCTGCAGCGTCAACTCTTTCGTGAAGCCACCGATGCCTTTCATTTTGATGCTGTAGAACAGAATCAGGATAAACACGCCCAGCGCCATAGACAGGGTAATGTTTACGTCCGCAGATGGCACCACACGCAGCGCCGGCAGGCCCAGTATATGCTCAGCAATATACGGCAGCAGGTCGATAGGCAGTAAGTCCATCAGGTTCATCAGGAAGACCCAGACGAAAATAGTCAGGGCTAGCGGTGCGATAACCTTGCTCTTGCCATGGTACATGTCTTTGACACTGCCATGAACGAAGCCGATTACCAGCTCAATCGCGGTCTGAAATTTACCTGGCACGCCGCTGGTCGCTCTTTTAGCAACGCTACGGAACGTAAGCAGGAACAACAGACCCAGCACCACCGAGAAGAACATGGAGTCAATATTGAGCGTCCAGAAGGTGGCTGGGGGGTTATGCGGATCTACCAGCGAGAAAGTACGCAGATCAAGCTGAAGGTTATTCAGGTGATGACCTATGTATTCCTGCGGCGTCATATTTTCAGAAGCCATGATGCCTTTTACCCTTTGTTGTTAATTACAGCGGGCGCCAGTATCTGAACCACTAGCACCAAAATCCATGTCACGATCAGCGGTAAGAACACCGCCTTCAAAACCGCCAGCGCCACTATCAGCAACACCAGCATCGCTAACACCTTGAACGCTTCACCGAAGGCGAACGTCCAGGCGACTCGGCCTTTAGCGGGTGTATGCGCCTGGTGACGCCAGGCAAAAATCATAAACAACATATTAGGCAGTAACACTGCCAGGCCCCCACACGCGGCGGAGATGCCCCAGAAGGGGTCTTTTAGGCTGAACAGCAATCCACTTGCTATTACTGCCAGAAGCTGAATGAACAGAAGCTTACGAGCAACGTTTCGACTCACGAGCGACATAGACATCACGTTTTAACTCCTGCTCCCTTTGAGGTATGCCGCGTGTCGTATAAAACGTTCTTTAAAGCTCAGAGTCAAGCATCAAAAAGCGGTCAAATTATACGGTGACGCCTCGTTAATTCAAACAATAAGTAGCCAAAACGTGAATAAATATTTAAATATTTTTCATTCGCGCTATTTTTCTACTTTTTGTCAAAGTGTGAACGATCGTACAAAAGTGCAAAAGCAGCGAAAACAGTGATTACAAAGCGTGCACAAGATCACATATTAAACATTTTAGCGCTAAGCTTATGATTCAATGTGGCAAAAGATGACTTCTCATCGTTTTGATATCTAAGACTAAAATTGCCCACTCTTTTAAAAACACGCCGATACAGAACAAAAACCATTTATTGACATTTATAATAAATTATTAACATCTCAAAATAGCCAAAAGGCTGATTTTTAGCAGACTGATATTTTCCATGTTTACTATTCTCATCATTAACAAAAAAAGCTTCGTTAGTGAGAAGATAAAACAAAGTTAAGCATGGGTTAAATATAGCGGGTCGCCGGCTTTTTTTTTCACGTGTTTGTTAACACCAGAGACCGCACTTTTTATGCACTTTTTTTGATAAAAATTAAATTTTATTTGGCTTAATAATCACCAAATGACGCTCCCCTTCCAGGTGAGGAACCTTCAGTTCAACAACCGACTCCACGCTAAACTGTGCGGGAAGCTGCGCAATTTCATCTTCCGGCAGCACACCTTTCAGAGCATAAAAGCGCCCTGCTTCGCCCGGCAGATGGTGGCACCAGCTCACCATATCGGTCAGGGAAGCGAATGCGCGGCTAATCACCCCATCAAATGGCGGCTCTGCAGGGAACTCTTCTACACGGCTCTGTACCGGCGTAATGTTCTCAAGCTTCAGCTCATGCTGAACCTGGCGCAGAAAACGTACGCGCTTACCCAAACTATCCAACAGCGTGAAGTGCGCATCGGGGCGCACGATAGACAGCGGAATCCCCGGCAACCCAGGTCCCGTCCCCACATCGATAAAGCGTTCACCTTTCAGTGATGGCGCAACCACGATGCTATCGAGAATGTGACGAATCAGCATTTCGTTGGGATCGCGAACGGAAGTCAGGTTGTACGCTTTGTTCCATTTGTGCAGCATATCCACGTACGCCACCAGCTGATTTTTCTGGTGATCGGTGAGCGAAATTCCTGCTTCATCCAGCAGACGAGAAAGTTTGTTGAGCACGGTGATTACCCTGTCTAAAAATAACATGCCCGGTAGCATGACGCTGACCGGGCTGATGAATCAATAGGGCGAGCGCATGAGCGTTCGCCAAAGTGCCGGGTGAACGGCGCGATTACGCACTACGGCGCAGTAACCCCTGTTTTTTCAGCCATACCAGCAGAATTGAGATTGCCGCTGGTGTGATCCCAGAAATACGCGAGGCCTGACCGATAGACACCGGTTTGTGATCGTTAAGCTTGGCGATCACTTCGTTAGACAAACCGTTTACCTGGCGGTAGTCCAGCGTTGCAGGCAGCAAGGTGTTTTCATTGCGCTGCTGCTTCTCAATTTCGTCTTGCTGACGTGCAATGTAGCCTTCGTATTTTACCTGGATTTCCACCTGTTCTGCCGCCTGCGCATCTTCCAACGCAGGAGTGAACGGAGTCAGAGACGTCAGCTGTTCGTAGGTCATTTCTGGGCGACGCAGCAGATCTTCTCCGCTCGCTTCACGGGTCAATGGCGCGCTTAGGTGAGTATTCACTTCGGCTGCAGTTTCCGCCGATGGGTTAACCCAGGTGGATTTTAGGCGCTGACGTTCACGCTCAATGTTTTCCAGCTTCTCATTGAACCGCGCCCAGCGGACGTCATCCACCAGACCCAGCTCACGACCAATTTCAGTCAGTCGCAGATCGGCGTTGTCTTCACGCAGCATCAGACGATATTCCGCGCGGGACGTGAACATACGGTACGGTTCTTTGGTGCCCAGCGTGCAGAGATCGTCGACCAGTACCCCCAGATAGGCCTGGTCGCGACGCGGAGCCCAGCCCTCTTTCTCAGCAGACAGTCGTGCGGCGTTCAGACCGGCTAACATCCCCTGTGCGGCGGCTTCTTCGTAACCTGTCGTACCGTTGATCTGACCGGCAAAGAACAGACCGTGGATAAATTTACTCTCAAGCGTAGGCTTCAGGTCGCGCGGATCGAAGAAATCATACTCGATGGCGTAGCCAGGGCGAACGATACGCGCATTTTCCATCCCCTGCATGGAGCGGACAATTTGCATCTGCACATCAAACGGTAGGCTGGTGGAGATGCCGTTTGGATAAATTTCGTTAGACGTCAGTCCTTCCGGCTCGAGGAAGACCTGATGCTGATTCCTGTCGGCAAAGCGCATCACTTTGTCTTCGATCGACGGACAGTAACGCGGGCCGATCCCTTCGATCACACCCGCATACATTGGGCTGCGATCAAGGTTATTGCGGATCACGTCATGGGTTTTTTCATTGGTGTGCGTCACGTAGCACGGCATCTGGCGTGGATGTTGAGATGCTTTGCCCAGGAATGAGAATACCGGCAGCGGATTATCGCTGTTTTGCTGACCCAGAACGCTGAAATCGATGGTACGTGCATCAATACGCGGTGGCGTTCCGGTTTTGAGACGGCTTACGCGCAGCGGCAGTTCACGCAGGCGGCGGGACAGTGGAATGGATGGCGGATCGCCAGCACGGCCACCGCTGTAATTATCCAGACCAATGTGGATTTTGCCGTCGAGGAACGTTCCGACTGTCAGAACGACAGCTTTAGCACGGAATTTCAGTCCCATCTGGGTTACTGCACCCACAACACGATCGTTCTCAACAATCAGATCTTCAACCGCCTGTTGGAAGATCATCAGGTTTGGCTGGTTTTCCAGCGCCGTGCGTACCGCCTGGCGATAGAGCACACGATCCGCCTGAGCTCGGGTAGCGCGAACCGCAGGCCCTTTGCTCGCGTTTAGTATCCTAAACTGAATGCCGGCATGGTCGATAGCCGTTGCCATCAGGCCGCCAAGAGCATCCACTTCTTTTACCAGGTGTCCTTTCCCAATGCCGCCAATCGCCGGGTTGCAGCTCATCTGCCCCAGCGTGTCGATATTGTGTGTCAAAAGCAGAGTCTGTTGACCCATTCGCGCTGCGGCCATTGCGGCCTCAGTGCCTGCATGACCCCCGCCAATGATGATGACGTCAAAAGGATCCTGATAAAACATGGTGGTTTGCCTCGCGTACTGCGGTGTGAAAATGGATTGAAGCCCGGGCCGTGGATTCTACTCAACTTTAGTCGATGGAGAAAGGGTTCGGATCTTGGGTATTAAAAAGAAGATCTTTTTATTTAGAGATCTGTTCTATTGTGATCTCTTATTAGGATCGCAGGTATCTGTGGATAAGTCCGATCCGGAATTTAAGATCAACCATTTAAGAAGGATCGTTTACTGTGAATGATCGGTGATCCTATTCCGTATAAGCTGGGATCAAAACGAAGGGTTATGCACAGGTCAAAAACCAGACAATAGTTATTCTTTGGATAACTACCGGTTGATCCAAGCTTTTAACCAGTGTTATCCACAGAATAAATTTCGATCTTTACAAATCTCTGAGCAAAAGATGCCACGATCCCACCCATATTTCGGCCGGATCTTCAGGAATCTCATGTTCGAGCACATTAATCTTAAGTGTTTCGCCAATCTGTTTGGCTCCGCAAGCCTTCAATTCGGTCTCAAGTTTGTCGATGGCGCCACAGAACGTGTCGTATTCACGACTGCCAATTCCGATTGCCCCAAAGCGAACCTGAGAAAGATCCGGTTTCTGCTCGCGTAATGCTTCATATAAAGGAAGCAGGTTGTCAGGAATATCTCCTGCACCATGCGTGGAGCTGACCACCAGCCAGATCCCCTCGCTTGGTAACTCATCCAGCATTGGGCCATGCAGCATTTCGCTGGAAAAACCGGCGTCTTCGAGTTTTTCTGCCAGATGTTCTGCTACATATTCCGCACTGCCAAGAGTGCTACCGCTGATAAGAGTGATATCTGCCATGATCGCCCACCTATATAAAGAGGGCGTATTGTACGCTGTGAACGAGCTGGGATCTACCTGTGGAAAAATGTGGGATTAAAAAAGCCGATCATGGCTTGATGGTGCGCATAATCGGGTTCTGCAGCACGATCAACGTTTCGGTGGACTGAATTTCATCAATTGTTTGGATCTTGTTGATAAGTACCTGTTGAAGCGCATCGATCGATTTGCACATGACCTTAATAAAGATGCTGTAGTGGCCGGTGGTGTAGTACGCCTCGGTGACTTCATCGAGGCTTTCCAGCCGTGCCAGCGCGGAAGGATAGTCTTTTGCACTCTTTAAAATGATGCCTATAAAGCAGCCGACGTCATAACCCAGCTGTTTGGGGCTGACATCCACGTGCGCGCCGGTGATGATCCCCGCCTGCTTCATTTTCTCTACGCGTACGTGAATGGTTCCGGGGCTGACGGCGAATTGTTTGGCTAATTCGGCATAGGCGGTGCGTGCGTTCGCCATGAGGGCGTCGAGAATGCCGCGATCCAGATTGTCGATTTGATAATTTTCCATTGGTTTTTCTTATGATGATTAACGATTAAATCTATTTTAGCTCTTTATTTTGATGAATCAAAAGTGAGTAAGGCTTTTTATTGTTTGATTATTGTATTGGTGGCCTATTTTGTTGCTTAATCAATGGCAACAGGACGCAGGAGTAAAAATAATGAAAACCGCATACATCGCAAAACAACGCCAGATTAGTTTCGTTAAATCCCATTTTTCCCGTCAGCTGGAAGAGAAGCTAGGGCTCGTAGAAGTTCAGGCGCCGATCTTAAGCCGCGTGGGGGACGGGACGCAGGATAACCTGTCTGGTTGCGAGAAGGCGGTTCAGGTGAAAGTGAAAACACTGCCAGATGCCCAGTTCGAAGTGGTTCATTCACTGGCGAAGTGGAAACGTCAAACCCTGGGACAACACGACTTCAGCGCGGGCGAAGGGCTCTACACGCACATGAAAGCCCTTCGCCCCGATGAAGATAGACTGACCGCTATTCACTCTGTTTACGTTGACCAGTGGGACTGGGAACGCGTGATGGGTGATGAAGAACGCCACGTCGGTACGCTGGAAAGCACCGTCAAAGCTATCTGGGCGGGTATCAAAGAAACCGAAGCCGCTGTGAGCAAAGAGTTTGGTCTGACACCGTTCCTGCCAGAACAGATCCACTTCGTCCACAGCGAAACCTTGCTGAGCCGTTATCCGGGGCTGGATGCGAAGGGCCGTGAGCGCGCTATCGCCAAAGAGCTGGGTGCCGTATTCCTTATCGGTATTGGCGGTAAACTGTCTAATGGCCAACGTCACGACGTGCGTGCACCGGATTACGACGACTGGAGCACTCCATCAGCCAGCGGCTTTGCAGGCCTCAACGGCGATATCCTGGTGTGGAACCCGGTGTTGGAAGACGCATTTGAGCTCTCTTCAATGGGCATTCGCGTTGATGCAAAAGCGCTGAAACATCAGCTTCAGCTGACCGGTGATGAAGATCGTCTGCAGCTGGAATGGCATCAGGCGCTGCTTCGCGGCGAAATGCCGCAGACCATCGGCGGTGGGATTGGCCAGTCGCGTCTGACGATGCTTCTGCTGCAGCTTTCTCATATTGGCCAGGTACAGTGCGGCGTGTGGCCAACGCAGGTTCGTGAAAGCGTCTCTTCTCTGTTGTAACGATCGTTAACGCCGCCAGCGTCTCAGTAGGCGGCTTCTTAACCCGGTATCAAAGCGCCAGATATGATCGAAAATGCGCATGATCCCGGGTTTGCCATGTGCCGACATCGCCACCGCGTGAAAACGGTGCTGGTACTTATGCTGCAGATCCCCCACCTTTTTCACCACCTCATCCGGCAACCGCTGGGCAATAAAATCAGAAATGACTACCGCATCGGCATCCTGCCACTGTGGGTTTTGCAGATTTTCGATAATGGCACGAAAGCAGCTCGCCATATCCGTACCGCCGCGAAAACGCTGGCTTAAAAAGCGAATGGCTTGCTCCAGCCCCTGCGGCGAAGTGAGTTCGTAGCGTACAACTTCACTGGAGAACAGCATGATGTAACAGCGGCGATTATCCGCCAGCGCGACGCGCATCAGCGCCAGGCAAAACGCTTTGGCGCACTGTTCGTTGAAGCCGCCCATCGATCCGGAAGTATCCACGCAGACGATAAAAGGGCCGCGTGGTTGTTCATCTTCATCCTGATGAACCACCGGGCGCTCGGTCACTTTCTCATGCCAGGCGTCGCCGTGCAGCCGGTAGGTTAATAGTTGCTTTTCTACCAGCCGGCGATAAAACTCATATTCCAGCTCGGTGATACCCAGCGTGGCGAGCTCTGGCGGGAGTAGCCGCAGGATATCGTCGCTTTGCTGAATGCCATCGACCTGTTCTGGCACCGTTGACGGCTCGCGGACCAGCGTGCGGAAAGTCTCCATCGGTGCATCTTTCTTCGGCACTGATTTTGCCTCGCGCGAGCGCCCCAGCTGTTCTGCCAGACGCATCAGCTCAGGCTGCTGGCTGAGAAATTCTCCGTATTTGACGATCAGCTGGTAATCGCCGCGGTTGAGCTGTCCGGCGCTCATATCCCATAGTCGCCCGCCGGCGCTGTCGTTATCCACCAGCACCGGCTCCAGTTGACCACTTAAGGTCATGCGTTCCTGCACTTCGCTGAGTAACTGTTCGCGCTCTTCTTCGAGCATCTGCTGGTTAAGTGACGTCACCTGAACCACCAGGCTTAGCCGCCAGCGTTGAAGAAATAACGTGTGCAGCGCGGGAGTAAAGGTCGCATTGTTGGCAATAAGCTGCTGAGCTTGCTCGGTAAAAGGGGACTGAACCCGTTTTAATAGCGTCAGGATTTGCGGTAGCTGGACGATAAATTGGGGCGTCGATAGCAGCTGGCTCTGCTGATAACAGATAACCTCCTCTTCCAGCTCCTGCGGTATTGGCGCGCCTTTCAGTCGATTTTTAAAGGTTTCGCGCCACCGTGGGAGATCTTCGGTGATGGCGCTTTTTAAACGTGGAAATTTTTCAAAGAAGACCGCCAACTGTGGTGAGGCCAGCAAAGCGATGATCATCTCTTCGATCATCCCCTCTTCGCTGACCGCCAGCATCATGTTGAGCGTATCAATGGTCAGCATTGCTGCGCCTGTTTGATCTGGACGGCGACATCCTGCAGGCTAGCCTCAATACGGCCTAACCACTCTTCATTCACGAACAGGCACTTCTGCTGCTCGCTAAAGCGGTTGTGCTGCTGGTGCCATTCTTCATCAAGAGCGGTGAGCTGTTGGCGAATTTCGGCGGGCATATTTTCCGGCGTGCTGCTTCCTGGCAGCGACAGGCGAGAGCCCTGTAGGCTCACATCTCGCACCACCAGGTGTTGAGCCGCATCGACCTCCATATTCAACGTCAGCGCAAAGCCAATACCGTTGAGTTTTCCGCGAATTTCACCGCCTTTCTCCAGCCAGTTTTCCAGCGCCTGACGTTCGAAGGTAATATGAATCACTTCAATATCGTGCAGTTTGAGCGGCTTTTGCAGCAGGAGCGTCACCGTTGGTGACTGCACTTCTGGCGGCAGTTCGTAGTGCGGTTTACGGCTAAACATTCCGCCCAAACGCGTGACTTTCAGCGCCGTTTTATCGCTTTGCTGCTGCTGGATGTGTAAGCGCTGTTGAGTGATAGTGCCGAGTTTATTAAGCATGGCTTGCTGCTGCCACGCGTGTCCGGTCATCAAAATATCTATTTGTTGTTGCAGCAGATTCCGGCTTTCTGCGTCATGCCACAGGCATTCCTGTAGCAGGATCAGATCGATAGGCGCTATCGCATCACGGCCGCTGAAAAAGGCACACGCCTGAAGTAAGCGGATCGCCTTTTTCCAGCGACGATCGGAGACGTAAGGTGCATTGGGCAGATTATCCAGCTGCTGTCGCAGGCTAAAGATCAGCTCAAAAACCGTGTCCGGCAGTTTGATGCTGCCAATGTCTTTCTGCCACTGGAAGTACTCTTCATCAGTAACCTGAAGGCTGGCAGGGATAGGATTGTCGTTTTCATCCTGCTGACTAATCAGCATGGAGCGGAAATTGCCTTTATCCTGCACTTTGTCGAGCCACAGGCGTATCAGCATACGATCGTACAGCGCTTCAAGGCTGCTTTCGGCTTCCGGTAGTTCGTTTGATGCGGTAACCAGCAGTCGCATGGGGATTTTGTCTACGCTGGCACCGTTACGGAAGTGACGCTCGTTAATGGCGGTAAGCAGGGTATTCAGAATCGCCGGGCCGGCTTTCCAGATTTCATCAAGAAAGACAATTTCTGCTTCCGGCAAATAACCGGCAGTCAGGCGCTCATAACGGCCTTCATCTTTTAAGGCCTGAATAGACAGCGGGCCAAAGACCTCTTCCGGCGTGGAGAAGCGGGTCATCAGATACTCGAACGCTCGGGCGTGCTGAAAGGCGAACTTCAGGCGACGGGCAATCAGGCTTTTGGCAATTCCGGGAGGGCCGAGCAGAAAGACGCTCTCGCCGCTCAACGCCGCCAGAAGGCACAGGCGAATAGCATGGCTACGCTCAAATAACCCTTTTTCCAGCGCGTTGCTTAGACGCGAAATTCTTTCTGCTAATAAATGTGGTTGGGCCATAATTAACCTGCGTCCTTTCGCCATGTAATCAGCTAACTGGCTGAGTATAGACGCTTAAGTCTGGCGGTGAATAGCCTGAAAAGAACCTCGCCATTTATTGAGGCAGGTTAAGATGACGCAATTAAGGGGTACGATTTTGACGTTAATCGTGCATACTGTGCGCTTTTGGTGGGCCAAGGGACTAGGCACACATTTGTTTTTAAACGAAAGACTAGTCTATGAGCACTGATAATAAACAATCTTTATCAGCGATTACACTCGCTGCAATTGGCGTGGTATACGGCGATATCGGTACCAGCCCTCTTTATACGCTTCGTGAATGCTTGTCCGGTCAGTTTGGTTTTGGTGTTGAACGGGATGCCGTTTTTGGCTTCTTGTCGCTCATTTTCTGGCTGCTGATTCTCACCGTATCTCTCAAATACATTACCTTCGTCATGCGGGCAGATAATGCCGGTGAAGGGGGGATCCTGACGCTGATGTCGCTGGCAGGGCGTAACACGTCTGCACGCACGACATCGCTATTGGTGATCCTTGGGCTTATCGGCGGTAGCTTCTTCTATGGTGAAGTCGTCATTACCCCGGCGATCTCGGTGATGTCGGCGATTGAAGGTCTGGAAATCATCGCCCCGGATCTCGAGACCTGGGTTGTTCCGATATCGATTATCGTTCTGACGCTGCTGTTTGCTATCCAGAAACATGGCACCAGCATGGTGGGCAAACTCTTTGCTCCAATCATGCTTATCTGGTTCCTGCTGCTGGCTGTGCTCGGCGCGCGCAGCATTATTGCGAACCCGGAAGTCCTGCAGGCGTTAAACCCTTATTGGGCCGTTCACTTCTTCCTCGAATACAAAACGGTTTCGTTCGTCGCGCTGGGCGCGGTGGTGCTGTCGATTACCGGTGTGGAAGCGTTGTATGCCGATATGGGCCACTTTGGTAAATTGCCGATTCGCCTGGCCTGGTTCTCGGTGGTTCTGCCATCGCTGGTGTTGAACTACTTTGGCCAGGGTGCACTGTTGCTCGAACATCCGGAAGCGATTAAAAACCCGTTCTTCCTGCTGGCACCTGAGTGGGCGCTGATTCCGATGCTGATTCTCGCTGCGCTGGCGACGGTCATTGCCTCTCAGGCGGTGATTTCCGGCGTCTTCTCGCTGACTCGCCAGGCGGTACGCCTGGGATATCTGTCGCCGATGCGTATTATTCATACCTCGGAAATGGAGTCCGGCCAGATTTATATCCCGTTCATTAACTGGCTGCTGTATATCTCTGTCGTTATCGTCATTATCAGCTTTGAGCACTCTTCAAATCTGGCGGCGGCGTACGGTATCGCGGTAACTGGCACCATGGTGCTGACGACCATTCTGTTCACCACGGTGGCACGTAAGAACTGGCACTGGAACAAGTTTGTTGTGGGCCTGCTGCTGGTGGCCTTTATGTGTATCGATATTCCGCTGTTCTCGGCAAACCTCGACAAAATTGTCTCCGGTGGTTGGCTGCCGTTGACGCTGGGTCTGGTGATGTTCACCATCATGACCACCTGGAAAAGTGAGCGTTTCCGCCTGTTGCGCCGTATGCATGAACACGGCAATTCTCTGGAGGCGATGATTGCCTCTTTGGAAAAATCGCCGCCGGTACGCGTGCCGGGGACTGCGGTATATATGTCCCGTGCGCTGAACGTCATTCCATTCGCTATGCTGCATAACCTCAAGCACAACAAGGTGCTGCATGAGCGCGTAATTCTGCTAACCCTGCGTACCGAAGATGCTCCGTATGTGCACAATGTTCGCCGCGTGCAGATAGAACAGCTGTCGCCTACCTTCTGGCGCGTGGTTGCCAGTTACGGCTGGCGTGAAACGCCAAACGTAGAAGAAGTGTTCCACCGCTGCGGCCTGGAAGGCCTTAGCTGCCGGATGATGGAGACGTCATTCTTTATGTCGCACGAGTCGCTGATAGTTGGCAAACGGCCGTGGTATCTGCGCCTACGCGGCAAACTGTATCTGCTGCTTCAGCGTAACGCCCTGCGTGCACCGGATCAGTTTGAGATCCCGCCGAACCGGGTCATCGAACTGGGAACCCAGGTCGAAATCTAAAGCAATCAACGCCCTCCCTCAATTTGACGGAGGGCGTTTTTTTATCTCCAGTTTAGGTTTGCGAAACGTTTCGATAGCGATCACATTTCTATAACCTGGTGATGGTTTTCTGCGCGCACTTGAGACTAAACTTAAGTTAGCGAAACGTTTCGCTAGTGGAGCATGAAAACAAATGAAGAAAGGCACGGTACTCAACTCTGAAATCTCTGCGGTTATCTCCCGTCTGGGGCATACCGATACGCTGGTAGTGTGCGATGCGGGTTTACCTATTCCCCATAGCACTGCGCGCATTGATATGGCGTTAACCCAGGGTGTTCCTACCTTTATGCAGGTGTTGGGCGTAGTGACTCAGGAGATGCAGGTAGAGGCCGCCATTCTCGCAGCGGAAATTCAACAGCATAATCCGCAGCTCCACGAAACGTTGCTCAAACACATTGAGCAACTGCAACAACACCAGGGAAATTGCATTGACGTTCGTTATGTCTCGCATGAGCAGTTCAAAAAACAAACCGCAGACAGTCAGGCGGTAATTCGCAGCGGGGAATGTTCCCCGTATGCGAATATCATTCTCTGTGCTGGCGTCACGTTCTGAGGCCATCATGGACGCACTCTTACAACTCAAAGGGATCGATAAATCGTTCCCGGGCGTGAAGGCCCTCTCCGGCGCCGCGTTAAATGTCTATTCCGGGCGCGTGATGGCGCTGGTGGGCGAAAACGGCGCGGGAAAATCCACGATGATGAAAGTGCTGACCGGGATCTACGCCCGTGACGCCGGTTCATTGTTGTGGCTGGGTAAAGAAACCACCTTCACCGGCCCAAAATCCTCTCAGGAAGCGGGTATTGGTATCATCCACCAGGAGCTGAACCTGATCCCACAACTGACGATTGCCGAGAATATTTTCCTCGGCCGTGAGTTTGTCGGGCGCTTTGGCAAAATCGACTGGAAAAAGATGTATGCCGAAGCCGACGTTCTGTTAGCGAAACTGAATCTCCGCTTTAAGAGCGATCGTCTGGTTGGCGAACTGTCGATTGGCGATCAGCAGATGGTTGAAATAGCTAAGGTGCTGAGCTTTGAGTCGAAAGTCATCATTATGGATGAACCGACGGATGCGCTAACCGATACCGAAACCGAATCTCTGTTCCGCGTTATCCGCGAGCTAAAATCGCAAGGCCGCGGCATTGTCTATATCTCCCACCGTATGAAAGAGATTTTCGAGATTTGCGATGATGTGACGGTCTTCCGCGACGGGCAGTTTATTGCCGAGCGCGAAGTGGCCAGCCTCAACGAAGATCTGCTGATCGAAATGATGGTGGGACGTAAGCTCGAAGATCAATATCCACGTCTTGATAAAGAACCCGGCGAGACTCGCCTGAAGGTCGATGCGCTGTGTGGGTCGGGCGTCGAAAACGTCTCCTTTACCCTGCGCAAAGGTGAAATTCTGGGCGTTGCTGGGTTGATGGGCGCGGGGCGTACGGAACTGATGAAAGTCCTGTACGGCGCGCTGCCGCGTACCAGCGGTTATGTGACGCTCGACGGCCATGAAGTGGTAACTCGCTCTCCGCAGGATGGCCTGGCAAACGGCATCGTTTACATTTCTGAAGACCGTAAGCGTGACGGTTTGGTGCTGGGCATGTCGGTTAAAGAGAACATGTCGTTGACCGCGCTACGCTATTTTAGCCGCGCGGGTGGTAGCCTCAAGCACAAAGATGAACAACAGGCGGTCGGTGACTTTATCCGTCTGTTCAACGTCAAAACCCCCTCCATGGAACAGGCTATTGGTCTGTTGTCCGGCGGTAACCAGCAGAAGGTCGCTATTGCACGCGGTTTGATGACCCGTCCTAAAGTGCTGATCCTCGATGAGCCAACGCGCGGTGTCGATGTGGGCGCGAAGAAAGAAATTTATCAGCTTATCAACCAGTTCAAGGCTGACGGCCTGAGCATCATTCTGGTCTCCTCCGAGATGCCGGAAGTACTGGGGATGAGCGATCGCATTATTGTGATGCATGAAGGGCATCTCGGCGGTGAGTTCTCACGCGAGCAGGCCACCCAGGAAGTATTAATGGCTGCCGCAGTGGGCAAGCTTAACCGCGTGAACCAGGAGTAAAAAAGATGACAACCCAGTCTGTGGCAGGTCGCCGCTATTTCACCAAAGCATGGCTGCTGGAGCAAAAATCGCTAATTGCCCTGCTGGTGCTGATAGCGGTTGTATCGACCATGAGCCCAAACTTTTTTACCGTCAATAACCTGTTCAACATCCTGCAGCAAACTTCCGTGAATGCGATCATGGCGGTTGGGATGACGCTGGTCATTTTAACGTCAGGGATCGACCTGTCCGTCGGTTCTTTGCTGGCGTTGACCGGCGCGGTCGCCGCGTCGATTGTGGGTATCGAGGTCAATGCGCTGGTGGCGGTTGCTGCCGCACTCGCATTAGGTGCCGCAATCGGGGCCGTTACCGGCGTGATTGTTGCTAAGGGCCGCGTACAGGCCTTTATCGCCACTCTGGTGATGATGCTGCTGCTGCGTGGTGTGACAATGGTGTACACCAACGGTAGCCCGGTAAACACGGGCTTTACCGATAATGCCGACGTCTTTGGTTGGTTCGGTATCGGTCGTCCGCTGGGGATCCCAACGCCGGTGTGGATCATGGGCATTGTCTTCCTCGCGGCCTGGTACATGCTGCACCACACCCGTCTGGGTCGTTATATTTATGCGTTGGGCGGTAACGAAGCGGCAACTCGCCTCTCCGGTATCAGCGTGAATAAAGTCAAAATTATCGTCTACTCTTTGTGCGGGTTACTGTCGGCGCTGGCGGGCATTATTGAAGTTGCTCGACTCTCTTCGGCACAGCCTACTGCGGGTACTGGCTATGAGCTGGATGCTATCGCGGCGGTGGTGCTGGGCGGTACCAGCCTGGCAGGCGGTAAGGGTCGTATCGTCGGCACGCTTATCGGTGCGCTGATTCTTGGTTTTCTGAATAATGGTTTGAACTTGTTAGGTGTTTCTTCTTATTACCAGATGATCGTTAAAGCAGTCGTGATTTTGCTGGCGGTGCTGGTGGACAACAAAAAGCAGTAACTAACGACACTACAGGACATCTTAGATATGAACATGAAAAAACTGGCTACCCTGGTTTCCGCGGTTGCGCTGAGCGCTACCGTCAGCGCGAACGCAATGGCAAAAGACACCATTGCTCTGGTTATCTCTACCCTGAATAACCCATTCTTCGTCTCCCTGAAGGATGGCGCACAGAAAGAAGCCGATAAACTGGGTTACAACCTGGTGGTTCTGGACTCTCAGAACAACCCGGCGAAAGAGCTGGCTAACGTTCAGGATTTAACGGTTCGCGGTACTAAAATTTTGCTGATCAACCCAACCGATTCCGACGCGGTGGGTAACGCCATCAAGATGGCAAACCAGGCGAAAATTCCGGTCATTACTCTGGACCGCGTAGCCTCTAAGGGCGACGTTGTCAGCCACATCGCTTCCGATAACGTTCTGGGTGGCAAAATCGCCGGCGACTATATCGCGAAGAAAGAAGGTGAAGGCGCTAAAGTCATCGAACTGCAGGGCATTGCCGGGACATCCGCTGCGCGCGAGCGTGGTGAAGGTTTCCAGCAGGCGGTGGCTGCACACAAATTCAATGTACTGGCTAGCCAGCCCGCTGACTTCGATCGTACTAAAGGCCTGAACGTTATGCAGAACTTGCTGACTGCTCATCCTGACGTGAAAGCGGTATTCGCTCAGAATGATGAAATGGCGCTGGGTGCACTGCGTGCGCTGCAAACTGCCGGTAAATCCGATGTGATGGTGGTTGGCTTTGACGGCACGCCGGATGGCGAAAAAGCGGTAAATGATGGCAAACTGGCGGCGACTATCGCCCAGTTGCCTGACCAGATCGGTGCTAAAGGCGTTGAAACCGCTGATAAAGTGCTGAAAGGCGAAAAAGTACAGGCAAAATATCCAGTTGACCTGAAGCTGGTTATCAAGCAGTAATAACGCGAATGCGATTCAGGCTGCTATAGCCTGATGGACAACATCAATAAGAAAAGCAGGGCACGCGCCACCGGTTGTCCGGTGGCGCATCTTACCG
This sequence comes from Kluyvera genomosp. 1, assembly GCF_001266615.1. Taxonomy (GTDB): domain Bacteria; phylum Pseudomonadota; class Gammaproteobacteria; order Enterobacterales; family Enterobacteriaceae; genus Kluyvera; species Kluyvera cryocrescens_A. Next base: position 4,267 of record NZ_LGHZ01000028.1, on the reverse strand, counting down.
GACACTCTGAAAATGAAAACCGCAGGCAAACTCGTCGTCCTTGGCAGCATCAATGCCGATCATATTCTGAATCTTGAATCTTTCCCGACGCCGGGCGAAACCGTCACCGGTAGCCATTATCAGGTCGCTTTTGGTGGCAAAGGCGCTAACCAGGCGGTTGCCGCCGGACGTAGCGGTGCAGATATCGCGTTTATCGCCTGTACCGGCGAAGACGATATTGGCGAACGTATTCGTAAACAGCTGGAAGTAGACCGTATTGACGTGGCTCCCGTGAGCGCCATCACTGGTGAGTCAACGGGTGTGGCACTGATCTTTGTGAACGGCGAAGGTGAAAACGTCATCGGTATCCATGCCGGTGCTAACGCCGCGTTATCTACTGCTTTAGTTGAAGCCCAACGCGAGCGAATCGCGCAGGTCGATGCGTTGTTAATGCAGCTCGAATCCCCGCTGGACAGCGTACTGCTGGCCGCACAGATTGCCCATCAGAACCAAACGACGGTGGTATTAAACCCTGCCCCGGCGCGCGAACTGCCGGATACGCTGCTGTCGCTGGTGGATATTATTACCCCGAACGAAACGGAAGCGGAGAAGCTGACCGGCGTGCGGGTTGAAAACGATGACGATGCTGTGAAAGCCGCGCAGGTTCTGCACGAGAAAGGCATCGACACGGTCATTATTACACTCGGCAGCCGCGGCGTATGGGCCAGCGTAAAAGGCGAAGGCCGCCGCGTACCGGGCTTTAAAGTTCAGGCCATTGATACCATTGCTGCGGGCGATACCTTTAACGGCGCGCTGATGACAGCGCTGCTGGAAAATACTCCGCTGGCTGATGCGCTTCGCTTCGCCCATGCAGCGGCAGCTATCGCCGTAACGCGCAAAGGTGCACAGCCTTCTGTTCCTTGGCGTGACGAAATCGACGAATTCTTACGTCAACAGGGGTAACGCTTGGCCACGATGAAGGATGTTGCTCGCCTGGCGGGCGTTTCCACCTCTACGGTATCTCACGTCATTAATAAAGACCGGTTTGTCAGCGATGCCGTTACCGGGAAAGTTGATGCCGCGATTAAACAGCTCAACTACGCGCCATCCGCGTTGGCGCGTAGTCTCAAGCTGAATCAGACTCGAACCATCGGGATGCTGATCACTGCCAGTACCAACCCGTTCTACTCCGAACTGGTGCGAGGCGTTGAACGTAGCTGCTTTGAACGTGGATACAGTCTGGTGTTGTGTAATACCGAAGGCGATGAGCAAAGGATGAACCGCAATCTTGAGACGCTGATGCAAAAACGCGTTGATGGGTTGCTGCTGCTGTGTACCGAAACGCACCAGCCGTCGCTGGAAATCATGCAACGCTACCCTTCTATTCCTTCCGTGATGATGGACTGGGCACCATTCGACGGTGATAGCGATCTGATTCAGGATAATTCTCTGCTCGGTGGCGACATGGCCACGCGCTATCTTATCGAACGAGGCTATACCCGGATTGCCTGCATCGCCGGGCCGCTGGATAAAACCCCTGCACGTCTGCGGCTCGAAGGCTATCGGGAAGCGATGCAAAACGCGCAGCTGCCGATCCCTGAAGGGTATGAAATCACCAGCAACTTTGAATTTGGCGGCGGCTTCGACGCTATGCAGCAGTTGTTAATGCACCCAGTGCGCCCTGATGCGGTATTTGTGGGGAATGATGCGATGGCGGTGGGCGTCTATCAGTCACTGTATCAGGCTGGGCTGCGTATTCCACAGGATGTGGCGGTGATCGGTTATGACGATATTGAGCTGGCGCGCTATATGACGCCACCGCTAACCACGATTCATCAACCGAAAGATGAACTTGGCGAGCTGGCGATAGATGTACTCATTCACCGTATTGCCCAACCCGGGCAAAAACAGCAGCGTATGCAGCTGACGCCCGAGCTGGTGGTTCGCGGCTCCGTTTAAGGTTAGTGTTTTTCCTTAATCAGGTTTCGCCCATCTTTGACTTTTAGCAGCATAAACATCAATGCCGAGATCACCGTGATAACGCCCATGGTGATAAAGGTATAGTGGAATTGATCGATAGTCGTCGCTCCTTCAAGGCTTTGATATGAGCGCAGCACTGCGGCGCTGATAGCCACCCCAAGACTGATAGACAATTGCTGCGTCACGGCCAACAGGCTATTACCGCCGCTGGCGTTGTCGTCGGTTAAATCCGCCAGCGTAATGGTGTTCATCGATGTGAACTGCGTCGACATTGCCATTCCTAGTACAAACAGCGGCAGAATTAACAACCATACCGGCATCGTTGGTGACTGTAGTGCGAACTGAGCAATCATCACGCCGATAAACAGCGTCACGCCAACCAATGTTTTCCGATAGCCCAACCGACGCAGTACCTGAGTGACGGTTGATTTCGCGATAATAGAGCCGATGGCCGTTGGCGCCATCATGCAGCCGGCGATTAACGCCGGATAACCAAATCCCACCTGTAGCATCAGCGGCATCAAAAACGGTACGCAGCCGGTACCCAAACGAGTCACCAGGTTACCAGCGATACCGACGGAGAAGGTGCGTGTTTTAAATAATGACAATGAGATCAGTGGTGACGGGTGCTTGCGAGCATGGCGGATATACGCCAGTAATAGAAGAAGACTGAAAAGCACTACCATCAAGGCAATCCAGCTTGCCACAATCTGCTCACCCAACAGTTCCATCCCAATCGAAAACAACACCAGACTAAAACCGAATAGTAGAAAGCCGGAGAGATCGAAGCGCCGCTTCGGCGTGGTGAAGTTCGGCATATATTTGCGGGCATACAGTAGCCCGGTGATGCCGATGGGGATATTGATCAGGAAAATCCAATGCCAGGTGGCCCAGGTGACGAATACGCCGCCGAGTACCGGACCCAGGATTGGGCCGATTAACCCCGGCATGGTGACAAAGTTAAGTACCGGCAGCAGTTCGCTACGCGGGTAAGCACGGAGTAATGCCAGGCGAGCAACGGGCATCATCATCGCGCCGCCTACGCCCTGAATGATGCGGAAGATAACCAGCTCAGATAATGAGGTCGATAGCGCGCAGGCCAGTGAGCCTAAAGTAAACAAGCTCACGGCCAGCATAAAGATGCGACGGGTGCCAAAGCGGTCAGCCAGCCAGCCGCTCACCGGGATCAGCATCGCCACGGTGAGGGTATAGCTGATGATGGCTGACTGCATCGCCAGCGGCGAGCGATTAAGACTATGGGCGATTGCGGGGAGCGCGGTATTCAAAATAGTAGCGTCCAGCGCCTGCATAAAGAAGGCCATGGCGGCTATCCAAGGAAGGCCAGCCATACTCCGCGCTTTCATTTCAGTCATTCGCTGTCCTTCAGACTGCCGCACGAATATGCGGTGCGTTTAATAATGCCTGGCAGGCCGTCAACGCCTGCTGACCATCTCCGGCCAGAATTGCATCGACAATAGCCTGGTGGCTATCCAGCTCAATCACCTCATCTTCGGTAATCGAGGTGAAATAAATGTGGTACACCGAATGAAAGAGTTTGGCAAATGAGGTCAGGAAGGGATTCGCACTCATCTCATAGATATGTTCATGCCATGATGTATCAACATCAATCCAGCGTTCGCGATCGAACGATTTTTCCAGTTGGGCCATCTCTTCCATTAAGGTATTTAAATGCGCTTTCTGTTCGGCGGTACCGAGCGTTGCCGCCAGCATACACGCCTGTGGTTCGAGGCTGCGGCGCAGTACCAGGAAGTGTTTCATGACAGACTGGAAGTTATCGGCGGTCAGCCACCAGGAAATAAGCTCTGTGTCGAGGAAGTTCCAGTGGGCCTGTGGCATCACGCGGGTGCCTATGCGTGGGCGAGGAAGAAGCATTCCTTTTGCTGAGAGCGTTTTTACCGCTTCGCGAACGGCTGTCCGGCTGACGCCGAAAATCTCCCCTAACTCCATTTCGCCTGGGAGGATGCTTTCCGGGGGATATTCACCGGTTAATATCTTCTGAGCTATCTTTTCAGCCAAAACCCAGGAGATATTTTTTTGAGCTGCTAGTTGCTGTGCGCTTAGAGACATAAAGCCATTCCTATTATTTATCTTTCTTTTAGTATGCCATTTGACGTGCTGGATCGGTGGTAAAAACAGCAGAACAGGCTTTTTATGGCGTATTCATAAACAATCTGGTGAAAAAGTTAGCGAGCGATAAAATATTTTAAATTTCCTCTTGTCAGGGAGAATAAACTCCCTATAATGCGCCACCACTGACACGGAACCTGTCTCTTATACACATCTGACG